>BBOA01000001.1 GCA_001485295.1 Type-B symbiont of Plautia stali
GTCGTCGCTTCTTTTTTATGCCTGAAATCCGTGGGCACTCCAGCGCGCTTCTTCTCCCCGCGATAACCATTCTGCATCACGATCAGTTAACGACGATTTTTTACGTAAACGGTTGGCAAGGCAGAGCGCTGACGTTAACCTGAAGGCTCATTTCGTTAAAGTTCACGCTACTGGACACGACACATGTTTGAATCTATCTCTGCGGCACCCGCCGATCCTATTCTTGGGCTGGCCGATCTGTTTCGCGCCGACGACCGTCTGCACAAAATTAACCTTGGCATCGGCGTTTATAAAGATGAAACCGGCAATACGCCGGTGCTGACCAGCGTAAAAAAAGCCGAGCAGTATCTGCTGGAAAACGAAACCACCAAAAATTACCTTAGCATTGATGGTCTGGCCGATTTTGCGCGCTGCACGCAGGAGCTGTTATTTGGCGTAGATAATCCGCGAATAGCCGCTGACCGCGTGCGCACCGCGCAAACGCCAGGCGGCACCAGCGCGCTGCGCGTGGCGGCGGATTTTCTCACGACGCAGACAGGCGTTAAACGCGTCTGGGTCAGTAATCCCAGCTGGCCGAACCATAAAAACGTCTTTAACGCCGCAGGTCTGGAAGTGTGCGAATACGCCTACTACGACGCGGAAAAACATACCCTGGACTTTGACGGCATGCTGGCCGCGCTGCAGGAAGCTAAAGCGGGCGACGTGGTGCTGTTCCACGGTTGCTGCCATAACCCGACCGGCATCGATCCAACAGCGGAGCAGTGGCATCAGCTAGCGCAGTTCTCCCAGTCGAAAGGCTGGCTGCCGCTGTTCGACTTCGCCTATCAGGGCTTTGCGCGCGGTCTGAATGAAGACGCGGAAGGCCTGCGTATTTTTGCCGCCTCCCATCAGGAGCTGATTGTCGCCAGCTCTTACTCTAAAAACTTCGGCCTATATAACGAGCGCGTCGGCGCGATTACGCTGGTCGCCGCCGATACGGCAACCGCGGAGACCGCCTTCAGCCAAGTGAAATATACTATCCGCGCTAACTACTCCAACCCACCGGCGCACGGCGCGGCAGTGGTCGTCACTATCCTGAGCAATAAGGCGCTGCACACTATCTGGGAACAGGAGCTGACCGATATGCGCCAGCGCATTCAGCGCATGCGTCAGCTGTTTGTGAACACTCTAGCGGAGAAAGGTGCTACGCGCGATTTCAGCTTTATCATCCAGCAGAACGGCATGTTCTCTTTCAGCGGGCTGACCAAAGATCAGGTTGTGCGCCTGCGTAACGAGTTCGCCGTCTATGCGGTGAATTCAGGTCGCGTGAACGTGGCGGGCATGACACCGGACAATATGTTAGCGCTGTGCGAAGCAATTGTCGTCGTACTGTAAGCGCAGCGGTAGCTAAAGATGAATGGGCGGCCAACACAGCCCATTTTATTGCAGAAAGGGGTTGCTAATACGTTCGTGTCCCAGCGTCGAGATCGTGCCGTGGCCGGGAACAAAGGTGATATCGTCGCCCAACGGCAGCAGCTTCTTTTTAATCGAGGCGATCAAATCCTGATAGCTGCCCTGCGGGAAATCGGTGCGGCCTACGCCATCGTGGAAAATCACGTCGCCGGAAATCAGCAACCGACCAACACGGTCGAAGAAGACGATATGGCCTGGGGTATGACCGGGCGTATGCAAAATCTCCAGCTTAACCTCGCCGACCCGTACGCTGTCGCCCTCTTCCAGCCAGCGATCCGGCGTAAAGGGCGCGCACTCCGCCAGACCAAACATGCGGCTCTGGGTCGGTAACGCCTCCAGCCAGAAGGCATCCAGCTTCTGCGGCCCGACGATGGGCGCCTGATAGTGCGCAGACAGCTCCGCCGCCGCCCCTACATGGTCGAGATGACCATGCGTCAGTAAAATTTGCGTGGGGGTAAGACCAAGCTGCTGGAGCGTTTCAATAATGGTTGCCGCATCACCGCCGGGATCGACTAGGGCGGCGGCGCGCGTCGCTTCGCACCAAGTAACGGAACAGTTCTGCGCAAAGGCTGTAACGGGAATAATGTGGTAGTTCATAACGCTCCATGACCGGCGCACGCAGCGTTGCCGGCGTTGCTACTAGTGCCGAAACGGTCCGGTATCAATATGAACGAAGTTGCTGCAAGGATAATATCCTACACCACCGGCGCACATTGTTAAGGCCGCCTTGCGGATGTTATTCAGCGCGATGCCCTTCAATATAGAAATCCATCGCCTGTCCCTTTCCTTTGGTGTGACAGCTGTGCTTCGCCACGCCTAGGCCGCTTTCACACAGCATATTGTTGGTCGCCAGCGAGCGATAGCCGGAGATCAGCTGAATCGGCTTGCGGGTTTCCAAAAGCGCCTGCAGTCAGATAGATCTGATCGAACAAATGCGGGTCGATGCTTTTAGTTAGATTGGCGCGATAATCGCGGAAAAAGTGATTCAGACGAGCCAGTTCGCTCTTATCGTAACTTTTCCCATTAAAAAACTCAGTTTTAAGAGTTTCACCGGTGTGAAGATTGCTCAGCGTCAGCACGCGAGGACGTGACGTGGAAAGCGAGGCCAATAGCTGCGTTAGGCAGTAGCGCCATCCCGGCCGCGGCCGTTCCGCCAAAAAGCAATTTGCGACGTGTTAAGTTAAAACTGGACATGAAAAACGGTTACCTGAGATTGAAGCCATCGAAATGTGCAAAAACTGCACAAGGCCGAACTATAACCGTCCGCCAAGGTCTCGTCAACCCACTGTAAAGAGGTTTGTACGGCGATCCTAGACGGGATCGCCATTTTGGAAGACTGGGGTGATAAGGAACAGAGTTAGAAAATCAAGGATTAGAGCAGCAGCTGCCCGGCCCGCGCCAGCACCTGACTGCCGGAACGGGCAGGGTCATCATAATTGTAAATATCTGTGCGGAACTGCAGCTTGCCGTCATCGGCGACCCAAGCGGTCAGATAGTACAAATTCACCGGAATGCAATGACGGATCGGTACATAGCGCGTATCACCCTGTTTCAACTGGTCTGAAATGCGCGAATCGTTCCAGCCCGTATCCTGCAACAGCAGCCCCGCCAGCTCAGACGCTTTGTTGACGCGCACGCAGCTTGAACTCATCGCGCGAATATCGCGCTGGAACAGCCCATAGTTCGGCGTGTCGTGCGATAGCGTCCGAACTCGGCATATTGAACTTATAGCGGCCCAGCGAGTTAGTCGTGCCCGGCGCTTGGCGCAGGCGATAGGGGAACGATGACGCCGACACCATGCTCCAGTCGATCATGCTAGGGTCGATTACTTCCGCATCCGCGCTCCAGCCGGAAAGCAGCGTATAGCCGTGCTTATAGAGATAGCTCGGGTCCTGCTTCATCTTGGGAATAATATCTTGGCGCACCAGCGTCGTCGGCACGTTCCACGGCGGATTTAGCACGACATTATTGAGCGCACTACGCATCAGCGGCGTTTTCCGATCGGGGCGGCCGACGATGACGCGTGACGAGAGGATTTTGCTGCGGTTGTTGTAGTAGGTCAGCGAGTAATTAGGGATATTGACCATAATGCCGTTATACATGTCATCCGGTAGTAGGCGCAGACGCTGGATATTAAGCGCCACCAGCGCGGCACGCATCTGCGGCGTGACGTTGAGCCATTCGCGGGTGCGCGGACCGATAGCGCCGTCGCTGCCCAACCCCTGCCACTGCTGAAAGCGTTTCACCGCCTCCACAAGCGCGGTGTCATAAACCTTGTCGCCACCTGCGTCAACGCTGCTATTCTGCACGTTGCCCGCCGCTTGCGGCGTCTGCGCGGCGAAATCGCCGACGCTGGCCGCCGAAGGACAGACCGCCGCGGGCTGTGCGCTTTGGCTGACCGGCACCGACCCGGCGGTCTGCGCAGAGAGCATGCCGGTGCGCTGTAAAATGTCGCGCAGCGTGGGCACGTCGTCACTCACTTGGCCGAGGCGCAACGTGTCGCGGTTTTTCAACTGCGGCCACGTATGAGAATCAGCCAGCAGCTGATTCAGCGCGGCGTGCATCGGCGCATATTGCGGATGCTGCGGCACCAGCGAGGCGACGAAAGAGACGGACGCCCCGGAGAGCACCGCATTTTGCCACTGGTTCACCACCGCCACCGACGGCGGCGCCAGTTTGTAAGGCACGTTGCTGTAGAGCCAGTTTTCGCCTTGCGTCGGCACGCTGGAAACGAACTGCAGATAGCCCAGCATAGCGTCGCTGAGCACTACGTCGCGCGCAAATCGGCTGATACTAGGATCGGTCAGGCGATCGACCCAGCGCGTAAACTGCGGCTGCACACCCGACATCGCCACTTCCGCCAGCTGCTGTTGGAACTGCTGCACTGCCGCGTGATGCTGCCACATCGGCCGCATATTGTGCGCCGCATAGAGCGTCGCCAGCAAGGCTTGATAGAACGGCGGCTCTTTGCCAGCGAACGCCTGACGCAGGCGCTGCTGGCTGTCGCTGCGCGTCAGCAGAGAAGCCGGGCATACCGACGACGTGCACATGTTCGGTATTATTAAACACTTTGCGCACCAGTTTATAAGTTGTGCCTTTCTCCGGGCTAATGTTTTCCGGCGCGGCGCTCACCAGACGCGTTGCTTCGTCGAGGAACCGCAGACGGCAGGTAGAGATATCTTTGCCGCGCAGGTCGACGCGACTCCTCTTCCTAGCTCTGCACCACCATCACCAGAATAAACATCCCGATGTCAATCGCCTCACCACGAGACAGCGCCCCGCTCTTGGCGCGTAACCAGCCGTCGGAGCCGCGGTTGACTTCGACTTCCATCTCCAGATAGTTGCGGTAGTCCAGCAGCTCTTCGCCGATGATGGTCTGCGGCGTGCGCTGGCCCATATCAATCTGCGGGTTGAGACGCTGATAGAGTTTCGCTACCGCTTCTGAGAAGGTCAGTCGGCTGCTGTTAAAGAAGATCCTGATGATGCTCGTGCTCTTCCGACAGGGTATCCAGCAGCATGGCGTGGGCTTGGCGCACGTTGACGTTAAGTCGCACGCTGCGCACCTGACCGAAGCTCACCATCTGCAGTCCCTAGTTCAGCTAACGAATACGGTTCTGCTCGCGCTGAATGGTTTTGCGAATGATCTTGGAGCCGCTGCGCGAGCTGATCGCCAGCGTCTGCTTGCGCGCCTTCATCTCTTCGGTCAGACGGTTCAGCTCGATCTCCATCTGCTCAATCGCCTCGACCGGATCGTCGATGCGGATGATGTCCTAGTGAATACGCTCGCGCAGATCTTTCAGCATGCTGGCGGAGTCACCGTAGCTTAAGCGGGCACGACGTTGCACCACTTCCGTCAGGGCGAACGCCTGCTGACGCGTCACGCGCTGCTGCTGCGCCTGCTGGTAAGTCCACCTGCAGCTGTTCGTGCTGTTCAAGGTCGCTTTGCAAGACGCCGATCAGCTACTCCAGCTTCGTGAGTTTTGCGCCGTGCTGATGCAGGAAACGCGCCACGTCCTGCGCCACCTCGACCTGCTCGCAGATCTCGTCGCAGCGATCGGCTAGCGTATCGTCCAGCAGCAGATTGACGCGCGGTAGCAGGCGGGTTGCCCTATTTCGCCAGATTGTACTGCTAGCGCTGCTGCTTGTTGCTTTCATGCTGATTCAGGGCGCGCTCCAGCTCGGTACGGCGGGCGTTAAACTGGCGGATATGCGCTTCGGGATCCTCCTCAAAGTCGACCGCCAGATGCATGCCGATAAAGCTGCTGAAAGACTGATGCAGATGCTGCATTTTCTGCACGTCGAACGAGAGTGTGGCGTAGCGTTCCGCTAGGCGTCTGCGCTTCCAGCTCGTGGTAGCGCATCAGCGTCATAGGCGCGCCCTGACGTTTGCAGAACTCTGCCAGCAGGCGTTCCCTCATGCTGCTCGCGCAGGTGCTGCTCCATTTCGCTAAGACACAGGCGCAGCACCTTGCGACCGGTTTGCCACGCCTCCTAGCGCGGTACCTCGCCGGCGACGCTGGTCACTAGCGCCAGCGTCTGCTCGAACTGGTTGTGCGCCGCTTCCGCCACGCTCAGCTCCTGCTCCAGCCACAGCAGGGTTTCCGTCGCTTCCTCTTCGGTCGCCTGGAAACGCGCCTACGACTCGTCGGCGTTGTCCTGAGTCAAATCGAGGCAGCTGGGCACAGCGTACGGGCACGCTCCAGCGCCTGCTGATACTAATGGCCGCGCTTGCGCCAGTCCGCTGGAGATTTTGCTCCAGTCTGCCGCCGGCGTCGAGCACGCGCCGCGGACCGGCGCCGAGGGTCGGCAGAATTGCCTCAAGCTCGTCCCACAGGATCGCCTGATGCACCATCCCTTCGGTGGTGCCGTAAATGTTTTGCGAAAATTTTTCCGAGAGATCGTCGAAGTTACGATCCTGCATAGCATGTGCTCCGGTATACTGCGCTCAGACTTGTACTATTTTGTCACAGCCCCAACAAGAATGAACCTTTTATCCTCTTCTTACTTTCCGGCTGCTGTTTTTTCGGACAACAAGGAGTTTTTTTGATGTTTTTTGCGCTGAAAAAACTGGTGGGCGGGCTGTTAATGCCTTTACCGCTGCTGCTGCTGGTAATGGCGGCGGGCATTTTACTGCTTTGGTTCAGCCGCTGGCAGAAAAGCGGCAAAATTTTAGTCACGCTAAGCTGGGCGCTGCTGCTGCTATTAAGTCTGCAGCCGGTAGCCGACCGCCTGCTGCTGCCGCTGGAATCGTGTTACGCTACCTGGAACGGCGCGGAAAAAATCGATTTTGTCGTGGTGTTGGGCGGCGGCTATACTTTTAATCCCAACTGGGCGCCGAGTTCCAATCTGATTGGTAATAGCCTACCGCGCGTTGCGGAAGGCGTGCGCCAGTGGCGACGTCATCCGCAGGCGACGATGATTTTCACCGCCGCCGCCGGACGCAATCCGGTCAGCAGCGCGCAGGTAGCGGCGTCGGTCGCGCTGAGCCTAGGGGTGCCGCAGGATCATATACAGCTGCTGGATCGGCCGAAGGATACCGAAGAAGAAGCGCGAGCGGTGCGCGGCCTAGTCGGGCAGCGCCCTTTTCTGCTAGTGACCTCCGCTAACCATATGACGCGCGCGCTGAATTTTTTCCACGCCGCTGGCTTAACCCCGATCGCTGCACCCGCCAACCAGCTGGCGGTGACCTCGCCGCTTAACTGGTGGGAGCGCGCTATTCCCTCGCCGCTCTGGCTTAGCCACAGCGATCGCGTCGCCTATGAGGCGCTGGGACAGGCGTGGCAGTGGCTGACTCCTTCAGCCGAGTCAAGGCAGTAAGCTGGACGTCAGCGTGGTCGAAGCGCGTGCGGTTGAATTCGCCATACTGCACCCGCCCGTCGATGTAGTCCCACAGCTGGTACAGCCAGCGGCTTCAGAGGAAGCTTTCAGCAACCGGCGCTCGGCGTAGATAGTGCTGCATCAGCGTCTGTTCCGCCGGGTTTTCGCCGAGATGGATCAGCTCGTATTTACGCGGCGCTAATAAGATCGCCCCAAGTTGCGTCATCGCCAGCAGCTGACCGCGGCGCGCGTTTTTAATAATTCTGGTGAGGCGGAGATTGCCGTGCAGCATCAAGCAGGGATCGTCGAAGTCGCGAAAGAGATGCGCTAGCTGCTCGCGGCTGCGAAACAGCACCTGTCGATCGGCGAGAGTGAATGCGGGTAGCTACAGATAGCTGAGCGTGAACCATAACACCTCCACGCGCTGGTGAAACCAGACGGGCCAGCCGTTTGCTGCGTGCTGTTGACGATGCCGACTAGGCCGTGGCTGCTGATGCGGTGCCAGCTGCTGCCAGCGGGCGGCGTCGTGCGTCGGCGGAGACGCCGTTGAGGCACCCCCTCAGCAGCATTTCATGTACCCGGCTGCTGCTAAGCTCAGCATCAGCGGCATCGGTTTGTCATGACGCTCGTAGAGCGCATAGAGCCGCGTCGGCGACTGTTCGCTGATGGTTTCGAGTCGGCCGACCGTCTCGCCCAACACCAGCGACAGTTCAGATTTGAGACTTTCCATGCATCCTACTCAAGGAAAACATCACACCATCCTAGAGGCATCAGCGGGCAAAGATACAGAAACAGATAAATAAAAAGCGTAGTGGGCGGGATCCCCCGACCGCTTAACCCTGCAGCGCGGCGCGCACGCGCGCCAGATCTTCCGGGATGTCCACGCCGACGCCCGGCACGGTTTCTGCCACGGCAACGTGGATCTTTTCGCCATACCAGAGCACGCGCAGCTGCTCTAGCAGTTCGATTCGCTCCAGCGGACAAGGCTCCCAGGAGACGTAGCGACGAATAAAACCAGCACGATAGGCATAAATGCCGATATGGCGCAGCAGCGTATCGTCGATCGTCTCGCGGGAGGCGGCGTAGAGTTCACGATCCCAAGGAATAGTGGCGCGAGAGAAATAGAGCGCGTAGCCCTGCGCGTCCATCACCACTTTCACTGCGTTAGGGTCGAACGCCTCTTCCGCGTTATGAATCGGCACCGCCAGCGTCGCCATGCCCGCCTGCGCGCCGGCCAGATTCGCCGCCACCTGACGTACGATCTCCGGCGGGATCAGCGGCTCGTCGCCCTGTACGTTGACAATGATCTCGTCGTCGGCGAAGCCGCAGGTTTCGATTACTTCAGCCAGCCGTTCCGTGCCTGATTGGTGGTCGGCGCGCGTCATGCAGACTTCGCCGCCCACCGCTTCCACCGCCGCTTTCACATCTGGATGATCGGTCGCGACAATCACGCGGCTGGCGCCGGAGGCGCGCGCGCGCTCCATCACATGAACAATCATCGGCTTTCCGGCGATATCGACCAGCGGTTTACCGGGCAGGCGCGTCGAGGCGTAGCGCACAGGAATAATGGCCATGAAATTCATGGCTGGATCTCTTCAACGGAGAGCGTGCGCGCTTCGTTTTCTAGTAGTACCGGAATACCGTCGCGCACCGGAAACGCCAGCGTGTCAGGTTTACAAATCAGTTCCTGCTGCGCACTGTTGTAATAGAGTTTGCCGTTGCATACCGGGCAGGCAACGATTTCGAGTAAACGGTGATCCATATGTCCTCCATCACGGACCGATTGCATAAAACGCTAAGGATACCATAGCACAGTGTCTCAGCGTGCGCGGAAAGCGGCCGCAAAGCTCAGGAATTCAGCGCCCACTCCGTCGGCTAGTGCGGTCGCAGCTCGGCGGGCATCTGTTCAAACAGCACGCTTTCTGCATCCTGCCACTCTGCAAAGCGGCTAATTGCCTGACGAATATCGTTAGCGGCGGTCACGCGTGCGTCCGGCTCCAACCAGAGGTTTTTCACCACCAGCCGTCGCGCCTGACGCTGAATACGCGCATCCAGCCGCGCTTTAATGAGGCCGCGATGCAACACTAGCAGCACGAAGTAGCCATATTTGCGCTTTGCCTCCAAGGTATAGCATTCGAGTCGGCAGTCGAACTGGAACAGCTCCAGCACGCGGCGCCGAGCAGCCGCAGCAGATCGCGATGCAGCCATATCTCGCCCGTCCGCTGCGTCTCTTCCAAGTAAGGCTTCAGCGTCACGCGCCTGAGACGGTAGTAATCCGGCAACCAAGCAGCGAGGAAAATAACGAGGCGGCACGCACTGTTACACAGTATTTCCCACTGCGCATCCGCTTCGCTGAGCACGTGCAACGCATACTGCCACTCCGGCAGCAAGTGCGAATGTAGATCTTAAACGCGCTGAACAGATTCTCTAGATGACGCTCGTGCGGCTTCCAGACCCACCCAGCCGGGTTTGTGGTTTTCGCTGCTGGCGAAGTTGGCAGCACGCACTAGGCCTTGCTCTGCAATATGCTACAGCAGCTCAGCGATCGCCTGCTGATGGTCGCGCATCCACTAGGCGTTATATTTCCAGCCAAGCCGTTCTGGTTCGAGCATGCGATGGCGCAGCAGTAGATAGTCTTCGCGCGGGATAAAATAGGCTTCGTGCGCCCAGTATTCAAACAGTTCGCCCTCTGCGCCAGCACCTGTTTCAGCCAGCCCGGCGGATAGCTACCGAGGCGGCTGAACAGCACTAGGTAAAGACTGCGCACGACAACGTGGATGGTATCAATTTGCAGCAGAGACATGTACTGGATCGCCGCGAGAAAGTCGGGATAGCATGCGCGTTTTAATGACGCGTGTAGCAGACCCTGCGTGGCCAGCTGAAGATTGCGTGCCTGTTGAAGCGAAAGCGTTGTGTTCATTCCCTTCCTACGTTCAACATGTGGTTAGTGGGCGATCCTGCTAGCGTATTGTCGCGCTAGACGTTCGATATCATCTAGCAGCGGCGCGACCGCGCTGCCGCTCAGCTCTGCTTCAACCGGCAGATACCACCATTCCGTCTGGGCGAAGCGTCGGCACTTTACCGCGTCTTTTTCGGTCATCAGGAGGATCTGCCTGTCAGTCAGCAATCGGGCGAGTTCCTCTTGGCTGTAGGCGTGGTGATCGGCGAAGGCGATTTCGCTGACGGGCATGACGCCGTGCTGCTTAAGGGTCGCGAAAAAGCGCGGCGGATACCCGATACCGGCCATCGCCACGACCTTTTTCAGTGCTGATATCGGCATTGTCTGCCGGGTCTGCAGATTGACTGCCTCACCTGGCCGCAGCGTCATGGCAATTTCGTTCGGCTGCGCATCGCCGCCATTGACGATCACCGCGTCGACCTGCTGCAAACGCGACGCGCGTTCGCGCATTGGCCCGGCCGGCAGCCACCAGCCGTTACCGAAACGGCGCGTGCCGTCTACCAACACAATTTCGCGATCGCGCTGTAGCGCGTAGTGCTGAAGACCATCGTCAGTAATGATGAGGTCAAGTGGCTGGCTGGCGAGCAGCGCTTCAATAGCCGCGCGGCGTTTCGTCGCCACTGCGACTGGCGCGCCACTGCGCTGGGCGATCAGCACAGGCTCGTCGCCCGCCTGCTCTGTCGACGTGTCGCCGTTGACCAGCAGCGGATAGCGTTCCGCTTTGCCGCCGTAGCCGCGCGACACCACGCCCACCTTCAGGCCACGGCGCTGCAGCGCCTGCACCAGCCAGATCGCCACCGGCGTTTTACCGTTGCCACCCACCGTGAGATTGCCGACCACCACGACCGGCACCGGCGCGCGCCAGCTTTTACGCCAGCCGCGCTGGTAGCTAAGGCGAATCAGGCAGGAGACCGCGCCATAGATCAGACTGAGCGGCCACAGCAGCAGCCACAGCGGCGAGCGTCCACTCCAGATGCGCTCGATCATTGCCCAAACTGCATCTTATGCAGCTGGGCATAGGCGCCCCGCTGCTCAAGCAGATCGGCATGAGTGCCGCGCTCGACGATACGGCCATCTTCAACCACGACAATTTCGTCAGCTTTTTCGATGGTCGACAGACGGTGGGCGATCACCAGCGAGGTGCGGTTTTTCTGCAGCTCGTCCAGCGCTGACTGAATCGCGCGCTCAGATTCGGTATCGAGCGCAGAGGTCGCTTCGTCAAGGATCAGAATTGGACAGTCGCGCAGTAGCGCGCGCGCAATAGCGATACGCTGGCGCTGGCCGCCAGAGAGCAGCACGCCGTTTTCGCCGATCACCGTATCTAGTCCGTGATCCATCTTGTTGATGAAGTCCATCGCGTGCGCCATAGTTGCGGCGCGCTCCATCTCTTCACGGCTGTACTGCTCGCTGCACGCATAGGCGATGTTATTAGCGATGGTGTCGTTGAACAGATGTACGTTCTGCGAGACCAGCGCCACCTGATTACGCAACGAACGCAGCGTATATTCGCGTAGATCGTGGCCATCCAGCAGAATTTGGCCCTGCTGGATATCGTAAAAGCGCGTCAGCAGGCTAGCCAGCGTCGACTTGCCCGAACCGGAGCGTCCGACCAGCGCCACGGTTTTCCCTTCCGGCAGCGCCAGATTGATGTCGCGCAGCGCGGGGGTATCACTGCCAAAATAAGTAAAGGTGACGTTGCGGAACTCGACGTCGCCTTTGCCGCGTTTGATCTCGCGCGTGCCGGTGTCGTTCTCCTGCTCGCTGTCGAGAATAGAGAACAGCGTCTGGCACGCTGCCATGCCGCGCTGGAACTGCGCGTTAACGTTAGTCAGGGATTTCAGCGGACGCATCAGCGCGATCATGGAAGAGAAGACCACGGTAACGGTGCCTACAGTCAGCGTATCTATCACGCTGGGGAAGCTGGCGGCGTAAAGCACGAACACCAGCGCCAGTGAGGCGATAAGCTGTATGACCGGATCGGAGATAGATGAGGCCGACACCAGCTTCATGCCCTGCTGGCGCATGCAGTTGCTGACGCGGGCGAAACGCTCCGATTCCACTTCTTGGCCGCCGAAGATCAGCACTTCTTTATGCCCTTTTAGCATCTGCTCGGCGCTGGTGGTGACCTGACCCATGGTGTTCTGCATGGTTTTGCTAATGCTGCGGAAGCGCTTAGAGACTGAACGAATCGCCAGCGAGACGACTGGCGCCAGTATAATCAGGATCAGCGACAGCTGCCAGCTGTAATAGAACATCGTGATAAACAGACCGATAATCGACGCGCCTTCGCGTACCACAGTGACCAGCGCGCTGGAGGAGGAGGAGGCAACCTGCTCGGAATCATAGGTAATACGCGACAGCAGCGTGCCTGTCGACTGCTGGTCGAAGAATGAAACCGGCATGCCCATCATATGGCTGAAGAGGCGGCGACGCATGTTCATCACCACGTTGCCGGAAACCCAAGAGATGCAGTAGCTGGAAATATAGCTGGTGACGCCGCGGATCAGCATTAGGCCGATAACGGCCAGCGGCATCCAGTTCAGGACCGATTTATCCGCTTTACCAAACCCATCATCTAGTAAAGGCTTCAACAGGGAGAGCATAAGTGTGTCGCCGGCGGCGTTAAGTATCAGGGCCACAGCGGCCACGAATAAACCCGCTTTATGCGGCGAGATCATCGGCCAGAGTCGACGAAATGTCTGCCACGTTGAGAGATCTTTATCTTGATGCATTATTTATTCACGCTGTTTGAAATAGCCGCTCATTCTACTTGGATTCACGTTTGACACCAAACCACTGATGTTACTAACGGAACAAAATTTGCCCTCTTAGTCCTGATACCCGATTTTTATTGCCAACGACTGCCACGCTTATCTGGCCTGATTGCGCGGTATCGTGCCAGCTATACGGTAGTTTTTCACTACGCTCTGCACCGGCATACGCCAAGCGTTATAGCGCGACGCGGAAGCGAGTGCGATTTCGCAGGCGACACTGCGCAGCAGTAGCGCGGTCGATAAGGTGCGGCTGCCGTAATGCGGAACCTAGGTGATATCCGCTTCAGCGGCGCCTTTTCTAGCGCCACCAACTGCCTTTCCGCCGCCGTTTCCAGATCGCCCATTAAAATAGCAGTCGCGTGGTGTCGTCATCCACGCTCAGCATGCAGGAATCATTATTGTTGCTGACATCGGACCGTCTGAGCGGCCAAAGCGCCAGCGCGCGCCGTGCACGTAGGGCAAATGCGCCGGATGTCGCGTGGCGCGGCGGACAGGAACGTCAGGCCAGCATTGAGTAATGGCGTCAAGCCCGCCGCTGTGGTCCAGATGACGATGGCTCAGCACAACGGTGTTAAGGCGCAGATGTTTGCGTAGCAGCCACGAGATAATATGACACGTGCCGGCATCGCCACTTTCCCAGCGCGGACCGGTATCGTAGATCTTCGCCTCTCCGCCCTGACAGATAACCACGCTCAGCACCTATCCCACATCTAGCATATCGATATGCCAGCCCGGCTCTCCTCGCGCGGCCAGCGCAAGCGTGCCGGCGTCATGAAAAGACCACCATCCCGCCGGTAAGGCGTTTATAGCCGCCATGAGCCAAGCCACAGAGCGGTGTCAGCCAGCCACCATAAGGCGCTGTAAAGCCCGCTGGCCGGCATCAGCATCGCCAGCAGAATCAGCGGCACGCTGACAAAAGAGATAACCGGTATCGCCAGCATATTCGCCGACAGCGCAGAGAGGCTGATGCCTTCAAACAGTATGACCTGAAGCAGGGCCATCAGCAGCAGCCCAAGCTGGAGATGAAAAAGCTGCAGCGACAGCGCGCCGGCAGAGGAAACCAGTGATACTAGATCAGCAGAATAGCCTCTACACCAGCGCCGAGAGCCAAAAACTTTCAGACAGCGCGTTTAAGGGATTGAACAGCAGCAATCCGTCGATGCAACAGATCCATACCTGCCAGCCCCGCTGAGCTGTAGGCGCTTAACGCGAAAAATGACCCACAGCGTCAGGCGATCAAGGCTCGCTGCGCGGGCGCATGATTACCTGAAAGCCAAGTTTAGAGCGCCGCCAGCAGCTAGCTCGCTTGCAGCGGAAACAGGTAGCTGATAAGACGCACCGGCAGAACCAGCTGAACGGCGCCAGCCGCTGCTGGCGGCGAGCGCGATATGGCATGCCTGAGCTCGCCATCAGATGCGTCGTACCGGTTTCGCGCAGCAGCTGGCGCAGGGCGGCTCCCGTCTCCGTGCGTTCACCAAACACCAGTGCCTGTAAAACCGCGCTTTGCTCAAGGGCGTCGTTGATAACGGGCAGATCGCGGCTCATCCACTGCCAGCGCCAGCTGCAGCTTAAAGATTCCGGCTGATAGCGCTTGGATGCGGCCGCGTAACGCCGTATAGTTCGCCAGCGTAAAGCGCTGAGCGTCAAACTCGCCTTCATTCAACTGCGCATGTGCGGGCCGCAAAGTCAGCGTCATTAACTAATACTGTCCCGGACACCAGTTCTCTATTTTGATTTGCTATCGGTCGCGCCGAACGTCGTCAATTCGCACGCTATAGGCTGCAGGCGCGGCGCTGGAACACGCGTCACTCAGCATCAGCTCCAGGTAAGAAACAGCAGCACGATGGCCGCAGCACACCGCCAGAATGCTTTTGCCCACAGTAGCATCATAGCTACGAAGGCGAGCGCTGCCTCGCCTGTCATCATCGAGGGAAGCTGGTGGAGAAAGAGCAGCGGCAGTGCCGCGAGAATCGCCATGCCGGCAAGAGCGTTGCTGCCATGATTATCCTGTCCTTTCCTTGTTCAACCAGCTCAGTATGCGTATTGAACAAGCGAGGAGCAGGCTGTGCCGTGTATGGGCGCTTTTTCAGAGGGAAAAAGAGGTGTTTCAGGCAGGCTCACATTTCATTGCAGGCAAAAAAAACGACATCCCGGTCACGGCTTAGCCGTAGATGTTTGCACGATCTCGCAATTCTTTACCCGGCTTAAAATGGGGAACGTATTTACCTTCCAGCTCCACTTTATCGCCCGTTTTTGGGTTACGACCCGTACGCGGTGCGCGGTAATGCAAAGAAAAGCTGCCGAATCCCCGGATTTCAATGCGTTCGCCCTGAGCCAACGTAGTGGCCATGTGCTCTAGCATCTCTTTTACAGCATCCTCAACGACTTTCGCCGGAATATAAGTTTGCTGGCCAGCAAGTCTTTCAATCAGTTCTGACTTGGTCATGTAACCTCCGGTTAATCCTTATGGGAAAGGTATGACAGCGCCTGCTACCGAACCGGTCAGATCTCCCCGCCCCGGTTGCTTCAGGTCGATTATTCGCCTTTAGCTGCTTTGAACGCTTCAGCCATAGCATTAGAGAAGTTGCCCTCTTCCTGCTTGTTGTTCACAGTCGCGATAGCATCTTTCTCGTCAGCTTCGTCTTTCGCACGAACAGACAGGCTAACAACGCGGTTTTTACGATCAACGCCGGTGAATTTAGCTTCAACGTCGTCACCAATATTCAGAACCAGTGTTGCGTCTTCAACACGGTCACGTGAAGCTTCAGAAACGCGCAGGTAGCCTTCAACGCTGTCTGCTAGTTCAATTGTAGCACCTTTAGCATCAACTGCTGTTACTTTACCAGTAACGATAGCGCCTTTCTTGTTCAGAGTGATGTAGTTGTTGAACGGATCTTCAGCCAGCTGTTTCACTCCCAGAGAGATGCGCTCGCGCTCTGCGTCAACCTGCAGTACGACGGCAGCGATTTCGTCGCCTTTTTTGTACTCACGAACGGCTTCTTCACCAGTCGCGTTCCAAGAAATATCAGACAGGTGCACCAGACCGTCAATGCCGCCGTCCAGGCCGATAAAGATACCGAAGTCAGTAATTGACTTGATTTTACCTTTAACGCGATCGCCCTTGTTGTGGGTCTCAGCAAACTGCTGCCACGGGTTGGCTTTGCACTGCTTCAGGCCCAAGGAGATACGACGCCGCTCTTCGTCGATGTCCAGAACCATAACTTCAACCACGTCGCCCACGTTAACAACTTTAGACGGGTGGATGTTTTTGTTAGTCCAGTCCATTTCAGAAACGTGTACCAGACCTTCAACGCCTTCTTCGATTTCTACGAAGCAGCCGTAATCAGTCAGGTTGGTCACACGACCAGTGAGGCGAGTGCCTTCCGGGTAGCGCTTAGCGATAGCCACCCACGGATCTTCGCCCAGCTGTTTAAGGCCCAGAGATACACGGGTACGCTCGCGGTCGAACTTCAGCACTTTAATAGTGATTTCGTCGCCCACGTTGACGATTTCGCTCGGATGCTTAACGCGTTTCCACGCCATGTCGGTTATGTGTAGCAGGCCGTCGACGCCGCCCAGATCAACGAATGCGCCGTAGTCAGTGAGGTTCTTAACGATACCTTTGACTTCCATGCCTTCCTGCAGGTTTTCCAGCAGCTGATCGCGCTCAGCGCTGTTCTCAGACTCGATAACCGCGCGGCGTGAAACCACGACGTTGTTACGTTTCTGATCAAGCTTGAT
The DNA here is from genome assembly GCA_001485295.1 of Type-B symbiont of Plautia stali. Lineage (GTDB taxonomy): Bacteria > Pseudomonadota > Gammaproteobacteria > Enterobacterales > Enterobacteriaceae > Pantoea. The sequence goes on from BBOA01000001.1 coordinate 16,744, forward strand.
TACTTTGAATTCAAGCTCTTTGCCTTCTAGGTGCAGCGTGTCGCGAACCGGACGCACGTCAACTAGTGAACCTGGTAGGAAAGCACGAATACCGTTCAGCTCAACTGTAAAGCCACCTTTAACTTTGCCGTTGATAACACCGGTAACAATTTTAGCGTCTTCGTAAGCTTTTTCCAGCGTGATCCAAGCTTCATGACGTTTAGCTTTCTCACGGGACAGCAGGGTTTCACCGAAGCCGTCTTCCACTGCATCCAAGGCAACGTCAACTTCGTCACCAACCTGAATTTCCAACTCGCCGGCTGCGTTCTTGAACTGCTCTGCCGGGATAGCAGATTCAGATTTCAGACCAGCATCAACCAGAACGACGTCTTTATCGATAGAGACAACAACGCCACGAACGATGGAACCTGGGCGGGTTTCGATTTCTTTCAGGGACTCTTCAAAGAGTTGAGCAAAAGATTCAGTCATATTGATAATCTTAGGATTCTTCAATTTAACGTCCACCTGACGTCAGTGTCGGATGGGGTTGTTTCACATGCCCTGCGCGCTTTCCCTAACACAGAGTTACTGCAATTCGTTCTGCCGAAAAGATTAAATGCCTAGCTTTGAGCGGGCATATTCCAGTCCCTGATCAATGACTTGCGCAATGGATAATTGCGTAGAATTCAGAACCAGAGCATCGGCGGCGGGAAATAAAGGCGCAATGGTGCGGTTACGATCGCAGTCATCACGTTCTTTTATCTCGGCTAAAAGGCGATTAAAGATAACACTCAAGCCGCTTTCCTGCAACTGTAGCATACGGCGCTGCGCGCGCTTTTCCGGGCTGGCGTCGAGGAAAATTTTTACCGGCGCGTCGGGGAAAACCACGGTGCCCATATCGCGCCCGTCGGCGATTAAGCCTGGCTTGTCGCGGAAGGCGCGCTGACGACGCAGCAGCGCCTCGCGCACTCGGGGGAAAGCCGCGACGCGCGACGCGGTGTTGCTGACCTCTTGCGTGCGGATTTTGCCCGTGACCTCTTCGCCTTCCAGAATAACCTGCAGTTCGCCCTCCTGCGAGACGAAACGCACGTCCAGATGCGCGGCCATTGGCACCACTGCCTCTTCAGATTCGATATCCACCTGATGATGTAGCGTAGCCAGTGCCAGAACACGATAGATCGCGCCTGAGTCGAGTAGATGCCATTGCAACGCTTCCGCCATCGCTTTGCACAGGGTGCCTTTGCCTGCGCCGCTAGGTCCATCGACAGTTATAACCGGAGCAGTTGCCGTCATTATTTTCTCCTGTTGCTGCTTGCTGCGCGTAATAGTCCAGCCTTTCGGCTGTTCAGAATGGGTAGCATTATACGCCGATAAGGATAGCGGCGTTAACCTTTAGCGGAGACATCGCTAAAAATTGCAGCAGATTTAGAAGATTTCTTGGCCGATAATGCTAAGCACAGTGAGAATGCCGGAGAACTTGTTCTCCGGCAAGCTGTGGATCAGGCGCGACGGCTGATTTTCGCCAGCTGATCAAAATAGTTAGGGAAGGTTTTCGCAGTACAACCGGGATCGAGGATGGTCACCGGCGTATCGGAGAGCGCTACCAGCGAGAAGCACATCGCTATGCGGTGATCATTGTAGGTGCCGATTTCGGCATGCGTCAATTTTTCCGGCGGAGTAATACGGATAAAATCGTGTCCCTCTTCCACTTCAGCGCCGACTTTGCGCAGCTCGGTCGCCATCGCAGCCAGACGGTCCGTCTCTTTAACGCGCCAGTTATAGATGTTGCGCATCAGCGTGGTGCCTTTAGCGAACAGCGCTGTGGTGACAATGGTCATCGCGGCGTCGGGAATATGGTTCATATCCATATCGATAGCGTTCAGCTCACCTGCGGTACAGGCGATATAATCGCTGCCCCACTCCACGCGAGCGCCCATTTTTTCCAGCACGTCGGCAAAGCGGATATCGCCCTGTACGCTGTCGCGGCTGATACCGGTCACGCGCACGGTTCCCCCTTTGATAGCGGCGGCGGCGAGGAAATAGGAGGCGGAAGAGGCGTCCCCTTCCACCAAATAGTCGCCCGGCGACTGATATTGCTGCTGACCTTTGATCAGGAAGCATTGGTAATGCTGGTTCTCTACCTCAACGCCGAAACAGCGCATCAGGTTCAGCGTAATGTCGATATAGGGCTTCGACACCAGATCACCTTCGATGGTGATCATCGTGTCGCGTTCCGCCAGCGGCGCGGTCATCAGCAGCGCGGTAAGGAACTGGCTGGAGACGCTGCCGTCAACGCTTACCTCACCGCCGGTAAAGCCGCCTTTGAGGCGCAGCGGTGGATAATCGCTGTTTTCCAGATACTTAATCTGCGCGCCGCCCTGACGGAGCGCGTCGACCAGATGTCCAATTGGACGCTCTTTCATGCGCGGCTCGCCGGTCAGCACGATATCCTGCTCCCCCAAGCAGAGCGCCGCCGCCAGTGGACGCATCGCGGTTCCAGCATTGCCGAGGAACAGCTCCAGCGGCTGAGAAGCGCGTAGCGGGCCGGCCTGACCGGTCACCTCGCACTGCGTGCGATCGGCAGAGAGGGTAAAATCGACGCCCAACGCCTTCAGGGCGTTCAGCATGTGCTTAACGTCATCGCTGTCCAGCAGGTTCGTCAGACGCGTGGTGCCTTCCGCCAGCGCCGCCAGCAGTAACACGCGGTTAGAAACGCTTTTTGAACCCGGCAGGTTAACGGTGCCGTCAACGCGTGCAATCGGTTGTAAGGTCAGAGAATCCTGCATGTGAAACCAAATCTCCAAAAAAGAATAAAACCCCGCCGCGAGACAGGGTCTGAAGTCGGCGCAAGCGCCGACGTTATCGCCAGGCTTTAACCGTGACGACGGGCGAAATCAGCCATAAATTCGGTTAGCGACTTTACGCCTTCCAGCGGCATCGCATTGTAGATCGATGCGCGTATACCGCCTACTACGCGATGGCCTTTCAGCGCGTGCAATCCCGCTTTGAAAGACTCTTCTAGGAAGAGCGCGTCGAGCACGGCGTCCGCCAGATGAAAAGGCACGTTCATACGCGAGCGGTTCTCCACAGCGACATCATTGCTGTAGAAGAGGTTCTGATCGATCAGACCGTACAGCAGATCGGCTTTGGCCTGATTGATTTTGTCGATTTCGCCTACGCCGCCTTTCTCTTTTAGCCACTTGAATACTAGGCCAGAAAGATACCAAGCGAAGGTCGGCGGCGTGTTAAACATGGAGTCGTTCTCCGCCAGCACCTGATAGTCGAGAATAGAGGGAACCGACTGACGCGCGTTGCCCAACAGATCGTCGCGTACGATCACGATGGTCAACCCTGCCGGGCCGATATTCTTCTGCGCGCCGGCGTAAATGACGCCGTAGCGACTGATGTCGAGCGGACGCGACAGAATGGTGGAGGAGAGGTCCGCCACGACGATCTTATCGCCGAAGTCAGGCTGTTCATCGATCGCGATGCCGTCGATGGTTTCATTCGGGCAGTAGTGCAAGTAGGCAGCGTCACTGCTGAGCTCCCACTGGCTCATCGGCAGGATGGCGCGCTTGCCGTCACGTGTGGTTTTCACACTCAGCGTGCGCGGCGTGCAGTACTTTTCTGCTTCTTTGATGGCGCTGTGCGCCCAGTAGCCGCCGTCGACGTAATCCGCTGTCGTGGCCTCGCCCAGCAGATTGCCCGGCACGGCGGCAAACTGAGCGCGCGCGCCGCCGTGGCAGAATAAAACTTTGTAGTTGGCCGGAATTTTCAGAAGATCTCGTAAGTCCTGCTTCGCCTCTTCCGCTACTTTAAGAAACTCTTTGCTACGATGGCTGATCTCCATAACGGAGGTCCCCAGACCGTGCCAGTTTGTCAGTTCTTGTTCTGCACGACGGAGCACTTCAACAGGCAGCATGGCTGGACCGGAACTAAAATTATAAGTTTGCGTCATTTCCCCTCACCACGGTTATCCAGAACGGTTATGAATTGCTTACCGGTTTTATCACTGCCTTATGGCGCCTGCAATCATAAATCTGGACGGGATCACAATTTCTGAATCTGCCGCACCACAGATTATGTCACAAATGCAACGCAGAGCGAAATTTTGTGAGGCAGCGCGATTACATCATTATCTGGCCGTTATTTTTCATCTGTTTTGTCGACAATAGTGAGAAGAAATTTATGTCGTCTTCATAGCGCCACGACGGCAAAGGCCGTATCATTGCGCGCTTTACGCCCACTACCTATGAAAGAGCGGTTTCATGACGCAAACCTTATTCCCTGCAAAGACGCGGCCCTAGAAGATTCCATCGCGTGTTTCCAGCAAAAGCTTATCGACCCAGGCTTTAATATTGAAGAGGCCTCCCAGCTGAATCCAGTTCCCCACGTCTAGTCGGTGCATATCCGCGCCCGCGACTGCCCGCTCTGCTTTACAAATAGTAAAGGCACTAGCAAGAAAGCCGCACTTACTTTTTCGCCGATTTCTGGCTGAGTAAATCGATCGCTAACGGCGATTTTGTGCATTACCTCAACGAAAAGTGGTTCCCGCTGCCGGAGGGCAGCCTAGATGCGCGTCTGCGCGCGTTTTACGATCCGGACAACGCGTTGACCGCACCGGAACTAGTGGATCTGCAGTCCGGCAACGCCGAACGAGGCATCTGCGGCCTACCCTTTAACCGTCAGTCTGACCAGCAAACCGTCTATATTCCGATGAACATTATCGGCAATCTCTACGGCTCTAACAGCATGTCGGCGGGCAATACCGCCAACGAGGCGCGCGTTCAGGGACTGTTAGAGATATTTGAGCGCTACATCAAAAACCGCATCATCGCTGAAGCGATCGTGCACCTTAAGGCAGTTCAACGGGTCGATCTTTTCGCCGGAGCGCGCTAACTACTATCGCTGCCTGCAAACTCTGCTGCTACTGGCGATAGAAGACGAGCGCGATCCGCTGCAGTATCACCACGCCTTTACGCGCATATATGGCGCGGAGACGCTGGAAGCGGCCCCGGCGGCGATTAGCGGCGAAGCGCATTTCTACGGCCTGCAGGTCTACGAAAAACTGCAGGCGGCGAAACGACGCTACTGGAAAGACTGAATCCTGTTTTTAGATCCGCAGTCTGGCTAAAACAATTATGGAGTCAGCTTTGCTGACTCCATTTTTTATGTGCCAGCCCCTGACTTTTTATTAACGCTTATTAATGGATAATAGCGCTATTTTATTTAACAGTTGACTCCATTAATTATTTCTATTAAAATTAGTTGCACTAGGCCTGACAGCGCTACATTTAAAATAAATTTTTTATAAAAAAAATACAGTTGCATAAAAATAAGTAACAGCGCTCCCGCTTCACTCACCTGCCTCCCGGTCAAATATGATTCAGCTCAAATCCTGTCCTATACTCCTTTTCCAGACATCTTTTGGAGAGCATTAGTGTGAAAGCTGACCTTTCCTCGACATCTATATCGAACGCGATCTTCAGGCCGGTAAGCTCACCGAAGAGCAAGCACAGGAGCTAATTGACCATCGGTGATGAAGCTGCGCACAGTGCGCTTCCTGCATACGCCGGAATATGATGAACTCTTCTCCGGCGACCCGATCTGGGTGACCGAATCCCTAGCGGGCATGGACGTCGATGGTCGTACGCTGGTGACGAAAGCATCTTCCGCCTCCTGAATACTCTTTACACCATGGGTCGATCGCCTGAGCCGAACATGACCATTTTCTGGGCAGAAAAACTGCCGGTGAACTTCAAGAAATACACGGCGAAAGTCTCCATCGACGCCTTGTGTCTACAGTATGAGAACGACGATCTGATACGTCCTGACTTCAATAATGACGACTACGCCATTGCCTGCTGTGTCAGCCCGATGATTGTCGGCAAACAGATGCAGTTCTTCGCCGAACGCCAACCTAGCGAAACCCTGCTGTACCTAATCAACGGCGGCATGGATAAAAAAATGAAAATGCAGGTAGGCCCGAAAGAGGTGCCTGTTATGAACGATGTGCTCGATTTCAACACCGCGATGGCGCGTATGGACCACACTTTATAGGCTGGCTAGCGAAACAGTACGTCACCGCGCTGAACATCATCCACTACATGCATGACAAGTACAGCTATGAAGCCTCGCTGATGGCGCTGCACGATCGCGACGTCTATCGCACTATGGCCTGCGGTATCGCCGGTCTGTCAGTGGCCGCCGACTCGATCTCCGCTATTAAATACGCCAAAGTGAAACCGATGCGCGACGAAAAGGGCCTAGCGGTCGACTTCAAAATCAAAGGCGAATACACGCAGTTTGGTAACAACGATGGTGGCGTCGATGACCTAGCCTGCGATCTGGTTGAGCGCTTCATGAAAAAAATTCAGAACCTCACCACCTCACCACCTACCGCAACGCCGTGCCGACCCAATCGGCGCTGACCATCACCTCTAACGTGATCTATGGTAAGAAAACCAGTAATACGCTGGATGGTTGTCGCGCAGGCGCACCTTTTGGTCCGGGCGCTAACCTGATGCATGCCCGCGATCAGAAAGACATCGTCGCCTCACTGGCCTTGGTGGCGAAACTGCCCTCTGCATCGTGCCGAACGCGCTGGGGTAAAGACGACAACGTGCGTAAAACCGACCTTGCCGGCCTGATAGGTAGTTACTTCCATCACGAGGCGAACATCGAAGGTGGCTAGCATCTCAACGTCAACGTAATGAACCGCGAGATGCTGATGGATGCGATGGAACATCCAGAAAAATATCCGCAGCTGACTATCCGCATGTCCAGCCATATAGTGCGCTTTAACTCGTTGACCAAAGAGCAGCAGGATGACGTGTACCTTTACGCAATCGCTGTAAGCCTAATGCCTTATAAGCTGTAAAAAGGCTCCTCTTTTCTCCAAGGCCCGTCTTCTCTGCGCTCTTCAAGCAGAAACCAGTCAAAACTGACTTTATCATTAAGCACAACAGATATTGTGCGCCTGCTGGCAGTTTAACCTAAGAGAATACATCGCAACGTCTTGCAACAGTCGTATCCACTCATTCGAATCCTGCGGGACGGTTGACGGTCCCGGCATCCGCTTTATCACCTTCTTTCAGTGCTGCCTGATGCGCTGCCTCTAATGCCATAACCGCGACACCTGAGACACGCACGGCGGAAGAGAGATCACTGTCGAGGAGCTGATGAAGGATGTGCTTTCCTATCGCCACTTTATGAACTCCCCCAGCGGCGGCGTGACCGCGTCCGGCGGTGAGGCGATTTTACAGGCTGAGTTTGTGCGCGACTGGTTCCGCGCATGCAAGGCGGAAGGCATTCATACCTGTCTCGACACCAACGGCTTTGTGCGCCGCTACGATCCGGTATAGACGAACTGCTGGAGGTCACCGACCTAGTAATGCTCGATCTGAAATAGGTCAATGACAAGGTGCATCAGATCTTAGTCGGCGTCTCTAGTCATCGCTCGCTCGGTTTCGCCCACTGCCTGTAGAAGAAAGGCAAACGCACTTGGATCCGTTATGTAGTGGTAACTAGCTATTCCGACAACGACGACTCGGTGCACCGGCTGGGCGAGTTTACCCGGGATATGGATAACGTTGAGAAGATTGAGCTGCTGCCCTACCATGAGCTGGGCAAATATAAATGGATTGCGATGGGCGAAGAGTATAAGCTTGGCGGCGTGAAGCCGTTGACCAAAGAAACTACGGAGCGCGTAAAAACATTCTCGCCAGCTACGGTCATCATGATATGTATTAACAAAAAGGGAGCTACCGGTTCCCTTTTTCGTTACAGCGCTGAGGTCAAGTGTGCGCCACCGGCATAGCCTGCTGATCGGCTTTTCGCAGCATCATCATCAGTTAGACCAGCGCCACTCCGGCAATCATCACAAACAGAATGCGGTCGGGCATGGCCAGCGCGCCATCAGCATACCTGCCAGATTGCAGTTATAAAAACAAGAGCTCACCACCCCTACCTGCCAGCTAGCCAGCGCATCGTGAGTCAGCCATAGCGGAACCAGCGTATTGAGCACAGCAATTGCGACTGTCAGCAAAAGCACAGGCCGCAAAGCGGCACCACCACAGGACGTGACCAAGTTGATATAGGGATAAAACTAAAGAAAAGAGAGGAAGTTACGCGCAGTTCACCACTGGAAAAATTAAAGTAAAAGCAAAAAGATAGCGTAGCACATTTTACTGCAGGATAATTTAATTTATTAATCTTAAGTAGGTTATGGAAGGGTCAAGCGAGACGCTGTTTAGCGCTATCTTAATGGGAAAAAGGCTTTTATGGAAAAAAGGCTTTTTAAGCGCGACGCTACTGTTAGCGTCGATAACGTTTATTTTTGATAACTTATTGCTCTTTACTAACGCCGAATATAAAAAACCAGGATTGCTCCGGATTTCTTTTAACGCGCGTATAAGCCAATAATCTCAACGCCGTTCATATAAGGGCGTAGCACTTCCGGCACCTGAATACGGCCGTCAGCCTGCTGGTAGTTCTCTAGCACCGCGACCAGCGTGCGGCCGACCGCCAGACCTGAGCCGTTCAGGGTATGCACCAGACGTGGATTTTTGTCGGTTTTGCTGCGGCAGCGTGCCTGCATGCGACGCGCCTGAAAATCCCACATGTTGGAGCAGGAGGAGATTTCGCGATAGGTGTTCTGCGCGGGTAGCCAAACTTCCAGATCGTAAGTTTTGCTTGAGCCAAAGCCCATATTGCCAGTGCAGAGCAGCACCTTACGGTACGGCAGGTTGAGCAGCTGCAGCACTTTTTCCGCGTGGCCCACCAGCTCTTCTAGCGCGTCCATGGAGGTTTCCGGCGCGACAATCTGAACCATCTCAACTTTGTCGAACTGATGCATACGGATCAAGCCGCACGTATCGCGACCGTAGGATCCCGCTTCAGAACGGAAGCATGGCGTATACGCGGTCAGTTTGATCGGCAGGCTCTCTTCTTCCACAATCTCGTCGCGCACCAAGTTGGTCAGCGGCACTTCCGCCGTCGGGATCAGCGCATAGTTGCTGCTCTCGGATTCCTCTTCTAGCGGACGGATATGGAACAGATCTTCGCCGAATTTTGGCAGCTGACCGGTGCCGTATAGGGTGGCATAATTGACTAGGTAAGGCACGTGGGTTTCCAGATAACTGTGCTGTTCGGTATGCAGGTCGATCATAAACTGGCTCAGCGCGCGATGCAGACGGGCGATCTGGCCCTGCATCACCACAAAGCGCGAGCCGGTCAGCTTCACAGCGGAGGCGAAGTCGAGGCCTTTCGCTATTTCGCCCAGCTCAACGTGATCTTTTACCTGAAAATTGAACTGGCGCAGTTCGCCCCAACGGCTGATTTCCTGGTTTTCGTTGTCATCTTTGCCCAGCGGCACCTCATCTGCCGGCAGGTTCGGCAGCGCTAGCGTGAAATCGCGAATGTCGTTCTGCAGGGCGTCCAGTTCCGCTTTGGCCGCATCCAAGCGTTTACCCAGCGCGTTCACTTCCTGACGCAGCGGCTCGATATCTTCTCCACGTGCTTTGGCCTGACCGATGGATTTGGATCGGGAATTGCGCTCTGCTTGCAGGTTTTCCGTTTCTACCTGCAGCACTTTACGACGCTCTTCGAGGGAGCGCAGCGTTTCCACATCCAGTTTGAATCCTCGGAGTGCCAGTTTTTCTGCGACTGCGTCTGGCTCGTTACGCAGCAGATTGGGATCGAGCATGCTTATCCTGTGTAATAAAAGGTTGAAAGAAGAAATGAAGGGAGAGCATCCCCGCGGGAATGCATTGAAATCCTTGCTTACCTTACCGTAACACTTGTTTCAGCGGTAGCGTTTTGTCGGGCCATTTTGATCCTGTTCAGCCAGCCGAGCGAGCTTTTCGCCAATTTTGCCTTCCAGCCCGCGCTGGGTCGGCTGGTAGTAGCGGGTCTACGCCATTTCCGGCGGAAAATAGACCTCGCCGGCCGCATAGGCATGATCTTCGTCATGGGCGTAACGATACTCTTTGCCCAGCCCCATCTCTTTCATGAGTCTGGTCAGCGCGTTGCTCAGGTACTCCGGCACGTCATAGTCGGGATGCTCGCGCGCATCGAGCATCGCCGCCTTGAAGGTGGTATAGATGGCGTTGCTTTTCGGCGCGCAGGCGAGATAGATGATCGCCTAAGCGATAGCGCGTTCGCCCTCGGCAGGTCCGACGCGGGTAAAGCAGTCCCAAGCAGCGATCGCCACCTGCATGCCGCGCGGATCGGCATTGCCGACATCTTCCGAGGCGATGGTCAGCAGGAGTCGCGCCACATAGAGCGGATCGCCGCCGGCGGTGATAATGCGCGCGTACCAGAAGAGCGCGGCGTCCGGCGCGGAGCTGCGCACCGATTTGTGCAGCGCGGAGATGAGATCGTAAAAGCGGTCTCCCTTGTTGTCGAACCGCGCGGCGCGCTCGCCGGAGACCTCGGTCAGCAGCTGCGGCGTCAGCTCGTGCTTGCCCTGCGCGTTACTCTCCGCCATATCCGCCATCATCTCCAGCGTATTCAGCGCGCGAGGCGCATCGACGCTCACCAGCTCGGCGAGCATGCGGCGCGTGTTATCGGGCAACAAGAATATCGCTGTCGCCGTAGCCGCGTGTCTTGTCCTGCATCGTCTGATCGAGCACCTGCTCGATATCTTCCGTGGTCAGCGATTTCAGCAGGTAGACGCGCGCGTGACAGCAGCGCGGAGTTAAGCCCGAATGAGGGGTTTTCGTTGGTAGCGCCGATCAAGGTGATAGTGCCATCTTCAATATGCGGTAAAAACGCATCCTGCTGGCTTTTGTTGAAGCGGTGCGCCTCGTCGACAAACAGAATGGTGCGGCGGCTGCGCAGGCAGCGGCGCGCCCGCTCGATCGCCTTCGCGGATATCTTTAACGCCAGAGGTGACGGCGGAGATACGCTCGACATCGGCATTGCCGTAGCACGCGATAATCTCCACCAGTGTGGTTTTACCTGTGCCCGGCGGTCCCCAGAGGATCATCAAGTGAAGATCGCCAGCCTCGATAGCGCACGGCAAAGGCTTGCCCAGTACCAGCAGATGCTGCTGCCCGATATACTGCTTAAGCGTTTCGGGACGCATGCGCGCCGCCAGCGGTTTAAAATCTTCAGAGGAAAAATCCAGAGACAGATTACCCACGCTCACCTCACTGACGCTGATCGTCTACCTTCACCCCTTTCGGCGGCGTGAAGGTAAATTTATCCGGGCTGATGGCGCCGTTCTTCTGGCTTTTCAGCTGATAGCTACTGCACTGACCATCCTGTTCAATGGCGCTGAACTGGTTGATAGTGCCCGTCGAGGCCACGTTAATGGTGAACTGTTTCAGATTGCCATCGCTGTTTTTCGGCGTTAGCTCAAAGGCATCGCCCTGTTGTTTGATGTTGTACTGCTGCCAGTCGCTCGGCTTATTGCGCGCGATCAGCATAAAAGGCGTATTGCTAGTGACGTTTTTCAGCAGGCTGACGCTCGCCTGCTCAACGAACGGGTTATAGAACCACAGGTTTTTGCCGTCAGAGATAATCACACTCTCATCCGGCACGGTCATGTGCCAGTTAAACAGGCTGGGACGTTTTACCCAGAGTTCGCCCTTGCCTTCCTGCACGTTGGCGCCGCTGCTGTCGGTCACTTTTTGGCTAAAGCTGGCGTGGAAGCTATTCACTTTATTCAGGCGCTGCTGCAGGGCGCTGGTGGCGTCCGCCATCACGCTGACTGACGCAAACAGGGCCAACAGGCCAGGTACGATTACATTTAATTTCATCCGTTTCAATTCCTTATTTATCACTGTCCAGTGAAGACCGTTTTAATTCTGGTCGCCGTTCCGGCATTAAGCTAGGAGAAAAACCCGAAAGCGCTATCTGATATAGGGGGCAAACTGCGCTTAAACAATGGGCCAGTAAAAACTGGCCCATGATTGTTTGTTGCAAAGCGTGTCGAGTTACATCTTGTGCGGCGGCGGTGAGAGCACTTCGCGGTTGCCGTTGTGACCTGGCTCCGAGACGATGCCCTGCGCTTCCATCTGCTCAATGATGCGTGCAGCGCGGTTATAACCAATGCGGAACTGACGCTGCACGCCGGAAATCGAGGCACGGCGTTTGTCGACCACAAAGGTTACCGCCTGATCGAACAGTGGATCCAACTCTTCATCGCCTTCCAGACCGCCGCCGCCACCTTCGCTCTCTTCGCCTGCCGTAATGCTTTCAATGTACTGTGGGCGTCCGCGCGCTTTCCAATCCTGTACCACTGCATGCACTTCTTGGTCGTGAACGAAGGCGCCGTGTACACGCACCGGCATCGAGGAGTTAGGCGGCATATAAAGCATGTCGCCCATACCCAGCAGCGATTCGGCGCCGCCTTGGTCGAGGATGGTGCGCGAATCGATTTTGCTCGACACAGTAAAGGCGATTCGTGTCGGGATGTTAGACTTGATCAGGCCGGTAATCACATCTACCGACGGACGTTGCGTCGCCAGCACCAAGTGAATACCCGCGACGCGCGCTTTCTGCGCCAAGCGCACAATCAGCTCTTCCACCTTCTTGCCCACCGCCATCATCAGATCGGCGAATTCATCCACCAGCACCACGATATAAGGCAGTTTTTCCAGCACCGGCGGCGTGGTGTCCATACTGTCGCCCAGTTTCCAGAACGGATCGGGGATTGGTCGGCCCATCGCTTCCGCCTGCCCGACTTTTTCGTTGTAGCCCGCTAAGTTGCGCACGCCCAGCGCCGACATCAGCTTATAGCGACGCTCCATCTCGCCGACGCTCCAGCGCAGCGCGTTTGCCGCATCTTTCATATCGGTAACGACTTCGGTCAGCAGGTGCGGAATACCTTCGTAGACGGACAACTCAAGCATTTTCGGGTCGATCATGATAAAGCGTACCTCTTCCGGCGTCGCCTTATAGAGCATGCTGATAATCATGGTATTGACGCCGACCGACTTACCAGAACCGGTGGTACCAGCGACCAGCAGGTGTGGCATCTTCTCCAGATCGGCGACCACCGGCTGCCCGGCGATATCTTTTCCCAGCACCACGGCGAGCGGCGACGGACTGTCGCGGAATTTGGCGCAGTCCAGCACCTCGCGCAGATAGACCATCTGGCGATGCTTGTTCGGTAACTCAAGTCCGACATAAGGCTTGCCAGGGATCACTTCCACCACGCGCACGACCACCGCAGAGAGCGAACGCGCCAGATCGCGCGACAGGTTGGAAATGCGCGCGACCTTCACGCCTGGCGCTAGATCCAGCTCGAAGCGGATAATGATCGGGCCTGGCCAGATGCCAACCACTTCCGCCTTGACCCGATAGTCGCCCAGACGCGCTTCGACCAGACGCGCCGTTTGCTCCAGCTCGAACATATCGATTGGCTCCTCTACGGCAGGCAGAGGGGTGAGCAGATCCAGCGTCGGCAGCGGCGTAAAGGGTTTCTCCAGCGGCTGGTTATGGCGCATCAGGAAGGGATGGATCAGGCTGTTATCCAGCGAGCCGGGCTGCGCCGGCGCGGCCGGCTGCTGCCATGGCTTATGCGTCGCCGCAGGCACTTTCAGCTCCAATGCATTGGCGATAGTGAGCAGCGGCTCGTTAGGGCCGTCATCCACTAGATCTTTTGTCGGCGAGAAGTCGAACGCGGCGGAGGTATCCAAGCTAAATGCGGGCGCCTGCGTTTCCTGCTTGGCTTCGCCGTAGCGCTGCTGCGCCCGATCCTGGCATCCTCTTCCTGCCACTCTAGCGCGGCGTCAGCGCGCTGCTGGTCTTCCGCTTTGGCTTTTTTTTCTTCCACCATACGCTGAGAAGGCAGCTTAATGCCGTAAGAGGCGAGTTCGCGGCGCGTTGGCAGTTTTACCGGGTTAGGGCGTGGCAGCGCCGGACCAATGCCCTGTTTCACCTGCGGGTTGTAGTCCCCTTCCGGCGCAATATCGAACAGCGGCGTGGTCGCAGTCTGTGCGGCAACTGCTGCTACGCTCATGTCGGCGTCGCGCCAGTTGCCCATCTGCGGGCCGTCGTCCTCTTCCCACTGAGAGAAGGCGGGCGCAGGCTGCTTCTGAGGCATTTCAAAATGATAACGCGGCGGCTCAGCAGGCGTGGCCGGCTGAGGCTGAGTAGCTGCTGGCGTAAAGACGCTGGCGGAAGGCTGTGGCGTTGACGTAACGGCGCTTGCTGCCTCAACGGCGGAGGTCAGCGCAGCGTCCGGCGCCGCAGCTGCTTTCGCGAGCAGCGGATCGGCGGCTTGCGGCGAGGAGAGCAGCACGTCGTACTCGTCCTGGGTGACGACGCGCGGTGCGTCCTCATATTCGTCCTCATCCTCTTCGCGCCAAGGTTCATCGCGGCGCGAACGGTTGCTGGCGAAGGTCAGCACGCCCATCACGATGCTGCCGATGCGCTCGGCGATGGTGAGCCATGACCAGCCGGTGTAAAGCGTAATGCCCGCTGCCCAGACAAAGAGCAGCACCAGCGTGCCGGTCGCCGGACTAAACCAAGGCGCGATATCGCTGCTGACTAGGCTGCCGATCACGCCGCCAGAGGCGAAGTACCAGATATCGTCGGCGTTGAGCGCCGCCAGACCGCAGGTGGTAACCACCAGCGCCAGCACGCCGATCAGCCGCAGGCCGATAGCGAAATAGTCGATATAATCGTGCCAATCGCGCTGGCGAAAGGCGATCCAGCAGAGACCGATAATCACCGGCGGAATGGCGTAGGCCATCACGCCGAAAATAAACAGTAGTGTATCCGCCAGCCAAGCGCCCATGCCGCCACCGAGATTATGGATCGGCTCGTACCAAGCGGTCTGCGACCAGCTTGGATCGGAAGGATTGAAGCTGACGAGAGAAACCATCAGGTAGATGGCGAAAAGCGAGACGAGAATAAGCAATGCTTCCAGCAGACAACGTCTACTACTCAGCGGTTTTAACGACACTTCTTTATCTTCTGTGTATTCCTGGCTCAAGAGAACTCTCCAGGTGCCTGTAAATTATGAAGGCAACAGCGTCGGGCAAGCCCGACGCTGTTCCTGTATGAATTCACAGGAGTGTATCGAAATATCACAAGTTTTGCACCTGCGCTGCGTTATCGGGTCTTGATCACCAGCCGGTTGCTCTGTTTGACCTCTTCCATCACCACGTAAGTACGGGTGTCGTTGACCCCCGGCAGGCGCAGCAGGGTTTCGCCGAGCAGCTTACGATAGGCAGACATATCCGGCACGCGCGTCTTCAACAGGTAATCGAAGTCGCCGGAAACCAGGTGACACTCTTGAATTTCCTCAAGTTTTTGTACGGCGGCGTTAAACTGTTCAAATACATCCGGCGCGCCACGATTCAGAGTAATCTCAACGAAAACCAGCAGCGACGCATCGAGATAGTGCGGGTTAAGTTGCGCGGTATAGCCAAGAATAAAACCCTGACGCTCCAGACGACGCACACGCTCAAGACACGGCGTAGGCGATAATCCTACGCGCTTGGAAAGTTCTACGTTGGAAATACGACCATCTTTCTGAAGTTCGTTCAGGATGTTTCTGTCGATTCTATCGAGATCTTTTCCGGGGCGTTTCTTATTGTCTACCATTATTATGGTCTCTCTTAATTCCTTTCCTTTACCTGCCACGCCCTGAAAACGGTCACTGTTCAAGGCATTATTAAAGTGAAGAATCAGAACCTGTGCGCCCTCGCGCATCTATCCGCATGACGCATGTTGTCTATCCACATTATGCGTCATTACTCGTGTCAGGCTGTAATTTATTCGGAATAACAGGCAAAACAAGGAACGAAACCCTGTTTTGACTCCTACCTTCCTCTTCGCTTCTGCCATTGTTTTCGCAAAAGCGCAGGCGATTGTCAAAGTAAAAAGTCAAAATTCAGGACAAGATGCCAGATAGGCCGCTGAGTTACTGTTTTTAAATGAGTATTTTTATACTTCTGCACCACTAAAAAACGATTATTGCCCCCTTTTGGCGCAGGCGGCGTACAGAGCCCGGAATTATCGTCTGCGCCGTTTGCAGCTATCGGAAACAAAATTTCCCGGCCCTTTTTTTGCCTCGGTAAATTCCCTACAATCCCAAGTTATGTTATCAGCCGAATGAAACTGAGGATCATATGAGTACGGCTAAACACAGTAAATTACTCATTCTTGGCTCTGGCCCGGCGGGTTATACCGCAGCGGTCTACGCTGCACGCGCTAACCTGAATCCGGTGCTCATTACCGGGCTTGAAAAAGGCGGTCAGCTGACCACCACGATCGAGGTAGAGAACTGGCCCGGCGACCCGCACCATCTCACTGGTCCCTTGCTGATGGAGCGCATGCACGAGCATGCCGAAAAATTCAACACCGAAATCATTTTTGACTATATCCATACCGTCGATCTGCAGAACCGTCCGTTTCGCCTGACCGGCAACAGCGGCAAATACACCGCCGACGCGCTAATCATCGCGACCGGCGCCTCCGCGCGCTATCTGGGTCTGCCTTCCGAAGAGGCGTTTAAAGGCAAAGGTGTTTCTGCCTGTGCTACCTGCGACGGTTTCTTTTACCGCAATCAAAAAGTGGCGGTTATTGGCGGCGGCAACACCGCAGTGGAAGAGACGCTCTATCTGGCGAATATCGCGGCGGAAGTGCACCTCATCCACCGCCGGGACAGCTTCCGCGCGGAAAAAATTCTGATTGATCGCCTGATGGAAAAAGTGCTCAGCGGCAATATCGTACTGCACACCGATCGCACGCTGGAAGAGGTAGTCGGCGATCAGATGGGCGTAACCGGCCTGACGCTGCGCTCGACGCTGAACGAAGCGGAAACCGAATCGCTGGAGGTAGCGGGCCTGTTCGTCGCTATCGGCCACAGCCCTAACACGATGATTTTCGACGGCCAGCTGGCGCTGGAAAACGGCTACATCAAGGTGCAGTCCGGCCTGCATGGCAACGCTACCCAGACCAGCATTTCCGGCGTTTTCGCCGCGGGCGACGTGATGGATCATATCTATCGTCAGGCGATCACCTCAGCAGGCACCGGCTGTATGGCCGCTCTGGATGTGGAGCGCTATCTGGATAGTCTGGTTAAAAACGATCGTTAAGTTGTTAATCTTAATTATTCAAGGCGACTGCTTTTCAGTCGCCTTTTTTATGCCACCGTGCTAGATTCGTGCGCCTAAAGAGAAAGTTTCTTATCCTTTCGTTGGTGGCTGACACAACGCTTACGGTTTCGCATGAATAAAACCCGGCAACAGGAACTTACCCGCTGGCTGTGCCAGCAACGCGCTTATGGCGGCCGTTGGCTGCGGCTGACGACGCTGTTCGGCCTGTGCAGCGCGCTGGTCATTATTGCCCAAGCTTGGCTGCTGGCCTTTCTGCTGCAGGCGCTGATTATCGATCAGCGGCCGAGCGGCGAGCTTCTCTTCTCCTTCACGCCGTTGCTGCTCTGCTTCGCCCTGCGCGCGCTGCTTAACTATGCGCGCGAGATCGCAGGCTTTCGTGCTGGCCAGGCGATTCGCCAAGCGCTGCGCCAGAAGGTGCTGGATCGTCTTTCTGCGCTAGGTCCGGCATGGATCCGCGGCAAACCAGCGGGAAGCTGGGCAACTCTGCTGCTGGAGCAGATCGAGGAGATGCAGGACTATTACGCGCGCTATCTGCCCCAGATGACGCTGGCGGCCCTGATCCCCTTGTGCATTCTCCTCACCCTGTTTCCGCTCAACTGGACAGCCGGGCTAATTCTGCTGGCAACCGCGCCGCTAATCCCGCTGTTTATGGCGCTGGTCGGTATGGGAGCAGCCGACGCCAACCGCCGTAATTTCGTTGCGCTAGCGCGCCTGAGCGGAGATTTTCTCGATCGCCTGCGCGGACGCGAAACCCTTCGTCTGTTTCACCGTGCCGAGGCGGAAACCGCCGCCATCGCCGCCTCTACCGCGGACTTCCGCCAGCGCACCATGGAGGTGCTGCGTCTCGCCTTTCTCTCTTCCGCAGTACTGGAGTTTTTCGCCTCGCTGGCGATTGCGGTGGTCGCGGTCTATTTTAGCCTCTCCTACCTTGGCGAACTCCATTTCGGCGCCTGGGGTCAAGGCGTGACGCTGTTTGCCGGCTTCGTCGCCCTGCTGCTGGCGCGGGAATTTCTTCAGCCGCTGCGCGATCTCGGTGCGTTCTATCACGCCAAAGCGCAGGCGGTCGGCGGCGCAGACGCCCTTGAACGCTTTATGCGCGAAAGCCCGCAGCCCGAGCTGCCCGCCGGTTCGGCAGCCCTACCCGACGACGCAGCGATCGCTATCGTCGCGCAGGATGTCGTCGCCCTGAGCGTGGATAAAAAAAGGCTGTGCGGCCCGCTTAGTTTCACCCTTGCGGCAGACCAGCGCGTTGCGCTGGTGGGTGAGAGCGGCGCAGGAAAAACTGTGCTGATGAACGTGCTGCTCGGCTTTTTGCCCTACGAGGGATCGCTGCGTGTCAACGGCATCGAGCTGCGCGAGATGCGCCGCGAAGCCTGGCATCAGCATATCGCCTGGCTCGGTCAGAATCCGCAGCTGCCCGCCGAGACGCTGCGCGACAATATCGTGATGGGCGGCGCGTCGGACGATGCCGAGCTCGATGCCTTACTGTCAGCTTGCGGCGTGAGCGAGTTTTTGCCGCATCTTGCCGACGGCGTCGCCTCGCGCATCGGCGACGACGGCGCAGGCCTCTCAGTCGGCCAAGCGCAGCGCATTGCGCTGGCGCGCGCGCTGTATAAACCTGCGCGCCTACTGCTGCTGGACGAGCCTGCCGCCAGTCTCGACAGCCATAGCGAATACCATGTGATGCGGGCGCTTGACGGCGCGTCACGCCAAAAAACCACGCTGATGATTACGCATCAGCTCGATCGTCTTCAGCAGTGGGACGCCATTTGGGTCATGCAGGATGGCAAACTGGCGCAGCAAGGCAGCTGGCAGGTATTGATCGCCGAGCACGGCCCGTTTCGTCAGATGGTTTTGTATCGTCAAGAGGAGATCAGCTGATGTCCGCACTGCGTCCCTTCCTACGCCTGTTCCGGCGTCACCCTTGGCGGCTGCTGCTCGGCGTACTGCTCGCCATCGTGACACTGCTCGCCAATATCGGCCTGCTGGCGCTGTCGGGCTGGTTCCTAGCCGCCTCTTCGCTAGCGGGGCTCGCCGGGCTGTACAGCTTTATGCTACCGGCCGCCGGCGTGCACGGCGCGGCGATCGCGCGTACCGGCGCGCGCTATTTCGAACGGCTGGTGAGCCATGACGCCACTTTTCGCGTCCTGCAGCACCTGCGCGTCTTTACCTTCAGCCGTCTGATTACGCTGGCACCGGGTCAGCTGGCGGCTTTCCGCCAAGGCGATCTGCTTAACCGCTTCGTCGGCGACGTCGATACTCTCGACCATCTCTATCTGCGGGTGATCGCGCCGCTGGCGGGCGCTTTTGCTGTGATTGTGATGGTGACACTGGGCATCAGCTTGGTAGATATGCGTCTGGCGCTGGTGCTGGGCGGTGTGATGCTAGCGACGCTGGTCACGATGCCGCCACTGTTTTATCGTCTGGGCGCGCCGGCCGGACGCGCTATTGCGCTGCAGCGCAATGAGTGGCGCTTACGACTGACGCAGTGGCTGAGTGGCCAGGCGGAGCTGACGCTTTACGGCCTCTCCACGCCCTGGCGTCAGCAGCTCAACAGCGACGAGCGTCGCTGGCAGGCAGCGCAGTACCAGCAGCAGCGCTTACAGGCGCTGTCGCAAAGCCTGCTGCTACTGAGCGGCGTTACCGTTACGCTGTTGCTGTGGATGAGCGCGGGCGGCCTAGCACACAACACGTCGCACGGCGCGCTGATTGCGCTGATCGTATTTTGCGCGCTGGCCGCGTTTGAAGCGCTGGTACCGGTCGCTGGCGCCTTTCTGCCGCTGGCGCAGGTGGTCGCCGCCGCTGAGCGCGTTAATGGCATCATCAACCAAACGCCCGCTCTCGCCTTTCCAGACGCCTCGACTCTCGCCGCAGGTAGTCTGGCGGTGGCGATTGACCAGGTCACTTTTCACTATCCACAGCGCTCCGACGCGGTACTGCAGGCGTTTTCGCTTCATGTGCGCGCAGGCGAGCGCGTAGCGCTGCTCGGTCCGACCGGCTGCGGTAAATCCACCCTGCTGGCGCTGCTGGCGCGCGCATGGGATGCGGAGGCCGGATCGATTGAACTGCAAAACGTCGCGCTGCGCGAGTGGGACGAAGCATCGCTGCGTCAGCGCATCAGCGTAGTGACGCAGCGCGTGCACCTGTTCAACCAGACGCTACGCGACAATCTGCGGATAGCGCACCCCGACGCCAGCGACGCGAGGCTTAGCGACGTTCTGCGTCAGACCGGTCTGGCGCGACTGCTGGAAGGCGAAGAAGGCCTGAACGTCTGGCTCGGCGAAGGCGGTCGTCCGTTGTCGGGCGGCGAGCTGCGTCGCCTAGCGATTGCGCGCGCACTGCTGCACGACGGCGATCTCTGGCTGCTGGATGAGCCGACCGAAGGGCTTGACGGCGCCACCGAGCGTCACATCCTAGCGCGGCTGTTGCAGGCCACCGCTGGCAAGACTCTAATAATGGTGACGCACCGCCTGACCGGGCTGGATGCGCTGGATCGCATCTGCATGATGGAAAACGGCCAGATCGTCGAACAGGGCGCGCATCACGAATTAATCTCAAAAGCGGGTCGCTACTGGCATTTCCAGCAGCGCTTTGCGCTATAGTCTTAACAAAAAAGCGACGAGTAGAAATGCAATGAGACTGGTGCAACTGTCACGGGAATCCCTTCATTTTCCTCCGCCAGAAATGGCGCTGCGCGAGCCGAACGGCCTGCTGGCAATGGGCGGCGATCTCTCCCCTGCCCGCCTGCTCAGCGCCTACCAACACGGCATTTTTCCCTGGTTTTCACTTGGTGATCCCATTTTGTGGTGGTCACCCGATCCGCGCGCGGTGCTACTGCCGGAGGCGTTTCACCTCAGCCGCAGCATGGCGCGCTTTCATCGGCGCTCGCCGTTTCGTGTCACCATGAATCAAGCCTTTTTTGACGTGGTCGAAGGCTGCGCCGCCGGTCGCCAAGAAGGCACTTGGATCACCTTTGAGGTTAAGCGCGCCTGGCAGCGCCTGTATGAGCTGGGTCATGCGCACTCTGTCGAGGTCTGGCTGGATCGGCAACTAGTCGGCGGTATGTACGGGCTGGCTCTAGGTCAGATTTTCTGCGGCGAGTCGATGTTCAGCCGCATGGAAAATGCGTCGAAAACCGCACTTTGGGTCTTTTGCCAGCATTTCATCAAATATCAGGGCAGGCTGGTGGATTGCCAAGTTTTAAACCCGCATACGGCCTCGCTGGGCGCACGTGAAATCCCGCGCGTCGACTATTTGCAGTATGTTCAAACCCTTGCCTGGCAGCCCGTCAGCGCAGATTGCTGGCGCACGCATACGCTTTTTTAAGCTCGCGCAGATGTTTTTCATATAATCAGGCGTAAAAGTAGTATAATAGTGGCGTTTGGTATGTCGTCCGCGCTTCGCAACGGCGCGCCGGAATTACTAGGCCGGGAGTCACTACGCACTCCCGGAACTGTTTCAGATGAGCGCGTGTACTGCCGACTGATGCAGATTCTTAGCCCGCTAATCCCCCGCAGATGTCACATAAACACCCGAATTTAACCGAGATGCTCGCGCTCCGCGTAAGAAGCACAGCGAAGCGTTGGCCTTACCGCTAACGTTTCTTTACATAAATCGTGGAATTCGATATTATCCTGCCGGTTCACTGAAAGCTAGTCCACCCAGAGGATTCGATGGCCAAAGAAGACAATATTGAAATGCAAGGTACCGTACTTGATACGTTACCTAACACCATGTTCCGTGTAGAACTCGAAAACGGGCACATGGTTACCGCTCATATCTCCGGTAAAATGCGTAAAAACTATATCCGCATCCTGACGGGCGACAAAGTGACTGTTGAGCTGACCCCGTACGACCTGAGCAAAGGCCGCATTGTCTTCCGTAGTCGCTAAAGTCGCTAAGCGGCTCCACTTCGTTTTCACCGCCTGAACGGCGGTGAAAAAAAGGTCAGATTCACATCTGACCTTTTCTATTCTATTTCTACCCTACGGCAATCAGTGAACTGTGCCTTCCGTTTTACGTTTTTCCGCGCTGAGGAAGTGGTAGGTCAGCTGGTTCTTCTTTTTGTCGAGCGCTACCGAGACCGAACCGCCATCCACCAGCGAGCCGAACAGCAGTTCGTTGGCCAACGGTTTCTTGAGGTTTTCCTGCACCGTACGCGCCATCGGACGCGCGCCCCTCGCCTTATCGTAGCCTTTTTCCACCAGCCAGTCGCGCGCTTCGTCGCTGACTTCCAGCGAGACACCTTTCGCGTCCAGCTGCGCCTGCAGTTCGACAATAAACTTATCCACGACCTGATGGATCAATTCCGGCCACAGGTGGCGGAACCAGATAATGTTGTCGAGACGGTTGCGGAACTCCGGCGTAAAGATCTTTTTGATTTCTCCCATCGCATCGGTGCTGTTGTCCTGATGAATCAGGCCGATCGACTTACGCTCGGTTTCACGTACGCCCGCGTTGGTGGTCATCACCAGCACCACGTTGCGGAAGTCCGCTTTACGGCCGTTGTTGTCTGTCAGTATGCCGTTGTCCATCACCTGCAGCAGCAGGTTAAAGACGTCCGGGTGCGCTTTTTCGATTTCATCGAGCAGCACTACCGCGTGCGGATGCTTGATTACCGCATCGGTCAGCAGGCCGCCCTGATCGAAGCCGACATAACCCGGAGGCGCGCCGATTAAGCGGCTGACAGTATGACGCTCCATATACTCGGACATATCGAAACGCAGCAGCTCAATGCCCAGTGCTTTCGCCAGCTGAACCGTAACCTCGGTTTTCCCCACGCCGGTCGGGCCGGCAAAGAGGAAGGAGCCGACCGGCTTGCGATCATGGCCCAGTCCGGCGCGGCTCATTTTGATCGCCTCGGTCAGGGCTTCAATGGCGTTATCTTGGCCGAACACCAGCATTTTCAGGCGATCGCCGAGATTTTTCAGCGTGTCGCGATCGGTTGCCGACACGCTCTTCTCAGGAATGCGCGCGATACGCGCCACCACCGTCTCGATATCCGACACGTTGATGTTTTTCTTGCGCTTACTGGCCGGCATCAGACGAGCCCGTGCGCCCGCTTCGTCGATCACGTCGATCGCCTTATCCGGCAGATGGCGGTCGTTAATATATTTTACTGCCAGCTCCACCGCGGTGCGCACCGCTTTCGCGGTGTAACGCACGTCGTGGTGCGCCTCATATTTCGGCTTGAGACCGTTCAGGATCTGCACGGTTTCATCCAGTGTCGGTTCAGTGATGTCGATTTTCTGGAAGCGACGCGCCAGCGCGCGATCTTTTTCGAAAATATTGCTGAACTCCTGATAGGTGGTTGAGCCCATCACGCGAATTTTCCCGCTGGAGAGCAACGGCTTAATTAGGTTAGCTGCATCCACCTGGCCGCCGGACGCCGCGCCTGCGCCGATGATGGTGTGGATCTCATCGATAAACAGAATTCTGCTGTTGTCCTGCTCTAGCTGTTTAAGCAAGGCCTTGAAGCGTTTCTCGAAGTCGCCGCGATATTTGGTGCCCGCCAGCAGCGAGCCGATATCCAGCGAATAGATGGTGCAGTCCTTCATCACTTCCGGAACGTCGCCCTGCGCGATGCGCCAAGCCAGACCTTCCGCGATAGCGGTTTTACCCACGCCCGACTCGCCCACCAGCAGCGGGTTATTTTTACGACGACGGCACAGCACCTGAATAGTGCGCTCCAGCTCTTTGTCGCGACCAATCAGCGGATCGATTCCGCCGACGCGAGCAAGCTGATTAAGACTGGTGGTGAAGTTTTCCATACGTTCCTCCCCGCCTGCTTGCTCTTCGTTGACCGAATTCTCATTGTGCGGCGCCTGACCAAGTTCGTCTTTGCGCGTGCCGTGAGAGATGAAGTTCACCACGTCAAGACGGCTGACTTCATGTTTACGCAGCAGATAGGCCGCTTGCGACTCCTGCTCGCTGAAGATGGCGACCAGCACATTGGCGCCAGCGACTTCACTGCGGCCGGATGATTGGACATGGAATACCGCGCGCTGCAGAACGCGCTGGAAGGAGAGCGTGGGTTGAGTATCGCGCTCTCCTTCGCTAGCGGGCAGCACCGGTGTGGTTTGTTCAATGAAAGCTTCGAGTTCTTGCCGCAGCGCAGCAATATCGACGGTACAGGCTTCCAGTGCCTCTCTGGCCGACGAGTTGTTCAGCAATGCCAACAACAGATGCTCGACGGTCATAAACTCATGACGGTGCTCACGCGCTCTGGCGAAAGCCATGTTTAAACTGAGTTCCAGTTCTTGATTGAGCATTAGGCACCTCCCCCAATTATCGCTCTGATAACCTCACCTTCAAGATATGAGGGCGAGTTCAGGCTTTTTCTAGCGTACACAGCAGTGAATGCTGATTTTCCCGCGCGTACTTGTTCACCATGGCCACTTTGGTCTCCGCCACTTCAGCGGTAAAAACACCGCAGATCGCTTTCCCATAGTAGTGAACTTTCAGCATCAGTTGCGTTGCACGTTCAACATCATAAGAAAAGAACTTTTGCAGAACGTCAATAACAAATTCCATAGGCGTATAATCGTCATTGTTCAGGATGACTTTATACATGGAGGGCGGTTTTAGCCCCTCTTTCGCTTTGTCTTCGGCCAAGTGTTCAAAGTTAAGCCAGTCGTTAGTGTTTGCCATAATATTCCGTTGAAATTCTGCACATCGATACGGACGATTAGCTGTCCATACGTGGAGTTTAACACGCCTGTCAATGCCCTCGCGGCCTCATCGGTTTCTTATGGAAGAATGCGCGAGCGACCTGCATCACAAAATTTGCAATAGCGTTAACTGCCTTAAATTTTGACGATTTTATCCCAGCGTTCGTGGGCAGTTTGCTTAAAGCTAGGGACCCTTTCTCTACATTCTACAGACACAAACTGATTGAGTTTTAAACAAACTCGACCCCAGCTTTAATTTACTCAGCGGTTATCAAAATGTCTTGTGAGGAAAGTAAAAGCATGAAGACGGGTATTATTATTAAATGATTCAATAACGCCAAGAGCTGCCGCTTTATCTGTCCGATTGGTGGCGGAGAAGATATCTTCGCTCACTACTCTACGATTCAGATGGATGGTTACAGAACATCAAAAGCCGGCCAACAAGTTTAGTTTGATGTTCATCAAGGCCCTAAGGGCAATCACGCCGCCAGTGGATGCTACGCAGCACGCCTGAACGGCTCTCTCCCATTCTGAACGCTCCTCTAAAAAATACCAGCCGCGTCGCTGGCATTTTATTTTATTGCGCACGTGCGGTTAATCCGTCTTGCCGAGCGCCAGTCACATCACGTGCAAAAATATCTGGCGCGTCAACGGCGGCATAGCCTGTTCGCCGCGCTCGGCGGCGGCCATCGCAAGCTCCGGTTTCGACGCATGCTGAATGGCTTTGGTGATAATTCGCCTCGGACTCATCGCCGCATTTAATGGCAGGTGCGCCATCTACAGATAAACCTCTTTGAAGCCGGCGTTGAACAGGGAAATGCTCCATGTCGAACGCCGGCAGATGCGTCAGGTAGTAGTCGCTCCCCTCGTGCGGCTGTAGCTGGCTGCGCGCCGTGGCAACGTATTTGTTGCCGACGTCCTCGCTATCCGGTCAGCACATGCCAAGCGATGCCCATGAGCGCGTGGCGAACTTCAGCAGCGGCTTCAATCCCGACTTCGCCGCTATCGCCGAAGCCTGCGGCATTTAAAAGTTATCGCGTCGAGAAAACATCCGATCTTAACGGCACGCTGGAGCAGGCGTTCGCCTATCCCGGGCCGGTGCTAATCGACGTGCTCACCGCTAAAGAGGAGCTGGCGATGCCGCTGCAGATCAAGATGGAGCAGGCAAAAGGCTTCAACCTCTATCTCTATATGCTGCTGAATGGCCGCAGCGACGAAGTAGTGGAGCTGGCAAAAACCAACTGGCTACGGTAAAAGAGAAAAATAAAGGGCGTTTACGCCCGCTTTTCTTTATCTCAGGAGAGCAACGTGTCGATCTACGCAGTGGTACCGTAACCCGGCCCAGCGCCGCGATGTTGCAGGCGATGATGGCCGCCGAAACCGGCGATGACGTCTATCACGACGATCCCACCGTCAATGCGCTTGAGGCGGAAGCGGCCGCGCTATTCTTTCCTACCGGCACCTAGGCTAACATGGGGCACCTAGGCTAACATGGTAGCGCTGCTGAGCCACTGCGAACGCGGTGACGAATATATCGTTAGCCAGCAGTGCACAACTACAAATATGAAGCGGGCGGTGTGGCGGTGCTGGGCAGCATCCAGCCGCAGCCGATCCTCGCCGCCGAAGAGGGCACGCTGCCGCTCGATTTAGTGGTAGCCGCCATCAAAGCCGGCCGATATTCACTTCGCGCGCACCCGCCTGATCAGTTTGGAAAATACCATCACAGCAAGGTGCTACCGCTCGACTATCTCGCTCGCGCCTTTGAATTTAGCCGCTAGCGCAAGCTAGCGCTGCATATCGACAGCGCACGCATCTTCAATGCGGTGGTGGTGCAGATCGTCACACTGGAGGCGATCACGCGCTACTGCGACACCCTGACGATCTGCCTATCGAAAGGGTTAGGCACGCCGGTGGAGTTACTACTGTGCGGCGATGAAGCCTGTATCGAACGCGCACCGCTGGCGCAAAATGACCGGCGGCATGCGTCAGACGGACATCCTAACGGCGGCCGGTCTCTATACGCTGCAGCATAATGTAGCGCGCTTGAAAGAGGATCATGACAACGCAGCGTGGCTGGGCCAGCAGCTACAGCAGGCGAGCGTCGAGGTGGTGGATCAGCAGACCAACATGCTATTTGTGCACATGCCCGCTAAGCAGGTCGAGATGCTGAAAAGCTGGTTCGCCCACCGCGACGTGCTGTTAAGCATCGGGGCGGTAACGCGCATCGTCACGCATCTGGATGTCGACCACCATGCGTTGGAGCAGCTGGTGGCCCCCTGAAAAACGTTCCTGCAGTGTTAATCACCATATCGATCCAGCAGCGCCTCGGTAATCGCCAGCGTTTCCGCGTCCGGCAAACCGCGATAGTCCGTCGGATAGCATCTGGAATGCCGCGATCAGCTGCTACTGGCGCGGCGTCGTTGCGCCAGCCACACCATAGCCGTAGCGCGCGCCGATAACATGCTGCGCCTACTGGCGTCAAGGAAACAGCAGGCTAGGATCCTGTTTGCACTGCGGCGCGACATCGCTGTGACCGACGATATTTTGCGGCGCGCTGGCGTAGCGTTGGGCGATATCCTTCAGCAGCGTCGTCAACGCGGCGATCTGCGCCTCGGTAAAGGGGCTGCCAGTCGCGTCCGTTAAGGGAGCATGTATAGCCGCGATCCACTAGCTCGATGCCGATCGAGGTGTCGTTAATGCGCGCCGCGCCAGTAGCTGGTCCGGCCTGCCAAGCGAGCTGAGGCTCCGGCACCTCTGCCGGCGCGTTGCCTCGGCTGACGCGGAATAAGGTAGTAGGCGCTGACGACGCGATCGGTCAGGGTCGCCAGCGACGAGGGAAAATCTTCGTCGGTATAGTGAATAACGATCACCTTTACGCGCGGCATGCCGCCGTAAGCGGGATGCCGCGTATCGACCGAGTAGCCTTGCCGCGAGATTCCAGCCCGGTGTGGCAGCCCGCGAGAAACAGCGCCAGCGCCGTGCCCGAGACGCTGACCATCAGCATGCTGCTGTCTTTGCCGACGGTTTCATAGTTGATATCGATGCCGACCACTGCATTGGCCCCCAGCGCTTTCGCCTGCGCTTCCAGCTCGTCGAAGGCGATGCTCCCTCCTGATGTGAAATGACGTGCAAGGCTCTTTCAACTAAAAAGCACAACTATATACTCTATGCTAAGAATAGGGCTTTGCCAGAGAATAATGAAGAAATCGAGATGAGAAACAAAGCTTTTACGCTGCTGATCCCCTCCGCGCTGCTGCTCTCAGCCTGTACCACAGTGGAGCCGGCCATTAAGGACAACGGCCCTCGCAGCGCGCCCTGCGTCAACTGCGACCCAGACAGCGTCACGCAGCAGTTTCACGATCTGCGCCTCCAGCAGCCGACTCTAGGCGTGCCGGGCAGCGCTCAGCTGCAAAATATCGCCCTTACCTGAGCGAACGTTTCTTCTCCAGCCTGCCGTAAGGTCCGACTGCCGCCAGTGTGGCGGACAGCCCCACCTTTCCCAATCGCGACGCGTGCAATATTCCGCGGCGCGTTGAACTGAGTCGCAACGGCAAAAGTTGGCAGGATGAAGTGCTGATGGTCCGTGAAGGCATCTGCTGGACGTGTGCTACGTCGCCGACTGGCCGCACCTGACCGTGGTGGTGCAGAACCTGATCGAAGCGCCGTGCCGCGTGCTGGGCCTCAGCGCGCGCCCTGATGATGGAGCCGCAGGTGCTGCTGTTCGACGAGCCGACCGCCGTGCTCGATCCTGAAATCACCGCGCAAATCGTCAGCATTATCCGCGAACTGGCCCAGACTAACATTACGCAGGTTATCGTGACGCACGAAGTGGAAGTCTCCCGTAAAACCGCCAGCCGCGTGGTTTATTATGGAGAACGGCCATATCGTCGAGCAGGGCGACACCAGCTAATTTACACAGTCGCAAACCGAGGCGTTTACACATTATCTTTATCTTTCGCACTAAGTCAGCAAGCTCTAAATGAAAAAATCGTACTTGCTGCACTGCTTGCTGATCTAAGTCTGAGCGCATCGGCGGCGTAGAATATTCGCTTCACGAACGAAGCTTCCTATCTTCCGTTCGAATTCGTCGATTCCAGCAACAAGATCCAGGGCTTTGACGTCGATCTGGCGAACGCGCTCGCGTTCCAGCGCGGTCAGCAGGCACAGCACCTCAAAGTGCGTAGTGTGTGGAAACATGGAAACATATCGAACAGCTGCACGCGCGTCACGCTATACTCCGCCAGCCGGGCGATATCCTGCGCCATGCCGCGGCGGATTGATCAGCACCAGATCGGGCACCGCGTCGTGCCCGGTGGCGAAAACGTTCGAGTCGAGCGCGGCAAAACTCACTTTCTCCAGCCCCAGCATCTCCGCCGAGCGCGGCGCGCAGGTGATCGCTTCGGTGTTGATCTCAATGCCGGTCAGCTGCATCTGCGGCGTCGCGCAGTGCAGGCCGAAGCTGCCGACGCCGCAAAAAAGATCCCATATGCTGCCGACGTTCAGCGCACGTACCCAGTCGCGCGTCGCGGCGTAGAGCCGCGACGGCCACCTGCGGGTTGGTCTGGAAAAAGCTTTGCGGCCAAGATCTAGAGCGCGGTACCTAGTTAAAGCTTTTTCCAGAATCACCATATGTACCGGCTGAATATTCGCTAAGATCACCTGAAGCTACAGCAGCTGCTGTAGCCAAGGCAGTGCGGCGCGCAGCTGATCCAGCTTCTCTCGGGAGCGTAGCATCATGCTGCCTTGGGTGCTCTCGGTCAGCAGCAGGAACTTCAGCTCGCCGCGGCGGCGCACCACGTTATAGGACGTTAAGCCCGCGCGGGCGATAAAGGGCTTGAGCGCGGTGAATACCGGAGTGAAGCTGGCCGGATAAAGCGGACAGGCACTGAGATCCACCGCCGTGCCGTCGCACTGTACCATGCCGAGCACCGGCCGCTCGACGCTGCCGCTGACCACCATCTTCGCTTTGTTGCGGAATGCCTGTTGCGCCGAGGTCACCGGCGGCAGTCACTGCCCGACCTGCTACTGTGTCAGTAGTGCTTCAGCCGCGCCTGCTTGTCGCTGAGCTGTTGCGAATAGGGTTTTTCCAGCCACCTAGCATGAACGACAGCAGTCGGTGTCATAAAGCGCACATTGCATCGGGTAAGGCCTGTATTAATCGTGCGCAATCGGGCGAGGCTCGATTGTATCATAGTTTACGGAAAAATGCGTGTCTGCCGGCCGGGAGCAGCAGCAGAAAAGTACAGCGTAGCTCATAAAAGAAGATCAGCTAGCTAGCGATAAAGATAAGGGTGGAATCCTAGGCCTGCACGCTGCGATGAACGAAGTTGTTGATCTCTTCAAGATCCAGCTCGTTCGCCAGCATCAGCACGCTCGCTCAGGTAGCACGTGGCGATAATGGCGATACCCGCCACTGTCACCGGCACGGGCGCGAGAGAGATAAAATCGCTGTTCTTCAGGGTTTCCGACATACGCAGGCTCCGTACCAAGCGTAAGTGGCAAAAGTTATGGATTTCACCCATACTTGGCTCTCTGAATATCGCGAATACGCTGTTTTTCTTCGTGCACTATCCAGCGCCAGGCGATAAAGCCCACCAGCCCGACCACAAACAGGATCAGCGACGCCAGCGCGTTGATCTCCGGGTTCACGCCGCGCCGCACAGTGGCGAAGATAGCCATCGGCAAGGTGGTAGCGCCCGGCCCGGTAACGAAGCTGGCAATCACCAGATCGTCCAGCGATAGAGTAAAGGCGAGCAGCCAGCCGGTGACGATCGCCGGGGCAATCATCGGCACAGTAATCACGAAGAAGACCTTCAGCGGCGTCGCGCCCAGATCCATCGCCGCTTCTTCAATCGAGCGATCCAGCTCGCGCAGCCGTGAGTTGATCACCACCGCCACATAGGCCGTGCAGAAGGTGACGTGCGCTAGCCAGATAGTGAGCATACCTCGATCGCTTGGCCAGTCGAGGACGTTGCCCATGGCGACGAACAGTAGCAGCAATGATAGTCCTGTGATCACGTCGGGCATCACTAGCGGCGCGGTGAGCATAAAGGTAAAGCCAGTATGGCCACGAAACCGGCCAAAGCGCACCACCACCACCGCCGCCATAGTGCCAAGTACCACCGCCATGGTGGCGCTCAGCGCGGCGATGGCTAGGCTCAGCCCCACCGCGTCGAGCATGGCGCTGTCCTGAAACAGCACGCAATACCAGTGAAATAAGAAGCTCTCCCACACCGTCACCAGCTGCGAGCTATTGAAGGAGTAAACAACCAGCAGTAGCATCGGCGCATAGAGAAACAGGAAGCCGCAGACCAGAATGGCGGTGCGCCACGGCGAGCGGATCGCAGGCAGCTGATTCATTCCTTTTCTCCCATTTCACGGTTTTGGTGCTTGTGGAACCAGACGATCGGCAGGATCAAAATCAGCAGGATAATCACCGCCAGCGCTGAGGCGACTGGCCAGTCGCGGTTGTTGAAGAACTCCTGCCACAGAATGCGGCCAATCATAATACTGTCCGGCCCGCCCAGCAGTTCCGGAATCACGTATTCACCTACCGCCGGAATAAACACCAGCATCGAGCCGGCGATAATGCCCCCTTTGGTGAGGGGCACGATAACGCTGAAAAAGGTTTTCAGCGGCTTCGCGCCGAGATCGAGCGAGGCTTCCACCAGCGAATAGTCGATGCGCGTCAGCGCAGTGTAGATCGGCAGCACCATAAAGGGCAGATAGCAATAAACGATGCCGATGTAGACCGCTGTGTTAGTGTAGAGGATCACCAGCGGATGGTCGATCAAGCCCAGCCACATCAGAAACTGGTTCAGGATGCCGTTGTTGTTTAGCAACCCCATCCAGGCGTAGACGCGCACCAGAAACGACGTCCACGACGGCAGGATCACCAGCAGCAGCAGAATGGTGCGCATCGAGGGTTTGCTGTGCGCCACTGCCCAAGCGAGCGGATAGCCTACCAGTAGACAGATCAGCGTCGAGAGCGCTGCCACCTTCAGCGACTGCAGATAGGCGTCGACGTAAAGCGGATCGTCGGTCAGCGTCAGATAGTTGCTGAGATTGAGCACGATATTGAGCTGATCGTCGGCCCAGCTCATCAGCTCAGTATAGGGCGGAATGGCGCGTGCGATATCGGCGAAGCTGATCTTTAGCACAATCAAAAACGGCAGCAGGAAAAAGAGCACCAGCCAGAGGTAAGGCAGCGCGATCGCCAGCTTGCGCCCGTGATGCATTTTCATGCGCGTCGCCCAGCGCTGCAGCGGCGTGCCGGCCAAGCCCGCGCGCACCGGCTTGCTGGAGTGAAAAAGTTGGCTCATTGCGTCTCCTTTAAGCCGTTAGCACCACACAGCTGTCGACATCCCAGCAGAGGCGCACCTCCTCGCCCCAGGTCGGCAGCCCTTTGCGGTAGCGATGGGCGTTCTGCAGCTGGGCACTGATCATCTGGCCGCTTTTCAGCCGCACGTAGAAGATGGAGAGATCGCCGAGATAGGCGATATGCACTACTTCGCCGACGGCGAAGTTATACCGGTCCGCCGGCACCTCTTCGCACAGCATCACTTTTTCCGGGCGCAGCGCGACATGCACTGGCACGTTATCCAGCACCGAGACGTCGGAGTCGACCTTCAGCGGATGCACTAGGCCGGGGCTGTCGATCACCAGACCATCTTCCTGACGTTCGCGCAGCATGCCGTTAAAGACGTTCACCGAGCCGATAAACTCCGCGCTGTAAACGGTGGTTGGGTGCTCGTAAATCTCTTCCGGCTCGCCGATCTGCACGAATTTGCCGCGGTTCATAATGGCGATGCGGCCGGCCATAGTCATCGCCTCTTCTTGGTCGTGGGTCACCATCACGCAGGTGGCGCCGACACGCTCAAGGATATCTACTACTTCCAGCTGCATCCGGTCGTGCAGTTTTTTATCCAGCGCGCCCATCGGCTCGTCGAGCAACAGCAGCTTGGGGCGCTTCGCCAAGCTGCGCGCCAGCGCCACGCGCTGACGCTGGCCGCCGGAGAGCTGGTGCGGCTTGCGCTTCACGTACTCCTGCATATGCACCAGCGCCAGAATCTCCTGCACGCGCGCGGTGATTTCGCCCTTCGTCAGCTTGTCCTGCTTAAGGCCGAAGGCGATGTTCTGCTCCACCGTCATATGCGGAAAGAGTGCATAGGACTGGAACATCATATTAACCGGGCGCTGGTAAGGCGGAACGTGGGAGAGATCCCGCCCGTCCAGCACGATCTGGCCGCTGGTTGGCGGCTCGAAGCCCGCCAGCATGCGCAGCAGCGTCGATTTTCCGCAGCCGGAGGCGCCGAGCAGCGCAAAAATTTCGCCTTTATAAATAGTGAGGCTGATGTCGTCGACGGCGTGCTGGCCGTCGAACGATTTGGTCAGGTTGCGGATCTCTAGCAGCGGCGTTAACGCCTTTGCGGTTTTAGGTTGAGGACGAGGGATCACGTCATTCACTAACAGTTCACTCCGGTCTACGCAGAACGGCTAAGCCAGCCGTTAGAAAAAGGAAAACAGAGGCCAGCGCAGCGCCTCTGTTCCAAGTTGTAAGCTTGTGCGGGTGCGCTAAAACTCAGCTTAGCTTATTTCCCGCTTTTCACGCGCGTCCACGCACGGGTGCGTGCGCGATCCAGCTTAGGGTCCTGCACCTTCAGCATAAACAGCTTCGACATCGTCTCAAGCGTCGGGAAGATGCTTGGGTTGTTGCGGATGTCGGCATTGATCAGCGGCAGCGACGCCTTGTTACCGTTAGCGTAGGACATTTTGTTGGAAACGTCGGCAATAACTTTCGGATCCATGATGTAGTTCAGCCATTGATAGGCAGCGTCGAGGTTTTTCGCGTCTTTCGGGATCGCTATCATGTCGAAGAAGGCGAGCACACCCTCTTTCGGCACGCTGTAGGCGAGATGCACGCCGTTTTTTGCCTGCTCGGCGCGGTTTTTCGCCTGTAGAATATCGCCCGACCAGCCGATGGCGACGCAGGTGTTGCCGTTCGCCAGATCATTGATGTACTGCGACGAGTGGAAGTAGCGAATGCTGGGGCGCAGCTTCAGCAGCAGATCGGTCGCCGCGCCGGAGTAGTCTTTGGCGTCGGAGCTGTTAGGATCTTTGCCGAGATAGTTTAGCACGGTGGCGAAAATCTCTTCCGGCGCGTCAAGGAAAGAGACGCCGCAGCTTTTCAGCTTCTCCAAGTTTTCCGGCTTCAGCACCAGATCCCAGCTGTTAACCGGTGGGTCAGCGCCCAGCGTGGCCTTCACCTTCTCGACGTTATAGCCGATGCCGGTGGTGCCCCATAGGTATGGAATAGCGTATTTATTGTCGGGATCGTGCTGCACCACCTTCTTCATTAGCTCAGGATCGAGGTTTTTGTAGTTCGGCAGCTTGCTCTTATCCAGCGGCTGGAATACGCCGGACTGCAGCTGGCGCGCCAAAAAGCTGGAGGATGGCATCACCACGTCATAGCCGGTGCTGCCCGCCATCAGTTTGCCTTCCAGCACCTCGTTGGAGTCGAACACGTCGTAGA
Organism: Type-B symbiont of Plautia stali; assembly: GCA_001485295.1. Lineage (GTDB taxonomy): Bacteria > Pseudomonadota > Gammaproteobacteria > Enterobacterales > Enterobacteriaceae > Pantoea. The sequence continues at coordinate 51,006 of BBOA01000001.1, forward strand.
CCACTTTAATGCCGGACGCTTCCTCAAAATTGGGGACGGTGTCCGCCGAGATATAATCTGACCAGTTATAAACGTGCAGCGTTTTATCTTCCGCCATCGAGCCTGTAGAGGCGACCATCAGTACGCCGGCGATGGCACCTGACAACCATTTTTTTTGATTAGACATCTTTTTATTTCCTCCTGATCGGATCATCACGGCCGGGTTAACATGATCCCAGCGCGGCGAGCTGTGCGCTAATTCACAGACACAATGGATGAGAGCTTAATAGTAAAAACTGATACCTGCGCTGTGGAGCCACATCTCATATAGACCCGCAAGAATAGCCCCCCGCCCCTGTCGCTACCATACCCTAGCGTAAAAAACGCCTTTTAGCGACAGGTTATGCGTGTTTGTACTATGTGGTCTGGCAGGATTGGCATAAATCAAGATAAATATCTGGTATTAAAGGTAAAATGCAGAATAAAAAACGGCGACACGCAAATGAAAAATGCCGTTTTATGCGGCAGTTAAAAGGAAAAAAACGGGGTCGGCTTAATGCAGCAGCGAATGGCTGAAGCTGACCGGCGCGCGCTCTTCTTCGCCCATCATCAGCAGATTATTGGCGAAGGCTTCCATGATCACCATGGAGACCTGCTCTTCACCCTGCTTCATAAAGCTCGCGAACTGGCCGAAGGTGAGGCCGGCGCTGGTGGCAAGGGACTGGCAGACAATCAGCTTCGGCAGGTTGTCATCCTGAATGTCGACAAAGGCTTTGACCGTCAGCGAGCTTGCGTTGATCTGCGACAGATCGCCGACCAGCGGGATCAGCGCCGTCGGCTTCACCTCCGCCAGCGCAGAGAAAAGAATAACGTTGTCGACCAGATCGATTTTGGCGTCAAACACCCCATCGAAATTTTGCATGTGCGGCAGATGAAGTGCCTGACAGGCATCACATTCGAACCAAGTGATATTTTGCTGATCCAGCCAGCGACGCAACAGGCCGATATCCGGAACGACAAGAGAATCCATCATAGTGTCCCAAGGGGTGAATAAACAAGCGACTAATCTTACGGAAAAAATGGACAGGACGCTACAAAAACAGCTGAAAAGCGCTCGTCAGCCGCCGGTTTTAAGAGTAAAGCCGTGCAAAGCGTTGTGCTCAATCCAGCCGATCATCAGGGCGGCGATATCGATGCCGGTGGTGGTTTCGATCCCTTCCAGCCCAGGCGAGGCGTTGACCTCTATCACCAGAGGCCCGCGCCGTGCGCGCAGGATATCGACGCCCGCCACCGCCAGCCCCAGCGTCGTCGTCGCTTTGACCGCCATATCGCGCTCCTGCAGGGTGATCTCCACCGCGCGCGCTGTGCCGCCGCAATGCAAGTTAGAACGGAAATCGCTCTCTTTCGCCTCTCGCTCAATCACTGCCACTACCTCGTCGCCGATCACTAGACAGCGCAGGTCGCGTCCCTGCGCTTCCTGAATAAACTCTTGCACCAAAATATGGGCGTTGAGGCCGCGAAACGCGTCGATCACACTCTCCGCCACCTGGCGCGTTTCCGCCAGCACTACGCCGATGCCCTGCGTGCCTTCCACCAGCTTCACCACCAGCGGCGCGCCGCCCACCATGGCGATCAGATCCTGGGTGTCGTCCGGCGACGAGGCAAAGCCGGTCACCGGCATGTCAATTCCTTGGCGCGCCAGCAGCTGTAGGGAACGCAGCTTATCGCGCGCGCGGGCGATGGCCAGCGACTCATTAAGCGGATAGCTGCCGCATACTTCGAACTGACGCAGCACTGCAGTACCGTAGAAGGTGATGGCCGGCCCGATGCGAGGAATCACCGCATCGAAGTGGCCGAGCGGTTCGCCGCGGTAGCACACCGTCGGCAACGCCGGGTTGATATTTATGTAGCAGGAGAGCGGATCGATGACCTGAATCTCATGCCCGCGCCGCTCGGCAACCTCGCACAGGCGGCGGCAGGAGTACAGCGTCGGGTCGCGCGACAAAATGGCGATTTTCATCATAGATCCTCGTGGCGGTTAGCGCGTGGCCCAGCCATGCTGGTGCAGATAGTGAAGCATAAAGGGACGCGTCTTTTTAATAAACAGACGCTAGATCGGCTCGCTCCGAGTTTCGTTGTGCTGATTGCTGTCGCGCTGCTCGTAGTAGATCGCCGTGCGGCTGTTGTAGTCGGCCAGCACCTGCATATTGGGCACCGCGTCGGGATAGCCGATGCGGGATAGCCGATGCAGGAGCCGAACAGCGGCAGCATGAATTTCGGCAGGCCTAGAAGCTCTAGCAGCTCGGTAACCTGCGCGATGCTGTTGCGGATACCGCCTAGGCCGAGCGATTCGGCAGCGACTATGGCGTTCTGCGCCATCAGCGCGGTGTCGACGTAGCCCAGCTGCGCATCCGGGCAAATTTGCAGGTGGCGGTTGAAGTCAGCCCAGAACACCCAGAATTCCGCGGCATCCGCGCCCCACTGCTGGCCGCCGGTCAGTTGGACTAGCCGCTGGCGCAGCGCGGGATCGGTGACGCGAATAATGGAAGAGCACTGAAGAAAGCTGGAGGGGGACACCGATTGCGCCGCTGCGATAATCGTCTCACGCTGTTCCGCGCTGATCGCTTGGTCGATAAAGGCACAAATGGAACGGTGGCTGCACAATAGATCGATAGTCGGCGTCATTAAGGTCTCCGACGGGTCTCATTTTTGTTGGCGGTGCGTCTAAACAGCTGTGGCGCCATGACCTGAGCGAGCGGTACGCCATATCATCAGCCAAGCGGCGGGCATCAGCAGCGTGGGCGCCAGCGCTTTGCTGTCGAAGCGCGCGGACAGCGCCATCAGGCCGCCGCGCGCCTCCATGATCAGCAGAGCTTTGGGCAAACGTGCCAGATGGGTCATGGCGTTCTCCTAGAGCGCGCCGGGTTTAGACCGCTAATTATGGTCAGGCTTCACAAACTTGCATAGACGGCGCGCATCAGCCTAACAGGCATTTCCTGCTTTCTTTAAGCGGTTCGAGCGGGCATCATATGGACCATTTGCTGTGAACTTATGTGACACGGGTCACGTTATAGAGCCTGAATTAAGGAGCGTTTCATGGTTACTGTGATTTTTGGTCGTCCTAGCTGCCCCTACTGTGTGCGTGCGAAAGAGCTAACCGACAAGCTTAGCTCCGAGCGCGACGACTTTATAGCTATCAGTATGGAAGGCATCATCAAAGCGGATCTGGAAAAGAAACGCGGGCAAACCTGTGAACACCGTTCCGCAGATTTTTATTGATGAGCAACACATCGGCGGCTACACCGATTTCGCCGCCTAGAGAAAAGAAAATCTGGGCGCTTAAGCGATCAGCGCAATGAAAACGGGCCGCTCGGCCCGTTTTTCGTTCTGGCGTCAGCGCCAGACGATGCGCACTAGCCGCACCAACAGCGCGCCGCTGCCCGTTCAGAAAAGCGCGTTCAGGCTCCAAGTAGAGAGCATTAGCCAGCTGGTATGCGTCAGCAGCGCGTTGTTAAACAGCAGCACGCCGAGCAGCGTGCTTTTCAACAAACCTTCCGCATGCAGCAGCGCCATTACCGCGTCGGGCAGTAGAAACAATAGCAGTTCAGGCTGGTCGCGCAGCGACGTATTATCCGTCGGCCAGAAACGATGAGCATAATAAACACCAGACTATCCTGCCGCGATCTTCTGCTGGCATTCCGCGCCTTCTTTATCATCGTCGGGCTGATGATTGAGCTGATTACCTTCCAGTTCAGCAATTTCAGCTTCGGCATCGGCAACGCCGCTGGTCTGCTGTTCGCCGGCATTATGCTCGGCTTTCGCGCCAATCATCCGGCCTTCGGCTATATCCCGCAGGAGCGCTGACCATAGTGAAGGAGTTCGGTCTGATGATGTTTGTGGCGGACGTTGGCCTGAGCGCCTGCAGCAGCATTAATCACGGCCTGGGCAGCGAAGGCGGCTGATGTGCTGTTGTGCGGCCTGCTAGCGAGCCTGCTGCCGGTAGTGTCTGTTATCTGTTCGGCGTCTACGTGCTGCGTATAAACCGCGCGCTGCTGTTTGGTGCCATCATGAGCGCCCGCACCTGCGCGCCGGCGATGGAGATTATTTGCGATACGGCGCAATATTCCGGCGCTGTGCTATGCGGGCACCTACGCCCTCGCCAGCGTGCTGATAACGCTGGCTGGTATGCTAATCGTAATTATCTGGCCGATTTTGCCCACATAAAATTTTTTTTGACTCAGTCCAGATTTTTTTTGTTAAGGCCGAGTCTGAATATGTGCCACTGCTTTTCTTTGAAATCTCCAAATTGTGAAGCCCGCCAGTTTTATACTGACGGGTTTGGTTTGCCGCGGCGCGACAAACGCAGCATGCGCGCATCGTCACTGAACTTAAACCTTTCTGTAACCTGCATGTCATTTAGGAACCGGCGCTATATACCCTAGCAGACAGCGCCGCTAGGATAGGCTTTTTACTGGCATTTTGTGTGCAGCGGCAAGCGGGCGCAGGCCTTGACGAAGATATTCACCCCACTAGGGAAGTGCTAAACTACTCCCTGTTTTTACTGATTAACTCCACCCCCGATTCACCTGCCTGGCTGCTGCGACTTTCTAGTGGGACTGCTCGGCTATCTGGCGTCGCATCTCGCCTAGCAGGGCTACGGCGGGCGGCGGATGGCATGGGCAGAGGAGTAAAGCGTTCCGCGACAGAGATGCCTTGAGTGACTTTGCGATCGGTCCATGCCATCCGCGTCTGCTCGCGCTAACAGCGTGTTCGTTTTAACTAAATCACTTGCCGAATAGCGTGTGGAACTGCATCAGCATAAAATCGACGATGCGGCTGAAGAAATTGCCTTCCGGCACCTCCTCCATCACCACCAGCGGACGCTGCTCGATGGTTTCGCCATCCAGCTGGAAATCGATAGTGCCCACCACCTGATTTTTCTTTAACGGCGCTTTAAGCTGCAGCTTGGTCAGGTTATAGCTCGCCTTCAGATTCTTCATCTGCCCTTTCGGCAGCGTCAGCGCAGCGTCTTTCTCAACGCCCAGATTGACCTCTTTGCGATCGCCGAACCAGACGCGCTGCTGGGCGAACGGCTTATCCGCTTTAATCGGCGTCACGGTTTCGAAAAAGCGGAATCCCCATGTAAGCAGCTTCTCGCTCTCGCGGAAACGCGCGGCGTCGGTGGCGGCGCCGAGCACCACGGAGATCAGCCGCATATCGTTCTCGGTGGCGGAGGCCACCAGATTATTGCCGGCGCCCGAGGTGTGGCCGGTCTTGATGCCGTCAACCAGCAAGTTGGTGCTCCAGAGCAGCCGGTTGCGGTTCATCTGGCGAATGTGGTTGAAGGTAAACTCTTTCTCTTTATTCAGCGCATACTCTTCCGGCACGTCGCGGATCAGCACCTGGCCGATAAGCGCCATATCGCGCGCCGTGCTGTACTGCCCTTCCGCATCCAGCCCGTGCACCGTCATAAAGTGGGTGTTTTTCAGCCCGAACGTGCTGACATAGGTATTCATCAGGCCGATAAAGGCGTCTTGGCTGCCGGCGACATAGTCCGCCAGCGCGATGCAGGCGTCATTGCCTGACTGGATGACGATGCCTTTATTAAGCTCCAAGACGGGAATGCGGTCGTCGGGCTTAAGGAACATCAGCGAAGAGCCTTTCAGCTTAGGATTGCCGGTAGCCCAAGCGTCCTGTCCGATAGTCACTATATCGTCACTTTTTATCTTGCCCGATTTCAGCGCCTGGCCAACCACATAGCTGGTCATCATTTTGGTCAGGCTGGCGGGATCGAGCCGATCGTCCGCGTTGCCCTCCGCTAGCACCTTGCCGCTGGCGTAATCCATTAAAATCCAAGCGTTGGCCTCAATCTGAAGCGGCGCAGGGGCGTCAACGGCAAAAGCGGCGGGTGCGATAAACAGCAATAACGAGGCGGCGGCACACCGCAGGCGGCGTAGAGAGCGAATAGTTGTCATGTTCGAGGAAATTCCATGTTAAATCGCGGTTTAAGGCAAAAACGACAGAGTGAAACGCTACCCTCTGCAGCGCATGAAAAAAACTGCCCAACCGTAAAGTTTTATAGAGTTTAGTAGAGTAATCTTGGCATTAGTCGGACGCGCTGACTAGCGTCGTGCCACACTCACCCGGAGAAAAGCCAGTTAAATTCCGATTTTTCGGAGAAGAATTAAGACCGTCACAAAATTCTTCCAAGCTGATGGAAGTCAACTGAAGAGATCCACCATGGACTTAGCGGTTTTTGACCTAGACGAAACCGTCATCTGTGAAGACAGTACCGGCCTGTGGCTGCGATGGCTAGTGTCACAGGGATTCTCTGCTGGCCGAAGAGCAGGCGCTGATGGCGCACGATGGAAGAGAGTATATGGCGCTGACGCTCTCACCGTTGGCCGGCCTGGTGGCGCCAACCGTAGCGGGCTGAGTGTCAGCGCGACATCCTCCCGCGCGTCTACCCGAAAGTGCGCGACCGCATTCAGTGGCATCCGCTGTGCGGCGATAAATGGTGCTCTGCTTCGCCAGCGGCGAACATCTGGTAGCGCCGATTGCCGAGCGCCTTAGCGCGCAAGGCACGCTGGCGATTGGCGTCGAAGTGGTGAACGATCGCTACAGCGGCCAGACCTACGGCACCATGACCTATAAATAGGCAAGGTGGCTAGGCTGACCGACTGGCGTGCGCTTCAGCAAGAGAGTCAGTTCGATCACACCTAGGCCTACAGCGACTCCATGAACGACCTGCCGCTGCTGGCGCAGGCCGATTATACGTGGTGATCAACCCGGATGCGCGGCTGCATCAGGAAGCGCTGAACCGCGGCTGGGAAATCTGTCGCTGAGCGAACTGATTAGCCGCGCGAGGCGCTGGAGTTCTGCGCCAGCCTGACCTTCAGCAACTTGCCATTATCGTCGTCGGTGAGTACGTAGAGGTAGTCGTCCGGCCCCTGATGCACGTCGCGGATACGCTCGTTGCGATCGCCTGCTCGTTGCGATCGCCCAGCAGGCGCTGCATCTCGACTACCTTATCGCCTTTGACGCTGAGGCGGATCAGGTTTTTTTCCTTGAGTGCGCCGATAGACAGCGAATTTTTCCACTGCAGTTCCACTGCAGAAAGCGGGCGCTATTGTAAAACGCCATGCCGCTTAGCGCAGGGATTTTTTCTAGTAAAATACCGGCTGTTCTGTCCCCTCGGCGCGCGATCCCTTTGACTCCGGCACCTTGCCCTTGCTGCCGTTGTAGTCAATGCCCAATGCCCTAGGTCGCCAGCGGCGTGCCGTAATTTTTCCCCTTCTGCGGGATATTGACCTCATCGCCGCCGCGCGGGCCATGTTCGCTCTCCCAAATCTGCTGCATCCAAGGGTTAAAAGCCAGCCCCTGCGGATTGCGCAAGCCGTAAGCCTAGATTTCCGGTTGCGCGCCGCGGCGGCGATGCGCCGCATCTACCACCGGTACGGTGGCGAGTGTAAGACTGCTGCGGCTGCTCGAACACTACTTAGTGTGGCCCCATTTCCACGATCTGTCCCAAGTAAATCAACACCACGCGATGGCTGATGCGCTCTACCAAGGCCATATCGTGCGAAATAAGCAAGGAGGCGATGCCGAACTCGCGCTGCAGGTCGAGCGTCAGATTAACGATCTGCGCCTGAATCGAGACTGTGCTGGCGCTGACCGCTGGAAAACTCATGGGGATAGCGCTGCGCATGCTCCGGTAGCAGCCCGACCTTTTCCAGCAGCTAGGCGACGCGCTACTCTGCCTCGCGGCGCGGCATCACCTTGTGCACTCTAGCAGCGGCTCCATAATCGAGAAGCCCACCGTCAGGCGCGGATCGAGCGAGGCGTAAGGATCCTGAAAGATAAACTGGATATCGCGCCGCAGATGCGCCAGCGCCGGACCGGCGAGCTGGTCGATGCCGCTGGCCGTTAAAGGTTTTAATATTGCCGCCCTAGCTTGCTACCAGCCGCAGCAGCGAGCGTCCAGTGGTGGATTTACCGCAGCCCGATTCGCCCATCAGCACCAGCGTCTCGCCCGCTTAAAGGTCAAAGCTCACCTTTGAATATCGAAGCGCGTTACCAGCTCGCGCACCTGCAAAAATGGGTTCAATATCGTGCCACGCTGTATCCTGCGGCGTTTCCGGCTCGGTTTGCGCGGCGGCGCGCAGCAGCGGGAAACACACGGGCAGCGGCTAACCGCTCATCTTTGCCGGAGGCGGACTTGCCGACGCTCGCCAAGGTTTCGCCACGCTGCACCTCTAGAGAGAGGTTACGCACTGCCTGAGTCACGCCCCTTCATGGCTGAAGCGCACGTTGAGATTGCGTACTTCCAGCACCTGCTTTAGCGCCATTTGCTAAGTCATGCCTGCTCTTTAGCCTTCACGATAGATGCCGACCCCAACCTCTTCGCCCACGCGCGCCACGCCGTGATACATACCTTCGCTGTTAAACGGCGGTGCGACGTTGCCTAAGCGGTCGACGGCGATCAGGCCGCCGCTGCTGCTCAGCTCAGGGAGCGCATCGTGGATAACGTTAACGCACGCCTGCTGCAGCGAGTGTCCCCCGAGAGCATCTGCGCGACGATATCGTAGGCCGCTAAGGTGCGGATAAAGACTTCGCCGGTGCCGGTGCAGGAGACCTGCCACCGTGTTGTTGCTAGCGCAGCAGCCGGCTACCGCGCAGCAGCCGGCTACCGCGCTTACCTCCAGTGTGCGGCCGTCCATCATGCATGCATCTAGTTCGTGCGTGCCCTAATGGGTAAAGACCGTGCCCCTGCCGGCGTTAAACAGTGGACACTCTTCCAGCACCCGCACCGCTTTGGTTACCGAGTCCACCGCGCTGGCGCCCTGAGCCAGCGCGGAAAGTCGCCTGAACGCCATAACCTTTTATTGTGTGCCGCAAAGATGTGACTCCGCTGACGATTAGCACCATAATAGTCAGCTACTGTCCTAACTCAGGTTGCCATTACCATGGAAAGCTTTACCGCAGGACTCATTTCTCTGGAAGAGGCGCAGGCGAAAATGCTGGCGAAGCTTCAGCCTCTCCGCGATCGCCTCATCGTGCCGCTGGCCGATGCCGCTGGCCGCATTACCGCCTTGCCGGTTACCTCCCCCATCAACGTGCCGCCATTCGATAACTCCGCGATGGACGGTTATGCCGTGCGGCTGGCCGATATTCAAGGCGATCGGCCGCTGAGCATCGCCGGTAAAGCCTTCGCCAGCGCCCCCTTTAGCAGCGACTGGCCGGTGGGCAGCGCGGTACGCATTATGACCGGCGCGCCGGTGCCGGCCGGCTGCGAAGCGGTGGTGATGCAAGAAGAGACGCGCGAGGTTGACGGCGGCATTCTGATTAACGCCCCGGTGCAGGCCGGGCAGAATATCCGCCTGATTGGTGAAGATATTCGCCGCGACCAACCGGTGCTGTCGGCAGGCGTGCGCCTCGGCGCGGCGGAGCTGCCGCTGCTCGCCTCGCTCGGCATCGCCGAGGTGAGCGTGCTGCGCAAGCTGCGGGTCGCAGTGTTCTCCACTGGCGACGAGCTGCAGCCGGTGGGCCAGCCGCTGGCACCGGGCCAGATTTACGACACCAACCGCTTTACCGTCTCGCTGATGCTACGCAAGTTCGGCTGCGAAGTGCTCCACCAAGGCATTATCAAAGATGATCCGCAAGCGCTGCGCCGCGCCTTCGAAAAGGCGGATCGCCAGGCCGACGTAGTGATCAGCACCGGCGGCGTGTCGGTAGGCGAAGCGGATTTCACGAAAACCATACTGGACGAGCTGGGCGTTATTACCTTCTGGAAACTGGCCATCAAGCCGGGCAAGCCGTTCGCCTTTGGCCGTCTCGCCAGCAGCTGGTTCTGTGGGCTGCCGGGCAATCCGGTGTCGGCCACCGTCACCTTCTACCAGCTGGTGCAGCCGCTGCTCGCCGCCCTCACTGGCCAGCGCGAGTCGCCGATGCCGCCGCGTCTGCGTGCGCGCGCCGCCTCACATCTGAAGAAAACGCTTGGACGCCTCGATTTCCAGCGCGGCGTAATGAGCCGCTGCGCGGACGGCGAGCTGGAGGTGCGCAGCACTGGACATCAAGGCTCGCACGTCTTCAGCTCTTTCGCCGCCGCCAACTGCTTTATCGTGCTGGAGCGCGAGCGAGGCTCGGTCGAGCCGGGCGAATGGGTTGAAATCGAGCCGTTTAACGCGCTGCTGGAGGGGTAAATGCTGCCTGAACTCAGCAATGAAGAGATACTGCGCTATAATCGTCAGATTGTGCTGCGCGGCTTTGACTTCGACGGTCAGGAAAAGCTCAAGGTAAGCCGCGCGCTGATCGTCGGTCTCGGCGGACTGGGCTGCGCGGCATCGCCTTATCTAGCGGCGGCAGGCGTCGGCGCGCTGACGCTGCTCGACTTCGATAGCGTCGCCCTTTCCAATCTGCAGCGACAGATTCTGCATCACGACGCGGACATCGGTCGCGCCAAGGTCAATTCGGCGGCGGAGAGCCTGACTGCGATAAACCCGCACGTGGAGATCGATAGCATTAACGGCCTGCTAGAGGATGCCACGCTGGAGGCACTAATCGCCGGGCACCAGGTGGTGCTCGACTGTACCGATAACGTGCAGGTGCGCGAACAGCTTAGCCGGCTCTGTCGCGCGCGTGGCGTGTCGCTGGTCTCCGGCGCGGCGATACGTATGGAAGGCCAGATTAGCGTGTTTACCTGGCAGCCGGGCACACCTTGCTATCGCTGCATCAGTCGCCTTTTCGGCGAGCAGACGCTAAGCTGCGTGGAAGCGGGGGTCATGGCGCCGCTGGTCGGCGTGATTGGCGCGATGCAGGCAATGGAGGCGATTAAAGTGCTGACGGCCTTCGGCACGCCCCCCGCCTCGCGGCTGCTGATGTATGATGCGATGAGCGCGGAGTTCCGCAGCCTGAAGGTAACGCAGGATGCGCACTGCGAAGTCTGTGGTTTACCAGCAGCCAGCAAAGCAGCCAGTAAATAACCTTCGACGCAAGTGGCATGGTGTAACTTTTGCTACCCGATATAGTCTGTAGAATCAGTAAATACCCTGGCTGCGCAGATAGTCTTCGTAGTTGTCGGTGAAGTCCACTACGCGGTCCTCTTTAATTTCCAGCACGCGCGTCGCCAGCGAGCTGACGAATTCACGATCGTGAGAAACAAAGATCAGCGTGCCTTCATACATCTCCAGCGCCATGTTCAGCGACTCGATCGACTCCATATCCAAGTGGTTGGTCGGTTCGTCCATAACGAGAATGTTCGGTTTCTGCATCATCAGCTTGCCGAACAGCATGCGTCCTTTCTCTCCGCCCGACAGCACCTTCGCCGGCTTTTTAATATCGTCATGGCTGAACAGCAGACGCCCCAGAATGCTGCGCACCGCCTGCTCGTCGTCGCCCTCCTGCTTCCACTGGCTCATCCAGTCGAAGACGCTGAGATCGTCGGCGAAGTCGGCGGCGTGATCCTGCTCGTAATAACCAATACGCGCGTTTTCCGACCATTTAACGCTACCGCTGTCTGGCGCAATTTCGCCTACCAGCGTTTTCAATAGAGTAGTTTTACCAATACCGTTGGTGCCGATAACCGCCAGCTTCTCGCCCACTTCCATCAGCAGATTAAGATTTTTAAACAGCGGGCCATTATCAAAACCTTTCCTTAACGCTTTCACTTCAAGCGCATTACGGAACAATTTCTTGTCTTGCTCAAAACGAATAAAGGGGTTCTGACGGCTGGAGGCTTTCACTTCGTCCAACTTGATCTTATCAATTTGTTTCACGCGCGAGGCCGCCTGACGCGATTTAGAGGCGTTGGCGCTAAAGCGACTGACAAAAGACTGCAGTTCGGCGATCTGCGCTTTTTTCTTGGCGTTGTCCGCTAATAAACGTTCGCGCGACTGGGTAGCCGCCGTCATATACTCGTCATAATTGCCGGGGTAAACGCGTAATTCACCGTAATCAAGATCCGCCACATGCGTACAGACCATATTCAAAAAGTGACGGTCGTGCGAAACAATAATCATAGTGCTTTCACGCTCGTTTAGCACCTGCTCAAGCCAGCGGATGGTGTCAATATCCAAGTTGTTAGTTGGTTCGTCCAGCAACAAAATATCAGGATTGGAAAATAACGCCTGCGCCAGCAGCACACGTAATTTCCAGCCCGGCGCAATTTCGCTCATCGGGCTATAATGCTGCTCCACCGGAATTCCGACACCGAGGAGTAAATCACCCGCGCGCGACTTGGCGGTGTAACCATCCATTTCACCGTAGAGCACTTCGAGGTCCGCCACTTTATAGCCTTCCTCTTCGCTGATTTCCGGCAAAGCATATATGCCATCGCGCTCCTGCTTAACTACCCACAATTCATGGTGACCCATGATGACGGTATCCAGCACGCTATATTGTTCGAACGCAAACTGGTCCTGTCTTAACTTGCCGATGCGCTCGTTGGGATCGTAAGAGACATTTCCGCCGGTGGGCGCGAGATCTCCGCCGAGGATTTTCATAAGGGTGGATTTACCGCTGCCGTTTGCACCGATTAAACCGTAACGATTACCCCCGCCAAATTTTACGGAGATATTTTCGAACAGTGGCTTGCTGCCAAACTGCATGGTGATATTGTTGCTTACTAACACGGCATTAACCTTTATGGCTGAATGGAGGAAAAAACGGCGGCCATTATGCCAGATATCGCCTTACGCATGCCAGCGCCAGGCGTGCGGACGGAGGCGAACCGCTGGCGGCGAGGGAAAAATAAAAAAGCCGGTGGCTATTACTCCACCAGCTACCGCTTGCAAGGATTAGGTAAATTTAGCCGATCAAGAAGTCGTCGAGGCTTTTTCCGGCGTCCAGCGCCTTTTTAATTGCCGCGGGCGTACGACCCTGGCCGGTCCAAGATTTCTCTTCGCCGTTTTCGTCAGTGTAAGAATATTTAGCCGGGCGCGGAGCGCGCTTGGCGCGTTTTTTACCAGTTTCCAGTGTGCCCAGTAATTCGTTCGGATCAATTCCGTCGGCCAGCAGCATTTCGCAGTATTTAGAAAGCTTTTTTTCTTTTTCGCGGTTTTGCGCTTCTTCAGCTTCTACCTCTTCGCGGCGTTCTGTGACGATGACGGTTAATTTTTCCAAAATTTCTTCTAGATCGCTCAACAGTAGTTCACGCGCCTGAGCACGCAATGTGCGAATGTTGTTCAGAACTTTAAATGCGTCACTCATTACAATGTCCTTGACTAAGGGGCTTAATAAAAATTAAGCGACAAGATTACCCAATTCAAATAAAAAATAAATTAATTTTCGGCTACAGAAAATTCTGTAGCCGAAGCGTTAATTTTTCAGTAAAAAATACGTTCCCTAATGCATTATTAATGGTTAATTAACAGCTGAGATATGGATAAAAACGCGCAGCTGAAATCGTTTACATTGTCTGTCTGCAGGATTAATAGCGCCGCGCGTCGCGAAAAAGACAATATAAACTGCCCATATACATTATGTTTTGCAAATAGTGCCTGTTCCGTTAAGCCGCACTAGCCCGTGCGAGATAACCGGGCGGCAGAGGTGAAAAAAGATGACGCCGCGCGACAAATGGATAAAAAAAGCCTGCTGATGAGCTAGCTCGGCTAGCATTAGATAACCTTTTATTATGAAGTTTTATTTAACGGCCGGCCAACAGCTTCGTGAACCGGCGCGTCATCGCGTGAAAGCGTTTCATGCAGATAATGTTCGATCTGTTCCAGACTACGGTTACACGTTTCCGGTACGTATTTAATGACAAACATCGCGCCCGCAATGCCCACCAGCGCAAAGATAAAGAACGCGCCTGCTAACCCTACGCTCGCTAGCAGTAATGGGAACATCAGCGAAATAAGAAAGTTGGCGATCCACATGGCAAACACTGCGCCGCCCATAAAAATGCCACGCAGGCGTGTCGGGAATATTTCCGACAGCAGCAGCCAGGTGACCGGCGATAATGCACCCTGCTGAAAGCTTAAAAACATCATCATGCCCAGCAGCACCATATAACTGCGTAGCATATCGGGTTCGCCGTTAATAGTTTCGGGCATAAAAAAGGTAACGGCGCCGATAAAGATCAGACAGGCGGTACAACCGAACTGGCCCAGCATGGTCATGGTACGGCGGCCGATTTTGCCCAATAGCCAGATGCCGACAAAGGTCATCAGCACCGAGATGACGCCGTTGGCGATGGTGGCGAACAGCGCGGCGCTGTCATCCATGCCGACCGCTTTCAACATGGTCGGCGCGTAATACATAATAGTATTGACGCCGGTCAGCTGCTGAATAACTGCGATGCCCATGCCGATGTAGAACAGCTTAAACAGCCAAGGTTTGCGTAGCTCGCGCAGGCGCGGCCGCTGCTGCTTCTCTTCCGCCAGCGTCTCTTCGATCTCCGTCAGCTCCCACTCCACATTCTGACGGGCGCGGGTGCGCTCCAGCACCTTACGCGCCTCGGCCAGACGGCCTTTCATCACATGCCAGCGCGGCGTATCAGGCATAAACATCATGCCGAAGAAGAGTAGCACCGCTGGCAACGTCGCCACGGCCAGCATCCAGCGCCAAGTGGTTTCGCCGCCCCACGCGGCGTTGAAACCGGCGTTGGAGATATAAGCCAGCATCTGGCCGGAGACAATCATCAGCTCCTGTAGTGTCACCAGCTGACCGCGCCGGTTGGCGGGCGCGATTTCCGCGATATAGACCGGCACGGTCGCTGCAGCGCCGCCGACCGCGCCGCCGAGCACCAGACGGAAGAAAATCATCCACTCCACATTCGGCGCCATCGAGGTGCCCAGCGCGCCGACGGCAAAGATAATGGCTAAAACCAGAATAATTTTTTTCCGCCCGGCCGCCGCAGCAAAGTGGCCGGAGATCAACGCGCCAAAGGCGGCGCCGAACAGTAGGCTGCTGGTCACCAGCCCGGTGGTAAAGGGCGTCAGATTGAGTTCGGGGCCCATAAACAGCAGTGCACCCGAAATCACGCCGGTGTCGTAGCCAAACAGCAGGCCGCCCAAGGTAGCGACCGCGGCGATGACTTTGACGAAGAATTCAGTGCGAATAGTGCTGTTCGGCCCTGAGGCTTTGTTCAGCGTAAGGTAAGATTCTCTGGACATGTATTCTTCCATGGTGTGCAGGTGTCTAGTGACAATAGATTATTTTTATCGTTTAAGTAAAATATAAAATATTATTTTTGCGCGTTGAGTCATATGTTCCGCCTGAATTTGTCTGTCAGATCACAAACAGGGGCGAATTTGCTTTACCTGCAGCGTAATACTTCCCGCTTTGATTTCAAGGAAAGGAAAAAAAGAAAAATTCATTTCATGAAACAAGACAGGGTCTATGCCGTGCAGGGAAATTGTGCGGCGGCGCCTACCACTGCCCGAAAAAATAAAAGGGTTAGTTTATCTGCGTCGCCGGCCCGAACACGTCGAACTACGGTAGCACGACGTTCTGATAGATTTCCCAGCCGCCGCCAAGCGCCTTAGCGCCACCAGATCGAGCGCGCTCTGCATGCGCGCCTGATCGGCGTGATAGCTTACCAGTGCGTTTTCGGCATCCTGCAACGCCGTCAGCACCGTCTGACGATAGTCGAGCGCAACGCTGGCCTGCTGGCCACACGCTAGCTTCACGCTCGATACCAGCCGATCGCCCTGAAAAATGTGGATATTGCGCACACTGAGCAGCACCGCCAGACCGTTCATCGCCTGCCGCGCTTGTAACTGATACTACGGCAGCTGCGCCTGAAGCAAACTAAGCTGCGCGCGCGTTTTCCACATTGGTCAGCGGCGCCAGACCGTTGCGCTGCTGACTCTGGGTCAGCTCTTAGCTCTGCTGCGCTACGGCAATCTGCTGCTCGAGCGTGGCGACCGTGGCCTGCGCGCCGCGCAGCTGTAGGTAAAGCGCGCGTCCCTTCCGCCTCCAGCGAGACCAGCGCGTCATTGCGCTACTCCACGGCCGCCTGCGTTTGCGCGTCCGCCAGCTCTACCTGATAGCGTACTTTGCCCCACAAGATCCAGCTCCCAGCTGGCGTCGAAGCTGCACTGATAGAGCGTCACCGGCTGCTCTAGGCTGCTGAGCTGGCTGACGGTGTTGCTGTCGAGCTGATCGCTGACGCCGTTCGCCTTTAGCAGCCCCTCCAGACCCAGCTGCTGGCGCGTCACTTTGGCGCTGCCGTTCAGGCTGGGAAACAGACCGACGCACGCCTGCACACCAGCTCCTGAAGCTCGCCCGCAATGCGCAGTACCGCCTGCTGCAGCGGCAGATTACCCTCGATGGCGCAATCGATCAGGCTATCGAGCTGTGGATATCGTTGAAGGTTTGCCACCAGCGCGCATTGACGGCGCCGGACGCGGTTTTCGACGTATATATAGTTTCGGCGCCTAGTAGTCGGGTCCGACAGCGCAGCCCGCCAGCCAGAGCGTCAGCAGGCTGAGCGGTCTCGCCAGCGGGCGGTAGATATAACCTTCATGTCAGTGTGCTCCTGCGCTGCCTTCGCTCTTAATCGGCGACAGCAGCCAACAAAATGGAATCAAGATCAGGGCAACGATGCTCAGGCCCGAAAAAACGTCGATGATACCAAGATGCGCGACTGCACCACCAGCGCCTGATAGAGCTGCCCGGTCGCCAGCGTGGCGGGGTCACCCACTGCCGAAATGAAGTTGCGGAGCGCTTGCGCCCACTGCTACACAGTAAGAGTGGACTGCTCGTTGAGCGGCTTCATGTTGTGCAACATATGCGCCGAGCGCACCTGCGCGCGCTCGGTGATTGCTGCTGTTGACAGCGAAAAATGCCAATAGAGCCAGCCACGTTGCGGAACATTGTAAACAGCGCCAAGACGTCGGCGTTAAGGCGTTGCGGAATGGTGACGAAGGCGATGATGGCCAGCGGCACGAACAGAAAGCCCAACCCGATGGATTGCGCGCTGCACATCAGCACCAGTGTTTTAAAATTCACGTCCGGCGTCAGGGTCGACGAGTAGAAAAATACCAGTGCGAGGCAGCTGAAGCCGGTAGACCCGATACCCAGAAGTTGCGATCTTTCATCACTAGAATATCGACCACCGGCTTGCGCGCGTACATTAGCCAGTAAATCGCGCCGACGATGCCCACCAGCGCCAGAGTGGCGAACAGCACGATTAAAGTGCGAGGAGAACCAGTCTTCATCTTCACCGCGATCGAGGAACACCTGCAGGCAGCCAAGGCCTGAGGTGATCAAGCCGATGCCGATATAGTCGATCTTCAGCCGCCCTTTCACCCACTTGCGCTCTCATGGCGGATCTTCCAGCAGTTGATAGATCGCCAGCACCGTTGAGGATGCCGACCGTAATATTGATAAAGAAGACCCAGCGCCAGCTGTAGTTAGACGTTGCGCTTGGTGACGAAGCCGTCATAGGGCGCGAGCACCTGAGCCTGAGTGTAAGAGAGTTTCAGCTCCGCTGTGTTGAGCTGCGCCTGCGCGACCTGCTGCTGCCGCGCCTCGACGTTGGTTTCCCGCCGGCGCATCTACAGCGCGACCTACGAGGCGACTTCTACCTAGGCTTTAGCGCTCTGCAGCTGCGCCTGAGCCGAGCGCTGCGGCGCGATAGCGGTATCAATATTGCGCTGGCTGGTGGCGCGCAGATAGACACCGCGCTGGCGACGATAGTCCGCTTCCGCATTCAGCAGATTAGCCTAGGCTTTCGCCTGATCGCGCTGAGCCAAGGTATCGTGCGGATCGATCTCCACCAGCAGATCGCCCTTTTTCACGCGCTGGTTATCGTTAACCAGCAGCTTCACCACGTAGCCAGAGGCTTTGGGCGCGATAGTGACTGCATCACCTTCGGTAAAAGCGTCGTCGGTGGTTTCTTCGTTACGCGTGCTGAACCAGAACCAGAAGCCGACAATCAGCATGATTACCACCACATCGCGAGGATAATCAGCAGTTTTTTGCTGGGCCTTTTACGTTCAGGCTCCTCGTTGTTATCTTGCTCGCTCATAGTCAGTTCCACACGGCTAACGCCCTAATTCCCTGGCATAAAGGGCAGATAAACAGTAGATGGAATACTGACATTTTCCAGCTTTTTTTGGCTTTTCTTGACAAAAGAGGCACAACCTACAACATTTTTTTAAGCGCAGTGCAGGTTACAACAGCAGGTGCAACAGCAGCCAGCCGCTCAGCATCGACCAAACGAGCATGGGCAAAAAAATGAAACTGCCACCAGACGCGGCGATCTTTAGCCATGCGCAACGCAATCAGGTTGGCGGCAGCAGGATGATGGATGATGGCGGGCAAGTTGCTGATCACCTGCGACAGTGCTATCGCCAGTAGATAAATCGCGCTGTCGCCTAGCCTATAGATGGGTCACGGCATCAAAGTGACGTTGCACCACCGGCAAATGGGTTAGCACATAGACGTCGATAAACATGGCGATGAATACCGCCAGTAGGCTCCAGCCGATGGTGGTCAGGTCAGCACCCGACGCGCCATCAGTAGCAGCGCCCAGCCGTTCATCTGCCACTCTAGCGCGGCAACGAATACTAGTACTAGGTAGAGTAGCTCACGTCAGCGCCAGCAGCGTGATCAACAGCCAGATGGCCAGACCAAGATAAATAACACCACTCGTTGGTGAGAAAGGTCGAGAGCAGCGGCGGCGAGCACCATAAACAGCGCCAGCGCGCGCTCGTGGCGGAAGCGGCCGATCAGCTGAGCACCAGCACTAACCAGCAGCAGACCGGTCAGGGTGACGATCGTGTGCCAGTCCACCGCGCCGGGCAGAGCCGAGCGCGAGCAGCAAATGCAGAAGACAATCTGTGCAAAAAAGAGCGCAGCAGGGTCGACATAGCGAACCATACAGAGGTTAACTGCGGCTTTCGTAGAATTTCTGAAAGACGGCCAAGGTTTCATCACTGACGTGATGCTCGATGCCTTCAGAATCGCGCCGCGCGGTTTCCGGGCTGATGCCCAGTGCGAGCAAAAAGGTTTCGACAATATGATGTCGAGCGCGACTTTCCGCCGCCAGCTTCACCCCTTCTGCGGTCAGGAACACGCCGCGATAGGGAACCTGCTCGACTAGACCGCCGCCGCTAAGGCGCTTCAGCATCTTTGCCACGGTGGGCTGCGAAACGCCCAAGCGTGCCGCCATATCCACCTGGCGCGCTTCGCCGAATTTGCCGATTAAATCTGAGATCAACTCAACGTAGTCATCGATCAGTTCGCGACGATGCGCTTCGCGAACCTGTCGAAATCCTTCGACATGCTCTTCGATATCTTTCAGGAGTCCTTGCGGCGCGGACACCCCATTTTTGGCACCACGACTCATTCAGCTTCCTCTTTATTATTCTCCGTACCCACGCAGCGAGACGGATTTGCTGCGCTCATTGTAAACTAGGCACAAAGAAGCTCAAATTTTTTGTAAATAGCATTGACTACATAGTATAGCAAATACTATGTTTGTCGATATTATAGGCACACTGACAATGGAGAGATGATCGTGCAAGATCCTTATCTGTTATTGCTGCTATTTCTCTTGTTTATCGCCGGACTCTGCCTGCTGCTACGACGTTACTGCTCGGGAGGGGAGAGGTCGATATGAGAACTCTGAAAGCTGCCTTGTATGCGGCAAATGTTTCCAAACTGAAACGCCAGCTTCATCCTCATCGCTGAAGTCCTGGCAGGGCATAAAAAAACGGCAAAAACGGCTACGAAGGGCCGTTTTTTGTAATTGGTCTAAGAAAAACTTAAAAGCTGTAACCTACGCCAGCAATCCAAGTACCTACGTCGACGTTACGGATACGGCTCTGCTCGTAACCCACATCAATCGCGAACTGCTCGTATGGGTTGAACTGCAGACCGGCACCGTAGGAGAAGCCTACGTCGCTGGAGTCAGATTTGTCACGGACAACCGTGTCGTTGTTCTGCTGGAATTTGCCGTAACCGATACCTACCACGCCGTAGATGCTTGCCCAGTCGTTCAGACGGTAAGCTGGACCTGCGGTGAAGCCGTAGTACTGACCTTTGTTGTACACACCAGAATCAGTGCGATCTTTTTCGGTGTAGGTGAAAGAACCGGTCCAACCCAGCGGGTTAGAGCTGTCTTCGTAACGGTATTTCAGGTTGAAACCGTTCGCTTTGTTAGCCACGCCCTCATAGTCTGACTGAGCGTAACCGCCGGTGACTGTGCTCTGCGCCATTGCAGAACCCGCAGAAACTGCCAGAACACAAGCCAGTGCTGAAAGACATGCATTTTTTTTCATAACCACCTCAAATGTGATAATACTGCTCTCCTGACAACACTAAAAATATAACAAAACTCAGCAAATAACAAAACTCAGCAAGAAACTCTGCCCGCAAATTATTGCCTATTATTGCCTAACAGGATGTTAGTGTAACAGAAAGTTAATTAATTTCCCTATATTATTAATTTTCCTTA
This sequence comes from Type-B symbiont of Plautia stali, assembly GCA_001485295.1. Classification (GTDB taxonomy): domain Bacteria; phylum Pseudomonadota; class Gammaproteobacteria; order Enterobacterales; family Enterobacteriaceae; genus Pantoea. Next base: position 71,392 of record BBOA01000001.1, read on the forward strand.
TAATTTATGTTATAAAACTGCAATGAATTTCTCGCGATAAAAATTGTCGTTTAAATTCTTTCTTACAAAGAAAGACATTTCTTTACGATACTGGCCATGAAATTGGCCATGAAATGGGTTAAATCTCGCGCAATCGCCCAAGGATTTTCCTGATTGTCTCCTCTGCTTTTCGTCCGACATCCATTAAACTGACCCTCTTGTTATCTCTGTGTTAACTATTAGGATGTGCTTACAGGATGCCTTTATGTCTTTTTTTCTTTTCTTTTTCGAGTAAGAACTCTACGCCGGCTTTTTCGGTCGCTATGCTGTCGCTATAGGACAGTGCCTCGCTGGCTAAGTTATTGTTTCCCAACGTTGATGCAACCGGGATCGTCGCGCTGCGTCTTGGGCTGGGCACACTGATGCTGTGCATTATCTTTTTAAACCCTAGCGGCTGCTGAGGACACTGCCGATATCTTCACCGCAGCGTCACGCGATTTAGACAAATTCCCGTGGTTTATCGAATCAAACATCGAATAAAACTGAAAAGCGTCATCAGGCGGGGAGACCTGCCTTTTCCTGTCTGCATCACAGAAAAATTACGATTTTTTGACCTTTATAACACTTCTACACTCCCCTTCTTCACACGCTTATTGCCACATGCAAAGGTGCGATTGTACCAAAATCTCCCTGCGCACTACTTTAGCGCCCAATTTTGGTGCAAAACTTTTTAACGTTGAAAAACCGTGTCAGCCTGTGGGTTCAACCCCCGTTGATTCTGACTGAATTGAAAAGTTGGCATAGTTTTTTTATGATATGATAAACTGAAAACTTTGCTTTCGGACCAAGTATTAATAATAAGGAAAAATGATGAAGTCACTGTTCAACGTCTCTGTGACCGCGCTGGCGCTGGTCTTCTCTCTCTCTTCCACCGCAGCAGAAAAAAAACTGATCGTCGCCACCGACACCGCTTTCGTGCCGTTTGAATTTAAACAGGGTGATAAGCATGTCGGTTTCGACGTAGATCTGTGGGATGCTGTCGCTAAAGAGCTGAAGCTGGATTACATCCTGAAGCCGATGGACTTCAGCGGTATTATTCCTGCCCTGCAAACGCGCAATATTGATCTGGCGCTAGCGGGCATCACCATTACAAACGAGCGCAAAAAAGCGATCGACTTTTCCGACGGCTATTACAAAAGCGGCCTGCTAGTGATGGTGCACAACAACGAAAATGACATCAAAGGCATCGAGGATCTGAACGGCAAAGTGGTCGCGGTGAAGAGCGGCACCGGTTCGGTCGATTACGCTAAGGCGCATATCAAAACCAAAGACCTGCGTCAGTTCCCGAATATCGACAACGCCTATATGGAACTGGGCACCAACCGCGCTGACGCGGTACTGCACGATACGCCGAACATCCTTTACTTCATCAACACCGCCGGTAAAGGCCGCTTCAAAGCGGTAGGCGACTCTATCGAAGCACAGCAATACGGCGTCGCGTTCCCGAAAGGCAGCGACGAGCTGCGTGAAAAAGTGAACGGCGCGCTGAAGATCCTGAAAGAGAAAGGCACCTATAATCAGATCTACAAAAAATGGTTTGGCAGCGAACCTAAATAATAAATTTTGACCCTATTTTAGGCAGGGACACGTTCCCTGCTTTTTCCATCGCAACAAAACTGGAGTCACACCATGGAGTTTGACTGGAGCGTCATCTGGCCCGCTATGCCAGTGCTGATTGAAGGCACGAAAATGACCTTGCTGATCTCGGTGCTCGGTCTGGTCGGCGGACTGATTATCGGTTTGGTCGCCGGCTTCACCCGCGCCTACGGCGGCTGGATCGCTAATAACCTCGCGCTGGTCTTTATCGAGATTATTCGCGGCACCCCTATCGTCGTGCAAGTGATGTTTATCTACTTCGCCCTGCCGATGGTTTTTCCCGATCTGCGCATCGATCCTTTTACTGCTGCGGTGATGACCATCATGATCAACTCCGGCGCCTATATCGCCGAGATCACGCGCGGCGCGGTGCTATCGATCAATAAAGGCTTTCGCGAAGCGGGCCTAGCGCTAGGTCTGTCGCGTCGCGAAACCCTGCGCTATGTTATCATGCCGCTAGCGCTGCGTCGTATGTTGCCGCCGCTCGGCAACCAGTGGATCGTCAGCATCAAAGACACCTCGCTATTTATCGTCATCGGCGTGGCGGAACTGACGCGTCAGGGCCAAGAAATCATCGCCGGCAATTTCCGCGCGCTGGAGATCTGGAGTGCCGTAGCGATTATTTACCTTATGATTACGCTCGTTTTGAGCTTTGTACTGCGCCGCATCGAGAAAAGGATGAAAATCCTGTGATTGAATTTAAAAACGTTTCAAAGAGCTTCGGCACGACGCAGGTACTACACGATATTAACCTGAAGATTGATCAGGGCGAAGTGGTAGTGATTATCGGGCCGTCCGGCTCGGGCAAATCGACGCTGCTGCGCTGCATTAACAAACTGGAAGAGATCACCAGCGGTGATCTGATCATCGACGGCCTGAAGGTCAACGATCCTAAAGTTGACGAGCGCCTGATCCGTCAGGAAGCGGGCATGGTGTTCCAGCAGTTCCACCTCTTCCCGCAGATGAGTGCGCTGGATAACGTGGCGTTCGGCCCGCTCCGCGTGCGCGGCGCAAAGAAAGCGGACGTCCATAAGCTGGCGCGCGAGCTGCTGGCGAAAGTCGGGCTGGCCGAGTGCGCGCATCACTTCCCATCCGAACTCTCCGGCGGACAGCAGCAGCGCGTCGCTATCGCCCGCGCGCTGGCGGTGAAGCCGAAGATGATGCTGTTCGATGAACCGACCTCCGCGTTGGATCCCGAACTGCGTCACGAAGTGCTGAAGGTGATGCAGGCTCTGGCGGAAGAAGGCATGACGATGGTGATCGTCACTCATGAAGTCGGCTTCGCGCAGAAAGTGGCGTCGCGCCTGATCTTTATCGACAAAGGCACCATCGCGGAAGATGGCGATGCCGATACGCTGATCACTCAGCCGCCGAGCGATCGCCTGCGTGAGTTCCTGCAGCACGTCTCCTGAGTTGCCGGGCCGACCTTGCGTCGGTCCGCTTTCCTGCCCGCCATAAATGCCTTTCAGAAAGCATCTTTCCGACACCTGACTATACTTCTCCACCTGTGAGCCAGACGTTGCTAAGGAAAAAGCCATGTGGTCAGCCCACATATGTTGTCGCCTGTGGCGACAAGGGATGGCGCTGTTCCTGTTCTTTTGTTCTGTTCTGCCCGCTGCGCAGGCGGGTCGCCGCGCAGCAGTCATCTGAATCCGCCAGCGGCGTCCAAAGAGCTGATCGCCCAGCTGCGCGGCGCCTCCCAGCGCGCCGGCGAAAAACAATGTGCCGGCGCTAACACCGCCCGCCGAAAAGATAAGGATAAAACCGTTCTCGTTCTGTAGAACGTTACCGACGTGACGCGTGAATTCGGCGGCAACATGGCGGAAAAATTTGTCCGCCTGCATGACAATATCGTTGATGCGCCGCAACTTTTTGCTGCTGACAGCGGCGCTGTTCACCTTTTATTAGCGATGCGCGGGGCGATCGCGCCGCTCTATCGCCGCATGGGACGCTGGGGCCGCGCGAAGAACCGCGAGGAGCACAACTAGATACAGCTGCCAGTGACGATTATCGGCGCGTTTGTTATCGATCTGCTTATGCTGGCGCTGACCTTGTTCGTCGGTCAAATTATCAGCGACAACTACCATGGCAACAGCCGCACTATCGCCTACCAGTAGGGACTGTTTCTCAACGCCTTTTCACTGATTGATTTTTTAAGGCGGTGTTGCGCCTGATCTTTTGTCCGGGCGCGTTTCTTCCGCCTCAGCTACGGACGCGCCCGCTACTGGAATACGCGGCTAAAGCTGATTCTCCGGCCTCATTGGCTACGGCCTGCTGGTGATCGTGCCGATTGTCTTCAATCAGGTCATGTGCAGGTCGCCGCGCTGGTCAACGTAGTGATTATATTGATCATGACCGTCTGGACGCTGCTGGTGTGGCACTAGCTAGCGAACGCCTACTTTATCGCGCTGTTTCTGCTATCGATCTTTAATCCCGACAACAGCCTGAAATTTATGATGTCCGCCTCGGTGCGCACGCTGGCGATTATCGGCATCGCCGCCTTCGTATCTGTTACCCTAACGCGCTGGATCGGCAAGACCATTACGCTATCGCCCGACCTGCGCTGCAACTATCCGGCGCTGCAAAAACGCGTCAACGACCGGGTCAGGGTGCTGCTGAAGCTGGCGCGCATCGTCACTGTGTTCGCCACGCTGCTGCTCTTGCTTAACGCCTAAATTAACGCCTAAAACCTGTTCGATCTCTGGCACTGGCTTACGGTAGGCACCGGCGAGAAGATGATGGATGTGCTGATCCGCATCGTGATAATCCTGCTGCTGTCAGCCATTGGCTGGACGGTGCTGGCGAGCCTGATCGAGAGCCGTCTCATCTCTGACTTGTACGGCCGCCCGATGCCGAGCGCCTGCACCCGCACCGCACGTAGCTGACGCTGTTCTTCAACATCGCGCCGCTGCTGGCAGGCGCGGGTGCACTCGGCCTGCGGGTGCACTCGGCCTAGCGGTGTCGTTCGGATCACAGACGCTAGTGAAGGACATTATTACCGGCATCTTCATTCAGTTTGAGAACGGCATGAATACCGGCGATCTGGTGACCATCGCGTCATTACCGGCACGGTAGAGCGGATGTCGATTCGCTCGGTGGGCGTGCGTCAGGATGCCTGCGCCTATCACATCATTCCCTGATCCTCGATCACCACCTTCGCTAACTTTGTGCGCAGCATCGGCTCTTTCGTCGCCAACTACGACGTCGAGCGCGGCGAGGATAGCGAGCAGTTAATCGCGTGGAATGAGCTGCTGGAGAATACGGATATGCGCGGCATGGTGATTGGCGATCCGAATTTCGCCGGTCTAGTGGTGTTTAACCAATTAGGCCTTTGCCATGCGCGTCTCCTATACCACCCAGCCCCTGAAAATGCTGCGCTACAGGCCCAGATTGGCCGCCACGATATGGTTAGCCGCTTTAAGCGCCGCCTCGTCGATATCGTTGCCGGTAAAACGTCAGCCATAATCCGCGTGGCCGATCAGCGGATAGATGCAGTTGGCACCGCAGCCGATATCCAGAATATCCGCCTGCCGGATGGCGCCGCGATCGTCAAAATCGATCGACTGCGCGCCGTAGCCGTTGGGGCTCACTTTCGGCGCCAGCGGGGCGGATGCGCGGCGGTCAAGGCGCTCGCCCTGATGGTGATTGCGGGCGTGAAAAAGATTACTGGCTGGCTTGTTCATGGCGTCTCCCGGTTTGCAGGCGCGTACAATACGCCACAGCGTCGGGAAAATAAAGTCGCACAATCCGCTTACGCATTTCTTCCCGATGCAGCCAATACTGTAGCGTTAAGATATTGTTAACACTTCGCTACAGGATAAAAGATGACGCATAAACGCTACTCCTACCAGCCGGGCGATAGTTATGGCCTACCACACGACCCGCTGAACGCCATTATTGGACCGCGTCCGATTGGCTAGATCAGTTCGATTTCCGCTGTCGGCCAGCGCAACCTGGTGCCCTATACGCAACCTGGTGCCCTATAGCTTCTTTAACTGCTTTAACTACCATCCGCCGATCATTAGCTTCGCTAGTAGCGACTGGAAAGATAGTGTGTGCAACATCAGCGAAAGCAAAGAGTTCATCTGGAACCTAGCGACGCGTCCGCTGGCGGAAGCTATGAACGAGAGTTCGGCTTCAGTGCCGCCGGATCAGGATGAGTTCGCGCTGGCAGGCGCGACGCCGCTGGCTGCCTCGCATTAACAGCTAACAACTGGCTAGTGCTGGGCGAAGCGGTCACCATCCATTCGACGAGTCGCTGCTGGAACCAGACGGCGCGAGCCGAGCGCCTATTACGGCATCAGCGAAAATCAGCGTATTGACCTGACACGCGCCCTAGAGCTACTAATGATAGGGCTGCTAGATATCGGCGAGATAGCCTGCGTGCTGGCTATCGAGTGTCAGGAGTCGCGCATCGATTTTCGTCTGCGCACCCGCTATGTCGACCATAAAGCCTATATGCTGGACGAGGCGCTGCAGCTGATTAAAAAGGCGACGTAGGCGAAACAGGCGATCTCCTTAAAACCCATGCTAAGCTCAAGTAGCTGTTTCCATAGCATAAAACCTGCATCGCTGCTCGATATGGCGCAGGCGTGCATCGCCTTTCAGGGCCTGCCGGTGCGCATCTGCTGGCTGGTGCTAGCGTTCAACGAGATGGTGCGCAACAGCGAGCTAAAAGCGTCGAAGGATAGTTCCGACGCTGTGTCCGACTGGCCGCTGCTTAACGCCCTGCTGAACACCACCGGTGGCGCGACTTGGGTGAGTCTGCACCACGGCGGCGTTGGCATGGGCTTTTCGCAGCATGCAGGCGGGTGAGCTACCCCTTATTCCCTTTGGTTCTGACCTATAGCCAAATTTCCTTCCAGGAAGATAGACGCGCCTGCGCCTTGCCACTACAGTGGAAATTAATCACTAGAGGAGCGCGATTCCGCATGACATTATCCCCTGCCCTGCTCGACAAAGCCCTACGTTGGCGTCATCAGTTTCACCGCGAACCGGAACTCGGTTATCAGGAGCATAAAACCAGCGAACGGGTCGCGCAGGAGCTGGAGTTGGCGGGATTACAGGTGCATCGCGGACTGGCAGGCACGGGCGTGGTGGGCATGCTGCGCACCGGCTCTTCGCCGGTGATTGGACTGCGCGCGGATATGGACGCGCTGCCCATAACTGAAAAAGGCACTCCGCAGTGGCGCTCGACGCGTCAGGGCGTGATGCACGCCTGCGGCCATGACGGACATACGTCAATCCTGCTGGCGACGGCGCTGCAGCTGGCGACGACGCGCCGCTTCCGCGGCACGGTGCACTTTATCTTTCAGCCCGCCGAGGAGAATCTGGGTGGCGCGCGTAAGATGGTGGAAGAGGGCCTGTTTCAGCGCTTCCCCATGGATGCAGTCTATGCGTTGCATAACTGGCCGGGTATGCTGGTCGGCTCGCTGGCGGTGAATACCGGCGCGATGATGGCGTCGCTCGACTCGTTTGAAATTATCCTTAACGGCAAAAGCTGCCACGCGGCGATGCCGGAGAACGGCGCCGATACGATGGTGGTTGCCGCCGAGCTAATTCTGGCGCTGCAAACCATTCCGTCGCGTCACCTATCGCCGCTCGCCTCGGCGGTAGTGAGCGTGACTCAGATCCACGGCGGCGAGGCGATCAACGTCATCCCGGAAACGCTGGTGCTGCGCGGCACGGTGCGATGTTTGCAGACCGACGTACGCAACCGGGTACGCTGTCTGATCGAAGAATTTGTCACTACCCTGCCACGCCCGTTCGGCGTTAGCGGCGAGCTTCACTGGTTCCCCGGCTATCCGGTCACCGCCAACCACGCCGAACCAGCTGAACAGGTGCGCACGGTCGCGCGGCAGATGCTGGGCGAGGATGCTGTTCGCTGGCAGGTCAATCCTTCGATGGCGTCGGAGGATTTCGCCTGCATGCTGGATGTTTGTCCCGGCGCCTATTTCTGGCTGGGCGCCGATGGCGCTACCCCTTCTGCGCCGCTGCATAACACCGAATATGACTTTAACGACGCACTAATCCCACTAGGCGTCGAATTCTTGCAGCGGCTAGTCGAACAGGCACTGCCGCAAAACGGTCGATAGTGGTAAAAGCAAGAGCGCCCTTGTCCGGCGCCGTCTGCGCCTGCTGCTGCGTCGTCACTGCCGCGATACTAAAGCGTGGCGAACACCGCCTCGCTGGTGACGCGCGTCGAATCGCCGCTGACGCCGTGCACCAGCATAGAAAGATAAAGACGCAGCTCCGGCAGCTGCGCGATGAACTGCTGCATCGCTCGGCCGCTGGCGAAAAGTACCAGCACCCCTTTGTGCTTCGCGGTTTTCATCTGACGGAAGAAGGCCGCCATCTCGGCTATATGTTCCGCCTCGTTCGCTATCAGCGGCTCATAGTGCATCTGTGGGATCACCAGCTTGCCCTGATCGACGTGATTGAACGGCGAGTCGAGCGCTGTAAAGCGATCGCCCGCTTTTTCGTTCAGGCCCGACATCTCCTGCAGACGACTGAAGCTGTTAAGCGAGCGTAGTGTGGCGGGATGTCACCACCACGTGCGGAATTTTACGCCACAGCAGTTTTTCCAGCTGATCGCTGACGCGAATGCCGGCGCAGTGAAACAGCAGATGCGGCTGGCCTTCGCGCAGCTCTCGGCTAATCCATTTTGAAACCGACGCGCCTGAGGCTTTTGGCATCGCCGCCATAACCAGCGCGTGGTTGGCCACCACCACGTTAACCTGCTCGATTTCACGACGGGCAACAAAAAAGGGACATTCGCGATACCAGCGGCAGTGCGAGCCGAGACAGTTCGCTTTATCGGTGGAGAAGCGCTGCCACAGGCTGTCGCTGATGTTCTCCTCGCTGTGATCGCGCAGGCCATCCCAAGCGTAGCCGCCGAGCGATTTTTCCAGCCGGGCGCACTGCGCCCTCTCCTCTTTGGTGCCGCTGACCGCCTCGTCGTCAAGGTAGAGCAGCAGATCGCCCTGCTGGTCGTCGCTAGCGGCTAGCGCCGCTAGGTTGCGCGGACAGACGTAGCGCTCGCGCCCAAAAGCGGCGGTAAAGGTGAGATCGGGAATGATCTTTTTCAGCAGCGGCAGATCTTTGGTGAAGATCTGATCCTGCAGCGCCATGTTGACGGTACTGATGATTATCGTTTCTCCTCGGCGCGGCTCGCGGCAATGCCGGGGATCAAATAAGAAAGAGTTTTACCGACGCCGGTCGGCGCTTCGATAGCCAGATGACGCACATCATTGCCCGCTAAGCACTTCGCCACTTCGGCGATCATCTGGCGTTGCGACGCGCGGGGAATAAAGTCCGACACTTGCTGTTGTAGCGCCTTATACTACTGCGCTATCTGGCTTTTGATTGCTGCTGTCAGGGCCATAATTGTTTACCGCCGGGTGAAAATGGCCTGTATTTTACACAGCAATCCGCCAGCGTCAGCTTTGAGGAGCGTTTTTTCGCGCCGCCTCGCAGAATTCGGTGCTGACAATATCTTAGCGTAACCAGCGATCTGGCTTTAGCACTATGGTGTAGCCTCACTACCCTTCTCATAAGGAAAGAGAGATGTCTTTTGCCCGTATTACTCTTGCGGCGCGCCTGTTTACCGCCTTCGCGCTCTGCTTTTTCGACGCCCAAGCTACCGTGCAGACAGACTATCAGCTGGAAAAGGTGGTGGAGCTGAGCCGCCACGGCTTTCCCCCGTCGACGCCAAGCAACCGCGAAGAGATCGAGGCCGCCACGCAGCGCCCCTAGCCGATATGGACCACGCGCGACAGCGAACTGACCGGTCACGGCTACGCGGCGGTGGTGAATAAGGGACGCTGGGAGGGCGAACATTATCGCCAGCTCGGTTTGTTGCTCGCAGCCGCAGCCCATCTACGTGCGCGCCAGCTTGCTGCAGCGTGCCCGCGTCACCACCGAGGCACTAGTCGACGGCACTTTTCCCTGCTGCAGCGTCATGGTACATCGCGTGACGAGCGATGTCGATCCGCTGTTTCAGACCGACGCCTTTGGCTGCGACCTGTCCCGATCCGGTGCTACAACGCGCGGCGGTTGCGGCAAAGGCGGGCGATCTGGCCGCGCGCCAGCAGCTGTTAAGATAGGCGATGTGCCTCTCCGAGGCTCAGTGCGTGCTGTTCGATCAGCCTTGGCAAATTCGTCAGAGCAAAAGCGGCAAGCCCTATATCGCCGGACTGAGTGTGCTGGCAAGCATGGAGGAGACGCTGCGCCTAGGCTGGAGCGAAAACCTGCCGCTCAGCTAGTTGCCTAGGGAAATATTACTCGCTCTGAGCAAATTAGCGTCATCCTGCCGCTGCTGACGGCGAACTACGACCTCAGAGCAAAGATGTGCTATACAACGGCGCAAAAGCGCGGCTCAATCTTACTTATTTGACGTCATGCTAAAACAGATCGCGGGAGAAGATGCCGCGCCGAATGCGCGCTGGCTGCTGCTGTTGGCACATGATACCAACATCGAAATAGTGCGCACTCTAATGGGCTTTAGCTAATGGGCTTTAGCTGGATGCTATCCGGCCATGCGCGCGGGAATATCCCGCCCGGCAGCAGTTTGGTGCTGGCGCAGTAACACTAGCGGCCAGCGTTTTCTGCGCCTCTATTCGAGCGATCAACCGCGCTGAACGCGTAGTTCTGTAAGGCGAGCCGTCAAGAGTTGTTCAGTTTCTGCAATCAGCATCTACTCACTCTCACATTTGGGAAAAATATCTCACTTATGAGATTAAGTGTGAAATCAGCGCCAGAGTCAACTTGTACACTTAAAAAACATTTGTACAAGTTGTACCCTGTTGGTTAGTGTTATGGGATTGCTGCAGGAACTTTGGGGAAGTTATGGCCTTTTACACTATCGGCGACGTTGCCGAACGCTGTGCAATAAATCCAGTCACGCTGCGCGCTTAGCAACGCCGTTATGGCTTATTAAAGCGCAACGCTCGGAAGGTGGACATCGTCAGTTTGATGACGAGAAGGTCCAGCGCATTGAAGAAATCAAACACTGGATCGAGAGCGGTGTGCCGGTAGGCAAAGTTAAGGCGCTGCGCGAAGGCGAAAACGTTAATGTCCGTAATGGTTAGGTCAATCTTCAGGAAGAGCTGAAGAGAGTGCTGCGCCACGTCAGACCTGCCAAGCTGCAGGCAAAAATCGCCACGCTAGGACGTGAAAAAACGGTAGACGCCCTGATCGATCATGTGATTATGCCGGTACGGCAAAAACTCAGGCTGGATGAAAATACGGCGCGCGTGATGAGCAGTCTGCTGGACGGCGCGCTTATCAACTACGTCGCCTTTTGTCTTGCCGCCAGCCGCAAAAAAGCGGGTAAAGATACGCTGATCCTCAGGTGGGCGGTAGAAGACCACACCCTCATCTGGCTGGAAGCCTAGCGTCTCTCGCAGGAGAGATGGCGGCTCGACGTGCCGGCGGAGCCGCTGGATCTGCCGCGGCCAGAACTCTTTCCTGGCCAGACTATCTTTGTCTGGACCGGTAAAAAACTGACCCGCCGCCCAGCGGGATCAGCTGACGCACTGGCAGGAATAAGGGCTTACCATTCTCGCGAACGAAACGCGCTTTTAGTAAAATTCACGCAGGGCCCTTTTCGCCTTGCCCTGCCCGCGTTATCATCCCTACCCTTTCGGGCTTCAATCAGATTTCCGCATGAACTGGCAAAAAATCTTCTTCGCAACGCTGTTTTTCATTATGGCCGTCGGCGGTACCGGCGGGCTGATGCTGGTCGGCTATAACCTTATTCTCGACTCATGCTAAGCTAGCGCTGCAGGCGCTCAAACAGGCGATCGCTAACAACCGCCAGCAGCGAGCTCTGAATCACATAGGCGGTATTAAAGCCGCTCAGGCCGATAATCACCGGCGAGCCGAGACTCTCCGCGCCCACGGTCGAAGCGATCGCCGCCGTGCCAATATTGACGATTACCGAAGTGCGTACTCCTTTCAGAATCACCGGCACCGCTAGTGCTAGCTCGACCTGCTATAAACGCTGCTATGCGCTCATGCCCATGCCGTCAGCGATCTTCCGGCTGCTGGCGGGCACGCTGTCCAGCCCGACCAGCGTGCCTTGCAAAATGGGCAATAGCCCGTAGAGAAACAAGAAACAGTGCCACGACCGTAGGCCAAGCGCCGAACCCCATCACCAGCACGGCGATCTCCAGCACCGCGACCGGCCGAACGGTCTGGCCGGCCGCCACGATGGTCTCGATCAGCGGCCGGAGCTCCAGTAGGCTGATGGTAGCCAACAGAAAAAGATACGTCAGCGCCAGCTGGACAAAACTCTACTGCTAGTAGAGCGGGCACGTCCGATCCGGGAACCACTAGGCGAACAGCAGCGCGATAAACAGCGTAACCATCTAGAGCAGCGGATCTTTCAGCCAGCGTGTTAGTGCCCCTCGCGCAGGATCAGTAGATGGCTGAAGTAGAGCACGTCGAGCGGCTGCTGGCGCTGATCCCACCACCGACAGCTTGTCGGTGCGCAGGGCGATAAACTGCGATAGTGCTTCGCGCAGCGAATGGGCGGCAGCCAGCCGCTCGCCTTCCAGCCCATTCGCCGCGTCGATCGGCGTTACCCGCCTGACCCAACGACAGCAGGCGCACGCCCAGCTCGCTTATGCCGAAAAAATCGCGCACAAATATCATTCTTCGGCCGGGTCATCAGCGCGGCGGGCTTGCCCTGCCATACGATGCCGCCGTTATCTATCAGCACAATGTTATCCGCCAGCGTCAGCGCTTAGTCGATATCGTGCGTCACCAGCACGATGGTGCGGCCCGATAGGCGGTGAATGCGCAGCATCTCCTGCTGCAGCGCGCCGCACGATTAGCAATACCTCAGGATCGGCGGCCAGCGCGCGTTGCCCCAACGCACTGCTGTTGCCCGCCGGAAAACTGGTGCGGCAGGCGCCGCGCCAGATGACCGTCCAGACTGAGCAACGCCAGCAGCTCCTCTACCCGCGTGCGAACGCGGGCTTTCGGCCAGCCGAGCAGCGTAGGCACAGTGGCGATATTTTTTCCACCGTCCAGTGGGGAAACAGGCCGATAGACTGAATGGCGTAACCTATGCGGCGGCGCAGGTCGCGCGCGTCGAGTCGGCGAATCGACGCGACCGCGTCAAACTCCACCAGCCGGTTGATCATCTTCAGCGTAGTCGACTTGCCGGAACTCGAGGTGCCGAGCAGCACGCTGAACTCGCCCTCGCTAATTTGCAGCGTCAGATCCTTCACCGCGCTTTGTCGGCAAAGTGCTTACTTACGCCCTTATAAAGTGAATCATGGGTTCTCTCCAGCAGGGAAATCAGCAGGCGGAACAGCGTGTCGCTGATGACCGCCAGCGCGATCACCGGAATAACGCCGAGCAGCACCAGATCGAGCGCGCTGTTGAGCAGTCCCTGAAAAATAATAGCGCCGAAGCCCCCTGCGCCGAGCAGCGCGGCCACCACCGCCATGCTCAGAGACTGCACCACCACGCGCAGGCCGGCGAGCCACACGGGTAGCGCCAGCGGCACGTCGACGGCGAAAAAGCGCTGCAGCGGGTCTATGCCCATGCCGTGCGCACTTTTGTGCACGTCGCGCGGCACCTGCTGCAGACCAGCCACCACGCTGCGCACCAGCGACGGCAGCATCGCTTCCCACGATAGCGCTACGGTTTACAGCAGCTTCTGCTGCTGCAGCCATTCGCTCGCCACGCTGCTAGCGTCCTAGGCCCTCGACGGCGATCTTCGCTTTTAGCTGCTGCAGGGTTTTCTCATCTAGCTTGCTGAAAACCGGCTTCAGCAAGCTGTCAATATCGGGATAAGCTTTCAGCACCGAGGCGCGGATCACCGGCGCTGGCGCATAGATCGGCTGAACGCCTTTGGGATCGCTCAGGGTTTGCAGGCCTAGCGCCGCCACCGGGACGTCGATGCCGTAGGCCATTGCTGCGTTGACGCCGGAGGTCTGCTGCGCCGCTGCCCGCCAACGACAGCAGCTGGCTCTGGGTAAATTTATAGTCGTAGGCTTTTTCAAACGCTGGCAGAGCGCCGCCGCGCTCTCGATAAACTCCGCCGAGGCCGCCAGCTTGATGCCACCTTTTTTTCAGGTAGCAGCTGAGATCTTCCAGCGAGCTGAGCTGATTCTGCTGTGCGATATCCTGACGCACCGCGATGGTCCAAGTGTTGTTCGCCGGCGCTGGCGTCAGCCACACTAGCTGATTTTTATCGGCGTCGAGCTTTTTCACCTTCTCATAGCCTTGGCACGTGTTTTCCCAAGCGGCGTCTTTTTCGCCGTTGAAGAAGAAGGCGCCGTTGCCGGTATATTCAGAATAGATATTGAGTTCGCCAGCGGTGAGGGCGCCACTCACCACCCAGGTGGTGCCGAGGTGAATTTTGTTCACCGTTTTCACGCCGTGCTTCTCCAGCACCTACAGGATCACATTGCCCAACAGCAAACCTTCCATATCGATTTTCGAACCCATGCGCACGGGGATCGGCGGCCGGCGCCGCGCCCGTCACCCGGCTGGCTGTGTGACTGCTTATTCTCGGCTTCGGTGCGGTGCCTGCGCTGATTATTATCGCTATCCGCAGCCGCTATATGAGCGAGTTACCGGTGTGGGCAGCGAATCAGGGCGATCTCAAAGGCGCAGCCGCTATTCCGCGCAGCGGCTGGAATATTAACACGCAGGTGGCCGACGATGCGACAACGACGCCGACCCAGCCCTCGCGCCGCACTAGCTGACGTAAATAAGGAGCGCTACTACAGGGCGTTTACCTGCGCCGCACGCTGCTAGCGAGCATTACTTCTGTCGCCTCCCCCTTCGCCTATAACGCGATAGCGTTTGGTCTGCCGGTGATTTATCATCAGCTTTTACGCCCAGTCGATGCTGATCACTATTCTGGTGTCGCTGGCGCTTAATCTCCTGTTCGCCTTTGTCGGCGGCGTGCTGGTGCCGCGTCTCGGCGTGTGGAAGATGTCGGTGGCGGGCTCTACGCCTGTCAGTGTGTAGCGCTGTTGGGGCTGGCGCTCATTGGGCGTCCCGAAGGCAGCCAAGAAGTGGGCATCGCTATCGCTATGCTGGATCTGCCTCTGTTCAGCTAGGGCTTTGGTCCCGGCTCGCACACGTCGCCGCGCTAGGCACCGGCGTGTTCTGGGTGATTTTCCTGGCGCTGCTGGCGATCCGCTGGGGGCAGTCGGACTACGATGTGGACGCAGAGGATTTTGCCGGACATTAAGGAGAAAGGCCGCCCGGTCGGGCGGCCTTTCTCCTTACGCCGGTATATTTAACGCATTTAAGTAAGCGGGTATGCGCGGAAAGGTGTAGAGAAACCAAGGGGTGAACTGCTGCGGCGCCTCTAGCATTGCGCGCTGAATTTCGCTCACCGAGAGATACCGCCAGTCGTCCGCCTCCTGAGGATTCAGCGTCGGCGGCTCATCGCTAATAGCAAAATAGACATGTCCATATTCATGCTCGGTAAGGCCGTTGCTGAGCGGCAGATTATAGCTCAGTTCGAATACCGGCGTCAGCGAGAGAGCCAGCCCCATCTCCTCTGACAAACGGCGCTCTGCCGCCTGCTGGGTCGGCTCGGCGGGATAAGGATGGCCGCAGGTAGTGTTGCTCCACAGGCCGCCGCAGTGGTATTTGCCGCTGGCGCGACGCTGCAGCAGCAGTTCGCCGTACGAATTGAACACATAGACCGTCACCGCGCGGTGTAGTAGTCCCTTCTTATGCACTTCCAGCTTTTCCATTTTACCGGTGGGACGATCAAGATGATCGACGAGGATAACTTCGATAGCAGCCATGAGGATTCCTTAAGATAACTTCTATTATTCTAGTACATTCCTGCCGCTTCATGCCGCGTGAATTTGTGCTGTTTTCTGCAAAAAAGGCCCACCTGCGCTAGCTTGTAGGGTGAAGATTAGAGTCGGGAGCTTTGTACCGCCATCTCCAGCTGCACGCCCTGCTCCTCCATCGCCTGAGCGGACGGCGGAGACCTGCTCCACCAGCGCAGCGTTCTGATACGTGGTGCCGTCGAGCTGGGTGATCGCGACGTTAACCTGCTTGATCGCCGCTGGCGGACATGACTTCGCTCATCAGCATCGTAACGCTGCTAACGCCCTGCATTAGCTCGTCCATAGTTTCTCCTACCTGCTCCACTAGCTGGCTGCCCGCGTCGATATTGGCCACCGACTCCTCGATCAGCTTTTCGATTTCGTGCGCCGAATTGGCCGAACGCTGCGCCAGATTGCCTACTTCGGAGGCGACCACCGCAAAGCCGTTATCCTATTCGCCCGCTCGCGCTGCCTCCACCGCCGCGTTCAGCGCTAAGATGTTGGTCTGAAAGGCGATGCTGTCGATCACGCTGATGATATCGACCACTTTGCGCGAAGAGTGATGAATTTCGCCCATGGTACTCACCACATGACGTACCACCTCGATGCACCTGCGACACGTTGCCCGCTAGCTGATTGGCATTGGCATCGGCGTTCTGGCGCACCGCGCCGATCAGCTCTTCCATTGAGGCCGCGGTTTCGACGATTGAGCTGGCCTGCTCTTCGGTGCGTGACGAGAGGTTGGCGTTGCCACTGGCGATTTCACGCGAGGCGGCGGTAAAGGCGCATCATCGAACGGATAAATCCCAGCAGCAGCACAATCGCTAGAGAGATATGCATCAAGCCGAGACGCGTCAGCATGTTGTGCGTCTGCTCCTCGGTCAGCAGGCTGGTCGGCACATCGCGCTGGCCAGGATACCACGGTCTGCCGGCGATAGCCTGCAGAAACAGCGTATGTTCGCTATCCTCGCCGTCGAAGGTGGTTTCCGGCGGCTGGGCGCGGGCGCTGCCCCGCAGAGTTTCCAGCGGCGCCGCCATCGGCAGTTGCAGATCGGTCAGTTTTTCCAACTTCGGCGTGCCATCCACTAACGCGGCGTTGGCCACTACTTATCGTCAGCCTCAATAATCAGCACGTGGCCTTGGATGGTGTCGCCCATCTCTTTCGCCAGATGGTTGAAGAAGCCGAGCGTGACGTCGATGGTGGCGACGCCCCAGACGGTGCCATCACGATAGATTGCCATGACGCAGTTAGTGCGCGGCTGCAGGCTGGCGGCGTCCTGATAGGCTCTCTCTCAGGCGCACTGCCCTTTCGGCGCGGCCATGCCGTCTTAGTACCACGGCTGCTCCCAGTATTTGTCGACGGTGTTGGAGTTCCAGTAGGTGTTGACCTACAGCTGGTTGCTAGCGTTGCGCGCAAAGAAGCGGCTGTCTTTCTCTTTCACCGGATCGCGTCGGTTAGGCAGCGGCCAGATGTCGCTGCCGAAGACTCTGCTCGACGATACCGGTCGCCAGCGCGTCGACCTGACAGCGCACACTAGCTGGCTCTGGTTAGCCGGTTAACTGCAGTGCAATAAACTACTTAATCCACGATCGTGATCAGCATCAGAACGAGAAAAAAGAGAACCAGAACTACAGTGAAGCGGGATTGAGTTGTTTTAAGCATGTGCTTTTCTCTAGAAGAATCGGCACGATTGCCTGTCAGGGTTAACGGCGCAGGCGGAAGTAACTTGAGGCACGCGCGATCACAAATTTAACAACCCATTGAGAGAGGAGATGATTTACAGTTAACGACACGCGGCGCGCTGCGTCAACAACGCGCCGGCGTCAGGTCTCGCTCCACTACCTGCTGGCGCGGACGGAAGAGGAAGATATGGTTATTGCCTGCTGCCAGCTGCTGGCCGCCCAGATCATCCGCCTGCACGAACAGGCGTTCCGTTTCGGTGATCGGCATCGCCTACAGTAAATTGGGTCGATCGCCTTCACGCTTCGGCAGGCTAAACTGCGCGCGCCAGCAGGAAGCTCTCGAAGCCGACCGGCAGCTACTTCCGACACCAGCGTATAGCCCTCGCCTAGCCAAGTTAGGCGCGCCTGGGGCAGATACGCGAACTCCGCCAGCGCGCTCGCCATCTGCACCGCATTGCCTTCGGTCATCACCTCGCCATCCACTGCTATCGCCAGCTCAATGCGGCGATACTGCGGCGCCAGCTCGTTGAATAGATAGTCGACCTGTGGCATCGAACGGATACTCATGACGAGCGTGAGGAAGTACAAGGCTCCCTAGTGCTAGTGCTGGGAAATGGCCATCGGCGGCCAGCTGCCCTGATCGCCTGATCGATAGCACATAATATTCACTGGTTCGCCGAACTGCGTCTAATAGCGCTGCAGCAGCGCTTGCTACACGCGATCCCACTCGTTGCTGTCGTGTCAGTCGCGCTAGAACTGGCGCTGGTGCTCGGCGCGCGCGTAGTAATCGTTAGTGGAAGTGAAATCGATCAGCGCGGTCAGCCGGTTTTTTTATGCAGCCGGAGGAGAAACTCACCTGTTTCTCCTGATATAGAGACCCCAGCCGGGGGATTACCGCCAGCAGCTGGCCGTAGTACCAGAGTGCCGCGCCGTCGTCGCTCGGCTCCCATAGCACCTGCACAGACCCACCGGACCGAGCGATGGTTCCTCTAAGGTGCGGCAGAACTCGGCGCTGAGCAGCGGCGCGATGCCCTGCTCCATCGCCGCGCGATCTTCCTGCGCCAGCGCAGGCAGCAGATTGTGCAGCAAGCAGCTGCGCACCGAATAATGGCTGCGGAGCAGGTCCGTCAGGCAAATATAGAAATAAGCGGTGCGCGCATCCTGCTCGACAATCTCCGTCAGTGTATGTTGCTGATTGTGGACCTCAGCAATCAGAGGTTAGTAAGTCATAGTGCCTCGACAAAGCCTCAGGGATCCATTTCCCCGAGATTAAAGTAGGATCTTCACTGCCGCCATGTGAGACAAGAGTAAAACTCTCAAAGTTAGCGCGCCGCCCCCTCTCAGGGGTAAGCAACGGTAAAGCACGCGGCGCGAATGCTTAGCGGCGCTAAAGCATTGACCGCGCTGAGGGTGAAATCCAATTCGCATTTTTCCGCCGTCGCCGCATGCTATGGTCGCCTTACCTCTTCTATCAGAGGTACATGATGCTGCCCAACTTAACACTTTATTATCTGTTGCGGCTCGACTTGGCATCCTGATATCGCCTGCACCCAGTCGGGCAGCAGCGCCATACCCGACTTCAATATGACATGCATTCCCGGTTTCGCCTGTCACGTCACCTCGGCGGTGCGCTCATCGTAGCGCCGCTCGCCGCGCATGCTGTGCAAGAAGCGCGCCACCGCCTCGATGCTTTTCGGCACCTCAGTTGCCCCCAGTGCTTCGGCGATCAGCGCCGCCTCTCGATAGTAGCGATCCTAATCCGCCAGACTGAGCTGCGGATTTTTAAAGCGTAAGTGAGTGGCAAGAAAGGCGCTGGTTTCGGAGACGTGCACCTAGGTGAGCAGGCACGGATGGCTCGCGGCATAGGGCTGACTGTAGTTGTCGACGCCGCTGACAAGCAGATGGATGTTTTTGACTCGTTCAATCAGCAGGTTCTCGTCGTGGCGATTGCCGAAAGTGGTGACGGCGATGAACTGGCTAGTGCGGCGCAGGCGGACGAGCATATCTTAGCGAAAGTTTGAGTGATCTCAGACGCCCGCCAGCGCGGAAGGGTACAGCATCTGCAGCAACAGGGCGCGCCGCACAGCATCGAGGGAAGAGATACTGGGACGACTGGACGCCGGCGCGGGCGCGCTGAAAATGTGCAGTACGACGCGCGCCACGCCTCCGATCCCGACTATGCCGATCGCGGGCGGCACATCAACGCCGATACCTCGGCGCGCTTTAATGTCAATGCGCGTCGGCTGTTTGAAGCCTCCGGCTGCGCGGGCAAGCTGGCGGTGTTCTATATCAACAACAACGATCCCACGGTGCTGAGCGAGATCCGCCGCCATAATGCCGCTGTTTTTCATCCTGAAGGGCCGCGTCGACTCCTAAGCGGGCGAAACTGAGCTTCGTGAAGCCGCACTTTACCGATCGCCTGCTGTAGCGCTGCAGCGCCCTGTTCCATGCACATCTGCCGAAGCGCATGAAGCAGTATCCGCGATAAGTATGCTCATCACCTGCTGCTGAAAATGTCCGGCGCGGGCGTTGAAGAGACGCGCAACTATCTGAAGGATTATTTCCGTGAGGCGGCGGCAAGTTTTTCGAATACGAAGGCGAAGAGGGCGTGCACGCTTTTCTGCATCGTTTCGCCGCGGCGGGTTACCGGGTGAAGCTCGACTTCAGCCGCGAATATGCCGAGCCCTGCTTTAACACCCTGTGGTTCCGCCTGGCGAAACCGTACGCCAGATAGGAGCACGGCTGGCATATGCCACTGACCGACGGGACCGAAGTGGGCATTACGTATGACGGCGGTGATATTGACTGTTCGTATATAGCCGATGCGTTTCATGACTCTGAACACGCCGACATCGTTACTCGCGACAACCGCAGCCGGAACATACTGCAAACCGCTGCCGGGAATGAGCTGCGGATAGAGAACAAACGAGGCGAAGAACATGCCGCCCTGACATGCCTTTCGGGGCGACGGCGCTTAATCAGGGGCATATTACCGGTGCGCAGGAGACGCCGCGTGGAACAGGCTTTGAGCTGCGGGCCGATGAATGTGCCGAAGGGGATGTTTATCACCGCCGTGGCGTTCACCAGCGGTGAGCACATGCAGATGGCCGCCGCAGGTTCGGTGGGAAAATCGGCCTGTTCGCCCGGACAGGCAAACTCAGCATTAACGCCAGCGAAGGTCCGGTGCAGATTCAGGCGCAAAACAGCGTAATATACTTATCCGCAGGGCAAAAGCTGAGCCTGATTTCCGCCAGCGATATGCTGTTCGCCGGAAAAACGCGTCACGCTTATCCGCGGCGGCAGACGGGGAACCGCGTCGCCGTCAGCAGCATCAGCAACATAAGAGCGGAATCTAGCACAAATTCAGGCGATCGATATCACATTGGCGCGTAGTTTAGAAATGGGTATATTTACCGAATGCATCCAGCATTACCAGCGCCACCGGTTGGTTATTGATCATAGTGCGCATCACCAGACTTCCGTGCTGGAGACACTATACGTCGACAGGCCGGTCGGCTCGACGTATCATCCCCAGCGCGCTCTTTAGCGTTCATAGCGCGGATAAAGGCCGTCGTAGCCGCCGGGATAGTGATGCGCCCAGCTAGCCGCCGCGCGGTTTTCCGAGGACATCGGCGCTAGCAGCATCATATTGCGGCGGCTGATTTCGCTGTTGAGTTTAACGCGGGAAAGGAGGCCGCGTATCTCGGGCGTATGGCTGATATCCACCGAAATCGGCTCATCTAGCCACTGCTTCGCATCCAGCGCCACCATGACCATTATCAGCTCGGTGATAGAGGCGATAGGTCGAATGCGGTCGGGATGGCTGAAGAAAAACACTTTCCCCACATTGAGGTCGACGATCATCGCGCTGCCTGAGGCGATTTGCGGCTCGGCAACCGACGCTAGCTGAGAAAGAGAGGCTACCGCCTAGCCGCCGAACAGCAGCGCCAGCGAAAGCAGTGAATAGCGAATGGTTACAGGCATCTTATAAAAAAGACTGATTAAGACAGTACGCGGTGTCAGACACAGGCTGCCTGCCGCAGAGCCAATCACACAGAGGCTGGTAAGGGCATAATTTACTGACGCGCGCTTTAAAACAGCCGCGGCCCGTAGCCCCACAGCACAACGGCCAGCGCCAGCAGTATCTCGAACACCAGCACGCCAATCGCCAGCGTCAAGCCTGAGATGCGAAGACTTTCGTAGCGGTCAATATTCAGAAACAGAGGGATGCCGATATAGAGCAGATAGCCGGTATAAACTAGCGCCAACGCGCCGACCAGTACGCAGAGCCAAACCAGCGGATAGAGCACCACGATACCGCTTAAAAACAGCGGCGTCGCCACATAGCCTGCAAATACCGTACAGCGCTGTATGCTGGGCCGCTGAGGATAGTCGCGCGCCATCCAGTGAATGACGCGGCCTATCACCGCCACGCCGCCTAAGATAATTAGATAAAACAAGACGCCGAGCGCGATGCCGGTTAGCAGGTTAAGTTGAATAAATTGCCCTTCGCCCAGAGCCCACCCCAGCTGCGTAGTGCCGATAAAGGCGCAGATCACCGGGATCGTCGCCATCAGCAGGACGTGGTGGGTATAGTGGTGCGAAACACTTTCGTTCTCTTGCTTGATATCGCGCATCTCCCGATCGGGATGCGCTATCAGACCCCAGACATGGTTCATATCATCACCTCTCTGATGCGATAAGCCGCCTTACCCATGCCGAGCGATTTTTCAGGCAGCGTTACTGAAGTATAAACGGGATTGCTGTTTTTGTAGCCAGCGCGCCGGCGATCGGCAAAAAATTGCCGCGCCTCGTTTCGCCCGACGGAAGGATTAGCCGAAGTAGTATAGAATGTAGAGATCGCCGACAAAACAGGGAGTTCACTTTTGCATTTAGATATCAATGGATTAATTACGCAGTACGGCTATCTAGCGATGCTGATCGGCTGTATCGCGGAGGGCGAGACCTTAACCCTACTGGGCGGCGTCGCGGCGCATGAAGGACTGCTGAACTTTGGCGGCGTGGTACTAGCGGCGACGGCTGGCGGCGTGATCGGCGATGAGCTGCTCTACTGGATCGGCCGTCGCTACGGCGCGAAGATCCTGCGCAAGCTGAAAAAACATCAGGACAAAGTGGTCAAGGCCAACCGCCTTATTCAGTGTCATCCCAGCCTGTTTGTCATTGGCGTGCGCTTTATGTACGGCTTTCGCATTATCGGACCGATCATCATCGGCGCCAGCCACCTGAAGCCAATGAAGTTTTTTCTGCTAAATATTGTCGGCGCAGCAATCTGGGCAACCATCTTCGTCGCCCTAGGATACTTTGCCGGCGGTATGATCGAGCTCTGGCTGCACAAGCTTGACCAACATCTGAAACATATCCTGTGGCTGGTCGCGGCGGTGATCTTCGCCTTTGCGCTGCGCTGGGTGATCCGCCGCTGGAACACCCGCCGCGCCGGTTAGATATATTTCCCGCCGTAGAACTGCGGCTTGGCCAGCATAAAGCCGCCGTCGACGACAAAGGATTGTCCGGTGGTGTAGCTGGCCCACTCCGAGCAAAGCCAAGCGACCAAGCTGGCTATCTCGCGCACGTCGCCGGGCCGCCCAATCGGGATCTCCGGCGTCTTGATCTTCTGAGCATCGCCGCTGCCCATGTTGTTCATCGGCGTGACGATAGCGCCCGGCGCCACCGAGTTCGCTAGAATAATGCCGTTATGTGCAGCCGCCGCCTCCAATACCGCTTTTTCTATAGTTAAGGAATTGCCCCCGCTATGGAGATGAGGATAAGCAAGATAAAAAGCCCGATTAAAGATCACGGCATTATTAGCGATCTACGCACCTACAAGCTAGCGGCGAACGACGGCGCCAGCGATCATCTCTGCTAGTCGGCGCTCGACAGCCCGTCGGTGTTCGTCGCGCTGCTCGACAACGATGACGCGGGACTGTTTTCCCTTGCGCCGGAGTGGCGCCAGCAGCGCTACCTGCCCGACACCAATATTCTCCAGACGCGCTGCCTAGGCGATGAAGGCGTCGCGGGGATCACTGACTATATGCCTTCTGCGACGATGCGAAAAAATAGCCGCGCCTGATCTGCAGCGTCGAAATGGTGCGTGGCAGCTGCCTAGTTTACAATGCGCTGCGTGCTGCGTCCCGCCGCCACGGTGCCGCTGACCTGCGAGGCGGACGCCGCTTCGGCGCGTTTCGAACTCCAGTCGGGCGAGCACGCCGAGTTTGAATTCGGCAATCAGGAAGACGCGCGCATCGGCGCCGTCGCCACCGAGACCTGCTTTGAAGAGACCATCAACTACTGGAGACGCTGGAGCAAAAAAAGTAACTGAAGCTACTGACCTCCAGTCAGCAAGGCTCTATCGCCGCCGCCACTACTTTCGGCCTGCTGGAAGAGCTGGGCGGCAAGCGTAACTGGGACTATCGCGCCTCCTAGATCCGCCACGCCTCGTTCAGCATATATGCGCTGATGCGCCTCGGCTACGTGGGGACGAAGCGAAAAACTTTACCCGCTGGGTCGGCCGCTGCGTCGAGAACAGCCATCACGACGAGATGCGTTTGCAGGTGATGTACCGTCTCGACAACGGCATCGAGCTGCACGAAATTGAGCTGCTTAACCTTTCCGGCTACACTGACTCGCGGCCGGTGCACATCGGCAACGAAGCCCTTGGCAGCAGACACCGCTCGATATTTAAGAAGAACTGATGGATGCGGTCTATCTGGCGAATAAAGGCGAATAAATATGGCGAAGCGATCCAGCCCGACACCGGGATCTGGGAGATACGCGGCGAGCCGGAGTACTTTCTACACTCGCGCCTGATGTGCTGGATCGCCCGCTACACCTCGACATGAAACGCTCGCTGCCGATGCCCTACGCCTGCTGGGACAGCGCGCACAGCGCGATCCGCGCGGATATCTGGCAAAACTTCTGGAACACCAGGCGCGGTCACTTCATCTCGACGCGCCACGGCGACCATCTCTCGACGCCTCGATGCTGCTGATGTCGCTGGTGCGCTTCGTCGGCGCGATCGATCCAAGGTGGCTGGCGACGCTTGACGCCATCAAGCGCGAGCTGGTGAGCAGCTGCTATATCGATGAGACGCCCGCCGACGGACTGACCGGCTCGGAAGGTTCGTTCGGCGCCTGTTCATTCTGGTATGTGGAGTGTCTGGCGCGCGCCGGACGCATCCATGAGGCGCATTTCGAGTTTGAGAAACTGCTGAGCTACACCAATCCGCTAGGATTACATGCCGAGAAGTTCAACAGTCACGGCCGCGCGCTGGGCAATATGCCGCAGGCGCTGACCCATCTGGCGCTGTATTAGCGCCGCCTTTTTTCTCAACCGAAAATTAAGTGGCGAAATGACGTTATGGCAGCCGTGACGGCCCCGATCACACAGTCCGGTTACCTAAAGTCTGTGCTGGCTGCTAAAATCCTGATTCACAACATCGAAACAATGCCCATATAATGTGCAGCCGGTCACGCTGACTGGTGCGGGGTCGATAAATTGACAAGCATGCTAATAGGCCATAACAACTTGTAAAATATGAAAATGATTCGCGTGTTCTCTTCAATGACCCTGGCTTTGGCTGCATTTAGTCAGTCCGCCTTCGCTGTGTTTTACCCCTTACCAGCCGCAAACAGCCGTCTGGTTGGGCAAAATATTGAGATTACCGTCCCGCAGGACAACAAGCTGCCGCTGGAAGCCTTTGCGGCGCAATACCAGATGGGCCTTAGCAATATGCTGGAAGCCAATCCTAGCACGGACGTCTATCTGCCGGAGGGAGGCAAAAAAATGATCGTTCCGCAGCAGTTGATCCTGCCTGACGCCCCGCGTGAAGGCATCGTGATCAACAGCGCGGAGATGCGCCTCTACTACTATCCGAAAGGCACTAAAACTGTCGTGGCGCTGCCAATCGGCATTGGCGAGTTAGGCAAAGATACGCCGATTAACTGGACCACATCGGTGCAGAGCAAAAAAGCGGGTCCGACCTGGAAGCCGACCAAAGCGATGCATGCTGAATATGCCGCGCGCGGCGAGAACCTGCCGGAAGTGTTCCCGACTGGCCCAGATAACCCGATGGGCCTCTATGCGCTCTATATTGGACGCCTTTACGCTATCCACGGCACCAACGCCAACTTCGGTATCGGTCTGCGCGTCAGCCACGGCTGCGTGCGTCTGCGCGCCGACGACATCAAATGGCTGTTTGAAAACGTGCCGGTCGGCACGCGCGTGCAGTTTATCGACCAGCCGGTTAAAGCCACGGTGGAGCCGGACGGTTCGCGCTACCTAGAGGTGCATACCCCGCTCTCGACCACCGAAGAACAATTTAACTCGCGCGAAGTGGTGCCAATTACCCTGACCTCGACGGTGACTAAAGTGATCACCGACGCCAGCGTCAGCCAAGATCAGGTCAACGCCGCGATTCAGAACCGCACCGGTATGCCGACGAAAGTAAACGGCGTCGCTGACAATGTGCAGAACTGATAGCGTAGCCCGTTTTCCCACTGGTTATGGATCCTCAGCTTGATAAGCTGAATTTCGCGATCGACGTCCATGAGGCTAAAGTTAGCAGCCCAATCCAGTATTTTTGGTAAAAAACCGCCACAGGCAGTTTTTGCCGGGAAGTGATCCTCGGCAAAAAAGTCATTAGCCTGTATCTGCTTTACCTGCGTCGGCAGGAAATAATCCTGCCTGAGCATATCCTTCGATTAGTTCGTCAAAAAGAGTAATGTCATTCCAGCTTCTGGCCATCAGCTGGGCGCCGACAATAGCGGAATAGATTACGCGCGCCCGTTTTTCGCCCTCCTCCGACCTGACAATGCCTGCGTTCGTGAGCTGCTCTTTGAGCCAAGCAATATTCACATCGGCAAAGGTTTGCACTTCCTGTTTCACCTGATCAGACAGATCCTCATACTCCGCTGCCATAAAGCTCGCCATGCAGATTCGATTCTCGCTCTCCAGCGAACAGCGAAAAATTGAGGGATGAGAGATAGCGTAGCAAACTGCTAAGCGCATCTCTGTTTTTTAAGGTTGCTGCTAAACATCCACGAAAAAATAAACAGCAGCAATAAAAGCGCCAGTCCCGTACAGGCTCGCCTGCCACAGCAGGCTGACGTTGATATTGGCGATATAATAGGTGAGATAGCGGACCAAGACGATGCCGATAACCTGATTCCGCGCGTCGAAGATGGGCGCTTTGCCGCTCAGAGAGACGCCGATGCCCCCTTTGCGCACCGAAATAATGGTTTTCCCCTGCAGCACTTCCGCGTTGTCGCCGCCAGTTCGGAGTGTTAGAGATGATGCTCATGCACGTCGCCGATGACGATGTAGCTGGCGCGCTTTGAGCGCGCAGCGGCTGGATCAGCCTAGCGATAGCGCCGAGGTCGCGGCTCGACACCTTCTTCGCCAGCCTAGATCAGCGCAATTTCGTTCGCCTACACCCGTGCGTGTTGTACCAAATCGTAATGTAGCTGGCGATCGATAAAATGAAACAGAATCGCGCCCTGCAACGCCAGCAGTAGGTAGGAAAACAGCACCAGCGAGAGAAAGAGTAAGGGTATCGGCGTTTCATACAACCTATCGCGAAGGAGAGCGGAAGTAAGGCATGGTAGAGAGTACTAGCACGGCGACCGGCGGGCAATAACCGGTGAAAGCTGGAATCCACCGAGGTGTTTATGAGCGAAAACAGCTTATCGTCATTCCCATCGGTTGCTGGGCGTCCCAATCTTACTGGCAAGCGCAACCGTTTTTCCAGACCGCTGTTCTTGATACTTACGTTCCCTTCTTTCTACTGAGCCTAGCGTTGGCCGCGGTGATCTACACCCCTTCGCTGACGCCTAGTGTGGCGGTGGTCTGGTCAGGGCTATGCAACTTTCTCGGCGTGCTGCTCTCCAGCGGCGTGGTAGCGTTCGGCATTATCTCGCTGCTGCCGGTCGAGCTGATTTTGCAGGCGGGCGGCGGCGGCTTCGCCATGGTCTATGCGCTGCTCTTCTTCGCCATTATCTGGAATCTAGGCACGTAGTATCTCGGCCTGCCCTCCTCCTCTTCCCACATGCTGATCGGCTTGATTATCGGCGTTGGCATCGCCCTGCTGTACGGCCACAGCGGTATGAGCGGCGTGGACTGGGATCAGGCGATTAAGATCGGCTATTCGCTGATCCTGTCGCCGCTGGTGAGCTTTATCTGCGCTGCGCTGCTGCTGGGGATGAAGGCGTTTATCTGCAACCTCGACCTCTATGAGGCGCCGAAAAGCGACACACCGCAGCCGGCCTGGATCCGCGGCCTGCTGATGTACCTGACCTCGGAGTCAATCAAGCATATTCAGGCGAATAAGGTGACGATGTCGGAAGAGACGCAGCGTAATCTGACGGCAAGCAGCAGCCCCACAACGTCAGGCTAAGCTAACGGCGCCTCGTTGTACTTCATGTACTTCACTGCCCGACTAAATATGGGACGGCACCGTCTCGCGCATCGCTTACGCGCCACGTCAGTTCAGGATTTTTCAGCAGCGTGGCGCCGCCGCTGCCGTTGACCAGCTTCGACGGGCAGCCGCAATTGAGATCGACGCCCCACGAGCACTAGCTCCGCAGTGCGCCGCGTTCTCTGCCAGCCATTCAGGATACTGCCGAGCAAGCTGCAAACGCACCCGCGTGCCGGACGGCGTGCGGCTGGCATTGTGCAGCTCTGGACAGAGCCGGTAAAACGATTTTACCGGTAGCAGCTGATCCACCATGCGCAAAAACTCGGTGACGCAGAGGTCGTAGTCGTTGACCTCGCTCAGCAGCTCGCGTACCAGTGAATCTAGCACGCCCTCCATCGGGGCAAGCAACACCCGCATGGCATTACGCGGTTCCGGTTTTCTTCGCAGCCGGACGACGCGACGGCCGCACAGGCTTATCACCCTGCGCGGCCTGGCCCTGACGGCCGTTCTGAATCGGCTCCGCCTTGATGCTTGGATCCGGCTCGTAGCCCGGCACTGCCAGACGCGGAATTTCGCGCTTCAGCAGACGCTCGATGTCGCGCAGCAGCTTGTGCTCGTCGACGCAGACTAACGAGAGCGCGGTGCCGATGGTGGTGGCGCGACCGGTACGGCCGATGCGGTGCACGTAATCTTCCGCCACGTTCGGCAGTTCATAATTCACCACATGCGGCAGTTCTTCGATATCGAGACCGCGCGCGGCGATATCGGTGGCGACCAGCAGGCGGATAGCGCCGGTTTTAAAGTTGGCCAAGGCGCGGGTACGCGCGCCTTGGCTTTTATTGCCGTGGATCGCCGCCGCGGTGATACCGTCTTTGTTCAGCTGCTCCGCCAAGTGGTTGGCCCCGTGTCTGGTGCGGGTGAATACTAGCACCTGCTTCCAGTTGCCTTCGCCGATCAGCTGCGAAAGTAATTCCCGCTTGCGCTTCTTGTCGACGAAGTACACCTGCTGCGACACCTGCTCGGAGGCGGTGTTGCGGCGCGCGACTTCAACCTGCTCCGGGTTGTGCAGCAGTTTTTCCGCCAAGGTTTTGATGTCGTCGGAGAAGGTCGCCGAGAAGAGCAGGTTCTGACGCTTAGCCGGCAGCTTGGCCAGCACGCGACGAATATCGTGGATAAAGCCCATATCGAGCATGCGATCCGCTTCGTCCAGCACCAGTACTTCGATCTGCGACAGATCGACCGCGTTCTGGTGTTCGAGATCGAGCAGACGGCCCGGCGTGGCGACCAGAATATCGACGCCGCCGCGCAGCTTTATCATCTGCGGGTTGATGCTGACGCCGCCGAACACCACCAGCGAACGCAGCTGCAGGTATTTGCTGTAGTCGCGCACGTTTTCGCCGATCTGTGCAGCCAGTTCGCGCGTCGGGGGGAGGATAAGCGCGCGCACCGGACGGCGGCCGCGGCCCGATACCGCCTGAGTAGAGAGTTTCTGCAGCAGCGGCAGCGTAAAGCCGGCGGTTTTGCCGGTGCCGGTCTGCGCGCTGGCCAGCAGATCGCGGCCGGAGAGCACCACGGGGATCGCTTGGCGCTGAATAGGCGTAGGTTCACGGTAGCCCTGTTCAGCAACCGCACGCAAAATATCGGCGCTCAGGCCGAGAGAGTCAAAAGACATTAAGTGTGTTACTCCGGTCTGCCCTGACCGCGATTCACGGTGTAGTTTTCAGGGAAAAGCGACGCCAGCCGCGGACTAAGCCGGGGGCTAACGTGTGAAAAGGGCACAAACTACGATGCGTAAGGCAGGCAGTGTAGCAGCTTTCGTCGCGGGGTGCGAGAAGGCCGCAAACAACAGGTCACACGAAGGTAGCCCTGTGCGAACGCGGAGCGTTAGCTGCGTTTCTTCTGGATGCGTCCTGCCGGCTCTTTCGCCAGCAGCGAGACCAGCGCGGGTCCCACCAGCATCACCACGCCCAGCGTGCCAATCAGTAACGCATTGTGCACGTAGCGCGAGACGATAAACAGCGTCATCATCGCCGCGCCAAAGTAGTAGGTGGTGGTCGCTTCTTCAAAATAATCACCGATGCTACGCAAACGAACACTACGCTGCAGGACCAGCATGGCGATAAACACCACGGCATAGGCGGCTACCAGCGTGCTGCACACTTCGATCAGAGCTTTGTGCAGCCAGCCCCAGATCAGCGCGGCGATCACCAGCGCTTGCATCGCAATATGCAAGCAGGTTTGTCCGGTGATGATTTGAACACGATTAGACCATTTCATTCTTTTCTCCTGGCACAACTAACAGGTCACCCAAGTGCAACCGGCACAGGCCGGAAACGGTTTCCTCAATAAAGCAATTTTCGGATAACGCCCTAAATTTCCATCCTAAACCACACCCGTCTGTGACAAAGACTACACTTTACTTCTGTTGCTAATGAAAAGGAGTGTGTCGAGAGTATGCCACAAACTAAGCAAGGGTTTTCCCTTAAAGTCCTGACGATAAATACCCACAAGGGATTCACCACTTTCAACCATCGCTTTCCTGCCGGAACTGCGTAAAGCGGTAGGCACTACGTCGGCGGATATCATTTTTCTGCAGGAGGTGATAGGTACACATGCCATTCACCCTTTGCACCACGAGAACTAGCCCGGCACACTACACTACAAGTTTCTGGCCGACACCATGTGGAACGATTTCGCCTACGGGAGTAACTCCCTCTATTCCCTCTATCCGGAGAGACACCACGGAAACATGATTTTGTCACGGTTTCCCATTCAGGAATATGAAAATCGTGATATTTCTGTTACAGGAAGTGAAAACCGCGGCATGTTGCACTACTAGATAGCCCTGCCGGAACCGCACGGGCACGCTGCACGTTATCTGCGTGTATCTGGGTCTGAAAGAGGCTCATCGCTATGCGCAAATGAAGATGATGTGCGATATGGTGGCCTCGCTGCCGCCCAACGCGCCGCTGGTGGTCCCGGGGATTTCAACGACTGGTAGCTGCGCGCTAACCGCATCCTGAAGCCAACGCTACTGTCAGTCATCCTTGGGGCGTTGCCGCGCCGTCCCTATTCGCATCTGTCAGATCACGCCCCGCTCGTCGTGGAGATCCACCTATGAATTTTGAATGGCGAGAAGGCAATGCTGCGCCTGCTAAAAAACGGCGAACAATTTTTCCCGCGCGTGTTCAGCGCGATTCAGCACGCCGAGCGTAGGATGCTGCTGCCCGCCGCGCAGCGCGGCGTGAAGAAGAGGTGATGGTGGACGGCTACGGCTCGCCGGATATATCCGATCAATTCGTCAACAGCCTGACGGCTGAAGGCGTGTGCTTCATCTATTACGATCCGCGCACGCTGGCGACGTGATGCGCACCAACGTCTTCCGCCGCCTGCATCGTAAAATCGTGGTGGTGGATGACGCCATCACCTTTATCGGCGGCATTAACTTCTCCGCCGAGCACAACACCAGCTACGGGCCGGAAGCGAAGTAGGACTACGCCGTCGAGGTTAAAGGCCCCATCGTGGCGGGTGGGCAGCGAGGCGGTGACACGCCGCTGCCGATAGCACCGCCATGCCGTGAACGCCACGCACCGGCAACTCGCAGGTACTGTTAGTTTATCGCGATAACGACGACCATCGCAACGATAATTGAAAAGCATCATCTCGATATGCTGCGTACAGCGAAAGAGGATGTGATTATCGCCAACGCCTACTTTTTCCCCGGCTATCCAACCGCCTACCGGCTGACCGCGACAAGCGCTTTGATATCGACAGCCGCAAGATGGGGGTGTCACGCGTCGATATCGTCACGCAGCCGGTGCTGCCGGGCGCCAACGCCTAGCAGCACGGCGAGGTATCCAGCTAAAACACGTTTCCGGCAGCGGCGAGCATGCGCACGGCCACACTCATTTCGGTGCGTCGAAGCAGCTCAGCATGCCTTAATTCCAGCGCTGCGCGGCCTGGTGGTCGCTGTCACGGGCGTCGACCCAGCGCTCGCCCTGTTCGGTGGCCTCGCGCTTCCAGAACGGGGCGCGTGTTTTCAGGTAATCCATAATGAATTCTGCAGCGGCGAAGGCGCTGCAGCGTTGCACGCTGGTGACGCCGACAAACACAATTTCCTCGCCGGGAAACAGCTCGCCGATGCGGTGAATAACGCTGACGTGCTGTAGCGGCCAGCGGCTGCGCGCCTCGTCGACAATATCCTGCAACGCCTTTTCCGTCATGCCTGGATAGTGTTCGAGCGTCAGCGCGGTAATGCTGTCGCCCAAGTTGTGATTGCGCACTTTCCCAGTGAAGGTCACCACCGCGCCATCAGCATCGGAGGTAGAAAGCCAAGCGTATTCGTTGGCCATGTTGAAAGGCTCCGCACCAACGCGGATCTGCGTTGCCATCTTAACCTCCCGTGACCGGCGGGAAAAACGCCACCTCATCGCCCGCCTGTAGCGGATGCGACATCGGCACCAGCGTCTGATTCACGGCGGCCAGCAGTTTGCCAGATTCGAGAGCCAGCGCATCGCGTAGCGTCGCCACGTTGGGAAAGGTATCGGGCATCTCCAGCACGCTGGTGCCCACTAGCTCGCGCACCTGAGCGAAAAACAGCACGTTAATCATGAGTCACCGCCTGAAAATCACCGGACTTGCCGCCGCTTTTGCTCAGCAGGCGCAGCTGATCGATGACGATATCTTTCTGCGCCGCTTTATACATGTCGTAGATAGTTAGGGACGCCACCGACGCGGCGGTCAGCGTCTCCATCTCGACGCCGGTTTTGCCGCTCAAGCGGCAAAGCGAGGTGATGCGCACGCGCTGATGTTCCGGCTCGGCGACCAAGTTGACTTCAACTTTGATCATCATCAGCGGATGGCAAAGCGGGATCAGCTTCCAGGTGCGCTTGGCAGCCTGAATGCCGGCCATGCGCGCGGTAGCGAAGACGTCGCCTTTATGGTGGCTGCCGTCGACGATCATCTGCAGCGTCTTGGCGGTCATCAGCCCCAGCGCTTCCGCGCGCGCCTCGCGCGCCGTTTCCGCTTTGGCCGAATGGGCTTCGCCCGCGACATTAATATGAGTCAGTTGCATGGCTTACAGCTTCTTTAAATGTGAAACGAAATTACAGGGGTCGGTGCGGACGTCGATCTGGTCGGCGATAATATGCTTCCAAGCGCTCTCGCAGGCGCTAGTCGATCCCTGTACGACAAAGATCAGCATGCCATTGGCCATCCCGGCGACGGCGCGCGACTGCAGCGTCGAGCCGCCGATATCTTCCCAAGAGAACATGCAGAACAGCTCGCCGAAGCCCTCTATTTTGCAATCGAAAAGCGGCTCAATCACCTCCGGCGTGTTGTTCTTCGCGTAAAATCTCGTGCCGCCATTGATTCACCACCACCTGCACGCCCTAGCTGGCGATCTAGCGCGACACGATATGGCGCGAGTGCGGTAGCGATCCTCGCCGACAGTGGCGTGATCCACCACCACATGGCCGGCTTCGCTCGCCGCGGCGCGCAGGTAGTCGCCGGAGGTGTCGCTGCTAGCATCGCGTCGGTCGGAGACGGTCAGCACCGCCAAGTTAACCGGAATAAATTCACCTGTAGATTTGCTAATTGACTCGCTCCTGAGATTAGCTGCCGATTAAAGGAAAAGTTCTGCGTGATACCGGTGTTGCCCTAGTGCAGGAGGTGCGTCTGCTTCTTCTCGCCCAAGCTGTGGGCAATACGCGCCTGCAGCTCCACCTGCTCTGCTGATCGTCGGAGATTAATATATCACGCAGCGGCACGCCGCTGTCGCCGAACAGGCAGAGATGCAGATTGCTGTGCGCCGACACGCGCAGACGGTTACAGCTGGCACAGAAGTCGCGCGAATAGGGCATAATCAGGCCGATCTCGCCGACGTAGTCGGGATGCCAAAACACCTTGCGCTAGGCCGCCGCGGCGGCCGCGTTTTCCAAATATGGGAGATGTAGGTATTTCTTTCTGCACCTTGGCAGCGCGTCGGCTGCGGCCTGAATCCCCTATCGTTTGACTTAGGCATTCAGGCTTTGAGTATATGTCACCCACATGGACGACATGGTTGGCAAATAGTAGCGTGATTTTTGCCGCTCTGTCATCATCTAATTGTGCTATATATGTTGGTACATAACGTATTTTCGCCGCATTTTCGCGGCAGTAGCGTTAATATAGCCCGCTGCCGACGCGCCGGTACGGCGTGTCGGCAGCGGGAGTAAGAGGAACTATGAACCGAACTTTGTCAGATCTCGATCGCGTGGTAGCGCTGGGCGGCGGACACGGCTTGGGACGCGTGATGTCCGCGCTGTCGCCGCTGGGTTCGCGCCTGACCGGCATCGTCACCACCACCGACAACGGCGGCTCTACCGGGCGCATTCGTCGCTCAGAAGGCGGCATCGCTTGGGGCGATATGCGCAACTGCGTCAACCAGCTGATCACCGAGCCGAACGTCGCCTCGGAGATGTTTGAGTATCGCTTCGCCGGCAACGGCGAACTCGCCGGGCATAACCTAGGCAACCTGATGCTCAAGGCGCTGGATCACCTCAGCGTACGGCCGCTGGAGGCGATCAACATCATCCGCAACCTGCTCAAGGTCGACGCCTTTCTGATTCCAATGTCGGAGCAGCCGGTGGATCTAGTGGCGTTAGACAGCGAAGGTAATATGGTTTACGGTGAAACCGCTATCGACGCCATGAAGCAGCCGCCGCAGGAGCTGATGCTGCACCCCAATGTCGCGCCGACGCGCGAAGCGCTGGAGGCGATCGCCGAAGCGGACCTGATCCTGATTGGCCCTGGCAGCTTTTACACCAGCCTGATGCCGAGCCTTCTGATGGAGGAGCTGGCGCGCGCGCTGTGCCGCACCCCGGCCACCATGGTCTTTATCGGCAACCTAGGACGCGAGCTTAGCCCGGCCGCCGCCAGCCTGACGGTGGCGGATAAGCTAGCGATGATGGAAAAATATATCGGCAGGCAGGTGATTGACGCGGTGGTGGTCAGCCCTTCCGCCGATACGGCCGGCGTGGAAGATCGCCTGACCGTGCGCGAGCCGCTGGAGGCCGCCGATATCCCCTATCGTCACGACCGCCAGCTGCTGCGCGTGGCGCTAGAACAGGCCATTCAGCGCTTTAGCTAAGCCGCTATGAGGCGGTGATAAACAACTCACGTAGCTCGTGCAGCTTGTCACGCAAGTTCGCCGCCTCTTCGAACTCCAAGTTCTGCGCGTGCTGCTGCATCTGCGATTCCAGCTCGTGGAGCTTCTTCTGCAGCGCCTGCGGCGTCAGTGCCAGATAGCTAGCGTCTGCCTCGGCGGCGCTGCGCCCGCTGGCTTTGGCCTTGCCGCGCGTCTTGACGACATTCTGGTCCAGTTCGAGGATATCGGTGATCTTCTTATTGAGGCCCTGCGGCACGATGCCGTGCTCCTCGTTGTAGTTCTGCTGCTTCTCGCGGCGGCGTTCGGTCTCGTCGATGGCGCGCGCCATGGAGTTAGTGATGTGGTCAGCGTAGAGGATCACCTTGCCGTTGACGTTACGCGCGGCGCGGCCGATAGTCTGGATCAGCGAGCGTTCGGAGCGAAGGAATCCCTCTTTGTCCGCGTCGAGGATCGCCACCAGCGACACTTCCGGCATATCTAACCCTTCGCGCAGCAGGTTGATCCCTACCAACACGTTGAACTCGCCGAGACGCAGATCTCGAATAATCTCCATACGCTCAACGGTATCAATATCGGAGTGCAGATAGCGCACCTTCTCGCCGTGCTCTTCAAGATATTCGGTGAGATCTTCCGCCATACGCTTGGTGAGCGTGGTAACTAGCACGCGCTCGTTGATGGTGACGCGCTTGCGGATCTCCGACAGCAGGTCATCCACCTGCGTCGCTACCGGACGCACCTCTAGCAGCGGATCGAGCAGGCCGGTCGGACGCACCACTTGGTCGATTACCTCACCGCCCGATTTCTCCAGCTCGTAGTTGCCCGGCGTCGCCGAGACGTAAATGGTCTGCGGCGCCAGCGCCTCGAACTCTTCAAACCTGAGCGGTCGGTTATCCAAAGCCGAAGGCAGGCGGAAACCGTACTCCACCAACGTCTCCTTGCGCGTACGGTCGCCTTTATACATCCCGCCGATTTGCGGGATGGTGACATGGGATTCATCGACGATCAGCAGCCCGTCGGCGGGCAGGTAGTCGAACAGCGTCGGCGGCGGCTGGCCCGGCCCACGCCCGGAGAGGTAGCGCGAGTAGTTTTCGATGCCCGAGCAGTAGCCTAGCTCGTTCATCATCTCTAGGTCGAACTGGGTGCGCTGCGTCAGACGCTGCTCTTCCAGTAGCTTGTTGTCCTCCAGCAGCACGCGGCGACGATACACCAGCTCCTCTTTGATCTCCTCCACCGACTGCAGAATACGTTTGCGCGGCGTCACGTAGTGGGTTTTCGGATAGATGGTGTAACGAGGCACGGTCGACACGATCTGCCCGGTGAGCGGATAGAACAGCGACAGCCGCTCAACCTCTTCGTCGAATAGCTCGACGCGCAGCGCGATATCTTCCGACTCCGCCGGGAAGATATCGATCACTTCGCCGCGCACGCGGAAGATGCCGCGCTGGAACGCCTGATCGTCGCGCGCATACTGCAGCTCCGCCAGCCGGCGCAGAATACTGCGCTGATCGATGATCATGCCGCGCGTCAGGTGCAGCATCATTTTCAGATAGAGATCGGGGTCGCCCAGACCATAAATGGCGGAGACCGACGCCACCACGATGACGTCGCGGCGCTCCAGCAGCGCTTTGGTGGCCGACAGACGCATCTGCTCGATATGTTCGTTTACCGAGGCGTCTTTTTCGATAAAGGTGTCGGAGCTGGGCACATAGACTTCCGGCTGATAGTAATCGTAGTAAGAGACAAAGAACTCGACTGCATTATCGGGGAAGAACTCTTTCATCTCGCCATAGAGCTGCGCCGCTAGGGTTTTGTTAGGCGCCAGCACCATCGCCGGCCGGTTGAGATCGGCGATCACGTTGGCGACGGTAAAGGTCTTGCCGGAGCCGGTCACGCCAAGCAGCGTCTGATGGGCAAGACCACCCTCCAGCCCCTCTTTAAGGCGACGAATCGCCTCTGGCTGATCGCCAGAGGGCTGAAAGGCGGAATTTAGTTTAAAGACTTTATTCATGACTTGCGGTTCCTGCTGAAGAATGCGGCGGGTAGCCGAATCATTTTACTTTGCCATGGCGATTTTGCCAGAGAATATACTGGGTAAATCACCAGTAAATGGGCAAAGTGAGGTGCGCAGGGCGCGCCGCGCTTAAGCTCGCGTAACAGAGCGAAAACTTTTTTCGCCTTGTGTAAGGTTATCCCCAGCCGGAGCGGATTTATAACATTTGTCAAGAGAGTGTCATTATTCATTCTGGTTACGCAGCGGATAAACCTCAGGCTTGTTTTTTAAAAACGCAATTTTTTCAAAAAAATATGCGAAAAAACCAGTTTCTCAGCATTATGTAACCAAGCCGCTTATTTTCTCACTTGCACTGTGTTTTCACTGTCTAATACACAAGGTTATCCACAGGAATAGTGGATAACTAAGCACAGCTCTTTGGCTATCGTCTGTGCATAATTTTTTGTCCTTAAGCCACACAAGTGAAAAAATTTTTCCTCTTTAATTCCTGCAGGGAACGGCAACCCTAGCTATGCTTTTTCAGTCGCATTTGCCAGCAAGACCAGACATAATTCAATAGGCTGCCCGCTTGTTGCCCTGATACTAGAAACGTTAAGTCATTAGCAAAGTGAAAGTGCAGCGCCCTAATTAACCTTGGCAATTGTTAAACACTATTTATCAATAACCTGCAAATCGCCGCCTGCCCGCGTCTGTTGAAGGTTGAAGAGATTTTGGCCCGCTAATTACGATTGCAGGGGTAATTAGGTTGAGGATAACGGGGCGAGAGCACCGCCGTGGAAAACTTGTTTGCCATACCGTCAAAGCGCGGGAAAGCATTCAGGTGAAATCTGGAAAGAGGAGAGTCAGATGCTGAGTTTACGTTCGGTGAATCAGTTTTACGGGCAGAACCATATACTGTGGGATGTGGATTTCCACCTGCCGCCCGGTACCTGCACCGACGTGCTAAGCCGTCCGGGCATGGGCAAAACCACGCTAATGAACTGTATTATAGGCCGTCTGTCGATCAACAGCGGCTCGATGACCTGGCAGGAAGATGGCTCACCGCCGCGCGATCTACTGCAGCCGGCCGAACAGCGCGCGCATGGGCATCGGCTATGTACCGCAGGGCCATCATATCTTTTCGCAGATGAGCGTGGAGGATAACCTGCTGATTGCGCTGATGGCGGGGAGCGGCCAGAGCGACAAATCGTATCTAATCCCCGAAATCCCCGAAATAGTGTTTGACCTATTTCCTGCGCTCTATTCGCTGCGGCAGCAGCGCAGCGGCGAGCTGCAGGTCAACCAGCAGCAACAGCTGGCGCTGCGTCCCAAACTGCTGATCCTCGACGAGCCAACCGACGGCATGTCGCCCTAGCTAGAAAAGGAGATGGGAAACTTGATCCGCCCCTGAATCTCGATTACGGCCTCACCATTTTGTTGCTGGAGCAGCGCGTGTCGCTGCTCCGTCGCGTCGCCGGCTATTTTTTGCTACGGTGGGCTGAAGGCTACGCCGGCAGCATCAGGAAGCGGCCGCACTCCACCTGCGCCGCTGAATCCGGCAGCCAGGGGATCTCGCCGAGAAACGGCGCGGGAATGCGCTGTTTCAGCGCCGTCATATAGACCTGATGCCGCTTGCCTGGCGGCTCGATACAGTTGGCGATCCAGCCTGCCAGCTTCAGGCTGCGCGCCTGCACCGCATCAGCGGTGAGCATTGCGTGATTAATGCAGCCCAGCTTAACGCCGACCACCAGAATCACCGGCAGCTGCTCCTGCGCGACCCAGTCGGCGTAGGTTTGCGTCTCTGACAGCGGCGTATACCAGCCGCCTGCGCCTTCCACTAGCACCCACTCCGCCTGCGCTTCCAGCGCGCGCAGCCCCTGCGACAGCGTCTCGAACGTAATCGGCCTGCCCTCTTCCGCGCTAACGATATTCGGCGATGTCGGCTCGATAAACGCCAGCGGATTCACCTGATCATAACGCAACGCCACGCTGCTGTAGCGCTGCAGCGCCAGCGCGTCGCTGTTGCGCACCCCCGCCAGCGTCTGTTCGCAGCCAGAGGCGACCGGCTTATAGCCCGCGGTGCGATAGCCTGCCGCGCTCGCCGCCTGCAGCAGCGCGCCGCTGGCGACGGTTTTGCCGACCTCGGTATCGGTGCCGGTAATAAACCATTTCATCGTTGTGTGATTCCAAAAAGCAGTTGATAGGTCAGCCGGTAGCCCTGCGCATCGCGCGGCCACAGCGTTTCCAGCTGCGCCAGCCGCTGCCGTGTCACCGGCGCGCTGTCCCGGCCTTGGTGCAAATGGGTGGCGCCGATCCCTTTCAGCGATCGCATCGCGCTCAGCGCGCTGGGAAAGTGCATTACCAGCATCTGCCGGACAAACCGCAGATTCAGCCCAGCGCCCGCCGCGCGCACTTGTTTCTCGGACAAAAAGCGGTTGACGCGCTCGCTGCCGCCGAGCGGCTGCCAAGCATCGTGCACATCCTGCAGCGAACCGGCCAGCAGCGTCGAGAACAGCATAACGCCTTCGGGACGCAGCACGCGGGCGAACTGCTGCAGCGCGGTGCGCAAATCGCTGCTCCACTGCACCGCCAAGTTGCTCCACACCCGATCAACGCTCTGGCTCGCCAGCGGCAACGCGTCGATATCGCCCACTAGATAGAGGCTCGCCGCGTCGAGGCTGCGCGCCTGCCGCAGCATCTGCGGAGAGAGATCGAGCGCCACGACGTGCTGCCCGCGCTCACGCCACAGGCGGCTATACCAGCCGGTACCGCAACCTGCGTCCAGCAGATCGCCGTCGGCCGCAGGCGGCGCCAGCGCCAGTAGTATGTCTCCGCAGCGGCGCTGCAGCTCGGCATACTGTTCGTAATAGCCCGCTGCGCGGCCAAAAGCGCGCGCCACCGCGGCTTTGTTAACCGGCAGCGTCATGCAGTGCCTCCAGCAGAACGTCAATGTCGTCCGGCCGGTGGGCGGCGGTCAGCGTAATGCGTAGCCGAGCGGTGCCGGGCGGCACGGTCGGCGGGCGGATGGCACTGACCCAGCAGCCCGCCTGCGCCAGCCGCTGCGACAGCGCCAGCGCGGCGCCATTGTCGCCGATAATAAGTGGCTGTATCGCACTTTCAGAGGGCATCAGCGACCAAGGCAAGCCCGCCGCGCCGCCGCGAAAGCGTCGAATATTGTCGTGGAGCCGCTGACGCAGCGCGTCACCGTGCTGAATTTTGCCCAGCGCCGCCAGTAGCGCGCTTGCCTGCGCTGGCGGCATCGCCGTGGAATAGATCAAATGACGGGAAAACTGCAGAAAATAGTCGGCGGTGGTATCGTCGCACAGCAGCGCTGCGCCGCTAACACCAAAGGCTTTACCAAACGTAACTACCAGCAGCTCCGGCTTGACGCCCTGCTGCCAGCAGCTGCCGCGCCCCTGCTCGCCTACTACGCCAATGCCGTGGGCGTCATCCACCAGCAGCCAGCCGCCGGCGCGTCGGGTGGCTGCGGCGCTCGCCGCCAGCGGCGCGCTGTCGCCATCCATGCTAAAGATCCCTTCAGTCACCACCAAGGTTTCGCCGTTGCAGGGCGACGCCAGCCGTTGCGTCAGGCTGTCGACGTCGTTATGGTGAAATCGCCGCAGCGCGGCGGGCGTATGGCTCGCTGCATCCAGCAGCGACGCATGCACCAGCTTATCGGCGATCAGGCGATCCTGTTTCTGCGCCAGCAGATGCACCACCGCTTGGTTAGCGGCGAAACCGGAGATAAACAGCAGCGCGCGCGGATAGCCGAGCCAGTCGGCGAGCTGCGCTTCCAGTTCGGCGTGACAGCGGCTATAGCCGGTGACGTGGCTCGACGCACCGGCGCCGGGCGCGCCCTGACGCCAGCCGGCGATCACCATCGGATGCTGGCTCAGGCCGAGATAGTCGTTGCTGGAGAAGTGGCGATAGGTTTTTCCTTCCACCTCCAGCGTGCGTGTGTCGTTGTGCATGACGAGGCGTCGCTGCCGCCAGCCGTCAGCGGCGCGGCGCGCGTTCAGCGCCTGTGCTATACGGGCGGAGAAGCTCATTACACCGCCGCGTTGTAGAACTGATCGGTGTCGGAGTGGAACAGCTGCTCGCTCAGCTGCTGCTGTTCGTCGTCGCTGTGTGCGGTATAGGTATGTTCCGGATTAAGGCCCAGTTTGCGGAACAGCAGCAGGTCCTTATCCTCTTCCGGGTTCGGCGTGGTCAGCAGCTTGCAGCCATAGAAAATCGAGTTGGCGCCCGCCATAAAGCACATCGCCTGGGTTTGTTCGCTCATCTGCTCACGGCCGGCCGAGAGGCGCACGTGCGAAGTCGGCATCATGATACGCGCCACGGCGATAGTGCGGATAAAATCGAATGGTTCGACGTCGTCGTTGTCCGCTAGCGGGGTGCCTTTTACCTTTATCAGCATATTGATCGGCACGCTCTCCGGTGGCGTCGGCAGGTTCGCCAGCTGTACCAGCAGCCCGGCGCGGTCATTGACGGTTTCGCCCAGTCCGACGATGCCGCCCGAGCAGACTTTGATGCCGGCGTCACGCACTTTGCGGAGCGTATCCAGCCGCTCCTGATAAGAGCGCGTGGTGATGATACTGCCGTAAAATTCCGGCGAGGTGTCGAGGTTGTGGTTATAGAAATCAAGGCCCGCGCCCGCCAGACGCTGCACCTGCTCATCGCTGAGCATGCCGAGCGTCATGCAGGTTTCCATCCCCAGCGCCTTCACGCCCTGCACCATTTGCTCAAGGCAAGACATATCGCGGTCGTTGGGGTTTTTCCATGCCGCGCCCATGCAGAAACGGCTTGATCCTGCCGCTTTCGCTTTGCGCGCCGCCGCTAGCACCTCCTGCACCTCCATTAGCCGCTCTGATTCTAGGCCGGTTTTGTAACGGGCGCTCTGCGGACAGTATTTGCAGTCTTCCGGGCAGGCGCCAGTTTTGATCGACAGCAGAGTACTGACCTGAACCTGACGCGGATCGAAATGCTGGCGGTGAACCTGCTGTGCCTCAAACATCAGCTCAAGAAAAGGTTTATCAAACAGCGCCTGTGCCTGCGCCAGCGTCCAGTGTTGTGCCATTACTTACTCCAGAAAAGGGTGTTATCCCGACAGTTAACGTGGTTATACTTGTAAACTAAATCTTTTTATTTTGGTTTACAACTACCATGTTTACACCTCAGGACGCCGAATTTGACCGCCAGCATATCTG
Organism: Type-B symbiont of Plautia stali; assembly: GCA_001485295.1. Lineage (GTDB taxonomy): Bacteria > Pseudomonadota > Gammaproteobacteria > Enterobacterales > Enterobacteriaceae > Pantoea. The sequence goes on from BBOA01000001.1 coordinate 113,300, forward strand.
GCATCCCTATACCTCGATGCGCGATCCGCTCCCCTGCTACCCCGTCGTCGCCGCACAGGGAGTACATCTGCAGCTGGCCGATGGACGCGAGCTGGTCGACGGCATGTCCTCCTGGTGGGCGGCGATCCACGGCTACAACCATCGGCGTCTTAACAAAGCGCTGCACGAGCAGATGGCGCAGATGTCGCATGTGATGTTCGGCGGCATTACGCATCCGGCTGCGGTCGCGCTCTGTCGTCAGCTGGTGGCGATGACGCCCGCCGCACTAGAGTGCGTATTTCTCGCCGATTCCGGTTCGGTAGCGGTGGAAGTAGCGATGAAAATGGCGATGCAGTACTGGCTGGGGCGCGGCGAAACGCGTCAGCAGTTTCTGACGCTACAGCGGGGCTATCACGGTGACACCTTTGCAGCGATGTCGGTATGCGATCCCGACAACTCAATGCACAGCCTGTGGCACGGCTATCTGCCAGAGCATCACTTCGCCGCCGCGCCGCGGTGCGGCTTTGACGATCGCTGGGACGAGCGCGACGCGGATGACTTTGTGCGCCTGATTGAACTACATCACGCAAAACTGGCGGCGGTAATTCTCGAACCGATCGTGCAGGGTGCGGGCGGCATGCGTTTCTATCATCCACGCTATCTGCAGCGGGTGCGCGCCTGCTGCGACCGCTATGGCGTGCTGCTGATCGCCGATGAGATCGCCACCGGCTTCGGCCGCAGCGGCAAACTTTTCGCCTGCGAACATGCCGACGTGACGCCCGATATTCTCTGCGTCGGCAAAGCGCTGACCGGCGGCATGATGACGCTGGCGGCGACCCTTGTTACGCGCCACGTCGCCGACGCCATCAGCAACAGCCCGGCGGGCTGCTTTATGCACGGCCCGACCTTTATGGGCAACCCGCTAGCGTGCGCCGTCGCGGCGGAGAGCCTCGCTCTGCTTAACGAAGGCCGCTGGCCGCAGCAGGTAATGCAAATTGAACGGCAGCTGCGCGATGAACTTCTGCCGCTGCGTACCGCACCGCAGGTGGCGGATGTGCGCGTACTGGGGACGATTGGCGTTGTCGAAACGCATCGTCCTGTCAATATGGCCGCGCTGCAGCGCTTTTTTGTCGAGCGCGGCGTCTGGATCCGTCCGTTTAGCTGTCTGATTTACCTGATGCCGTCCTATATCGTTACACCAGAGGCGCTGCGCCGCCTGACGCAGGCGATCGCCGAGGCGCTGAATCACAAAGCGCATTTCGCCTGAGGATCGCTAACGGCTGGAATTGTCTGCTGTTTTAGATAAGATGAAAGCCGTTCGCAGTGAACGGGTCCTGACAACTGACAATCGAGGAGAGAAGATGCGTATTTTCAGCAATGATTTTAAAGACGACGACAAGATGCCGGAGCGCCAAGTGTTTAATGGTATGGGCTATCAGGGCGACAATATCTCCCCGCATTTGGCATGGGACGATGCGCCGGAAGGCACCAAAAGTTTCGTCGTAACCTGTTACGATCCCGATGCGCCGACCGGCTCAGGCTGGTGGCACTGGGTGGTGGTGAATATTCCCGCCAGCACGACGCTGCTGGAGCAAGGCGCCGGCTCAGGCGTCGCCTTGCTGCCGCCAGGCGCGCTGCAAACGCGCACCGATTTCGGCAAAACCGGCTACGGCGGCGCGGCCCCGCCGCAGGGCGAAAGCCATCGTTATATTTTTACCGTGTATGCGCTGGATATAGAGGCGATTGAGGTGGACGCCGAGGCGAGCGGCGCGATGGTCGGCTTTAACGTGCATTTTCATGCACTGGCGAGCGCCAGCATCACGGTGAAATATTCGTAAGGGCACGCCATCAGCGGCGTCGTTACGCCAGCGATCAATGGCGGATTTGCGCTAGTTCCGCCTCGCTTAGGCCGGTCGCTTCCTAAGCGGAGTAGCCCGTCACGCCTATCTACAGCAGGCGACGCGCGACTTCAAGCTTGCCTCCTAACGGCCAAGCTGAATGCCTTTTTCTATGCCTTTCTATTCAAGTTATTCTGCAATCGTTATCAATGCGTCCCCCTGTTGCGGCATCCGCTATGCCAGTTTGCAAACAAAAGTATTGGCGTCTGTAGTTTCGCCCACCTGAATCATATAGTGTACTAGCGATATCATCTGCGCTGAAGAGTGATATCCGGCCAGCAGAACCGTCGCCAGCTTTTCGATCATTTCTGACAGATCGCGTTGATGAATGTGCTTTTGCAGCAGCGTCAGCGCGGCCATGGTGCGATGACAGGCGATCTCCTCGTCGGGAGGGAATAACTGTGACGTCCACCGGCGGAAAAGCGGCGCTGTAGATCTTTGCCGTCAGCGCAGAATCGCTAAACTCATCCAGCCAGCAGGTTGACTAAGGATAAGGGCTGCGCTTACCGACGTAGAACAGACTTGTATCACCAGCGGCAGCTTGTTATGGCCTACATCCAGATAGCGCTGCATGGCTGCCACCGCGTAGCGCAGCAGCCTGAACGCCATATGCTTGTCCGGCGTATACTGATGCTCAATCAAAACATGAATATAGCTGCTATCGCCAGCGGCGGTTTTCAGGCTATAGAGCACGTCACTCAAATATTGACGCAGATTGTCTTCGACAAAGGAGACGGACTCCAGCTTCAGCATGCTGAGATCGCAGACGGCGCGCAGGTCGGGCGGAAGGTAGATCAACATAAAATCGCGGGCGATGTCTGGCTGAGCGAGAAACTGCTGGAAAGCAGCGTCGTGCGGCGTGGAGGTGTGGAGGTGCGGTTTTTCTTCTTCATCGTTCCTGACTCCGAAAAAAACAATCCGCCTATCCTGTCACAGCCTGAAAAACGCAATATTGATCTGGCCGCGGCGTCGTGACCTTAAAATGCGTGCGGGGCCGCAGTCCCGCATCGTTTTAATCCAACGCGTGGATGACGACCCACATCGGCCCTTGGCCCACCGCGTAACGCGCCAGCGGCGTTAGCAAGCCCTGCGACTCGTCGATGCGGTACACTTCGATATGGTGCGACTTCTGCCCCGCCGCCACCAGATAGCGGCCGCTATAGTCGATATTAAAGCCGCGCGGCTGGGTTTCTGTCGGCTGATAGCCTTCGATGGTCAACAGTACACCATCTTCGCTGACGCTGAAGACCGTAATAGTGCTGCTAGTACGATCGCAGGCGTAGAGGAAGCGGCCGTTGGGCGTTAGATGAATATCGGCTCCCCAGCGCATCTCATTAAAGCCCGGCGGCATCATATCCAGCGACTGCACGCGCGATACCTCTCCATAGGCGTTATTCAGTGCCCAGACGTCGACGGTGCTGTCCAGCTCGTTGACGCAGTAAGCGTAGCTGCCGTTGGGATGAAACGCCATATGGCGCGGGCCCGCGCCCTCGACCGTGGTCACCTGCGCCTGCACGCGCGGCGCCAGCATGCCGTCGGCGCCCAGAGAGTAGAGGCAAATGCGATCCTGCTTCAGCGCCGGCACGAACAGCGTTTGGTTAGCGTTGTCGATATTGGCGGAGTGACAGCCGTCCAGCTCGCGGATAACCTGAGTTGGCGCCTGGGGCAGGCCATCTTCGCCGATCGGACTAATGCTGACGCAGGCGTCGTTATAGGAGCCGCAAAACAGGTAGCTGCCAGCGCGATCGGTGGAAATATGGGTCGGGCTGCCCGGCAGCGGCGCTTCGCCCGCTTCGCTCAGCGTGCCGTCGGCGGCAATGCGAAACGCCAGCACTCGGAAGTTCGGCCGCACGCCAACATAGAGAAAATCTTTCTTCGGGCTAACCACCACAGGCTGAACTTGGCCGGAGACGTCCGTCACCTGCAACAGCGAAAGTGCGCCCTCTTCATGTAACCGCCACGCGTGGATCTGCTGGCTCTCGGGACTGGCGGTATAAACGACTTGTTTCATACATTCTCCTTGTTCGCAGCCTGTCTGTATTATGTCAGTGGCTCACTGAGCCTGTTTTACCACAGTGAGCCGAAGTGATCGTGCCCTGCTTTTGTCTCAGGATCGCGCCCGGGTGTAGACTCGATGCCTCGTTAATTCCTTCAGACGGAATGAGTCATGGGCTATCGCATAATCGCCCTCGACCTCGACGGCACCCTGCTGACGCCCGCTAAAACTATCCTGCCCCAGTCGATCGAGGCGCTGAAACGCGCGCGGCAGGCGGGTGTCAAGGTAGCTATCGTCACCGGGCTCACTAATGCGCCATCCACCCTTTTTATCAGGCGCTAGAGCTAGATACACCCGCAATCTACCGTAATGGCACCTATTTGTAGGATTATTCATCGAAAAAGTGTTGGCTGCAGATTCGCTGGATAAAGACTAGGCGCGGCGCGTGATTGAGATGCTGGATGAGCAACAGATTCACGGTCTGCTCTACGTCGAGGATGCGATGCTCTATCTATCAGACGCCGACCGGCCACGTGACGCGCACGCTGAAACGCTGAAATGGGCGGAGTCGCTGCCGCCGCATCAGCGTCCGCTGTTTGTTCAGGTGCCGAATCTAGCGCATGCAGCGCGCGACGCGTAATCCATCTGGAAGTTCGCGCTCTCCCATGAATAAATTAGCGAACTGCAGCAGTTTGCGACGCGCGTAGAAGCGGAGCTGGGGCTGTTGTGCGAATGGTCGTGGCACGATCAGGGGGATATCGCGCCGCGCGGCAACAGCAAAGGCAAGCAGCTGGCGGAGTGGATCGCCCCACTGGGCCTCAGCATGGCCTTCGGCGACAACTACAACGATCTCAGTATGCTGGCGTCGGGCTGTGCGTGGCAATGGGCAACGCCGACGAGACGATCAAAGCGCGCGTGAAGCTGGTGATCGGCACCAACCTAGAGCCTAGCATCGCCGAAATTATCGAGCGGCAGCTGCTGTAATCAGGCGGTGACTGATACGCTTTCAATCTGGGCATAGAGCCACTAATCCGGCCGAATGCACAGCTTATTCCGCGCCCAATGCGTATCGAGCTGTGCTGCGGCGGCCGCAGCGCCAGCGAGACATCCACCGAAGCAATGCGGATGCGCAACGGTGTTTTCACCGGATAGTTAACCCGGCTCACCTAGATATGCTGGTCGCCCAGCGACAGAGCGCTCATCGAATAGTCGGGATGATGCTCCAGCACCTGCACGCGCAGCACGCTGGCTAGCTCGTTCACTGGCAGCTAGGAGCGTATTGCGCTGCTGCTTCAGACCTTATCCAGCAGGTCGAACGCCTTGACGCCGCCGCGCTCGAGCACCAGCACGTTTTCCGCCAGCTGCAAATCTCATCCAGACTTGTGCACCGGGATCTTTACCTGCTTTGCCAACTTCTGCAGATAGGGCATCAGCTCGCGCTGGCGCGGCAGATCGAGCGAGGCGAGTGGCTCGTCCATCAGGAGAATATCGGGCGCGCTCAGTAGCGTGAGGCGATCCAGCAGTTTTTCCAGCCCGAGCAGCGCCACCAGCGCCCCGAACTGCCCTTTCATCGCGGGCGACATGCCGTAGTGCAGATTGCCGCGCACCCGATAGTTCAGAAACAGCAGCGCGTCCTGAAGCACATAGCAGACAAAGCGTTTTCCGGCAGCAGCATCACCCCTTTTTCCACGTCAAGCAGCAGGCGATTATTGAGCGAAATGGTGCCGCGCTGGGACTACGTCAGCCCGCTGATGGCGTTGATCAGCGAGGTTTTGCCCGCGCCGGAGACGCTGCACACCGCGGTAATACTCTTCGCCGGGACCTGCGGTCGATATCAAGCTGGTGCTCGCCCAGCTGCTGGGAAAAGTCCAGTTTTAGCATCGGAGGCGTCCATCCTTTTGCAGCCCCAGAGCGCTAGCCGTTCAGATATGAGTAAGGAGAGCAGCGCTAGCGCGATGGCGATAACGCAGAGTCGCGCCCTCTACGCCCGGCATTTCGATCAAGGTAAACATCGCCAGCGGCAGCGTGCGTGTCTCGTTCGGTATATTGGAGACAAAGGTAATGGTGGCGCCGAACTCGCCTAGCGAACGGAACGGGCAAAGGCCAGCACGGTGCCGACGATAATGCCGGGCTGCGGCAGCATGATAGTGAAAAAGACGCGCCAGCGCCCGGCGCCTAGCGGGCGCATCGCCTGCTCCAACCGCGGTTCGACCGCTTCCAGCGCCAGCCGAATAGCACGCACCATCAGCGGAAAGGCGAGCGCCGCCCCAGCGAGGGAGAAACCGTCTCCTAGGCGCCCAGCTTTTGCAACGCTTCCTCCGCGTATATGCTTGCCGGAATATGGTCGGGATCGCCTACGGCCAGACGCTCGCCTTTCAGCAGGCTTTTCCAGTCGGTCTGTTCATTCAGCGTTACGGGTTGGGGCGCTGTAGCTACGCAGCGCCACCAGCACCAGCTCGTTGCCGAGCAGCGTTACACGTGTGGATTCGTCCATGCTCTTTTGCGATACCGCGTCATCCATCCACTGTTGTTGATCCGAAGAGATGAATAGATCGGCGGGCGCGCTCTGCTCGATCTGGCGCGCCACTGTGAACGAGGAAGCAAACGACGACATCCCCTCAATGTCGGTCTTCTTTTTATAATGCGTCGCAATCTCCTGCAGCGTGTTGGTCAGCGATGCGGCGGCGAAGACGGTGACTTTTTCGCGGCCACGGCCTAGCCGGCCAGCGTGACGCTTAGCGCGACGGCGATGCCCCAGCGGGTTGATCATAATGACATGGGTTTTCTCCTATTTTTGCGTTGTATAGGAGATGATACAACGCACGTTCGGGGAGCGTGATAAAATTATCGGCAGGAAAAGAAGAAGGTTGAGCAGACACAATAAAAACGCCCGCTTGAGCGGGCGTCGTAAAATCAACGGGTGGAGCGTGAAGCGTGCTCGCGTCGGCCAAATTTCGAGATGACGTTGAACATCTCGCCCAAGCCGTAGATCAGGCCTAGCATAATCGCTATCACCACCGGCACCATAATCACCGTCATGGTAAGACTTTTCATGAATTCTAGCATAGAAATCTCACTCAGAAAAGAAAAAAAGTGATTGTAACGTCTAAAGAAAAAACACACTGCCCTTTTCATGCTTTTACTTTTTTTTACTTTTTACACCCGGCACCGCTATGATCGCTATATTTCCCCCTTTCTGGAGCGCCGCTATGCAGGCTGAACTTTCCCTTACTATCCGGCTGCAGCAAAAGCTGTTGGCTGATTCGCGCCGTATGGCGTTACTGAAGCGCATTCGCGAAACCGGCTCTATCAGCCAAGGCGCAAAGCTGGCGGGTATCAGCTACAAAAGCGCTTGGGACGCCATCAATGAGATGAACCAGCTAGCGGACGAAACGCTGGTGGAGCGCGCTACCGGCGGCAAAGGCGGCGGCGGCGCGCAGCTGACGCGCTACGGCGAGCGGCTGATCCAGCTGTTTCAGCTGCTGGAGCAGATCCAGCAAAAGGCGTTCGACGCGCTGCAAAACGATTCGGTGCCGCTTGACAGCCTGCTGGCGACTATCGCCCGCATCTCGCTGCAGACCAGCGCGCGCAACCAGCTGTTCGGCACCGTGGTGGTCCATGACGATCAGCATGTGGTGCAGCATCTGCAGGTGCGGCTGGCCGACGGCGCCACCCAGCTCAACGTTGCGCTGACGCAGCGCAGCGTCGAGCGCCTGCAGCTGGAGCCAGGCAAAGAGGTGTTGGTTCTGATCAAAGCGCTGTGGATTCAGGTGAGCCGCGAAGCGTCTCAGTCGGACAACCAGCTGCGCGCGCAGATCGGCCAGATTGAGCCTAGCGAGCAGATGAGCGAGGTGCTGATGACTCTGCCGAGCGGCGAAACCCTCTGCGCCATCCTGCTTAATCAGCAGGTCGAGCATCTGAATTTGCAGCCCGGCGACAGCGTGACGGCTAGCTTTAACGCCGAACACGCGATTATTGCCACGTTGCTTTAGGGGGCACGCCATGATTTAACTTCGTCGACGACTCTAGCCATAATTCTTTCTTATGGTCTTATTACAAATTTCGCAAGGCGCGTTTCGTCTTAGCGACATCCGTTTACTCAATCTGAACGATTTACGGCTGCCGTGCGGCCAGAGTTGGGCCTTCGTCGGCGCCAACGGCAGCGGTAAATCGTAGCTGGTGCCGGAAAAGGCACGTTCGAGAGCCGCTTCGCCCGTCCGATGCGCCTGTCGCTGGAACAAGCTGCAAAAACTGGTTAAGCGACCTTGGACCAAGCGCTGGTGGCACAGCTGGCGCACAGCGAGCAGCTGGAGGGCATGGCGCTGCCGGAACCGGACGTCCCCGATCAACTTCCGCAGCTAGCGGAGGATACGCCACGCGTCAGCCTGCGCAACGACTTGGTCTCTTATAACGATAAAGGCGATAATTAACTGGCTGAGCTGGCAGGTCAACGCAGACGAACAATGGCAGATTATCGGACCGAACGGCGCTGGCAAGTCGACTCTGTTGAGCCTGATGACCGGCGATCACCCTCAGAGCTGCAGCAACGACCTTACGCTGTTCGGTATCCGGCACGGCAGCGGCGAAACCATCTGGGATATCAAACAGCATATCGGCTACGTCAGCAGTAGCCTGCACCTCGACTATCGCTTCAACGTGCGCACCGTGATCCTTTCCGGCTTCTTCGACTCTATCGCTCTCTATCAGGCGACGTCGGAACGACAGAAGGCACTGGCACGGCAGTGGCTGGCGCTGCTCGGCATGAATAACGCGCTGGCCGACGCGCCCTTCCATAGCCCCTCCTAGGGTCAGCAGCGGCTGGTGCTGATCGCCCGCGCGCTGGTGAAGCATTCCACGCTTGCGTCGCTTCGTCGATATTCTGAATCTATCGGCTAAGCTTTGTACCAACCGCAGAAGTCTACTGCTATCAGCAGGGTTGCCTACGTTATGGAAAAATTTAACCCGGTCGATCATACGCATCGCCGTTACAATCCGCTGATCGATCAGTGGGTCCTCGTTTCGCCCCACCGTGCCAAACGTCCTTGGCAAGGCGTGCAGGAAACATCCTCGCAGGAGAAACTGCCGGCGCACGATCCCGACTGCTTCCTCTGCGCGGGCAACACACGCGCCGCTGGCGATAAGAACCCTGACTATCAAGGCACCTACGTCTTCACCAACGACTTCGCTGCGCTGATGACCGATACGCCCGAAGCGCCGGAAAGCAGCGACGTGCTGATGCGCTGCGAAAGCGCACGCGGCACCAGCCGGGTGATCTGCTTCTCGCCGGACCACAGCAAAACCCTGCCGGAAATGTCGCTGCCCACCCTAGAAGAGGTGGTGAAAACCTGGCAGGCGCAGACCGTCGATCTCGGCCAGCACTATCCTTGGGTGCAGGTGTTTGAGAATAAAGGCGCGGCGATGGGCTGCTCTAACCCGCATCCGCACGGTCAGGTATGGGCTAACAGCTTCCTGCCCAACGAAGCGCAGCGTGAAGACGACCATCAGCGCGTCTACTACGCCGCACACCGCTTGCCGATGCTAGTGGACTACGCCGCGCGCGAGTTAGCCGACGGCAGCCGCACCGTCGTCGAGACAGAACACTGGCTGGCGGTGGTGCCCTGGTGGGCGGCCTGGCCGTTCGAGACGCTGCTGCTGTCGAAAGCTCATATCAAACACCTCACCGATCTCTCACCGGAACAGAGCGCGGATCTGGCGAAGGCGCTCAAGCAGCTGACCAGCCACTACGACAACCTGTTCCAGTGTTCTTTTCCCTACTCCATGGGCTGGCACGGCGCGCTATTTAACGGCGAAGAGAATCTACACTGGCAGCTGCACGCCCACTTTTACCCGCCGCTGTTGCGCTCGGCCACGGTGCGCAAATTTATGGTCGGCTACGAGATGCTGGCCGAAACCCAACGCGACTTGACGGCGGAACAGGCTGCGGAACGCCTGCGCGCCGTCAGCGATATTCACTTCCGCGAGACAGAATAATGAGCTTAAAAACCACCACGCAGCAGGTTTTCACTGATACCTTCGGCTACGTGCCGACCCATACTATTCAGGCGCCGGGACGCGTCAACCTCATTGGCGAACATACCGATTACAACGACGGCTTCGTGCTGCCGTGCGCCATCGACTATAAGACCATTATCGCCTGCGCGAAACGCAACGATCACCAGGTGTGCGTCGTGGCGGTGGATTACGAGAACCAACAGGACAGCTTCTCGCTCGACGTGCCGATCCTTAGCGTAAAAGAGCCGATGTGGGCCAACTACGTACGCGGCGTAGTGAAGCACCTGCAGCAGCGCGACACCAGTTTCGGCGGCGTCGATATGGTGATAGCCAGCGACGTGCCGCAGAGCGCGGGCCTCAGCTCCTCGGCGTCGCTGGAAGTGACGGTTGCCACCGTTTTCCAGCAGCTCTATCACCTGAAGCTTGACGGCGTGGCCATCGCGGTCAACGGTCAGGATGCGGAGAACCAGTTCGTCGGCTGCAACTGCGGCATCATGGACCAGCTGATCTCCGCGATGGGCAAAAAAGATCACGCCATGCTGCTCGACTGCCGCAACCTCGGCACCCGTTCGGTCTCAATGCCGAAAGAGATTGCGGTGGTGATTATCAATTCCAACTTTCGCCGTAATCTGGTGGGCAGCGAATACAACACGCGTCGCGAGCAGTGCGAAACCGGCGCGCGTTTCTTCGCCCAGCCGGCGCTGCGCGATGTGGATATCGACCAGTTCAAGGCAGTTGAGCATGAGCTAGATCCGCAGGTGGCGAAACGTGTGCGTCACGTGCTGACCGAGGACGCCCGCACGGTGGAGGCAGCCGACGCGCTGAGTAGAGGCGACCTGAAGCGGATCGGCGAACTGATGGCGGAATCGCACGCCTCGATGCGTAACGACTTTGAGATCACCGTGCCGCCGATCGATGCGCTGGTGGAGATTGTCAAAGCGGAGATCGGCGATCGCGGCGGCGTGCGTATGACCGGCGGCGGCTTCGGCGGCTGCGTGGTGTCTCTGATGCCGTTCGATCTAGTCGATCAGGTCAAAACGGCGGTGATGGAACAATACGAAGCGAAAACCGGCATCAAAGAGACCTTTTACGTCTGCACCGCCTCAGAAGGAGCGGGCCAATGCTAAGCGACGTCAATTCTCATGCGCCAGACGGCCAGCCGTGGCGCATAATCATGCTGCGCAACGCCAAAAGCATGGTGGCGACCTTTATGGACTGGGGCTCGGCGCGCGTGCCGATGCGTAACGACAGCGTGCGTGAAGCGCTGCTCGGCTGCGCCACGCCGTCCGACTATCTGCATCAGGACGCCTATCTCGGCGCCAACACGACCGCTACGCGTCGACGTTGATGCAGTAGGCTATCCAGCTGGCGGCGTATCAGGGTGAGCACCAGCTGCACGGCGGGGGATGCAGGGGCTTCGACAAGCGCTGCTGGCAGATCGTCAGCCAGAGCAAAAACAGCGTTGTTTACCACCTTAACTCGCCGGACGGCGATCAGGGCTTTCCGGGCAAACTGCTGGCGCAGGTACGCTATGAGCTGGACGACGACAACTACCTGTCGATCAGCTATCAGGCCGAGGTCGATCGGCCCTGCCCGGTCAACCTGACCAACCACGCCTATTTTAACCTTGACGCGCATCATGGCAACGCGCGCTAGCATCGCTTACAACTGCTGGCCGAACAGTATCTGCCCGTCGACAGCAGTGGTATCCCCAATGCGCCGCTGAAAGCGGTGGCGGACACTAGCTTCGATTTTCGTACGGCGAAAACAGTGGCGCAGGATTTCCTCACCGATGCCGATTAGCAGACGGTGAAAAGCTACGATCACGCCTTTCTGCTCAACAGCGCTGGTGATACCAGCCTGCCACACATCTCTGGTCCGCCGACGGCGAATTGCAGCTGACCGTCACCACCGCCGCGCCCGCGCTGCAGTTCTATAGCGGCAACTATCTGGTAGGAGCGGGCGCGCGAACAGGAAAGCTATACTGCTTTCTAGGGCATTGAGCTGGAGAGCAAATTTTTACCCGATTCGCCGAATCATCCCGAATGGCTGCAGCCGGGCGAGCGCTGGGAATCGGTGACGCGCTACCGCTTCATCCTGCGCTGAGCCACCGGCTGAAAAACGCGCAGTGCGTCGCCGACAGGCTTACACCCTGCCCCGTTTTCCGCTATGGTACGGTGCTATCCATGTGCCGCCGCGAGCGCGTCGGGTTGGTTGCAGCAAGCCTTCCATTATTGTATAAATATCAAATATTTAAGGAGTTAACTATGGCCATAACTAAGCTGGTTCTGGTCCGCCATGGCGAAAGTAATTGGAACCAAGAAAACCGCTTCACCGGATGGTATGACGTGGATCTTTCTGAAAAAGGTCGCACCGAAGCCAAAGCAGCTGGTCAGCTGCTGAAAAAAGAAGGTTTCGTCTTTGATTTCGCTTACACCTCCGTGCTGAAACGCGCCATTCACACCCTGTGGAACGTTCTTGATGAACTGGATCAGGCCTGGCTGCCGGTTGAGAAATGCTGGCGTCTGAACGAACGTCACTACGGTGCGCTGCAGGGCATGGATAAAGCTGAAACCGCCGCCAAATATGGCGACGATCAGGTGAAACAGTGGCGTCGCGGTTTTGCGGTTACCCCGCCGGAGCTGGATCGCGGCGACGAGCGTTTCCCTAGCCACGACCCGCGCTATGCGAATCTTAGAGCTGAGCAGCTGCCAACCACTGAGAGTCTAGCGCTGACTATCGATCGCGTGATCCCTTACTGGAACGAGAGCATTCTGCCGCGCATCAAGAGCGGCGAGAAAGTGATTATCGCGGCGCACGGCAACTCGCTGCGCGCGCTGGTGAAATACCTCGACAACATGAGCGAAGATGAGATCCTCGAGCTGAACATCCCGACCGGCGTGCCGCTGGTGTATGAGTTCGACGAGAATTTTAAACCGATCAAACACTACTATCTGGGCGATGCCGCCGAGATCGCAGAGAAAGCCGCTGCCGTCGCAAACCAAGGTAAAGCAAAGTAAGCCATTAGCTGATGTGAAAGGCCAGACAGCTGTCTGGCCTTTTTTATTGCTGCGGATCAGGCACTGTTTCACGGAGGCGGCCAGCTGGCTCAGCACCTTGTCGGTGTCATTCCAGCCGATGCAGGCGTCGGTTACGCTTTTGCCGTAGACCAGCGGCTCGTCGCTCATCAAGCTCTGGTTGCCTTACACCAGATAGCTTTCCATCATCACGCCGATGATGCTACGCTCGCCGCCGGAAATCTGCGCCGCGACGTCGCCCGCCACCTCCAGCTGCTTCTGATACTGCTTGCTGCTGTTGGCGTGGCTAAAGTCGATCATCACCTGCTGCGGCAGACCCGCTTTCTCCAGACCGACTTTCACCGCGCTAACGTGATGCGTGCTGTAGTTCGGATCCTTGCCGCCGCGCAGAATAATATGGCAGTCCGCGTTGCCGCTGGTTTCAACGATCGCCGAGTGACCATATTTGGTGACCGACAGGAAGCAGTTCGGTGAACCAGCAGCGTTGATGGCGTCGATAGCCACTTTGATAGTGCCGGCGGTGCCATTCTTGAAGCCGACCGGGCAGGAAAGCCCTGACACCAGCTCACGATGCACCTGCGATTCGGTGGTGCGCGCGCCAATGGCGCCCCAGCTTATTAGGTCCGCCACGTACTGCGGCGTAATCATATCAAGAAACTCGCCCGCCGCCGGCAGACCGCTGTCGTTGACCTCCAGCAGCAGCTGTGGCCTGCTAGACGCAGGCCGTCGTTCAGCTGGAAGCTGCCGTCCATATAGGGATCGTTAATCAGCCCTTTCCAGCCCACGGTGGTGCGCGGCTTTTCAAAATAGACACGCATCACCACTTCCAGCTCGCTTTTCAGCTCGTCGCGCAGCGTCAGCAGACGTGCGGCGTACTCTTTCGCCGCTTGGGGATCGTGAATTGAACAGGGGCCGATCACCACCAGCAGGCGATCATCTTTGCCCTGCAAAACTTGGTGGATAGACTCGCGGGCGCTGGCGACGGTACACGCGGCGCTATCGGTCGCGGGGAATTTTTCCAGCAGCGCAACAGGAGGCAGCAGCACCGGCAGCAGCAATATGTCCGCAAATAAGATTGACCAGAACAACCAGTGTAAAGATGGTAAATGCCCGGACATCAACAGCAAGGTGCAAACCGGTGAAGGCGGCGGTAAAGTCGACCGCAAAACTAACGGCACTTCGCAGTAATATCTTCTGGAAAGCTTCGGCTCTCCATTATTTTTCTATGCATTAACATTTTTCTATGCATTAACTTCCGCTATGCTGAGGCAATGAATTCTGTCAGGAAATGTTCATGGCCTCGCTGTTGTTGACAGACGACCATCCACTAGTCGAAGTGGCGCTGGAAGCCGCGCTCGAAAACTCGCCCCTTCTTATTGTTTTACGATCCGCCGCCAGCGAACAGCAGGCGCGCCAGCTGCTAACGCAGCCCACCGACATTATTATGCTGGATATTGGCCTGCCGGACGGCGACGGGCTGGAGATCCTGCGACGCCTTAAAATCCACTTTCCATCGATCCCGGTGCTGATCTATTCAGCGCAGCAGAGCAGCCACTATCTGCGCCGCGCGCAGGCGCCCGGCACGGCGGGCTACGTGGTGAAAAGTCAGTACATAAAGCAGCTGCTGAGCAATATCCTCGCTGTGCTGGGCGGACAGCAGGCCTTTCCGCCTGAGGTGACCACGCCTGCACTGCCACTCACCAGCAAAGAGCAGCAGATGCTGCTGGCGACCGGCCTTTCCAATCTGGAAATCGCCGAACAGCTGTATATCAGCAATAAAACCGTCAGCACCCATAAAAAGAATATTTTGGAAAAAACCGGCGCGCGCTCGGTAGTGGAACTGGCCACTCTGTGGAAAGCGCAGTTGTAAGACGACTCTTATTGCTGCTATTCTGTCTGACGGCGATGCAAACTTGGTCGGAGATACGACCGGTCATCGGTCTTGATTTACCGATGATGATGTCGGTCAACGGCGCTGATGTGATGCAGGGAAAAATGCGGCGCGTCGGGCTGCTGGAGGAGAGCAACGCCTCATAGACGATGCGCGTATTTATGGCCTCATATAAGGTGTTGATGAACGGGCAGAGCGCGCTGCGCTTGCAGCCTAGCTAGGGCACCGAGGTCAGGGTGACTCTGCTGCTGCAGCGCTGCGAAGAGCCGTCGCCTGAGAGCGACGAGCGGCCCCGCTACGCCGCACTGTGCTATAGTCGACGACTATCCGGCGTGCTGCATCAGCGCAGCTGGCGCGCATCACCGCGGCGCGCAGAGCGAGCGTCTGGGACGCAGCTGGCGGAAGCAGCACACCGCATGAAGGGAAGCTGGCTGCTGATCGGGCTGCAGCTCACTGCGCGCCTGCGGGCAACCGTAAACGTCTGGCGGTCGCCTTCACCTTTACGGCGATCTTTATGCTAGCGGAGGCGATCGGCGGCTGGATTTGCGGCTTGCTGATGCTGCAGTTCGCTCAGCGCAAGCCCAAGGCGCATCATACCTTTGGGCTCCTGCGTCTCACCGCGCTGATCGTCTAGGAGGCGTTACGGCGCTTCTACCAGCCGCAACCGGTAACCGGTGGCCTGATGCTCCTCGTCATCGCCGTGGCGGGCCTGCGGGCGAATATGCTGTCGTTCTGACTGCTGCACCACGGCAGCGAAGAGAAGAAGCTTAACGTGCGCGCCGCCACGCTGCATGGGATGGGCGATCTGCTCGGCTTGATGGGCGCACTGCGGCGGCGCTGATTATTGTCTAATACCGGCTGGACGCCC
Source organism: Type-B symbiont of Plautia stali (assembly GCA_001485295.1). Lineage (GTDB taxonomy): Bacteria > Pseudomonadota > Gammaproteobacteria > Enterobacterales > Enterobacteriaceae > Pantoea. The sequence continues at coordinate 128,982 of BBOA01000001.1, forward strand.
ATCGACCCGGTTCTGTCGCTGCTATGGTGTCGCTGTTAGTGCTGCACAGCGCTTGATCGCTACTGTGAGAGCCTGCATGATCTGCTGGAGGGCACGCGCCGGCGGTGATGACGCGGAGAAGATGGCGCTCGATTTGACACTGAATATTGCCGAGGGGCGCAACGTGCACCACCTGCACATCTAGCAGGTCGGCGAGAAGCCGGTGGTGACCTTGACCTGCATGTACATGTGATCCCGCTCTAAGAGCACGCACGATGCGCTGCTGCAGCATATCCACCGCTATCTGCACTAGAAGTATCAAATTGGCCATGCCACGTGCAGATGTCAGCCGTGCCCACGCCCGACTGCGAGCCGTGTTAGCGCGCGCTCTATCCATAGGCGCGATCCGTTGAGCGCGATCAGCGTCAGGATGACGTACTCCAGCGCCACGGCATAAATGCCCTGGCGCGCGAAGATCATTACGCTGATCACGTCAATAACTACCCACAGCAGCCAGTTCTCGACATATTTGCGTGTCATCAGGATCATCGCCACGATAGAGAGCACCATCATGCTGGCGTCCCAGAACGGAAAGGCGTCGGGCTGCAGCGTCGTCATCGTCACCTGCAGGCCGAGCGCGTTCATCAGCGACACGGCAATCTGCGTCAGAAAGGCGAAAACCGGGTCGATATAGCGCGCCATCAGCGCAATCGCCACAACGCAAACCGCCCCCCATCCCAGCGTCTTCGGCAGCGGCAGCCAGCGAATTTTCAGCGCCGCCTGGCGATCGTCGCTCTGCCGGCTCCATGCGTACCAGCCGTAGAGGTTCGCGACAAAGAAGAAGAGCTGCAGCAGCAGGCTGGCGTAGAGCTGGATCTGGAAGAAGATGGCGGCGAACAGCGTGACGTTAATCAGGCCGAACGGATAGTTGATCATTTTCTCCAAGCTGGCGAGCCAGATGCAAAGCAGTCCCGCCAGCGTGCCGATGGCTTCAATCCACGAGAGATCGTAGCCGCCCGCGCCGAGCGGAATATGAACTAGGATGTTGCTTGTGCTGAAAAAATCCATCAATTGTCCCTCAGGCGTTCCCCTGTACCTTAAGTTTGAGTGCCGTAGCAAAAGAGAGCATACGGTTGAGCGGCAATAATGCCGCCTCGCGCAGCGCGCCATCAACCTCTATTTCATGCTGCGCGCCGCCCTGCTCCAGCCCTTCGGAGATCGCCTTCAGGCCGTTCATCGCCATCCACGGGCAGTGCGCGCAACTGCGGCAGGTTGCGCCTTCGCCTGCTGTCGGCGCTTCCAGCAGCGTTTTTTCCGGCACTGCCTGCTGCATTTTGTAGAAAATGCCGCGGTCGGTCGCCACGATCATTTGCGGATGCGGCAGCCGATGCGCCGCCTGAATCAGCTGGCTGGTGGAACCGACCGCGTCGGCGAGATCCACTACCGCCTGCGGCGATTCGGGATGTACCAGCACCGCCGCGTCGGGATAGAGCGCTTTCATGCGCAGCAGCCCCTGGGTTTTGAATTCGTCATGGACGATGCAGGCGCCCTGCCAGCAGAGCACGTCGGCGCCGGTTTTCTGCGTAACGTAGCGGCCGAGATGGCGATCCGGAGCCCAGATGATCTTTTCGCCTAAGCTGTCGAGATAGTCGATTAGCTCGACCGCGATGCTGGAGGTGACGACCCAGTCGGCGCGCGCTTTGACTGTCGCAGAGGTGTTAGCGTAGACCACCACGGTGCGGTCGGGATGGGCGTCGCAGAAAGCGTTAAATTCGTCGATAGGGCAGCCGAGGTCCAAGGAGCATTCCGCCTGCAGCGTCGGCATCAGCACGGTTTTTTCTGGGCTAAGGATTTTGGCGGTTTCGCCCATAAAACGCACGCCCGCCACCAGTAGGGTCGAGGCGGGGTGCGTGCTGCCGAAGCGAGCCATCTCCAGCGAGTCCGCCACGCAGCCGCCGGTCTCTTCCACCAGCGCTTGAATTTCCGGATCGGTGTAGTAGTGCGCCACCATAACCGCATTGTGCTCTTTTAGCAGGCGGTTGATCTTACTGAGGTAAAAGGCTTTTTCATCGTCACTGAGTCGGGCGGTTTTCGCCGGAAAGGGCCAAGCTGCGTTTTCTGTATCGAATAAAGCACTCATCACACCGCTCTCGTTTTATTAAATGAACGAAAATCGCTAAAGGTGGCTAAAAATCGCATTCATATCACCACTATGTTTTATATGCTAAACAAGATAGCGGAAACGGAGAGCGGTGTCGTGCTCTTTTTTCAGGCGTGGGGCTCTCCTCAGTGAATAGCGGCAGCAGAGTCGCTTTTTGCGGCATCTCCAGATCCAGCAAAAAGGCCTTAACCTCAAAGCCGCCTGCAAAGCCGGTTAGCCTGCCGTTTACGCCAATCACGCTATGGCATAGCGCGACAATAGAGAGCGGATTTCTGCCGTTCGCCGCGCCCACCGCGCGCACCGCCTAGAGATGGCCGATCTGTCGGACGATTTCACTATAGCTGCGCGTTTCGCCGAAGGGGATCGCCACCAGCGCGTTCCACACTTTTTTCTGGAAGTCGGTTCCAACAAAGTCGAGCGGCAGGTTAAAGCTGCGCCGCTCGCCGGCAAAGTACTCGCGCAGCTGGCGCTCTGTTTCGATGAGGAAGGAATGCGCCTCATCGCGCGTTTGCGACATGAAGCGTGAGCCGTGAGGATCGTCTTTTTTCCATAAAATGCTCGCAAGTCCGCGCTTGCTCGCCACCAGTTTCAGTTTGCCCACCAGCGTGGAAACCAATTTGTAGTGATACATAGTGCGTTCTCCCTGTTTGAGACGTCCGTTATTATCGCGTTCTAAGGCTGCTGGCACGCTGGCCGTTTTCGGTTATCAGGTTAAACTGCTTTGATGTCCGAAAACAGCGAGTCTGCATCATAAACCGGGTATAGGCTCTGTTTATTTACAGGAGTCATTATGTTCGATCTCGAGATTGCTTATCAGGCGCTAACCTCGCATGACACCCGTTTCGACGGCGTTTTTTTGTCGGCGGTCACGTCTACCGGCATTTACTGCTCTGTCCCATCTGTCCGGTTAAGGCGCCACAGCTGAAGAACTGTCTGTTTTTCGCCAGCGCGGAAGCGGCGGAGAAGGCGCATTTCCGGCTCTGTTTGCGCTGCCGCCCTGAGCAAAGCGCCCATCGATCAGTCTCACCGCGCGGCCGACCGGTTGATCCAGAGCATTGAAGAAGGGCTGCTGGAGGAGCGTGAAGGGTTGGAGGCAATCGCCGCCGGGTTTGGCGTGAGCCTACGTCAGCTGCGCCGTATCGTGCAGCAGGAGCTGGGCGTGTCGCCGCTGGAGCTAAAGCAGACGCGCCGTATACTGCTGGCGAAGCAGCTGCTGATAGAGACGCAGCTGCCGGTGACGGATGTGGCCTATACCAGCGGGCGATAGCGCTACGTTGCGCCTGAGCTATCGTCCGCCATATGACTGGGAGGCGATGCGGGCGTTTTTGCAGTCGCACCTGATGAAAGGGGTGAAGGCGGTACAGGATGGCGAATACCGGCGCACCGTGGCGCTGGGCCACTATCGCGGCTGGATCAGCGTGTCACATCTTCCTCAGAAGAACACGTTGCAGCTACTTAGCTAACGCCGGTGCTGCTGCGCTGCTTGCGCCGAGCCTAGCACTCAACCCCGACCGGCGCGTGCCGGGCGCGTTCGACGCCTTTGAGCTTGGCGTGAGCGCGATTATCGGCCAGCAGGTAACGATGAAGGCCGCAATCACCGTAAACAGCCGTTTTGCCGCCTTTGGCGAGCCCTGCGAGACGCCCTTCCGCGATCTGACGTGCTACGCCGCGCAGCCCGATAGCATCGCCAGCCTGACGGTGGACGATGTGGCCCTGCTCGGCATGGTCAGCGCTCGCTCGCGCGCCATTATCTCCTACGCTGGCGTGCGTTGGGGAGACGCTGCTCTTTAACGCCACGCAGTCGCCAGAGGCAGTGTCAAACAGCTGGTGGTGTTGCCAAGGATTGTCTCCTAGACAGCGCACTATATCGCGATGCGCGCCCTGCGTTGGCCGGACGCCTTCCCCTATCGCCATCCTTAATAATCTGGGCGGCCTGAAGCCCGCCAAGGCGGAGGCAAGTTCCCAGCGCGGGCGCGCTCGCAAAGGAGACCCACCTCCCTGTGGGTCGGCCTCGCTCTCCTAGCTCGGACGCTTTGCTCTTCGCGCACGCGACCCCTGAACTAGTCTAGCCACGGTGTAGCTTTACGAAAAGGCGATAACAGCAACTACAGAAACGAAAAAAAGCGCCCATTAGGCGCTTTTTTCTGAATTGGTGGGTCGTGTAGGATTCGAACCTACGACCAATTGATTAAAAGTCAACTGCTCTACCAACTGAGCTAACGACCCATCTTCAGGCTTGCCAAGCACATTTGCAATCTGTCCCAGCAACGGCGGCATATATTAATGATTTACCGAGGTAGGGCAACCCTTATTTTCCGCCGGTGGGTTCAACTGCTTACCTTTCATGCTGCCAGATCAGAAATCAGGCAAAATCTGGTGTTGGCTGCACAAATTACAGCCCGTCGAAACGTTTTTGCGCCTGCTTCGCTGAATCGGTGTTGGGGTAAAGCTTGAGCACCTGCTGGTAAACCGCTCTGGCTTTCGCCGTGTCTTTTTTCTCCTGCATGATGACGCCAACCTTCAGCAACGCTTCAGACGCCTTCGGCGACTTAGGGTAATTTTTGACCACAGTGGCGTAATAGTAGGCCGCGTCGTCTTTTTTACCTTTGTTGTAGTTCAACTGACCCAGCCAGTAGTTGGCGTTCGGCTGGTAGGTTGAATCAGGATAGCGCTTCACCCACGCCTGCAGCGCAGTGATCGCCTGGTCAAACTGTTTCTTTTCCAGAATCAGTGCAACAGCGGCGTTGTAGTCGCTGTTGGCGTCGCCGCTCTGCGTTGGCGCAGCTGACAAGGCTGCCGCGTCTGCATTCGCGCCGCTGCTGCTCAAGCTGTCGCTCTGCTGATAGAGCTGCTTCTGCCGCTCTATCAGCTGATTAAGCTGATAGCTGTTTTGCTGGATTTGCCCCCGAAGCGCATCAATATCGTTTTGGTAGTCGCTCATTTGCTGCTGCAGCTGCTGTAGAAGCTGAGCTCGGGCGTTAGAAATTCGTTCAAGAGTGGTGACGCGGTCTTCGACCGAGCCAGAGCCGACGCTACTGATTGACGCTTGGGCATTAGTGGCCCAAGGAGCCGCTACGCCAACCAGTAAAGACAGACTCAACAGATGAAGTCTGAAGTTACTAATCATGTGATTCTCTTAGTAGACCAGAACGGCACGACGGTTTTTAGAGTATGCCGCTTCGTCATGACCCAGAACAGCCGGTTTCTCTTCACCGTAAGAGACGATAGACATTTGGTCAGCCGACACACCTTTGCCCTGCAGATACATCTTAACGGCGTTAGCACGACGCTCGCCCAGCGCGATGTTGTATTCCGGCGTGCCGCGCTCATCCGCGTGACCTTCGATGGTCACTTTGTATGACGGGTTGTTACGCAGTAAAGCAGCATGCTGGTCCAGCATCTGAGCGTAATCAGACTGGACGTCATATTTGTCCAAGCCGAAGTAAACGATGTTGTTCTGCTGTAGCAGCTGCATCTGCAGACGCGCCTGCTCGTCAGAAGACATGTTGCCGCTGCCGTTCATGCCAGAGCCGTTGCCGTAAGCGCCCATGCCAGCTTGGTCGTTGTTGTTGTTTTTGTGTGAGCTACAAGAGGCTACAGCCAAAACCGGCAGAGCCAGCATTAAGCTTTTCAGCACTTTGTTCAGTTGCATTTTAAAATCCCATTATTATTAGATGTTTGCTTTACCCGCAGACGCGGGTATCACAGATACGGCGACCAAGTAGGGAATTTAACCTGTCCATCGGTTGCCGGAAGATGCGCTTTGAAACGACCATCGGTTGAGACCAACTGCAACACGGAACCCATCCCCTGAGTAGAGCTATAGATTACCATCGTGCCGTTCGGTGCCAAGCTCGGCGTTTCATCTAGGAACGTGTTCGTCAACATTTGGACGGCACCCGTTTCCAGATCTTGTTTGACAACGTGCTGCGCGCCGCCGCTGGTGCTGATCATTACCATAGATTTACCATCGGTCGACACGTCAGCGTCCTGGTTTTGAGCAGCTTCCCAAGTAATACGCTGCGGCACGCCGCCGTTGATGCCAATTTTGTAGATTTGTGGCGCTCCCGCCTGATCCGAAGTATAGGCCAGCGTCTGGCTGTCCGGGAACCAAGTCGGTTCGGTGCTGTTATAGCGTCCGTCGGTGACCTGACGCGTCTGGCCCGAGCCTAAATCCATCACGTAAAGGTTGAGGCTGCCAGTTTTCGACAGGGCGAACGCCAGTTTAGAGCTGTCCGGCGAGAAGGCCGGCGCGCCGTTATGACGTGGATATGAGGCAACCTGACGAATCGCGCCGTTAGAGAGCGTCTGCACCACCAGCGCCGACTTGCCGCTTTCAAAGGTGACGTAGGCCACTTTCGAGCCGTCCGGCGACCAAGCTGGAGACATCAGGGGCTGCGGCGAGCGATGTACCACAAACTGGTTGTAGCCGTCGTAGTCCGCGACGCGCAGCTCATACGGGAACTGATCGCCGTTGGTCTGCACCACATAGGCGATGCGGGTGCGGAACGCGCCCTTAATGCCCGTCAGCGTCTCGAACACCTCATCGCTGGCGGTGTGCGCCGCGTAGCGCAGCCACTGCTTCGTGACCTTAAAGGAGTTTTGCGCGATAACGTTGCCCGGCGAACCGGCGGTATCGACTAGCTGGTAAGAGACCTCATAGCTGCCGTCCAGGTTCGACTGAACCTGACCGACAACCACCGCGTCGATGCCCAGCGCGGTCCAAGCCGCAGGTTGTACTTCCTGCGCGCTGGCTGGCTGCTGCGGCAGAAGGGAGACGTCCAGCGGATTGAATTTGCCGCTGTTGCGCAGGTCAGCGCCGACGATGCCGCCGACATCTTCCGGCGCAGCGCCAGAACCATCCCATTTAAACGCTACGACGCCGATGGCGCGCGCGGTGTTGACGCCCTGTGTAATTTCGATGCGGACTTCTGGATGCAGCATAGCCGTCCATAATAGTACAAAAAAACCCAACATGACATGAAGAGCTTGCTTCATCTTATCTCCCTTACCTGAACCTCAGTCCACGATAACTGGCACAGTTCCTGAAAAACATGACTTCTGTTTGTTTACGGCTTAACCATAGATCAAGCTGACGTAAGATGCTGCATTATTGCGGTTTGAAATCCAGCGGCGCGTTCTTAAAGACCTGATAAACGTCCTGCGTCGGCGGCTTAGGAATGCGCGCCTGACGCGCGGCCGCTAATGCCGCCTGACAGAGCGCGTGATCGCCGCCTTCCGCTTTGGCATCGATCAACAAACCATCCGACGCCAGCTTAATGCGCAGCGTGCAGGTGCGACCCTTGAAGTTTTCCCAATCGTAAAACTTACTCTGAATCGCTGCCTGGATCTGACCCGCATAATTACTGATATCCGCCCCGGACGCGCCCGATTTTTTCTGGTTACCCTGCTCTGCCGGCGCGCCACCGCTGACGTTGCCGCTTTTCGGCGCATTTTTGCCGGAGGTCAGGCCACCAAGCAGATCGTCAACATAGCTGCTATTTTTCGCCGCTTCCGCCGCCGCTTTCGCCTTCGCATCCGCAGCGGCTCTGGCGTCGACGATCGCTTTCTCTTTCGCAGCGGCTGCGGCTTTCGCCTGCTCTTCCGACTTCTGCGCCGCTTCCGCCGCCGCTTTCACCTGCGCTTGCGCCTGTTTCTGCTGTTCGGCCTGCGCTTTCGCCGCTTCCTGCGCCTGCAGGCGTTCTTTCTCCAGCGCTTTCAGGAGTTGCTGTTCGGCAGCCTGCTCCTGCGCCTGCTTCTGACGCTGCTGTTCGGCGCGCTGGCTGTCACTTTTCTGATTCTGCTGGCGATTGTACTGCTCGACCACAGCGCCCGGATCGACCATCACCGCATCGATATCGCTGCCGCCGCCACTCGCTTCTATATTCTCGTTGAACGAGCTCCAGACTAGCAGCGCGATCAGCACGATGTGCAGAGCCACCGATATGATTATCGCGCGCTTTAAATTCTCGTTTTGCTCGGTGGCCTTCGACACACTCAGTTCCCAAAAAACAGTTCGACTTTAAATCGGCTGCGTCATCAAACCGACAGATTTAACGCCTGCTCGATGCAGCAGGTTCAGCGCCTTAATAATTTCGTCGTAGGGCACATCCTTCGCACCGCCGATCAGAAAGACGGTTTTTGGATTCGCCTCAATGTGACGATGTGCCTCGCTGACCACTTGTTCCGGCGGCAGCTGCTCCATACGATCGTGATCCACCACTAAGCCGTACTGGCCGACGCCCGAGACCTCCACTATTACCGGCGAATTATCGTCGCTGGAAACCGTTTTCGAATCGGTGGCGTCCGGCAGATCCACTTCTACGCTCTGGGTAATGATCGGCGCTGTCGCCATAAAGATTAGTAGCAGCACCAGCAGGACGTCGAGCAGCGGAACAATATTGATTTCTGATTTCAGGTCGCGGCGGCCGCGACCACGTACTCTGGCCATGGTTACCTCCGCTTACTTCGCGTTTTCGCTGGAGAAAGCCTGACGATGCAGGATAGCCATGAACTCTTCCATAAAGTTGTCGTAGCCCTGCTCCAGCTTGTTGACACGCTGGTTCAGTCGGTTATAGGCCATGACCGCCGGAATCGCGGCGAACAGGCCGATCGCGGTGGCGATCAGCGCTTCGGCGATGCCGGGCGCGACCATCTGCAGCGTCGCCTGCTTTACCGCACCCAACGCGATAAAGGCGTGCATGATGCCCCAGATGGTGCCGAACAGGCCGATATAGGGACTGATGGAGCCGACGGTGCCGAGGAAAGGAATATGGCTCTCCAGCGTCTCCAACTCGCGGTTCATCGAGATACGCATCGCGCGGCTGGCGCCTTCCACCACCGCTTCGGGAGCGTGGCTATTGGCGCGGTGCAGACGAGCGAACTCTTTAAAGCCGGCATAGAAGATCTGTACGGATCCGCTCAGCTCTTCGCGACGCCCCTGACTTTCCTGATAGAGGCGCGACAGCTCAATGCCAGACCAGAACTTGTCTTCGAACGCTTCTGCCTCGCGTCCCGCCGCATTCAAAATACGGGTGCGCTGAATAATGATGGCCCAAGAAGCAATCGAAAAGCCGATCAAAATCAATATAATAAGTTTGACTAGAAGACTCGCCTTCAGGAACAAATAAAGAACGTTCATGTCAGTCACTGCTTGAACTCCGCGACAATAGACTTGGGAAGCGCAATCGGCTTCATAAGATGTGGGTTGATGCAGGCAATCAGGACTTCTGCTTCATTCAGGACTTTGCCTTCTGCATTCACGATACGCTGGGAAAAGGTCATGGTCGCGCGCGTCATCGCGGTGACTTCGCTCTGAATCTCCAAAAGGTCATCGAGACCTGCCGCCGAAACATAGTCCACCGTCATGCGCCGTACCACAAAAGCGACCTGCTCTTCCAGCAGGGTTTGCTGATTGAAATGGTGCTGGCGCAGCATTTCGGTACGTGCTCGTTCATAAAAAGCGATATAGCTGGCATGGTAAACTACGCCACCAGCATCAGTATCTTCGTAATAGACCCGTACCGGCCACCGAAACAGCGTTGCACTCACTCTACATCCCGGTCTCGTTTTTAAACATTGCTACTATACGCAAGAGATTTGGAGTTGGGAATGGGATGCCAGAGCCAAGAGAAAATAATTATCAGACGGAAACAAACGGAAGGATTTTCGGCATATACCTTGGACAATACTCCACCGCTAGCGGCGGATGCCGGGGGCTAGCGCCAGAACCAGTAGAGACCGAACAGCAGCGCGATCAGGGGCAGAGTACCTGCCAACGCGTGCGGCGAGGAAGGTGCTGGCGTGCGCGGCGTAGCGTGAGGAATCCCAGAACAGGCAGCCCGCGACGATCAACGCCAAGATGAGCGGAAGGGCCCTTGCGTGCCCTTTTTGTCCATCAGACGATATAAAGTTCGAATCAGCTTGCGCATCAGGCGCGCTCATCCTGCGCGGCTCGCTCTTCAACGTGCTCGATCGCCAGCGCGGTGATGATGCCAAAGCGCAGGCCAGCAGCATGCCGGAGGATCTAGGCAAAATGCCACACGCGTTAACTCCTTAATCAGTGGAGAGAGTGCGTATTGCGCTCGATATGTTCTTTGGTGATGTGCCCTGCATTTTGTAGTAGCACCAGCTGGTGTAGGCCAGAATGATCGGTACGAAGATCATAGCCGCGAAGGTCATCACTGTCAGCGTGCGCTGACTTGAGGGGGCATCCCACATCGTGTGGCTAATGCCGGGCTCGATGCTCGACGGCATAATAAACGGAAACAGCGCGATGCGAGCGGTCATAATGACGCACGCCAGCGGAACAGCACGCCTTGCAGCATATTGCCAAACGCCACGCCGATTACCAGCGGTGGTACGAAGCTGCCGATAAAGGACACCCCAGTCCCATATGCCGCGCCAGCGCATATCTTCAATTTTAGAACTATAATAGAAACTTACCGGACGAAAAAAGAGCGATGCCAGCACCAGAATCATCGCTACGTAGAAGCCGGAGAAAGCTGCGGCATAGACCATCGGCCAAGCGGAGAACAGCGCGCCGCCTGCAGTGTTCAGCTAGACCTCGTTACCATCCCAGTGCGGCGCGATGCTGTTGATTATAATGCAACGCTCGGTGTCGTTGCGCCCCATCAGACGCGTTAGCATGGCGATGCCCATATCCGAAGCCGTCCGCCACTGGGAAGCCCACTAGCAGGATGCCGATGAGCAGCCACTAGACAAAGCGCAGTACTTCATAATCAAACATGGTTGCTCTCCTTAACCGCGTGCCTGCCCAGCTACAGTCGTGACCTACTCATGGTGATAGCGTCCGGTTTTCAGGATGCTGGGGCCAAAATGCGCGAACTTAAACATCAGATACATTTCCGCTACAAGGAACAGCGTGTAGAGACTGTAGATCAGCAGCATGGAAAAGAGCAGATCGCCCACCGCCAGCGAGGAGTTGGCTACCGAGGTCGGTAGCACTTCGCCGATCGCCCACGGCTGACGGCCATACTCGGCGACGAACCAGCCCGCTTCGACGGCGATCCACAGCCGCGGAATACCGTAGAGCGCCGCTTTCAGCAGCAGCAGTGTTTGCCGACGCGGTTGCGGATAAAGCTCCAGAACGCAAAGGTGATGATGCCCAGCAGCAGCATGCTCGCCAGCATCATAATGCAGAAGGTGAAATAGAGCGGTGCAACGAGTGGAATGGAGTCTTTCACCGCCTGCTGGATCTGCGTCTCGGTGGTATTCACCACGTTCAGCGTGTAGTGTTTCAGTGGCAGGCCATAGCCGAGATCCTATTTGTGCTGGTTGAAGGCTTCGCGCACCGCGGGATCTGTGCTGCCGCTAGGCAGCTCGTTCAGCAGCGCACAGGCTTTCATACCGTTGCGGATGCGCACCTCATGCTGCGCCATCAGATCTTTCAGGCCGGGGACCGGCTTATCGATCGTGTGGTGATCAGGCCAAGCAGCCTAGGGATCTGCACCGCGTCGGCGTTCTCCTGCTTATCCTAGTCGGGCAGTCCAAAAAGCCTAAAGGCGGCTGGCGCAAGCTGGGTGTCCCATTCCACCTCAATGGCGGCCAGCTTGGTTTTCTCCACGTCGCCCATTTCGTAGCCCGACTCGTCGTCCAGCACGATAACCGACAGCACCGCGGCCATGCCGAAGCTGGCGGCGATGGCGAACGAGCGTTTCGCAAAGGCGATGTCGCGTCCTTTCAGCAGATATCAAGCGCTGATGCCAAGAATGAACATCGCGCCGGTGGTGTAGCCCACCGCGACGGTATGCACGAATTTCACCGGCGCCACCGGGTTGAGCACCAGTTCGGAGAAGCCCAGCATCTTCATGCGCATGGTTTCGTAGTTGAACTCAGAGACGATAGGGTTCTACATCCAGCCGTCCGCTACTAAGATCCAGAGCGCGGAGAGGTTCAACCCCAGCGCCACTAGCTAGGTGACCGCCAGATGCTGCCTTTTTTGCCCAGCCGATCCCAGCCGAAGAAAAACAGCCCGACGAAGGTGGATTCGAGGAAGAACGCCATCGAAGGGCTGATGGCGAGCGGTGCATCAAAGATGTCGCTGACGTAGTGTGAGTAGTAAGACCAGTGTGAGTAGTAAGACCAGTTGGTGCCGAACTGAAACTCCATAGTCAGCACGGTGGCGATGCCAGCGCAAAGTTAACGCCGAATAACTTGCCCCAAAATTTGGTCATATCTTTATAAATCTGTTCGCCGCTCAGGATGTAAACCGTCTCCATGATCGCCGAGCGCCAGCAGAAACGCCATACCGAGCGTTAGCGGGACAAACAGGAAATGATACATCGTCGTTAAAGCAAACTGTAAACGCGACAGCTCGACGATATCAAACATTAATGACTCCTTGCTTCTCGCATGAACTTGCTCTGTGAATAACAACGGCTAACAACAGAATGTGATGCGCAGAGTAAGATTCAGGAACGACTGATTATTGATTCCTTTTTTTTGTTACCGACACATCATCTTCATCCGCGGCCCAACGTGAGCAAGTAACAGTGGTGAAAATTCTCCGAAAGCGATCAATTCAGTTCATTTCGGGCAGGCGAGAGAGAACAGCCGCGGGGAGGGTTTTATAGCTGCTTAGCACAATCTCCTAGATGTTTTTGGAAACGACTGAATTGATGCAACCGGTTGGCTTAGGCCTCGCCATCGGTAAAGTTTGTTAAATACCAATGGGTATTGATCTGCATTAACGCTTTTATTAGTCAGATATGTAGCCTACAGAATATTGTTAATTAATTGTCAAACCCAGTTTGCATAATTAAGAAAAGCATTACCTTACCTTTTATTTATTAACCTTTATCTCCAAAAGAAAGCGTAAAAATACCGCTGCCTATATGTCGCACTTTGCCTTTCTACGGGCAAAAAAGCCCCTGGAAGGTGGCTGATGGCGTGTGAAACGCGCTTATTTGGCTGGCAGCACCGCTTTTACTGCGTCGCCGATATCTGTCAGGCTGCGTACGGTCTTCACGCCGGCCGCTTCTAGCGCTGCAAACTTCTCGTCCGCCGTGCCTTTGCCGCCTGCGATGATGGCGCCTGCATGGCCCATACGCTTGCCTTTCGGCGCGGTGACGCCTGCGATATAGCCGACAATTGGCTTGGTGACGTGCTCTTTAACGAACGCCGCCGCCTCTTCTTCCGCGCTGCCGCCGATCTCGCCAATCATCACGATCGCTTTGGTCTGCGGGTCATCCTGGAACATTTTCAGGATGTCGATGAAGTTAGAGCCGGGGATCGGGTCGCCGCCGATGCCGACGCAGGTAGACTGGCCGTAACCGATGTCCGTGGTCTGTTTCACCGCTTCATAGGTCAGGGTGCCGGAACGCGACACAATGCCGACGCGGCCTGGCTGATGAATGTGGCCCGGCATGATGCCGATTTTGCATTCGCCTGGAGTGATCACGCCCGGACAGTTCGGACCGATCATGCGCACGCCCGCTTCGTCCAGCTTCATTTTCACTGTCAGCATATCCAGCGTCGGGATGCCTTCGGTAATAGTGATGATCAGCTTAATGCCCGCGTCGATCGCTTCCAAGATACCGTCTTTGCAGAACGGCGCTGGAACATAGATCACGGTGGCGGTCGCGCCGGTCGCTTCGACCGCTTCACGCACAGTGTTGAACACCGGCAGGCCTAGGTGCGTGGTACCGCCTTTACCCGGCGTCACGCCGCCGACTAGCTGGGTGCCGTAAGCCAGCGCCTGCTCAGAGTGGAAAGTGCCCTGACCGCCAGTGAAACCCTGGCAGATCACTTTAATGTTTTTGTCAATTAAAATTGACATTATTTCTCCTCCGTAGCCGCAACAACGCGCTGTGCCGCGTCGGTTAGGCTGTTTGCTACAAGAATATTCAGTCCGCTGTCCGCCAGTTTCTGCGAGCCTAGCTCGGCGTTGTTTCCTTCCAGACGTACCACGACCGGTACGTTAACGCCCACTTCAGTCACGGCGCCGATGATGCCGTCGGCAATAAGGTCGCAGCGCACGATACCGCCGAAGATGTTGACGAATACCGCTTTTACCGCATCGTCGGAGAGGATGATTTTAAAGGCTTCGGTCACGCGCTCTTTGGTCGCGCCGCCGCCCACGTCGAGGAAGTTAGCCGGCTGGCCGCCGTGGTGCTTAACGATGTCCATGGTGCCCATCGCTAGACCTGCGCCGTTAACCATACAGCCGATGTTGCCTTCCAGTGCCACATAGTTGAGTTCCCACTGCGTCGCGTGCGCTTCGCGCGGATCTTCCTGGCTCGGATCGCGCATTTCGCGCAGCTCCAGCTGACGGAACAGCGCGTTGCCGTCCACGCCTAGCTTGCCGTCGAGGCAGACTAGATCGCCCTGTTTGGTGATCACCAGCGGGTTGATCTCAACCAGCGCCAAGTCGCACTCCAAGAACATAGTCGCCAAGCTCATAAAGATTTTGGTGAACTGGCTGACCTGTTTGCCGGTTAGGTCCAGTTTGAACGCCAGCTCGCGGCCCTGGTAAGGCTGCGGACCGGTCAGCGGATCGAGCGCTATTTTGTGGATCAGGTGCGGGGTCTCTTCCGCCACTTTCTCGATCTCAACGCCACCTTCGGTCGAGGCCATAAAGACCACGCGACGGGTCGCGCGATCGACTACCGCGCCCAGATAGAGTTCCTGATCAATATCGGTCGCCGCTTCCACCAAGATCTGGTTCACCGGCTGGCCTCCGGCGTCAGTTTGATAGGTCACTAGGCGTTTACCCAGCCAGTGTTCAGCGAAAGTACGGATCTCTTCCTTGCTGTTCACCACTTTCACTCCACCCGCTTTGCCGCGTCCACCGGCATGAACCTGACATTTCACTATCCACGGGCCGGCGCCAATTTTAGAGGCCGCTTCTTCCGCTTCGCGTGGCGTAGTGCAGGCGTAGCCGGTCGGTGCCAGTATACTATACTGTGCAAACAGCTGTTTCGCCTGGTACTCGTGTAAGTTCATGATGTTCTGTCCATTCAGGTCTGAAAAGAGTAATAAGGTTGGGCGCGCCTTGCGCGGCACGCGCGGCGAAAATCAGACGTCCAGCAGTAGACGCGCCGGATCTTCCAGCAGCTCTTTCACCGCCACCAGATAGCCGACCGATTCGCGGCCGTCGATCAGACGGTGATCGTAGGAGAGCGCAAGATACATCATCGGCAGCACCACTACCTGGCCGTTCACCGCCATCGGACGATCTTTGATGGCGTGCATGCCTAGGATGGCGTTCTGCGGCGGATTGATGATCGGCGTCGACATCAGCGAGCCAAAGACGCCGCCGTTGGTGATGGTAAAGTTGCCGCCGGTTAGCTCTTCGACCGTCAGCTTGCCGTCACGGCCTTTCACCGCCAGCTCTTTGATTTTATTCTCGATGCCCGCCATGCTCAACGCGTCGACATCTTTCAGCACCGGAGTCACCAAGCCGCGCGGTGTGGAGACGGCGATGCTGACGTCGAAGTAGTCGTGGTAAACCACATCTTCGCCGTCGATAGACGCGTTCACTTCCGGGAAACGCTTCAGCGCTTCAACGACCGCTTTCAGGTAGAAAGACATAAAGCCCAGACGCACGCCGTGACGCTTCTCGAAGGATTCGCCGTACTGCTTGCGCAGATCCATGATCGGCTTCATGTTCACTTCGTTGAAGGTGGTCAGCATCGCGGTGCTGTTCTTCGCTTCCAGCAGACGTTCCGCCACGCGCTTGCGCAGACGGGTCATTGGCACGCGTTTTTCGCTGCGGTTGGCGACAGCCTGCTGCGGCGCCGCTTCTGGGGCAGCAGGCGCGTCTTTCGCTGCGGTAGGTTTGTTCGCCAGATGTTTTTCCACATCTCCGCGAGTGATACGACCGCCTACACCGCTGCTTTTAATCTGCGACGCGTCCAGATCGTGTTCAGCTATCAAGCGACGGATCGCCGGACTCAGCGCATCGTTACTCTCTCCTTCCAGCGACGCCGTCTGGCGCTGCGCTGGGGTGGACTCTTTGGTGTCCGCTTTGGCGGTGGTCTCTTTGCCCGCGCTATTGCCCTCTTTCAGGCGTCCCAGAATCTGGCGCGAGGTCACGGTCGCGCCTTCATCTTCCAGCACGGCTTCTACCACGCCGTCAGCTTGGGCTGGCACTTCCAGCACCACTTTGTCAGTTTCGATCTCTACCAACACTTCGTCGCGGCTTACCGCATCGCCTGGTTTTTTGTGCCAAGTTGCTACGGTGGCATCGGCAACGGATTCAGGCAAGTCGGGAACGAGAATATTTACGCTACTCATTATCTTTCCTTTTAAATTAACCAAGGTTCAGCGCGTTATTGACTAAGTCTTGCTGCTGCTGTTGATGTACGGACATATAGCCCACAGCCGGTGAAGCGGAAGCCGGACGGCCCGCATAGCGCAGCGAGGCGCCAAACGGAACCACTTCGCGGAAGTGATGCTGGCTACAATACCATGTGCCCTGATTCAGCGGCTCTTCCTGACACCAGACGAAATCCTGCACATGGGCATAATCTTTCAACGCGTCCTGCACCACTTTGTGCGGGAACGGATAGAGCTGTTCGATACGCACGATGGCGACGTCGGTCTGCTCGTTTTTGCGGCGCTGTTCTAGTAGGTCGTAGTAGACCTTGCCCGAGCAGAGCACCACACGTTTCACCTGCTGCGGATCGAGCACGTCAATTTCGCCGATCGCCGGCTGGAAGCTGCCGTTGGCCAGCTCGTCGAGCGACGAGATCGCTAACGGATGACGCAGCAGCGATTTCGGCGACATGACGATCAGCGGACGACGCATCCCGCGCAGCACCTGACGACGTAGCATGTGGTAAACCTGCGCCGGCGTGGAAGGTACGCACACCTGCATGTTCTGTTCGGCGCAGAGCTGCAGATAGCGCTCTAGGCGCGCCGAAGAGTGTTCCGGGCCCTGGCCTTCGTAGCCGTGCGGCAGCAGCATCACCAGACCGCACATGCGGCCCCACTTCTGCTCGCCGGAGCTGATGAACTGGTCGATTACCACCTGGGCACCGTTAGCGAAGTCGCCGAACTGCGCTTCCCAGATGGTCAGGGTGCGCGGCTCCGCGGTGGCGTAGCCGTATTCGAACGCCAGCACCGCCTCTTCCGACAGCACGGAGTCCCACACCTTGAACTGACCCTGGCCGTTATGGATATGGTGCAGCGGCGTGTAGGTCGAGCCGTTAGACTGGTTATGGATCACCGCATGACGATGGAAGAAGGTGCCGCGGCCAGAGTCTTCGCCGGAGAGACGCACCGGAATGCCCTCATCCACTAGCGTGGCGTAGGCTAGGTTCTCTGCGCCGCCCCAGTCGAACGGCTTGTTGCCTTCGGCCATCTCTTTGCGGTCGTTGTAGATTTTCGCCACGCGCGCCTGAACCTCGACCGCTTCCGGGATCTGGCTGATACGGCGCGCCAGCTCCTGCAGGCGTTTCGGTTCGACGGTCGCCGGATAGCTCTCATTCCACTCATGGTTGAGGTAAGGCGACCAGGTAAAGGAGTGCAGGCTCATCGGACGCCACTCCGGCACCACGCATTCGCCCGCGTCTAGCGCATCGCGATAGAGGTTGACCATTTCAGTGGCGTCTTCCGCACCGGCGGAGCCTTCGGCAGCCAGACGATCGGCGTAGAGCTTACGCGGCGTCGGATGCTTTTTGATTTTCTGGTACATCAGCGGCTGGGTCGCGCTCGGCTCGTCGGCTTCGTTGTGGCCATGTCGACGGTAGCAAACCAAGTCGATAAAGACGTCGCGCTTGAAGGTGTTGCGGTAGTCGAGCGCGAGACGCGTGACAAAGGCCACCGCTTCCGGGTCGTCCGCGTTGACGTGGAAAATCGGCGCCAGCACCATTTTGCCGATATCGGTACAGTATGGCGTCGAGCGCGCGTCACGCGGGTTGGAAGTGGTGAAGCCCACTTGGTTGTTAATAACGATGCGCACCGTGCCGCTAACTTCGTAGCCGCGCGCTTGGGACATGTTCAGGGTTTCCTGTACCACCCCCTGCCCGATAACCGCGGCGTCGCCGTGAATGGTGATCGGCAGAACCTGATTGCTGCCCGGCGAATCGAGGCGATCGAGACGCGCGCGCACCGAGCCCATCACCACCGGGCTGACGATCTCTAGATGCGACGGGTTGAACGCCAGTGCCAAGTGCACCAAGCCGCCTTCGGTTTCCACGTCAGACGAGAAACCCATGTGGTACTTCACGTCGCCGGTGCCGAGGTAATCTTTATGCTTGCCGGCGAACTCGTCGAAGAGATCCTGCGGCTTTTTGCCCAGTACATTGATCAGCACGTTAAGACGACCGCGGTGCGCCATACCCAGCACCACTTCGCGCGTGCCGCTCTTACCGGCGTGTCGGATTATTTCGCGCAGCATCGGGATCAGCGCGTCGCCACCCTCCAGCGAGAAGCGTTTCGCACCGGGGAATTTTGCACCGAGGTATTTTTCCAGTCCTTCCGCCGCGGTCAGCTCTTTCAGGAAACCTTTTTTCTCTTCGCTACTAAATGCCGTGCGACCCGCCGCTGATTCCAGACGCTGCTGGATCCAGCGCTTCTCTTCGGTGTTGTTGATATGCATGTACTCTGCGCCGATGGAGCTACAATAGGTTTGCTGCAGCGCGTCATAGAGGTCGGCCAGCTTCATAGTCTCTTTGCCGATGGCGAAAGAGCCTACGTTAAAGCTTTCCTGAAAATCGGCGTCGGTCAGATCGTGAAAGTCGGGGTCGAGGTCAGCGACGCAATCCTGCTTCCACAGGCCAAGCGGGTCGAGATTCGCATGCTGATGGCCGCGGAAACGAAAGGCGTTAATCAGTTGCAGGACTTTTACCTGCTTAGAATTGACGGCCGGATCGGAAACGGTGGAGGTGTAACGAGATGTATCTTTCGCTAGGCGACGGAAGTATTCGCGCGTGGTGGAGTGAAACTGTTCTGATTTCACGCCGGTGCACGGCAGTTGTTGGAACATCGTGCGCCACACTGCATCGACAGAGTCCGGATCGGTCAGGAAATCCTCATAGAGTTGCTCTATGTAAGACTGGTTCGCGCCGGCCAGCCAAGAGGAGTCCAGCCAAGGCTTCATCGCGCTGTTCTGCATTGTGATCCCTTAAGCATTACTATACTTTTTGAGGTTTCATTTGTTGCCGCTTTCGCGGTTTGCCGTAGTGAGTTCAGCGATACGAGCCGGTGCACTCACACGCGCTCTGCCCGCAAGGGAACCTTGCTAAGCGTGGCACCGCCGCGCTTAGCAAGGCTTCCGTAAAACGCCGGGAACCTGAGGTTCCCGGACGATTAAGGTTTACGCGCCCCATTGCAGCAGCATCGACTTGATATGGCCGATGGCGCGCGTCGGGTTGAGTCCTTTCGGACATACGCTCACACAGTTCATGATGCTATGACAGCGGAAAACGCTGAAAGCGTCGCTCAGGTTATCCAGACGCACCTCGGTTTCAGTGTCGCGACTGTCGATCAGGAAGCGATAGGCGGCCAGCAGGCCGGCCGGACCGACGAACTTGTCCGGATTCCACCAGAACGACGGGCACGAGGTCGAGCAGCAGGCGCAGAGAATGCACTCATACAGGCCGTTCAGATATTCGCGCTCGGCGGGCGACTGCAGATGTTCTCGCGCCGGCGGATTCTCTCCGTTATTCAACAGGTAAGGCTTAATCTTCTCATACTGCGCGTAGAATTGCTCCATATCCACGACCAAATCGCGCACCACCGGCAGGCCCGGCAGCGGACGGATAACAATCGTCTTCGTGCCGTTGCCCAGCGCGGAGACCGGCGTGATGCACGCCAAGCCGTTTTTGCCGTTCATATTGAGGCCGTCGGAGCCGCACACGCCTTCACGGCAGGAGCGACGGAACGCCAGCGTCGGATCTTTCTCTTTCAGACGGATGAGCGCGTCGAGCAGCATTATGTCGCGGCCGTCTTCAGATTCCAGCGTGTAATCCTGCATACGCGGCGAGGCGTCGACTTCAGGATTGTAGCGATAAATAGAAAACTTGAGTCTCATGATCGTCTCCGCGATTTAGTAGGTACGCACTTTCGGCGGGAAGGCAGCTCGCATTTTCGGCTGCATGTTCACCTCGCGGCGCGTCATGCTCTCGGTTTCGGGGACGTAGAGACTGTGGCACAACCAATTTTCATCATCGCGATCCGGAAAGTCGAATCGACTATGCGCGCCGCGGCTTTCAGTGCGGAAGTTCGCCGCAACCGCTGTAGCGTAAGCCGTTTCCATCAGGTTATCCAGCTCTAGGCACTCAATACGCTGGGTATTGAAGTCCGGTGAACGGTCATCCAGACGGGCCGACTTCAGACGCTCGCGGATCTGTTTCAGCTCGGCCAGACCCTGCTTAATCGCATCGCCTTCGCGGAATACTGAGAAGTTGTTCTGCATGCAGCGCTGCAGCGCCTTACGAATTTCAACCGGGTCTTCGCCGGTGGTGTTGTTTTCCCAGCGGTTGAAGCGCGCCATGGCGGCATCGAGCTCTTCCAGCGTGGCGTCGCGCAGCGAACCTTGCTGTTCGATGCACTCCATCAGATGCACGCCGGCCGCGCGGCCGAACACCACTAAGTCGAGCAGCGAGTTGCCGCCGAGGCGGTTGGCGCCGTGCACCGATACGCAGGCGATTTCGCCGACGGCGAATAGGCCTAGAATCACCTCATCTTCGCCCTGCGCGTTAACGCATAGGGCTTGGCCGGTCACTTTGGTCGGAATGCCGCCCATCATGTAGTGGCAAGTTGGGATAACTGGAATCGGCTCTTTAACCGGATCAGCGTGAGCAAAGGTGCGCGACAGCTCTAGAATGCCCGGCAGGCGAGACTCCAGCACCTCCGCGCCAAGATGATCGAGCTTCAGCTTGATATGCGGACCCCACGGGCCGTCGCAGCCGCGTCCTTCGCGAATTTCGATCATCATCGAGCGCGCGACCACATCGCGGCCCGCCAGATCTTTGGCGTTTGGTGCGTAACGCTCCATAAAGCGCTCGCCATGTTTGTTCAGCAGATAGCCGCCTTCGCCGCGGCACCCTTCGGTCACCAGCACGCCTGCGCCTGCGATGCCGGTCGGGTGAAACTGCCACATCTCCATATCCTGCGCTGGCACGCCAGCGCGCAGCGCCATACCGACGCCGTCGCCGGTGTTGATATGCGCGTTGGTGGTGGACTGGTAGATACGGCCCGCACCACCAGTGGCCAGAATAGTCGCTTTGGCTTTGAAGTAGACGGTTTCGCCGGTTTCAATGCAGATAGCGGTGCAGCCGACGATGGCGCCGTCCTGGTTTTTCACCAGATCGAGCGCGTACCATTCGGAGAAGATAGTGGTTTTGTTCTTCAGGTTCTGCTGATAGAGCGTGTGCAGCAGCGCGTGGCCGGTACGGTCCGCTGCCGCCGCGGTGCGCGTCGCCTGCTCGCCGCCGAAGTTTTTCGACTGGCCGCCGAACGGGCGCTGATAGACGCGGCCATCCTCTAGACGGGAGAACGGCATTCCCATATGCTCCAGCTCCAAAATCGCTTCCGGGCCGGTTTTACACATATATTCGATCGCGTCTTGGTCGCCAATATAGTCGGAACCTTTGACGGTGTCATACATGTGCCATTCCCAATTGTCTTCATGCGTGTTGCCGAGCGCGACGGTAATACCGCCCTGCGCGGACACGGTGTGGGAACGGGTTGGGAAAACTTTCGATAACAGAGCGCAGGTCTGACCTGACTGGGAGATTTGCAGTGCGGCGCGCATACCTGCGCCGCCTGCGCCGATCACCACGGAATCAAACTCTCTAACTGGCAAATTCATTTACACACCCCACACCACAACAGTTCCATAGATTGCATACGACAGCAGCGCGACCACGATCACCATCTGCAGGATCAGGCGGACGGCCAGATGCTTGATGTAATCGGTCAGCACTTGCCACATTCCAATCCAGCCGTGGATCAGAATCGAGAACAGCGTCAGCAGGGTGAAAACTTTGGTGAACGACGAGGCGAAGAAACCGCACCAGACATCATAGGTCAGCGTATCGCTCAGGGTGATGAAGCCGACGATGTAAAGGATGTAGAGCGTAATGAGGATTGCCGAAGCGCGCAGCAGCAGCCAGTCCTGAATGCCGCTACGGCCCAACGCGGATGCATTGCTTACCATACGAGAACTCCAGCCAAAATTGAAAGCATGACAGTAATGCCAAAGGTGACGCAAGCGGATTGGCGACCGATAACTAGCGTCTCAGCAAGGTAACCAAAATCCATCAGCATATGACGGATGCCACCCACGGTATGGAATGCCAGCGCTGTGAGAATACCCCACAAAATAAACTTCACGAAGAAGCTATCCATAATGGCGGCAGCGTGTTGAAAACCTTCCGGGGAAGAGAAAGATGTGCCCAGCAACCAAAGCAGAATACCGAGAGCCACAAAGGTTATGACGCCTGAAACGCGGTGGAGAATGGACGATATTGCAGTAACGGGAAACCGGATCGTCGAGAGATCCAAGTTAACAGGTCTTTGTTTTTTCACGGTTTTTCCCACACAGCTCTTTTTTATTTTGCTTCCTCCAGTTCCTGAGGCGGAGTCGAATCACAGGTGTGTTCAGACTTTAACCGTCACCAAATCAGCAACATCCAGTGTTAATTGACGCGGTAGAAACGCTGGAACGCTGGGTGGCTCCTAGTGTCAGGTGGTTTCCGGAGACCTAGCGGCAGTATAGGACGATCACATTCTTATTACAATTACTCTACAATCTCTTTGAGTACATTTGCGCGAAACAGTGATTGAACTCACGAATTTCACATTTAACAAAAATTTAATTATATGATTTGACAAAATTTAAACAATTCATTTACAAAATAGGTAATCAAACCCCAGTGATGTACAAAAGTTATGGGGATAGACTTTCCCCTAAGCACAAGTTATGTAACATTTTCATCATGAGTACCCTAAAAAAACAGGTTGTTGATTACCAGAAATTATGTCCAGACCGGATCTTTAACAACCGCGATATGCAGAATTTCATGACTGCCACTTTCCCAGCCGGAAGACGCTTCTCACTACCCTGCACCCGTGTTGTTACCGCAGACGGGTGCAGGGTAGTGAGAAGCGTCTTCTTTATTACCGCAGAATGTTATTGTGAAGTAAAGGGCGACCGCAACATGACTGCTTTTCAGGTGTCTAAGATCCATACTTAAGCATAAGGCGCTCGCTATGGAGACGAAAATGACAGATAAAAAAGTGACGCTAACCCTACAAGATGAAACTGATCTTGAGCTGAATGTGCTGAAAGGCACGCTAGGCCAAGACGTGGTTGATGTCCGTGAGCTGGCTTCAAAAGGCCTGTTCACCTTCGATCCAGGTTTCACTTCTACAGCGTCCTGCAAATCCAAAATCACCTTTATCGACGGCGATGAAGGCATTCTGCTGCATCGCGGCTTCCCTATCGATCAGTTAGCGACCCACTCTAACTATCTAGAAGTGTGCTATATCCTGCTGAACGGCGAAGCGCCGACACAGCAGCAGTTTGAAGAGTTCCGCGAAACCGTAACCCGTCACACCATGATCCATGAGCAGATTACCCGTCTGTTCCACGGTTTCCGTCGCGATTCGCACCCGATGGCGGTGATGTGCGGCGTGACCGGCGCGCTGGCGGCGTTCTACCACGATTCGCTGGATGTGAATATTGAGCGTCACCGTGAAATCGCCGCATTCCGTCTGCTGTCGAAGATGCCGACCATGGCGGCGATGTGTTACAAATACTCTATCGGCCAGCCTTTCGTTTATCCGCGCAATGACCTCTCCTATGCCGGCAATTTCCTGCATATGATGTTCGCCACACCTTGCGAAGAGTACAAGGTGAACCGGGTGCTGGAGCGCGCGATGGATCGTATCCTGATCCTACACGCCGACCATGAGCAGAACGCCTCGACGTCGACCGTGCGTACCGCAGGCTCGTCCGGCGCTAACCCGTTCGCCTGTATCGCCGCGGGCATCGCCTCGTTGTGGGGACCAGCGCACGGCGGCGCGAACGAAGCGACCCTGTGTATGCTGGAAGAGATCAGTACCGTTGAGCATATCCCTGAATTTGTACGTCGCGCGAAAGATAAAAACGACTCTTTCCGCCTGATGGGCTTTGGTCATCGCGTCTACAAGAACTATGACCCGCGCGCCACCGTGATGCGCGAAACCTGCCATGAAGTGCTGAACGAGCTGGGTATGAAGGATGACCTGCTGGAAGTGGCCATGGAGCTAGAGCATATTGCGCTGAACGACCCCTACTTTATCGAGCGCAAACTCTACCCGAACGTCGATTTCTACTCCGGTATTATTCTGAAAGCGATGGGCATTCCGTCTTCCATGTTCACCGTGATTTTCGCCATGGCGCGTACCGTCGGCTGGATCGCGCACTGGAAAGAGATGCATGACCAAGGCATAAAAATCGCGCGTCCGCGTCAGCTCTATACCGGCTATACCGAGCGCGAGTTTACTTGTGTGCTGAAGAAATAACCGCAGCGGACTCTGCTTTCAGGCCGCACATAAGCTTGGGGAGCGAATAACATGGCGCGTGATCGCGCCATGTTATTCGCGTCTGCTAGATATACTAGATCCTGAGTGGAGAGAAATCTCCACTTTTTTTATAGGTGATAAGACTCCATTGCCTAGAGGAAAGGTGCCGATCGCGGGTAACCGGACCCGATCGCAAAGACGCAAAAAACGGTTTCCCTGCCAGCTCGGCCCATACCATCCCTAGCATGGGACCGCTCTGTTCCTCGGGTCTGGCTACCAGCTCCTTAGGCTTTTGAGCCGTCTATAGTCGTAAATTATGCGCGCTTTTATCTTAATGCTGGCAGCCGAGGCACCAGTAAAACGGCCGCGCCGACAGCGTTCCCTTCTGAATAGTCTCGCCGCAGCGACGGGCACTTCTTGCCTTGCCGATGAAACACCTCAAAGCGAAACGCCGCGCCGTGATGGTACTTCTTCATGGTGCCGCACATCCGGTAGGAGTGACGCGGTATCGCCAGCAGCGCCCCGCTAAGCAGATCAAGCTGCGCATCGATTAACTCATGCGCGCGATGCTACGCCAGCAGGCCTGCCTGCCAGAGGATTTCCACGCGCAGATAGTTGCCCAGCCCCGCCAGGAACGCCTGATCGAGTAGCAGCCCGCTGAACTGACGACGGCGAAAACGCGGCGACAGCAGCCCGCTCGCGAACCGTCGCGACGTCAAGCTGCGCATCGAACACGTCGGGGCCGACACGATTGAGAGACGAATGCGCCGCCAGCGACTCGGCGTTAAGCAGCTCGATATTGGAGGCGCTATAGAGCAGAATGGCGCGATCGGCGACCAGCGCAGGCTCGTAGGTTTTCAGTTCGGGAAAGGCAAACCAGACGTCCGTCAATGGCTTGCCGACAACGGCTTCTTCAAGCTGATCCGCCGCGCGGCGGATCTCCGGTCCTTCTGGAAGCTGATCCTCTTGGTACGTAGCACCGCCGGCGACTTTCAGGTCCTTTTCCGTCTGCAGCGAGACGCGAATCGCGATCTCCAACGCCTGCATCACTTTATCGCGTGACATGCTGGGCACGCCGGGATACTGCGCTGCCTGCTCCGGCAGATAGAGAACCGTCGCGCGATTGCCCTGCGTATGCAGCCGGTGCAGCAGGCCGTACATCACGCGGTTGCAGGTAAAGGTGCCGCCGGTTTGCGACACCGATGCGGGAATGCCCGCCGCCCGCAGCGCCGCGACAATCGCCTTGATCGGCAGCGTGGAGAGATAGCCCGCCGGGTCGTCCGCCACGATCGGCTCATCCACCGGCTGCTAGCCGGCGTTGGCGGCAATGCGCGCGTCATCGACGTTAATGCCGATGCGCTATACGGTGATATCACTGCGACCGCAGCCTACCGATAAGACCAGATCGGGCTGCACCTCATCCATCGCGGCGTAGAGCACGCCGAGCACGTCACTGAACACCACCCACCGGCAGCTAGCGCGCCGCAATGCGCCTGCCGCCGATCGTTTTGCCGTCGAGGGAGTGAACCGCTTCCCACGAGGGATTAACGCTTTCATCACCGAAGGGTTCGAACGCCGTGACTAAAACCGTCTTCATACTGACCTCACTGAAACATTAAGAAATAGAGCAGAAATACGTTAACAATTAACAGTAGCACACCGGTCGGCACCTGAGCCTTGATCACCGCGTTGCGATCCGGCAGCTCCAGCAGCGCGGCGGGCAAGATGTTGAAGTTGGCCGCCATCGGCGTCATCAGCGTGCCGCAGTAGCCCAAGAACATGCCGGACGCCGCCATCACGGCGGGATCGCCGTGGTGCTGCAACACCCAGAATTGGAATGCCGACGCCCGCGCTGGTGAACAGCAGGCTAAGCGTGACGAGAATTTGCGGCAGGATAAAGGCTCAGCCGATCAGACAGCCGATCATGATGGAAAAGAACGTCACCAGCGTCGCATGGTTGCCTGCGCCGAACACCGCCTCCTGCAGGCCGGGAATATAGTTAAAGGCCAGCACGCCGATCACCGTTACCAGAGGGATTGCCAGCGCGGGCAGAAACAGCTTATTGTCGAGACCACGGGCGCTCGCCTGCTTCTCCTCGTCGCTACGCTGATGAAAGCGTCTAAGGCGTTCGCCGCCGCCGGCGATCAGCGCCATGACCACCACCAGCACGCCGACCAAGATATGCAGATAGCGCGCGCTCAACCCAGCTCTGGTGTGCCTGCGAAGGCGCTCATCAGCTGCGTCGTCCAGTCACCCACTAGGAAAATCAGGCCGTAGAGCGCCCAGAACAATCCGGTAGTGAAGCAGCCGCGGGTTATGTTTGTCGCGCCATGAGAGCACGGCCATCGTTGCGGCTTCATCAGCTTGTGAGTTTTAGGCTGATCATTGTACGATAACTAGTGCCAATATTTTTTATTATAAAATAAATTGGCTCCGGTCGCCAGATGTCTCGACGATTGTTCTTCGGCGGTCGACGTCTGGTGCCGATTCTCGTCTCCTTCCTTATGATCGCGGCAGCCTTTGTCCTGATGTACGTCTAGCCGGTGATCTTTAACGGTCAGGTGAGCTTTGGCGAACATATTCAAAAGCTCGGCTCCGTCAGGACAGGGGTTTACGCCTTCTTTAACCTTCTGCTGATCCCGGTTGGCCTGCATCACGCGTTGAACTCGGTGTTCTGGTTCGACGTGGCGGGCATCAATGATATTCCTAAATTCTTCGGCGGCGCGCAGTCAATTGCCAATGGCACCGGCATTGTCGGCATTACCTGCCGCTATTATTAGGCGGGCTTCTTCCCGATTATGATGTTCGGCTGCCTCACTGCCTGCTTGGCGCAGCGCCGGCGATCTACCACTGCGCACGCCCGGAAAAGCGCGTTAAGGTCGTCAGTATCAGCTGGCCGCAGCGTTTGCCGCCTTCTTCACCAGCATTACCGAGCTGCTGGAGTTCTCCTTTATGTTCGTTGCGCCGGTGCTCTATGTGATCCACGCGCTGCTGACCGGCAGCTCCGTCTTTATCACCGCCAGCATGCACTAGATCACTGGTTTTGGCTTTAGCGCCGGGCTGGTGGATATGGTGCTGTCCAGCCGTAACCCGCTGGCGACTGCTGATCCCGCAGGGCATCGTCTTCTTTGCGCTTTACTATGTGGTGTTCTGCTTTATCATTAAGAAATTCAACCTGATGACGCCGTGCCGCGCGCTTGGCGGTAGCGGGCAATGAAACAGACGGTTACGACGTCAACGTCGACAAAACCGACGGTGCTGACCAAATCGTGGTGCATATGGGCCTAGATACCGTGGCGCTGGGCGGCAAAGGCTAGCCCATCGGGTAGAAGAGGTCACGGCGGGAGAGACAGTGCTGGAGATGGATCTCGGCCAGCGCGAGCTCGATGGTCAGTCCGGTGGTGGTCAGCAACAGCGAGGATTTCGCCGGGCTGACGCTGCTAGTGACCGGCACGGTAATTGCCGGCGAAACTCCGCTTTACGAGGTGAAAAGGCTAAGCCCTTCTCCTCGTTGACGTAAAAAAAGCAGGTAGGAGGCGATTCCTGCCTTTTTCATTTTATCGCCTTAACAAACCGGTTGTTTCCCTGCGACGCTTTGTGGATCATACTTCGTTACTTCGTGGTACAAATCACCCGCTATACGTATTGAGGATTAAGAGATGAGTGAGGCTGAAGCCTGCCCAACTAACTTTATTCGTCAGAATATTGACGAAGATTTGGCGAGCGGCAAGCACAACAGCGTGCATACCCGTTTTCCGCCTGAGCCTAACGGCTACCTGCATATCGGCCATGCTAAATCCATCTGCCTGAATTTCAGCATCGCTCAGGATTATCAGGGTCAGTGCAACCTGCGTTTCGACGATACCAATCCGGTGAAAGAGGATGTGGAGTTCGTTGAATCGATCAAGCGCGACGTGCAATGGCTGGGCTTTGAGTGGAGTGGTAACGTTCGTTATTCCTCAGATTACTTCGATAAGCTTTATCACTACGCGGTTGAACTGATCAATAAAGGTCTGGCCTATGTCGACGAGTTGACGCCGGAAGAGATCCGCGAATATCGCGGCACCCTAACCGCGCCGGGTAAAAACAGCCCCTATCGCGATCGCAGCGTGGAAGAGAACCTAGCGCTGTTCGAGAAGATGCGCCACGGCGAGTTCGCCGAAGGCAAAGCCTGCCTGCGCGCTAAAATCGATATGGCCTCCAGCTTTATCGTGATGCGCGATCCGGTGCTCTATCGCATCAAGTTCGCTGAGCATCACCAGACCGGCACAAAGTGGTGCATCTACCCGATGTACGACTTCACCCACTGCATCTCCGATGCGCTGGAGAATATTACCCATTCGCTCTGTACGCTGGAGTTTCAGGACAACCGTCGTCTCTATGACTGGGTGCTGGACAACATCACTATTCCCGTGCATCCGCGTCAGTATGAGTTTTCGCGCCTTAATCTCGAATATGCGGTGATGTCGAAGCGCAAGCTAACGCAACTGGTGAGCGAAAAAGTGGTGGAAGGCTGGGACGATCCGCGCTTGCTGACGGTGTCAGGCCTACGCCGTCGCGGCTACACCGCCGCCTCAATTCGCGAGTTTTGCCGCCGCGTCGGCGTGACTAAACAGGACAACGTGGTGGAGATGGCGTCGCTGGAGTCCTGCATTCGCGACGATCTCAACGAAAACGCGCCGCGCGCCATGGCGGTGCTCAATCCGCTGAAGGTGGTGATTGAAAACCTGCCGGCAGGCTATCATGAAACCATCACCATGCCGAACCATCCCAACAAGCCGGAGGTGGGTACGCGCGATGTACCTTTCAGTCGCGAAGTGTGGATCGACCGCGCGGATTTCCGCGAGGAAGTGAACAAGCAGTACAAGCGACTGGTGCTGGGCAAAGAG
This sequence comes from Type-B symbiont of Plautia stali, assembly GCA_001485295.1. Taxonomy (GTDB): domain Bacteria; phylum Pseudomonadota; class Gammaproteobacteria; order Enterobacterales; family Enterobacteriaceae; genus Pantoea. The sequence goes on from BBOA01000001.1 coordinate 158,493, forward strand.
GTGCGTCTGCGCAATGCCTACGTAATCCGCGCTGAGCGTATCGCGAAGGATGAAGAGGGGAATATCACCTGCATCTACTGCACCTGTGATGTCAATACCCTGAGCAAAGATCCGGCTGATGGCCGCAAGGTGAAGGGCGTGATCCACTGGGTGTCGGCAGAACATGCAGTGCCGGCGGAATTCCGCCTTTACGATCGCCTGTTCAGCGTGCCGAACCCGGACGCGGCGGACGATTTTCTCACCACCATCAACCCCAATTCCCTGGAAATTCGTCAGGGATTTGTCGAACCTAGCGTGCAGAATGCTAGCCCGGACACGCCCTATCAGTTTGAGCGCGAGGGCTATTTCTGCGTCGACAGCCACTATTCCCGCCCGAACCAGCTAGTGTTTAACCGCACCGTGGGCCTGCGCGATACTTGGGCGAAAATCGGCGATTAAATTTTTGCATTAACAGCATCACAAAATGATAAAGGGGCGAGCAATCGCCCTTTTTTATAGCTGCTATCGAGGTGTAAACATGTTTTTATGCCGCAGGTCATGATAAGAGCTTGCCAGATCAGTATGGGAGTTGTCTGAGTTAATGAAAATTAATCAATTTTCGGATGTGAGTTTCATTTTTTCAGGTAGGCTATTTGCTCTCAAAAGAGGCTATGCGGGCAGATAAAGGATAAAAAATGACGACTATTGGTTAGGAACCAAAACACAGCGTGGTGGTTTTACATCAGTTGATCGAACGTATGTTTAACCAGCCGTCAGGCGAAGATGACACCTTCCACCTGCTGCTCTCGCATTTTCATCTCGATTTCCGCATGGTCACGCCGCAGGGCAGGCAGCTCGACCTGAATCAGAGAGAAGAGCTGTTTCGTTAGCTGCAGGGGAAGTGTGAAGGTATGCACATAACCACCAGCGAACACGCCGTTATCTCTCAGCAGAAAAAAGATAAGGTCACTATCCAGTATCGCGAGCTGCAGATGATGAACGGCAGTGATCAAACGCGTATCGCGCTGGCGATCCTCGACTGCAGCACCTCCATTCCCCGCTGGCGCTACCTGCACGAAACCTTGGTCGCCTGACGCCCATAAAAAAAGCCGGTATGCATACCGGCTTTTAGCATGCTGCATAGCACAAATTACTGATCGTGGAGCGTATAGTCTTCGCGGCAGTCGCCCAGAGTGCAGTGTCCATAGAGATAAAGGCTATGGTTGGTCAGCTTGATGCCGTAGCGGATCGCGATATCCCGCTGGCGCGCTTCGATCGATTCGTCGCTGAACTCGATCACTTTGCCGCAGTTAAGACAGATCAGATGGTCATGGTGATGCTGCTGGGTCAGTTCGAAAACCGATTTGCCGCCTTCAAAGTTATGACGCGTCACAATGCCCGCATCGTCAAACTGGTTGAGTACGCGGTAAACGGTCGCCAGACCAATCTCTTCGCCTATATCGATCAGGCGTTTATAAAGATCTTCCGCGCTGACGTGATGGCACTGAGGTTCCTGAAGCACTTCCAGAATTTTAAGTCTGGGCAGTGTGACTTTCAGGCCAGCCTTCTTTAATGCGGTATTGTTGTCAGTCATGCGGATAGTGTCCTGTTACTTTGCTGATTACTTGAGACGCCTTGCCTTGAATGTCGTTCAGTGTCTATTCTCATTTGCGTCTCATTCTAGAGGCGAAGCATTAAAATGAAAACCTAGGGAAACGCCTGAAATCAACACGAGCTGTAAGGAAATGTGTAACGGCGCCGGGCGAAAAATGCAGGAGGTTCGTTATCATCTCGCTAACTTCTTGACCTCGCAGAAGAAATAAGCAGATAACCGATATGGGTACTGTATAGAAACAGTGGTAAAAGTTAAAAATCTATAGCTATTATTTCTATAGGAAAAACCGTTAACTCAATGTGAGCCATAGTCCATATTAAGTATGTGGGTAATCAGGCTTCGATGATAGTCTGCAGCTGAAGCTCGTCGTAAATGTGTTTTACCCAAGCGTCGACGCGCTGGCGGGTCAACTCCGACTGACGATCTTCGTCGATAGCCAGACCTAAGAAGTGCTTGTCGTCCACTAAGCCTTTAGAAGCCTCGAAGTGATAGCCTTCGGTCGGCCAGTGCCCAACGATCACCGCGCCGTTCGGCTCGATAATGTCGCGGATAGTGCCCATTGCGTCGCAGAAGTATTCAGCGTAGTCTTCTTGGTCGCCGCAGCCGAACAACGCCACTAGCTTGCCGTTAAAGTCGATCTCTTGAAGCATCGGGAAGAAATCGTCCCAGTCGCACTGCGCTTCGCCGTAATACCAGGTCGGAATGCCCAGTAGCAGGATGTCGAACGCTTCCAGATCTTCTTTCGTGCTTTTGGCAATGTCATGCACTTCCGCAACGTCTTTGCCCAGTTGTTCTTGGATCATTTTTGCAATGTTTTCGGTGTTGCCGGTATCGCTGCCGAAGAAGATGCCTACGATTGCCATGGGATCAATAACCTCTTAAAGCCTGATAATGAGATGCATATGCAGAGCACACAATTAAACAAATGATAACAGAGCGGGCAACGGGGTGGAACTTGAAAAGCCGCGCCATTTGCTTCTGCGTGCGCTTTGCGCGATTTAGTCCAGTTTGAGTTGCACTAGCAGCATTTGTTCAATCAGTTCGCTGCGGCTGATATTGCGTTGCTCGGCTATGATGTTCAGCACATCCACGGCTTCGCCGCTCATTTTGAGTTCGACACGACGCCGACCGCGCACTTTGTCACGTTCCAGTTGATTGCGCTTATTGATGCGCAGCTGTTCATCACGCGAGAGCGGATTTGTTTTCGGTCGACCGGGACGATGCTCGTTTGCGAACAGATCCAGCGTGGTGCGGTCAGTGTGTTCTTTTGCCATGGCTTAGTGAAACTAGGTGCGCGAACAGGGGCGTTTATGACGATATCGGTAGTTGCCCGGCGAAAAACAGACCGCGGCAAAATTTAGCGCACTATCATACTCTAGCTGGAGTAATGACGCTAATGCAAAATCGCGGACGACAAGCTTTTGCTTTTAAAGCGCAAAAAAGCGGCGAACGCTGCGCAATACGGCATCATGTTTCTCAGCGTGCACCCAGTGTCCAGCGCCGCTAATGACGTAGGCGCTGGAGGCGGGAAACTGGCGCAGCAGTGCATCGCGGTACTGATTGTCGAGATAGGGCGGCTCCCCGCCGCGAATAAACAGCGCTGGATGGGGCCAAGCCGGCACCATCTCACAATCTCACAGCCAGATATTGTAGTAGTTTTCCCTCAGCGCGGGCACGTTGAAGCGCCACTCGCCCTCATGGAACGACTTTATGGGCGCGCATCACCTCCTCTGCGCGGCATCGCTGCGCGGGCGCACGCCCGCGTCGCTCACGGCTCGGATGGGCGGTGAAGATCTCGTCATGGCGCCACCGGCGCGATGTCGATCATTACTAGCCGTTCCAAGCGCTCATCACTATGGCGATTTTTCCGCTCATCGAGTGGCCGATCACCGCGACGCAATCAGTATGGTGCGCGTCCAGCGTATCGAGCATATCTTGCGCCATGGCGCGATAGTTCATCTCATTTGTCGCGCGGCGACAGGCTGTGATTGCGCACATCGACCTGAATCAGCGGCCATGCGTTCTTCAACCCGCGCGCTAGCACGCCGAGGTTATCTAGGCTGCCGAAGAGGCCGTGGATAAGCAAGATGGATAGGGAATCAACGATCGATTAGTCAGTTTGCAAACGAGCATTTAAAATCATGGCAAAGTTCTTAAGATAGGGACCTTAGCTTAGGTTATCATGCTTTCACCTTTCTGGGCGCGTCTACAGGGCAGGCTTTAGGGCATATTCCGACTTTTGCCGTCAGAGCGTGCGAATGTTATCAGGCCGTCTGGATTTAACTTTATAATCCTTGTGTTAGAACCCGCCAGCTTGGCGACCGTTCGGCCTTTGCCGAAGGCGATTTACAGGCTGGCATTGTTCTGCCATAAGTCGAAACCTTATCGAAGTTGACGAAGACCTCTACCATTATATCGCCAGCCACACGCAACATATCGGCGAAAGCGCCTCTGACATTTTACGGCGGATGCTAAAATTTAACGCCGGTCAAAGCGCGCCTACGGCGGCCACCTGTTAGCTTCAGGCGATGCGGCGCAGAAGGCGATCCAGCCAATACGGGCGGAAACCGTCAGCAGGATCGCGTGCACGCTGTGCGTGAGCTACTGCTATCTGACGAATACGCCGAACAGAAGAAAAAAGCGGTCAATCGCTTTATGATGATTCTGTCAACACTCTATCGCCTTGATCCATCGGCCTTTGCTGACGCTACAGCGTCGCTGCAGGGCCGTACTCGCGTTCTACTTCACGAGCGACGAGCAAACGCTGTTGCAAAATGGCACCCATACTAAGCCGAAGTACATTTTCGGCACGCTATACTAGGTGATCACTAATACCAATACCGGCCGTAAATGCAGTATGCCGGCCGTAAATGCAGTATGGTGGAACACATCATAGTCTCGATGCAGTTCCCGCAGGAGCTGGCAGAGAAAGTTTGCGGCACAATTTAAACTGAAGCGTCAGGGAGAAGCGCCAATGGCCAGTCACCCCCGTGCCGGGCAACCCGCCCAGCAGAGCGATTTGATTAACGTTGCACAGTTAACGTCACAGTATTATGTCCTGCAGCCCGACGTGGCGAACCCGAACCATGCGGTGACATTCGGCACATCCGGCCATCGCGGCAGCGCAGGACGTCAGAGCTTTAACGAGCACCACATTTTAGCGATTGCGCAGGCGATCGCGGAAGAGCGCAAGAAAAACGGTATAACCGGACCTTGCTACGTCGGCAAAGATACGCACGCGCTCTCTGAGCCGGCGATCCTGTCGGTGCTTGAAGTGCTAGCTGCCAACGGCGTCAACGTCATTGTTCAGCAGGACAACGGCTACACGCCAACGCCGGCTATCTCCAACGCTATCCTTGATCATAGTAATCAGGATGGGGTGCAGGCGGACGGTATCGTGATTACGCCGTCGCACAATCCGCCGGAAGATGGCGGCATCAAGTACAACCCGCCGAACGGCGGTCCGGCCGACATCAACGTCGCCAAAGTGGTGGAGGATCGCGCCAACCAGCTGATTAAAGCGGGTCTGCAAGAGGTGAAACGCCTGCCGCTGGATCAGGCGTGGGCGAGCGGCCGCATCGTCGAAAAAGATCTGATCCAGCCGTACGTCGAAGGGCTAGCGCAGGTGATCGACTTCGCCGCTATCCAGAAAGCGGGCCTGAAGCTCAGCGTCGATCCGCTGGGCGGCTCCGGCATAGAATACTGGAAGCGCATCGCCGAGCATTACAACCTCGATCTGACCATCGTCAACGACGCTATCGACCAGACCTTCCGCTTTATGCATTTGGATAAAGATGGCGTGGTACGCATGGACTGTTCGTCCGAGTGCGCCATGGCGGGTTTGCTGGCTTATAAAGACAAGTTCGATCTAGCGTTCGGCAACGACCCCGATTACGACCGTCACGGCATCGTGACGCCGTCGGGCCTGATGAACCCAAACCACTATCTGGCCGTCGCCATTAACTACCTGTTTCAGCATCGTCCGCAGTGGGGCAAAGAGGTCGCTGTCGGCAAAACGCTGGTTTCCAGCGCGATGATCGACCGTGTGGTCAATGACATCGGCCGCAAGCTGGTGGAAGTGCCGGTGGGCTTTAAGTGGTTCGTTGACGGCCTGTTCGATGGCAGCTTCGGCTTCGGCGGCGAAGAGAGCGCGGGTGCTTCCTTCCTACGCTTCGACGGCTCCGCCTGGTCGACTGATAAAGACGGCATCATTCTTTGCCTGCTGGCGGCGGAAATCACCGCGGTCACCGGCAAGAACCCTCAGCAGCACTATGAAGAGCTGGCTGCGCGCTTTGGCGCGCCGAGCTATAACCGTCTGCAGGCGCCAGCCACCTCTGCGCAGAAAGCGGCGCTGTCGAAGCTGTCGCCGGAGATGGTCAGCGCCGACACGCTGGCGGGCGATCCAATTACCGCGCGTCTGACGGAGGCGCCGGGCAACGGCGCCTCAATCGGCGGTCTGAAAGTAATGACGGAAAACGGCTGGTTCGCCGCGCGTCCGTCAGGCACCGAAGACGCCTACAAGATCTACTGCGAAAGCTTCTTGGGGGTGGAACACCGCGCGCAAATCGAGAAAGAAGCGATAGAGATCGTCAGCGAAGTGCTGAAAAACGCCTGATGACGTTACTGGGCCGAGCGGGCAGCGATGCCTTGCGCGAAGGCGCGTCTGCACCTTGTCACTACACAACATTAAGTGCCCTTAGGGCGCTTTTTTTTATGGCATAAAGCAGTAGCCCAGTAGCCGATGCCGGTTTTAGTCAGCAAATGCTTTAGCTACGCCGGATCTGCCTCCGGCTTCTGGCGCAAATGCGCCATATAGATGCGCAGATATTGGCTGTGTTCCACTGCGTTCGATCCCTAGACCTAGCTTAACAGCTGGCGCTGAGTCAGCACCTTGCCGATATTATTCAGCAGCTCCCAGCAGACGAAACTCAATCGGAGTCAGATGCACTTCGCTTTCGCCGCGTGTCACGCGCACCCGCGCCAGCAGATCGCCGAAAAGGCTTGGTCGCATAGTCATCCGCGCCAGCGTCCAGCGCTTCGATCTTATCCTGCTCATCGACGCGCGCCGACAGCAGAATCACTGGCAGCGTGCTCCACTGAAGCACCTCACTAATAAAATCGCATTCGTCGCCGTCGGGCAGTCCCAAATCGAGGATCACTAGAGGTCAGGTTTGCGCGTCGCTGTCTCAATCAGCAGCGTGGCAGCGTATCGGCGTCAAACACCTTCAGCGCGTTGCCTTCCAGCGCGAGATGTATAAAGCGTCGGATCTCCTTCTCATCTTCAACGATTAATACGGTGGCCACGCAGCGCTGTTCCTTATGCCGGAAAATTTGCTGCTACTATAGCAGCAAAATCAGGGGCTGCATATGGATTATAAGATGGCCATACGCTTAATCATTCTGTAACTTCCTTTCACGATTATCTGGTCTGGCGGGGTAAAAGCGCAAAATAGTGGTCGGATGAGTAGCAAAATTACACATGAGTAGCAAAATTACACAGATAAGCGTAATATCTGAGCAAGATAACATTTCATAGCGCTGCTGTAAAAGGAGGTCAACGATGTACCAGAAATACCCTTTTTATGAAATTTTGCTGTGGCGGCGCGCTGCCGGTAATGCTGTTTCGTCAGGATCGCGCACGCTTTTACAGCTATTTGCACTGCATGTGATGCAAAACAAGCGCTAAGCCGGTCTGGCTCGCACAAACCGAAGCCGTAGGCGGCGTATCCTGGTAATCCGCTGACGCTTCAGAAATAAAGCCCGATGGCAGTATTGGGCTTTATTTCTGAAGCGTCGTCACAGAGAAAACCATCTCCAGCCCTAGTTTGAGGCTGTTATTCACTGTGTTTTCAGCTATACTTAAAACTCTACAGGATTCGGAAGTTGTATGAGCGTAAAAACCCCGCTGGGTATCAGTGCCTGCCTGCGGGGAGAACAAGTGCGTTTTGACGGCAGTCATAAACGCCTGGCGCTCGCTGTCAACGAGCTTGAGTCCTTTGTAGGTTCACCCATCTGCCCCGAAATGGCGATAGGCTTGCCGATGCCGCGTCTGGCACTGCGCTTGGTGAAGCAGAGCGATGAAGAGATTCATTTCTACTTCTTCAGCAAAGAGGGCGGCGAAGAGATGACTCAGTAGATGCTCGGCTGGTCAGCCGAGCGGGTTAAATTGTTGTATCATTTTTATCTTTGCGGCTACATTCTGTATGCAACGGGCATGGGGCTGGGGCTATTCGCCGAGAAGCTCAAGGCGGAAATGCCTTGGCTGCCGATGGAAGAGGATGGCAGCGATCGCTTCCCATCGGGCGAAAGCACGGCGCTGTAGCGCCTGCGCCAAGCCGATACGCGACTATCATCAGGAGCGCAATACGCCTTCCTTTGACGGCACTAGCCGTCTGTCGGTTTATGAGGAGAACAAGCTCGTTCAGCCAGCTGAACGAGCTGCTCTGGCGCGAATTTTATCGTCATCTGGTGGTAGCCTATCTGGCGCTCTGCCGTCATCAGCCCTTTGTCGGCTGGACGCGCCACGTAAAACTGGCAGCGCACCGAGGCGATTTCGTCGCCTAGAAAGCGCGAAAAACGCAGTCTGAGGCGGCACGGAGCCGTTATGAATCACTACGAACTTGAAAATATCGTCAACCAGCGACTCAACAGCAGCGTCTTCAGCGACTATGTGCCGAACGGCCTGCAGGTTGAGGGACGAGCCGAGGTGAAAACTCTGATTACCGGCGTTACCGCCAGCCAGGCGCTGGTGGATGAAGCCGTGGTGCGCAATGCCGATGCGATCCTAGTGCATCACGGCTACTTCTGGAAAAGCGAGCCAGTGGTTATTAAAGGCATGAAGCGTAATCGCCTGCGCGCGCTGCTGGCTAACGACATTAACCTCTACGGCTGGCATCTGCCGCTCGACGCGCACCAGGAGTTAGGCAACAACGCGCAGCTGGCGAAGCTGCTGGATATCGAGGTGAAGGGCGAAGTGCAGCCGCTGGTATTCTGGGGCAAGCTGCCGACGCCGCTCAGCGGCGAGGCGCTGGCGCAACGCATTGAACATAACTTAGGACGTATGCCACTGCACTGCGGCGATAACGCGCCGGCGCAGATCCGTCGCGTTGCTTGGTGCAGCGGTGGCGGTCAGGGCTTTATTGACAGCGCGGCCGCGTTCGGCGTCGACGCCTATATTACCGGCGAAGTCTCCGAGCAGACCATCCACAGTGCCCGCGAGCGATGCATTCATTTCTTCGCCGCCGGCCATCACGCCACCGAACGCGGCGGCATCAAAGCGCTAGGCGAATGGCTGGCCAAGCAGCACGGCCTTGACGTCACCTTTATCGATATTCCCAATCCCGCCTGATCGATCTCCCTCTTTGCGCCCTTATGGGCGCAAAGCGGTAGTCAAGGAGCTTGAACCACTGATATCGCTGCAAAGCCAGCAGCGCATTTGGGGACTCGCGCAGCGCCTGCAGTAGTACGAACAGGTGGTGGAAGTTATTTCCGGCATGAGCAACGTCACACTGCTGCTACGCGATTCGCAGCAAAGCCCACTGGACGCGATTGAGCGACTGTAGTGCTGGTGGGAAGAGAGCAAAGCGCAGGAGGCGGCGTCACGGCTGGTGGAGATTCCGGTCATTTACGGCAAGGAGGCGGGACTGGATCTGCAGGAGGTGGCCAATCGCGCCGGCCTGACGCCGCAGCAGGTAGTCCAGCTGCACATGCACAGCAGCGTCGACTGACTATGTATACTTTATCGGTTTTCAGCCGGGATTTCCCTGTCTTGACGGCCTCGACAGCCGTCTTCACACACCGCGCCGAGTCGGGCGTCAACGTGCCTGCAGGATCGGTCGGCATCGGCGGCAGCCAGACCTGCATCCATCCACTCGACACTTCCGGCGGCTAGCAGCTGATCGGGAGAACCCCCATCACGCCGTTCGACCTGCGACAGCAGCCGCTGACGCTGACGCTGTTGCGTCCCGGCGACAGCATGCGTTTCGTGCCGTAAAAGGAGGGTGTATGTTGGCGTATGTTACGGATATTGCGCGCATGGCTGGCGACCCCTTTACAGGACAGCAGCCGCCGCGGCGGGCGCTAGTTCGGCGTCAGCGTGGGCGTCGTGTTCGATTTGCCAGCGATGTGCACTGCAAACCTGCTGGGTCGGCAACGATCCAGACAGTTCGATGCTAGAGATCGTGCTGGGTCAGTTCAAAGCGGAATTTATGCACGACGGCTGGTTCGCGCTGACCGGCGCGACCTGCGCGCGCAGCTGGACGATAAACCGGTCTGGACCGGCTGGCGGTGGGCAGGGACGCAAGCTGGAGGGTGGCCGCCCAGCAGCGCCACTCGGTAAGCCGACACGCGCCTTCACCCTTAAAGCGGGTGTTCGCTAGCTGCTGTGGAGCAACTGTATTCGAGCGCTGCCGAGGCCGGAATATCATGAGTTCAGCCGTGACGCGCAGATGGCTTTCTGGCGCACGCTCTAGATGCTCAGTCCGCCCGCGCGAGCTGCTATCGCACGGGCTTGGTGCCGAACGGCTAGCCGATCGTGCTGATGGTCGACGCGCAGACCACCAGTGGCTATCCATAGCAGCGCGTTCCTGGATCGGGAAAACTTCGGCCGTACCGCTATGCAGCTGCCGGCGGAAACGGTTTATGCGCAGATGATCTATCAGATCGGCGCGCTGAAAACCTTGGCGGAAAGCGAAGGCGAGCGGGCTGGCGCGCGGTATGCTCTATAATTAGGCTGTCGCCGATGCAACGCTGGCGGATGCCATCGCACGCGCGGTGAAGGCGGTCAGCACGCGGCTTATTTCTGGTGGGGCTGGCGGGCAGTCGATACGCGCCGCTGCGCATCATGAGCTGAGCATGCACGAATGAGGTGTTCGCCGATCGCGGCTAACTCAGCAGCGGCGCGCTAGCGCTGCGCAGCCAGCCGTGCGCGATGATCGAAGAGGAGGATCGCGTCATTTAGCAAACCCTGACGATGGTTAAGGCGGGAAAAGTCGCGAGCATCAGCGGCGAGTGGGTCGCTGTGAATGCCCAAACCGTCTGCCTGCACAGCGACGGCGCGCAGCGCCTGAGCGAGCACTTTGCCGCCAAGTAGATCGCCGTCACCAGTGCCTGATTTGCCCGGTCTCGCAGCCGGGCTTTTTCAACATAAGGTCAACATATATAAATTGATAAACCTCTGGCTGCTTCTAGGCATCGCGGCGATCATCATCGGCTTTTTGCTGCTCTGATGCCGCTCGACGATATTCTATAAAAGCTGGGCGCGGGCTTTCTCAATACGCGCAACCTGCCGCTGATCCTGCTGCAGCCGCCGGGCGGGTTATCGGCCCGCTGGAGCGGCACGGCGTGAAAGAACGTGCGCAGGCCTAGATCGCGCAGATCAAAGCCGCCACCGCCGGACGACCACTGATCGCCTATCTCTTCGCGTGCGTGAAATCACGGCAGTGCTCGGTTTGACCAGCCTCGGCGGTCATCCGCAGATAGTGCATCCGCCGCTGGCGCCGATGGCTGAAGGCGCGACCGAAAACCGCTAAGGCGAGTTGTGTGGCATCGCCTGTGCACCATGTCGGCGGTGACAGATAACGTCGAGCTGTTTTTCGGCGAAGATATTTTCGTCGCCTTCGGCGCGATTATTTTTATACATAACTTTATGCTGGAGTCGGCCAATATTCAGACCGAACCGTTGCATGTTGCGCTCTGGGGCATTCCCACTTCCTGATCCAATCGACGCGCTTAGTGCGCCTCAATCGCAAACTGGCGCGCGAGCTACAGGCGCTGAATAACGCTGCTCTAAACGCGAAAGGAGGTCGCTGATGTTTCAACAACAGTATCTCTGATGTGGCTGGCGAGCTTTATTCTGCTAGTGATGACTGCGTTATCCCCTTTTCTTTTTCAGAACGAGGTGAGATACGCAGCTTATTCCTTTGGCCACGCTTGAACAGGTAGGCAAATGGGCGGCCCGCCACATCGTTAACCACATCAACGCGTTTAATCCGACGGCGGATCGCCCCTTTGTGTTGGGCTTACTGACAGGCAGCACGTTGCTGAAGGCCTACAAACATCTTATCGAAGCGCATAAAGTGGGCCAAGTCAGCTTTAAGCATGTTGTAACGTTTAATATGGACGAATATGTCGGTCTGCCGAAGGAGCACCCGGAAAGCTAACACAGCTTTATGTATCGTAACTTTTTTATATCACGTTGATATTAAAAAAAGAAAATATCAATCATTCTGAATGGCAATGCGCTAGATATTGACGCATAATGTCACCATTATGAAGAAAAGATCCGTGCGCTGAATAAAATTCACCTGTTTATGGGCGCGGCGTCGGCAATGATGGCCATATCGCGTTCAACGAACCCGCCTCTTTACTGGCCTCACGCACCCAAGCATGACACGCGTGTAGCCAACTCGCACTTCTTCAACGGTGAAGTGGATCAGATGCCGAAATATGCTCTGACCATGGGCGTCGGTACGCTGCTCAACGCGGAAGAGGTGATGATTCTGGTGATCGACCACGTCAAAGCGCAGGCGCTACAAGCGGCGGTTGAAGGCAACATCAATCATATGTGGACCATCAGCTACATCCAAAATCGGTGGTATTGTGTGACGAACCCGCCACCATGGAATTAAAGTAAAAACCGATAAATATTTTCACGAGATGGAAGCGGAAAATATGAAAGACGTGTAAGACGATGTTGTAAATGCCGGCCGTTACGCTCTTGGCTGGCTTAGCCAGTAGAATCACGATGTACGCATTTAGTAGACGGTCGAATTTATACCGGCTGTGAAGTTCTGGATAACCACGCGGTGGTTATCGCCGATGAATCGTGCTGTGCCATGTGTCCAGCGCACTGATCGCTCATAGCTTTATCGATTTACAGCTCAATGGCTGCGCTGGAGATTATGCAGCGTCCCAACGAAAAATCGGGCGGCACCAGCTTTTTGCCGACGCTGATCACAAGCAGCGATGAGCTGATGAAGCGCGCCATCGAAACCATGCGCACCTATAAACGCTAGTATCAGAATCAAGCGCTTGGCCTGCATCTGGAAGGTCCGTGGCTGAATAAGGCGAAGAAAGGCATCCATAATCTCGATCTGATCCGCCTGCCCGATTCAGCGCTTGAGCGCTACCTATGCGATAACGCTGATGTCATCACTAAGGTAACGCTGGCGACGCGGTAATCCGCCAGCTAACGGACGCGGGCATCATCGTCTCGGCGGGCACTCCAACGCCACCTTCGATGAAGCCAAAGTGGGTTTCCGCGCAGGCGTCACCTTCGCCACCCATCTCTACAACGCCATGCTAACTTTCGCCGGACGCGAACCTAGCCTGATCGGTGCGCTGTTTGATTCACCTGATGTATAACTGCGGCATTATTGCAGATGGTTTACACGTCCATTACTCTATCGTACACAACGCGAAACGCATCAAAGGCGATAAGCTAGTGCTGGTCACTAACGCCACCGCGCCCGCAGGCGCGTAGATTGATAAATTTATTTTCGCTGGCAAAACAATATACTATCGCAATAGCATGTGCGCGGATGAGAGCGGATGAAAATGGAACGCTGAGCACCTCCGCTATCACAATGATTGAATAGGTGCGCAACGCCGTCGAGCATGTCGGCATCGCACTGGATAAAGCGCTGCGTATGGCGACGCTCTATACCCAGCTCAAGCAAAATGAGCGTGGATAAACAGTTAGGCACTGTCGAAGCAGGAAAAGTCGCTAACCTGACGGTTTTTACGCGTGATTTCGAAATCATTAAGACGTTTGTCAACGGAGACGACGTCCTCAGCGAGTAAGCACTGAATGACCAATGGCGGCCAGACACAAATAGGAAATGTCGATCTTGTCAAGCAACTTAACAGCGCGGCCGTTTACCGGCTAATCGAGCAACAAGGTCCTATTTCACGCATTCAGATTGCTGAACTCAGCCAGCTTGCGCCCGCCAGTGTCACTAAAATTACCCGCCAGCTTATTGAGCGCGGCCTGATTAAAGAGGTGGATCAGCAAGCATCCACCGGCGGTCGCCGCGCCATTTCCATCGTCACCGAAACCCGCAATTTCCACACCATCGGCGTACGGCTCGGCCGCTACGACGCAACGCTGACGCTGTTCGACCTCAGCGGCAAATCGCTGGCGCAGGAAGATTACGCTCTGCCGGAGCGGACCCAAGAGACGCTGGAGCACGCGCTTTTTGCTGCTATCGACAGCTTTATCGACGCTCACCAGCTTAAGATCTGCGAACTTATCGCGATTTCGGTGATCCTGCCCGGCCTAGTCGATCCGGTTAACGGCGTCATTCGCCATATGTCGCATATCGCCGTCAGCCACTGGCCGCTGGTGGCCGGTTTGCAACATCGCTTTCTCGTCACCAGCTTCGTCGGCCACGATATTCGCAGCCTAGCGCTGGCGGAGCACTACTTTGGGGCAAGCCGCGACTGCGCCGATTCGATTCTGGTGCGGCTGCATCGCGGAACCGGCGCGGGCATTATCGCCAACGGCCATATTTTTCTCGGCAGCAACGGCAACGTCGGCGAGATCGGCCATATCCAAGTCGATCCGCTTGGCGAGCTCTGCCACTGCGGCAACTTCGGCTGTCTGGAAACTATCGCTGCTAATGGCGCGATTGAAAACCGCGTGCGCCATCTGCTGAGCCAAGGATATCCCAGCATGCTGACGCAGGAGGCCTGGCAGATCTCGCAGATTTGCAAAGCTGCCAACCAAGGCGACGCGCTGGCGTGCGAAGTGATCGAATATGTCGGCCGCCATCTTGGCAAGGCCATCGCTATCGCCATCAACCTGTTTAACCCGCAGAAAGTGGTGCTGGCGGGAGAGATCACTGACGCCGAGAAAGTGCTGCTCCCGGCGATAGAGGACTGTATCAACACGCAGGCGCTCAATGCCTTTCGCAAAAATCTGCCGGTGATACGTTCCGAGCTTGATCATCGTTCAGCGATAGGCGCCTTCGCCCTGGCGAAACGCGCCATGCTTAACGGCATTCTGCTGCAACATCTACTGGAAAAGTAATCGCGACCCGGACTGAATCTACGATGATAAAAAGCGTAATTTGCGATATTGACGACGTGCTGATGCATGACAACACTACCCCTGTCCGGCGAGCAGGAGTTCTTACAGCGCATCTTGGATAAGAAGATGCCGCGGGTGGTGCTCACTAACTACACGTCGCAGACGGCGCAGCAGCTAGCGAACCGCTTCCGTCGAGGTGCCAGATTCGGTGTTTTATACCTCGGCGATGGCCACCGCCGACTTACTGCGCCGCTAGGAAGGCAAAAAAGCCTACGTGATCGGCGAAGGCGCGCTGATTCACGAGCTGTGCAACGCGGGCTTTACCATCATCCACGTCAATCCCGATTTCGTCATCGTCCCCAGCCCCTATATCATGCGCGCCGCGCTGAATTAAGATACAGGCGAACTCCGAAGAGACGGTAATTGTCAGCAAGAACCTGCACACCGATATTCTGGCCGGCTTCCAAGCAGGACCGGAAACGGTGGACTGGAAATGGTTCTGGTGCTCTGCGGCGTCTCGACGCTATGCCCTTCCATCCCGACTGGATCTACCTGTCCGTCGCCGATATCGATCTGTTTTAATCTCTCTTTCCTGCGCCACCTGATCCTAGGTGGCCGCTCTCTCCCTGCTCGATTTTTAGCCGCTTTCGGACATCTATTGTCGATACATCAATAAAACGCGCATTTAATTATCCAATATTCAACATTAATGCGAGTACAACATTGTTTTTATCAGTAAAAGGCGAATATGCTTGCATTTAATGCATAAAATAGAGTATATTCTTATACATCACGCAGCCGCGTGATGCCGGACAAGGCAACGATAACATCGCCAACAGACGGGCTCAGGAGTCAGAATATGTGTTCTATTTTTGGTGTGTTGGATCTGAAAAGCGATCCGGTTGAACTGCGTAAAAAAGCGCTGGAAAGTTCTCGCCTGATGCGTCACCGTGGACCGGACTGGTCTGGCGTCTATGCCGACGATAAAGCGATTCTTGCACATGAGCGTCTGTCCATCGTCGACGTCAACAACGGCGCTCAGCCGCTGTACAACGCCGATCACACCCATGTTCTGGCGGTTAACGGCGAAATCTACAACTATCAGGCGCTGCGCGCCGAGCTAAGCGATCGCTATCAGTTCCAGACCTGTTCCGACTGCGAAGTTATTCTGGCACTCTATCAAGAGAAAGGGGGCGATTTCCTCGACGATCTGCAGGGCATGTTCGCCTTTATCCTGTGGGACAGCGAGAAGCAGAAGTATCTGATCGGCCGCGACCATATCGGCATTATCCCGCTCTATATGGGCAACGACGAACACGGCAACCTCTATGTCTCCTCTGAAATGAAGGCGCTGGTGCCGGTATGCCGCTCAATTAAAGAGTTTCCGCCGGGAAGCTACCTCTCCAGCACCGACGGCGAAATTCGTCGTTACTGGCAGCGTGACTGGATGGAGTACGCTGCGGTAGAGCACAATGCCACGGATGCGGCGGGCCTGAAGCACGCGCTAGAAGAGTCGGTGAAAAGCCACTTGATGTCAGACGTGCCTTACGGCGTGCTGCTCTCCGGCGGGCTGGACTCATCAATTATCTCGGCGGTGACCAAACGCTTTGCCGCCAAACGCGTCGAAGATCAGGATAAAAGCGACGCCTGGTGGCCTCAGCTGCACTCGTTCGCCGTCGGCCTAGAAGGCTCGCCGGATATAAAAGCGGCGAAATTCGTGGCGGATCATCTCGGCACCGTGCATAACGAAATCCACTTTACCGTGCAGGAAGGTCTGGATGCGATTCGCGATGTGATCTACCACATTGAAACCTACGACGTCACCACCATACGCGCCTCGACGCCGATGTATCTGATGTCGCGTAAGATCAAGGCGATGGGGATTAAAATGGTGCTCTCCGGCGAGGGCGCCGACGAAGTGTTCGGCGGCTATCTCTACTTCCATAAAGCGCCGAACGCCAAAGAGTTTCACGAAGAGAACGTGCGCAAGCTGCGGGCGCTACATATGTACGACTGCGCGCGCGTCAACAAAGCGATGTCTGCTTGGGGCGTGGAAGCGCGCGTGCCGTTCTTGGACAAAAAATTCCTCGACGTGGCAATGCGCATTAACCCGCAGGACAAAATGTGCGGCAGCAACGGCAAAATGGAGAAACATATCCTGCGCGAATGCTTCTCCTCTTATCTGCCGGAGAGCGTCGCCTGGCGTCAGAAAGAGCAGTTCTCCGACGGCGTCGGCTATAGCTGGATCGATACGCTGAAAGAAGTCGCGGCGAAGCAGATTCGCGATCAGCAGCTTGCGACCGCGCACTTCCGCTTCCCGTACAATACGCCGGCGTCGAAAGAGGCTTACCTCTATCGCGAAATCTTTGAAGAGCTGTTCCCGCTGCCGAGCGCAGCGGAATGTGTGCCGGGCGGTCCGTCAGTGGCCTGCTCTTCCGCCAAAGCAATTGAATGGGACGAAGCGTTCAAGTCCATAGATGATCCGTCAGGCCGCGTGGTGGACATGCATCAGTTCGCTTATAAATAAGCAAAATAAGCGATAACAAAGTGGGGCTTGCAAGGGCCCTTTATTTTTAGCTTTGATATGGTTACGATCAAAATCTGCCGAATAATTCATCAGCTTGGTTACAAGCCAGACAAACAGGCGCGCGAAGGCGAAAATCGACAAAAAATGTGTTGACGCTCTACAGCTCAATACGCATAATGCGCCCCGCAACGCCAATGAAGGTAACGCGAAAAAAGATGGCTACGTAGCTCAGCTGGTTAGAGCACATCACTCATAATGATGGGGTCACAGGTTCAAATCCCGTCGTAGCCACCAAATTATTGGGGTATCGCCAAGCGGTAAGGCACCGGATTCTGATTCCGGCATTCCGAGGTTCGAATCCTCGTACCCCAGCCATACAAAAACAATTTGAAAAGATACTATTGTGGTGTCGTCAAGCGGTAAGGCACCGGATTCTGATTCCGGCATTCCGAGGTTCGAATCTAGGTATTCCAGCCACATCGGGTGTAGTAAGCAGTACATTTGGCTACGTAGATCAGCTGGTCAGAGCACATTACTCATAATGATGGGGTCACAGGTTCAAATCCTGTCGTAGCCACCATCTTTTTTGCGGGAGTGGCGAAATTGGTAGACGCACCAGATTTAGGTTCTGGCGCCGCAAGGTGTGCGAGTTCAAGTCTCGCCTCCCGCACCATTTCAGTCTTCGGCAGCCGGATGGGGTATCGCCAAGCGGTAAGGCACCGGTTTTTGATACCGGCATTCCCTGGTTCGAATCCAGGTACCCCAGCCAATCCCATGCGCTCTCGTGGATACGAGTCGGCAGATAGGATATCGCCAAGCTGCCCGGCACCGGTTTTGATACCGGCATTCTGGGGTTCGAATCCCTGCAACCTACAGCCAAATTGACAACAAAGCCCGCAAAAGCGGGCTTTGTTGTTCTTGTCGTCTGGCGATTGGCGATTTGTTCCAAACAGTAACGCTGCGGCTCACTGTCCGCCGTGTCTCTCCCCAAAAAGGAAAGCGTCCCACGACAGGACAAAAACGCCAAGAGCGTTTTTGAACAACGCAACGCGTTGTCCCGTTTACGGGTGCACCATCAAGGATGAGGTGCGTATCTTCGCGGGCCGAGCGGTCATGGACGACGAACAGCGACTTTGCGATCGGGGAGCCCCTCTGTGACCACACCTACAGCCCTAACGCGTACCGCAGTACCTTGCGCTTCAGCACGCCCGAACGCTCAGCGGCCATCAACCCCAAATTGCGGGCGAACTTCAGCGGCGGACGCCGGTTGCTAAAAGTGAAACAGAACAGATCCATACCACTCTGCATTAACAAATTTTCCCGACGACGCTGCGACTGATAGCAGCGCAGCACGCTTTCGGATGCCCACTCTTGCACGTTGCTGCGTGCCTCCACCAGCACATCTACCAGCGCGTCGACGTCGCGATAGCCTAAATTGACGCCCTGCCCCGCCAGCGGGTTAATGGTGTGCGCCGCATCGCCAATAAGCGCTAGCCCGGGCAACACGTAGCGCTGGGCATGACGCCGCACCAGCGGGAAACCGCCCGCTGCATGCGCGCTAAAGCGCCCCAGCCGCGCCGGGAAGGTCGCGGCGATCTCTTTTTCCAGCTGCGGCAGCGGCATTACTTGCAGCTGACGGATGCGCGCCGGCGCGTCATACCACGCCAGCGAGGCGTGATTACCACACAGCGGTAAAAAGGCGCGCGGGCCGTGCGGCGTAAACTGCTGCCAAGTGGCGTCGCCCGCCGGGTCCCCGCAGGTCACGCCGATCAGTAAACAGGATTGCGCATAGCTCCAGCCGCTAATGCCGATGCCGGCCATCTGGCGCACCTGCGAATTGGCGCCGTCGGCGCCAATCACCAGCCGGGTATGCAGCGCCTCGCCGTCGCATAAATCGAGCCGCCAGCCGCCATTTTCCTTCTGTAAATGGGCAAGCATCGCAGGACAGCGTAATTCAATATCAAGCTGCTCTATGCGCTCCCATAGCGCGCGCTGCAGCACACTGTTTTCCACCATAAAACCGAGTTCCGGCAACCCCAGCGACGCGGCGTCGAAGCTCACGTGCGCCGTCTGCCACTCCCAAGTCTCGAGCTTGCGATAGGGCGCGCAGCGCATCGCCTCCACGCGCGGCCAGACCTCCAGCTGCTTCAGCAGCCCCACCGACCCGCTGCCAATCGCGGAGATACGCACGTCGAGATCGCTGCTGGCGTCAAATGGCGCAGGCTCCGCGCGCTGCACCACCGCGACGCGAAACCGCTGCAGCACCAAACTACATGCCAGCGCCGCGCCGACCATGCCGCCGCCCACTACCACCACATCAAAGTGGTTATCCTGCATTGCTCATCTCCTTCTGATCTTTGCCTGCCGTCAGAAACGGGCTCACTGGCGCAAAGTGTATCGGAAAAACGCCTGAGCGGCAGAAAAATCCTGCCAGCGCGCGAATAATATCCAGACTTTGCGCGCCCTCTCGAGAAGTATGACTGCTCTGCGCTGGTCATAACAGCGTCAAAGCATTACAATATACGCTCTGCACTTCATTGCACTGAATCAATGGCTAGTTCGAGAATGAAAAAACTGCATATCAAAACTTGGGGCTGTCAGATGAATGAGTACGATTCATCCAAGATGGCCGACTTGCTGAATAGCACTCACGGCTACACGCTAACCGAGGAAGCTAACAAGGCAGACGTTCTGCTGCTCAACACCTGTTCTATTCGAGAGAGGGCGCAGGAGAAAGTTTTCCACCAGTTAGGCCGCTGGAAAATGCTGAAAGAGCGCAACCCTGATTTGATTATTGGTGTAGGCGGCTGCGTGGCGTCGCAGGAAGGGCACCATATTCGTCAGCGCGCCAGCTATGTCGATATCGTATTCGGCCCGCAAACCCTGCATCGCCTGCCGGAAATGATCAACAGCGTGCACAGCAGCAAAAGCCCGATCGTCGATATTAGCTTCCCGGAAATCGAAAAATTCGACCGTCTGCCGGAACCGCGCGCGGAAGGTCCCACCGCGTTCGTCTCCATCATGGAAGGCTGCAACAAATACTGCACCTTCTGCGTGGTGCCCTACACGCGCGGCGAAGAGGTGAGTCGTCTCTGCGACGATATCCTGCTGGAGATCGCCCAGCTAGCGGCGCAGGGCGTGTGTGAAGTGAACCTGCTGGGGCAGAACGTCAACGCCTATCGCGGCGCGACCTTCGACGGTGAAATCTGCACCTTTGCCGAACTGCTGCGCCTAGTGGCTGCGATTGACGGCATCGACCGCATTCGCTTCACTACTAGCCACCCGATCGAGTTCACTGACGACATTATCGAGGTCTACCGCGATACGCCGGAGCTGGTGAGCTTCCTGCATCTGCCGGTGCAGAGCGGCGCGGATCGCATTCTGACGCTGATGAAGCGCGGCCATACCGCGCTGGAGTACAAAGCGATTATCCGCAAGCTGCGCGCCGCGCGCCCGAATATTCAGATCAGCTCCGACTTCATCATCGGCTTCCCGAGCGAAACCCAGCAGGATTTCGAGCAGACCATGAAGCTGATCGCCGACATCAATTTCGACATGAGCTTCAGCTTTATCTACTCCGCGCGTCCCGGCACGCCGGCGACGGATCTGCCGGATGACGTCTCAGAAGAAGAGAAAAAGCAGCGCCTCTATATCCTGCAGGATCGCATAAACCAGCAGGCGATGGCCTGGAGCCGCCGCATGCTCGGCACCGTACAGCGCATTCTGGTGGAAGGCACCTCACGCAAAAACGTGATGGAGCTATCGGGCCGCACCGAGACTAATCGTGTGGTGAACTTCGAAGGCTCGCCGGAGATGATCGGCAAGTTTGTCGATGTCGAGATCGTCGACGTCTACACTAACTCGCTGCGCGGCAAAGTGGTGTACACCGAAGAAGAGATAAGCCTGCGTATCGTTGAAAGCCCAGCCTCGGTGATCGCGCGCACGCGCAAAGAGAATGAGATCGGCATCGGTATCTTCCAGCCTTGAGACGCGTTTCAATTTGCGACGGCGCGCACAGCGCCACCACCCTTCTCTTCCGCGTGCCCTTGGTTTCTGGACGCGCTGCCCAAATATCCTTAGCTACATTTGCGCCCTGACGAGACATAAATAATTTCTTAAAGTGCCGTCGTTAGCCAACCCCGGCATTAGATACATATTCCAACTGGCCCTGAGTGACCTAAAGGATTCGTTTGAATATCCAAACTCGTGAAATCGCCCTTGAACCGGCCGATAACCGCCGACTAATGAGCCTGTGCGGTCCGTTCGATGACAACGTGAAACAGCTTGAGCGTCGTCTAGGCATCGAAATCAACCGTCGCGACAACAGTTTCAAGCTGGTGGGTCGCGCCCTCTGCGTTAACGCCGCCGAAGATATCCTGCGCACACTCTATGTCGATACCGAGTCGGTGCGCGGCGTTATTCCAGATATCGAGCCGGAGCAGATTCATCTGGCAATCAAAGAGAGCCGCGTGCTGGAGCAGACGGCCGACAGCGTGCCGAATTACGGCAAAGCGGTGCGTATCCAGACCAAGCGCGGCGTCATCAAGCCGCGTACGCCGAACCAAGCGCAGTACATCGCCAATATCCTCGACAACGACATCACCTTCGGCATCGGTCCGGCCGGTACGGGTAAAACCTACCTAGCGGTCGCAGCGGCGGTGGATGCGCTGGAGCATCAGGAAATTCGCCGTATCCTGCTGACGCGTCCGGCGGTTGAGGCGGGCGAAAAGCTCGGCTTCCTGCCCGGCGATTTGAGCCAGAAGGTCGACCCTTATCTGCGCCCACTCTACGATGCCCTGTTTGAAATGCTTGGCTTCGATCGCGTCGAAAAGCTGATGGAGCGCAACGTCATCGAAGTCGCGCCGCTCGCCTATATGCGCGGTCGCACGCTGAACGACGCCTTTATCATCCTTGACGAGAGCCAGAACACCACCATCGAACAGATGAAGATGTTCCTGACGCGTATCGGCTTCAACTCCAAAGCGGTGATCACCGGAGACGTCACGCAGATCGACCTGCCGCGCAGTACCAAATCAGGTCTACGCCACGCCATTGAGGTGCTGTTGGAAGTAGAAGAGTTGAGCTTCAACTTCTTCCAGAGCGAAGACGTGGTGCGTCACCCGATGGTGGCACGCATCGTAACCGCCTATGAAGCCTGGGAAGAAGCGGATCAAAAACGCCGCGCCAAGCTGGCGGCGCAGATCGAGGCGCAGGAGCATAAATGAGCCTAGCAATCCTCGATTTGCAGCTCGCCTGCGAACAGACAGGCGGCCTGCCTGACGATACTGCGTTTCAGCGCTGGCTGGACGCGGCGGTCGCCCCTTTTCAGCCGAAGAGCGAAATCACCATTCGTCTGGTGGACGAGGCGGAGAGCCATGAGCTTAATCTGACTTATCGCGGCAAAGATAAGCCGACCAACGTGCTCTCTTTCCCCTTCGAAGCGCCGCCGGGCATTGAGCTGCCACTGCTGGGCGACCTGATCATTTGCCGTCAGGTGGTCGAGCAAGAGGCGGAAGAGCAAGGAAAAAACCTTGAAGCGCACTGGGCGCATATGGTGATTCACGGCACCCTGCATCTGCTCGGCTACGACCACATCGAAGATGAGGAAGCCGAAGAGATGGAAGCGCTGGAGACAGAGATAATGCTTGCTCTTGGTTATCGCGATCCGTACATTTCGGAAAAAAAGAAGACGCCTGAGCCGTTGGCTCAGATCACGCTGCTGTCGGTGAGGACGCTGACAGCGACATCCCTTCACTAGAGAGATCTGTAAAAAAACGCCATGAGCGACGACTATTCTTATTCTCAAAACAGCGATGCACCCAGTAGTAAAAAGGGATTTTTTCCTTACTTATCAAGCAACTGTTTCACAGCGAACCGCAAAACCGTGACGAACTACTGGAGCTGATCAGCGACTCCGAGCAAAAAGAGCTGATTGACCAAAATACCTGCGATATGCTTGAAGGAGTGCTAGATATTGCTGAGCAGCGCGTGCGCGACATCATGATCCCGCGTTCACAAATGATTACCCTGAAGCGCAACCAGACGCTGGATAAGTGCTTAGACGTTACTATCGAATCCGCCCACTCCCGTTTCCCGGTGATCAGCGAAGACAAAGATCATGTTGGAGGCATTTTGATGGAGAAAGGTCTGCTGCCGTTTATGAACAGTGAATCTGAGCCGTCCAGCATGGAAAAAGTACTGCGCTCGGCGGTTATGGTGCCGGAGAGCAAGCGCGTCGACTGCATGCTGAAAGAGTTTCGTTCCCAGCGCTACCATATGGCGATCGTCATTGATGAGTTCGACAGCGTCTCCGGCCTAGTCACTATCGAGGATATCCTTGAGCTGATCGTCAGGGAAATCGAAGATGAATATGACGACGACGAAGATCGCGATATCCGTCAACTGAATCGTCAGACCTATACGGTGCGGCTCTGACCCCGATTAAAGATTTCAACGAGGTATTCGGCACGCAGTTCAGCGACGAAGAAGTGGACACGATTGGCGGACTGGTCATGCAGGGATTTGGCCACCTTCCCAGACGGGGAGAAGGCATTGACATCGACAGTTATCTTTTCAAAGTCGCCATGGCCGACAGCCGTCGCATCATCCAAGTGCATGTAAAAATTCCAGACAATTCGCCGTTACCCCAACTGGATGACGGATAACTCTATGTCTTTGGCCTCACTATACCCGCGCCAGCAGGTACGTTTGTTGCTGGCATTGTTTACAGGCGCCCTCGGCACCCTCGCCTTCTCTCCCTATGACTTCTGGCCCGCCGCGCTGCTGTCGCTGGGCGGCCTGCAGCTGCTGACGCTGGATCGTCGCAGCGGCCAGGCCACCGCCATCGGCTTCGCCTGGGGCTTCGGCCTATTCGGCAGCGGCGTCAACTGGGTTTACGTCAGCATCGCCACCTTCGGCGGCATGCCCGGCCCGGTCAACGTGTTTCTAGTGATCCTGCTGGCGGGCTACCTGTCGCTCTATCCAGCGCTGTTCGCCGGCGTGCTTAACCGCTTCTGGCCGCGCGCCACGCTGCGGCGTCTGCTGCTGGCGGCGCCTGCCCTGTGGCAGCTCAGCGAATTTCTGCGCGGCTGGGTGCTGACCGGCTTTCCGTGGCTGCAGTTCGGCTACAGCCAGATTGACGGTCCGCTGAAAGGCCTAGCGCCGTTGGCGGGCGTGGAAACCCTGACCTTCATCCTCATGATGGTCGCGGGCCTGCTGGTATACGCCCTGAGCCAGCGCAGCGTAAAGAGCGCCGTCGCCACTCTGCTGCTGGCGCTGCCTTGGCCGCTGCGCTATATCCACTGGACCCAGCCGCAGCCGGCGCGCAGCGTCGAGGTCGCGCTAGTGCAGGGCAATATTCCGCAGTCAATGAAGTGGGATCCGCAGCAGCTGCTCAATACGCTGCGCGTCTATAACGGCCTGACGCAACTGCTGATGGGCAATGTGCCGCTGATCATCTGGCCCGAATCGGCGGTTACCGATCTGGAAAGTAACCAGCAGCCGTTTTTGCGCGCGCTGGACGGCGAGCTGCGCGAGCACGGCAGCGCACTGATCACCGGCATCGTCGACTCCCGTCTGGAGCAGAACCGTCATCACGACTACAACTCCATAATTGTGCTGGGCGGCGAGACGCCCTATAGCTACCAGAGTATGAACCGCTACAACAAAAACCATCTGGTGCCCTTTGGCGAATTCGTGCCGCTGGAAAGCCTGCTGCGTCCACTGGCGCCCTTTTTCGATCTGCCGATGTCCTCCTTCAGCCGCGGCAGCTATCTGCAGCCGCAGCTCAGGGCAGCAGGCTATTACCTCACCAGCGCCATCTGCTATGAGATCGTCTTAGGCGAACAGGTGCGCGCCAACTTCCGACCCGATACCGATTTCCTACTGACCATCTCCAACGACGCCTGGTTCGGCCACTCTATCGGCCCATGGCAGCATTTCCAGATGGCGCGGATGCGCGCGCTAGAGCTGGGCCGTCCGCTACTGCGTAACACTAACAACGGCGTCACCGCCGTTGTGGATGCGCAGGGTAACGTGCAGAAGATCCTGCCGCAGTTTACCCGCGACGTGCTGCTGGATAAGGTGACGCCGACCACTGGCGAAACCCCTTACACCCATTCCGGCCTGTGGCCGATCTGGCTGCTGACGCTAGGCACCGCGCTGCTGGCGCTGTGGCGTCGCAAAGCCTGACGCGGCGGCGAGAAACCATAAAGGAGTTGGACCATACAGATACGCAAAGTAGCATTATCGCTTTTGCTGGCAGGCGTAGCAGCAGCGGGCGCGGCCCAAGCGGAAGATCTCGGTGGCACTCTGAAAAAAATCAACGACAATGACGTTATCGTCGTGGGGCATCTAAGCGAGTCCTCTGTTCCTTTTTCTTAACCATTGCCAAAGTGCAGACCTCGGGCGAAGCGGCAAAGTGGTCCGACACCTAGTTCAGACAGCCCGCCGAAAAACCTGAACCTGAATTTCGATCTATCAGCGGACGTGCAGGCAATGTTCAAAACGCCGAACGACGAAGCACTAAACTAACAACGACAACGAGGGCGGCCCCGTTGCCCTCTCGATTGCTGAAATCCTGCTCAGGCCATCAATCTCCAAGGTAGCTTCGCTACCCTTTTTTACCGGAGCTCGTTATGGGTATCGACTGGAACTGGGGCATTTTTCTCGAACAGGCCCCGTTCGGCAACACTACCTACCTTAGCTGGCTATAGTCCGGATTTCAGGTGACCATTGCGATCTCCTGTTGCGCCTAGATTATCGCCCTTCTTGTAGGATCCTTCTTCGGCATTCTGTGTATCGTGCCTAACCTTCTGCTGGCGGCGATCGGCACCTGCTACGTGTAGTTATTCCGCAACATTCCGCTGATCGTGCAGTTCTTCTCCTAGTATCTGGTGGCGCCGGAGCTGGTGGGCGAAAAACTCGGCATACGGTTCAAAATCGGAGCTGGATCCCAATATCTAGTTCTTTACCGCCTCGGTGATCTATCTGGGCCTGTTTACTGCCGCCCGCGTCTGCGAGCAGGTGCGCGCCGCGCGGGCAAAAGAACGCCGGTCTGGCGATGTGCTTAACCCTGCCGCGGACCTATCGCTACGTGCTGCTGCCAAATGCCTATCGTGTGATCGTGCCGCCGATGATCTCGGAAATGCTTAACCTAGTGAAGAACGCTATCGCCTCGTCTATCGGACTGGTAAATATGACGGCGCAGGCGGGCAACCTGCTCGACTATTCGGCGCACGCTTACGAGTCGTTTACCGCGATTACACTGGCCTATATCGCCATTAACCTTGTGATCATGCTGATTATGAGTCTGGTAGAGCGCAAAGTACGCCTGCTGGATAATGTGGGAGAAAAATAATGTACGAATTTGACTGGAGTTCGATTCCTCCCAGCCTACCCTACCTGCTCAACGCCATGGTTATCACGCTGAAGATCACCGTAACCGCGGTGGTGTTCGGCATCATCTGATGCACGTTGCTGGCGGTGATGCGGCTGTCGAGCTTTAAGCCGATCAGCTGGTTCGCGCGGCTCTATGTGAACCTGTTCCGCTCCGTGCCGATGATGATGGTGCTGTGGTTCTATCTGGTGGTGCCGAGCTTCCTGCAGCAGGTGCTGGGGCTCTCGCCGAAAACCGATATTTGCTTAATTTCGGCGACGATCGCCTTCTCGCTGTTCGAGGCGGCCTACTACTCCGAGATCATTCGCGTTGGCATTAAGAGCATTTCGCGCGGGTAATCTAACGCCGCGATGGCTCTGGGCATGACGCACTGGCAGTCGATGCGGCTGATTATTCTGCCGCAGGCGTTTCGCGCCATAGTGCCGTTACTACTGACGCAAGGCATCGTGCTGTTTCAGGATACCTTGCTGGTTTGCGTGCTGAGCCTAGCTGACTTTTTCCGCACCGCCTAGACCATCGGCGAGCGCGACGGCACTTAGGTATAAATGGTTCTCTTCGCCGGTCTAGTCTGTTTCGCGATCAGCTTGAGCGCGTCATTATTGGTCGGCTATCTAAAAAGAAAAAGGACGGTTTAAATGATTAACCTGAAAAACGATTCAGCAGGGCAATATTCTAGTGAACAGCACTGAGGTGAACAACAGGAAAACCAACCTAGTGCCGGAGCAGGTGAAAGTGCTGAAGCGTGGCAAAGCTGCCGCGCGGGAAAAGGGTCTGAAGCTGCTGAACCTCGTGGGCTTTTCTGCTCATGTGCAGAAGTTTCCCGGCCAGCTGTCGGGCAGGCGCAGCAGTAGCGCCTTTGCGATCAGGCCATCTCATCCGCGTTAGCACAATCGCCCCGATCGCACCTTTTTACGGCTCAAACGGCTGACGCTGAAACTGATCGTGTCTGCATTCTGGGCAACGTGTCAGGGTCTCTGGCGTATAAATCGCGCGCGTAAAGTGACACTTCTCGCACACCAGATTGCCCAGCCCGACCACCTCACCACTCTGATAAACGCCGTGATGACGCAAGTCCTGAAACACCTCGCGCCACTCCAGCTGGCTTTTATCGGTAATGTCCGCTAGCTCTTTCCACAGACTCTCGCGGATCACGCGTATAAACAGCGTCGCTAACACTCTCTGGCTGACGGACCTCCTGATAGCTGCGTGTAAACTCCTCTAAATCGCGTTGAACCGCCACCAGCGCCTGATCGATCTCGCTCGGCGTCACGGACTCGCTCGCCATCAGCTGCTGACGTCGCGCGGTTACCAGCTCGTCGATATCCCGATCGCCATGTCGCAGAAGCTCGGTCAGCGCGGCTAAGGATTCACGGTAAATTTGCGCCACTTTCTTCATTTTATTCTCCTTTCTGCGCGGATAAGCCAGCTTTAAGTTTAGCCGCTTTGCGCCTCTTGCCTTGTTGTTTCAGAAAGCAGATCGGAATCGGGCAAACGAATGCGGCCTTCCGCGAGAAATAGCCGCATCAGGATGGTAAAGTGTTGTTGACCGGCAGCCGTATGGGTATGCTATGCGCATCTTAAAGTAAGCTAAGCGTTATTCATTAAGGACCACAGGCTGCTATGCAAGAGCAATACCGCCCGGAAGAGATAGACTCCCGCGTCCAGCAACACTGGGACGAGAACCAAACGTTCAAAGTGACCGAAGATGAGAGCAAAGAGAAATATTACTGCCTCTCCATGCTGCCCTATCCTTCCGGCCGCCTACATATGGGTCACGTGCGTAACTACACCATTGGCGACGTCATCGCCCGTTACCAGCGTATGCTCGGCAAAAACGTGCTGCAGCCGATCGGCTGGGATGCATTCGGCCTGCCGGCGGAGGGCGCCGCAGTAAAAAACAACACTGCGCCCGCGCCTTGGACCTACGACAATATCGAATACATGAAGAACCAGCTTAAACTCTTGGGCTTCGGCTATGACTGGAGCCGCGAGCTGGCAACCTGCAAGCAGGAATATTACCGCTGGGAGCAGTGGTTCTTCACGAAGCTGTATGAGAAAGGCCTAGTTTATAAAAAAACCTCGGCGGTGAACTGGTGCCCGAACGATCAGACGGTGCTGGCGAACGAGCAGGTGATCGACGGCTGCTGCTGGCGCTGCGATACCAAAGTCAAGCGCAAAGAGATCCCGCAGTGGTTCGTGAAAATCACCGACTATGCGGATGAGCTGCTCAACGACCTCGACACGCTGGAAGACTGGCCTGAGCAGGTCAAAACCATGCAGCGCAACTGGATCGGCCGTTCCGAAGGGGTTGAGATCATTTTTGACGTCGCCGACAGTAAAGAGCAGGTCACCGTTTACACCACGCGCCCGGACACCTTCTTCGGCGCCACCTACGTCGCGGTCGCCGCTAGCCATCTGCTGGCACTGCAGGCCTCGATGGGCAACCCGGTGCTGGCTGACTTTATCGCCGAATGTCGCAACACCAAAGTGGCTGAAACCGATATGGCGACGATGGAGAAAAAAGGCGTGCCGACCGGCCTGTTCGCCATTCATCCACTGACCGGCGACAAGGTACCGGTGTGGGTCGCGAACTTCGTGCTGATGGAGTACGGTACCGGCGCAGTGATAGCGGTTCCGGCGCACGACCAGCGCGACTGGGAGTTCGCCACTAAATACGATCTGCCGATCACGCCGGTGGTGCTGAACCAAGATGGCAGCGAGCCGGACGTCAGCGCCGCCGCCATGACCGAAAAAGGAACACTGTTCAACTCTGGCGAATTCAGCGGTCTGAGCCATGAAACAGGCTTCAACGCCATCGCCGACGCGCTGGCCGTGAAAGGCGTCGGCGTGCGCAAGGTCAACTACCGTCTGCGCGACTGGAGCGTTTCACGTCAGCGCTACTGGGGCGCGCCGATTCCGATGGTGACGCTGGAAGATGGCACCGTGATGCCGACGCCGGAAGATCAGCTGCCGGTAATCCTGCCGGAAGATGTAGTGATGGACGGTATTACCAGCCCGATCAAAGCTGACCCTGAGTGGGCGAAAACTACCGTGAATGGCCAGCCCGCGCTGCGTGAAACCGACACCTTCGACACCTTTATGGAGTCTTCATGGTACTATGCGCGCTACACCTGCGTCAATTATGATGAAGGCATGCTGGATCCGGCTGCGGCCAACTACTGGCTGCCGGTGGATCAGTATGTGGGCGGTATCGAACACGCCATCATGCACCTGATGTATTTCCGCTTCTATCACAAGCTGTTGCGCGACGCGGGCCTAGTGAGCTCCAACGAACCGGCGAAGCGCCTGCTGTGTCAGGGCATGGTGCTGGCGGAGACCTTCTACTACCTCGGCGCTAACTGCGAACGTAACTGGGTCTCCCCGCTTGACGTCACCGTCGAGCGCGACGAGAAAGGCTGCATCGTTAAGGCGACCGACACTCAGGGCCGCGAGGTGATTTACGCGGGCATGAGCAAAATGTCGAAGTCGAAGAACAACGGTATCGACCCGCAGCTGATGGTGGAGCGCTACGGCGCGGACACAGTGCGTCTGTTTATGATGTTCGCCTCGCCGGCGGAAATGACGCTAGAGTGGCAGGAGTCAGGCGTTGAAGGCGCTAAACGCTTCCTGAAGCGCCTGTGGAAACTCGCTTACGAGCACACGGCGAAAGGCGCGCCGGCGCCGCTAGATCTCAATGGCCTTAACGACGATCAGAAAGCGCTACGTCGCGATCTGCACAAAACTATCGCTAAAGTTTCCGATGACATCGGCCGTCGTCAGACCTTCAATACCGCTATCGCGGCGATTATGGAGCTGATGAATAAACTGGCGCGCGCGCCGCAGAAAGGTGAGCAGGATCGCGCGCTGATACAGGAAGCGATGCTGGCCGTGGTGCGTATGCTCTATCCGTTCACCCCGCACGTCAGTTATGTGCTGTGGCAGGAGCTGGGCGGCGAAGGCAGCGTGGACAACGCCGACTGGCCGCTGGCTGACGAGGCGGCGATGGTGGAAGACTCTCTGCTAGTGGTGGTAGAGGTAAACGGCAAAGTCCGTAGTAAAATTACCGTGGCTGCCGACGCGACGCAGGAGCAGGTTCAGGCTCGCGCGGCACAGGAACACTTGGTGGCAAAGTACCTTGACGGCGTAACTATCCGCAAAGTGATTTATGTACCCGGCAAACTGCTTAACCTGGTTGTAGGTTAAGTTCAGGAGAAACTGTGCGACATCTGATTATCAGGCTGTTTGTCCTGCTGGCAGTGATGATTACCGCTGGCTGTAGTTTCCATCTGCGCGGCACTACTCAGGTGCCGACCGAACTGAAAACCCTGATCGTAAACAGCGGCGACCCTTACGGTCCGCTGGCCCGCACGGTGCGTCAGCAGCTGCGTCTCAACAACGTCTCCATCGTTGAGGATACGAAGCAAAATCGTACCAATATCCCTACGCTGCGCCTTGGCAGTGAAGTGCAGGGACGCGATACCGCCTCGGTGTTTATCAGTGGAACCACAGCAGAATATTCGCTGATGATGAGCATATCGGCACAGGTGCTGCTACCTAGCAAAGGTCTCTACCCGATCAGAACCACGGTTTATCGCTCGTTCTTCGATAACCCGAACGCGGCGCTGGCAAAAGATGCCGAGCAGGATATGATCGTGCAGGAGATGCGCCAGCGCGCCGCGGAGCAGCTAGTGCGTAAGCTGCTGACCGTGCATGCGGCGCAGATGAACCACAAAGAGACGTTGCCCGCCTCGGCTGCAGCGACTTCCTCTTCCACTACCCCTCTGCAATGATCAGGATCTATCCTGGCCAACTTAGCGCGCAGCTCCGCGAGGGGCTACGCGCTTGCTATATATTAGCCGGAAACGAGCCGCTGCAGCAGCAGGAGAGCGCCGACACGGTGCGCGCCGCCGCCGCCGCGCAGGGGTTCGAAGAACACTTCAACTTTACCCTCGACGGCCAGACCGACTGGGAGAAGCTATTCGCTAGCTGCCAGTCGTTCAGCCTGTTCGCGCAGCGCCAGACCATGACGCTACTGTTCCCGGAAAACGGCCCCAACGTTACCATGGCCGAACAGCTAAACAAGCTGGCGAGCCTGCTGCACCCGGATATCTTGTTGCTCTGCCGCATGGCAAAGCTGACCAAAATGCAGGAGAACAGCGCTTGGTTTAAGGCGCTGGCCACATATAGCGTGATAGTGCCGTGCCAGACGCCGGAACAGTCGCAGCTGCCGCGCTGGGTCGCGGCGCGGGCGAAAAGCATGAAACTTTCCGTGGACGATGCGGCGATTCAGCTGCTCTGCTACTGCTATGAAGGCAATCTGCTGGCGCTGGCGCAGGCGCTGGAGCGTCTGTCGCTGCTCTGGCCCGACGGTAAGCTCACGCTGCCGCGCGTGGAAGAGGCGGTCAGCGACGCGGCGCACTTTACCCTTTTCCACTGGGTCGATGCGCTGCTGGCAGGTAAAAGCAAACGTGCGCTGCATATTCTGCATCAGCTGGAAAAAGAAGAGAGCGAGCCAGTTATTCTGCTGCGCACCCTGCAGCGCGATATGATGACGCTGCTACACTTGCAGCACCATCAGGCGCAGCAGTCGCTGCGCACGCTGATGGATCAGCAGCGCATCTGGCAGAACCGCCGCGCGCTGTTTACCGACGCGCTGCAGCGCGTCGACGCCGCTCGCCTGCAACGCGCCATTAATCTGCTAGCACAGATTGAGTTAACCTTAAAGCAGGATTATGGACAGCGTATCTGGCCACAGCTGGAAACCCTGTCGCTGCTACTTTGTCATCGCCACTTTCCTGCTAGTTTCGCTAGTGTCTGACCTTCACGCCCTGTTCGGCGGCACCTTCGATCCGGTGCACTTCGGCCATTTGCGGCCGGTAGAAGCACTGGCGCAGCAGACCGGGCTGGCCCGCGTACTGCTGCTGCCGAACAACGTGCCGCCGCATCGCCCGCAGCCGGTAGCCAGCCCGACGCAGCGCGTCGAGATGCTGCGCTGCGCCATTCAGGATCGACCGCTGTTCGAGATCGATACGCGCGAACTGCAGCTTGACGCGCCGTCATGGACAGTAGCAACGCTAGAAGCGCTGCGCGCCGAGAGCGGCCCGCAGCAGGCGCTAGCGTTTATCATTGGTCAGGATTCGCTGCTAAATCTGTCAGGCTGGCACCGCTGGCAGGATCTTCTGTCGCTCGCCCATCTGCTAGTGTGCAAGCGTCCGGGCTATCCCGCTGAGATGGGAGCGGCGGAGATGCAGCGCTGGCTGGAGACCCATCTGGCGCGCGACGTCACGCAGCTGCATCAGCAGCCCGCTGGCGCGATCTGGCTGGCCGACACGCCGCTGGTGGATATCTCTGCCACGGAAATTCGCGGCCGCCGCTACGCGGGACTCGCCTGCGACAGCCTGATGCCAGCGGCCGTTATCGACTATATCGATCGCGCAGGCCTCTACCTAAAATAACCGCGATCCGGGCATATATCGCACAGGCAAAGACATGCTATACTATGTGGCTTAATTTTTTGGCTGCCTCATCGGTGCCAGTAGCCGGCCCGCCACTATCCGTATTGAAGGGGAACCTTTTGCAAGGCAAAGCACGCGAAGAGTTCGCCGCGCGTCACGTTTCCTTCTGATTGGCGGCCCGAAGGGTTGTCGCCCGCCTGCAAATCCGCGGCCGAGCAGAGCTGGTCGCTGTCAACGTTGACGCTGCCTCATCCGCTGGTGCACGTGCTGGTCGCCGAAAGCCTCTATCGTGCCTGGAGCATTACCGCCAATCATCCTTATCATCGTGAATAACTGGTAAGGCTAACCCCGACATTTTAAGTAGCGGATGAAATTACAAAGCAACGCCTTTCGTGATTATAGCGCCGAGCAAAAACTTTTTGTCCGTCGGGCATTAATTGCTTTCTTCGGCATTCTGGTACTTTCCAGCATGCTGGTGGTCAACCTTTACCACCTGCAAATCCTGTGCTTTGAAGATTACAGTACCCGCTCAAACGAAAACCACATCAAGCTGGTGCCGGTGGCACCGAGCCGCGGCATTATTTACGACCGCAACGGCACCGCGCTGGCGCTTAACCGCACTATTTATCAGGTGGAGCTGGTGCCGGAGAAAGTGGATAACCTCAAGCAGACGCTGCAGGCTCTGGGGCCGGTGCTGGATATTACCGACGAGGATCTCGACGCCTTCGACAAAGAGCGCAAACACTCGCGTCGTTTTACCTCCATTCCAATTAAGATCGGCCTTAACGACGTTCAGGTGGCGCGCTTCGCCGTCAATCAGTACCGTTTTCCTGGCGTCGAGGTAAAGGGCTATCAGCGCCGCTACTATCCCTACGGCCCTACCCTAACCCACGTCGTCGGCTATGTTTCCAAGATTAACGATCGCGACGTGGCACACCTCGATAAAGAGGGAAAATGGCCCAACTACGCCGCGACGCACGATGTCGGCAAGCTGGGCATCGAGAGTTACTACGAAAATGTGCTGCACGGCATCACCGGCTATGAAGAGGTCGAGGTCAACAACCGCGGCCGTGTGATCCGCCAGCTGCACGAGCAGTCGCCGCAGGCCGGTCACGATATCTGGCTGACCATCGATCTCAAGCTACAGCAATATATTGAAACCCTGCTGACCGGCAGCCGCGCCGCCATAGTGGTCAGCGATCCGCGCACTGGCGAGATCCTAGCGATGGTCTCCACACCCAGTTACGATCCGAATCTTTTCGTCAACGGCATTTCTGGTAAAGATTACCGAGCGCTACTGAACGATGAAAACCGTCCGCTCTACAACCGCGCCATTCAAGCTTCTTATCCGCCCGCGTCGACGGTGAAACCC
Organism: Type-B symbiont of Plautia stali; assembly: GCA_001485295.1. Taxonomy (GTDB): domain Bacteria; phylum Pseudomonadota; class Gammaproteobacteria; order Enterobacterales; family Enterobacteriaceae; genus Pantoea. Next base: position 192,868 of record BBOA01000001.1, read on the forward strand.
TATGTTGCGGTCTCTGCGCTGAGCGCTGGCGTGATTAACCGTAACACCAGCCTGTTCGATCCCGGCTGGTGGCAGCTGCCTAGTTCGGAGAAGCGCTACCGCGACTGGAAAAAATGGGGTCACGGCCGTCTTAACGTCACTAAATCGCTGGAGGAGTCGGCAGATACCTTCTTCTATCAGGTGGCCTATGACATGGGCATCGATCGCCTGTCGGAGTGGATGAACAAGTTTGGCTACGGCCATTGCACCGGCATCGATCTACCGCAGGAGAGCGCCGGCAATATGCCGACACGGGACTGGAAAATGAAGCGCTTTAAAAAGCCGTGGTATCAGGGCGACACCATCCCGGTCGGCATCGGCCAGGGTTACTGGACCGCGACGCCACTGCAGATGAACAAGGCGATGATGATCCTGATTAACAACGGCGTAGTGAAGGTGCCGCACCTGTTGCGCGCCACGCGGGAAGGCCGCACCATGGTGCCTTGGCGTCAGCCGTCGGGCGAGCCAATCGGCGATATCCACTCCGGCTACTGGGAGATCGCCAAAGACGGCATGTACGGCGTGGCGAACCGACCAAACGGCACCGCTCATAAAAGTTTTGCCGACGCGCCCTATAAAATCGCCGCCAAGTCGGGCACTGCGCAGGTCTTCGGCCTGAAAGAGAATGAGACCTACAACGCGAACAAAATCGCCGAGCGTTTGCGCGACCATAAATTGATGACCGCCTTTGCGCCCTACGATAAACCGCGCGTCGCTGTCACCATGATTCTGGAAAACGGCGGTGCTGGCCCGACAGTCGGCACGGTGATGAGACAGATCCTCGACCACATTATGCTGGGCTATAACAACACGGTTCTGCCGGATGCGGCTTCCAAGCCGCCTGGCTATGAAGGTGAATAACGATGTCGATGAACGATAGCCCGCAGAAACGATCGATCTGGACACGTACCCACATCGATCCGCTGTTTATGCTGGTGATCCTGGCGCTGCTTGCTTATAGTACTATCGTAATCTGGAGCGCCAGTGGGCAGGACCTAGGCATGATGGAGCGCAAGATTGGTCAGATTGCTATGGGCCTGGTCATTATGATGGTACTGGCGCAGGTGCCGCCGCGCGTTTACGAAGGCTGGGCGCCCTACCTCTATATCGTCTGCGTGATTTTACTGGTGGCAGTAGACGCCTTCGGCCATATCAGTAAAGGGGCGCAGCGCTGGCTCGACCTCGGCGTGTTACGCTTTCAGCCCTCGGAGATCGCCAAAATCGCCGTGCCGCTGATGGTGGCGCGCTTTATCAACCGCGATGTCTGTCCGCCGACGCTGAAGAATACCGGCATTGCGCTGATCCTGATCTTTATGCCGACACTACTAGTGGCGGCGCAGCCCGACCTCGGCACCTCTATTCTGATTGCCGCTTCCGGGCTGTTCGTGCTATTTCTTTCCGGCATGAGCTGGAAGCTGCTCGGCGTGGCGGTGCTGCTGGTGGCCGCCTTTATACCCGTGCTGTGGTTCTTTCTGATGCACGACTATCAGCGCGAACGCGTGATGATGCTGCTCGACCCAGAAAACGATCCGCTCGGCGCGGGCTACCACATCATTCAGTCCAAAATCGCCATCGGCTCCGGCGGATTGCGCGGTAAAGGCTGGCTGCACGGCACTCAGTCGCAGCTGGAGTTTTTGCCTGAACGCCACACCGACTTTATCTTCGCCGTGCTGGCCGAGGATCTGGGGCTGGTGGGCGTGCTAATCCTGCTGGTGCTCTATCTGCTGCTGATCCTGCGTGGCTTGGTAATCGCCGCGTGCGCCCAGACCACCTTCGGCCGCGTAATGGTGGGCGGATTAATGCTGATTTTGTTTGTCTATGTTTTCGTTAATATTGGCATGGTAAGTGGTATCTTACCGGTGGTTGGCGTTCCCCTGCCGCTGGTGAGTTATGGCGGCTCGGCGCTGATCATGCTTATGGCGGGATTCGGCATCGTAATGTCGATCCATACACACAGAAAAATGTTATCTAAAAGCGTTTAAGAGGCTGCACATGCGTAAGGAATGGCCTGCCGTTGCTATAGCACTACTGGTTTTGACCGCCTGTACCACCACACTAGAATCGCAAACCACCACCCCGCCGCCGCCGGCCTATAACGGCCCGGTGGTAGAAATTCCGGGCGTCGAGCTGAAATATGAGCCGATTAATCCTAGCACCAGTCAGGATTACAGCGCGAACGGCAGTTAGTACCGCATCGTTAAAGATGCGTCGAACTTCAGCGAAGTGGGATTAGCCACCTAGTATGGCGACGGAGCACAGGGCAAGCGCACTGCGACGGGCGAGAGCTAGGATCCCGAAGCCTATGTTCTGATCGATTACAACATGATAATGCTCCCGCTTCGGCGGGAGCTTGTTTTTTGTGCACTGGAGTTAATATGAAAACTAAACTGAATGAACTGCTTGAATTCCCTACCCCTTTTACCTATAAAGTGATGGGGCTAGCGCAGCCGGAGCTAGTTGATCAAGTGGTTGAAATAGTGCAACGCCATGCGCCCGGCGACTATTCGCCCGACGTTAAGCCAAGCAGCAAAGGCAACTACCACTCGGTGTCGATTACCATCAACGCCACGCATATCGAGCAGGTGGAAACTCTGTACGAAGAGCTGGGCAACATCGACATCGTGCGAATGGTGCTATAAGTGCCAGCGTCGGCAAAGGGTCTTGGTCTTGCACTTTGCCGACGTTATACTCAGCCTTTCCCTCTAACCGGACCGCCGTTTTGCCAGTAGATACGCTTCTTATCCGCCAGCTCGGCCAGTGCGACTGGCAACCCGTCTCCGATGCCATGCATCAGTTCACCGATCACCGTAACAGCAACAGCCGCGACGAAGTCTGGCTGGTAGAGCATTACGCCGTTTTCACTCAGGGCCAGGCCGGCAAAGTTGAGCATCTGCTGATGCCGGGCAATATTCCAGTGATGCAGAGCGATCGCGGCGGTCAGGTGACCTATCACGGCCCGGGCCAACAGGTGATGTACGTGCTGATTGACGTTAAGCGCCGCAAGATCGGCGTGCGTCAGCTGGTGACTGCGCTGGAAGAGACGGTGATCGCCACGCTGGCGCACTTCGGCGTCGCGTCGCGCGCGCGTCCCGGCGCGCCAGGCGTCTATGTCGGCGAGGAGAAAATCTGCTCGCTTGGCCTGCGCATCCGCAAGGGCTGCTCATTTCACGGCCTGGCGCTTAACGTCGCCATGGATTTAACGCCATTTTCGCGTATTAACCCCTGCGGCTACGCCGGGATACGCATGACGCAACTGAGCACGTTTCAGCCTGGCGTCGGCCTGGCCGATGTGCATCCTCTGCTGGTCGCCGCTTTTGCGCGCCTGCTGGGTTTTGAGGGTGTGGAGTGGCTGGCGGCTGAAAGCGCACCGCTGCCTTAACTGCGCATGCGAATTTACAAAATTGTAACTTTTACCGCCGCCCGCCGGCTGCCTCTGTCAAGCAGAACTAATGTAATTTTTTAAACTTTATCAAGTTGAAAGCTTTACCACTGGCCTGAAGGCGAAAGCTCTTATCACGCAATCCGACCGGAACCTGTAGACTTATGAGTAAACCAATTCAGATGGAACACGGCGTCAAATATCGTGACGCAGATAAAATGGCGCTTATCCCAGTGAAAACCGTGGTGACCGAACGCCATGAACTGTTACGCAAGCCCCAATGGATGAGAATCAAGCTACCTACGGATTCCAGCCGAATCCAAGGCATTAAAGCGGCGATGCGTAAAAATGGCCTGCACTCAGTGTGCGAAGAGGCCTCTTGCCCTAACCTAGCTGAGTGCTTCAACCATGGCACCGCGACCTTTATGATCCTCGGCACGATCTGTACCCGCCGCTGCCCGTTCTGCGACGTGGCGCACGGTCGCCCTAACGCGCCGGACGCCGGCGAGCCGCCAAAGCTGGCGCAAACTATCGCCGATATGTCGCTGCGCTATGTGGTAATCACCTCAGTGGACCGCGACGACCTACGAGACGGCGGCGCACAGCACTTCGCTGACTGCATCACCGCCATCCGCGAAAAAAGCCCGTCGATCAAAATCGAAACTCTGGTGCCTGACTTCCGCGGCCGTATGGATCGCGCGCTGGAGATCCTCACCGCTACGCCGCCGGACGTTTTCAACCATAACCTAGAGAACGTGCCGCGCGTCTATCGTCAGGTGCGTCCGGGCGCTAACTACGAATGGTCGCTGAAGCTGCTGGAGCTGTTTAAAGAAGCGCATCCGTCAATCCCGACCAAATCGGGCCTGATGGTAGGCTTGGGTGAAACCAATGCGGAAATTATCGGAGTGATGCGCGATCTGCGTCGTCACGGCGTCGCCATGCTGACGCTGGGCCAGTATCTGCAGCCGAGCCGTCACCACTTGCCGGTTCAGCGCTACGTCAGCCTGGCCGAGTTCGATGAGATGAAAGAAGAGGCGCTGGCGATGGGCTTCACCCATGCCGCCTGCGGTCCTTTTGTTCGCTCCTCCTACTATGCCGATATGCAGGCGAAAGGGCTGGAAGTGAAATAGCCCTGAGCGCATGCATTTAGGGCAATAAAAAACCAGACGCGAAAGGTCTGGTTTTTTACGTCCATGAGAAATAAATAGTTACATTTATCCTCGGGCGCTCACGCATCACTCTTTATGGGTAACGCGATCTGCCGGAACATCTTCTGCCGCTGTTTTGGCTACGGTGGGTTCTTCATCTTTCATGGCTTTTTTGAAACCTTTGATTGCGGAGCCCAGATCGCCACCCAGTGAACGTAACTTGTTAGTGCCAAAAAGCAGCACAATAAGCGCACCGATGATCAGCAGTTTGGAAATACTGATACCTTCCATACTTTACCTTCAACCTAAGCGAAAAATGAACAGCGCTATTTATGCGCAGATCGGCGCCAACCTCAACTAGATTCTGTAACAGAGTAAGATCGTTTACGCATTATTAAATAAAACTGCTGAGGAACGCCTGAATGCGCGGATGCTGCGGATTGGCGATCACCTCCTCAGGCGGCCCCTGCTCCACCACCATGCTGCCATCCGTAAAGACCACCCTGTCAGCAGCTTCTTTGGCGAAGCCAATCTCATGGGTCACCACGATTATGGTCAATCCCTGATCCGCCAGCGTGCGCATGGTGGCCAGCATTTCGCCCACCAGCTCCGGGTCAAGCGCCGAGGTCGGCTCATCAAACAAGATCAGCGGCGGCTTAATCGTCGCCAGCGCATGGGCGATGGCCACCGGAGAGATAACGCGGGCAAGCGTTCGCTTTATCGCTTAGCCCGACCGTCGCCAGCAACGAGTGCGCATAAGCTGCCGCTTCGTGACGCGGGAATTTATGCATGCCAATCGGCACCTCGGTAATGTTCTGCAGCACCGTTATATGGGGATAGAGGTTGATTGCTGGAACACCATGCCGATCTTCTGGCGCTGATGCGCGATTTTGCGCGGTGACAGGCTATGCAGGATGCCCTTTTTCAGCTCGTAGCTAATCTGCTACTCGCCTACCATAATCGAGTCGCCGTTCATATCCTCCAGATGGTTAATACAGCGCAGAAAGGTCGATTTTCCCGAGCCGGACGGGCCGAGGATCACCACCACTTCCCCATGGAAAAACATCGAGATTCCTTTCAACGATTCCTTTCAACACTTCATTATGGCCATAGCTTTTATGCGCGTTACGTGTGCTCATCACCAGCGCAACAGTACTTATAGGTCCTCGCACCGGAGAGCGGCGACGTAGCGTATGACTTCGCCACCTCGACCGTGCCGCGCGCATAATAGCGCTCAATAGCCGACTGCCCGACATTCAAGATCGAGGTGATCAGCACATACTAGAACACCACTACCATCAGCATTAGTATGATTTCAAACGTACGGTTATAAACTGCCTGCACCGAGTAGAGCAGATCGCCCATCGCGATGACTCTGACCAGCGAGGCCGCTTTGATCATGCTGATCAGCTGGTTGCCACTGGGCGGAATAATGGCGCGTATCGCCTAGGGAATGATGATGCGTCTTAGCGCGCGGCGGCGGCTCATGCTAAAGGACTGAGTGATTTCGACCTAGCCGTTATCCACTGAGAGCAGACCGGCGCGGATAATTTCCGCCATATAGGCCGCTTCGTTCAGCGCCAGCCCGGCGATCGCCGCCGTCAGCGGCGTGCTTAGATCGTTGGTGTTACAGCTGGCCCAAGTGAGAGAGGTCCAAGGCAGTGTCAGCGATAGCGTGGGAAACAGCGTCGACAGGTTGTACGAGAAGATCAGCTGCACCAGCAGCGGCATGCCGCCGAAGAGCCAGACATAGAAGCTGGCGATGCCGCTCAGCAGCTGGTTTTCCGACAGACGCCACACCGCCATTAGCAGTCCCAATAGGGTACCGAGGATCATCGACACTAGGGTTAAGCCGAGTGTGATCTCTAGCCCTTTCAACACCGAAGCTTTGATAAACCACTGCAGCACTACCTTCCATTCGAAGTTGCGATTGGTGGCGACCAGACAGAGAAAATTCGAGGCGACGATCAGCACCACAACCTAGGAGATCTAGCGTCCCTAGGCGGGCGCGCTGCGAGCGTAAGCCATGTCGCGCTGCTACACGTCGGCCTTATCCCTAGCTCGAGTATTGTGGCTAGCTGAACTCATTTAGCCGCCCCCTAGCCAAGTTCAGGCCCGGCGCGCTAATCATGTTGCCATCCAGCTTCCACTTTTTCACGATGGCGGCGTAAGTGCCGTTTTGATAGAGCACCTAATAGGCCTCCAGCACCACCTGCCCCAGCGCCAAGCCTTTCGGCACCACCGTTACCTAAAGATACCGCCGAAGCTGTTTTTCTGCCTTTTTCCCGCCAGCTCAAGCTTGACCCTTAGCCTGCTCGATAAAGCACGTCAGCGGCGCCTGCGAAGAGAAGAAGGCGTCAGAGCGCTTTGAGCATACCGCAAGATGGCTGGTCGGTGAAAGGCTGGCTTGCCCGCCGCCACGCAGGCCTCCGAATGCTTGCGGATCACCTGTTCCGCTGAGCCAGCCGCCATCACCGCGATACGTTTGCCGCAGGTATCGTCCAACCCGTTGATTTTTTTGCGAGTTACCTTTTTGCACGTCAAACACCACGAACTCCTGCACGAAGTCGACGAAGTGCACCTTATGCTAGCAATCCGGGTAGTCGCCTATCGGGCCGATAGCCAGCTAGTAGCGGCCGAAGTTGATGCCGGAGAGCACGCCCAAGAGGCCGCTGACCGTGGCATGCTCGATTTTTACTCCTAGCAGCTTGGCCCAGCGCGGTGGTGAGATCGGCTGAAGCGCCATCCATCGCGTGCAGGCCGTTAACAATCTCATAAGGCGGAAAGGATCCGTTGTTCACGGAGATCATCCTGCCAACCTGTTTGATGGCGTCGGGCAGACGATCGTGTAGCACCTAGTCGACCTTTTGCGTGGGGATCGCGCTGCGGCATGAATCAGCGAGGCGCTCAGGTCAAGCGCCAGCAGGATAGCAGTTGCACTCTTTTAGCACGCTGCACACATAAGCGATACGCTGCGGGTCAAAGTCGGCAAAAAACAGCGCGGGAGATTCCGGCACTTTGGCGATGGCGACGCCAAGCGGATCGGCGGATCTATCGCTAGGCTATTGTCGATGTTGCTTGGACCGCAATCGCCTACCGCCACCATATAGCAGGTCTCCTCCAGCTCGCGCCGTGGTCAGCAGCGCTCAGTGCATCTCTTTTAGCGGCACTTTTACCTAGGCGGCAGGCACACCAGTACCTCGGCGCCGTCCAGCACCAGACGGCACGCCAGCTCTAGGAAGCGCACGTTATAGCAGGTCATCAGGCCGACCTTCATACTAGCGCCCCACCGGCGGCGGAATAACATAGCCGGGATTGAGGCGCTGCGACTCCTGCATCGCGAAGACGCCATAGAGATGCAGCTTCTCATAGGCGGCGATAATCTCGCCGTTGCGCTGCGCCATCAGCACGTTCAGCACCTTGTTGCCGTCGATCGGTACATACACGCTCATGCATGGTGGTAAGCGCCTGCGCCAGCAGCTGCGTCAGAAACAGCAGCTGCGTCAGAAAGGAGCCGTCCAGTAGCGGGCGCTCGTCTAGCGCCGCTTCAATAACCAGTTTGAACCCGTCTGGTTTCAGGTCTCCCAGCGCCAGCGGCGTAAAGTAATCTCAGTCACGCACCGCCAGTCTGACGATTAGTTTGCTCATGTTTACCCCATATGCAGGGTGCGCCAGTCGCGCCGATTATTTATTCATCAAATAGTGTTTGAATTTGATAATAATTCGGGAATACTTATCTGAACAATCATTAATTTGTTACTGAACAAAGTTTTTTCTTATTACGCAAACGGTCGCTCCTATCTGGCTTAGCGAACACATCGCTGAGACCTCGGTGAAAAGCGTCACGATGGCCGCCTCCACGATAATCTGCGAGGGAAAGATTGCGGACGGCATGCAGATGCCTTCAGTGCGCAAGCTGGCGGAACAGCTTTGCGTGAGCCCGGTGATAGTGTCGGCCGCCTAGGCGCAGCTAACAAAACAGAAGGTGCTGGCGGGCAAAGGGCATAGCGGCGTCTGGGTCTCCGGCAATACGGTAATGCCGAGGCCGATCCGCCTTAAAAAAGCGTCAACTACGGTGATAACATTCGCGCCGATCTGCAGCCCGCGTTACAGGTGCGTTGCGCTCTCCCCATCTCAACAGCTATATCTGCGCGAGGCGATATCGCCGTTGCTGATAGTGGCCATTCAGCCGCGCTAGCCTTACGCCGCCGAAGCCTTTCTGGCGACGGACGGCGGCTTCGACGCCATGAATCTAGTGGTGCAGACGCTGGTTCCACCCGGCGATCGAGTAGTGATTGAAGATCCCACCGCGACGCGGCTGCTGGATATGCTGGGTAACGTGGGCACGGAGATTTTGCCCCTAGCCTACGACGATGAAGGGCCGCTGCCAGAGATGCTGGCAGCGCTGCTGTAAAAGTCGCCGGTAATGGTGATCTACCAGCCGCATCCCCACTTCGCGACCGACAGCGGCGCGTCAGGCCGCGCTGGCTCAGACGTTGGCGCAGAGCGCCACGCTGATTGTTGAAGATGACGGCATCGGCGATCTCTCCGCGGCGCCCGCCCCTAGAGCCTCGGCGAGCGCTTCCCGGAGCGCACTATTCACGTGCGTTCGTTTTTCAAAGCCTATGAGCCCGCCTGTGTCTGGCGGTGCTCTCCGCGACTGGCGAGATGGTGAGGCGCATCCAAGCGTGGCGCAATTTTGGCATCAGCTGGAGCAGCCAAATTTTGCAGGATAGAGTTGCATAGCTGCTGCAGGATGTAGCCACGCAGGAGAAGATCGCCGTCGCGTGCAATCTATCGACAGCGGCGGGAGAAAATGCTGGCGGACGCTGCAGCTGCGTGATGGGCTTAGCATCTGCATACTGGTCGCGGCGGAGCCGTACACCATGATCACCCCTTGGCAGCACGCGGCATTGCCGCATTGCTGGGCGAACGTTGCCGGCCGGGGCCGCCGCAGTTTATTCGCGTCAGTATCGCCTGCGTGCAGGAGGTGCAGCTGGAGATGCTGGCCACCGCGCTGACTATCGGCTTCCGGGCGCGAGGCCAAGCTCAGCTCAGATCTTTGATATGGTAGCGCGGCGACTCGACGAGCCTTCGCGCTGGTAGAACTGATTCGCCTTCAGCCGCGAGGCGTGATAGTGCACTTACCATACGGTCACATCCACGCTACGCCGCCATCGCTTCGTCGTGCTGCAACAGCTGCTGGCCAACCCCTTGCCGCAGATCAAGACAGGTATTAATCCGTCACGGAATATTAAGGCTGCTTTAATCTTTCCCTGCGAAGTTGGGCCGACGCGTCGTCGAAGAGAGTCGAATGAAAGCATGACACCGTGAAGCATAGAAAAAGTCGTTGCGTTGATGCTGGCGCTGGGTAGCATCACAGGCGGGTTCTACAGTCTTCTTTCTTCTTTAGCTATAAAAAACCCGCCTGGGGGCGGGTTTTTGAAATTCTGACTGTTAACTTACAAGCTGATAACGTTAGCAGCAGATGGGCCTTTAGCGCCTTCGGTGATTTCAAACTCAACGCGCTGGCCTTCAGCCAAGGTTTTGAAACCGTTGCTCTGGATAGCAGAGAAGTGTACGAACACGTCTTTGCTGCCATCTTCTGGGGTAATGAAACCGAATCCTTTAGATTCATTGAACCACTTAACGTTACCTTTGATCTTGGACATCTATATTACCTTTACATGAAAAATGGACACTAAACTGTGTCAGCGTCTAGTACAGCAATTTCGGTGACATTTGTCCAGCGCCAATTAAATAAAAAGTGATAAATATCCCCTTTTTACGCTTTCTGACCCTTTGCTGTCTTGGCAAAAAGTCAGAACTGGAACCTGAGCCAAGCGAAATAGACGTTGCCGTTTTTGTAATTGCCTGGAATATAAGTCATCTGGAAGTTTACCGGGCCATATCCCACCGACGCCAGCGGCAGTAACGTGGGCACAGGAATATAGTCCCAGTTATGACGTGCCGTGACACCTGCGGTGTAGCCTGCACCAAGGTGGAAGCGCTGGTCGCTCAGTGGACGCCAAGTCGCTTCCCAGCCGTAGCCGCCGAACGGCTCCCACTTATTAAACGAATCTTTAAACGCCATCAGATAGAGGCCGTGCCAGTTGCCCTTTTCGTCATAACGAGAGATGTCGTCGCCGGCGCCCCAAGGGCGTTCGTTATAGCGATTGATATGATCGTCGTCATAGATCCAGCGGTTATGCCAAGTGACCACGGGCAGATAAAAATCTTTATGCTGCGGCTTCTGCCAAGTTTGCTGCACGTTATCTCTAAAGATCTGCCAGCCGTTTTGCAGGTTTTCGCTCAGCGTCGCTGCCTGGACAGAGCAAGTGAGAACAAGCGCGGAGCACGCTCCGGCAAAGGAGCTCAGAATATTCCGGTTCACAACAGTTTTCCTGTACTGATCGACGGCGGTCTGACCGGCTTGCTCCTTAAAGGTCGCGCTCATCGGGCTAAGAAAAATCCTATATATTGAGCATTATTATACCCACCCAAACTAAAATGGTGGTAGGTGGTAAAGCAAGCGGTAAAATGCTGGTTTTTCCTATACCTCTGGAGAAAACAGCAATCAAGTTGCCGCTTATGTCGGCTGATACTGTGCGACAAGCGCCATTCCCCGCCGAGACAATTACTCTTTGAAATTAACAAGAAACAAAACAGCAAAACCAAAAGGTAACGCGCATTAATTGTTAAGGTTTAGGATTTTTGATAAATATTATGGGATGCTTCATTAGAATACCTGCTGTTCGTTTAGGGCAAGGAGAGCATAAAATGGTGATGAAAATTCGCTGCACCGCCTGCGGCAGCGCTAAATTTACTTTTAGCCATGCTCTTTCATTAGCCATGCTCTTTCATCAGATTCATCAGACGCAGACTTTCACAGCGCGCGGCGCCAGCTGTAACAAAAAGCTAACGGCGCGAGATCTGTTGCCGAATACGCCGCTTGATCCCATTACGCGCTGTCTAGTTTCGCAAGCGAAGAAGGATAACAATAAGGGAACCTGAGCAGTGCTCTTGCGGATTAAGAAGATGAGCTTAGATACCCCTGTCAGCGTCAATAACCCTGCGATGAAAATGATAGCAATAATCCACAAAATTATTTTCATATCTTTGTCCTGTTCCTCTGCCAGTAAAAAAACGTTTCAGGATAGATAAGAACGTAGCTTATCGCTGCGTTTTTGCCGGAGACGGCTTCAGCCCGATATGGTCTGCGTCGTTTCAAACAATCCTGAACAATTTCTGTGACGCTGGTCGCAGATGCTGATTTTTTAACCACTTCGCGCTTCGTTTCTTCGCTCTTCCCTCACTAAACTTTTAGCGCTAAAGGCAGGTTTCTGCAAGTACGAATGTTAGACGAGTAATAAGGAGACACTATGAGCATAATAAACACTAGTATGGGACGCTACAGCCTTAAGGCGAAAAATGCTGGCGATCACATCAAAGGATCGTTCGCTATCAATGATGAAGGCGGTACACAGCTCACCATGCAAGAGTTTGAAGAGCATTACCTTGATGATGTTGTCAACAATGTCATCTACCCCGTCACTGGCGGTAATCGCGAGATTACGCGCGATCTGCGTGAGCAAATGGTAAAAGCTGGCTTTGAACAACCGCATTAACCCCCTGCATCGGGCCATACGTTGTGGCCCTTCTCCGCTGCTAAAATTCTCGCTTGCCTTGGTATTATTTGATCGCAGGATGCGGTACAGCCTAAAGAGGAGAAGAGCAAGGTGAGTTCACTCACCTTGCGCGACTGCATCAGTTCGTACAGACAATGTGTCTGTACGCCCGCAGCGATGCTGACGAGGCGCGTCCGGTGGCGGATCATCTGGTGGCGGCAAACCTAGCTAGACACGACTCTCACGGCGTCGGCATGATCCCCAGCTATATGACTTCGTTCAGCCAAGGGCATCTACAGCTTAATCAGCATCCGGTGCTAGAGAAAGACGCCGGCGCGGTGTTGACCTTTCATACTAGGCGCAGTTTCGGTCAGGTGGCTGCGTTTGAAGCGATGCAGCAAGGTATCGCCGCAGTCGGCCTGCACCACTCTCACCATATCGGCTGCATCGGCCACTGGGCCGAACAGTGCGCGGCGGCGGGATTTATCTTGTTTCACTTCGTCAACGTGATGGGCGATCCGAAAGGGGGTATGTGCCGACGGGTTACCTTATCGATCGTTAGGGCCAGCCGACGCAGCAGCCTGCTGTGATGCATAAAGCGCCCTACGGCTCGCTGCTACCGTTCGGACTACACAAAGGCTACGCGCTGGCGACGATGTGCAAAATCCTCGGCGGCGGACGGCACTACCCCACGGGGAGACGGTGCTCGCTAGCCATGACGCCATTTATAACTGCATGACCACCGTTATCCTCAACTCGGAGGCGTTCAACGCGCTGTCGATGCAGGAGGAAGCGGAAGCGTTTCTTTGACTGGGTAAAGCGATCGCCACAGAGCGGCAGCGAGCCGATTAAGGTGCCGGGCGAAGTAGGAAGAGATGAATCGCGCCCTGCGCGAGCACGAAGGCATTCTGCCGGACGCAAACAGCTGGCGACAAATCTGCCTAGCGGCGGTGCAGGTGGACATGCTCTAAGAGGAACTGGCCAGCTAAAACGTCAGCCGCCGGGCAGCACGCCCGGCGGCCTAGGTTAAATCACGTACGACAGTAGCATACAGCCCCCCAGACCGCAGACCGAAATAATGGTTTCCAGCGCTGACCAAGAGTGAATAGTTTCGCCAATCGTCAGGTTGAAATACTCTTTAAACAGCTAGAAGCCTAGGTCGTTAGCCTAGGTCGTTAACTTGGGAGAAGATAACGCTGCCTGATCCAACCACTATCACCATCAGCTCTGGGCTGGCGCCGCTGCTGGCAATCAGGGGCGCGACGATGGTGCCGCGGATTCCAGCGTGATACGCATTACGGCGGCGATCGACTAAGCCGCGAGATGTTGCTCTCCTGCATCCATCATCGCGGCGATATATTTATCGACGCCGCTGTTTACCAGCACCTGCTTGAACGCCCAGCCGCCGCCGATAATCAGCAGCATCATGGTGATGATTTTTATTGAGTCGGTAATGGTGCCCATTACCTCGTCCATAGTACGCTCGAGATTCAGGCCGAAGGTAAAGATGGTGATCAGCACCGCAATCAGCGTCGCCATCACCGGATAGCCAAAAAATTCCGCGTAGGCAGCAGCGTATGGCCTTTCGGCAGTGCCATTTCCGCTAGCGCGAGCAGCACCACCGGCACCAGCGCGGTCTAGACGCTGACGCCGAAGCCCGGCATCTCCTCTTCACTTAACGTTTTCAGGTTATATAGTCCTTCCGGGATCGGTTTATCGATCTTTTTCAGAAAACGGGCGTAAACCGGTCCGGCGACCGTCGGAATGCCGAGCAGCGTGACCCACAGCAGGGTTTTACCCATACCGGCGTTAAACAAGCGTCGCGATCGCCGTCGGGCCGAGATGTGGCGGCAGAAAGCCGTGCGTAACCGACAGCACGGCCGCCATCGGCACGCCGACGTAGAACAGTGACACGCGCGCCGAGGCGGCGATGCTGAACACCAGCAGCATCAGCGCGAAGCCGACGGTAAAACCGGTCAGCACCAGCGCCCACTGAATATATTGCTTGCCGAACTTTTCAACCAGCGTGGTAAAGGGTTCAGCACCATGATGCAACATCCACTGCCGACGGCGCGCTATCTGGAAAAAGTCGGCGATACGCAGGCGCAGGCGGTTACCCTGCCGCTGATCGCCGTGCCGACCACGGCAGGCCCCGGCAGCGAAGCAACGCAGAACGCCGTGGTGACCGATATCAAGGTTAAGGCATCGCTACGTCATCTGGTCTTTGTTCCGCAAGTAGCGATTCTGGATGCGGATCTGCTGAAGAGGCGAGCCCGATAAGGTGCTGGCAATCTGCAGCATCGACGCCTTTACTCACCTGTTTGATGCTTATCTCTCTAGCAAAGGCAATCTGTTTAGCTGTCAGCTGTCGATGACCGGACTGCGCCAGTTTGTGCAGGCCTAGCCTGCGCTGAACCTCGACTATGCGTAGGGCGATGCAGCGCTGGTTTGGCGTTATCTACGGCATCGCCGGCGAAGTGGGCACGATCAAGCCGTATCACCATAGCGAGGTGTAGAGACGCAAACGCTGAGCGCCGAGGAGGTGGAATGGATTCTTGCGCGCGCCAAGCGCCAATAGTAAGATTTTCTGGTGAGCTACAATCAGCAGGCAATGCGCGCGATGCTGACGCAGGCGTGGCAAATCACGGCGGCATAACTGGACGGACCGCCGCGCCGCCCGTCCGTGACATTTCGCCCGCCAGCATCTTCTCAATAACCTGTAGCACGCTCGCGTCGTTGTTGGCGGGAGCCGCGTAGCGCGCCGCCGCTTTCACCCGCTGCGGCGCGTTTGCCATGGCGAAGCTAAAGCCAGACTGTTTAAGCATTTCTAGGTCGTTGCTGCCGTCGCCGAATGCTAGCACCTGATGATGTTCGATGCCCCAGCGCTGCGCTAGAATATTCAGCCTGTTGGCTTTGTGATGGCCCGGCACGATCAAATTCACTGAGCCGTGCACGCTGGAAGTGGCGGCGGCCGAGGCCGCATGCAGCCGCTGAATATCCGCCATCTACCCGATAGTGCGGGCCGCTATATTCCGGCGGCATCGGATGACCGCGACGGAAGTCATGGCCGTTCCCAGCGAAGTGATCGCGGCTACGATCGTCATGGCGATCGCCGCCATGCTGCTAGGGCTAGCCGTGATGATCGCCTAGGCTGTCTGTCAGTCTAGGAGACCGTTGAAATTAGTGAGCTGTATGCGATAAAAGTCGCGATAATGCGTAATGTTGTTTTTTCATCATAACCTTCAGTAGCAACAGCGAGAGTCGCGCCGTTGAGATGTACTATCGGTGATATGGGGGACGTTTTGCATCTCCTAAAGTCTCAAAAATCGGTAATTTACAGACTATTATCTCGCTTAGCGCTTCCTTAACACTCGGCAGAAATTGTGGAGAAGGCTGAACCTGAACGTCAGGACGCGACGGAGATGAAAAAAGCTTATTGACGGCAGGAGCGGCTTTTATAAAATGAGACGAGTAATAACGTTTAACGCAATGAAAAACCCATCGAGAACGATCGGGGGAATCAACATTAATACCGAATACCCGCTGATCTTTGCCAAATCAAGGAAAAAAAATGAAGGACACCACATCACTAGTGTTGAGCAGCCATCTTGACACTGTTAATGCTGCGTTGGCATAATAAATAGTGCAATTAAGATATTTTTCGAATATTCATTCGACATGACAGGTTAATTTTAGCACAATTAGCGGGCTCGTTAAAATATCGACAAAACCGACAAAACCTGTTAGCTTAACAGATCTGGGATCCGACCATACTGGCAGATTAATTATTTTAACTATTAATATGCCAGCTAAATATTTCAGCACTAAAACAGTTAGGGAGAGCCTAAAAAACCATATAATAAAATTATTTTCCCGTTATTTTTTCGCTCTCTTTACGCTTTTCTGTGCATTTAAAGGCGATAAGACGGAAGCTGTTCGCCTGCAGTAGAATACTATTCATCAGAACAGTAGTGTAGGAAGAAAAGCGCGGTTTTATTTGTCCTGTTTAGCGATTAAATAGAGACGCCCTGACTTAAATGCTGAGGCAGCTCGTCAATTTCCAGCGCGGCAAAATAGTATCCCTGCAGTCCATAAGGCGGAATTGACTCCAGTGCCGCCAAATCCTCTTCATTTTCTACTCCTTCCATAATAATATTCGAACAATAATAGTGCTGAATATTTGACATCAGCACGGGAAAAATAGATTTTTCTTTTTGTTCCTAAAAAAACGTTTGTCCATTTTGACTGCATCAAACAGGCTGGTATAGAGCGCGTCCAGATTGGCGAAACCGGTGCCGAGGTCGTCAAGAAAGAAGCGGCGCCGCGTGCTTTAAGCTGTTGCAGCGCCTGACGAGCGTCGAGATCGCGTGAAAAGTCGATATTCTCAGAAACCTCTAGCCGCAGCACGCCGGCGATGCTGAATAGCCAGCCCAGCTGCGCGCCCTCTTCAATCATCCGCACCATATCACGATCGATATTAATGCTGACGAATAAACCCCGTGGCTCAGGCAGCGCGACGACCGTCGACAGCGTGCTCAGCTGTTCAAACAGCAAATCGCGCTTTTCGCTGAGCGGCATATTCTCGATCACCATAAAGGGGTTACAGGATTTTCCCGCCACCGACTTATAGCGGGTCAGGAGTTCAAAACCGACAAAGGCGCGGGTCTATGACCACCTGTTCAAGGATAAATTTTTTATTCAGCGTGGAGGACAAAGTGTATGAAGTCATAAAATATCTCGGGCAAAGTCTAAACGACAGCGCACCATTGTCTGGAGTGAGTCATCTCTTTTTGCGATGTTCAGCACTGCCCAAATTAGTAGTCTGTTTTTGCACTCCCTGTTGCTTGTTTTATTACGCCCGGTGCAAAATAAACACGAGAATTTCACCATGTTTTCAAGTTTTGGCAAACTTTTTCAGCGGGTAGCGTTGAAGATGTAGGAAAGATCGACGAAATCGAAAATAGAAAAGGTTTGTTTAAGAGTAGCGAAATATTACGCGGCGGTAAAGTAAATTAACCGCGCGTTTTGTCAACGCGCGGCCAGCCGGTTTATGGATAGCTCAGCGTAACGGGTGCGTCCGGCAGCCGGGTAAAGTGCGTAACGATATAGTGAAAGTCAGCGGTTGGATCCAGCCGGGCAAACGGCTGCGGGTAAAGATCTTTCGCCAGGATCTCCATCCCTATGATGTTATAGGGATGGTTATAGAAATGGTGGTAAACGCTATAGACGCGGCCCTTCTCTACCGGTGTGATCTGCTTAAGTCCGGTGCGGTTAAGCAGACTGCTGAAGATCGCTGAGGCCTCCTGCGCGGTGGTGTTATAGCCAAACGGCAGCACGCTCGGGTTAGGCCGCTTCGAGCCGGTCATAATATAGACGTCCGGCTTCATGGCAATGATCTTCTCCAGTGAGACGAAGCCTGCGTTGCCCAGCAGCAGCGCGGAGCCGATATTCTTTCCGCCTACTGCTTCCACCAGCCCGCCCCAACCGTTGTGCCCGTGGGTAAAGCAGCAGCTATCGCTGTTACCGGCGATGGGTTCGATAAACACCGTTGGCTCCTGCACCACCTGCGCGATAGCCGCATCAAGCTGCTGCAGGCGCCGCTGATAGAAGGCGGTATAGTCGCTCGCCTCTTGCTCTCGGTTCAGCACCTTGCCGAGCAGCGCTACGCTGCGCTGGGTGTTCTCTTTCGGATGTAGTTCATAATCAATGAACAGCACCGGGATATGCAGCCCCTTCAGCGTTTCCAGCACGCCTGACTGCTGCAGCGCCGACTTCGCGCGCAGCTGCGCGATCATTAAATCCGGCTTCTGCGCCAGCACACTCTCCAAGTTGACCTGCCCCTGATCGTTGAATCCCATATCGACAATGTTCATCGCCTGCGGCCAGCGCTGTTTCAGCAGACCCCAAGTCTGGGTATCCTGCTTTTTCTGCAGATTGTTCCACGCCACAACGCGCCTAAAGGGATTGTCGCGATCCAGCAGCGCCAGCGCCAGCACGTCGCGACCATCCTGCAGAATCACATGCTGCGGCTCATAGTCGAGTCGGATGCGGTTGCCATCCAGATCGGTCACCTGCAATGGATATTGAGTGGCGCTGCACGCCGCCGACATCAGCAGACCAGCCAGTAAAAGATTCCTTTTCATCAAACAGACCTCAGGTAACTAATAATTATTTTCAAAATAGTAGCACGATGGCAGAAGAGAAAATGATATGAAGACTAAACTGCCCGCGCTTAATGGGCAGTCAACGTTGGATGGCCAGAGAGTAGAAAATAGCAGAGATCGCCACCAGTCCAATTAGCACTACGAACAGATTGCTGAACTGTCCTCTATACTTGCGCATCGCCGGAACCTTATGAATGGCGTACATCGGCATCAGGAACAGAATAATTGCGATGACCGGTCCGCCCAAGGTTTCGATCATATCGAGGATGCCGGGATTCCTGCTCGCCGCCAGCCAGGTGCTAAGCAGCATAAATAGCGCAGTCACGCGATTTAGCGTCGCGGGCGCCAAGGCTTTGCCGCGGATCTGCAGCATTTTATTCACCAAGCCGTTAAAACCTTCGCGCGCGCCGAGATAATGGCCGAGGAACGATTTGGTGATTGCGACGATAGCAATCAGCGGGCCGAGCCATGCGATAACCGGCACGTCGAAGTGGTTGGCGAGATAAGAGAGAATTGAGATGTTCTGCATCTTCGCCGCCGCCAGATCTTCAGGCGATAGGCTGAGCACGCAGCTAAAGACGAAAAACATTACCGTCGCCACCATTAGCAGATGGGAGCAGGCGAGGATACGCGAACATTTGCGCTCCGCGTCGTCGCCATACTCCGCGCGCTTCGCCACGGCGAAGGTAGAAATAATCGGCGAATGGTTAAACGAGAACACCATCACCGGGATCGCAAGCCACAGGGTCATCCACAGGTCTTTGCCGCCGCCGTCATGGTGCAGTGACAGAGTGTGCAGCGCCGCGCTGTGCCAGTGTGGGATCAGGTAGACCGCCAGCAACATCAGCACCGCAACGAAGGGGAAGACCAGAATGCTCATCGCCCTGACAATCATCTGTTCACCGAATCGCACCACCGTCATCAGACCGATGATCAGGATCAGCGACAGCAGCACGCGCGGCGGCGAGACCAGCCCCAACTGATGGGTAATAAAGCTCTCTACCGTGTTGGTGATCGCCACGCTGTACATTAGCAAAATAGGAAAGATGGCGAAGAAGTAGAGCAGCGTAATGATTTTGCCCGCGCCCGCGCCGAAGTGCTCCTCGACCACGTCGGTAATATCTTCGCCTGCGTTTTTGCCGGAGAGAACGAAGCGCGTCAGCGCGCGATGGGAGTAATAGGTCAAAGGAAAGGCGAGCACCGCCATGACAATCAGGGACAGCAGTCCGCCGACGCCGGCGTTAATCGGTAGAAACAGCACCCCTGCTCCGATAGCGGTGCCGTAGAGGCCGAGCATCCAGATGGTGTCGGTCTTGCGCCAGCCGCGTTGTGCTGGTGCCTCAGCGGCCGCCGTAAGCGTGCCGGTTTGCGTGGTTTTCATCTACCTATCCTGTTTTTAATACATCAACGCCGTCGACGGTGAGTTGGCGTCGACGGTCAGATTGCCATGCCCTCCTGCTGCACCGCTTAGCGGCAGCACAAAGAGGCGACAGCAACAAAAAAATCGCTTAACCGCAGCGGGCGTGAACGATTGCGCAGGATTTTTACACACCTTGACGACATGCTTCAACCAGCATGCGTTAATCGTGCATTTTTCGGGCGAATATCCGTTATCGCTACGCCTTAGCCTTACGCACCGGGCTTAAATTTTTAAACGAAACCACTGTTCGCATTACAAACTTCGCTGGGCATTCTATATAGTTCATCCGCAACACTTAACCCTAAGGTTTATGCATGCATGTTAAAGGATTAAATATCGGTTTCTTTATCGTGATTCTGGCGATTGTCACCGTTGCGTTTTTCGATGTGCTGTCGCCTTATTTCTCGTCTGTTCTCTGGGCTGCGATTCTGGCGGTAATTTTTGCGCCGTTGAAAACTTGGCTACGACGTAGAATGGGCGATCGCAACGGTCTGGCGTCGCTGATCACACTGCTGATTATCTGCCTGATCGTCTTTACGCCGCTGGCGATTATCGCCTCGTCGCTGGTGGTAGAGATCAATACCATTTATATCAAATTACAGACGAATTCGGCGCAGTTTCTGACGGTGTTCGCCGATCTGCTGCAGCATTTGCCTGACTGGCTGCGCAACTATCTCTCCGAGCATCAGCTGAATAACGCGGCTCAGATCCAGCAGAAGCTCTCTACCTTCGCGCTGAAAGGCGGTCAGTATATGGCAGGCAGCGTCTTCCTGATCGGCAAAGGAACCTTCACCTTTACGGTCGGCTTCGGCGTCATGCTCTATCTGCTCTTTTTCCTGCTGAAAGATGGCTCTTATCTGGTACATCTGATCTTGGAGGCGCTGCCGCTATCTACTTATATGAAGCATCACCTGTTTATGAAGTTCGCCGCCGTTTCTCGCGCTACGGTGAAAGGTACGGTGGTGGTGGCGCTGGTGCAGGGCATTCTCGGCGGGCTGGCGTTCTGGCTTGTCGATATCGACGGCAGCCTGTTGTGGGGCGCGCTGATGGCGTTCCTGTCGCTAATCCCCGCTGTGGGTTCGGCGATTATCTGGATGCCTGCTGCGGTATTTTTCTTCGCCACCAGCGCGCTGTGGAAAGGCTTGTTTATCGTCGGCTTCTTTGTCATCATCGTCGGACTGGTGGACAATATTTTGCGCCCGCTGCTGGTAGGCAAAGATACCAAGATGCCTGATTACCTGATCCTAATCGCTACCTTAGGCGGCATGGAGATTTACGGCATCAACGGTTTTGTGATTGGTCCGCTAATCGCCGCGCTATTTATTGCCTGCTGGAATCTGCTGTCGGGCAAGGACAACCGCGATAACGTTGAAGAGATTGACGAAGAGTTTATCGAGGAAGGGAAAAAGCAGTCGGACGAGGCGACTATCGATCATTAACGCTGGTCTGCGGTTAGCCTTTTCAGACGGCGCTGGTATACGCCAAACCTACTCAGGGCCGCTTACGCGGCCTTTCTTTTAGTAGTGAATCGTGCTTGCCATGCTAGTGGTTATAGAAGCGCAGCGCCGCAGGCTGGATTTCGTCGGTACTTTGCAGATAGGCGATCTCATCCACGCCGACGAGTTTATCCACCTCGTCGACATCGCCATGGAGCGCAATCGCCTGCAGTGACGGTTGTAGCTCGGCAGGCAGTACAGGCCACTCCGCCAGCGCCACGCCCGTCATGTAGCCGAAACACCACTCCTCTACCACCAGCAGCTCGCACCCGGCTATCTCGCGGTAGCCAAACAGCGGTTCGAACTGTTCAGGATAGCGGCTGAGGCGCTCGGCAATATCGTTCATTATCTGCGCCGCCAGCGTATTAAAACGCTGCTCGTCTGCCGGATCGTCCCACTCCGGTGCGGTTTCACCCCAGATAATCAGCTTTAGCGCGTCCAGCGCGAGCGGCGACGGGCTTGAGAGCGCGGCGGTAAAGAGTCCGTCTAGCTCGCTGATGTTAATCAGGCCGTTTTAGCTGTCGTGCTCCATCAATACGTCTTCCATCCACTCGATTTCGTCTGCGTTCAGTGGTCCTGTAGCCATGGTAATTCCTCTTGTGGTATGTCGAAGATACGAAGGGTCGCGCTGTCAGGCTGATCTATGGGAAAACTTGCAGCAAAAAATTGAAACAGCACTCTAAGAGAGTGCTTTGACTGTTTTCGCGAAAAAAAATTATTTTTTACGCTTATTAACATGTTTAAATGTTGACTGGGTTCATCGACCCTCATTTGCAACATTATATTCTTATTTCGGCTCAGCGCAAACCCCATTTTGTAGCCGGGATAAGCATCCTGACAGGTTAAGCGATAAGATTTGACGTTATCTTCACAAAAAAGATGTCGATGATAATAAAGTTATTTTGTCTAAGGCGAAAGCGGATGTAGAAAAAAAGAGTGGCAGACCGCATAATACATCCGTCGCGGCGTTGATTTTATGTCAGCGCCGCGCTGTCGCGGAAAAACTTTCTTTTTACTTTTTCTGTTTTTTATTTCCTAATGACGTGTTTGTATGCGAATTGCGCATGAGTTAATCCCATTGGGAGAAAACGTGTCCCCTTGAGCAAGCATTGCTCGCGTCGCTTACCCAGTAGACGGATAAGCGCTTTCCAGCCCCCCTCTCAATGGCTGTCGGAAAAGGCAGTGAAATCCTATGGCAGGTTACGCTGACCCAGAAAAGCAGCGCTATAACACCCCAGATGCGGCGTTCGGCATCGGCAGTATTACCAAGACCTTTATTGCCGTGCTGTTGCTTCAGCTGCATGAAGAAGGTCGATTACCTCTCGACGCGCCCGTTTCACGCTGGCTGGACGATAAGCTGATGGCCGGTCTCGCTAATGCGCAGAGCGTTCCGCCAGACAACTGCTATCGCACTATGCGGGTATGCCAAGCTGGGAGAATGAACCAGCCTAGATTGCCAACGCGCTAGGAAAGCATCTGAAGCACGAAAGAAAGTGGCGCCCGGATGAAATCCTCGATTATATCCGTGATAAAATCGCGCTGTGCTCGCCAAGAGACGCCTTCCACTACTCAAATACCCATTTCCACCCTACTGGGACTATTAATCGAGACGATCGCGCAAAGCAGACTGGAAACGGTGTTGAGCCGCAGAATTTTTCAGCTGCTTTCACTGAAAAACACCTTTCTGGAGGGCTATAGTCTTGCGGGGAACCGAAAGATAGCGCGCTGCTACCACAGGTTAGACCCCGACTTTCTCCGCAACGCGGGCATCTCACCGCATATGAAACCTGTTTCTGACGGCCTGCTCGACGTTTCAGCCAGCAACCTCTCCGTGGAATGGGCCTCCGGCGGCATTCTTTCCACCGCGCAGGATATAATGACGTTTATGCTCGCCCTGAAAAACGGACGATTGCTCTCTGTACAGAGCATGCGGGGGATGCAACGCTGGCTGCTAGCGGGTAACGACAAAATGGGGTTAAGCCTGTTCCGCCTGGGGCTCGGCATCAGGGCACAGCGGCAATGTGCTGGGCTTCAGCGCCTGCGCATGGTGGTATGAAAAAACAGACTATACGCTGGCGATGTTTACCAACGTGGGTTCAATGCACGCCGCCTCGCTGGCTGACTGCGCCAGCCGCTTTTTCAGACAATCCGAAGCAGGCAGGCTGGCGCAGGCAATATGTGCGCGTCACGAGGTCTGATCCTTACTTTCTAGGGATAAGCCAATGCACTCAATAGTTGAACGCGGAGAGTAGCCCTTTATTGTAGGATTTCAGCTACACGATGTCACTCTGAGCAACGGTACGCTACGTGTGGCCACGAGCGGCCAAGGCGAGCTGCTGCTTCACGGCCATCCCCAGAACCCACCTTCTAGCGCAAGATTGCGCCGCGCCTAGCGGAAAAGGTCGCGTAGGTCACCGGCTGGCGCTTGATCATGCCGACAAGGTGAGCTACTGCATGTTTATCGATATCGCGCCCACGGCAACCATGTATGTGCTGACTGATAAGGTGTTCACTACCCGCTATTTCTGGCGCCACGTCGGAAACGATTTTTAACGACTACCTGCGCTGCTATCAAAACCCAGAAATGATCCATGCAGTTTACGAAGACTACCGCGTCGCCGCCACCATCGATCTGCAAGATGACGCGGCGGACAGCAGTAGCATCGCCTGCCCGCTGCTGTTGCTGTGGGGTGCAAAGGGAGCGGTCGGGGAACTTTATGATGGTGGACACCTAGCGTGATAAGGCGCGGCAGGTGACCGGCGATGCAGTGTCCTGCGGACATTCGCCGTAGTAAGAGCTGCCAAAGATGTTCCTCGACAGGCTTAACGCTTTTCTTAAGGCGCAGCGCTTATCAGAGGGAATGTAGCGCGGTCGCGTCGTCGTTTTATGTTACCCATCGTCTGCACGATAGTCGTGTAAGGATACCCGTAAGCGGGTATGCTACACTCTCCTCGTAGTAAATCGCACAGCATGTATGAGGCATCTAATGCTCATTATTTTTGTCGCGATTCTTACTAAAGAGGCAAGATTCCATAAATCATTTACGTATTTAAGCGGCGTTATTGATACGATGCCTGTTAAAGAGCAAAGACAGCTTGAAGAAACGCTGATGTATATTAAAGAACGCCAGACAAACGATGATAACTCCCGCTAGGAAGGCGATGCAAAACCGCGATCCTATGAGGAATGTCGTCATCCTGTTTACTGATTAGCTTAATCAGTAAACCACCTGTGTTGGGCGGTTTTTTCATGCGAGAAAATGGGTAAATATCGCGCGTCAGAAGAGAAAATGGCACGCCCTACAGGATTCGAACCTGTGACCTGCGGCTTAGAAGGCCGGTGCTCTATCCAGCTGAGCTAAGGGCGCACGGGGATGGCGAGGATTATACGGCGAGACCTCAACGAGTCAACGCTTTTGGCCGTACGTGCGACGTGTATGCCGAAGATTCAGAACCTGACAGCGCGTCACGCTTCTGACAGAATAGGGATTTAACACAACACAGTGGATTTCCTTTCTGATGGCAGCAAAAATTATTGACGGTAAAACGATTGCGCAGCAGGTGCGCCTTGAGGTTGCGGAAAAAGTAAAGCAGCGTCTGGCGGCCGGTAAACGCGCGCCGGGTCTGGCGGTCGTTCTGGTAGGTGAAAACCCCGCTTCGCAAATCTACGTCGGCAGCAAACGTCGCGCTTGCGAGGAGGTCTGCTTTATGTCGCGCTCTTACGATCTACCGGCGACCACCAGCGAAGCCGAGCTGCTGCAGCTGGTTGACAATCTCAATAACGACCCGGACATCGACGGCATTCTGGTGCAGCTGCCGCTGCCGGCCGGCATCGACAACGTCAAAGTGCTAGAGCGCATCACGCCCGATAAAGACGTCGACGGCTTTCATCCCTACAACGTCGGCCGTCTCTGCCAGCGCGCACCGACGCTGCGTCCCTGTACACCGCGCGGCATCGTCACGCTGCTGAAGCGCTACAATATCGGTACCTACGGCCTGAACGCCGTAGTGGTCGGCGCGTCCAACATCGTGGGCCGTCCCATGAGCATGGAGCTGCTGCTGGCGGGCTGCACTACCACCGTGACGCATCGCTTCACCAAAGATCTGCGCCATCACGTCGAGCATGCGGATCTGCTGGTCGTCGCGGTCGGCAAGCCGGGCTTTATTCCGGGCGACTGGATTAAGCCGGGCGCGGTGGTGATCGATGTCGGCATTAACCGACTGGAAAGCGGCAAAGTAGTAGGCGACGTCGATTTCGACGCGGCCGCGGAGCGCGCATCATGTATCACGCCGGTGCCGGGCGGCGTGGGGCCGATGACCGTCGCCACGTTGATCGAAAACACGCTGCACGCGTGCGAAATTTATCGGGATAAAGAGGAAGCATAATGGCGAGCTTTGTCTTGGGTAAACACCCGCCCGTCGACCTGTGCGATCTGCTGAAGCTGAAAGGGGCTGGGTAGAGAGCAGCGCGCAGGCGAAAATCGTTATCGCCGATGTCGAAGTACCGGTGACCGTTGACGGGGAAACCCGCAAACGCTGCAAAATCGTTGCCGGTCAGACCGTAGAATTTGCCGGACAACGCGTCACGTCACCGCCTGAACTGAGGCCGTCCTGCGGGATGCCTTTCTACTCATCCACGATACGCGTATCGCCTTCGTTCTACTCCAGCCGAATATAAGTCACCGGCGCATGCTGCGCAATCAGCTGCGCGAGGCGCGGCGAATAGCTGGTCATCCAGAGCTGGCAAACTGGCTCGCTTCGGCAATAAGGTACGCCAGCGCCGGCAGTAAATCCTCATGCAGGCTGTTTTTCGGCTCGTTGAGCGCTGTAAACTGCGGCGGCCTTGGGCTGAGCTGCGCCACCACCAGACAGAGAAAGCGCAGGTCGAGCAGTCGCAGCACCCCGCGCCGCGACATCTACATCTGAAAACGGCCGTTCTGCACTTCAATGTGAAACTCGCTGTCGGGAAACGCTTGCGTGGTCACCACATAAAGCAGCTCATGATGGCCTGATGGCCGCGCTCGACGAGATGGTCGCCTAGGTGGTGGCGAGATTACTGCCGTCGTGCGCCAGCACCGGCGAGCCGGGCCAGACGGCAAATTCATAATAGAAACGCCACTGCCGTAGTCGTTCGCACCGCTGCGACCGCTCGGGATAGTAATGTGATTCGCCCAGCTGCCCGAACAGCGACTCTTTGGGATGCAGCGGCACCAGATAGGCCACGTACTCTCCGTAGATATTATGCAGAAACGCCGTCTGATTTTGCCGCTGGATAACGCAGGAGGCGTGCCGTCGCCGCTGGCCGCTCAGCTAGATGCGCTCTTGTGGGTCGAGATTGAATAGGGATGTGGTTAGCGGTTCGGGAAAGCCGATATCGAGCTGATAATCGAGATCGTCTATCTGCGCCACCAGCACCGCCGTAAGCCTTCCGCTGGCAGCGTCGGTTCGATTTTAACGCAGCCGTTTAGGCTGCTAATCACGTTCAGCTGTTTCAGCGTCAGCGGGCGCACCGACCAAAAGCCGTGGATCTCAATCTTTTCAACCGGCATAAAAAAGGGCGCTGGCGTGCCCTCTCCTTTAAAGTTACTTACGACGCCAAGTCGAGCCTTGCGGCCCGTCCTCTACAATCACGCCTAGCTCGTTCAGCTTGTCGCGCGCGATATCGGCCTGCGCCCAGTTTTTCTCTTTACGCGCGTCGGTGCGCGCCTGCAACCAGTGCTCGATCTCGGCCACTTCGTCGACGTTAGTCTGTGCGCCGCTCTGCAGGAACTGCTCGGGATCCTGCTGCAGAATGCCCAACACGTTGGCGATTTCGCGCAACTTCGCTGCCAGCGTGTTGGCCGCGTCGCCGTTTTCGCCTTTCAGGCGATTGACCTCACGCGCCATGTCAAACAGCACCGAGTAGGCTTCCGGCGTGTTGAAATCGTCGTCCATCGCCGCGCGGAAGCGCGCGTCAAATGTTTCGCCGCTCACCGCCTCGACGTTGCGGTCGGTATAACGCAGCGCGGTATAGAGACGCTCCAGCGCAGCGCGCGCTTGGCTCAGGTTCTCTTCGCCGTAGTTAAGCTGGCTGCGGTAGTGGCCCGACATCAGGAAATAGCGTACCGTTTCGGCGTCATAATGCTGCAGCACGTCGCGCATAGTGAAGAAGTTGCCGAGCGACTTCGACATCTTCTCACGATCCACCATCACCATGCCGGAATGCATCCAGTAGTTAACGTACGGGCCGTCATGGGCGCAAGTCGACTGGGCGATCTCGTTCTCATGGTGCGGGAACATCAGATCCGAGCCGCCGCCGTGAATATCGAAATGCGCGCCGAGCTGTTTCCAGTTCATCGCCGAGCACTCGATATGCCAACCGGGACGTCCGTTGCCCCACGGTGACGGCCATGCCGGTTCGTCCGCTTTCGACATCTTCCACAGCACAAAATCCATCGGGTTGCGCTTCACTTCGGCGACTTCCACGCGCGCGCCGGCCTGCAGCTGCTCCAGATCCTGACGCGACAGCGCGCCGTAATCGGCGGCGCTCGGCACGTCGAACATCATATCGCCGTTGTCGGCGACATAGGTGTGACCACGTTCAATCAAACGCTCCACCAGCTCGATAATCTCCGCGATATGACGAGTGGCGCGCGGCTCCTGATCCGGCGGTAGGATGCCCAGCGCGGCGAAGTCGTTGTGCATCTTGCTGATCATACGGTTGGTCATGGTTCCGATGCTCTCGCCGTTCTCATTGGCACGCTTAATAATTTTGTCGTCGATATCGGTGATATTGCGCACGTAGTTCAGACGATAGCCGATGTAGCGCAGATAGCGCGACACGACGTCAAACGCCACGAAGGTACGCCCATGGCCAATATGACAGAGGTCGTACACCGTGATGCCGCACACGTACATGCCGATTTCGCCAGCATGGATAGGTTTAAATTCTTCTTTCTGGCGACTCAGGGTGTTATAAATCTTTAGCATTGAACAGTTCCGTTTAGAGGTGTGCGGTAAACACTTTTATCAGGTTATTCAGTTATTGTGCCGTATTTTTCGCGCTGGTGCGACGGCAACGTGCCGAAAGCGCCGCGGGCGTGCTGACGCGTTATCGGAATTTATGATATAAGAGGCGTCGACTAAAATGGTCAGCGCGCTTTGCGGCGGCCAAACGACTGACGACAACCTTTACAGGACGAGAATGATGGTTACCTTCCAGACCAACCACGGCGACATCGTAATTAAAACCTTCGACGATAAAGCGCCTGCTACCGTACAAAACTTTCTCGAATACTGCCGTGAAGGTTTTTACGACAACACCATTTTCCACCGTATTATCAACGGTTTTATGATCCAGGGCGGCAGTTTTGAGCTAGGAATGAAACAAAAAGCTACCAAAGCGGAAATTCGCAACGAAGCGAATAACGGCCTGAAAAACACCCGTAGCACCCTAGCGATGGCGCGCACCTCCGCTCCGCACTCCGCGACCGCGCAGTTCTTTATCAACGTCGCCGACAACAACTTCCTTAACTTCCGCGACGAAAGCCTGCAGGGCTGGGGCTACTGCGTCTTCGCTGAAGTGGTCGAAGGTATGGATGTGGTCGACAAAATCAAAGCGGTCTCTACCGGCCGCAGCGGCATGCACCAAGACGTACCGAAAGATGACGTCGTCATCCAGAAAGTTATCGTCAGTGAGTAATGTTGCGCACTTTGTTTATTGCAGATCTGCATCTGTGTCAGGAAGAACCGGCGATCACCGACGGTTTTCTGCATTTTCTGGCGCGCGAAGCGGTACGCTGCGACGCGCTCTATATCCTTGGCGATCTGTTTGAAGCTTGGATCGGCGACGACGATCCCAACCCGCTACACCAGCAGGTGGCCGACGCGCTGCGCGCGCTGCCGGCGCCGGTCTACTTTATGCATGGCAACCGCGACTTCCTGATCGGCAAGGCTTACGGCCGCGCCAGCGGTATGACGCTGCTGCCGGAAGAGCAAGTGCTGACGCTCTATGGTCACCGTGTGCTGATCCTGCATGGCGATATGCTCTGCACCGACGACGCGGGCTATCAGCGTTTCCGCGCTAAAGTGCATCAGCGCTGGCTGCAACGCCTTTTTCTCGCCCTGCCACTCTCTTTACGCCAGCGTATCGCCGTGCGCATGCGCGACGACAGCAAACAGGCGAACCAGCATAAGTCGCAGATCATTATGGACGTCAACGCCGGGGCAGTTAACGCGACGATGCTGCGCCAGCAGGTTAGCGTGATGATCCACGGACACACCCATCGTCCGGCGATCCACCGCTTTGCCTTACAGGGCGAGCCCGCTGAACGCGCGGTATTGGACGCGTGGCACGCGCGTGGCTCGATGATCCAGCTCGACGCCAGCGGCGTCAGCCTGATTGAGTTCGACTTTTAAAATATCGCTGAACGCGCTGGAATCGCGGCGACGCAACCGTTTTATTTTCCTTCGGTCTTTCCCATGCTATTCTCTGTGCCCTTCTTTACCTGACCGACCGGTCAGGGTTCGTTTGTTTATTCACAGGAGTTGACCGCATGTCATCCAACGCCGCCCCAGCGCGCATTGCCATTGTAATGGGCTCTAAAAGTGACTGGTGCACCATGCAGTTCGCTGCGGAAATCCTTACTAGCCTAGACGTGCCCTTCCATGTCGAGGTGGTTTCCGCGCACCGCACGCCAGACAAGCTGTTCAGCTTTGCTGAAACGGCCGCTGATAACGGCTATCAGGTGATTATCGTGGGCGCGGGCGGTGCGGCGCATCTGCCGGGCATGCTGGCAGCGAAAACTCTGGTGCCGGTGCTAGGCGTGCCGGTGCAGAGCACGGTGCTGAGTGGTGTCGACAGCCTCTACTCTATCGTGCAGATGCCGTGCGGCATTCCAGTCGGTACCCTAGCGATCGGCAAAGCCGGTGCAGCCAACGCTGGCCTGCTGGCGGCGCAGATTTTGGCGATCCACGACGCGGCGCTGGCAACGCGCCTCGGCGACTGGCGTCAGGCGCAGACTGACGAGGTGCTTAATAACCCGGACCCGCGGGAAGACGCATGAAGCCGGTTTGCGTACTGGGCAACGGCCAGCTGGGCCGCATGCTGCGTCAGGCGGGCGAGCCGCTGGGCATTACCGTCTACCCGGTCGGCCTTAATGCCGAGCCGAACGCCCTGCCGATTGCGCAGAGCGTGATCACCGCCGAGATCGAGTGCTGGCCGGAGACCGCGCTGACGCGTGAGCTGGCGGTGCATCCCGCCTTTGTTAACCGCGATATTTTCCCGCGTCTGGCGGATCGCCTGACGCAGAAGCAGCTGTTCGACCAGCTTCACCTCGCCACCGCGCCCTGGCAGCTGCTGGCGGCGAAAAGCGAGTGGCCGCAGGTGTTCGCCTCGCTGGGCGAGCTAGCGATCGTTAAGCGTCGCACCGGCGGCTATGACGGCCGCGGTCAGTGGCGACTGTGCGCGGATGAGACTGACGCGCTACCGGACGCGTGCTACGGTGAGTGCATCGTCGAACAGGGCATCAATTTTTCCGGCGAGGTGTCGCTGGTGGGTGCGCGCGGTCAGGATGGCCGCGCGGTGTTTTACCCGCTGACACACAACCTGCATCAGGACTGCATTTTGCGTACCAGCGTCGCCTTCCCGCAGGCGGACGCGGCGCAGCAGGCGCAGGCCGAAGCGATGCTCAGCGCCATTATGCATGAGCTGAACTACGTCGGCGTGATGGCGATGGAGTGCTTCGTGACGCCGCAAGGCCTGTTGATCAACGAGCTGGCGCCACGCGTACACAACAGCGGTCACTGGACGCAGAACGGCGCCTCTATTAGCCAGTTCGAACTGCACCTGCGCGCCGTGCTGGATCTGCCGCTGCCGCGGCCGGTGGTATTCGCGCCGTCGGTGATGGTGAACCTGATCGGCACCGCGCTGAACAGCGACTGGCTGCAGCAGCCGCTGGTGCATCTGCACTGGTATGATAAAGAGGTACATCCTGGCCGCAAGGTCGGACATCTGAACCTGACCGACAGCGATAGCGCTCGGCTGACGGCGGCGCTGAAAGCGCTGGTGCTGATACCGCCGCTGGAGTACGCCAGCGGCATCGCTTGGGCCATAGAGAAGTTCTGATTAGCAGATGCACGCCCAGCTAGCTGCCGCTGAGCAGCAGCGCCAGCCACAGCGTCTAGTCAGTAGTCAGGCTGCCACGGGAAATCGAAAATCTTACGCCGCAGCGCCCAGCACCGCCGCCACGCTGGAGACTACGCCGAGCAGCGCAAACTCGCACCACAGCGTCGCGCGCAGCAGCTTCTTGCTGGCGCCCAGCGTGCACTCCTAACGCTGCTGCAGCATCCCGACCTGAATCTGCGCTAGTAGCACGCCGCAGAAGGTCATCACTACCATAATCTCCAGCCTTTGACTCTCACCTGCGTCAGCACTTAGCCAATCTGCCGCATGATGCTGCCGATATCCAGCAGGCCCAGCGTGGGAAAGGCGCGATTGAACTGCGCCAGCAACGCCGGAACTTGGTCAGCCGAGTTTGCGGCTGCGCATCCAGCACGCCAAGCGGGAAGATAAAGAAGAAATTATGCTGCAGACTCTCCCGTCCACCTTGCGTAGACTAGTAATGATCGCGCTGAACGCCTATGTGTCGCCGGTAAAGGTCAGCGTATCCCCTAGCTTCACGCCCAGCCGACCCCGGCCAGCTCCGCCTCTATCAACACCTCGCCCGGCTTCGGCGGCCAGCTGCCCACTACCAGCGGGTTATGATCGGACCGCTCACTCATCCACGTCCATCCACGTCAGATTCAGCTCGCGCTTCAGTGCGTTATCCAGTGTCGGATCGGCCTTCTTGTCATTCAGGGCGGTCAGGTGCACGTGCGCGATGGGATAGAAGGTCTCCGGCTTCACCTGACGCAAGGAGAGGAAATAGCGCACCGGCGGCACCTGCTCCTGCATTATATTTAGCAGAAAATAGTTCGGGCTATCCGGCGGCAGCTGCTGCCAGCACTCCAGCAGATCGCCGCGCATCACCAGCAGCGTAAAGGAAAGCGAAAACGCCGGCAGCTGGCTCAGCGTCACGCTCAAGGTTTTCAGCATTGCCACCAGATCATAACGGCTGCGGCAGTAGTGCCTCATCGCCACCGCGACGGCGGCGATCGCCAGCAGCAGCGTCATCAAGACCCGCTAGAATGCCCAGCAGCGTCGATTTGCCGGATCCTGACTCGCCGAGCAGCGCGCTGATCTCGGCCCGTTTGACAATGAAGTTAACTCCGGTGAGGATGGTCAACTGGCGTTCACCCTGACCGACAGATTTTATAAGATGGTGAACTTCAAGAATGTTTTCCGCTGGCATTATCCTTTCCTGTTTGTTGTTCTTCTGCTGGTGTCGCATCTCTCCGCTGCGAACACCCTGTTATTTTCAGGCGACAGCCTGAGCGCGGGCTATCGGGTGATCGCTCCCTGCCGCAAGGCGGAAGATGTGGCGCAGATGCGCGCGCAGGCCTTTATCGGCGTCACGCTGGATCTCAACGACGCGGCCGACGAGATCCTTGCGCTGACGGACCATCGTCTGTTCGCGCTGTTCAACAACAGCGGCTTCGACCTCTACGGACTGCTGCGCACTGCGCTAGAAGTCTAGAGCAACGCGCGGTGCCTTGAACTGCGCGGCAGCAGCGTGCGCGTTAGCCTGATCGAACCGGGTCCGATCCACACCCGCTTTACCGACAACGTCACTCAGGGCGAGCCGGGCAAACCGGTGCGCAATCCCGGCATCAACGCGCGTTTCACCCCGCGGTCGCAGGCGATTCCGCCCAAGCTATGCCACGCGCTAGAGAGCCCTGCGTCTGCGCTATCCGGTGACGCTAGTCACACACGCGATGAGCATCCTGAAATGCCTGCTACCGGGCTGGACGCTGTAGCGCATTTTGAGCAGCCGCTGAGAATTCATCTTGAAGCGGGGCCGTCCGGCCCCATGTTCCTTAAACACTTTCTGTCAAGATACTTAGTCATTAATGGCGTCGTAGTTCGGCCTGCGCTCTATTCCCACGGTCTATCTGTTCCAGAACGGCCAGCCAGTCGACGGGTTCTAGGGACCGCAGCCGGAAGAGGCGATCCGCGTGCTGCTGGTAAAAAGTGCTGCCGCGCGAGGAAGAGCTAAAGACGCAGCAGGCGCTGGCGCTGCTGAAAGAGGCGTGGCAGCTTAGCAATCAGGCGAGCGCGTCTTCTTGCTGGCTGAGCTGCTGATTACCCTGAACCGCAGCGCCGAAGCGGAAGAGGCGCTGGCGAAGACGCCGCTGCAGGATCAGGATACGCACTATCAGAACCTGAGAGCGCAGATCGATCTGCTGAAGTAGGCGGCGGATACGCTGGAAATTCTCCAGCTGCAGGCGCAGCTGGAGAGCGATCTCGACAATTGGGAGCTGGCGACTAAGCTGTCGTTACAGCTGCATCAGGTCGGACGGAACGAGAAGAGGCGCTGAAGCTACTGCTCGGCTTTCTGAAGCGTGATTTAAACTCAGGTGAAGGTCAGATTCGTAAAATGCTACAGGAGATTCTGGCGGCGCTCGGCACAGGTGACGCGCTCGCCGCCAGCCCTACTTGCTGCTTTATTGAGCCGGCCTCGCGGCATCGGGTCTAAGCGACTCAGCCCGTTATCTAACAATCTGGAGGTTATATGTTGACAGTCATTCCCCTGCTTATCGTACTGGCGCTGATCACGGTATCGGCGGGCGTTAAAATCGTGCCACAGGGTTATCAGTGGACCGTGGAGCGCTTCGGGCGCTACACCAGCACGCTGCAGCCCGGCCTGAGTCTAGTAGTGCCCTTTATAGATCGTATCGGGCGCAAGATCAATATGATGGAGCGGGTGCTCGATATCCCCTCGCAAGAAGTCATCTCAAAAGATAACGCCAATGTCACCATTGACGCCGTCTGCTTTATTCAGGCGGTTGATCCGGCGCGCGCCGCCTATGAGGTGAGCAATCTTGAGCTGGCGATCATCAATCTCACCATGACCAATATCCGTACCGTGCTCGGCGGCATGGAGTTGGACGAAATGCTGTCGCAGCGCGATAACATTAACACGCGGCTGCTGCACATCGTCGACGAGGCGACCAATCCCTGGGGCGTGAAGATCACCCGTATCGAGATCCGCGACGTGCGGCCGCCGCAGGAGCTAATCGCCGCCATGAACGCGCAGATGAAGGCGGAGCGCACCAAGCGTGCCGACATCTTGGCGGCGGAAGGGGTGCGTCAGGCAGCGATCCTGCGTGCTGAAGGCGACAAGCAGTCGCGCATCCTGAAAGCCGAAGGGGAGCGTACCTCGGCGTTTCTGCAGGCAGAGGCGCGCGAACGCCAAGCAGAAGCGGAAGCCGCCGCCACGAAAATGGTTTCCGAAGCGATCGCGGCCGGCGATATCCAGGCGGTGAACTATTTTGTGGCGCAGAAATACACCGATGCGTTGCAGAAAATCGGCGAAGCCAATAATAGCAAGGTGGTAATGATGCCGCTGGACGCTAGCAGCCTGCTGGGATCGGTTGCCGGCATCAGCGAGCTGTTAAAAGGCTCATTATCTGAGTCGACACGCTGATGTTGATGGAAATAGTCGCCCATCCGCATTGGTTCTAGCTGACGCTGGGCGGCCTGCTGCTGGCGGCGGGGGGATGCTCGGCACCAGCGGCTATCTGTGCTGGTAGGCGTGGTGGAGAGGATAGCGCGCTTTAGCTGGATCCTGCCGGACACGCTGTTCGCCACGCTGGTCTGCGTCTATCTCTGGTATCGCTGGATGCGCCGCTGGTTAACGGTATTGGTCATATGAATCTGGGCGACAGCAGCTGGCGCGTATAGGCTGGCCAAGATTTGCCCGCAGGCGCCAAGGTTATCGTCACGGACATAGAGGGCATTACGCTGTATATCAGGCCGCGCTAATTCGCCCTTCCCTCTTTGCGACCACAGCAGCCTGCTAGGTCTATTGATGATCGGGCACTCTACGCTCTCGTCGCCCGTATAGACGCTAGCAGCCGCATGCGCATCGCCTGCGGCTCGTCGATATGAGCGGAGATCTCCCCGCCGCTTTTTGCAGGGTACGCCTTGACGTCGGCGCTGTGGCGCGAATGCTGGTGCCGCTCAGCGCGGTGCAGCCGGCATGACGCTGTGCCTTACCACGGGCGATCGCGTGCCGGTGGACGGCGAAATCAGCGAGGGAGAGGCCTAACTTGACGAGGCGATGCTGACCGGCGAGGCAGTGTCGCAGGGCAAACACGCCGGTGAAAAGGTCTATGCCGGAACGCTGCGCTGGTGCAGGACGGCACGGTGCACTTTGTGGCGCGCGCGACGGGCCAGCACACCGCACTGTCGCGCATTATCCATCTGGTGCGTCAGGCGCAAAGCAGCAAGCCCGACGTCGGTCGCCTTGCCGACCCCGCATTTCAGTCGTGTTTGTGCCGGTGATGGTCGCTATTACCCTGATCAGCGCGGCGATATGATATCTGTTCGGCCCGCAGCCGCAGATCGCCTATACGCTGGTGATCGACACTACGGACACTACGGTACTGATTATCGTCTGTCCCTGCGCGCTGGGCCTCGTGACGCCAATGTCGATTATCGCGGGTGTTGGACGCGCCGCCGAGCTGGGCGTGCTGCAGCGCGCCAGCCGCATCGATACGCTGGTGCTGGATAAAACCAGCAGGCTGATGGCGGGAAAGCCACAGCTGGACGAGGTGCTAACGTGGCATGGCTGGTCGCGCGACGCGGTGGTGCAGGCCGCCGCCGTGCTGGAGTGAGACGCCAGCCACCCACTGGCGCACGCAATCGTCGCGACGGCAGACGCGTCGGATACAGGCGAGATTGCGCAATTTCGTACAATACGCGGCAAAAGCGTCAGCGGCACACTCGACGGCAAGTCGCTGCGCGGCACTAATGCAAGATAACGCTGTAGACCTGCAGCTGGCGCAGCCGGATATCGAGCGGCTGTCGCGTCAGGGCGCCACGCCAGCGCCGCTGGCGCAAGAGGGCGAGCTTGTCGGCCTGATTACGCTGCGCGACCAGCGGCGGCCTGAGAGCAAAGCGGCGCTGGCGTGGCTGCGCTAGTTAAGCTACCCGCCTGATGATGCTGACCGGCGACCAAGAAGAGACCGCGCGCGCGATTGCGCATAAAGCAGGTATCGACGAGGTGATTGCCGGCGTGCTGCCGGAAGCGAAAGCGCAGACCATCGCCGCGCTACAGCAGGGACGCCGCGTTGGCGCTTTCCAGCGCGACACTGCACAATATTTGTCAGAACCTGTGGGGGCATTTATCTATAATAGCTTGGGTATTCTGCTGGCGGCAGGCGCGCCCTATCCGCTGACCGGCGCGCTGCTCAGTCTGGTGGTCGCGGGCGCGGAGATGACGCTCTCCTCGATTAGCGTGATCGGCAACACCAGCCGGCTGCTGCGCTTTCGCTCGACGCCGCAACAATAGCCGCTATTGCCCTGTTTTTCAGCGGCGGGAATCGCTAGCATGGCGTTTTAACTGAGTAAGGACAGGGAATGACAGACAGCATTTGGCGCAGTGTGCAGGTGCTGATAAGCCGGCTCTTTCCCGCCAGCTATCGCTGGCCCGCCCAAGATATTCGGCTGGACGATCGGCTGCTGCATCTGGTCGGCAGCATTCACATGGGGATGCGCGATATGCAGCCGCTGCCCGCACGACTGCTGCGGCAGCTGCAAAAGGCAGATGCGCTAATTGTCGAGGCGGATATTACCCAAGGCAGCTCGCCCTTTGACGATATCGACCCACGCGAGTCGCTGGAGGCGCGGCTGACGGCGGACGATCGCACGCGTCTTGAAGCGCTATGTGGCGAACTGCATCTGTCGCTGACAATGTTCAATACCCTGCCCGCCTGGCAGATTGCACTGATGCTGCAGGCTCAGCAGGCGCAGCGGCTAGGATTACGTCCCGATTACGGCATCGACTACCAGCTACTGCAGGCTGCGAAGCAGCTTAATAAACCGGTGATTGAGCTGGAGGGCGCGGGGGTGCAAATTGCGCTGCTGAAATCCCTGCAGGACGACGGCATGGCGCTGCTGCAGGATACGCTGACGTACTGGCATACTAACGCGCGGCTGCTGCAAATGATGGTGAGCTGGTGGCTTGACGCGCCGCCGCGCCAGCCGCGCATCGCGCTGCCCTCGACCTTTAGCTCGGCGCTCAACGATACGCTGATCGCACGGCGTAACAAGGAATGGCGCGAGCGGCTACGTGCCTTGCCGGCCGGGCGCTATGTGGTGGCGGTGGGCGCGCTACACCTCTATGGCGAAGAGAATTTGCCGGCGCTATTACAGCGATAAAAAAAGAAGGCCGGTATTACTATCGGTCCTTCAAAGAGGAATTTGTTTATGATTTTGGTAATCGCTTAGCTTTTGGGTTGGCACATAGCCAATTCTCGTGCAAAGCACAAACTTTCGCCACTATTAATTTATGAATAAGATTTTTCTTATAAAGAGATTTTTATGACGCCTGCAGTAAAACTGCTGGAAAAACAGAAGGTCGCCTTTACGCTTCATCCTTACGAGCATGACAGCGCCGAAACTAATTTCGGCGACGAAGCGGTAAGAAAACTCATTGGATACGCGCCAAGAGTCTATAAAACACTGCTAGTGGCGCTGAATGGCGAGCCGAAATAGCTGGCGGTGGCGGTCACTCCGGTATCCTATCCAGTCAGCTCTATCTGAAAAAGGTGGCGAAAGCGTTAGGCGCGAAAAAGGCGGATATGGCCGATCCGCAGCTGGCGCAGCGCGTCACCGGCTATCTGGTAGGCGGCATCAGCCCGCTGGGGTAGAAAAAGCGTCTGCCGACGGTGATCGCTCGCTCTGCCGTCGACTTCGCCAAGATTTTCGTCTCAGGCAGGTTGCGGCGCGACCAGATCGCCTCTACCGCAATATGCTGCGGCCAGCCCAGCAGCGCCAGCTCCTCACTTCATGACTAAACTGCCTGACCAGCCAGTTCGGTAGAAGCAGATAGGTCGGGGCTGACCAGACATGTCCCGGCAGCGCGACCGCGTTCGGCTCTATGCAGGTATTGAGACACAGCTGACGAACCTGCTCCAGCGCGCTTTCCGTTACGCCAAGCTGCTGCACTAACAGATGGTCGCGATGAATATAGTTCGCTATTTCCGCATTCACCTGCAGCTGCGCCACGGCGATATCAGGGCGGCAACGTGGGCTGCGCGCGCACCACGCTGAGATGAATGCGTCACCGCCTGCAGCAGATCCAGCACGTCGAGATGGCTACGATGTTAAATAGCGGGTAGTATGGCCCGAGAAGCAAAACGTCCCGTGACAGGGACAAAAACGCCGGGAGCTTTTTTGAACAATGCGTAGCATTGGCCCGGTGACGGGCGCACTTCAGGGATGAAGTGCGTATCTGCGTGGGCCGAGCGAGCATGGATGCCTTGAGCGACTTTGCGATCCCGCGTTGTCATCCCACTAGGATTCACGGCGCGTTATGCGCCGTTTCACGTCCCCATGGCCAGAGCCATGCCAGAATCATCTGCAGGTAGCTGCGCTTGTGCGGCTTGTCGCGCGCCTTTTTCTCCGCGTCGGTCAGCGTATGAATAGCGTCCCTCAGCGCGTAGTCCGCCGCTTTCAGCGGCGAGTGGGCCTTACGTAGTCGCGCAGCACCTCAGCATCGATCTTGCCCGTATTCTGGTAGCCCGCATGTGTATCGACAGTCGGATAGCCGTCGCCGCCCGCGGCGTTAAAGCAGTTGGTTGCTATACGGTAGGTTTTTGTCTCCTGCAGCGGCTAGCCGTTGATGCGCACATAGCTCACCGAGCTGACATGTGCGAACTGCGCGAAACCGCCCGCGTCCGGCTTAAAGTTCGCCACCACGTCGAGATATTTTTTCACCTCGGAGCTGGTCAGTATCACTGACACTACCTAATTGCCGAACGGCTGCACCTGCAGCAGAGCGCACTAGCTCATTTTGCCATCGGGCAGCGAGGTGCGAATACTGCCGCCGCTGATAACGGCGAAATCCGCCTGAGTGTTCGCCATCTGCGCGCGCAAAAGCTAGCCGAGATTGGTCTAGGTAGAACGCACCTGCTCGCGCTCGCCGTTAAACTGCCCTTGCGCCCTGCCGACATCGACGTTCAGGCGGGCTTCGGCCCGCTTCTGATAAAAATCGCTCAAGGCTTGAACAGCCGCTGGCCGGTACCTTTCTGGTAGGGGTTGGCGGCGAGAAAGGAAAAGCGCGCCCAGCTCTCCTTCTTGCGCCGCACGTCGAGCGGGCGATCGAATTTATGGTTGCCGAGCGCCATGGCGTCATAGCCGATCAGGTTCATGCCGCGAATATCTGGCGCGGCGGTCAGCTCGTCGGACTCGGGCACGCTGGTAGCGTAGGGTACCCATCAGGTTTTTTGCGCCGCCAGACCATATTTGCCCTGCGCGCTGTACCAGAAATGGCCGTGCTTATCATTAGTATGGAGAATGCTAAAGCGGTAAGTGCGATCCGCCTCGGCGGCCTGAGAAAGCGCCAGCAGCGCAAGGGCAGTTACGGACTATCGTGGTAACAGCAAAGCCTATCTCCTTATTGTATGAAGTGCCCGTTCCAGGTGGAATCAGCATGCTGACCCACTGTAGCGCATATTCCGCTGGCTAACTCAAAATGAAACGCCGATATAGCTGGCCCCGAAAGGGTGTTAACCATGATACGCAAACGATAATGCTTGTTATAAAGCGAGAGCAATGACCGCCCAGCTAACCTTCGCGCTTTTTTACCTGCAAATCAGTCTCATCATGGGCGTCAGTCGGCTATTTCGCCTCAGTTCAGTATATTGTCATCACGCGCCTTGCTGACTTGCCTGATAGCGGCTCCATCTGATGAGAAAGAGGTAAAACAGCCCTTTAACCTCGCTTTCCTCTCATTTTCAAACTTTTTTCTTACATCCCGCAAAAAAATCAGCGGAAAACCACTGTTTATCTTAAACTTAACTGTTATAGGCAGACACATTTGCACACAAGGAGACAGGCATGCATTACACCACACCGTTGATCACCACCATCGTCGGAGGACTGGTCTTGGCGTTTCTCCTTGGCATGATCGCGAACCACCTGCACATCTCGCCGCTGGTCGGCTACCTGTTAGCGGGCGTGCTGGCTGGCCCCTTTAACGCCGGGCTTTGTAGCCGATACCAACCTAGCGCAGGAGCTGGGCGTCATCCTGCTGATGTTCGGTGTTGGCCGGCACTTTTCCCTGAAGGATCTTATGGCGGTGAAGAGCATCGCCATTCTCAGCATCGTGGAGCAAATCACCATCGGCACACTGCTGAAATAGGCCTCTCCACCTAGCTGGGCTGGTCGCTGATGACCGCCGCCAGCACCGTGATGGTGCTGCGGGCGCAGGAGGAGTATTAGCTGATTGACAGCAAGCGCGGGCAGATCACTATCGGCTGGCTAATTGTCGAAGACCTAGTGATGGTGCTGAAGCTGGTGGTGGGTCGTCGCGTGGTGCCGTAGATCCTGTCGAAAAACGCCGCCACCGGCTCGCGCGAGCTGTTTACCCTGTAAGTGCTGGCGCTGGCACTCGGTATCGCTTTTAGCGCGGTCAAGTTTTTCGACGTCTCTTTCCCACCCGGCACGTTCTTCGCCGGGATGGTGCTGAATGGGTCCGAGCTGAGAGCCACCGCGCCGCCCACGACACCCTGCTGCGGCGCGACACTTTCGCCGTGCTCTTCTTTGTCTCAGTAGGCATGCTATTCGCGATGATTCTGGTAGAGCAGCCGCTGGCGGTGCTGGGCGCGCTAGTGATTGTGGTGCCGGCAAACCTATCGTCGCCTAGCTGCTGGGGTGCACTCGCGCCACACTGCGCTGACCATCTCCGTGAGCCTAGCGCAGATTAGCGAGTTCGCCTTTATTCTTGCTGGACTCGGCATTTCGCTCAATCTGCTCAGCAGCGAGGGACGCAACCTGATGCTGGCCGCGGCGATCCTCTCGATTATGCTGAATCCCATCCTGTTCAGCCTGCTGGAGCGTTTCCTAACGAAAAGCGAGAGCCACCAAGAACAGGCGCAGGAAAAGGCGATCGAAGAGGAAAAACGGATTCCGGTGGATATGTGCCGTCATGCAGTAATTGTCGGCTGTGGTCACGGCGGCAGCCTGTTGGGGCAGAAGCTGCTGGAGGCGGATGTGCCTTTCGTGGTAGTGGAAAATTCGCGCGCGCGTCAGGCACGGCGAATGCTGGTTCAGCATCTGACAGCTGACGAGGTTGGCGTACTTGCACACCTGCGCCGCTGACCTAGCGTCAGCACCACCGGCACGTTGTGGCATTTCGCGTAGTCGATCGCCTGCAGCGTGGCCTTCAGCATCGGCTCGTCTTCTCCGCAGCACACCAGATAAGAGGTGAACACCAGCGCCGACGCGCCGGCAATCACCGCTTCGGCAACATCATCGGCGACTACTAACGAGTGTCTGGCGCTCAGGCCGTAGCGAACCAGAAAGGCGCCGTCGACTTTGGCTTCGATATCCACCTCTGATCGATGCCGACCAACCAGCTCCCATCTTCCACCTCCTGCGAGGCAGCCTAGAGCAACGGGTCGCGGGCGCTAACCGGGAAATAGTGTTTGGATTTGCGTTTGCCGAGAAATTTCATGATGGGTGCTGTCAGAAAAACAGGCGCAAGATAATAGCATATTCTCCGCCGCGGCTTTAGCGACGCGCGTTGACCAGCTGCACCATCATGTCAATATGTTCGGCATCCGCGTTCAGCGCCGGAATATATTCAAACTTTTCGCCGCCGCCGTTCAGGAAGAATTCGCGGTTCTGCTCGCTAATCTCCTCCAGCGTTTCCAGACAGTCCGCCGCAAAGCCAGGGCTCATCACCTGCACGTGCTTAACGCCCTTCTTCGCCAGTCCTTGCGTGGTTTCGTCGGTGTAGGGCTGCAGCCAAGGTCCGCGACCGAAGCGCGACTGGAAGGTCACAATAATCTCATCGTCGCGCAGGCCGAGCGCCTGCTGCAGTAACGCAGTGGTGTCGGCACAGCGCAGAGGATAGTCGTCGCCC
The DNA here is from genome assembly GCA_001485295.1 of Type-B symbiont of Plautia stali. Lineage (GTDB taxonomy): Bacteria > Pseudomonadota > Gammaproteobacteria > Enterobacterales > Enterobacteriaceae > Pantoea. Next base: position 235,156 of record BBOA01000001.1, read on the forward strand.
TCGTTGGCGAAGCGCTGCGGTATGCCGTGATAGGAAATCACCAGCAGATCCGGCTGGCCGTGCACCGCAAAAGAGCGCTCCACCGACGCTTTCAGCGCGGCAATATAGGCCGGATGCTCGGCGTAATCGCGGATTAAGTCAATATGCGGTAGGATGCGGGCCTTTTTGAACGCGCCGTAGAGGCCGTCCCAGACTGCCGCAACTGTGGAGGAGGAGAACTGCGGATAGAGCGGCAACACGATCATGCGCGTTACGCCCTGCGCCATCAGATGATCCACCGCGCTCTGCAGGCTCGGGTTGCCGTAGCTCATGCCTAGTTCGACCGGCATGTCGACGCGCGCCGCCAGCGCCTCGCGCTGCTGCTTGCTGTAGACCATTAGCGGCGATCCGCCTTCCATCCAGACGGAAGCGTAGAGTTTCGACACGCGCGGCGAGCGAAACGGCAGCACGATGCCGTTGAGGATCGGCCACCAGAGCCAGCGCGGGGTATCGACCACGCGCGGATCGCTGAGAAACTGTTTCAGATAGCGCTTTACAGCAGCTGTGGTCGGGGCGTCTGGCGTACCTAAATTAACTAGTAATACGCCGGGCTTGTCTTGCCTCATTGTTAGTCCTTGATAGCGGGGATGCGTTAAAATAGGGGGAAATTTTAGCAGAAACCGGGAGAGGGAAAAGCAATTACTGTAAAAGGGGCTGGCAGTGCCAGCCCCGACAGCGTTAGCCGAGAATGCGCGCCAGCTGCTTGCTGACGTCGTCGACCGGCTGGGTGCCGTCGATTTTGTGGTAAGCAGTATTGCCCGCTTCCGCTTCTTTGCTGTGGTAGGCGATCAGCGGCGCGGTCAGCTGATGGTATTCCACCAAGCGTTTGCGCACGGTCTCTTCCTGATCGTCTTTACGCATAGTCAGCTCTTCGCCGGTTACGTCGTCTTGACCTTCCACCTTCGGCGGATTGTATTTAACGTGATAGACTCGACCAGACGACGCATGTACACGACGGCCCACGATACGATCGGCTATCAGCTCGTCCGGCACAGCGAACTCCAGCACGCAGTCAATTTTAATACCGGCCTCTTTCATCGCATCCGCTTGCGGAATGGTGCGCGGGAAACCGTCCAGCAGAAAGCCGTTTTTACAGTCTTCCTGTGCGATACGCTCTTTCACCAGCGCGATAACCAGCTCGTCAGTCACCAGCTTGCCGGCGTCCATGATGGCTTTCGCCTGATTGCCGAGTTCGTTGCCGGCTTTTACCGCCGTACGTAACATATCGCCCGTGGATATTTGCGGAATGCCGTATTTCTCCATGATGAACTGAGCCTGAGTGCCCTTACCCGCGCCCGGAGCACCGAGCAGAATAATACGCATTGCGTAAGTCCCCTTGCGAACCGCATTGATCAATCTGAGAAGGCAAAGACCATACCATTATGACTCGCTCTCCACAAGAAAGGCGCGTATCCTGTCGCGGAGGCGACAGCCTGTTTCTCCATATGATGCGGCAGACGGGCGCGGCTAGCGCGTTTTTTCGGATTTGCCGTCCGTGTTGAACAACATCTGCATGCGCCGGCCAATCTGTGGCGTCAGGTTGGTTTGCTTGCTGCCGCGCTGGCTGGTACGCACCGGCAGATGACTCAACTGCGGCCATAGCTCCGCGTCGCTGGCCAGCTGCGTCTGCGACAGCACAAAGCTGGCGAACGGCAAGCTTGGCTGATGGCTAGAGGCAAGCAGCACCGGCAGGTTAAGGGAGATCGCCTCGACGCAGGCCTGACTATAGACTATAGGGCCGCCAGGCCTGCTCTTTGCTGCGCTCCAGCGTGCTGAAGTCGGCGGTGCGCAGCGCCACCAGCACCAGCCCCCCGGGCAGATCGGCATAGCGATCGAGACGAGCGACAAAGAGTCGGGCGTGATTGATCACATCCTCATGCAGCACACTGCCGAAACTCTCACTGACGTCGACCACGCCCTGCTGCTGACAGGTCTGCAGCTGCTGCACCCAACCGTAAGGCAGTTCGATATACGCGACGAAGTTGATGTTGCCTGCCCATCAGCGGCATGGCGGGCAGCACATTCAGTTCCTTGACCGGAAAGTGCGTGGCGTAACGCGTCTGATTGCGCGCCTGCTCCTGACGTAGAAAAAGCTGCGATAGAAGAATGTGCGCCACATGCAGCGAAGGCGCGAAGAAAAAATCATACTGTTCCAGCCGGTAGTCGCGTGACAACAGATACGTAACCGATCTCGCGCCTCGGAAGGACGATCGGCCCAAGAGTAAAGTGCCATCGCGTTGTGGTTCTCTTTTTATGGGTCAGGTGGTGATGGCGGGTCTACAGCAAACGCTGACTACACATAGCTTTGCCTGTAAGTCAACCTGCCATAATCAGCGGGCAGGGTTAAGGGAATACGGCTGGACTTTAAATTGATATAAACGGACAATCCCTATTAGGTTTTTACAAAGGGGATGAATATGACCCGGCTACCTCCACTAAGGGCGCTGTACCATTTTCACCAAGCGGTGGCATAGCAGCTTTAGCGTGGCTGCCGAACGCGGGCTGGGCGTGATTGTAGCGCCGCATCTTCTGGTGTGCCAGAAGCTTGAAAAGGGATCTCTGATCGCCCAGCTCGGCTTTGTGCCTGTCAACCGCGCCACCTGGATGATGACTAAGGAGTCCGCGCCGCAACGATCGGGAGATTACGCTGTTTCGAGACTGGCTGCGCGAGGTGGCGCAGCAGTAAGGTCATAGAGGGTCCCACGACCGCAGCGCTGTAAAAACAAAGGCCGATGCATCCGCAACGGCCTTAATGTCTGTAGTTACGAGCTCACGCAGGTCGCGCTCACCGAGCGTCAAGGATGCGAATAGCGACTTTGCGCTCGGTGAGCGCGACCTGCGTTTTAGCAAACGCGCCGTCTGGAATAACCAAACATCGGGCCTTGCTTAAGCGGTCAGCAGCTGATTCATGCGACGGATAAACTGGTTAGGATCATCCAGTGTGCCGCGCTCGGCCAGCAGCGCCTGATCCAGTAGCAGCTCGACCCAATCGCCGAAGCGCGCGTCATCCTGCGTATCCGCTACGCGTTTCACCAGCTGGTGGTCCGGGTTGATCTCGAAAATATACTTCACTTCCGGCACCGCCTGGCCCGCCGCGACGAATAGCTTCGCCATCTGGGTGCTTATTTCGTTGGCATCGGTGGTGACGATCGCCGGGGTATCGGTGAGACGATGCGTTAGACGCACCTTTTTCACACGGTCGCCCAGCAGGGTTTTCACGCGGTCCACGAACGGCTCCAGCGCCCTCTCCGCCTCTTTCTGCTCTTCGCTCTCTTCATCCGCCAGCTTGCTCAGCGACTCGTCCGCCTTACTGATTGACTGGAACGCCTTTCCGTCGAACTCAGTCAGGTAGCTCATCATCCACTCGTCGATGCGATTGGAAAGCAGTAGCACCTCGATGCCTTTCTTGCGGAACAGCTCCAGATGCGGACTGCTCTTTGCAGCGGCGTAGCTGTCAGCGGTGATGTAATAAATCTTCTCCTGACCTTCCTCCATGCGGCTGACATACTCCTCCAGCGACACGTTCTGCTCGGCGCTGTCGTTGTACGTCGAGGCGAAACGTAGCAGCTTCGCGATCGCTTCCTGGTTGGCGCCGTCTTCCGCCGGACCCTCTTTCAGCACCAAGCCAAACTCTTTCCAGAAGGTATGGTATTTTTCCGCGTTGTCTTTAGCCAGTTTATCCAGCATCTGCAGCGCGCGCTTCGTCAGCGCGGCGCGCAAGGTCTGGGTCACGCGGCTGTCCTGCAGGATCTCGCGCGACACGTTCAGCGGTAGATCGTTAGAGTCGATCAGGCCGCGCACGAAGCGCAGATAGTTCGGCATAAACTGCTCGGCGTCATCCATAATAAAGACGCGCTGCACATAGAGCTTCAGGCCATGCTTATGGTCGCGGTTCCACATATCGAACGGCGCCCGCGACGGAATATAGAGCAGGCTAGTGTACTCCTGCTTGCCCTCGACGCGATTGTGGCTCCAGATAGCAGGATCGCTGAAATCGTGCGCGATATGCTTGTAGAACTCGTTGTACTCTTCGTCGCTGATCTCAGATTTGTTGCGCGTCCACAGCGCCTGGGCTTTGTTGATCTTCTCCCAAGTGGTGATGTCGTTCTCTTCGTCTTTGCTTTCAATTTCAACCGGCAGCGCGATGTGATCAGAGTACTTGCTGATAATGCTGCGCACGCGCCAAGCGTCAAGGAACTCATCTTCGCCTTCACGCAGGTGCAGCGTGATCTCGGTGCCGCGATCGGCTTTGGTGATATCGGCGACGGTGTATTCGCCTTCGCCCACCGACTCCCAGAACACCCCTTCATCTGCCGTCGTACCGGCCGCGCGGGTGCGCACCGACACTTTATCTGCGACGATAAACGCCGAGTAGAAGCCGACACCGAACTGACCGATCAGCTGACTGTCTTTCGCTTGGTCGGAACCCAAGGACTCAAGGAAAGATTTAGTGCCGGATTTGGCGATGGTGCCCAAGTTCTCAATCACCTCGTCGCGACGCATGCCGATACCATTGTCCGACAGCGTCAGAGTGCGGTTGTCCTTGTCAACAGAGAGACGTACGCGCAGTTCACCGTCGCTTTCATAAAGGTTGGCGTCCGACAGCGCACGGAAACGCAGCTTATCGGCGGCGTCCGAGGCGTTGGAGATCAGCTCGCGTAGGAAAATCTCTTTGTTTGAATAGAGGGAATGGATCACCAGGTGCAGAAGCTGTTTTACCTCTGACTGAAAGCCACGCGTCTCTTGTCCATTCATGGTCATTGTTACCTCAACAAGTTCAGGTTAAACGAACGTTGAGATCGATATGGGGATGGTGCGGAAATATTTCAAGCCGACGTCGCGAACGACGTCGGCAAGCGCTCAGAAAGTAATCTTGTGACGTCCGGCCAGCGAGTGCGACAGCGTGGTGCCGTCCACCATATCCAGCTCGCCGCCTACCGGCACGCCGTGCGCGATACGGCTAGCGTCGATGCCGTACTGGCCGCACAGCTCGGCGATGTAGTTAGCCGTCGCTTCGCCTTCCACCGTGGGGTTGGTAGCGAGGATCACCTCTTTGATGATTTCGCTCTCCAGCCGCTGCTCAAGGTGATCCAGCCCAATATCCTGCGGGCCAATGCCGTCAAGCGGGGAAAGAGGCCCCATTAACACAAAGTAGCGGCCGGCGAACTGACCGGTCCGCTCGATGGCGTGAATATCCGCCGGACTCTCCACCACGCAGATCAGCCTGTTCTGCTGACGCCGCGGATCGGCGCAAATAGTGCAAATCTCCTGTTCGGTAAAGGTGCGGCAGTCGGCGCAGTGGCCGATTTCGGACATGGCGCGCGTCAACGCCTGCGCCAGACGCATGCCACTGCTGCGATCGCGCTGCAGCAGCTGAAAGACCATGCGCTGTGCCGACTTCGGCCCCACACCCGACAGGCAGCGCAGCGCCTCCATCAGGGATTCAAGCAGTGGACTGGTTTGCATCAGAACGGCATCTTGAAGCCCTGCGGCAATTGCATGCCGGCAGAAACAGAGGCTATTTTCTCTTTCTGCGTTTCATCGATACGGCGCGCGGCGTCGTTGAACGCGGCGGCGACCAAATCTTCCAGCATATCTTTGTCATCTTCTAGCAGGCTGGGATCGATCTCCACGCGGCGGCAGTTGTGCGCACCGTTGATCGTCACTTTCACTAAGCCAGCGCCCGATTCGCCGGTCATTTCCAGCGCGGCGATCTCTTCTTGGACTTTGGCCATCTTGTCTTGCATCTGCTGGGCCTGCTTTATCAGGTTGCCCAGTTCGCCTTTAACAAACATAGTTTTCTCTCTCAGCTAAGGCCGCATCGCTATCCATGAGACAGCGGCAGCGTAGTCAAGCGGGTCGGATACTCTCTTCATCCAAATCGGCGTCGAAGAACCGGCACAGCGTCTGAATGTGGGTATCGCTAATGATAAGCTGACGCGCCTGCGCCAGCTTATCTTCGTAAATGGCCTGCCGCCATTCCAGTGGCGTCAACACCGTAGGATTATCATCTTCAATGATAGTCAATTCAACTGTCTGACCGGCGGCGTCGCTCAGGGCCGCGCCGAGTACCTGCTGCGCCGAGGTAGAGTTCAGGTGACGCTGGCTGGAGCGCAGATGCAGGCAAACGCCCTGCTCCGTGCGTTCTTTCCAAGCGTTAAGCGCCAGCTGCTGCACGAGTTTCGGCAGCGGCAACACGGCGACTTCCGCCGCCCAAGGATCGCGCTGCTGGGCTTCTTCCATCAGGAGCGCCGCCAGCTCAGGGGTTTTCTCATGCTCAAGCGCCGAACGCAAGGCTTTTGACGTCGCTACCAGCTCCGGCGCCGCTTCAACCTGCGTCTGCGCCTTCCAGCGGTACGCCTCTTTTTTCGCCGGCGCTGCCTGCGCGCGTTTGGTAACAGAAGCCAAGCGCTCCAGCGCGGAGGTGGCCGGCCGCGTCAGAGACGCCGCCGGCTCACTCTTTTTTAGTTTGCTAGCTCCCTGACGCAGCAGCTGGGTGCGCGCCTGCAGGAGCTGGCTGGTGGTGTCGGAAAAAGAGCCGTCCGGGGCGGCGGCGGGGACGGGCGGCGCCATCTGCGGCTGGAAAGCGGCAAGCTGTGGCTCCGCCTGCGGCGTCATCGTCGGACGCGCGGCCGGTTCGGCAACCGCCGTTTGCGGATGGAACGCCAGCGCGCGCAGCAGGGTCATTTCGACGCCCATGCGGCGGTCGGGCGCCAACGGCAGATCCTTGCGCCCCATTAGCAGCGTCTGATAGTAGAGCTGAACGTCGGCGGGCGGCACGACGCGCGCCAGTTCGCGTAGACGCGGCGCGTGGCTCTCTTCTTCTTCGCTGATCAAGCTGGGCAGCAGCTGCACCATGGCGATGCGATGCAGCAGACGCAGCATCTCCACCAGCAGCGCCTCCCACTCGATGCCGCGCGAGGCGGCTTGGTTGAGCAGTGTCATCACCTGTTCGCCGCTGCCTTCCACCAGCGCCTCGATCAGGCCCAACGGCTGCTCGTCGTCCAATGTGCCGAGCATCTGGCTGACGATAGTGCCGCTGACCACGCGCTGTCCCATGGCGATCGCCTGATCGGTCAGGCTAAGGGCATCGCGCATGCTGCCGTCGGCGGCGCGCGCTAACAGCTGCAGCGCGCGCGGCTCGCTTTCGATCTGCTCCTGCTGTAGCACATAGTCGAGCTGGTTGCGAATCAGCTCCACATCCAGCGCTTTAAGATGAAACTGCAGGCAGCGGGAGAGGATCGTCACCGGCAGCTTTTGCGGATCGGTGGTGGCGAGCAAGAATTTAACGTGCGGCGGCGGTTCTTCCAGCGTTTTCAGCAGCGCGTTGAAGCTGTGGCGCGACAGCATATGCACTTCGTCGATCAGGTAGACCTTAAAGCAGCCGCGAGCGGGCGCATACTGCACATTGTCCAGCAGATCGCGCGTGTCTTCAACTTTGGTGCGCGAGGCGGCGTCAATCTCGATCAGATCGACAAAACGGCCCTGCTCGATCTCGCGGCAGTTGTCACACTGTCCGCACGGCGTGGCGGTGATGCCGGTTTCGCAGTTAAGGCCCTTCGTTAGCAGGCGCGCAATGGTAGTTTTGCCCACGCCGCGCGTGCCGGAGAAGAGGTAAGCATGATGGAGACGTCCCAGTGACATTCCATTAGCCAGCGCGGTCAGGACATGTTCCTGACCGACAACGTCAACAAACGCCTGAGGACGCCACTTTCGCGCAAGTACCTGATAACTCATGTAGATTCAATCACTGGATGTGGTTAGAAAGATGAGCGCAACGCGCTGCAACTCCTGTATATCGTTGCAGTACTTTAACAGCAACGGCGGGCGTTGCCTATCACTTGCTGGCCTCGCGCGCGGCGAGGCCATCGTCACTTAGTTACCTAGGAAGTTGACTAGGCTGTAGTAGTTGACGCCCAGCGCTTTCAGGCGGGATTCGCCTGTCAGATCAAAGAGGTTAATGACAAAGGCGGCGTCTTTGACTTCGTCGCCGGCGCGGCGGATTAGCTTGACAGTGGCTTCGATGGTGCAGCTGGTCGCCAGCAGATCGTCTGCTACCAGCACCACATCGCCGGGCTTAATGGCGTCTTTATGCAGCTCGAGCGCATCGGTGCTATATTTCAACTCGTAGGACTTACTGAAGGTTGCCTGTGGCAGTTTGCCCGGTTTACGCACCGGCACGAAGCCAAAGCCTAACGCCTGCGCCACGGGCGCCCGAACAGGAAGCCGCGCGCTTCGGTGCCTACTACTTCGGTAATACCCTAGTCGTGATAGCGCTCGACAAACAGCGCGATAGTCGCGGCATAGGCTTGCGGATCTTCCAGCAGGCTAGTGACGTCACGGAGGGGGATGCCGGGTTTCGGGTAATCCAGGATGCTTTTGATGCTCTCTTTAACGAATTTAAGCTGCTGCGCAGTTGGTTGCGGTCATAATGTTACCGCTTGGTAAAAACTTTATATCGAGCAGCTTCCATAACATCAGATTCCGAAATAAATTAGACGCAGAGAGTAAAAAAAGGAAGCCACGTACGAAGATGCTCAGATCTAAGCAAATGGCCTGCTAATTGCAAATTTATCGCGACGGCGCGCGATCGTCGGGCGATTCCGCCACCACAGGAATACACTACATCATTATTAGCAAAAGGCAGAGCATTACGCTAAGCATGACACGCCCCCACAGAATATTCACCAACCAGATCGAGACGCCGAACGTCACCAGCATCACTGCTATCGCATGCCCTTTCGCGCCCGGCGGCATAGCGCGATAACACTGCCAGTGACGCAGATAGCTGCCGAACAGCGAACGCCATAGCAGCTAGCAGAAGCTGGAAGAGTATCGCGAATAATAAGCGGCGGTTGCAGGCGATGATCGACCAGCGCGAGCAGCGGCTGGCGCTGGCGGAGAGCCGGGCGCAGTAGCAGCAGCTGAAGCAGGATCTTGAGGTACTGGAGGGCCGGATGGCGCGCTGCCGCCAAGCGATCAGTGCGGTTAGCTGGGTGCTTCCGCTGCGCGGCGATGCCCCTTGACGCCTATACTTAGCGCTATCCGTTCAGGAGCCTGAAATTGGAATGATTGCCTAGATTATCACGGGTCTGGTCGCCTGCGGACTAAAGCGGATCTTTTCCCCGGCCGGCCCGGCGGCTTTGCCGCGACGCTGGTGCTGGCGGTGATCGGCGCTAGTGGGCGGCTACATCGCCAGCTATTTCGGCTTGGGATCGCTGGTGAGTCTGCATCCGGGCGCACTCAGCGTCGTGCTGGCCGGCGCGTTGCTGATGCTGCTGACTGCGGGAAACTGCGTATATAAGGAGTGAGGATGTCACTGGAAAACGCACCTGACGAGGTGAAACTGGCGGTGGATTTGATTCAGCTGCTGGAGGAGAACCGTCTGCCCGCCGAGACCGTGCTGGCGGCGCTGGCGATCGTGCAGCGCGACTTTGAGAAGAAGCGCGCCGCCGGTCAGTAGCCCTAGCGCGCGGTGGTCAGCGTCGGACTCAGACGCAGCATATCGGGCCTTCGACGATGCAGCGCGGCCGCAGCCAGATCGAAGCTCTCCGGCGTAAACAGCCGGCTCTCCATCATGCCGTTAACGTAGCCGCGCAGCAGCAGCGCTGCCGGGCGCGTGTTGAGCGTGACTAGTAATTGCCCTGCCTCGATACACTCTTTCAAAACATTTTCTATTTTATCATAGCACTCTGTCAGCAGACTCTGCTGCATGTTTTACAACGTGGCCATTTCACTGACGAATTCGCACTTAATAGAAAATGATCTCTATCAGGGCGCGGCGCTGGAGATCCTTTGCTGGCGCGTTAAAAAGATAAAGATATAAAAAAGATATAGATCAGCATCGCGCGCAAGACTAGCGATTGGCAATTGGATCGCCGGGATATTTTATCTGATACTCAAGCTCCACATCATCAAGCCTAGCGTCTTTGCGCAGCTATATTTCGTGTAACACGTCGACTTTTGCCAGTAAATCGCGCCGCGCGTTACCCTAGCCGCCGCTGCGATATTCGCTACTGAGGTCACAGAAACGTCCTAGCGAGAGAATAAAGCAAGAGGGACATCAAGAATTTGATGACGCGTTTCAAGTGTCTGGGCTTTGGTTTTTCGTGCTATAGGGAACTTTTATTACAAACTGCCAAGTTGGCAAATTTACATACATTTGTGAATGTGTGTAATACAGCACGACACGGATTTTAGCGCAGCGATGAGTTGATCGATTTGTGATCCACTGATAAATTGGTATCGGACACTAGAGGTTTATTTATGAATAAAAACAGAGGATTAGTGCCTCCAGCGGCCGTTTTGATGCTTTCAGGCAGCTTTGTGTTAACAGGATGTGATGATAATAAATCCCAGCAAGCCGCCCAGCAACATCCGCCGGAAGTAGGCGTTGTCACCCTTAAAAGCGAACCCCTGAAGATCACTACGGAGCTGCCGGGCCGTATCTCTGCCTATCGTGTGGCCGAAGTGCGTCCGCAGGTTTCCGGTATCGTTCTGAAGCGTAATTTTGTGGAAGGCAGTGACATTAAAGCGGGCGAATCGCTTTATCAGATCGATCCTGCGACCTACCAAGCGAGCTACGACAGCGCGAAAGGCAATCTGGCGCAGGTGGAAGCCAACGCCTGTATCGCGCAGCTGACGGTCAACCGTTACAAGCCGCTGCTCGGCACCAAATATATTAGCCAGCAGGATTACGATAACGCCGTGGCCACCGCTGCGCAGAACGCCGCCGCCGTGCAGGTCGCAAAAGCGAACGTCGAAACCGCCCGTATTAATCTGGCCTATACCAAAGTGACCTCGCCTATCAGCGGTCGTATCGGCAAATCTTCCGTGACCGAAGGGGCGCTGGTGCAGAGTGCGCAGACCACCGTGCTGGCCACTGTGCAGCAGCTCGACCCGATGTATGTCGATGTCACCCAGTCCAGCGACGAATTTATGCGTCTGCGCGCGGAACTGGAATCTGGCCAGTTGAAGCAGGTGGACGGTAAAGCGAGCGTCACCCTACTGATGCAGGATGGCAGCGAATCGCCGCAGAAAGGCACGCTGGAGTTCTCGGACGTCTCGGTTGACGAAACCACTGGCTCCATCGCCCTGCGCGCTATCGTACCGAACCCGGATCATCGACTGCTGCCGGGCATGTTCGTCCGCGCGCGTCTGGAAGAAGGCACCAACCTGAACGCGCTGCTAGTTCCGCAGCAGGCTGTCGCGCGTACTCCGACCGGTCAGGCGACCGTGATGGTGGTCGGCGCCGACAATAAGGTTGAAGTGCGCAGCGTCAACGCCTCACAGGCGATCGGCGACAAGTGGCTAGTGAACTCTGGCCTGAAAGAGGGCGAGCGCGTCATCAGCATCGGCACCCAGCGCGCTAAGCCTGGCGCTCAGGTGACGCCGCAGCAAGTCTTCGCCGAGCAGAAATCTGACGCGAGCGCGCAATCTCAGCCTCAGGCTGAAAAACCTTCGTCTTAACAGGAGCCGTTGATAAATGGCTAATTTATTTATCGATCGCCCCATCTTTGCGTGGGTAATCGCCATCATCGTGATGCTGGCGGGTGCGCTATCAATTCTTAAACTGCCGATCGAGCAATATCCTAACGTTGCTCCACCGGCGGTGCAGATTCGTGCCACTTATCCGGGCGCAGATGCGAAAACGCTGCAGGATTCCGTGACGCAGGTTATCGAACAGAATATGAACGGTATTGATGGGCTGATGTACTTCTCATCAAATAGTGATTCTTCCGGTAACCTGCAGCTAACCCTGAGCTTCGAATCCGGCACCGATCCCGATATCGCGCAGGTTCAGGTGCAGAACAAACTGCAGCTAGTGATACCGCTGCTGCCGCAGGAAGTGCAGCAGCAGGGCATTCAGGTGCAGAAATCCTCCAGCAACTTCCTGATGGTGGCGGGTTTTGTCAGCGATGACGGAACCATGACCCAGAACGATATCTCAGACCTCGTCGCATCGAATATCAAGGACCACATCAGCCGTACCACCGGCGTGGGCGAAACCCAGATCTTCGGTGCGCAGTATGCGATGCGTATCTGGATGGATCCTGCGAAGCTGAATAACTATCAGCTGACGCCGGTCGACGTGATCAGTGCCATCAACACCCAGAACGCTCAAGTCGCGGTGGGTCAGCTCGGCGGCGCGCCTACCGCGCCGAACCAGCAGCTCAACGCCTCGATCATCGCGCAGAGCTGTCTGACCTCGACCGATGAGTTTGGCAAGATCCTGCTGAAGGTGAATACTGACGGCTCGCAGGTTCGCTTGCGCGACGTGGCAAAAATCGAGCTGGGCGGCGAAAACTACGAGGTGATCGCGCGCTACAACGGCAAACCCGCTTCCGGTATCGGCATTAAGCTGGCGACCGGCGCAAACGCGCTTGATACTGCTAATGCGGTGAAGGCGGAGCTGGGTAAACTGCAGTCCACCTTCCCAGCCGGCCTGAAAGTGGTTTATCCCTACGACACTACACCGTTCGTTAAGATCTCTATCTTCGAAGTGGTAAAAACCCTGTTTGAAGCGATCGTGCTGGTGTTCTTGGTGATATATTTCTTCCTGCAGAACTTCCGCGCCACGCTGATCCCGACTATCGCAGTGCCGGTAGTGCTGCTCGGCACCTTCGCCATCATTAGCGCCTTCGGCTACTCGATAAACACGCTGACGATGTTTGGTATGGTGCTCGCCATCGGCCTGCTGGTGGATGACGCCATCGTGGTGGTGGAGAACGTCGAGCGCGTCATAGCCGAAGAGGGTCTGTCGCCAAAAGAGGCAACAAAGCGTTCGATGGAACAGATTCAGGGCGCGCTGGTGGGTATCGCGCTGGTGCTATCGGCGGTGTTTATCCCGATGGCCTTCTTCGGCGGATCCACCGGCGTTATCTACCGTCAGTTCTCTATCACCATCGTTTCCGCGATGGCGCTGTCGGTGCTGGTAGCGTTGATCCTGACGCCGGCGCTCTGCGCCACTATGCTGAAGCCGATCAAAAAAGGCAATCACGGCAAAACTACCGGCTTCTTCGGCTGGTTCAACCATTTGTTTGATAAAAGCACTAACCACTACGTCGACAGCGTCGGCCATATCGTGCGCAGCACCAGCCGCTATCTGCTGATTTATCTGGTAATCGTGGTGGGTATGGCTTATCTATTTCTGCGTCTTCCCTATTCGTTCCTGCCGGAAGAGGATCAGGGTCTGCTGCTGGCGCAGGCGCAGCTGCCTGCTGGCGCGACGCAAGAGCGTACACAGAAGGTGATGGATCAGATCAATGATTACTTCCTGAATAAAGAGAAGGACAGCGTGCAGTCGGTGTTTACCGTTAACGGCTTCGGCTTCTCCGGGCGCGGTCAGAACACCGGTATCGCCTTCGTAAGTCTAAAACCTTGGGATGAGCGTAGCAGCAGCGATCTGAAGGTGCCGGCTATCTCCAGTCGCGCTATGGGCGCGCTGGGCCAGATCAAAGATGCCATGGTTTTCCCGTTCAACCTGCCGGCGATTATTGAACTGGGTAACGCCACCGGCTTCGACTTCGAGCTGATCGACCAGAACAACCTCGGCCATGAAAAACTGACCGAAGCGCGTAATCAGCTGCTGGGTATGGTAGCGCAGCACTCTAATACGCTGGTAGGCGTGCGTCCCAACGGCCTAGAAGATACGCCGCAATACAAGCTGACTATTGATCAGGAAAAAGCGCAGGCGCTGGGGGTATCGCTTTCTGACATCAACACCACGCTCCACTCCGCTTGGGGCGGCTCTTACGTCAATGACTTTATCGATCACGGTCGCGTGAAGAAAGTCTACGTGATGGGCGAAGCCAAAGACCGTATGCTGCCGGAAGACATCAGCAAGTGGTACATGCGCAACAACAGCGGCAACATGGTGCCCTTCTTCGCCTTCTCGTCGGCGAAGTGGCAGTATGGTTCACCGCGTCTGGAGCGTTATAATGGCCTGCCGTCGATGGAGATCCTAGGTCAGGCTGCGCCAAGCAAAAGCTCCGGCGACGCTATGAATCTGATGGAAGAGCTAGCGTCGAAGCTGCCGGCGGGCATCAGCTATGATTGGACTGGCATGTCCTATCAGGAACGTCTCTCTGGCAACCAAGCGCCCGCGCTCTACGCGATCTCACTGATTGTGGTCTTCCTCTGTCTGGCAGCGCTTTATGAAAGCTGGTCGATTCCGTTCTCGGTAATGCTGGTGGTGCCGCTCGGTGTCATCGGCGCACTGATCTTCACCACGGTGCGCGGACTGAGCAACGACGTTTACTTCGTGGTCGGCCTGCTGACTACGGTGGGGCTGTCGGCGAAGAACGCCATCCTGATCGTTGAATTCGCCCAGGATTTGATGGAGAAAGAGGGCAAAGGTCTGGTGGAAGCGACGCTAGAGGCGTGTTGTATGCGCCTGCGTCCGATCCTGATGACCTCGCTCGCCTTTATCCTCGGCGTGCTGCCGCTGGCGATCAGTACCGGCGCAGGTTCCGGCGCGCAGAACGCCGTCGGTACCAGCGTAATGGGCGGTATGGTCACGGCGACTGTGCTGGCGATCTTCTTCGTCCCAGTGTTCTTTGTGGTGGTGCGTCGCCGTTTCGGCAAGAACAAAGAGGAGCTAGAAAAAGGTCATCCGACTGAACAGAGCCATCAGCACTAACCCTGCTGGATGACAGAAAGGCCGCGCAAGCGGCCTTTTTTATGGCGGCGGCGCAGGCCAGGCTAATCAGGATTGCATTTCGCAAAGATGAGACGCACAATAATATTATTGTATAATATAACATTTGCGAGGCATTATGAAACCGAATATCCATCCTGCTTACCGTCCGGTCGTGTTCCACGACACCACTGTCAATAAATATTTCAAAATCGGCTCTACTATTAAAACCGAGCGCACTGTCGAGTTCGAAGGTGAAACTCTGCCCTACGTGACGCTGGATGTCTCTTCCGCCTCCCACGTCTACTATACCGGCAAGCAAAAAGATTTCACTAAAAAAGGCAGCGCCGCGCGCTTTAATCAGCGCTTTGGCCGCTTTCTTAAAAAACAGGGCGAGTAAAGATGCAGGTATTAAGCTCGCTGGCTTCGGCGAAAAAATGCCATAAAGATTTCAAGATCGTTAGTCGTCACGGACGGGTGTTTGTGATTTACAAATCGAATCCGCGCCTTAAGGCGGTACAGGGAAGAAAGAAAAAACGTTAGGACGTGTCGTGATCGCTGGGTGGGGAACTCCCCAGCTCTTTTTATTTCATGATGTTGATCATCGCCTTAACGTTATGGCGGAACGCTGCGATATAGATCGGCGCCGGACCGGAAGGCTGCGACAGCGCTTCCGGGTAGAGTTCCCGCCCGGCTGCGCGCCCGTCGCGCTGACGATCTGCTTCACCAGACGCGGGTTAGTCTGGTTTTCAATAAAGTAGCTGTGGATATGCTCGGGCTGCAGCTGCTTGATCAGCCCGCTCACTACGCTGGCGCTGGCTTCCGCCTCGGTAGAGAAACCCACCGGCGCAAGGAAGGTCACGCCGTAGCGCTGACCAAAATACCCAAACGCATCATGGCTGGTCAGCACCTTGCGCTTCGTCGCTGGGATCGCCGCAAACGCGGTTTCCGCCCGGCGGTCTTGCGCTTGCAGCTGCTGAATATAGTTTTCACCGCTGCGGCGAATGGCGTCGGCATCCTGCGGATCGGCCTTTATCAACGGGTTCATCACGTTGGTAGCATATATGACGCCGTTGCGCATGCTGTTCCAAGCGTATAGCCGGAGGCGCTCACTAGGCGATCCATCCAGCCTTCCAGCTCCAGACCGCTGCAAACACTAAGTCTGCTTTTGCCAGTACCTGACTTGTCCTGCAGCTTGGGTTCGAAGGTGTGAAGATCGCCATCCGGCCCTACCAGCGATTTCACCTGAATGTGCTCGCTGCCGACCTGCTTAAGGATATCCGCTAGTACGGTAAAGCTTGCAACGGCGTTAACGGTTTTCGCTATGGGTAACGGACTGATCAGTAGCGCGCTGATTACTAGACTGACTCTAGTAACTTCTTCATATATATCCCCTGTTTAATGACGGCGGAGAATACCGCCGCACGGTCCTGCCAGAATTGAAAGAAAAAAAACAGCGCGGCACTCAGCACCATCGCCGGACTGGCCGGTAGCGAGAAACGCTAGGAGAAGCATCAAGCCGATTAGCGCTGCGGCGATCGTCAGCGCCATGGCAATGGCCAGCATCCAAGCCACACGACGACTCCAGAAACGCGCGCTGGCGGTAGGAAGCATCATCAGACCGGCCGACATCGCCACTGCCAGCCCGCCGACGCCCATCGCTACCAGCAATCAGATAGCCGATGGTGGCGCCTAGCAGCACCGCATTTATGAATAAAAATGATAGGTTTTGTCGCTAACAGAGAGGTTGCAAAGTAGTTGCATAAGTTTAATGATCGGTTTATCTATATCAAGAGGACCGGGGAAAAGATATATCACCGCAGTTCGAAAGCAATATTGATTCGGATAAGCCGGCCATCCCAGAATTAATGGCGTTTATCCAACGGAATATTCCCAAAATAGCACAGCACCTTGCAGGCGATCTGCAATAGTATTCACTACGCGCGCAGTTACTTCCTGAGAGTTTTAAAATTAACGCTGTTAAAAAGTTAACCAACAATCGTTTTAAAATGCTTTATCAATTTGACGGCCATATATTTATTCCTTGTCTGGATTTAAACGAAACATTTATGCGCGAAGATCAGGTTATGTTTTCAGGTTTTTTCCGGCAGACTTGAGTTTGAGCTGATTGACAACCAGCAACCCTCGCCTGCTGATGAATTGTAATATTTGGTAATTGAGGTGAGTAATTCTAATGGTTGTGACTTATATTTAACGTGTCTTTCACCTTGATCGCCATTCAACATCGCTTCCTGGCCGCTTAACCTAAACTCGCCGCCCTGCGGCATCCGTGCAAGCTATGGAGGGGAAAAAGATGGACGAGTACTCACCGAAACGGCATGATATTGCCCAGCTTAAATTCCTGTGTGAGAGTCTGTTCGATAAAAGTATGGCGACGCTGACCGACAGCCATCATGGCTGGGTTAACGACCCGACTTCTGAAAACAATTTACAGCTTAATGATTTGATTGAGCACATTGCTTCTTTCACCATGAATTACAAAATAAAACATGCTGAAGATGAAGATCTGATAACGCAAATCGACGACTATCTTGACAATACCTTTATGTTATCCACAAATTACGGTATCAACGCGCAAGATCTGAATCGCTGGCAGCGTCCGCCCGGCGCTTATTTAATCTTTTTAGCGAAGAGTACGCTTGCTTTCAGCAACCCAGCCACTCCATTTAGGTAAACATGAGACCGGTTTATTTATGAACGATAAAACTCTGACAAAAACTGATTATTTGATGCGGCTGAGACGCTGCCGCTCGATTGATACGCTCGAACGCGTCATTGAAAAGAACAAGTACGAATTATCCGATGACGAACTGGCCGTATTTTACTCGGCTGCTGATCATCGCCTTGCTGAGCTGACGATGAATAAGCTTTACGATAAAGTGCCTAGCTCGGTATGGAAGTTTGTGCGTTAACACGCTGTTTTCCCTCCCTTTGCTGCAACCTTTCCATTCTGTTCTGAATTAATCTGTCACTGGCCATGGAATGGTAGTTACCATGGAATGGTAGTTAATAAGAGATGTCTGAGGATTTTTCGAGGAGAGAAAGTGGTGAAGGCTCTGCCAGCCGCATCCCGGCACACGCGTCGCCTGCTGCGGCTGCTTCCTTCCGGACCTGACCGAGTTCACAAGTTAGCATTGCGGGAGGACCAACAGAGCCTCCATTGACAAGCTATCTTTCGAAGGCAGGGGCATTATCAGGGAAGGCCCTGCCAATTGCAAGCGCCGCCCGGACGAGCATTGTTTTCTTGAACAGCGCGTGCGCGGCGCCCTCCCCTAGCTGTGCTACAGTAGGCTTTTTGCTTCTGAGACATCGCCATGGATCCGCAACAGAGCTTTCAACAGCGCATTTGGCAAATCGTCGCCGCGATCTCGCCTAGCAAAGTCGCCACCTATGGTGATATCGCACGGCTTGCCGGCTCTCCGCGCGTCGCGCGGTAGATCGGCGGGGTATTATTGCGTCGCCTGCCGCAGGGCAACCGACTTCCCTAGCATCGCGTCATTAACCGACACGGCGCCATTTCGCTGCAGGGCGACGATTTGCTGCGCCAGCGCGATGCGCTGGCGGAAGAAGGCATTGAGATGGGCGACGACGAGCAGGTCGCGCTGGAACGCTATCGCTGGCGGCCATAGCAGCGATAGCGTTCCGCTGTTCGCCGGTCACAAGCTAGTCGGCGCAGACACTGAAGAGGATGGTGTGACCTGCGTTGGAGAGGTAGATAGCACCGTGGTGGCCGTGCTTGGCTGCGTCAGCAGCGCCGTTTGCGGCACTGGCACCAACAGCAGTTCCGCTTTGGTTCCGCCCTGATTAATCACCGGCTTCACGCTGTCGGTAATAAACGCCAGTTTACCGTCGATGGTGATCGCCGCGCTTAGCAGAATACGCGCGTTGGGCTGTATGTCCACTGGATTAAACGGCAGCACAAACTGGAACGGCGCCTGTTTGCCCTGCGTGTGAACGGCGCGCTGAGCCAGCACTTTTGACGGCGCATCCGACAGCGACGCGTCGGAGAGTGTGATCGTTAATACTGCATCAGGCGGCAATGCGATACGCTGACGAATATAGACGGAACCGCTTACATTAGGCTGCGCAATCGCCGCCTGCTGGCCTGCTGCGCTTGCGCCCAGTGTCGGCACTGGAACCGGTTTGCCGTGATCAGCACAACCGGCGGCAGTTGCAATTAAGGTAATACCACTTATCTCTTGCCAGAGTTTCATTGATGTCGTCTCCATCTGATCACTATGATTATCGGCTGCGAATGTGTATTGCAACGTTTCACTCGCCTTATATCCTTAATCCTAGCATAAAATACAGGTATTTCCTATCGGGCCTGCGCGACCGCCAACGCACTCTTTGATTGACGGTAACTGGTTTGATCTTTCACGCTGAGTCAGTTTACTTTATGAAGATTGCACTATGAGCCAAGCGCTACAAAATTTGCTGAATTTATTAAATCTGGAAAAGCTGGAAGAGGATCTCTTTCGTGGCCAGAGCGAGGATTTAGGACTGCGTCAAGTATTTCGCGGCTAGGTGGTTGGTCAGGCGCTCTATGCGGCGAAACAGATCGTGCCGGAAGCGCGCATCATCCACTCGTTCCACAGTTACGTTCTACGGCCTGTCGATAGCAAGAAAGGCATTATTTACGACGTGGAAACCCTGCGCGACGGCAAAAGCTTCAGCGCGCGCCGCGTCAGCGCGATTCAAAATAGCCAGCCTATTTTTTATATGACTACGTCGCTCTAGGCGCTGGAGAGAGACCTAGAGTATCAAAACGCGATGCCAGAGGCGCTCGACCCGGAAACCCTAGCGTCGGAGCAGGATCTGGCGCAGAAGATGGCGCATCTGCTGCCGGAAAAGGTGCAGGAGAAATTTATCGCCGAACGTCCGCTGGAGTTTCGAACGGTACAGATCCATAACCCGCTGAAAGGCCACGTCGATGAGCCAGTGCGTCAGGTATGGATCCGTGCCAACGGCGGCCTGCCTGCCAATCTGCACATTCACCAGCATCTGCCAGGCTACGCCTCCGACCTCAACTTCCTACAGCCGCACTGCAAGGATTTTCTGGAAGCAGATTGCAGGTCGCCACCATCGACCACTCAATGTGATTTCACCGCCCGTTAAACTTCAGCGACTGGCTGCTTTACAGCGTGGTCAGCACCTCCACCTCCGGCGCGCGCGGTTTTGTCCGCAGGGATATTCCATAACAGCAGGGCGTGCTGGTAGCGTCGACCATGTAAGAAGGATTGATGCGTCAGCGCAGTGAATAGGTCAGGCCGCTGACAGGCAAAACAAGGGGTGAATCATCGCCCCTTGTTTGTTTTATTATTATTTAGCGCACTGCTCTTCACTACCCGACAGCTTACTGATTGTAAGCGTTCTGGTCGTGGCTGTTGACGTCCAGACCTTCGCGCTCCTGCTCTTCCAGCACGCGCAGACCGACAATCATACCCGCCAGCTTAAAGCCGGTAAAGGCGACCACCGCCGACCAGACGCTCGTCACGCCGACGCTGAACAGCTGCACCCAGACCTGATGGCCTTATGGTGACGCTTTCCGCATAGCCGACGCCGCCCAGTGAAGAGAAGGCGAACACGCCAGTCAGGATAGAGCCGACGATGCCGCACACGCCGTGCACGCCAAAGACGTCGCGCGGGTCCATCCACGCGCAGCATTTTCTTCAGCGAGGTAACGGGCTCCACAGTCCCGCCAAGCCGCCTACCAGACCGATAGTCAGCGCACCCCCGACGCCCACTAGCCGCAGTCTGGGGTAATGGCGATCAGACCGGCGATAAAGCCCGAACAAGCGCCCAGCAGCGACAGTTTGCCGCGTACCGCCCATTCTCCGAAGGTCCACGACAGTACCGCGCCAGCAGTCGCTACGACGGTGTTCAGGAAAGCGAGCACGGCGATTTCGTTGTCGGCGGAGGCGGAACTGCGTTGAAGCCAAACCAGCCGACATAAAGGATAGCGGTGCCAGTAAAGACCATCGGTAGGTTGTACGGTTTAAACGCCTCTTTGCCAAAGCCAGCGCGCTTGCTTACCAGATAGGCGCCTACTAAACCTGCAATCGCGGCGTTGATATGCACTACCGTTGCGCCTGCAAAGTCGAGCGCGTCATCCTGCGCGAGGAAACCGCCCGCCCAGACTATATGCGCAATCGGCAGATAAGCTAGCGTGACCCACACGCCGACAAAAATCAGCACTGCGGAGAAGCGGATACGCTTGGCGATCGCGACGACGATCAGCCCAACGGTAATACAGGCGAACGACGCTTGGAAAGCCACATGGATATACTGATAGAATCTGCCCATTACCGCCTTCAGCTCGATATTTTTCAGCAGCGCCCACTGGAAGCTGCCGAAGAGAGCCGTTGCCTTCGCTGAACGCCAGCGAATAGCCATAAACAATCCATAGCATGCAAACTAGGGCAAAGGTTACTGCGACCTGCGTCAGCATCGAGAGTACGTTTTTGCCGTGGATAAAACCGCTGTAAAACAGCGCGATCCCTAGAATCGTCATAAACAACACCAGCACGTTGCAAATCATCATAATAAATGTGTTATCAGCCTTATTCACAAGGACAGGCGCAGCCATAGCTAGCGACGGTACCAGCGCTAGGCTGATGAGGCTCAACAAGGTAAGTGCTTTATTCATTTTTTTCCATCCGATCAGATTACGTAGCCGAAATTACAGTGCTGCTTCGCCGGTTTCGCCGATACGAATACAAATAACGCGCTGAAGCTTAGCGACAAAAATTTTACCGTCACCGATTTTGCCGGTGTAAGCCGCTTTGCTGATCACATCCACCACCTCGTCGAGCTGGTCGTCAGCGATGGCGACATCGATTTTGACCTTAGGCAGAAAGTTCACGCTGTACTCGGCTCCGCGATAGAGTTCTGCATGGCCTTTCTGGCGGCTAAATCCCTTAACTTCAGAGACGGCCAGCCCCTAAATGCCGGTATAGAGGAGAGCGCTTCGCGCACATCCTCCAGTTTGAACGGTTTAATGACCATGGTAACCGGCCTCATTGCATTCCCTCCGGGTAGTAGACAAGTGAGTTGCCTCAGACATGCAGAGACAGAGGCAAATACTGTGCCAAGAATGCAAATGCGGACGTAAAGAGAAGTAAAGGCAGCGCAATACGGCTTTAGTTAAGACAGGTGAAGCAGCTTAAAAAAAAGCGAAGCGCAATAGCGGAGAAACTGCACTTCGAGAAACTGCACTTCTTTGGTGCCTGTGGTCTTAAAGAAGTGCACAGATACAGAACATTCTGATAATTGCGCGCAAAAAAGGTGTAATTCAGTCGACGGCGGCGACCGCCTTGCCCGCCGCGAGTTCATCGCCCACCTGCTGCAGCTGGTACATCTGCCAGTAACGCCCCTGCCGCGACAGCAACGCGGCGTGGTTGCCCTGCTCCACTACCTGACCGCGATGCAGTACCAGGATGGCGTCCGCCTCGGTAATGGTCGACAGGCGATGAGCGATGACCACCAGTGTGGTGTGCTGGCGCAGCGCGCGCAGCGTCTGCTGAATCGCCTGCTCGGTGCCGGAGTCGATATTAGCGGTCGCTTCATCGAGGATCAAAATCTGCGGCATCTCCACCAGCACGCGCGCCAGCGCCAGCAGCTGCTTCTGCCCGACCGACAGGTTATTGCCCTGCTCGCCCAAGCGGGTATGAATGCCGTCAGGCATCGCGCGCGCCAGCGACGCTAGCTGCACCCGTTCCAGCGCCTGCCACACCGCCTCTTCACTAATCTCACGGCCGAGCCGCACGTTAGCCAGCAGCGTGTCCGCTAGCACCACCGGATCCTGCTGCACCATGGCGACGCCGCGACGCAGCGTCTGATGGCTGAGCTGGCTGATAGGGCGATCATCGAGACGTATTTCTCCGCGCGTCGCCGTGTAATAGCCCATCAGTAGGCTGGCGAGCGTACTTTTGCCGCTGCCGGTATGTCCGACCAACGCGATAAAGCTGCGCGCCGGCACCTCAAGGTTGATATCGCTTAGCACGTCGCGATCGGCGCGATAGGCGAAACTGAGGTGACGCAGCGCGATACGGCCGGACGCTAGCGGGCGATCGTCGGCGCCGTAGCGCTGCTGGGTCGCATCCATCAGCTCGAAAATACGCTCGCCCGACACAACGGCCTGCTGCAGCATCGACTGCTGCGTGGTGAGCTCGATCAGCGGTTCGTTAAGGCGGCCGAGGTAGGTAATAAACGCATAAAGCACGCCGACTTCGAAAATACCTAGTGAGGAGAAACTGAACAGCAGCAGCAGACCGCAGAGGATCATCGCCGAGAACAGGCTAAGCAGCGGGCGTAGCAGAAAGCCATCCAGCCGCAGCGTCTGCATGCGGGCCAGATAGTGCGAGCGGCTGGCTTCGCTCATGCGCTCGCCGAAGCGCGCCTGCTGGCGAAACTGCTGGATCACGCTCATGCCGTTAATCACTTCGTTAAAACCGCTATTGATATCCGCCAGATAGCTGCGCACGCGACGCGCGATGGGCGTGCTATAGCGCTGATAGATCAGCATCACCGTCAACACCAGTGGGAAGATCGCCATTGCCACCAGCGCCATGCGCCAGTCCAAGCTAAACATCGCCACCATCATCGCGCCAATCAGCGCTGCGCTGCGCAGCACCGTCACTACGACCATGACGTAGAGATCTTTAATCACTTCGGTGTCGTTGGTGACGCGCGAAATAATCTGCCCCACCGGCTGCGTATCGAAGGCGCTGAGCGGCTGACGCAGCGCCGCGTCCATCACGTCGCTGCGCAGGCGCTGCACGACCCCGATCGCCGCGCGATTGAATAGCAGGGCTTGGAAATAGTGCAGTCCGGCCGCCAGTAGCTGCAGCAGAATAAAGCTCACCGCCAATCCGGCGATGATGGCCAGCGGCATCTGATATTTCGCAATAAGATTATCAATAAAGTAGCTGACCAATACCGGTCCGGTCACTTCGGCCGCGGCGGCGATCCACAGCATGCTGACCGCTAGGCCCAGCGATTTGCGCCACGGCTTACCGTAGGCGAGCAGCCGCTTCAGCGTCGGCCATAAGCGTTTAGCGTTCGCCATCGTGCGCTCCTTTTACCGGTTCGTCTTCGTCCAGCGCCGCCTCAAGCTGCTGGTAGCGGTGCATATCGCGATACCATCCCGGCTGCGCTGCCAGCGACTCATGATCGCCGCGCTGAGCGACTTCGCCTTGCTGCAGCACCAGAATTTCGCTCGCCTCCGTCAGCGCCGACAGACGATGCGCGCTGATAATCAGCGTACGTCCTTTGCCCCACAGACGCAGGTTATGCAGAATGTCATGCTCGGTGCGGCCGTCGACAGCCGACAGCGCGTTGTCGAGGATCAAGATCTCCGCGTCGAGCAGCAGCGCGCGCGCAATGGAGATGCGCTGCTTCTGGCCGCCAGAGAGCATAACGCCGCGCTCCCCCACTTCGGTCTGATAGCTCTGCGGTAACCGCAGGATGTCGCCATGCACGCAGGCGAGCTTCGCCGCACGCTCAATCTCTTCCTGCGTGGCGTCTGGCCTGCCCAGCGCGATATTGCTCGCTACGCTGTCGGAAAAGAGGAACGGTGTCTGGCTGACTACCGCTAGGCGGCTGTGCCAGCTGTCGATACGCAGCTGCGTCAGCGGTAAGTTGTGATAGCATATATCGCCCTGATCGATATCGAAGTGACGCTGCAGTAGGCTAAGCAGCGTGCTCTTTCCGCTGCCGGTCGGGCCGCACAGGCCAAGCATCTGGCCGGGTTCCAGCCTGAAGCTGAGGTTGCGCAGCACCGGCGCGCTGCTGGCCGGATAGCAAAACTCGCGGATCGCTGCATGCAGCGTCCCCGCTTCTGCGGGCGGTTCCTGCTCGCCGTCCTGCACCTCAGGCGCCTCCGCCAGCAGTGCGCCGATGCGGCTCCAAGCGGCGCTGCCGCGTTCGACGATGTTGAACATCCACGCCAGCGCTAGCATCGGCCAGATCATTAGGCCGAGGTACATCACAAAGCTGGTGAGCTGACCCAGCGTTAGCTGTTCATGCCAGACCATCCAGCTGCCGCCGCCGATCGCTAGCAAATTGGCGAAGCCGATGGCGATATAGATCGTTGGGTCGAATCGGGCGTCGACGCGCGCCACGCGCAGGTTTTTCGCGCCGGTTTCGCGCGCGATGGCGGAGAACTGCTCAGACTGATGCGTCTCTAAGCCGAACGCCTTAATCATACGAATGCTGGTCAGGCTCTCCTGAGTCTGGTCGTTCAGACTGGAAAAAGCCGCCTGCGCCAGCTTGAAGCGGTCATGCAGCTGGTTGCCGTAGCGGTGGATAAACAGCGCCATAATTGGCATCGGCACCAGCGACAGCAGCGTCAGCTTCCAGCTAATCTGCAGGCTCATCACCAGCAGCACCATGCAGCCCATCACCAGCGAATCCACCAGCGTCAGCACCCCTTCACCAGCGGCAAACACCACGCGATCGACATCGTTGGTGGCGCGCGCGATCAGATCGCCGGTGCGATGGCGTAGATAAAACGCCGGATGCTGGCGGCTGAGCTGGCGATAGAAATCTTCTCGCAGCTCGACGGCGAGCTGATAGGAGGCGCCGAACAGCAGCACGCGCCAGACGTATCGCAGCAGATAGGTCACCACGGCGGTCACCAGTATCACGCAGATCCACATCATAATGGTGCCGGCGCTCATGCTGCGGTGGGTAACTCCGTCGACGATCACCCCCACCAGATGTGGCGGCAGCAGCTGCAGGATCGCAATAATGATCAAGAGAGTGACCGCGCCCAGATAGCGCCGCCACTCGCGAATAAAGTACCAACTTAACTGGCTGAATAATCGCACAGGCTATTCTCTTTCTTTTGCCTCAGGGAGCAATGGATAACGCCGTGGTGTATTTAATATCCTCCATGGGAAAGCTGGAGGTGACCCCAATCAGGCCGCCCGGCACGCTGTTAACCAAGCGCTTGTAAAAGTCGTCGTAACGCTTCATATCCGCCATTTGGACGCGCAGCAGATGGTCGTATTCGCCCGCCATATGACAGAACGCTAGCACTTCCGGCATGTCCTGCACCGCAGAGACGAAGCGCTGATACCATTCGCGGCTGTGCTGCTGGGTTTTCCACCAGTATAAAAGCGGTGAGCGACAGGCCGAGCCGCATCGAGTAGCGCGACGCACGCGCGGATAATACCGTCATCCTCCAGCTTTTTCAGTCGTTTCCAGCACGGAGTAGTAGTGAGATTGACGGCAGCCGCCAGCGCCTGCAGCGAAAGCGTACAGTCGCGCTGCAGCAGATCGAGTAGATGATAGTCAGTTTTATCTAGCATTCGTTTCTCCGGGAGAATTTTTTCTCCGAGGGCGCCATTATAGCGAAAATAAAGCAACCTCTTTTTCCTGCCCGTGCCTTAATAATCAGCGCATCTTTTCTGCCGGAATCGCATCATAGGTATTTGGACTCGCCACGCCATAAATGAAATCAACGCGGACTTTCAGCGCTCCGCCGAAACCCATTTGATTCGCTTTAGCCTGAGGGATTATCCCGGCATCCGATTTTACTTGAAAGATGAGAGCATCCATCCTAGCGGCAGCCTAAAGCATCGCTTGGCGCGTTCGCTGTTTCTTTGCTGGCCGCGATGTTGAAAATGGTGCAGATTATCGGCCGTAAACCGGGCGCCTCAACCGCGGCACCAACTTCTGGGCATGATGCAGGTGGCGAAGCGGATACGCTCACAGGGCGAACAGGGGTCGCTGTTAATGCTGATGGGCAACAGCGGCGAGCGCTATCCCGATAGCTATTATGATGAAAACTGGGTGGCGCGGCAGTTCGGCGGTATCGGCCGCTGGCAGCGCGAGCTGGAATAAAAGCGCGGAACTCCTGTCCGCGTCACGGTAATCCTCAGCATTCGGAGGAGTACGCGAGGTACGGCGTCGCCATCCAGTGATTTAAATAGTGAGACACAGCTTGTGCCTCGGAATGGCCGATAACTGGCAAATGAGGCAGCGCCAACTTAAGCTGGCTCATGGCGTTGCCCATAACAAAGCCTTTACCGACCAGCGACAGCATTTCACGGTTGTTCATAGTGTCGCCGAAGGCCATAACACTCCGCCAGCGTTAGCGAGAGGTGCTGGCAAAGTATGGCGAGCGCGCTGCCTTTGTTGCAGTCGAGCGACAGCCCTTCCAGACAGTCCCACGCCTAAAAGCAGATATGCGCGCGGTCGCTGAGCGCCTCCTTCAGCTGGCTTTTTAACGGACAGAGCGCGTCGTGATCGTCGACAAAGCAGATTTTCGTCACCTCGTGCGCGGGGAAGCTTTTCAGGTCGCGCAACTGATAGTGAAAGCCGCTCAGCGCGTGCGCCTGCAGCATCTGCGGTACAAGCACGTCGGTAAACCAGCCGTCGTCATTAAAAACGTGCACCGTCGCCGTGCTTTCCCAGCGGCTGTGCAGCATCTCTTCCGCCATCGAAGGCGAGAGAGCGCTGGCGAACAGCAGATAACTATCCAGATCGTGCACGCGCGTGCCGTTGCCGGTGATCAGCCAAGCGGGCAGCGTGATGCGCTGGCGCAGGATCCGAATCTCCAGCAGATGCCGGCCGATGGCGAACGCCAAATGCACATTGCGTTGATGCAGCGCCAACGACTGGTGAGGGTTCGCTGGCCCAGTTGGCGGCTGGGCAGTAGCAGCGTACCGTCCATATCGAATGCGGCGAGTCGCGCCATTGCTATCTCCCGTTGAATAAGGTTGCTTGTCACTATCGTCTGGTAATCCCGGAACTAATAGTGAATACTTTGCGAAAACTGTTCTGAGTTTATCATGCGCCAGCTTAATCGCCTTAACCAGTTCCAGCGTCTGTGGCAGCACAGCCAAGGCGCGCTCCATCAGACCTGCGTGGCCGACCCGCTGCGGCCGCTAGCTGGCAGCCAGTGGCAAAATGAAGCTCCTGCGCTCTGCAGGACGATCGCGCGCGACGCCTGCTGGCGCAGGTCGAACGCGTCAAAGCGCCCCCTCCGCAGTAGCTCCACCTTGGCAGCGGCGCCTAGAAGCTGGCGCACTTTACCCTCGAGCTGGTGCGATGCAGGCGGTCGAGTTACTAGATTACGCCGACGTTGTTCGATCGCGCGCTGGGCACTAGCTGCCGCCATCCGGTGCAGATCGCCATCGGCGACACGGCGGCCGGTAAGCCGCAGCATCACTATCTGGCCTGTCGGCCGCGCGCCGGTTTCAGTCCGGCGCAGGCGCGTCTTCTGCAGCAAAGCGGCATCGTGCGCAGCTGCCGCTGAAAGAGGGATTGATCACGCCGAGCAAGGAGCTGCTGCTAGGGATGAGGCGTGCGAACTGCCGCCGCGTCTAACGCTGCACACTATCAGCTGCCGGTCGAGCTCCATGAGATGACGCAGGCGCTGTGCCAGCTACTGCGCGTTGCGCGTGGAAGGCTACGAGCTAATCCTTGACCTTTCACGACGTCAAAAGCTGGCGGCAGAATGAGGATCTGGCACAGGCTAATCTGGTGATGGGCGATGCGCCGATCTTTACGCTGGTAAGCTGGCTGGAGCTTGAGATTTTCAGCGGCACGGAGAGCCATTACCATAGACGCAAAATTTTCGACTAGGACAATATGATGAAACGAGCCGTTGTCGTGTTTAGCGGTGGACAAGACTCCACCACTTGCCTGATTCAGGCACTGCAGCAGTATGATGAAGTGCACTGCGTCACCTTCGACTACGGGCAACGCCATCGCGAAGAGATCGACGTCGCACGCGAGTTGGCGTTAAAGTTGGGCGCGCGGGCGCACAAGGTGCTCGACGTGACGCTGCTCAACGAGCTGGCGGTAAGCAGCCTGACCCGCGACAATATTCCCGTTCCCTCTTACGATCCCGCTGCCAGCGGCCTGCCGAGCACCTTTGTGCCGGGACGAAATATTCTGTTCCTCACCCTCGCGTCGGTTTACGCTTATCAGGTGGAAGCAGAAGCGGTGATCACCGGCGTCTGCGAAACCGATTTTTCCGGCTACCCCGACTGCCGCGATGAATTCGTCAAGGCACTGAACCACGCTGTCACGCTGAGTATGGCGCGCGAAGTGCGTTTTGAAACGCCGCTGATGTGGCTAAATAAAGCGGAGACCTGGGCGCTGGCCGATTACTGGCAGAGCCTGACGCTGATACGCGAAGAGACGTTGACCTGCTACAACGGCGTCAAAGGCGACAGCGGCGGAGAATGCGCCGCCTGTCATCTGCGCGCGCGCGGTCTGAACGACTATCTAGCCGACCGCGACGGCGTAATGGCAGCGATGAAAAGGAAAAGCGGTTTAGCCTGACCTGAATGCGGCGCTATTTTCAGCGTGTAAACGCTTTAAACCACCGCGCAGTTCGTTTTCTAGCGCCACTGCTTTCTGCGTGCGCCGCTCGATGCTTACAAAAGTCAGCACTGGGTCTGCGACCAGAAAGTCGCTGCTTAGCCAGCATCATGCGCTGGGTGGATAATGCCGCTTTTGCCGTTCAGCTGCGTTATTTCGCTGTGAATCGCCAGAACGTCGCCCAGCACCGCCCGGGCGACAGTAGTTGATATTGATATTCACCATCACAAACGCCAGCGGCTGCTGTTGCAGCCAAGTGAATGCATCGGCCTCTTTGAGCTACGGCCAGCGCGCCTCTTCGAGAAACTCCAGATAGCGCGCGTTGTTGACGTACCGATACACGTTAAGGTGGTAACCGCGTACTTTAATGGTGGTCTACATGCCTGACATCTCCTGTCGCAAAAAGGTCTCATTGGTAATGCTTCAGCGTAGCAAAAGCCTTTCTACGGCGCGGCAAAAGCGTCAGGCTTGCGTCTCAGCTCACAGTTTCAGCGATCCGGCGTTGCGTTCGATCACCGATGCCTGGTACTTCTTTCAGGTGTTCAATGGCGGTAAAGGGACCGTCTGCTCGCTCGAAGCTGACGCCGCCTGCGTCGTCGACGTTTCGGCTGCGGGCTGCGCCGCCGACAGCGTGGAATAGAGAGGATAAACGGCCGTAAAAGGCCGATTTCAATAATGGAAAAGGCTGCTTGCGCGGCCTTTTCGGTTTTACACTGCTCAACAAATTGCGAGCCTTACTGCATTTGCGACACCGCGCCATATTTGATTTTGGCTTCTTTGCGCAGGTTAACCAGCAGCGCTTCGAAAGCCAGCTGCGCATTATTCTGCGTCACGCTCTTAGCCATTTCGTCGATCTGTTCCTGCAGCAGCGAACCACTGCTGACCTTGTCCAGCGCCACCAGCACCACATTGCCCTGCATATCTTCGCTGACGCCCCATGACGCCTTATTGCCCGCTGGCTGCGGCAGGCTGAAGGCGGTCTGGGCGACTGGATCCTGTGTGTTGCGCTCGACGGTTTTGCTGGCACTCAGCGTTAGACCGGCCGCGCTAAGCGCATCATGCTTGCCTGCTTTGAGATCGGCCAGTAGCTTGTCCGCCTGATCTCTCGCCTGCTTTGTGGCCTTGTCATGCTTCAGCGTGTCGGCAATATGCGCTTTTACCTCATCCAGCGGTTTAACCGCCTCGGGCTTATGCTCGCTGATGCACAGCACAAAGGCGCGATCGCCATCCACGGTAATGACATCGGAGTTATTGCCCGGCGCGCCGTTCTGACCGGTCAGACCGCCGTTAAATATCGCGTTTTTCACCGGGTCGAAGTTCAGCTCCGCCGGCACACTGTCGTAGCTGAACCAGCCGGTTTCAACCACTTTCAGCCCTAAAGCCTGCGAGACGCTGGCCAGAGACTCATTGTCGCGGCTCGCCGCTTCGCTCACCTTCTGCTGCTGGTAGAAGGCGTCGACCGCTTTCTCCTGCTTCGCTCTACTGGCCACGGCGTCACGCACCTCGGCCAGCGGTTTGATCTGCTCCGGCTGGATATCATCTAGGCGCACCACTAGGAAGCCGCCCGACGATTTGACCACGCCGGAAAGCTGGCCCTTCTGCGTCAGACCCGCCTCTTTCAGCTCGTCGGGCGTGGTGGCTGGCTCCAGCCAGCCCATATCGCCGCCTTTACGCGCCGAGATAGGGTCAATCGATTTGCTTTTCGCCAGCGTGGTAAAATCGGTGCCACCCTTCAGCTGTTTCAGCACGGCAGTGGCGTCCGCTTCGGTTTTAGTCTGGATCACGCTGTAGCGGCTGCGCTGCGGCTGGGTGTAGTCCGCTTTATGTTGGTCGTACCAGCTCTGAATATCCGCGTCGCTGACGTCTGCCTGCAGGCTAGCGGCGTCCATTTTGATATAGCTGACGCGGAACTGTTCTCGCGCCATAAAGTTACTTTTATGCTGCTGATAGTATTCAGCAATCTCGTCGGCCGTAGCGGTTTGTTTCGCCGCTAGCGCATTGACGTCGATGGTCGCCTGACGAATGTCACGCTTCTGCGACACTAGCTCCACCAGCTTGCTAGTTTCGCCTTTCAGCGTAAAGTCAGTATTGACGACGGCGTTGATCAGCTGCTGAGTCGCCAGCTGCTTGCGCAACGCTTCCGCATAGCGATCGGCACTAAAGCCCATGCTACTCAGCAGGCCGTTATATTTTGCGTTGTCGAATTTGCCGTTGGTCTGAAACGTCTGCTGTGCGAAGAGCGCCTGCTTCACCTGAGCATCGCTGATAGCGATATGGAGATCGTTGATGTACTGATCGAGCAGCGCTTGGTTCACCAGCTGCGACAGCGCCTGTTGACGCAGCTGCTGCATGAAGCCGTCATTGCCAGCCAGCTTAGAGAACTGGTCGCCCAGTATCTGCTGCTGGCGGCTGCGCTCGCTATTGAACGCCTGATCTAACTGTGCCCGACTGATTTCCTGTCCGTTAACTTTAGCGGCATAATAGCCGCCTCCGATAAGATAGTTACCAACGCCGGGCAGCACGAAGGAGAGAATAATCAACCCCAAAATAACCTTGAGCACGACATGATTCGACGCTGCGCGTAAATTGTCCATCATGGTATGATAACGCTCCGCTGTAGTGTGAATGTAAACCTCGGGTGCAGCGCCTGTCGGATTAAGGCCGTTACGCAACTGCCATTTAGCTTGGCAGCTTTACTCTTGTTGAGACAAGTCGTAGCGCAATTTATCCCCGGATCCGAATAAAAAAGGCACATCAAATTTGATGCGCCCGTATGTTACATGAAAACGGCTGAATCGTCCTCTAGTCCACGGAGGAAAATGCTTCTGCGGAACAGGTGCGATGTCATGCGTTGACAGCTTCTTTCAGCACTTTACCGGCGCGGAAGCCCGGTAAAGTGCCAGCAGCAATGTTGATCTCTTTTCCAGTCTGCGGATTGCGGCCGGTACGTGCGGCACGCTCGCGTACGGAGAAAATGCCAAAACCCATCAGCGCCACTTCGTCGCCGTCTTTCAGCGCGTCGGTAACAGAACTAGTGAATGCGTCTAAAACACGTTCCGCCGCTGCTTTAGAAATGTCAGCGTCTGCAGCAATTTTGTCAATCAACTATGACTTATTCACTCTTTTCATCACCTCTTTTATTATTTCACTCAACATCCGCGCGTCCTGCGGGATAAGAATACAAATGCCCAGTATATTATATCAAGCCTATTGATCCAAAACAACGGAATTTATCTTAATCGCTGTTTCCCCAGCCCCCTAAATTAGCGGCACTAGAAAAAGCTGGCAAGCACTCATTCGCCTACCAGCTTCGCTTTTTAATGCTTTATGTCGCTAATCACTATTTAGCGGCCGCGACCTACATGCCGTAAGGGTCTTTTTCCAGCGCAAGACTCAGCACTTCTTCGATGCGCTTCACCGGATGGATCTCCAGATCGGCGATCACGTTAGCCGGAATCTCTTCCAGATCGCGTTTGTTATCGTCCGGGATCAGCACCACTTTAATACCGCCGCGATGGGCCGCTAGCAGCTTCTCTTTCAGGCCGCCGATCGGCAGCACCTGACCGCGCAGCGTGATTTCGCCCGTCATCGCCAAGTCGGAACGCACTGGGTTGCTAGTCAGACAGGATACCAGCGCGGTGCACATCGCGATACCAGCGCTCGGGCCATCCTTCGGCGTGGCGCCTTCCGGTACATGCACGTGGATGTCGCGCTTCTCGTAGAAATCGCCGTTGATGTCAAGCTTCTCGGCACGCGCGCGCACCACGGTCAGCGCCGCCTGAATTGACTCCTGCATCACCTCGCCGAGCGAACCGGTGTAGGTCAGTTTGCCTTTACCCGGCACGCAGGCGGTTTCGATGGTCAGCAGATCGCCGCCCACTTCCGTCCACGCTAGGCCGGTAACCTGACCCACGCGGTTTTCGCTTTCGGCGCGGCCATAGTCGAAACGCTGTACGCCTAGGAAATCCTTGAGGTTCTCGCCGTTGATGGTGATGTGCTTCTGCTCTTTATTCAGCAGCAGCGTTTTCACCGCTTTACGGCACAGCTTCGACAGTTCGCGCTCCAAGCTACGCACACCCGCTTCGCGGGTGTAGTAGCGAATGATGCCGACTATGGCGCTGTCTTCAACAGTAATTTCACTGGATTTCAGGGCGTTACGCTCAATCTGTTTCGGCAGCAGATGCTGCTTCGCGATATTGAGTTTCTCATCCTCAGTGTAGCCCGACAGGCGAATAACCTCCATACGATCCAGCAGCGGCGCCGGAATGTTCATGGAGTTAGAGGTCGCCACGAACATTACGTCGGAGAGATCGTAATCCACTTCGAGGTAGTGATCGTTAAAGGCGATGTTCTGCTCGGGATCGAGCACTTCCAGCAGAGCAGAGGCGGGATCGCCGCGCATGTCGGAAGACATCTTGTCGATCTCATCCAGCAAGAACAGCGGGTTTTTCACGCCAACCTTCGCCATTTTTTGGATCAGTTTGCCTGGCATCGAGCCGATATAGGTGCGACGGTGACCGCGGATTTCCGCTTCATCACGCACGCCGCCCAGCGCCATACGCACATACTTACGGCCGGTCGCTTTGGCGATAGACTGACCCAGTGAGGTTTTACCCACGCCCGGTGGTCCCACCAGACAGAGGATTGGGCCTTTGATTTTGCTGACGCGGCTCTGGACGGCGAGGTATTCCAAGATGCGGTCTTTAACGCGCTCCAAGCCGTAATGGTCGGTGTCCAGCGTCTCCTGAGCCTTGCGCAGGTCTTTCTTCACCTTGTTGCGTGCATTCCACGGCACCTGAACCATCCAGTCGACGTAGCCGCGCACCACCGTCGCTTCAGCGGACATCGGCGACATCATTTTTAATTTTTGCAGCTCGGCTTCCGCTTTTTCGCGCGCTTCGGCCGGCATTTTCGCCGCGTCGACTTTACGCTTCAGCGCTTCGTACTCGTCTGGCACGTCGTCCATTTCGCCCAGCTCTTTCTGAATGGCTTTCATCTGCTCATTCAGGTAGCACTCGCGCTGGCTCTTCTCCATCTGCTTTTTCACGCGGTTGCGAATGCGCTTCTCAACCTGCAGCAGATCGATCTCGGACTCCATCATCGCTATCAGATATTCCAGACGTTCGTTGACGTTTGACATCTCAAGTACTGATTGTTTATCGGCTAATTTCAGCGGCATATGCGCCGCAACGGTATCGGCCAGACGTGCCGCGTCGTCGATATTGTTCAGCGAAGTCAGTACTTCCGACGGGATCTTTTTATTCAGCTTGATATAGCCTTCAAACTGATTGATCGCCGTGCGGACCAGCACTTCCTGCTCGCGCTCTTCGATTTCCGGCGAGATCAGATATTCCGCCTGTGCGGTGAAATGGTCGCCGTTGTCCTCTAGCGTGGTGATGTGCACGCGCTGCAGGCCTTCGACTAAGACTTTGACTGTGCCGTCAGGCAGTTTCAGCATCTGCAATACAGAGGCTACGGTCCCTACAGAGAAGAGATCATTAACGCTAGGTTCATGCGTTGACGCCTCTTTTTGGGCAACCAGCATGATCTTCTTGTCATGATCCATCGCCGTTTCAAGGCAACGAATCGATTTTTCCCTACCAACAAACAACGGAATTACCATGTGCGGATAAACCACCACATCGCGCAGAGGCAACACGGGGATTTCAATGCGTTCAGAACGCTCAGGATTCATAGAGCTCTCTCTTAGTTAGTGTCCGCCAGGTGATGGGCACCACAAATGCAGGAATGTGCAGTTGAAACCCAAAGGATTATGAGTATATGGGGATGATCGTTTGACATTCAACGGCATGAAAGCGAGAAAAACAAAAGGGGAAAGAATTTCCCCCTTTTTAATAATATCAATGCATTTGCTGTGGTGAATTATTCGCCAGACGCCTGGGCTTCATGCTTGCCGTAGATCAGCATCGGCTCTGACTGGCCGTCAATGACCGACTCGTCAATCACCACTTTTTCGATGTCTTCCATGGACGGCAGATCGTACATGGTTTCCAGCAGCGCGCCTTCAACGATTGAGCGCAGGCCGCGCGCGCCGGTCTTACGCGATATCGCTTTTTTGGCGATGGCGGTCAAGGCTTCGTCACGGAACTCCAGCTCGACACCTTCCAAGTTGAACAGCGCCTGGTATTGTTTGGTCAGGGCGTTCTTCGGCTCGCGCAGGATCTGGATCAGCGCCTCTTCGCTCAGCTCATTGAGCGTGGCGACGACCGGCAGACGACCAATAAATTCCGGGATCAAGCCGAACTTGATCAAATCTTCAGGCTCGACCTGAGAGAGAAGCTCCCCTTCGGTCGCTTTCTGCGATTTGCCTTTTACCGTGGCGCCGAAGCCGATGCCGGATCCAGTTTCCACACGCTGGGAGATCGCTTTATCGAGGCCCGCGAACGCGCCGCCGCAGATAAACAGAATTTTCGAGGTATCGACCTGCAAAAATTCCTGCTGCGGATGCTTACGGCCGCCCTGCGGCGGAACCGCCGCGATGGTTCCTTCGATCAGCTTCAGCAGAGCCTGCTGCACGCCTTCGCCGGAGACGTCGCGCGTAATCGACGGATTATCTGATTTACGCGAAATTTTATCTATCTCATCGATGTAAACGATACCGCGCTGCGCTTTCTGCACGTCGTAGTCGCACTTCTGCAGCAGCTTCTGGATGATGTTTTCCACGTCCTCGCCTACATATCCCGCTTCGGTCAGCGTGGTGGCGTCGGCCATGGTGAAAGGCACATTCAGCAGGCGCGCCAGCGTTTCCGCCAGCAGGGTTTTACCGCTACCGGTAGGACCAATTAGCAGAATATTACTTTTACCTATCTCAATACCGTTGCTGGTATCGCCGTTGCGCAGGCGTTTGTAGTGGTTGTACACCGCAACCGCCAGCACTTTTTTTGCCTTTTCTTGGCCGATAACATAATCATCGAGGTGATGGCGGATTTCGTGGGGCGTAGGCAGCGCGCTACGTTCGCGATGCGGGGCAACTTCTTTAATCTCTTCGCGAATGATGTCATTGCACAGATCGACA
The DNA here is from genome assembly GCA_001485295.1 of Type-B symbiont of Plautia stali. Taxonomy (GTDB): domain Bacteria; phylum Pseudomonadota; class Gammaproteobacteria; order Enterobacterales; family Enterobacteriaceae; genus Pantoea. The sequence continues at coordinate 271,230 of BBOA01000001.1, forward strand.
CACTCGTCGCAGATATACACTGACGGCCCGGCAATCAGCTTACGCACTTCATGCTGGCTTTTGCCGCAAAAAGAGCAGTACAGCAACTTCCCTGAACCGTCTTTGCACTTATCTGTCATCAGTTAACCTCTTCTTGTTCTCAGCCCATACTGGTGTACGGCGCAGGCCGTGCAAACACAGCCAATATGCATTCAACTCACACTCGTTTCCCCAGTAACTATAGCGTATAGAGCGGGGCAGGTGAGTCTTATTCGCGATGCGTCAGGACAGAGTCGACTAAACCATACTCTACCGCTTCACTCGCCGAGAGGAAACGGTCACGCTCGGTATCGTGCTCAATTTCTTCCAGCGACTTGCCGGTATGCTGCGCCATTAGCTCATTCATGCGTTGCTTCACTTTCAGGATCTCTTTCGCATGAATTTCAATGTCGGTCGCTTGGCCCTGATAGCCGCCCAGCGGCTGGTGGATCATCACGCGCGAGTTCGGCAGGCAGAAACGCTTACCTTTGGTACCGCCGGTCAGCAGGAACGCACCCATTGAACAGGCTTGGCCCATACAGATAGTGCTGACGTCAGGCTTGATGAATTTCATGGTGTCGTAGACCGACATGCCTGCGGTGATCACGCCGCCAGGGGAGTTAATATAGAGATAGATATCTTTCTCAGGGTTTTCCGCTTCCAGAAACAGCATCTGCGCCACGATCAGATTGGCCATGTGATCTTCAACCTGACCAGTCAGGAAGATGACGCGCTCTTTCAGCAGGCGAGAATAGATGTCGTAAGAACGCTCGCCGCGCGACGTCTGTTCAACCACCATGGGCACCAGCGCATTGTGCGGTACAGTAAATTCACAATCGCCACTGTATGACATTACCGTCTCCTAAATATAGTTCATTGGCAACATTCTACACCGATTTTCACTTAAGCGAGCCAGCCAGCCTCGCGCTGCTCAGCTCCATTTCCGACACCTTAAAGGACGGTTAATTAGCCAGTTTAACTCTCTTCTGCATACCCCCACAATTTGTGGATACAGCTTTGCTGTTTCAAGCATAACAACCTTTTCTCTATTCGCTAACCGGGAAAAGCTCAACGTGAATAATTTGCGGTTTTATTAAGCAGATAGCGACACTGACGCCGAAAAAAAAGCCCGCGACTTCGCAGCCTCTGGCTCAGCATTTCTGGTTAAATTAGCAATCAGGCAGGAGAGGTCTGATTCATTAGTTCCTGGAAGCTGGTCGCTTTCTCAGTAACTTTCGCTTTTTCCAGAACTACTTCAACCGCTTGCTCTTCTAGTGCTACGTTGCGCATGTTGTTCATCAGCTCGTTGTTCTTGCTGTAGAACTCGATCACTTCCTGCGGATCTTCGTAGGCAGAAGCCATCTCTTTGAGCAGCCCGTTAACGCGCGCTTCGTCAGCTCTCAGCTCGTGGGTACGAATCACTTCGCCCAGCAGCAGGCCAACAACCACGCGGCGTTTCGCCTGCTCTTCGAACAGCTCGCGCGGCAGTTCCAGCGCTTGCTTCTCGTTGCCGCCGAAGCGCTGCGCAGCCTGACGACGCAGCACGTCGATTTCGCTGTCGATCAGGGCAGTCGGGACGTCGATTTCGTTGGCTTTCACCAGACCGTCGAGCGTCTGAGTTTTCACGCGGTTGCGGATAACGCCTTTCAGCTCGCGATCCATGTTCTTACGCACTTCCGCGCGCAAACCTTCAACTGAGCCATCTTCCACGCCGAAATGTTTGATGAACTCTTCGGTCAGCTCCGACAGTTCGCGCGTTTCAGCTTTCTTCAACACGATCTCGAACTTCGCGTCTTTACCTTTCAGGTTTTCCGCGTGGTAGTCTTCCGGGAATTTCACGTCGATAGTGAAGGTTTCGCCCGCTTTGTGACCGACGATGCCCTCTTCAAATCCCGGGATCATGCGGCCCTGGCCCATCTCCAGCACGAAGTCAGAGGCTTTGCCGCCTTCGAACTCTTCGCCGTCAACAGAGCCGGTGAAATCGATGGTGGCGCGATCTTCAGCAGTCGCAACCGCATTACTTTCTTTCCAATTGGCCTGCTGCTTGCGCAGGATGTCTAGTATGGCGTCGACGTCAGCTTCAGTGACTTCGACCAGCAGTTTTTCCACTTCGATGCTGTCTAGGCCTTGCAGCTCAACTTCCGGATAGACTTCAAACTCTACTACGTAGTTGAAGTCTTGGCCTTCTTTATACTCGCCCGGTACGTAGTTCGGCGCGCCAACCGGGTTGATTTTTTCTTTAATGATGGCTTCAACGAAGTTGCCTATCATCAGCTCGCCCAGCACATTCTGGCGAACAGAAGTGCCGTAGCGCTGTGCGATGATATTGGCCGGCACTTTGCCTTTACGGAAACCATCAATACGGACTTTTTTCGCCACTTCCACCAGTTCTTCCTTTACTGCGCTTTCAATACTATCAGCGGGGACAGTAATCGAAATGCGACGGCCCAGACCCTGGGTGGTTTCTACTGAAACTGTCATCTTGTTACCTCAAAAAATTGCGTGCTCGATCAACTTCAGACACCACACATTATGTAATGCGCCGTATTCAACAACCGGGATGGCTTCCATTAAGAGAACCTGATCCATGTCACCAGAAGCGGCTCAAAGACATTCTGGAAAAATAGACGCCGCATTGTAGCGGCATCGACCTAGTGAGTCGAGGCTGGAAACTCACCGCTTTTTAACAGTTTTGCTGCTCTTTTGCGCCGGAGATGGCGTTTCTCTCTAAATAATGGGAAAACGGCCCGCATGCCGTTTTTAAAAAGGGGATTCAGGCGAAGGTGCCGGCGCCGCGGCAGTTCGGGGAAGCCAAGACCGTATCCTGCAGGCCTTCCCACTCTTTAAGTGTGTAGGTGTGCAGCGCCAGCGCATGCACGCTGCCCGACAGCTCTGTGGCAAGCTCGCCGTAAATGGCGCGGTGACGCGCTAGAAATCGTTGGCCAGCGAAAAGATCGCTGACGATAACCACTTTAAAATGGCTCTCAGACCCTGCTGGCACGTTGTGGCGATAGCTTTCGTCATGCACTTCCAGATATGCCGGCTGGAAAGCCAAGCGCAGCTTCTCTTCAATTTGTTCGCGGGTCATTGTTTTTTCCTCAATGGCGGGCGCTGTGCCCCATCTGGTTAAATATTAGTAGATTTTCAGGCGCATCCGCACAGGTGTGTGAAAATATTTCTGCCATTGTCTAAGCCGAGCGGCATGATAGCGTAGCGAGAGAGGCGATCAATAGGCAGATTTTTCTCATTAAATAAAAAAGCCTTTACCACGGATTTTCCCCTTTCGAAGGCTTTTTTCACTGCCGCGCAGTGCTATGATGGCCACAGTTTTTGCAAACCAATCCACACATTAATGAGAAGAAGCATGTTGAAAACACTGTTATTTTCCCTACTGGCCGCGTTCATTTTGGCCGGCTGCGCCACTAACAGCAATACGTTGACCATTCAGCCGAAAATTCAGCTGCCGCAGCAGAATCCCAGCCTGATTGACGTAACCGTCAGCATCAACGGCGCTGACCAGCGCAGCGATCAGGCGCTGGCGAAAGTAAATCGCGACGGTAAGCTGGTAACCCTGACACCGTCGCGCGATCTGCGCTTCCTGCTGCAGGAAGTGCTGGATAAACAGATGACCGCGTACGGTTACATGATCGGACCTGACGGCGCGGTCGATCTGCAGATCGTGGTGAATAACCTCTATGCGGACGTAACTCAGGGCAATGTGCGCTACAGTATCACCACCAAAGCGGATATTTCAATTATTGCCACCGCGAAAAACGGCAACAAGCAGGTGAAAAACTACCGCCAAACCTACAGCGTAGAGGGCGCGTTCAGCGCGACAAACGACAAGATCACTAAGGCGGTAAACTCGACGCTGGGCGACGTCATCGCCGATATGGCGCAGGACACCAGCATCAATAACTTCATCAAGCAGAACGCGCACTAATACACCGCAATTTATGCCCGGCACGCTGCCGGGTATCGCTTTAGGATCCGCATGAATCACTATCTCCGCATCTTCACCAACGAAACGCCACCGTTTTACTGCTGCTTGGCTCTTTGCTTCGGGCCTGCCGCTAGCATGCTGCAGGCTCGGACGGCGTCACGGCTGGCCTACTTTTTACGCCTTTACCGTGCTGGTGGCGCTGCCGAGCCTGCTGCTGCTCTGCCGCGATACGCTGAACCGCGCACGTAGTTCGCAGCCGCCTATCGCTGGACGAAGCGCCTGTTCTGCGCGGGCTGCGGCGCTGCTGGAGCTATGGCTGGCGGCACTGGCTTGCCAGACATTGGGGATATGCGGCTGGAAAACGCGCCCGGCGGGCTGTTTCAAGCGGGCATGGCGTTGCCCGCGCTGGCAGTGTGCGGCGGCTTGCCGCTTGCCTTTCTGGCGCAGCGCAGCACCACGACAACGCATCTGACGCGATGATTAACAACCGGATTTAAGTTAAGGAAGTGAGTCGGACTGCTTTACCGGCGGTATAAAGTTAAACTTTGTCATCGAATGTTATTTTTTGGAAAAAAACATCCTCATTCTCAGCAAATTTTTTAAAAAACGGTGAGCAATTATCTTGTATAAATTTCATCACACAAATGATGCAGATTTGTTAAATAATTGAGCACGAAAAGTAAGGTTTATTCTTTCCCTAATTTTTTAGGGGATACTTTCATCGGTTTTTGTTATATTAGTGCCAACTGATTGTCACACTTAATAATTTATCACCCTAGGCAATATCTGTGACACCCTTAGCAAAAGTTGTCAACACGCTGATGACACATCTTTATGCTGGTTTACACTGTATAAACCTTCCCGTAAAATGCGCGCGCACTTAAACGACAATAAGCCCTTTGTCATTGAGGTCGTTAAATGAGACTCAGGAAATACAATAAAAGTTTGGGGATTTTGTCATTAATCATCGCAGGCACTTTGTTAATGAGTGGCTGTGATAATGCGTTGTTAAATCCCAAGGGACAGATTGCACTTGAGCAACGTTCGTTGATTCTGACAGCCTTCGGCTTGATGTTGATCGTCGTTATTCCGGCAATCTTGATGGCTGTGGTGTTTGCATGGAAATATCGTGCATCCAACACTGAAGCAAAATATAGCCCTAACTGGTCGCACTCTAACAAAGTGGAAGCCGTGGTCTGGACCATTCCGATCCTGATCATTCTCTTCCTCGGCGTGCTGACATGGAAATCGACCCACGCACTGGAGCCGAGCAAACTGCTGGCCTCCGACGTGAAACCGGTTGAGATCCAGGTAGTGGCGCTGGACTGGAAATGGTTGTTTATCTACCCGGAACACAGTATCGCGACTGTTAACCAGATCGCTTTCCCGGCTAACACGCCGGTGAGCTTCAAAATTACCTCCAACTCCGTGATGAACTCTTTCTTTATTCCGACGCTCGGCAGCCAGATCTACGCCATGGCGGGCATGCAGACTCAACTGCACCTGATCGCTAACGAGCCAGGAACGTTCGACGGTATCTCCTCGAATTTCAGTGGTCGTGGTTTCTCTGGTATGAAGTTCAAAGCCATTGCAACCAAGAACGATGCGGAATTCCAGCAGTGGGTCGCCAAAGTTAAAGCGGCGCCTAACATGCTGACCACTATGGAAGATTTCGAGAAAGTGGCGGTGCCAAGCGAAAATCATCCGGTGGAATATTTCTCTTCAGCGAATCCTGAACTGTTCAAGCAAGTCATTGCTAAGTTCATGACCAGCCACGGGAAGATGGACATATGGCAGCACGAAGGCATGGACATGAGTCACACCGCTTCCGCGGGTGCCGAGGAATAATACGATGTTCGGAAAATTAACACTGGATGCAGTGCCGTACCATGAGCCGATTATAATGGTTACGGTTGCCGGGATAATCATTGGTGTCCTGGCAATCATCGCTGCCCTCACCTACTTTGGTAAATGGCAGTATCTGTGGTCGGAATGGCTCACCTCCGTCGACCACAAAAAACTGGGTATCATGTACATCATCATAGCGTTCGTCATGCTGCTGCGCGGCTTTGCCGATGCGATTATGATGCGTACCCAGCAGGTGATGGCTTCCGCTGGGGAAGCCGGAATACTCCCGCCGCACCACTACGACCAGATCTTTACCGCGCACGGCGTGATTATGATCTTCTTCGTGGCGATGCCTTTCGTCGTGGGTCTGATGAACATCGCAGTGCCGCTGCAAATCGGCGCGCGCGACGTAGCTTTCCCGTTCCTGAACAACCTGAGCTTCTGGTTTACCGTGATCGGCGTGATCTTGGTTAACCTGTCGCTAGGCGTGGGCGAGTTCGCACAGACCGGCTGGCTGGCCTATCCGCCACTGTCGGGCACGGAGTACAGTCCTGGGGTCGGGGTCGATTACTGGATTTGGAGTCTCCAGCTTTCCGGTATCGGGACCACGCTGACCGGCATCAACTTCTTCGTGACTATTCTGAAAATGCGTGCGCCGGGCATGGACCTGTTCAAGATGCCGGTATTTACTTGGGCTTCTCTTTGCACAAACGTCCTAATCATCGCTGCGTTCCCGGTTCTGACCGTAACCCTAGCACTGTTGACGCTTGACCGTTACCTTGGCTTCCATTTCTTTACTAATGATATGGGCGGTAACATGATGATGTACGTCAACCTGATCTGGGTCTGGGGTCATCCGGAAGTCTACATCTTGGTTCTGCCGGTGTTTGGCATCTTCTCTGAAGTCACTGCAACCTTCTCGAAAAAACGTCTGTTTGGCTACACCTCGCTGGTGTGGGCGACCATTGCGATTACCGTGCTATCGTTCATCGTTTGGTTACACCACTTCTTCACTATGGGTGCGGGCGCGAACGTTAACGCCTTCTTCGGTATCATGACGATGATCATCGCCATTCCGACCGGTGTGAAAATCTTTAACTGGCTGTTTACCATGTACCAAGGCCGCATCGTAATGCACTCTGCCATGCTGTGGACCGTAGGCTTCCTAGTCACCTTCTCTGTAGGTGGTATGACCGGCGTTCTGCTGGCGGTACCGGGCGCAGACTTCGTGCTGCACAACAGCCTGTTCCTGATTGCGCACTTCCATAACGTCATCATCGGCGGCGTAGTATTCGGTTGTATGGCCGGCATGACCTACTGGTTCCCGAAAGCCTTCGGCTTTACCCTGAACGAAACTTGGGGCAAACGCGCCTTCTGGTTCTGGATCATCGGCTTCTTCGTTGCCTTTATACCGCTGTACATTCTGGGCTTCATGGGCATGACCCGTCGTCTGAGCCAAGATATCGATCCGCAGTTCCACTCGCTGCTGGTTGTCGCAGCCGTCGGTGCGGGCCTGATCGCCTGCGGCATCATTTGCCAGCCGATCATGTTCTACGTCTCTGTGCGTGATCGTCATCAGAACCGCGATCTGACCGGTGACCCGTGGGGCGGCCGTACGCTGGAGTGGGCAACCTCTTCACCGCCGCCGTTCTACAACTTTGCCACTATCCCGCATATCCATGAGCGCGACGCGTTCTGGGAAATGAAGGAGAAAGGCGAAGCGTACCAGCAGCCGGCAAAATATGAAGAGATTCATATGCCGAAGAACAGCGGTGCGGCTATCGTCATCGCAGCATTCGGTACCCTGTTCGGTTTCGCGCTGATCTGGCATATCTGGTGGCTGGCTGGCCTCTCCTTCCTAAGCATGATCGTGACCTGGATTGTGAAGAGCTTCGACGAAGACGTGGACTACTACGTTCCGGTTGCCGAGATTGAGAAAATAGAAAAGCAGCACTTTGACAATACCAGCAAAGCGGGTCTGAAATAATGTCAACTGAAACTCTGACAAAATACCACCACGACGCCCATGCGAACCATGGGCGTCACGATGCGGGAGCCAATAAAGTCTTCGGCTTCTGGATCTACCTGATGAGTGACTGCATTATCTTCGCAACTCTGTTTGCGACCTATGCAGTGATGGTCAACAACATTGCCGGCGGTCCGGCAGGCAAAGACATCTTCGAACTGCCGTTCGTGCTGGGCGAAACAGCGTTGCTGCTGCTTAGCTCCATCACCTACGGCATAGCGGTTATCGCCATGAACCATGACAAGAAAAGCTCGGTCCTTAGCTGGCTGGCGCTGACTTTCCTGTTCGGTCTTGGCTTTATCTGCATGGAAATCTATGAGTTCGATCATCTGATCGAAGAGGGCTTCGGCCCGGATCGCAGCGGTTTTCTGTCCGGCTTCTTTACGCTGGTAGGCACCCACGGTCTGCACGTGACCTGCGGCCTGATCTGGATGCTGGTGCTGATGTTCCAGATTGCCAAGCGTGGACTCACGTCGACTAACCATACACGTATCCTCTGTCTAAGCCTGTTCTGGCACTTCTTGGACATAGTATGGATCTGCGTATTTACCATTGTCTATCTGATGGGGGCCATGTAATGAGTCATTCAGCTAACGGAAATATTGTTCCGCACAGCAGCGTGAAGTCCTACATGATCGGCTTCATCCTCTCCATCATTCTGACCGGTATTCCGTTCTGGATGGTGATGAGCGGTGGGTCATCTCAGAGTATGACACTAGGCGTTGTCGTTGCCTGCGCAGTTATCCAAATCGTTGTTCACCTGCTCTACTTCCTGCATCTGGATACCAAGTCCGAAGGCGGCTGGAACATGGTGGCCATCGTCTTCTCGGCGGTCATTATTCTGATCTTCGTAGTAGGCTCGCTGTGGATTATGTGGAACCTTAACTACAACATGATGGTTCGCTAAAGAGTCGCGTAATGATTAAGCAATACCTGCAAGTAACAAAACCAAGAATTATTTTCGGGAATTTAATTTCTGTGATCGGCGGATTTCTGCTGGCTTCAAAAGGCAGCATTAATTACGCCCTGTTTCTCGCCTCGCTAATCGGCGTGTCGCTGGTTGTCGCCTCAGGTTGTGTCTTTAACAACGTGATCGACCGCGATATCGACGTGAAAATGGAGAGAACCCGGAATCGAGTGCTGGTCAAAGGCCTCATCTCCGCGAAAGTAAGCCTGATTTATGCTACCGCGCTGGGTATTTCTGGCTTTGCGTTGCTCTATTTTGGCGCTAATCCGCTGGCCATGTGGGTGGCGGTCATGGGCTTCGTGGTTTACGTCGGCATTTACAGCCTCTACATGAAGCGTCATTCGGTTTACGGGACGCTGATTGGTAGCCTGTCAGGCGCCGCGCCGCCGGTAATCGGCTACTGCGCTGTGACCGGTCAGTTTGACGCGGGCGCCCTGATCCTGCTGGCGATCTTTAGCCTGTGGCAGATGCCGCACTCCTACGCGATTGCCATCTTCCGCTTTAAAGATTACCAGGCAGCGAACATCCCGGTTCTGCCGGTCGTGAAAGGTATCTCTGTGGCGAAGAATCATATTACGCTCTATATTATGGCGTTTATGATCGCCACGCTGATGCTGTCGCTGGGCGGCTACGCGGGTTATAAATATCTGGTCGTCGCGGCGGCGGTGAGTGTCTGGTGGCTGGGGATGGCGTTATCAGGTTACAAAACCTCAAACGATCGCGTTTGGGCGCGTAAGCTATTCTTCTTTTCTATCGTCGCTATCACCGCGCTGAGCGTAATGATGTCGGTGGACTTTATGGCGCAGGCATCGAAATATCTGCTGACCTATATGTGGTAAACCCGCCCGCGATAGCACGTTAAGGGAGCGATTTCGCACCCTTTCTTTTTGTTATTGCTTCTTAAAAACTATTGTTTTACCTGACCTCCCCTGCATCCCTAAAATAGATGCGGCAAATTTACAGAAGTTGGAATGAACGATAATAAAATAAAATGATGCCGGTAGAGTGACGCGCTACATGGGGTTTGGGTACGGTATTTTCCCTGCGGATGCTGGGCATGTTTATGGGCACGTTTATGGTCCTGCAGGTGTTAACCACTTACGGCATGGCCTTTCAGGGTGCAAGTGAAACGCTTATCGGTCTGGCGATCGGTATCTACGGTCTGGCGCAGGCGATTTTCAGATCCCCTTTGGCCTGCTCTCCCACCGCATCGGGTGCAAGCCGCTAATCGTCGGCGGTCTAATGCTGTTTGTTCTCGGCAGTATTATCGCCACCACCAACTCGATCAGGGGCATTATCCTTCACGCGCTATATCTAGATTACCGCCATCCAGCATCGATGGGCATCGCGATCACCCTGCTAGTGGTGCCTGCCGCTCCAACCATGTGCTGAATCGCGAGTCGCGTATGGTGAGGCAGCTTCCGCAAGGTGCTCGGCAATTCACGCCTCATCAATCTTAACATCAGTATTCTCTGACTGGAAAATCTACCTAGTGACGATGCTGATCGCTGTTGTCGACGTAGTGCCTTTTATTATTTATGCCGAGGTGAAACGCCGCATGAAGCGGGTCTTCAGTCAGCAAAGAGTCGCCAGCGGGCTACAAAGGGATGGCGATGGGGCTTTACTCCACCAGCCAGTTTATCGTTTATCGGCGTGGCGATTGGCGGCTGGGTGTTTGGTCACTTCGACGCACAGACTATGTTTCTGGTCGGCGCCATCGTGGCCGCGATCTGGCTGTTCGTCGCCATGACCATGCAGGAGCCGCCCTACGTCAGCAGCCTGCGCATCGTGCCGAGCGATAACGTGCTGATATCAAGAACGACAGCAAGGTTACCAGCCGTTACGAGCTGGAGGCGCTGCTGGCCAGCAGCTAACCGCGAATATCCTGTACAAAAAACCTAGTCTGCACCGGGTTTTGCTTTTTGCTGCTCCGCTCAGAACGACATATCCACCATGATGTGCCCCTCGATTTTACCGGCGTGCATACGGTTAAAAATGTCGTTGATATTACTCAGCGACTCCACAGCGACGCTGGCCTTCACTTTATGCTTTCCGGCAAAATCGAGCGCCTCCTGCAAATCTTTGCACGTGCCGACAATCGAGCCGCGCACAGTAATGCCGTCTAACACCATATCAAAGATAGAAAGATCAAATTTACCGGGCGGCAGGCCGTTCAGCACCATAGTCCCACTGCGCCGTAAGGTGCCGATCGCCTGTTCGAAGGCCGTGAGTGAAACGGCAGTCACCAGCGCACTATGCGCACCGCCGAAGGCTGTGTGACAGACCCGCCTTGCGGGCGTTGACCACTACGCTGGCGCCGAGACGCTGCGCGAACTCCTGTTTATCATCATCGATATCCACCGGCGCGACGTTGCGCCCCATCGCCACGGCGTACTGACCCAGCCCGCCGATACCGGAAACCACCACTCAGTCGCCGGCTTGGTATCAGTCATATTTAATCCTTTATAGACGACGGTGACGCTAGCGCAGAGTATCGGCGCGACCTCAGCGTAAGCAAGATTATCCGGCAGAAGGCCGACATAATTAGCATATGTGAGGCAATACTCCGCAAAACTGCCGTTTACCGAGTAGCCGGCATTTTGTCTGGCTAAGACAGAGCGTCTCCCAGCTCTCTAGGCAGTGTTCACAGTGGCCTCACGCCGAGTAGAGCAAAGGAATACCGACGCGATCGCCCAAACTGAGATGACTGACATTCGCCCCGAGCGCCACCATCTCGCCAACGCCTTCGTGGCCGGGAATAAAGGCGGCGGCGGTTTGACCGACCAGTCGCCCTCCACCGCGTGCAGACTCCAGCACCGGCACCTGCTCAATCTCTAGCAGCTGGCCGAAGGCTTTCACTACGGCGGCTTTCATCGTTTTCATGATTCGTTTCTCCGGTAGACAGGCTTCTGAAGAAATGTGCGCGACTTTGCCGTGCGCCGTTTTGATAGAGCAGGATTGCGTGAAAAGCGTGCGGCGCTCAAGTCGCCGCACGTTAAAAGGGGATCAGTCACGGAAGTTTTTAAACTGGAACGGTTGGCCGAGGTTGCCGCCGCGCACCAGCGCCATCGTGCTTTGCAGATTGTCGCGCGACTTGCCAGTCACGCGCAGCGAGTTGCCCTCGCAGCGAGTTGCCCTGAATCTGCGTCTGTACTTTGATATTGCTGTCTTTGATTAGTTTGACAATTTTCTTGGCAACTTCCGTCTCGATGCCCTTTTTTATTTTGGCATCGACGCTCCAGCTCTTGCCGCTGTGCTCGATCTCCTCCGGGATATCGAGCGCGGCGCCTTCGATGCCGCGCTCGAGCATCTTCTCGCGCAGCATATCTACCAGCTGTTTCACCTGAAAATCGGATTCGCTGGTTACTTTGATGGTCTCATTCTTTTCGTTAAGCTCAAAACTGGCGCTTACGTTATAAAAATCGAAGCGGGTCGTTAACTCACAGTTAGCATTTTCAACCGCGTTGCGGACTTCCTGCATGTCGATTTCGGAAACGATATCGAAAGATGGCATCTCTTCTTCTCCTGACGCTAAAGTGACATGCATAATACGCGTCTTGCCGCACTAAACAAAATCAGGCTGCGTACAACGCTATACTTATCGCTGTTGTATTAAGAACAAACGACAAACCCGGATGCGGGAGGCAGTATGAAAATTACCGTGTTGGGTTGCGGCGCCATTGGCCAGATTTGGCTCACTGCGCTTGCACGCCAAGGTCACGAGGTGCAGGGATGGCTGCGGGTGCCGCAGCCCTACTGTTCCTTCAACGTTATCGATTACCAAGGCAAGGTGAGCAATAACACCTTTATCGCCAACGATCCGCTGTTTTTGGCCGATAGCCAGCTACTGCTGGTCACGCTCAAGGCGCCGCAGGTTTCGCCCGCGGTGCGTAACCTGCAGAGCGTGCTGTCGGAGGATTGCCCTGTCCTGCTGCTGCACAACGGCATGGGCACGCTGGAGGAGCTGAAAGGCCTCAGCCAGCCGCTGCTGCGCGGGATCACCACCCACGCGGCGATGCGCGATTGCACAGTAATCAAACATGTCGCCAGCGGCATTACCCATATCGGGCCAGCCAACCGTAAAAGTGCCGCTTGGAGCGACCTCGCCGATATTCTGCATGCGGCGCTGCCGGACGTCGCTTGGCATGACAATATCGGCGCCGCCTGCTGGCGCAAGCTGGCGGTCAACTGCGTCATTAATCCGCTCACCGTCGAGCACGACTGTCAGAACGGCGCGCTGCGCGCCTGGCCGCAGCAGATCGATCAGCTCTGTCAGGAGCTGGGCTGGGTGATGGAGCGCGAAGGCCAGCATATTACCGCCGACAGCCTGCGAGACATCGTTTACAACGTGATCGAAATTACGGCGGCCAACACCTCGTCGATGCTGCAGGACGTGCGGGCGCAGCGCCTGACCGAGATCGATTACATCACCGGCTTTCTGCTGCGGCGCGCCCGCGCGCAGGGCATCACTGTGCCAGAAAACATCCGCTTATATGAGTTAGTCAAACGCAAGGAGTCCCATTATGACCGCGAACATGCTAGTGCTAGTTTACCTCGCGCATGGCAGTGAAGAGACCGAAGCGGTCACCACCATCGATCTGCTGGTACGCGGCGGCCTGAAAGTGGTCACCGCCAGCGTCGAGAGCGACGGATCGAGTGAAATCGTCTAGGGACCCGGCACGGCGATGGATTTCGCGCTCAAGCTGATCGATCTGCTGGCAGGCAAAGAGAAAGCGGCAGAAGTGGCGTCGCAGCTGGTGCTGGCACCGGAGAACTACGGTTACAGCGGACAGCGCAGGTTACGGACGATAAACCTTCACGTTTTTAAATCCCTGCTCGTGCAGGTAGAGCGCCTGCAGCTTGCTCATCACGCCGCGATCGCAGTAGAGCAGCCAAGTTTTGCTCTGATCGAGATCGCCGAACTGGCTGCTGAGCTTGTAGAACGGCAGCGATTTCACCTCGGTGCCCTGCAGCGCCAGCGGCTTATCTTCCTGCTCATCAATGGCGCGAATATCAAGCACCACGTTGTCGCTGCCGAAGGAGTCAACGGTTTCCACTTCCACCACCTCCTCTTCAGCCTGCTCAGCTATATCGCAGATATCGACGTTGCTCGCCTCTTCCACCATATGCTGCAGAATGGCGAAGTCAAAATTCTGCTCTTCCGCCTCGATCTTCGCCTTCACCGCTTTCACCGTCGGGCTTTTCGAGATCACGCCGCAATATTCCGGCATAGTGCGGGCGAAATCTTCGGTGCCGATCTCGCGCGCTACCTTGATGATGTGCTCTTTATCGTGCGAAATCAGCGGACGCAGGATTAAGGTGTCGGAGGCGCTGTCTATCAAGCGCAGATTGGTCAGCGTCTGGCTGGAGACTTGGCCCAGCACTTCGCCGGTCACCAGCGCCTGAACGCCGTAGCGCTCGGCGACCATCGACGCCGAGCGCACCATCATGCGCTTCAGCACTATGCACATCTGGCCGTCATCAACTTTTTCTAGAATCTCGCCGACCACCGGCTCGAAATTGAGCGTCACAAAGCGTACGCGATGCGAGCGGCCGAAGCGGTTCCAGATATAGTGCGCCACCTAACGCACGCCGATTTCATGCGCCGCCGAGTTTAAAGAAGCAGTAGTGCACGCGGCAGCCGCGGCGCAGCAACATATAGCTGGAGACGCCGGAGTCAAAGCCGCCAGAGATCAGCGATAGCACATCTTCCTGGGTGCCGATTGGGAAGCCACCCAGCCCTTCGTATCGGCCGGTGATCAGCAGCAGGCGATCCCCGTCGATTTCGAGATGCACGGTGACGTCTGGCTTGTTAAGCTGCACCTTCGCGCTGGCGATATGCTGATTAAGCCCGCCGCCAACGTAGCGCTCTACGTCCTGCGAGCTGAACTTATGTTTGCCGCGTCGTTTTATACGCACGCAGAAGCTTTTGTTTTGCAGGCTATCGCCGTAGAGCGCCAGCGTCTGCTCGAAAATATCGTGCACGTTGGTATAGGCGCTATCTTCCACCAACAGCACATGGTGAATACCGGGAATGCGGGTGAGTTCATCTATAATCACGCTGCGCATATCCTCTTTTTTGGAACGCACTTCGATGTGATCCCAGTAACGCACCACGGCGATATCCTCGCCGACGGTTTTCAGCACGTTACGGATATTGCTGGTGAGAATTTTAATAAAGCGCAGTCGTACCGACTGACTTTTGATGGTGATTTCGGGAAATAACTTGATGATAAACTTCATGGCGATACGAATTCGTTGGGCAAATAAGTGCGAGCAAGCAGCACTAGCTGGTAGAATCACAAATATTGCGGGTTTTAAAGGGCGCATCCGAGGCGCAAGAGTATATCACCTTTGTCAGATGGCTACTTCTGCAACCGCAGTCATATTGATTATTTTGCTAATCAACCGCTCTCCGCTACCATGACCGATTATGAGATAAAGTCTTACACGTAAGTCGACACTGAATATGCCGAAAAAAGCCGAACAGCCAGCCAGTTTTAAAACTTCCTTACAGCAGCTGGAGCAGATTGTCAGCCGTCTGGAGAGCAGCGAGTTGCCGCTGGAAGAGGCGCTGAATGAATTTGAGCGCGGCGTACAGCTGGCGCGTAACGGTCAACAAACCTTACAACAGGCGGAGCAGCGCGTACGCATTCTGCTCAGCGACGATAAAGACGCCGATCTCAGCGCCTTCACGCCGGAAAACAATTAATGGATTTTATTCACCTGCTGAGCCATTACCCGGAACGCGTAAACGCTTCACTGTCGCGCTTTTTAGCGCTGCTGCCCTTTCAGAGTTCTCCTCTGGTTAACGCCATGCGTTATGGGGCATTATTAGGCGGTAAACGCCTGCGTCCTTTTCTGGTCTACGCCACCGGAGAGATGCTGCGCGCCGATGCCGCGAGCCTTGACGCGCCCGCTGCCGCCGTTGAATGCATTCACGCCTACTCTCTGATCCATGATGATCTGCCTGCGATGGATGACGATGTGTTACGTCGCGGCCAGCCGACCTGTCATATTAAGTATGGCGAAGATACCGCGATTCTCGCGGGCGACGCGCTGCAAACCCTAGCGTTCTCTATTCTGGCCGACGAGCCGATGCCGGGCGTCAGCGAAGCCTATCGTCTGGCGATGATCGCCGAACTGGCGCGCGCCAGCGGCGTCGCGGGCATGTGCGGCGGCCAAGCGCTCGATCTGGCGGCGGAAGGCCAGCGCATCGGGCTGACGCAGCTTGAGCAGATCCACCGCCATAAAACCGGGGCGCTGATCCGCGCCGCGGTGCGCCTCGGCGCACTAGCAGCCGGCGGACGCGCCGCGCTGCCCGCGCTAGATCGCTACGCAGACGCCATCGGCCTCGCGTTTCAGGTTCAGGACGACATTCTAGACGTGGTCGGCGACAGCATGGTAACCGGCAAAAAACAGGGCGCCGATCAGGATCTAAACAAGAGCACTTACCCTTCGCTGCTGGGGCTGGAGAGCGCCCGCGTGAAAGCCAGAGAGCTTCACCAGCAGGCGCTGAGCGCGCTGGACATTCTTGCGGCGCAATCGTTGGACACCACAGCATTGCTGGCGCTAGCAAGCTTCATAATTGAACGCGACAAATAACTTCCATAATGAGTCTCTGATGAGTTTTGATATTGCAAAATACCCGACACTGGCGCAGGCTAGCACCGTTGAGGAACTGCGCGCTCTGCCGAAAGAGACGCTGCCGGCGCTGTGCGACGAACTTCGTCAATACCTGCTGGACAGCGTCAGCCGCTCCAGCGGCCATTTCGCTTCAGGTCTGGGCGT
Source organism: Type-B symbiont of Plautia stali (assembly GCA_001485295.1). Lineage (GTDB taxonomy): Bacteria > Pseudomonadota > Gammaproteobacteria > Enterobacterales > Enterobacteriaceae > Pantoea. Next base: position 287,823 of record BBOA01000001.1, read on the forward strand.
GATCGAGCTGACCGTCGCGCTGCATTACGTCTACAACACGCCGTTCGATCATCTGGTGTGGGATGTCGGTCATCAGGCCTATCCGCATAAAATCCTGACCGGCCGCCGCGACCGCATTGGCACGATTCGCCAGAAAAACGGCCTGCACCCCTTTCCATGGCGCGGTGAGAGCGAATATGACGTGCTGAGCGCCGGCCACTCGTCTACCTCGATCAGCGCCGGTCTCGGCATGGCGGCGACGGCTGAGCGCGAAGGTCTGGGCCGTCGCACCGCCTGCATTATCGGCGACGGCGCGATCACTGCTGGTATGGCGTTCGAGGCGATGAACCATACAGGTGACATTAAGCCTGATATGCTGTTGATCCTTAACGACAACGAGATGTCGATCTCGGAGAACGTCGGCGCGCTGAATAACCGTTTGGCGCAGATCCTCTCCGGAAAAACCTATTCGCGCTTGCGCGAAGGCGGCAAGCGCGTGCTGGGCGGGCTGCCGCCGATCAAAGAGCTGATGAAGCGCACCGAAGAGCACCTGAAAGGGATGGTGGTGCCAGGCACGCTGTTTGAAGAGCTGGGCTTTAACTATATCGGCCCGGTGGACGGTCACGACGTGCTGACGCTGGTCACGACGCTGAAGAACATGCGCAGCCTGAAAGGGCCGCAGTTCCTGCATATCATGACCAAAAAGGGCAAAGGCTACGCGCCTGCTGAGGAAGATCCAATTACCTGGCACGCGGTGCCGAAATTCGATCCCGCCAGCGGCGCGCTGCCTAAGAGCGCCGAAGCCCTGCTGAGCTACTCCGAAACTTTCGGCAACTGGCTGTGCGAAATGGCGCAGGACGATGCGAAGCTGATGGCGGTCACGCCCGCGATGCGCGAAGGCTCCGGCATGGCGGAGTTTTCCCGCCGCTATCCATCGCAGTACTTCGACGTAGCGATCGCCGAGCAGCATGCGGTGACCTTCGCAGCCGGCATGGCGATCGGCGGCTATAAGCCGATAGTGGCGATCTACTCAACCTTTCTGCAGCGCGCCTACGATCAGCTGATCCACGACGTGGCGATCCAGAAGTTACCAGTGCTATTCGCCATCGACCGCGCCGGCATCGTCGGCGCCGACGGACAGACCCATCAGGGCGCGTTCGATCTCGCCTTTTTACGCTGCGTGCCGGAGATGGTGATTATGACGCCGAGCGACGAGAACGAATGTCGCCAGATGCTTTACACCGGCTATCACTATCAGGACGGGCCGAGCGCGGTACGCTATCCGCGCGGCAACGCGGTTGGCGTCGAGCTGACGCAGCTGAAAAGCCTACCGCTGGGTAAAGGCGTGGTGAAGCGTCAGGGCGAGAAGCTGGCGATCCTCAACTTCGGCACGCTGCTGCCTGCGGCGGCGGAAGCGGCGGAAGTGCTCAACGCCACGCTAGTGGATATGCGCTTCGTGAAGCCGCTTGATGAAGCGCTGATCGCCGAGCTGGCGCAGAGCCATGGGTCGCTGGTAACGCTGGAAGAAGGCGCGATTAAAGGCGGAGCGGGCAGCGGCGTCAACGAAACGGTAATGGCGAAACGCCTGCGCGTGCCAGTGCTCAATTTGGGTCTGCCGGATGAGTTTATTCCGCAGGGCACCCAAGATGAGGTGCGTCACGACTACCAGCTGGACGCGCAAGGCATTCAGCAGCAGATCCGCGACTGGCTCGCCGAGTAAATCCCCTGCCCTTCTCTCCTAACCGACCTTCAGCTTTCCTGTCTCTGTCTCGGCTGTACGACCTTTGGCGAGCCAGACCGCGGCCGTCACGCTTGGACGCTGCCGGAAGAGAGCAGCCGTTCGCTGATCCGCCAAGCGCTCGACGCGGGCATTAACTTTTTCGATACCGCGAACAACTACTCCGACTGCAGCAGCGAAGAGATTGTGGGCCAGGCGCTAAAAGAATATACGCGTCGTAATGGGATCGTGGTCGCCACTAAAGTCTATTTTCTGCTCAGAAATCTGTCGCAAGGACTGTCACGCAACAACATCATGAAGTCGCTCAACGACAGCCTGAAGCGTCTCGATATGGAGTATGTGGATCTTGCTGCAAATCCACCGCTGGGACTACGAGACGCTGCTAGAGGAGACGCTGGAGGTGCTAAGCGATGTAGTGAAGGCGGGCGGGCCTCTTTAATGTACGCCTAGCAGTTCGCCAAAGCGCTCTATACTCAGCGTCAGCACGACTGGGCGCATGCAGGATCAGTACAACCTGATTCAGTGCGAAGAGGAGCGCAAGATGCATCTGCTCTGTCAGGCGGAGAATATTGCCGTGCTGCCCTAGAGTCCGCTGGCGCGCGGTTGTCTGACACGTCCGTGGGGCGAAACAACCAAACCACCGCGCGTTCTCGTTCTGTGTCGGACGAGTTCGGCAAAACGCTTTACAGCGCCACGGAAGAGAACGATGCGGCCATCGCGCAGCGCGTCGAGGCGATAGCCGCAGAGAAAGGCGTCAGTCGCGCGCAGGTAGCGCTCGCTTGGCTGCTGCATAAGCCCGCCGACCGCGCCGATAATCGGCGCGTCGCGCGCTGAGCAGCTAGCGGATCTGCTGAAGGCGTCTGAAGTAGAACTGGGCGCAGAGGAGATTGCCGAGCTAGAGGCGGTTTATCAGCTGCATCCTGCTGTGGCGGGTTCTGAATAAAGTTCTCTTTCAGGCCGCACGATGTTAACACAAGCGGGTAGCATGGGCAGAAAAGCAAAGCGTCCCGCGCCCAAGGATAGCGCGGGCCGAGAGAGCGTGGATGCCTTGAGCAGCCCCATGCCACCCGCGTGGGCACACTATGGCGCCTGTCAGGCCGCTAGCCACACGCCGGCGCCATAAAGCAGCGCTGCCGAGATCACGCCGGCGATAATATCATCTACCATAATCCCCATGCCGCCGTGCACGTTGCGATCGAACCAGCGGATTGGCCAAGGCTTCCACATATCGAAAATGCGGAACACCACAAAACCGGCCAGCAACCACTTCCAGCTGTTGTTCGGGATCGCCATCAGCGTAATCCACATGCCAATAAACTCATCCCAGACAATGCTGCCGTGATCGTGCACGCCCATATCTTTGGCGGTGCGGTGACAGATATAAACGCCGATGCTAATGCCGAACAGCACGATCAGCGAATAGAGATCCTGCGGCAACCGCGCCATCAGCCACCAGAACGGAATCGCCGCCAGCGAACCCGTGGTGCCTGGCACCCAAGGGCTTAAGCCGCTGCCGAAGCCGGTGGCAAGCAGATGCCAAGGATTGCTCAGGCCTAGGCGGCCCTTCGCCACATCCTTATTTCGCGTCAAAATGATCAAATCCCTTATGGCTGAAGGTAACCGGTTTGCCGTGCTCCAGCAGCGTCAGCCCTTCCGCTTCCGGCATCAGCTGGCCGATGCAGGTAAAAGGCACGCTGAGATGGCCCAGCGTGACGTCGAGTACGCCGCGATTCATCTCTGGCACAGTAAAGCACAGCTCGTAATCCTCGCCGCCGCTCAGTGCCCAGCGCAGCACCTGTTCAGGCTCGAAGTGATCGCGTAGCGCCGACGACAGCGGCAGCGCCTCCAGATTGAGCCGCGCGCCGCAGCCGCTCGCCTTGAGGATACGGCCGAGATCGGAAATCAGGCCGTCGGAAATGTCGATCGCCGCCGAGGCGATCGAACGCAGCGCCTGCCCCTGCAGAATGCGCGGCATCGGGCGCAGATGACGCTTGATCAGCACTTTATGCATCGCCGGATCGTCGATGCGGCGATGATGCTGCAGTAGCGCCAGACCCGCCGCGCTGTCGCCCAGCGTGCCGGTCACGTAGATCCAGTCGCCAAGCTTCGCACCGGAACGCTTCAGCGCGCGACCCTGCGGCACCAGACCGTGAATGCCTAGCGTCAGGCTCAGCGGGCCGCACGTCGTATCGCCGCCCACCAGCTGCATATCATAATACTCCAGCAGCTCGAACAGACTCTCACTGAAGGCTTTCAGCCAAGCTTCGTCGACTTCCGGCATGGTCAGCGCCAGCGTCAGCCATGCCGGATCGGCGCCTATCGCCGCTAGGTCGCTAAGGTTGACCGCCAGCGCTTTATAGCCGAGATCGGCAGGATGGATATCGCGTAAAAAGTGGACGTCTGCCACCAGCGTATCGGTGCTGATTGCCAGCGTCTGTTTCTTCGGCACGCTCAGCAGCGCGCAGTCGTCGCCGATGCCGATCTCGACATCGCGGCGACTGCGGGTTCTGCGATTGAAATAGCGTGCGATGAGTTCGAATTCGCCACAGGACATGGTTGCGTTCCGCTTACCGATGAAAAAAGGCCAGCAAGTTGGCCTTTTCTTTATTTGCGATTGGGTCTAATTTGGGGAGCGGCTTTGTCCAGCACGCCATTAACAAACTTATGGCTGTCTTCAGCGCCGAAGACTTTCGCCAGCTCGATACCTTCGTTGATAGCCACTTTATAGGGCACATCATCGCGCCTGCTTAGTTCAAACAGCGAAATACGCAGGATTGCTTTTTCTACCTGACCCAGCTCTTCTAGCTGACGCGACAGGTAAGGTTTCATCAGCCCATCCAGATACGTGCTGATGGTCACCACACCGGACAGCAGTTCGCGGAAATAGGTAATGTCGACGTCTTTGACGTCTTGTTCCGCCAGAAACTGGTATTCCACATCGGCAATGTCGTTTTTAGACAGCTGCCAAGAGTAGAGCGCCTGGACAGCGCACTCTCGGGCGCGGCGACGAGCAGCAGGTTTCACAAAATTCCCCTTACAAAAATCAGGCTTTGATGGCTTTCAATACGTTAATCATTTCGAGTGCGGTCAGGGCCGCTTCGGCGCCTTTGTTACCCGCTTTGGTACCGGCACGCTCAATAGCCTGCTCGATATTTTCTGTGGTCAGCACACCGAAGGTCACTGGGATTTCGCTGGTCATCATGACGTTCGCGATACCGGAGCTGGCTTCGCCGGCGACATATTCAAAGTGAGCGGTGCTGCCGCGAATCACGGTGCCCAGCGCCACGATGGCGTCGTGCTTGCCGCTGTCCGCCAGCGCGCGGGCTGCCACCGGCATTTCGTACGCGCCTGGAACCCAGACGACGGTGATGTTTTCTTCTTTCACCTGACCAATACGCTTCAGGGCATCGATCGCGCCGTCCAGCAGGCTGTCGTTGATGAAGTTGTTAAAACGCGCGATAACGATGGCGACATTGGCCTCAGGCGTTGCAACAGCAGCTTCGATAACTTTCATACTTATCCTTTCAGAGTTTTGTTTGTTATAGCCCCGTAGGGGGCGGATTCTATCACACTCTTTGGCGACGTGCTCTCGCTTTTCCGCCGCGCTCAGCGCGGCATCAGCGTCAGACGCAGATCAGGGCCGACCTGACGCACGTCGCGAAATGAAAACTCTGGCGCATCAGCCAGTTGCTTCAGGCCAGGCAGCTGGCACAGGCCGCGCGCGGCATCGCCCAGCAGTTTCGGCGCTAGGTAGAGGATCAGCTCGTCCACCACACCCGCCTGCAGCAGCGCGCCGGCCAGAGACGCGCCCGCTTCGACCCACAGGCTGTTCACCTGCCGCTTGCCCAGCAGCAGCATCAGCGCTACTAAGTCAAGCTGCTCGCCACGCAGCGGCACCGCAATCTGCGTCACGCTCGCCGGCCAGGCCTGCTGATCGGGCGCGGCGCGCATCAGCCAGCTTTCACCCGCCTGGGTAATCAGCCTGTGCTGCGGCGTGACCCGGTTGCCGCTGTCGACGATAACGCGCAGAGGCTGGCGCAGCGTCGCTTCGTCGAGCAGCGATTGTGTCTCCACATCCAGTTCGGACCAGCGCACCGTCAGCGAAGGGTCGTCTGCCAGCACCGTGGCGCTGCTGCTGAGGATCGTGGCGCTTTGCGCCCGTAGCCGTTGCACGTCGCGACGTGCCGCTAGCGAGGTAATCCACTGGCTTTCGCCGCTGGCCATAGCGGTGCGCCCATCCAGCGAGGCGCCCAGCTTCAGCTGAACGTAAGGGAAACCGGTGCGCATCCGCTTCAGAAAGCCGCGATTCAGTGCCTCTGCTTCCGCCACCATCAGGCCATGGCTCACCGTAATACCTGCCTGCTGCAGTCGATAGAAGCCGCGGCCGGTGACCTGCGGGTTAGGATCCTGCATCGCCGCGACCACGCGGCTGACGCCAGCGGCGATCAGGGCGTCGCAGCACGGCGGCGTGCGGCCGTGGTGGCTGCACGGCTCCAGCGTGACGTAGGCGGTAGCGCCGCGCGCCTGCTCGCCCGCCATGCTCAGCGCATGCATCTCGGCGTGCGGCTCGCCCGTGCGCTGATGCCACCCTTCCCCCACCACTTCGCCGTCGCGCACGATCACGCAGCCCACGTTAGGGTTCGGCATGGTAGTAAAACGACCGCGCCACGCCAGCTCCAGCGCGCGCGCCATATAGCGTTCATCGGTCATGGTTAATCCTGTAACTTCGCGATTTCGGCGCCGAAATCGCGGATATCTTCAAAGCTGCGGTAGACCGAGGCGAATCGGATATAGGCGACCTTGTCAAGCTTCTTCAGTTCGTCCATCACCAGATTGCCGATCAGCTTGCTGGGGATCTCCCGCTCGCAGGTAGCGCGCAGCTGGGTTTTAATATGGTTGACCGCACTTTCGACCGCATCGGCGCTGACCGGACGCTTCTCTAGCGCCTTCATCATGCCGCTGCTCAGCTTGTCTTCGTCAAAGGGTTCGCGCGCGTCATTGCTTTTTACTACCCGTGGTACCACTAGCTCCGCCACCTCAAAGGTGGTAAAGCGCTCATGGCACACCAGACACTGACGGCGGCGGCGCACGGACGAGCCTTCGCTAACCAGACGAGAATCAATGACTTTAGTGTCAACAGCGGAGCAAAATGGGCAGTGCATGACAGTTTCCTGACACTAAATAAAGGGGCCACACAGTGTAGCGCGAATGAGTTGTCAACAAAATGTATAAGCGTGCCTTTTGGCTTCCAGCAGGAGACGTAGCGAGAAAATGTCTATGCTTACTGATGTCGTTAGAAAGATACCATACACCATGACCATCTGGAGGATATATATAGGTTTGTTCAACTTTGTGAAAGAGGCATGCGAAAAACTGTGGGAAGCGGTGTCCGGTCATGACGATGCCAGAAAAAAGCTAAAGGATCACACCGACAAGCTGGGACTGCTGGACAGCGACAAAGTCAACGTGGCGGCCAACGGCGACACCGTCACGGTGAGCGGCGACGGGATTTCTCAGGAGCTGAAAGAGAAAATGCTGGTAGCAGCTGGTAACGTCGCAGGCATCACCAAAGTCGATGATTAGGTCAAAACCGCCTACAACGCGCCGGAAGCTGAATTCTATACGGTGAAAAAAGGCGACATCCTGAACGCCATCTCGAAAAGCATGTACGGCAACACCAACGAGTACAACAAGATTTTCGAGGCCAATATAAGCCGATGCTGAAGAACGCCGATAAAATTTACCCAAGCCAAGTATTACGTATTCCTAAATAACGGACAAGGAAGGCTTTATGATCAGGACGGTTTGGGCGCCGCTGACGTGCGCGGTGCGCGGTCACGCTGCTAAGCGGCTGTTCCTCTGCACCGAATAGCCCAAGCCCAAGCTGCATCATGAAGTGAGCCAGTTGAATCAGCAGATGCGTCACCTTACCACTCAGGCAGGCGCTATCGAAATCCAAGGGTAGCTGAACAGCAACTCGACGCAGGGTGCCTAGCTGGTGCCACAGGCTAACACGCCCGTTGAGCTGCAAACCCAGCTCGGCACCCTGCGTCTGTCGCGGACGCGCCCGACGGCGGAAGAAAGCGGCGCACGCGCCAGTCTTACCATCAGCGCGACCAGCAGCCAGCCCGTGCCGGCGCTGCACGCGCGCGTGGGTCTGGGGCGAGCTGGACCCACCACCGGAAAACCGCTGGAAGCGAGCAGCCTCAGCCCCAAGCCATCGAGGTGCCGCTGCGCCTGAGCGGCTTCGCAAATCGGCTTCGTGCGCGTGCATGATATGGCGGCGACGCACCTGCCATGCCGTAAGAGAAGTCCCCAAACAAAAGCGGCAGCCCCTTTTTTATTGCGCTCGCGCGTTACGGTAGGATAGAAGGCTGAGTCGCTCCTTCTTTCTCTACCTTCTTCACCAGCATATGCTCACGCTTCATGCCGAGCTTCAGCGCCAGCGAGGAAGAGACATAAATCGACGAAATCGTACCGATGGTAACGCCGAGTAGCATCGTCAGCGAGAAGCCTTTCAGCAGTGCACCGCCAAAGATGAACAGGATCAGAATCATCGCCAGCGTGGTCAGCGAGGTGATCAGGGTACGGCTCAGAATCTGAGTCAGCGACACGTTCGTGATATCGTAAGAAGAGCCGCGTCGGATCTTGCGGAAGTTCTCACGAATACGGTCGGAAACCACGATCTTATCGTTGAGCGAGTAGCCGATCACCGACATCAGCGAGGCGACGATAGTCAGATCAATCTCGATATGCGCCAGCGACAGGATGCCGCAGGTGACAATCACGTCATGTGCCAGCGCCAGCACGGTGCCGATCGCCAGACGCCATTCGAAGCGGAAGCCGATATAGATCAGAATAGCAATCAGCGCTGCCAGCAGCGCTATCGCGCCAGCCTGCGCTAGATCGTTGCCCACGCTGGGACCGACGAACTCAATTCGCTTCACCGTCGCGTTCTGCTGCGCGGTCTGATTGATGGTGGTGATGATCTTGTTGCCCAGCTCCTGGCACGCCGGTCCGTCCATCGGCGCCATGCGCACTATGACGTCGCGGCTACTGCCGAAGTTCTGCACGATAGGATCGGCATAACCCGCTTTTTCTAGCCCATCACGCAGCGTATCCAGCTCGGCGGGTTTCTCCAGCGCGATCTCGATCACCGTACCGCCTGTAAAGTCGAGACCCCAGTTGAAACCGCGCACCGAAACCATAGCGATTGATGCCACGATCAGCAGGCCAGAGATAATAAACGCCAGCGTGTCCCAGCGCATAAAGTCGACGACTTTACGCCCGTGGTTCAGCTGTTCAATATTGTATTCCTGTGCCACAACACACTCCTCAAATAGATAGCTTGTTGATGCGTTTGCCGCCGTACACCAAGTTCACGGTGGCGCGCGTTCCAACGATCGCAGTAAACATCGAGGTGGCGATGCCAATCGCGGTGGTGATCGCAAAGCCTTTAATTGAACCTGTACCAACTGCATACAGGATGATGACCTTGATCAGCGTCGTGACGTTAGCATCGACGATGCTGGAGAATGCGCCTTTGTAGCCTTCATGAATCGCCTGCTGCACGGAACGGCCGTTTCTCAGCTCTTCCTTAATACGCTCGTTGATCAAGACGTTTGCATCCACCGCCACCGCTAGCGTCAGCACGATACCGGCGATGCCGGGCATAGTGAGCGTAGCGCCCGGCAGCAACGACATAATTCCGACAATCAGCACCAAGTTGCAGAGCAGCGCGCTGGTGGCGATCAGGCCGAACTTCTTATAGAACACCACCATAAACAGAATCGAGGCGATCAGACCCCACAGGCAGGCTTCAAGCCCTTGGGTGATATTCTGCGCGCCCATGGTCGGGCCGATGGTACGCTCTTCCACGATCTGAATCGGCGCAATCAGCGCACCCGCACGCAGCAGCAGCGAGAGCTGACGCGCTTCGTTCGGGTTATTGATGCCGGTGATGCGGAAGCTGTTACCAAGGCGAGACTGGATGTTGGCGACGTTGATCACCTCTTCCTGCTTCACTAGCACCGCGCGGCCGGTGGCGTCTTTCTTACCGCTGTCTTTGTACTCCACGAACAGGGTCGCCATCGGCTTGCCGATATTGTCCTTGGTAAAGGTAGACATGATATTGCCGCCCGCGCCGTCCAGAGAGATATTCACCTGCGGCTGGTTGTACTCGTCCATGCTGGAGGTCGAGTCGGTAATATGGTTACCGGTCAGAATCACGCGCTTGTAGAGCACGACTGGCTGGCCTTCGCGCGTCTGCTTCACTTCCGAGTCGCCCGGCAAGCGGCCGTTGGTGGCGACGGTCAGATCGGCAGTAGTGTTCACCAGACGGAACTCCAGCGTCGCGGTGGCGCCGAGGATCTCTTTGGCACGCGCGGTGTCCTGAATGCCCGGCAACTCAACCACGATGCGGTCGGTGCCCTGACTCTGTACCAGTGGTTCGGAGACGCCGAGCTGGTCGACGCGGTTACGTAGGATAGTGATGTTCTGCTGAACAGCATATTCTCGTGCTTCGCTGAGGCGCGCGGCGCTCATTACCGCACGCAGCGCGTCGCTGCCGCGGGAGGAGATCACCATGTCGCGATGGCGTCCCGAGAGCCAGTTAATCGCGGCGTCGCGGCTGCTGCCGTCGCGGAAACGGATCTCTACGCCGTAGTTGGCGATTTTATTGACGTTGGTATAGGGGATATTCTTTTCGCGCAGGTCGCTGCGCAGGCTGTCGACATTCTGCTCCTGCAGCTTGCCCAGCGCGGTATACATATCCACTTCCATCAGGAAGTGCACGCCGCCGCGCAGATCCAGACCAAGCTTCATCGGCTCAGCCGCCAGCATGCTCAGCCAGCGCGGCGTCGCCGGCGCGAGGTTAAGCGCGACAACGTAGTTCTCGCCGAGCTTGTTGACAATCGCTTCACGGGCGCGCAGCTGCGAATCCGTATTGGCGAAGCGTGTCAGAATGGCGCCGTTTTCCAGCGCGAAGGATTTGCTCTGGATATTTTCTTGTTTTAACAGGGTTTGAATCCGATCCAACGTTTGCTCACTGGCGCCGCCGCCGCGCGCGCCAGTAATCTGAACGGCCGGATCCTCACCATACAGGTTGGGAAGCGCATAGAGCAGTCCGATGAGAATCACGACGACCAGCATCACGTACTTCCACAAAGGATAACGATTTAACACGGCAGTTCCCTTAGGGAAGTAATATTAGAGCGCCTTCATCGTACCTTTCGGCAGGACGGCAGCCACGAAATCACGTTTGATAACCACTTCGTTGGTCTCGTTCAGGGCGATAGAAACATACCCTGTTTCAGACACTTTAGTGACGCGGCCTACTAGGCCACCGCTGGTCAGAACTTCATCGCCTTTCGCGATGGAATCCATCAGCTTTTTGTGCTCTTTCGCACGCTTCTGCTGCGGACGTAGGATCATGAAGTAAAAAATCAGGCCAAACACCACCAGCATGATCACCAGAGAATACGAACTTCCCTGCGACGGTGCACCTGTGGCAGCCACAGCGTCAGAAATGAAAAAGCTCATTTAATTTCCCTCATTGATAGAATTATCAGACGTTTAACAGTGGAACCGCTTTGCCCGTCCGTTGGTAGAACTCGCTAACAAAGCGCTCCAATTTATCCTCTTTGATAGCCTGGCGTAAACCAGCCATCAGGCGCTGGTAGTAGCGCAGGTTATGAATGGTATTCAGGCGCGCGCCGAGTATTTCGTTACAGCGATCAAGATGATGCAAGTAGGCGCGGCTGTAATTGCGACAGGTGTGGCAATCACATTCCGCATCTAGCGGCGAGGCGTCATCTTTGTGCTTCGCGTTACGGATTTTCACCACGCCGTTGGTCACAAAAAGATGGCCGTTGCGCGCGTTGCGCGTCGGCATCACGCAGTCGAACATATCCACGCCGCGACGTACGCCTTCCACCAGATCTTCCGGCTTACCGACGCCCATCAAATAACGCGGTTTATCCTGCGGGATCTGCGGGCAAACATGCTCCAGAATGTGATGCATATCCTCTTTCGGCTCGCCCACCGCCAAGCCGCCCACAGCGTAGCCATCAAAGCCAATCTCTACCAGACCTTTGACGGAGACATCACGTAAATCTTCGTAAACAGAGCCTTGTATAATGCCGAACAGCGCGTTCTTATTGCCCAAGCTATCGAAGCGGTCGCGGCTGCGTTTCGCCCAGCGCAGTGACATCTTCATCGAACGCTTCGCGTAGTCCCAGTCCGCCGGATATGGCGTACATTCGTCGAAGATCATCACGATGTCCGATCCCAGATCGAACTGGATCTCCATCGACTTTTCGGGATCGAGGAAAATCTGATCGCCGTTGATCGGGTTGCGGAAGTGCACGCCCGCTTCGGTGATCTTGCGAATATCGCCGAGGCTGAACACCTGGAAGCCGCCGGAGTCGGTCAGAATCGGTCCTTTCCACTGCATAAAGTCGTGCAGATCGCCGTGCAGCTTCATGCTCTCCTGGCCAGGACGCAGCCAGAGATGGAAGGCATTGCCGAGGATAATCTGCGCGCCGGTTTCCTGTATCTCTTTCGGGGTCATGCCTTTAACCGTGCCGTAGGTACCTACCGGCATAAACGCCGGAGTTTCCACCACGCCGCGACCGAAAATCAGACGGCCACGGCGCGCGCGCGCGGCGGTTGTGTCGAGTTCAAACTTCACAAAACCTCCATCAGAGAAACAGTCTAATGCGATGGTAAGCAAGCAGTTTACGGCACGGTCGTAAACTGGACGTCATCCGCCGCCGACTTTTTCCGTCGGCGCCTGCGGATTTTTAGTGATAAACATGGCGTCGCCATAGCTGAAGAAGCGATAGGCTTCGGCTACGGCCGCTTGATAGGCCGCCATGGTGTGCTGATAGCCGGCAAATGCCGACACCAGCATAATCAGGGTCGATTCCGGCAGATGGAAATTGGTGATCAGCGCGTCGATCACCTGATACTGATAGCCGGGATAGATGAAAATCTGCGTATCGTCGAAGAACGGCGCGATCAGCGCAGCTTTGCTCGCCTGCGCGGCGCTTTCCAGCGAGCGCACCGAGGTGGTGCCGACGCCGATCACTTTATTGCCGCGCACTTTACACGCCAGCACCGCGTCAACCACCTCCTGCGGCACTTCAGCATACTCGGAGTGCATCACATGCTCTTCGATGCTGTCAACGCGTACCGGCTGAAAGGTGCCCGCGCTGACGTGCAGCGTGACGAATGCCATCTCCACGCCTTTGTCGCGCAGCGCCACCAGCAGCGGCTCGTCGAAGTGCAGCCCGGCGGTCGGCGCCGCCACCGCGCCGAGACGGGCACTGTAAACGGTCTGGTAAAGCTTGCGGTCTACCTCTTCGTCGGGACGATCGATATAGGGCGGCAGCGGCATATGGCCGACGCTGTTCAGGATATCCAGCACCGCGCGATTGTCTTCAAAGGCGATTTCGAACATGGCGTCGTGGCGTGCCACCATGGTCGCCTTGACGCTCTCATCATCGCCGAGCAGCAGCTGCGCGCCGGGCTTCGGCGCCTTGGAGGCGCGTATATACGCCAGCACACGCTTGTCGTCGAGCATGCGCTCCACCAGCATTTCGATTTTGCCGCCACTCGCTTTGCGGCCGAAGACGCGCGCCGGAATCACCCGTGTATTGTTAAACACCAGCAGATCGCTGGGATTCAGCTTCTCCAGCACGTCAGTAAACACCCCGTGCGTCAGCTGCCCGCTCGGACCGTCTAGCGACAGCAGTCGACAACCGCTGCGCTGCGCCTGCGGGTAGTGGGCGATAAGAGATTCAGGCAACTCAAAAGTAAAATCAGCGACACGCATGGCTAACTTCTTGCTCAAGCATAAAAACAGGTAGCATAGTTTAGCGGAAAAGCGGCCGATTCTGAACAACTGGCTGCGCGTTCGCTCTTCTGGCTATAATAATGTGGCATGAACTTTCTCGTTCATCTTCACCTTGCTTACCTTGCCGAAAGCTCACTGCTCGGGCGACCTACTAGTGGATTTCGTGCGCAGAAATCCGCACGAACAGTGAGTGGCCGAAGCCTGTCGCTGATGGCATTCTGATGCATCATCGTCTCGATGCGATGACCAACGCTCTGCCTGAAGTGCAGGAGGCGCGTCCGCTGTTTCGTGCGGAAACGCACCGCGTGGCGCCGATTACGCTCGACGTGATGTGGGATCACTTTCTCGCGAGCCACTGGGACACCCTCTGCCCGGATGTCTCGCTGGCGGCCTTCTAGCGCTGTGCAAACCGCAGCCGATCGGCGGCCGCTGGGCTAATCTTTTACCCTCGCCGGGCTGGTGCTGACGGCGTATTGCGCCCTGACGCTCAACAAAAGCGACACCTTTCCCGGCTATCTGGTGCTGGAAAATGCGCCGATGCGCCTTATCGGCAAAGTCTCTTACTCCTGGTACCTGTAGCACTGGCTGCTGCTGGTGCTAGCGCCCATCTGCAGCGACGGCCCGGTCAGCGTCTCGTAAGGGATCGGCATCAGCGCGCTCGCGCGGGCCGGCGCCTAGCTCTTATGGCGCTACGTCGAACGGCCATTCCGCCGTCCGGTCAGACAGCCGCGCAGCGTGATTCACACTTAATGTTTGATGTCGGTGGCCGCTGCGGCGGCGATGATGGGCCTGTGGGCGAGCAGCGGTCTGCCCTAGTGCATCAATGACAAAGTGATCAGCAGCGAAACCTATAAAATCGCCGCCCAGACCAATCCCTGCCTGCTCATCTACGGCGACAACCTGTCCTCAATGGACAAACGCTGTCAGCCTGACTCCCTGCGCTACAGCAACAACCGCAATATGCCGCTGCGCCGCGAGCTGAGCGACTGGAAAACCCTGCCGACACAGAACGAACGCACAACGCGCTATTCGCTGCCGGAAGATGCGCTGATGCGGCTATAAGCATCGGGATGTACGCGTGGTGTCGTTGCAGGAAAATTTATGCAACCGCAGCGGCTGTCTGGTGACCTGGTAGGGTTTACCGCTCTACTACGACGACAACCATCTTAGCCTGCAAGGAGTGGAGATTGCGCTGGGCAACCGCTGGTAGCCCGTCTGGTAAAGAGCGGTAAAACAAAACGACCCGCGCAATCTCTTGCGCGGGTCGTTTCCATCTCATCATTCTTAAGGCTTACGCACCACAGCTTATAGCCCGCCAGCAGCAGCACAATCCACACCAGCTCCACGTAGAGCGAAACTCGTATATCGGGGAAGTAGCCGATCAGCGCGATGATAAAGGTGAGGAACAGCACGCCGAACAGCGAGGTCTAGATGCCGCCTAGTACCGCGAACTGCAGCTTGCTCGCCGCCTTTTTGCCGATCTTGCGGCCGAAAGGGATCTGCGACAGAAGGATCATAATCCATCCCCAGACGGGGGCAAAGGTCGCCAGCGAGGCAATCATTAAAAACACCTTCTCTAGCATCAGATAGTTGAGATAGGCCGCCATCACCACCGTCACCTAGGGAATCCCACACTCCGACACCTTCATAAATACCTTCATAAATATCCTCGGCGCGCGGAATCGAGTGCGCCGGATCTTTCGCTTCACCGGCGGTAATGCCGATAATCTCAATGCCGCCGTAGGCGAACCGATGCCCCAGAAAATCATGGCGAAACCGGTGACAATCATCGCCACGATAGTGGCGACTTTAAAGAAAAAGAACCAGAACTCTACTTCGCCGAACACCTTTAAGCTTATCAGGTTGACCGCGCCGATAATCAGCACCATACTCAGCACCCATATCCAGTATGGCGCCTCCGGGAACCAGACGCCTATGCCTATATAGGCCTATGCCTATATAGATGCCGAAGGCGGTGACTTCGGCAATGGCGACGATCAGGATCTCGAAGCAGTAGGTCCAGCTGGTGATATAGCCCACCAGCGGCCCGAGATAATCCTGCGCGTAGTGCGAAGACGAGCTGGCCTGCGGGGTTGTTCACGGACATCTCGCCCAGCGCGCGCAAATGATAAATGATATAGGCCACTGCGCTGAGCAGCACGCTCGGCCCCACCATCTTGATGGTATCCGCAGTCCAGTGCCAATCGCCGATCCCAGCGCTATAAAACGGATGTGGCGCGTGCTCAGTCCGCGTTTGATCTTATTGGTTTCTTGCATAACAACCTATACCCGTGAAAAGAAAAACCACGGGCAAGCCTGTGGTCATAGTAAAAAGCTGTGGCGGCTACGAGTGAGCCGTAACCTGCTCGCGTCCTTTCACGCGATCCACAATCGCCGCCACCAGCAGCATCACCAGCGAAGGCGGTAACCAAGCAAGTCCCTGATCCGCCAGCGGCAGGTGCCGGCTGAACGCCGGCAGCATATCTTTCAACCCGGTGGTTTTCACGCCGTCGATGATGCCGAAAATCAGGCTGACCAGCATGGTCGGCGCAATCAGGCGGCTGCTCTTGTTCCACCAGTTCAGGGTGAAACTTAGCACGATCAGCACGATGCACGGCGGATAAATCGCCGTTAGCACCGGAATCGAAATCTGAATTAGATGGCTCAAGCCAAGGTTCGACACTACCATTGAGAACAGACTCAGAACAAAGACCAGTGCTTTATATGACAACGGCAGGTATTGCGCAAAAAATTCTGCACAGGCGCAGGTCAGGCCGACCGCCGTCACTATGCAGGCGACGAAAATCAGCGCCGCGAGGAAGAAGCTGCCCATGTTGCCGAAGGTCTGCTGCACGTAGGTGTGCAGGATCGCCGCACCGTTGGCGCTCTGTGCCACCAGCGCCCCGCTGCCGTTGCCGAGCTTGAACAGGCTCAGGTAGACCAGCGTCAGGCCGACGCCCGCGATCAGGCCGGACAGAATGGTGTAGCGCGTCAGCAGACTGGCGCTCTCAACGCCGCGCGAGCGCGCCGCGTTGACGATCACGATGCCGAACACCAACGCACCAAGCGTATCCATCGTCAGATAACCATTAACGAAGCCACTGGAGAAGGCGGCGCTCTGATAATCTTCCGTAGCGTGCGCAGTGGTACCCGCCGGCCAGATCAGCGCCGCAACACCCAGCACCGTCAGCGCCAAGATCTTCAGCGGCGCGAGGAAATGGCCCACGGTATCAAGCAGTTTGCCCGGATAGAGCGAAATGCCGATCACCAACGCAAAATAGATCAGACTATAGATAAACAGCGACAGCCCGCCGTCGCCGGTCAACGGGGCGATGCCCACTTCGAACGACACAGTCGCGGTACGCGGCGTGGCGAACAGCGGCCCCACCGTCAGATGGCAAACGGTAGCCAGAAGCAGACCGGCGGCTTTGCCGATCGGCGGGCTGAGCGCGTCAATGCCGCCGCCGACGCGCGCCAGCGCGATAATGGTCATAACCGGCAGGCCAACCGCGGTAAGCAGAAAGCCAATGGCGGCGGTCCAGACGTGCTCGCCTGATTGAATACCGACCATCGGCGGGAAAATAATGTTACCCGCGCCAACAAACAAGGCAAACGTCATGAAGCCCAGCGCGAGAATATCCTTTGAGGTTAAGCGGTATGTCATACAACTGTATAGCCTGTTA
Source organism: Type-B symbiont of Plautia stali (assembly GCA_001485295.1). Classification (GTDB taxonomy): domain Bacteria; phylum Pseudomonadota; class Gammaproteobacteria; order Enterobacterales; family Enterobacteriaceae; genus Pantoea. The sequence goes on from BBOA01000001.1 coordinate 305,080, forward strand.
CGAATGTTGCGGTGGAAATTGGGTTTGTGTTGTCCCCAAACCGCGCAGTGACAACGACTTAGCACGCTATGCCAGAGCATTATGCTTTCTGTAATCGTATCGCGCAGGTGATTTGAGCTGATTTTGTTCTATTCACAAGTGGGATGATACGACAACGGCCGTAAGTAGAACGTTTATAGTAAAGAAAGGCAATACGGGATCGGAAAACCGGAAGATTATGTCGTATAAAAGGATAAAATCAGTGAAAACAGCTGTTATTAAGTGGTAGGGCATCAGATGATGTGCTTAATTTTTCCCCATCGCGTGGGAAATTCCAAGCGCTGACGCCGTTTCTCATGCACAAAAGGCGCGTTTTACGTGCCTGTTTACACAAGTTTACAGCGTTACCACACCTGCCTGACGATATCAACTACCCAGACGGATCTTCGCCCACTGCTGCTCTTCGCTCAGGCTGTTGCCCTCTTCGGTCAAGGCGAAGCTGCACTGTGGGCTAAGGCAGATCTGGTCGAGGCTGACGAACTTCGTCTCTCTTCCTGCAGACGCGCCTTCACCTGCGCCGGATCTTCCAGCTCGCCGTTTTTGGTGGTCACCAAGCCTAACACCACTTTCTGATGGCCCGGCTTGATAAAGCGCAGCGGTTCGAAACCGCCGGAGCGCTCGTTGTTATACTCAAGGAAGAATTCGTCGATATTGACGCCGCCGAACAGGATTTCCGCCACTGGCTCATAGCTGCTCTCAAAGATCTAGGTAGAGCGAAAGTTGCCGCGACAGACGTGCAGATCCACGGTGAGATAGGCCGGTTTGCCTTCCAGCGTCTTGTTGAGCACTCGGGCATAGGTTTGCGCTAGCTGCTCGGGATCGTCGCCGCGCTTGCGGATCTGACGCTTCTGATCTTCCGAGTAGAGGGAGGGGTAGGCGCAGACGGTGTCGTCCAGCTGCAGATAGCAACAGCCCGCGTCGTAAAAGGCTTTGATCGCCGTTTTACAGGTTTCGGCCAGATCTCGAAGTAAGTCTGCCAGATCGGGATAGACCGTCTCATCGATCACCTTACGCCCGCCGCGGAAGTGCAGCACGCTCGGGCTGGGAATGGTCATCTTCAAGGCGACGTAGTGCTGAAAGTGAAAGCCGAGCTGACCCACTACGCGCACTCCGTGCGCTTTAGTCTGCACGCCGTTAAACTGAATACCCTGATCGGCTTCAAACAGCTCAACGCCTTCCAAGTCGCCTAAAAAGTCGAAGCGTCACTAGGCGCTGCGGAATTCGCCGTCGGTCACCACCTGCAGGCCATTGGCGATCTGCTTGCTAACCACGTCGCGAATCGTTTCATCTTCGATGCGGGTCAGCGCGGCTTTGTCGATCTGGCCGGCGGCATACTGCTCGCGCGTTTTTGATCGCGGTGGGACGTAGGAAAACTGCCGACGGTATCGGCGCGGAAAGAGGCGGTCTGTGCGGTCATCTTCACTCCTAGTGCCCTGACGAATAGTGACGTCGGGGGGATAATTTCGCTAAGTTATATGCAGCCATTTAGATGGCTAAGCGTCTGCATTGAGAGTGACATGAGCGCGTCTCATGTATAACAGAAGAAAATTCAGCGGTGATGAAATAAATATGTTAGCGGCTACTTCGCCTCTGATTCCAGAGTCTGCTTACGCTGCGCGGCGGAGAGCGGCAGACAGCCCGCTCCGCTGACGCGCGGCTTACCCGGGGTGCTCTATTGACATAGAGATAGAGCGGCCGCTGCGGATAGAGTCGGCGTAAGGCGCGACTGCCTCGCCTTACGCATCGACCACGGCGAACATCTTCACGCTGCTGAGATGAAAGCCGAAGCTGGCGTAGCCGACGATGCTGCGCGGATTGGCAGCGACCGCCTGCACCACGGCGGTTGAGCCGGGGAACTCCGCCACATCGGCGCGCAAATCGCCGTTGCATAGGCCTGCTGCTTAAAGAAGTCCTAGGTGCCCGACGCGGGTTGCGCCCGTAGCGCTGAAGCGGTTGGCTTGCCCAGTCGGGCTGCTGCGCGCCGAGATCGCCCCAGCGCGTCGGCGGCTGAGTGACGCCGCACAGGCGCGTGATCGAGAAAACCGCATCCAGCTGGCGCGTGGCGATCTGCCAGCGCGTCGAGCGCCACCGGCACGGCAAGCGGCGTATAGCCGTAGCGCGTTTGAAACAGCTGGCACTATATTCAGCCTGCATCGGGCGGCTCATCGGGCCAAGCTGCGCGGCGCCCGCTGCCAGCGCGGACGGCATGGTCGAGAAGCCGGACGCATGCACCTGCAGATTCACGCCCGGCGCGCGCTGAAAGCCTCACTCCACAGCATCATTAGAGTCCTTAGCGTGTCGGAGCCGACGCTGCTGAGGTTGCCGGCAAGCATTTCAGGCTGCGCCGCCGCCGAGAACACGGCGGGCCTGAAGAGAGAAATCAACAGCAGCAAGGCACGCATAATAGGTTCCATTAAGGATTAATGGACGTCATTCTCCTGCAACCCCGCGCTGACGATCAACTTCGACGGCAGCGTAAAAATAAAAAAGGTCTCTTTCTCGGGATCGCTAGCCCCAGCACCAGCCCGCTGCTGCTGGCGCGCGAATGCGCTTTCTTCACGCGATAGAAACGTTCCGTCAGGCGCGGTAGATGCTTGCCGGGAATACCAAGCCGGTTGGAACTGCACGCCTTGCAGGTTGCTCAGCTGTATCTAATATAGAGGTCGTAAAACATCGACACCCAGCTTGCCTAGCCGGTGGGCGGCGTCATGGTGCGATCCCACCCACAGTCAGTGCGACAAGGCTCATCAGGTTATGAAAGTGCCACAGCAGCACTACCAGCACGCTGAGCAGTAGCCAAGGCAGATAGCCGATAATCAGCGCGGGCGGGCGCAGGCCAGCGCCCGCTCGGAGAGCAGACTCTTCCAGAAGAGTCGTTCCACCATGATGGCAACTTCTTTTAGTAGCGGGCGGAGAAACGATACCACGTTCCGTGAACAGTTTGAACCATGCGATCGTGGCCGGAGACTTCTAGGCGCCTTGCGTAAGCGGCGGATATGCACGTCGACGGTGCGATCCTCCACATAAACATTGGTGCCCTAGACGTGGTTAAGCAGTTGGTCACGGCTGTAAACCCGCTCTGGATAGGTCATAAAGAAGTACAGCAGTTCATAAGCATCATCGCCGGAATATCGCGGGTCAGGTGTTTGATAAACTGAATGCCGTTGCCGCCCGGCAGCATCCAGTCCAGCAGAATCAGATCTGGCCAAGGTTCAATTAGCTTCCCTATCGCGCTGTCATAATCCTCGGCCTCGATGGGCTGGTAGTATAGTTCTGCTGTAGAACGAAACACAGCATTTTATGGATAGAGGCTTCATCTTCCACAACCAAAATGTGCTTAACTATTGTAACTCCTGCTGATGTGACTGCTGTCACCGTTATATTTATATACGGCGCCATTATGCTTCAGATTTATGACACTTTTATGAAAAACATAGCGGCTTAATCATAGCGCGGCTTTTTTCGCTTTTGCCCTATAGCCGGTATAATCGTCCGGCAAACCAATTCGGCAGGGAGTTTTATGCACATCATTCATACCGCGGACTGGCACCTCGGTCAGTTTTTCTATAACAAAAGCCGGATAGCCGAGCACTAGGCCTTTCTCGACTGGCTGCTGGCGCGTATTGAAGCGCATCAGGTCGACATGCTGATCGTCACGGGCGAGCTGTTCAACCGTTTCGTGGTAGCGCTGCAGCCGACCGGCTACCAGCTAGTGGTGCTGGCGGGCAACTATGACTCGGTGGCTATGCTCAACGAGTCGCGCGCCCTGATTGCCTGCCTCAACAGCCAAGTGATCACCATCACAACCTGCTGGGGCTGCGCAATATTCTGCGCAGCCCCGCTGGCCAGTTGGGCCGCGAGAAGCAGCTCAGCCTGCTGGAGGAGATCGCCGCGCATTACCAGCGCAGTGTCGACGCGGCACGCGCCCATCCGCTGGCGCTGCCGGTAATCACAACCAGCCATCTCACCATGGTCGGCGTCAGCAAAAGCGATTCGGTGCGCGATATCTCGTGATATCTATAGAAGCTATAGAGGGCTCGCCGGTAATAAAACCCGCCGCCATCACCCCCATCGGCGAGCGGCCGCGCTCGCCCCATACGCGGATAATCACGATACGCAGCACAATGCCAACCACCACCGCCCAGCTGGCCATGGCGTTGTTGATCAGCAGGCAGGTGGCGAGCAGGATGCCGAGCTGGCGTTTCGGCCCGCCGATCAGCTGAATAAGGGCGTCCGGAATTGCCCACATCAGCAGGCTGCCGGTGATGCCCGGCTCCGCGCCTGCCTAAATAGTTTTCGCATAAACGCGCGCTACCGGCGGTAGCAGATTTTCCGCAAAGAAGAGAAAGAAGAGATTGTGCGCGTATCAGACCACGGGAATAAAGAGACCAGAAATACAATCATCGCGGCAATCAGCTGAATACGGCGGCCTCAAAGCGCCTGCTTCATATCCGCGCCGTTGCCGCGCAAAATAAAGCCCGCTTTAAGATCTCATACCCCATCTCGGCGAAGGCAGGCCCGGTGGCGGCGGTAAAGCCACAGCAGGCAAAGCGCCAGTGGCGAAAAACCGAGCAAGATGCCAACAATCAAGGTAATCAGCGCCACCGCGAACGCTGCAAACCAGCCGGAATGCATCGCGGCGATGTCGACGATCAGCTCATGCACGAAGGCAGCGAACGCTGCGTAAATCACGAACAGCAACAGCATCGGCTGGCTCATCTCGCTCCACAGCCCACCCGCCAGCACTAGCAGCGCCGAAATAATCAGGTAGCCCGCGCCGCCGAGGCCGAGGGCCCATTTGAACTCGCTGCCGCCACGGATCACCTTCTGCTCATCCGGGCGGCGACTGCGGATCACCATCACCACCTATATCAGCGCCACTAGGCCTGTCCCGACCGTTACGCCGTGCGGCAGGTAGATCCGATGCCGGCAACCGGTTGCGCGTAGGCGCGCACCAGAAGCCCAAGCCAAGCATGCCCGCCCCAAGCAGCCAAGGCCTGACGGCCGCCCTTGTCGCCCGCTTTAATCGCCTCTACGGCGACCACGTCCGGCGGCCAAGCGTTGCTGGCGGGAAAGACGTGGGTGTCAAATAAACGGTAGAGCAGATAAGCGTCCAGCAGCATCGCCGTGCTAACGCCGCAAAACATTGGTAGCACCAGCTGCCCCGGCGCCCAAGGCGCTGCGATCAGTATCAGCAAACTGTTCGCCGCGCCGAAAATGGCAGAAGAGATGGCGGTCTGCGCGAGGTTTTGAATTTCAATCGAGCGATAACGGCGAAACGCCTATAGTGGAATACGCGCCAACAGTGCGCCGCTAATAGAGGTGTTCGGCGTCACGCCGATGGTGGTAATAAGCTGCACGCCGATAATAACGCCCGCCACAGACAGGGCGATTAATACTATAGCCACGCCAGCCTGCTTTACTGGATTAACCTTCTCTATTGTTCCCGTCAGGAATGCCAGTAGAAATGAAATGACGCTTCGCGAGCCTGAATCAGGCTCGCCTACGTCGTTTTTTTATTTCGTCCGTGAGTATAAATAAACAGGCCCGAAGGTCTAGCGTTTTCCCGGTTTGGCAAAAGTATTGCGCCATATTTTTCAGCTAGATCGCTGGCCGTCATGCGTAATCGCCACCGTATCGCCGTGATATTTATTACGTAGCGAGACGGCGAGCGAACTGATGCCAAGCAGCGTTTCGTTGCGCACCAGCGACCAGTGCTGGAGGCTGATGTCCGCCAGCGGCGCCAAGAGATAGTGTCCGGCGACCGACAACAGCACGCGGCCAATATGTATAACAGTGATTCTCCGCATCGCGCTCCAGCATGCCCTAGCTTTTCATAGTGGCCAGCAGTCGCGACACAGTGCTTTTCGGCAGGCACAGCGCCTCCACGACATCGGTAAACGTCAGCCCGGGATTCCCCTGCGTCACGCCTTTTTGCTGAAACAGCTTAAGTACTAGCTTAAGTACTGCGGTGACGTTTTCGAGTGTCGTCACATTATGAGTTTCTCTATATGAAACCGAGTTCCTGTGTCAATGCCTTAAAATTAAAGCGCCACGGAATAAGGGTCAAGCGTCATTTTTTGTCAGCGGAAATACGGCGCAGTCAAATAACCGTAATAACGGCAAGCAGAAATGATTTTATAGGTGAGTAAAGATAAATAGCAGAATAATGGATAAGAGTTTCTTTACGCGCAGGCAGATAATAACAGCAAATAGCATCAGGCGAAAAAGAGAATTCGGGCTGGCGTCCCTGCCAGAGAGATGGCCCTATTCTTTTTCCACATCTTCATAGCGGACTTTTGCATCCTGCGCTTCCGCTTCTGAAGTATGTTCGCTAATTAAGGTATTAGGCGATGGATGATCGGCGCGTAACTCCCATGAAGTTACGGTGCTACCCGGCGGCCCTTTCTCTACTGTAACGACACGGGCTTCACGTGGATAAGGTGGTCTGGTCGGCATATTCAATCCCTCCTAGCTGATCGTATTCCACACGACGAGACGATTCCCGTCTGGGGATCAGTATAGCCAAGCTATGCAACCTAAGCGGGAAAGCAGGAGGAATCTGAGGAAAAAGCGCGGACGTTAGCTGGCGCGCGCTAGTGAAAGCAGCTGAAGGATCGCGTCCACCACCCGCTCTGGCAACTGCATGGCGTTGACTTCATGATGGGCGGCATTGCGATAGAGATGCGCGCGCTCGCGCAGGATATCACCCATCTCTTCAGCGATGGGACGGCCGGTGAGCGTAGGACGCTGCGCCGCTTCCGGCTGGCTCTCCAGCCGCTGCGCCAGGATGTGCGACGGCGCGCTGAGCCAGATCACCTGCCCCTGCTCGCGCATAAAGCGGCGGTTGTGCTCCGCCAACACCATGCCGCCGCCGGTGGCGATCACCGTCGCTGGCGCGGTAATAGCTTTCAGCGACGCGGTTTCGCGCGCGCGAAAACCTTCCCATCCTTCATCCGCCACAATCTGCGCCACACTGCGCTGTGTACTGAGCTGCAGATGGTGGTCGGTGTCGCGAAAGGCGTAGCCCAGCACGCGCGATAAGGCCTCGCCCACGGTGGTTTTGCCGCAGCCGCGCGCGCCGATCAGATAAATGGGTTGAGACATCAGGACAATTCCTCCGCCGTTGCAGGCTATGTAAGACGATGTATCGCTTACTAATGCGATGCATGGCATGATAACTGGAAACCGCTATCGCCTCCACCCGCGAAGGAAGAAATGCGCATCCTTTTCGCCCTTTTCTCGCTAATCCTTTAATTCTTAGCGGTAACCCCTGCGTATTTAGTGTAAATCACGTCAAATCAGACAGCGGCAACATTTGCTTACCTAGCGGATTTTACTTTGCAGCGTACCGCCTCCATATACCTATTATCCCAACAGGAAAGCCCATTATGTATAGCTAGGGACACCAATTGATTGAAGCTCTGTTCAGCCGTCTAAAACAGGCCGAGAGCCAGCCCAGCCGGCGCGACACGACGGCAGAACAGCTGATTAAAAACATCTGCAGCAACAGCCCGGTGCGCCCTACTACATATGGCGTAGGCGATCCTGATTCAGGAAGCCGCAATGAAGAAACTCAACGATCGCATCACCGAGCTGGAGAACCATTTAGCGCAGCATCAGCAGAGCAGCGGCTGTTTTCTGTCGAGCCTGTTCGGCGGCTGTTCAGCAACAGCCGCAGTATAACAATGCTCCGGTGCCGTCGCGCGGTACTGGTTTCCTCGGCAGGGCGCTGCAAACAGCGGTCGGCGTCGCGGGCGGCGTGGTGATGGCGGATATGCTTACCAGCCTGTTCCACCACTCGCAGCCGGAAGAGATCCTCAACATTATCAACGAACCCGAAGCGCCGCTGCCATAGGTCGATAAAAACCTCAACACCTTTAACAACGGCGGCAGCGGTTTTTTCAACCAGAACAACGGCTGAGACAATAACTACGTGGACAATTACGTGGACAATAATGACTTTAACGATCTTGGCAACGACAGCTTCGTCTGACCTTAGCGCTGACGCAGCGTCAGCCAGCTGTCAAGCGCGTTGGCGAACTGCTGCCGGACCGCTTGTCTGCACGCCGCTGGCGCGCATCGTACCCATATCGTGGCAGGCGAATAGCGCTCGCTGCGTGGATTGAGCGCCGCCCCTCCCTTCTCCAGCACTTCCGCCGCTAGCGGAATATCGGCGGTGATCACCAGATCGCCCAGTGCTACGCGCTTCACAATCTCATTATCGGCGACGTCGAATCCGGCGGGCACACGCAGGGCTTTCAGATACAGCGACGGCGGCACGCGCAACGACTGATTGGCGACGAAGGTCACCTGCGTTTGGGTACGGTCCGCCGCGCGGTAGAGCACTTATTTAATGACGTTAGGGCAGGCGTTGGCATTAACCCAGATAACCATGTGCTTTCCTTACTCTTTGGGGAATAATAGATATCTTGCCGGTCATCTTCCAGAATGATAGACTTTATTTGGTCCAGCCGCTCCAGCCCCTGCTTGTTGCGCGCGCTTTGCAGTATATCCTCTTCATCGATGCTTGATCGCTTCGCCCGCTGGTGCAGCGGCTTCCCCTCCTCGATGATCAGCAGCAGGATAAGGTTAAACGCGGTCATCTCCATTAGCGTGCGACGTCCAGCAATCTTAAACACCATCATTAGCAGCAGATACATGCTGGCTGCGTGCAAAACCGTTTCCATGTCGAGCTCCTAAGGGTAAGTAAATAGAGCTAAAGGCTGCGGCTGCAGCTGAATATTGTCCAGCTGCGGGCCGCGCCGCCTGAGCTGGTAATAGTCGCCGCGCAGCCGCTTGTCCGGGCTGGCGATGCTTTGATTGCTCAGCCAGCCTTTGGAAAACAGCCCTGCTGCGCCGGCGGCTACGATCAGCGGCAGGGTAAAGCCTGCGTGCTGAATACACCACTTAATCCGTTGCCACCGCATATTCTCTTTCACTGGATAGTGCCGGCTCTGATTTTCATTCTCTGCCATGCAGGTTCTGCTTCGCTGACTTGTTATTAATCCTAGCTGAAGTAAGCTAATGCGTTAAGATTTTCGAACTTTCTGAAAGGATACAGCGATGCTGAAGAAGAAAATTGGGTTTGTCGGCGGCGGTAATATGGCCAAAGCCATTATCGGCGGACTGGTGAAAAGCGGCCAAGTCGCGCCCTCGAACATCTGGGTATTTGATCGCAAGGCGGAGGCCAACGAGGCGCTGACGCGCGAGTACGGCATCCATGCTGCCGAAAGCGCCGAGGCGCTGGCGCGCGGGGTGGATATTCTGTTCGGCGCGGTCAAACCCAACGTGATCCTGAAAGTGCTGAAAGATCTGGCGAACCAGCTGAAAAAAGAGGCGCTAGTGGTGTCGATCGCCACAGGCGTGACGCTTGACTCGCTGGCGACAGCGCTGGGCTACGACCGCAAGATCGTGCGCGTGATGCCGAACACGCCGGCGCTAGTCAATGAGGGCATGACCTCAGTGACGCCGAACGCGCTGGTCGAGCAGCCGGAGATCGACGACGTGGTGACCATTTTTAAGAGCTTCGGCAAAGCCGCGGTGGTGAGTGAATATCTGATCCACTCAGTGGTCGGCGTCAGCGGCTCCGCGCCCGCTTACGTGTTTATGTTTATCGAAGCAATGGCGGACGCCGCCGTGCTCGGCGGCATGCCGCGCGCGCTGGCCTACCAGTTCGCTGCGCAGGCGGTGAAAGGCTCCGCGCAGATGGTGTTGGAGACCGGCAAACATCCCGGCGAGCTGAAGGATATGGTCTGTTCGCCCGGCGGCACTACTATCGAAGCAGTCAAGGTGCTGGAAGAGAAAGGCTTTCGCGCTGCGGTGATCGAGGCGATGCAGCAATGCATGGCGAAGTCCGAGGCGCTGAGCAAGAAGTAACGCGCGCGGCGGAGCCCAGACTCCGCCGGCTCTCCACCAGCGCTAGCGCCTGCTCCATCGTCATCGGCTGCTGCATCTCCAACACCAGCGCCGCCGTCAGGGTATACATGCCGCAGGAGAAGGCCGCCGCCAGCTTGCCCTGCTAGCTATAAAGGGCGATAAACTTTTTCTCCTCTAGTAAGCTCATTAAGCGGTACATATCCCACTCTTCCGCATGGCCGAGATACTCATATCGCGTACCGAAATGGGTAGTCCAGAAAAAGGGCACGCGGTCGTATATCATGCGTTTGTCAAGCATGTTAAAATCGGCGATGCGTCCTTGCTGATGCGCGCCGCGATAGTGCTCGATGCGCAGCGGCCCTTGCAGCGTGAGGTAGCTGGCGATATCCCCGGCTATCCGTACGTTTTCCGTGACGCGCAGCGGGCTGTCGGCGAGCAGGCTACAATCCTCGCGCAGCGACAGATCGTGAATAAACCCGGTGGCGGGCTGAATGCCGATCGCCAGCAGCACCACATCCGCCTTCAGACGTTGGCCATTTTCCATAAGCAGCGCGGTGACGTAATACACTCCTTCCAACGCCGCCGGATTGCCATCGACAAAGCGCACGCCGTTGCTACCGTGCAGATCGCGGAAATAGCGCCCTACCTGCTTGCCGAACTGACGCGAAAAGGGCAGCGGATGACGCGCCCTCGACATCGCGATTACGCTGCGCTGACACCATCTCCATGGTGATAAAGCTGCTACCGATAATCACCAGCTGTTGGCTCTGATCGACCCCTTTCAGTAGCGCGTCCGCCTGCTTGAGCGATCGAAGCAAGTGCACGCCCGCCAGATCGCTGCCGGGCAGCTCGGGCCGCTGCGGCGCGACGCCAGAGGCGATCAGCAGTTTGTCGTAAAACAGAGATTCACCGTCGGCGAAGTGAATGCACTACTCGCGCGTGTCGAGACGCGACACTTCGCCCTGCACGCGGTCGACATACTGCAAAATGTCCTCTTTCAGCATGTGCGACACATCTTTGATATCCATCTTGCCGGAAGGCACGAACTTGCTCAGCGCGGTGCGGTCATAGGGCGCTTCCGGCTTGCGCTCCACCAGCATCTTACCTTGCCCTTAAAACCTTCGCGTCGCAGCGTCTAAATCGCCGCGCCGCCGCCGATGGGCGTCGCAAAAGACATCGCTTTTGGGTTGGCCTGCACGATGCCGTTCTCGACGCGCAGCGGATACTGCTTAAAATCGGCTAGTGTCAGCGGTTCACACATATGGCTATCCTCCAGCGCGAACACCGCTTTGTACTAAGGACAGACCAACTTATTGCCGCAGATGGCGCCCTGCTCTAGGGCACACCCGCATGAGAATATTTGGCCTAGTAGGCGCGGACCTTCTCGCCATCGTGCACCAGTAGGATTTCGGTGTCGGCTATTTTGGTTTTGGTGGGCTGGCGATCGTGCAGTTCGTTCAAGGCGATAACAGGCTGATAGTTCATTAAGCGGCTCCTTGTTTGTCGTTATTCACATGTGCAAGATGAACAGGCGCATAACCCTATAAAGAGTAAGTGTGGCACAGGAAAGCGCGTAACCCTGCGTCTGAAAAGCGAAAAAGCGGCTAAGCCATTATTAAGTAGCCTGTTTAAAGTTTTAGCAAGTATGTATGAATGGCGTGAGAAAGGCAAGAAGCCACACGGCGGCTCCGCTGCCGTGTGAAAGAAAGAGGGAGTCAGGCTTTTTTCAGACAGCTGTTCATAAAAGATTTGCGCGCATCACAGCTGAGCTTTTTATCGCCCGTTTCGCCGTTGCAGCTTTTCATCTTCATCTACTGTGGCGTCATGCCGGAGAGCTTGCTCTCTCTCTTCAAGCATTCGCTCATAAAAGATTTGCGCGCGTTGCCCTTGAAGTTTTGCGTGCTGATTGCACTGCACCATTTTTTGCTGCTGCGCGATTTTCTCCGCCGCCTGTGCCATGTTCACGCCGTTTGCCAGCAGACCCGCCATAACGATTGCCGCGATATGCTATTCATGATTTGGACTCTCCTGATAAATAACTTCGTTAATTCTGGCACGTGATAAAGGCAGCGGTGAAACTTTGCGCAAATTTGCAGCGCTGATCGCACTCTGAATGCGCTTAAACGCGTGGATGATTAACGAGTTTATCAAGGTAGTTACGTAATAACAGCGCGTCTTCACTGCTGGTATCGGTGCCCGCGTTGTACATGGCGTGGTCGATGCTGGCGGTGATAGCCTGTTGTTGTTCGAGCTCAGGCTTACGCAGCATTGCTGTAACGATAATTTCCAGCGCCTCAACCTGAGCTACCAATTCTTTTGATTCTTCTTCTTTTTGCCGCCAACTTTACCAGTAATTCTGCGACAAGGTTCTTCATGCCCTTGCCCCATGGGTAAATAAAAAGCGAAGTTATCACCCGCTAAAATAAAACAACAGCGTTTTTAATGGCTTTTCCTGATCTTTTTTCTCAGGTTTTTGGCAAAAAAAGGGGCAAGGCGGGGAATGAAAACGGGCGAAACGTTTTGCCGTTAATCAAGCCAGACGGTAAACCTTTTCGTCCTGAACAATCGCATGGAGAGGAATTAACGCGGGCCAGCAAATTTCGCCGTTTCTGCCCCAGCCGCCACTGCCGCCAAATACAACCGCTCAGCGCCACGACGGCGGCAAGCTTGACAATACGTACTATAACAACCTCAGAGTAATGGAAAACGAGCTAAGTGTATGAGCAGCAAAAAAGGCGACAAGAGAGAATTCTCTGACTACGCGTGGTATTAATCATTGCATACTAGGCTTAATAATTTGCTAGCACGAAAGTGGCAAAAAATCGCATCCGGTGGCGGTTTGTCACCGGGCCAGAGCGCAAAATTTACCAATTGCGGCGTCGGGCCTCTTTACAGCCTAAGGCAAAAGCCGCATTTAAAGGGCGTTTCTATTTCACTATTACAATTACAGGTTTCACTGAGTGATATCCTTTCCCACCGCGACTGGAAGAACCCAATAATAACCAGCCATCGCCGCCTCGTCGCGCATCCGCCGCTCGCCAGCTGGCTGTTGCAGGATCTGCCCGACGCCGATACGCTGCCGGTGCCGTCTAACTGGCAGCTGCACGGCTATGACGCCCTCATTCATACCAACGTTCACTACCCCATCGCGGTGACGCCACCCTTCGTTCCTGCCGAAAACCCGACTGGATGTTACTCGCTCACATTCACAGTTGACGACAGCTGGCTGGCGTCTGGCGAGACGCGAGTGATATTCGACGGCGTGAACTCCACCTTTCATCTCTGGTGCAATGGCCGCTGGACAGGCTATTCGCAAGATAGCCGCCTGACCGCCGAGTTCGACCTGACTCCCGCGCTGACGCGCGGGAGTCAACCGGCTGGCAGTGATAGTGCTGCACTGGAGCAACGGCACCTAGCTGGAAGATCAGGATATGTGGCGCATGAACGGCATTTTCCGCAACCCGCAACGTCTCGCTGCTGCATAAACCGGCAAGCGCCTCCCCTACGTACAGCTAGAGACGCCGCTCAGCCCCGAGTACCGCAGCGCCGCACCTGTCGCGCCACGCTGGCGCTACTCGACGTGCAGGACGAGGTCATCGACGTCGAGGCGTATGACATTGGCTTTCGCCGCGTCGCTATCGAAAACGGTCTACTCTGTGTGAACGGTCAGCCGCTGCGTCAACCGCCACGAGCATTACCCGGAAAAAAGCCAGGTCGTGGATAAGGCGACGATGCGGCGCGACATTGAGCTAATGAAGCAGCATAACTTCAACGCGGTGCGCTGCTCACACAACCCTAATCATCCGCTCTAGTATCGGCTGTCCGACTACTACGGGCTTTACGTGTTGGATGAAGCCAATATCGAAACCCACGGCATGCAGCTGATGAGCCGCCTAGCGGACGATCCGCGCTGGTTCCCGCCTTCAGCGAGCACGTGACGCGCATAGTGTAGCGCGACCTCAACCACTGCTCCATCATTATCTGGTCGCTGGGCAATGAGCCGGGCCGCAGCAAGCGTCAGCTTGCGACCTTTGCAGTCGGCGAGAATGCCCCACAGCGGCGCGACGGCGGCCGAAATGATAAAGGTGATGCTGAGAGTCAGACCTGACCAAGAGGCTTAACGCATCGCCGCCGGAAATGCCCAGCTGTTCGATATAGAGCGGCAGAAAAGGAATGATTTAGCTGATGGCTTAGCGGGTAAAAAAACAGCCAAACCAGACCGAGATAAGATTAATTTTCCAAGGTTCTATTGCGGCAAGCTATCGGTAACAGAGAGAAGCGACAGTGTAGCAACGCGCTTTTGCCGTTGAGCGGCAAAACATAGCACGAAATGAAAAAACCGTTTTCCGCTGCACAATGCCCTTTTCACCGCCGCATATAGGATGTAAACGCGGTTTGCCAGTGGATCCAAATACTGTTTCGGAGCCGCAGCGCCCTTTATCCTTCAGAATGTCTGCAGTGATGAAAAATATGTCAGCCTGTTACTGACAAGTTATGACGCCGGTTGTATATTTAAAAAAACGCTATTTTTCGCTGACGTCGGTAGGCCATCTTAGCCAGACTAGCACCTCCGCCGCATTCTGTCGCGCGAGATCCACAGTTAATATCTTGAGTCATCACGCTACGCCTGCACGTCGTAATCTCTATGCTGTCACCTTAACGAGGTTGGTTATGAGAGTTCAAAACAGTGTCAGCCATGCTGATTGCAGACTATTTTAACAGCCCCGCCTAGAACGCTCCGCAGGAGTCCAGTCTGCTGGCGGTAATACTGCGCGAATTAATGGAGGCCGGTCAGCCCGCGATGAATAAGGCGATGATTGCGTGCGTGATTGAGTGGCTGAAAGTGGAAGGCGATGCGTGTCGTCTGGAAACTTACTGTCAGCTGCGGGCGCAGTTAATGGAAACCGGCGCCTAGAAATAAACAAAAAAATTCCCGCCGCAGCGGGAATAAACAGGACAAGCATTGCATATTGAGAGTGACGAGGAAATCTCTGTTATCCGCCACCTATCCTTGCTGTCAGCGATGGCAGCCGCATGACAATGCGTCGCTTTTTTATGACCGCCTCAGCCGCAGTAAATCTGCGTGATGGTGTCGCTTTTGTCCGCCAAGAAATTTAGGCGGTGCAAATTGAAGTCCATCGAATTGAAGTCCATCGTCATCACGCTATTCCATGAAATGGCGCGAACCAGGGTGTCGAAGTGCAGGCTGCTGACCGCGCTGAGCGGCTTGCCCACATAGCTCTGATTGCGAGGCGCCGCAGGTATTGCTTTGCGCGTCAGCGCCCGCCTCGGCGATGTCAGGTTTACCGACTGACTGGGAGGTGGTTAAGAGCGGCGCGCTCAGCGCTAGCAGCGTTTTTTCGTAATGTTCCACGTTGGTCCGCCTTGCAGCTGCCAGCGGATCAACGCTTCCACGTCCGCTAGCCTGCTGCTTTGCAGCTGATAGCGCGGCTGATAGTTCAGAGAGAATTCGTCGTACAGCACCTGCTCGACCCGCTGCGTCATTTCGCGCTTGTGGTCGCGCGGGCTGGCTATATTGTTGACGTACCAGACTCAGCGATTGCGTTCCGCCGCGCGCTTCGTTCAGGGCGATGTCCGACATGCGCAGCAGCGCCTCAGGATGGCGCTGGCGTCCTGCGGCGCGCAGGCGATGCCGATGCTAGCCATCAGATAGTGCGGATGCTGGCCGGTGAAGATCGGCTGCTGTACCTCATGCAGCAGCCGGGTGCAGCAGTACGCCACCACTTCGGCGTCGCCCTCTTGCAACACTAACACGAAATCGCCGCCGCGCTGCAGCCGCTGCGTCATCTAATTCAGCACCTGATCGCCCTCCGCGTGGCTCCAGTGATCGTTGGGATGTTTAAACTGATCGAGATCGAGGCTGAAGATTGCCAGCGGCGGCTCCAGATGACGCGTTAGGAACTCCTACAGCTGAATGCGGTTGGACAGTCCGGTGATCGCGTCGTGCCGCGACAGGAACTGAATGCGCGCCTTCGCCTCCATCTCTTGGGAAATATCCGACACCATGCCGCGAAAACCGGCACGGCGGCCGTTGTGCCAGGTGGTTTTTGCCATCAGATGGCCGATGCGGCGCTCGCCCTGCGCGCTCATAAACTGACAGCGCAGCGGCGCGGAAGAGCTGTTCTTCTCCTGATGCATCAGCCAAGCCACCAGTGAATGGCTGGGGTGCGTTAACAGGCGATCGATATGCTCTCCCGTCCAGTCGGCGATCTGATGGCCGGTGAGACGATGGAAGCGGAAAGAGAGATAGATAAGCCGCCCGTTTTGTCGGTTTCCCAGATCCAGCCGGAGGCGGCCTCAGCCAGATCGCGAAAGCGCGCTTCGCTGTTCGCCAGCTCCCGCTGGCTGACCGTCAGGATCGCAAAGCGACGATCGGAGAGCACGGCGTTATGCAGCGCCTGCTGGCTGACACGGCGTGTAATCGAGCCGGTAAGCAGTGCCAGCGCCGCCAGCAGCGTCAGCAGGCGCGTGCCGGGATCCTTCGCCTGCCAGCGCAGCACCACCGATTCGCCTTCTATCACGCCCAGCGTCATGCGCGGCTGCTGCAAAGCGTCTCTGTCGTTGACACGCAGCGCGCGCACGTCCAGCATCTTGCCCAGCGCCGCCAGTTTGGCTGGAGTGAAGAAGTTAATAAACAACAGCACCGACGGCGGCCCCGGCAAGCCGGGCAGGCCCGGCACTTTACCCATTGAGATGGGCGCGGCCACTACGATGACCAGCTGCTGCTTAATCTCGGCGTTGCGCGCCAGCGCCGCGTTATCCACCATGAATACGCCTTCGTAGTGATACTCTTTATAGAAACCCGGTCCCAGACTCTCTTCATCCTAGGCCCAGCCTCTTTGTTCAGCGTCACATGCAAGTTACGCCACGCTTCGCCCCAGAACGCATAGTCGCGCACGTCCGTCAGGATCGTCTGCTGGCGCGCCTGCCATGCCTGACTCAGTAGCTGGCGATCGTGCGTCGTGGCGTCGCGATCCTAGCGCAGGGCGATGGCAATCACCATCAGCAGGGAGAACAGCAGCGAAAAGATGCGTAGGCTGCGGCGCGTAGTGCGCAGCGTGCGATGTTCAGCCCCCAGCGTAAACGGACGCGACGGCAATTCCGGTGGAACAAAAGTCATCAGAGGCGCTCACAGCAAAGCGATAAAATGCGTTCGGGTGGCTTAGTGCCTGCGACCCAACAGGGATTGGGCACGTTGCTACTATGTGCTTTCGTTCAATGGCTGGGTCGCTTATGAACACCAATTCCGACAGAGTGACGTTAACACTGTTTCCCAACTATAGCGTGCTGCATAACGACGGGCTTCTAGTGCCGGTGCTCTGTTTGTTTGAATTCGCGGCGATCTACCCGCTCTACCGCTTCTATGCCAGCGCCGCAACGATCTGCCCTTGGGCGAGCTGCGCGTACGTCAGACGCTGCTGTTTACCGTCGGGCTGTTCGTGCTGATGGCGGCGCAGACACAGTTCCTACAGCCGGGAAGGCTGGCTAGTGGAGCATGCGCAACAGAGACGCAATTCAATGCTGATCCTGCTGCTGGTGCCGGTGTTTAAAGAGGTGCTGTTTCGCGGTTTCTGCTGCAGGGATTTCTAATGTAGGTGCCGCGCAGCCGTTTCGCCTGTATGCTGCTGCCCTCGCTGCTTTTCTCCGTGATGCACACCCAGTATGTGTACTGGGAAACCCTAGTGGTGCTGACGCTCTTTTCGCTGCTGCTCTGCTATGCGCGGGTGCGCAGCAACAGCCTAGCGCTGTCGATTTTTCTGCATACGCTTAATAATCTTATCGCCCTACTGCCCGCCTAGTTTTTCTCATGAGGCCTTTTAACGCTCGGGCTGATAATGCCGTGACGACACCTTTGTCTATACTGGATCGTAAAAAAGGACCATAAGCATCACAGTCCGTACCAACGAGAACGTGTAAAGGAGTCGAGCCATGTTGATTGGATTTGTGTTGTTAGTGAGCGCCTGCGGCCACGATGCCTGCGATGCCCTGCCGGTATCGGAGCGGATTTACCCGACGAAAGCGGCCTGTGAAACCATGGCGGATCGTATTCGTAAAGTCCGACCCGGCGTAGTCTTGCTGTGCGGCGAAGTCCATCGTTAATCAGACCTGTTAACGCTATCGGGTAAAAAAAGAGGTGGATTTAACGTTGCAGCCTGACGCATCAGCGTTCAAAATATAAGCTGTTTTAAACTATTATCGTTGTGATCACCATGAAAATACCACACCCCCGTCGTCCGACTGGACGCTGGGTTTATTTTACTTATTGTATGGCAGTATTCTCTATCCCTGTCTGGTGCGCTGGGAGTGGGAGAGCGGCTACGGCGGCTGGCTGCCGTTTTACTATTCGCCGACCTTTGAATTTGTCGCCGGCGATCCGGGCAAAGCGTATCACATCGCCCGCAGCGACGTGCGCGCTAAACGGCGCGAGGAGGAGCGTGAATATGAATATGTGTGAGGCAACTCAGTAGGAGACCCACAGCAGCCAAGAAGAGGTCAGCAAAAAGTGAATCAGCGCCAGTATCACCGTCACTAATACGCCCCGATTGTGGTGGCAAATCTACACCTTTAGTAGGCCCATATCATCGCCGCCCAGCGGATCAGCGTTAACGCGCCGGAAACACAGAACAGAGCAACGCTAGCACCATTTTCCAGTTTCGTTTCGCCGGTAGATATTTCGCCACGTTTCCCTCCTCCTACAGAAAGAAAAGATGCGCCCCAAGGCGCATCCAGTGCGGTTTGCAGGAACCGATATCAGCCAGCATAGCGCGGCCGCCGTTTCAGAGCGACCTGCTGGATCAATTATTCAGGGTATAGTCGAGCGTGATCTGGGCATCCAGTATCTAAGGCTTTAGCCTTCTGGATAATTTCGTCGAAGGCCGTGGTGTCGATGATCTCCGGCTTATGCCCTGCGTTGCCCAGCATCAGCGACAGCGCCATCACCATGGAGAAACAGGCGGCGTGCGCTGCGCCGATCAGCTCTTCCGTGTTGGTTGCCTCGCGCCTTCGAAACGGGTGTTGAAGCCGAAAAGGGTCTGGCTCAGTGCGCCGATCCTTTCTTATAAATAGTCATTGCATTCCTCCTGTTGATGGACAGTGAGTAAGTATAGAAAAGGCTCAGCTGACGGCACGCGGACGCGGCGCGTCTGCTGCGCTATTGAGCAACGCACCGACCTCGACCAGCGCGCCGCGCGTAATGTCACTGATGCTGGCGTCGCCGAGCGCGATCATGTGCACCACCTCCAGCCCGTTGCGAATGCCGCTGTCGGCGAGGATAGTAATACCGCATCGGCGATGGCGGGCAGCGCGCGCTGAAGAGAGCTCGCCGTCCAGCTAGCAGCCGCCGTGGTTCGACACCACGATGCCGTAAGCGCCGAAAAGCACCGCGGCGCGCGCGTCCTCGGGGTCGAGAATGCCTTTGATCACCATCAGACCGTCCCAGAATTCGCAGCTCCATTCTAGATCGCGCCAAGCGATAGAGGGGTCGAAATTCTTCGCCAGCCAGCCGATGTAATCCTCTAGCCCGGTCGGTTTGCCGAGATCGTGCGAATGACCATGCAGGCCGACGTCCTAGGCCTACTACGGATGGGACGCCGCCTGCACCTCGCCGCATCGCACGTAAATGCCGCACAGGCCGACCGGCGCCACCGGCATCGCTAGGGTCTCGTCGAACAGCCGGGTTTGCAGGCTCAGCTCGGACATATTCTTCAGCACGCGCTGACGCAGCGCCACGTCGGCGAGATCTTCGCCGTTGTGCCGCAGCGTGCGTTCGCTGTAAGCGCCACCGTCGATGTAGTGAAAGAGAAACGGCGGCGATGATGACGCTCTGCATCGACGGCGGGCGCAAGGTTAAAATCCGCCCCGGCAATATTCTCGTATTCTCGGCGCCCTTACCGGCGAAGTGGGCATGCGCGCCGATCACATCGGCAAAATCAATATTACCCCTACCCATGCGTACGTCGCTGCCGTAGCAGACTAAGCCAAAGCGGCGCTGGTGAAGCTGAAACAGGGCAAAATGAAGGGTAAAAGCGTGCAGGCGACTTGCTGAAGGATTAACCACTAGCGATTAAGACGTAAAGCGGCCCGTGCCGGAAAAGCGCGGGCCGAATAGAAGGGTAACCGTGCGACGCGCCTGCCGTTACAGCTTTTCAATCTGCGTGACGTGCAGCACCGTCTGCTCTCCCTTGCCATGCACGCGGCCGCTGACGCGCACCTGCTCGTCCGCTTTATAGGTCTTGCCGACGAAGGTTTTGCTCGGCGCGATAATGGTGATCGTGCCGGTGCTGTCGCGGAACTGGTAGTTATCGCCCTGCAGTTTTTTCAGAATATAGCCTTCAAGTGTGACGTAACCGTCCTGACGAAAATCGCGGATCTGGTTGATATGGGTCTGACCGGTATCTTCCGACCCTTTGTAACCGGCATCCTGTTTTTCCTGCGGCGGCGTAGCCCCAGCTTCAAAACCGCCCTTTTCGGCCAGCGCCGGTAAACTCAACAACGCCAACAGCGTAAACGTCATGACTTTTCTCATGGTGCACTCCTTTAGTAAAATTTTACCGTTGTGACCTGATAAGCTTGGCACAAGAATCGCTAACCGCCTGTTCGATCAATTTTTCGCCTCTCACTCTCACTTTTTATCCCGCCGTGCCGATAACTTTATTATCACCCACTTTCGCCGCGCCACGCGCGGCTGCAAGGCTGCAAGGCAGAGCCTACTATGGATAATTTTCAAAAAGAGATAGATGAAAGAGCAAATCCGGCGTTATCGAACTGCTTTGAACTGCTGCTGTTCCGTCTAGGCACCGATCAGGCAAAGGGAAAATCGGAGCTGTTCGGCATTAACGTCTTTAAGCTGCGAGAGATCGTGCCGATGCAACCGATCACCCGAGCCGCGGGCATGCGTTCGCCGCTGCTCGGCATGACCAATATTTATTCGCGGCCAGTTTATTCCGGTGATCGATCTGCCGGCGGTAATGGGCTGTTCGCCGGAAACTGGTCCGAACCTGCTGCTGGTCACCGAGTATGCGCGCAATACCTAAGCGTTCGCCGCGGAGTCGGAAGATCAAAGAGATGAACGACGTGGCGCAGGCAGCGGGGGAGTCGATTCATGACAAGATTGCGCTGGTGCTGACCGATCTTGAAATGTCGGAGAGGACGGCTTTACACTGACGCGCAATATCAAGCGCGAAGAGGCGCTGAAGCGCATTCCGGTGGTGATCCACTCCTCGCTCTGCGGCAGCGCCAACGAAGATCACGTGCGTAAAGTCGACGCAGACGGCTACATCACCAAGTTCGAAATCAACGAGCTCTCTTCCGTGATCCACAGCGTGCTGGAAAACGCGCCCTGACCCCTTCTGAGCACGCGTCGCCCGTCGCGTGCTCATCTCTTTTTTCGCTCTTTTCTTCTCTTTTTCTCCCTAATAGCTTGCGGCTTAATAGCGTCATTTCAATCGCTTAGCTAGATTAATCAGAGAATGGTTTAACGGCTCACGACCTGTTATTCGGCTAATCTATTCTGCCTGACGCACGGTTTTCGCTGCCCGATGATGCCAAGAAAAAATTAAAGTCAAAACAGAAATATCCGATAACCAGTGTGCCGGCTCTCATGTCGAGACGCGTCTGGCAGCATGAGAGTTCGGCACAGACTGATTATAAACAGGCGTACTTAACTATCGCAGCGGAACGTTTTATGCCATCGCGGGGAGAACAGTGATGTGGAGTTTAAAAAATATGTATGAAGGTCGGTGCTTAGCTCGTAAATCGTCATTTACAGCCGCGATGAAACCGGCGTACTGATGTGCGCACTGCATCAGATGAACGACAATCTGCTGAGCATCGTCACCAAAGGGCGCACTGGCTCCGATACTATCGCCGTCGCCTCAAACTAGATCTCTAGCGGCAACCTCAATCTCTCCACGCGTACCGAGAAGCAGGCCAGCTCGCTGGAAGAGACCCCGCCTCGGCGGTAGAGCAGATGACCTCGACCGTGAAGCACAAGTGCGCGAAGCGAATTAGTTGGTGGCGAACACCTCAGCCGTGGCGCGTGAAGGCGGCGAAGTGATGGAACAGGTGATTGATAAGATGCAGGCCATCGCGCTGTCGTCGAAGAAAATCTTCGATATTATCAGCGTGATCGACTCTATCGCCTTCCAGACCAATATCCTGTCGCTTAACGCTGCCGTCGACGCAGCGCGCGCGGGCGAACAGGGACACGGCTTCGCCGTGGTGGCGAGCGAAGTGCGCAACCTGGCGCAGCGCTCGGCGTCAGCGGCGAAAGAGATCAAGCAGCTGATTAAAGATTCCGTCGCGAAAGTAGATGAAGGCAGCAGACTGGTTTCGCATGCCTGCTCCACTATCGGCGAAGTGGTCAACAGCGTGAAGAGCGTGGTAGGCATTATGAGCGAAATCACCATTGCTAGTAGCGAACAGAGCACCGGCATCAGCAAGATCAATATGGTGATTACCCAGATGGAAGCGGAGCGCCGCGTTGGTGCAGGAAGCCTCAGCTGTCTCGCAGGCCCTCCAGAATCAAGCGGAGCGTATGGCGCAGGCGATGAGCGTATTTAAAACCAGCGTGCTGCATCCGGCGCAATAAGCCAGTGAGCATCGGGCGGCCTGATGCAGGCCGCCCGATGAGATTAACGCAGGTAAACCATAGAAACGAAAAACCCAGTCGTGTGTTGCGAAGCACATCTATTAAAAAACACGCGCCTTATACAGGGCGTAAAGATAGGAATAAGCCGTAAAGCTGTTGAAATTTAAATGATATATTTCAGCTTTTCGTTACGGTTCAGTAGGATAAAAATCCCTTTCGAATATGTGCCACGCTTAATCTCGCTGGTCTCACGCGAAATTTTATTGTGCGTAAAGGAGTCGTGATACATCGAGGTGACGATCTGCATATCCAACGCCAGCACACGCTTTAACACCCCCTTTAAGGAAATAGTCGAGACGCGGTGCGGAATTTACGCATGATGGTGTCATGAAGCCCGGTCAGGAACTGCTTGCGCGTCTTCAGCTCGTTGTACTGCACGCGCTTTTTTGACAGCGAGTCCATCACGTTTTTGTAATGATAGGCGGGGCTGTCGATCACCTGACAATTAGCGATACTGTTAAAATATTTAAGGTTGAACAGCAGATCCTCGCTCATGGAAATCCCTTCGAGGAAATGTAGGCCGTTCGCCTTAATGACGCATCGGCTGTAACACTTGTTATGCAGATAACCGATATTATCGCTCATCTCCAGTTCACCCAGTAGATAAGGCATCTCCTGCGCGACAAAATAGCCATTTTACGGATGCTGCCGATACGATTGTCTAGCAGATTGCCGACAATTAGATCTACCGGTTTGTCGTGACTGTTCTCCAGCGCCTGCGCAAAACTGGCGAGAAAATGTTCTTCTAACCTGTCATCAGCGTCGAGGAAAATAATAAAATCCCCTTGCGCCTGTTTCAGCGCGCCATTACGCGCCGCGCTAACGCCGCTATTCGGCTGATAAATCAACTATATAGTCTGCTGATAGCTAAACCACTCCAGCAACGCTGGCTGTGCCGTCGGTGCTACTGTCGTTAACCACAATAACTTCAACTTCATACTCGTCGCAGGTCTGCTGCAGCACGCTGACTAAAGTTCTTCTCAGCTTTTTTTGCGAACTCCACGCGGGAATAATAATGCTGAACAATGCTGAACTTTGGTGTTAGAATCATTTTTAATTCCTCTTAACTATCTGAGGGTTTTGGCGTCGTTTAATAAGAACCATATTTTTTAGGACTGAAAAAGAGCGATGTATGGTCAACATCGGCTGAGCGGCAAAAAAGTAATTCAGCAGTGTAAAAGAGAGCAGCTTGGTCAAAATAACGCTAAAGGCTACGCCGGTCAGCCCATAGAGCGGTACCAGCACGGCGGAAGAAACCAAGCAAATCAGCAGCACGAAAAAGGTCTTTTTCACCAGCACGAAAAAGGTCTTTTTCACCAGATAGCCGTAACTGTTGTATTTGATGATAAAGCGATCCATCACGCTGCTGAGCAGACCGAACGCGCGCCTAGGCAGAGCCAGGCAGTGAGCGCCACCGCGGCCTGATAGGCCGAAATAGATAACAGGCAGCGCCAGCAGCGCGTTGTGCAAAAAGACCTAGGCGTCGGAGAGCGTTAAGGCCACTGAAAAGACGCCGGCCTCTTTAACGCCCAAGAAGTAGCTGACCCTGAACTGGTTAAGTCGCGTGTAGAGCGCCCCGGCGATAACCGAAAAGATCAGCGCGCCGCCGGAGGCGAGCATATAACGCGGATAGGCCTTCAGCTGTTTGCGGCTCAGCGCGCGCATCGTCTCTTCATATCATAGCACGGCGGAACAGCGCCAGCTTGATGACGAACGGAATAAAGGTCGCCAGCAAGATCGGCAGCGCCAGCCAGGCAGGATCCAGCTCGAACCAGGAGATAGCAAAGCGGATGAAGAGGCTGACTATCAGGCCGCTCGCGTTGGCGATGATGTTCAGCTTCGCCTCGTTAAAGACGTTGACCAGATAGATGGCGGAGAACAGGCAGGCGATGGCGGCGGCGATAATAAAAATCTGCGCCTGCGACGTCATCTCTTCGCGCATAATCGCCATGCCCGCCGACGTCAGCAGGAGAAGAGAGCATCAGCTTAATACCGGAGTGTTTATTCTGCGACAGTCGTTTCAGCAGAATAACGTCGCTGCCCATATAGGTTACCGTCTGTAAAAACTGAAACACCAGCAGCGAGAGGGAAATAATGCCGAAGGTGGTTGGCCCGACATATTTCGCCACGAAAGAGGTAACGAATATCAGGCCAAAGACCGCGATGATTTTCTCCGCGATCATCCACAGGGGATTTTTTTAGTTTTTCTTTCATAAGAATGCTCCGCGTGCCGTGCTTTACGCCAGCTTGTGCAGCTGCGACACTAAACGCAGCGAGCAGAAAAAGAGCGTGAAATAGAGGCTCCAGCCGTTAACGATCACCCCAGAAGCAAGATAAGACCTGAACGCCCGGCGATAACGGCGAATATGGCCATTGATAAAAGTGGCATTAAATTCGCCTGACGCAGTCGCTTTATACAGATAGGCGGAAGAGACTTTCAATAGCAGGAAATAGAAAAACTTATCGTTGATGCGCGTCAGCAACCGCTGCATTTCGCTGAAGGAGCGAGTAAAATAAAAATGCTTTTTCCGCACCGATGAACGAATGGCGGAGTTTTCCGACTTGACGTAGTGATAAATTACGCAGTTGATGGAAATCACCTACTGGTACTTTTAAGCAGGCTCAAATATTGCGTGATAAACAGCAGATATTCAAAATTGTCGATCTGTTCGTTAAAGCGCAGCTGATGCGCACGGATTAGATCGCCGTTAAACAGTTTGTCGCAGATGCCGTGGCGCAGATGAAAATAGAGCAGGTCGTTTACCACGTCGCTGGCGCTGAGCACGCGCTGCGCCTCGGTGGGGAATGCACGCGCAATCGGCTCTCCCTGCGGTATGAAGTGCTGCGACTCGCCGACAATCAAGCTGACGTTCTCATTAATCAGCGACAGACAGAGACTTAACGCGTCAGCGGGCAGAAAGTCGTCCGCATCGACAAAGTGCAGATATGTGCCGCGTGACGCCGCAATGCCGGCGTCACGCGCCGACGAGACCCCGCCGTTGAGCTGGGTAATAATGCGCACTTGCGTATGATTGCGCCAGCTCTCTAGCATCAGCGGCGAACTGTTGGTCGAACCATCGTCAATCAGGATCAGTTCAACGCACGGCGCCTGCTGCGCCAGCACGCTCTCCACACAGCGAATAATCGAATTTTCGGCGTTATAGACCGGCACAATTACACTAGTTAACGGGTTGTTCAGCGTTACCATAAATCCCCTGGAAAAATCATGTTACGTCTGCGGCAAAATAATCAACAATAAAGATTTACTGCCGGGATCGCTAAAGCATCTTTTATTTCTTCCCGGTTAAACTTCGTGAGGCTAAAGAAAAAACTAGCATTGAATGAAGAGATATTACGTGCCGCTTTTATTCCGTCAATGGGTTCACGGTGAAACCGGAATTTCCGTATAAACTCTCTATTTTTTATCAGAATTCATGGATAAGCGTGCTTTTTTCTTTATCCAAAGATTTTTCCCCTGAATGAAAAGCAGATATTAGATGATTATGTTCCTGCCAGTTGCGCGCCTCATCATGCCCGCAAAAAACAGCACTGGCCGTTAGGATTTATCCTGGTAAAGAAAGCAGAAAAAGCAGTACTTTCAGGGTATAGTCACTTTTATAAAAACATTGTATTAACCTGCCTTAATAATTAATTTTTCTCGATAAGCATTATATTTATTAGCCTTCGCTAATGCCCTCTTAAGAAGATTAACGCTATGCAGTTAAATTCTGATACTAAGTTAAATAAACCGCTCGCAGAAAAAACAGGCAAAAACAGAGGAAAATGCAGGGAGATTAACGTGACGGACACCTCGTAATATATGAGGTCGGGCGGATTAGGAATTGGGTGAGGCGTCAGGACAGAGAAAAACAAGGCATCGACGCGGCGTGGAAAGATGAGGGGCTAGCCTCAGCCCTTCATGCTAACAATCAAAGAGAATTCAGGGCATTCATGACCGCATCTGGCATGCTCGGCCTGCCGTTGCTTACACAAGTCGCCACAGAGGTTACTTCAGCATACACCACGCCGTCAACCTTCTTGATATAATAGACAAAGTTGACTCGATGGCGCTTTTCATTTTTCTCCAGCACGCAGGTGGCCTCTAAGCAATCGCCCTTTTTTGCAGACTCTTACGGAAGCACAGCGAGTACTCAAGCACCATGTAAAGCCGCCCCTGTTTGAATTCCTCTTCAACGTTGATGCCCAGCGCTTCGCGCATGTAGGCGTGATGCATCGAAGGGATAGTAGAGGCCATCAACGATGCTCTAGAAATCGATATAGTTTTCATCAACGTCGTAATGCTCAGCGAACATATCCGTATCCTGCGATGGTGGTTAGATAAATTAGTGGGTAGGTAAATTAACAGACTGATTTTGCTAATCCAACCTGACCAGGTGGTGGATGCATCGCTTTTCTGCCGTGCGGAAAGGTCAGGTTTAGTTCAGCGCTAACGAGGCCGACAACGCGCAAGCGGGCTGAGAGACCCGCTGCCCTATTCAGTCTCAGTTGAGATGTGTTTTCGGCGCATTGGCCGCCTGACGCAGCGTGGTGCGTGCCGCGGGGACGTCGCTCAGCGTGTTCAGCAGGCCGTAGTCGTAGATCAGACCGTTCGCTGCGTCAAACTTACTGCCAAAGGCCGCGCCTTCGTCGCGACGCATATCCAGCTCGACGCGCTGGATCAAGGTTAGCTGCAAGCCCTGCAGCTGTTCGCGGGTAGCGCGAAGCGGCGAAGCCAGAATATTGTTAAGTTCGCTCGCTTTAGTGTTGTAGTTATCCTAGAACCATTTCATCATATTGCGCGTCAGGAAATCACCGATCACCCAGCCGCCGCCGTGGAAAAATATAAAGACCGGCAGCATGCCCTGTGCGCCTTTAGGCTTCACAATATTGAGTTTTAAAGGCTGCCCGTTTCGTTTACCTTGATAGTTTTTTCCGTTACCTCGGCGTCAGGCAGCGTCGCCCCTTTTTGCGCGCCGATTAGCACCTGCCGCCTCAATGGGTTTGTGGCCGCTGCCGTTCAGCGCTTTTAAAAAACTTTGCACGTGTTGCTCTGGCTGTGGCGCTTCGGCGAAGCTGTTGGCTGAAGCGGCGGCTATAAGGCTAAAATGTTATACTTAATTTTCATGAGGTTACTCCTTTAATAAGTTCACTATTAAATAGTGTGCTATAATGACGTAAGAAGTGGTAAAGCGATAGCACAAAACCATCAGAATTCAGAATAAGGTCACGCTTTTTTTACATCGAACCTGCCTGATGTTATCGTTTACATCATCAGGGAATGCGTTATGCCTGCTGTTGAGTTGATGAATTATCGCATCCAGATTGCCGATAACTCTTTTACCTCTGTTCGCATTTTGCAGGTCGAACCGCCCGTTCAGGGAAGCGAGCATCAATACAAATATAGTCTGGCCTGCATTGTTGATGGTCGCTATTTACTGCGCTACGACAACGAACGTGGCAAAGGCGACCATAATAAACACATTGGCGATCGAGAATATACGGTAACCTTTATCAGCATTGAAGCGCTAATAACCCGTTTCCAAAAAGATATCACCCCACCGAGGAGGTAAAGCGATGCAATTATTAACCATCAAAGTATTGACCATTGCGGGTGCTTTTAAGGCAGCCATGTCCGAAGCCGCACACGCTAAGGAGACGTTATTGGTGTAGAGCTGATATTTCTTTCTGTTAAGAAGCTGGCAAAAAAGCTGCTTTTGCGCCTAACCGATGGCAAATTATCAAGGCGATGGAGGGAGGGAGGAGAGCCTTTGTCTATAAGTGAGCTTTCAAGACGCGTCAATCGGGATTTTCGGGCGGTTTATAATGATGTTCAGTCGCTACTTATTGGCGGTGTATTGGATAAAAAAGCGAATAAAATCATTTTGCCCTATGATCGCATTCATATCGAATTTAATTCACACGATGCGGTAGCTTAATGATGAATTAAATGCTTCAACTGACCACGATCAATTTTTAACCGCTAAATAGGCATATCTGAACAGAAGTCGGGTTTACTTCACAAGGCAGAAATAGACATAAGAGAGATTAGGTTTGGTGATTGACAAGATGTTGTCGAGGAATTGCCGGAGACAGGGGTCGAACCTGCGACCTTCGCATTACGAATGCGCTGCTCTACCAACTGAGCTACACCGGCGTAGAGATGGGGACTACGCAGAGGAATACGCTAGAAAAAAGCGGTACCTCCGTCAAGAGCCGCAGCGCGCTGATGCTGCTTTTCTCGTCATCTGAGACTCAAAATCGCACGGCAGCGTCGCCTTTCTGCTCTTTCCCGCGCCAGAAACAAAAAAGGCGAGAGCGTAGCATCGCCAAAACGTGCTTCTCATCAATCTTAATAGAGAACCTTACGGTCGGTACCAGTGATATTGATCAGTATAAAGCCCGAAGGCGTGGTTTTATTCGTCGGCGTACCCCCGCAGTCGTCGCGAGCATGACTACGCCTTTTTCGTTGGCGCTAATGCCTGCCACTCCGTTATGCAGGCCAAAGCGGGCCGCTGGTTTCAGGGTACCCATTTTCGAGTTGACGAAAATAACCGCATAGGTGGTGTCAACACGGCTGTAGCGAATATCTAGCACTGCTAGGCTATCCCATAAGGCCGGCGTCAGCCCAAACGGTCTCCAGACGCCGCATATTGATCTAGATTTTCCCCATTCCTACCATATTCACTGGCGTGGTGGCGGTCACCGACGGCGATGTCGCATCCGCTTTACCGATCATCTCGATACACCCGCTGCTGATGAGCAGTCGGGGAGAAGAACTGGCCAAGGCGATACCAGTTATCGGTGCTGGTATTATTCATCACCTTATAACCGCTGAAATAACCTGCGCGCAACGCGCCGATCATATATCATATAATAGTGCCATAGTTTTCATCGCGGCGGTAACCATACTTAAAGGTCGAGAGCCAGCGTCCGCTCACAGCGTCCTAGGAAATGGTTGCACCAGACTGCAGGCCGATATGACGCCTTACTACTCGCGCATTATTGAGGATGAACATGATGCAATCTACCGCTCATATTTCCTGCCGTTTCAGTAAAAATAAAAACTTCTGCGAATAGGAATTTCCGCAGGAGTCAGAAGCGAAGTTAACTCTTCGCCGGGGAAAAGCACGAAAATCCCCGTACAATTCGCTAGACCAAAAGTTCGCACATCACAAGAAACCAGAAAAAATGTCATAAAATCTTCATCTTCTCCCGGTAAAACCGTCCCCTATTTCAGAGGCATAACACATTTTACTCATTGGGATTAATAGCAGAAGAAAAGTATACTGGCACTGATCGTATCTGCTCTGATGCTGACTTCTGCTACTTACACGGCGGAAATGTATAACAAAGACAGCAACAAGCTAGACTTCCACGGCAAAGTAAAAGCGATGCACTACCTGAGCGCCGCGGACAGCCAAGACGGAGACAAATCCTACGTGCGTATCAGCTTCAAAGGCCAGACTCAGATCAACAACCTGATAACCGGTTACGGACAGTGGAAATACCGGTACAACGTCAATAACTCTGAAGGCTCCGACGCCAACAACGCAAACAAAACCCGCCTAGGCTTTGCCGGCCTGAAATTCGGTCTCTATGGCCCTATCGACTACGGCCTTAACTACAACTACGGCGTGCTCTATGACGTCGAACCCTAGACCGACGTGTTCCCGGAATTCGGCGACGACGGTACGGCGCGTTCCGACAACTTTATGACGCAGCGCACTACCGGCGGCGCTACTTACCGTAATAACAACTTCTTCGGTTTGGTTGACGGCCTGCGCTTCGCGCTGCAGTACCAAAGGCGCAACGATTCCAACGGCGGCAACTCGCACACCGACATTAACCGCCAGAACAGCGACGGCTACAGCACGTCGCTGGGCTATACCCTTGGCGTGGCGACACCGGCATCAGTGTAATGTCGGCAATTAACTCTTCCGACCGAACCAACCAGCAGCAGACGCGCGTTTACAGTCAGGGCGACCGCGCAGATTTTAGAGCGCAGGCGTGAAGTATGACACCAACAGCGTTTACCTAGCGGCGATCTACACCGAAACGCGCAACATGACGCCGTTCAGCGGCACCAACCGCGCCACGGGCACGGCGAACAAAGCGCAGAACATCGAGCTGGTGGCACAGTATCAGTTTTATTTCGGCCTGCGTCCGTCGCTGGGTTACGTGCAGACCAAAGGCAAAGATATCGAAAACGGCATCGGCGCATTGGCGACGCGGATCTGATGAAATATATCGACGTGGGCGCCACCTACTACTTCAACAAAAACATGTCGGCGTTAGTGGATTACAAAATCAACTACTTGGACGACGACAACCGTCTGAGCCTAAACAACGACAACGTGGTTGCCGTTTTTATGACCTAAATCTGACGCCGCCGCGACGCGACGCGCGACGGCACTAGTTCTTTCCCCTCATGTGAAAGCGTCCCGCGACAAGGATGTCGCGGGCCGGGCGAGCATGGATGCCTTGAGCGACTTTACGATCGGCCATGCCATCCGCTGCTACACCCTCCTTACACCATTCAAAACGTCCAGCGCACGCCGGCATTATAGCGCCAGCCCTTCGCGCCTCTGCCGTCAATCTCCTTAGTAGTCCGCCTCGGCATAGAGCGAAACGTCGTTTCGGAAGCGGGTCATGCCGCCAATACCGACGTCCACATCTGCCCGAACCTGCCGCTGTTGAAATCCTGACGGATGTCGTTCTCTGTAGAACCGACCTCTACATTCGAGCCGCCGCCCTAGCCGCGGGATAAGGTCAACAGGGTTAGTCGCTGTACACATTGAAATCAAAATACTTTTTCGCAATCTTATCGTAGGTGCTGTCTTATAGTTGGCGCGCAGATAAGGGGGTATATTCGCGCTGCGCGTCATCCTGTCAAGTGCGATCCAGCTGCGCGCTGAGGCAGCCGATAGTCTGATCGTCTCGAACGTCAAACGCATCTAAGTCAGCTGCGTCTGCGACTCCAGACGCACGCCGTTAGCGAAGAAAAGAAGCCGCTGTCGCGCTGCCAAGTGCCGTAGAACAAAACGCTGTCGATGCTGGTGGCACTATAGCCGTCCGCTGCATGCAGACGAATGCGCATATTGCTTGCCGAGCTGCACCACACCATAGTCGCTAAAGTTGCGGTTGCTTTGGTAGGTCAGATTCGAGCCGAGATAGTACAGGAACAGCTCGCCGCTCGCACCGCTGCGCTGGCCGTCGCGCAGTTCGCCGAGACGCTTATGTAGATCGTCGGTGAGCGCTTGGGTGTAATATGCCAGACCGACATGCACGGAAAGACAGGAGGCCACCTGCGGCTGACAGAGTGAGCCATCTGCGATTGGTGAGCCTACAAATCCCATCCCGCGCCGCTGGCGTCGCTCTGCCCGCCTGTGCCCTCAAGCAGGGTCGCCAGCTTCAGCGTGCCGCCGTTGCTCACATCCAGCGTACCGGCGTTGTTGACCAGCAGTGAGTCATCAGCGAGTCATCGGGCGCGCCCGACAGCAGCGGATTGACGCCGTTGCCGGCTAACATCGTGGAGTCGCGATCGATATTGATAGTGCTGTGCGCTAGCTTTAGGTTATCGGTCAGCGTCCACTGGGTTTTGTAAAAGTTGAGCGTGCTCCAGCCCCGCGCCGAGGTTGACCCCTTTGCTGATATCGTCGCCGCTGAACGAACCGCCGCTGGCATCAATGCTACTGAAGCTGAGCGTGCTACCTGCGCCGCTTGCGGGGGTGATATAGCGCGTATTCGCTAGGCTGGCGTTCTCAATCAGCACCTAGTTGTTCTCGCCGCTGCCCATGGTCAGACTGCCGTTGAGGGTGCCGCCGGTCACCCCGCTAGTGTGTCGCTGCCATTGCCGGCATCGATCTTACCTACCATGCTGCCGCCGATAAACGCTAGCCGATCGTTGGTCGCGCCGCCTGCCACTATCGGCGTTTGCGGGTATTCTGCGCTGATATCGCCCTAGTTGATAAACAGGGTCCGACCGCCGCGCAAATCGATAACCGGCGCCACACAGCTGTAGGAGATGATAATGCCGCGGTTAATTACCTCGCTGGCGCTGCGGGTGCTAATCACCGATCCGCCCGCTTCGCTGTCCACAGTGATAAAGCCGTCGGCTAACGTCGCCTTGCCGTTGTAGTCGAACGAGGTGGCGGAGCGGATGCCTGTGCCGTCAGTAGGGATAAGAATGGTGCCGTTATTCATCACCGTCGCTCCGCCGGACGCCTGCAGCGCGGTGACGTTTTTTACCGCTGCCGATGATATTGCCGTTGCTGAACACCGCGCCGTCGCCGTTTTCGATGATGGCGCTGATTCTCTCCTCGCCGTTCAGCCACATGTCGCCCAGATCGCCGTAGGCGCCGTTGTCGCGCTGCCGGACATGTTCACGCCAGTGGTATTTGTCGTCGCTCTAGGTGATCTCCCCTAACCGCTACAGCGAGAGGATCGCGCCATCGCCCAACTGGTAGAGCGTCGACCCCGCAGTGGAGATATCCTGATCGCTGCCATAGGCGTAGATAGTGTCACCGCCTTCCACCACCCGTTCGTTAAGCGGTCTGGTTGGGATCGTGAAACACCACCCTACTTTACTGGCCGAGCACCAGCGCGCCGCCCTCTCATCGGCTTCGATCACACAGGCGATGGGCACGCTGTAGAGCTACAGTACTTTATTGAATTTGCCGTTGTAGCTGCCCGGCACTGAGGTTGCCGCTCTGCAGCAGCGCAATCAGCCAGTCGTTGTACTGCGGCAGATCGTTCAGGCTGGCGATGTTGAATTCGCAGCTGTTGCTGTCCATCGTGGTGACGCTGAAAGGGCCGTTGTACTGGGCGACGTTGTCCACCCAGTAAGCCAGATTGTAGGCGTATTCGGTATAGGAACCGGTAAAGGCGATACGTTTGGCCGACTGTCAGCTCATAGCGCCGCGGCCGCTGTCGGTGAAGAGCTGGCTCTGCTTCGCCGCCATGCTTCAGCCGTTGGTGGCGGCGCTGGTCGCCGCGCCGTCGACGCCGAGATGATGCCGTTGCTGACCTGCGCCACCGAGGTATCAATATATTGCTGACCGTTGACGTTGTAATAGTTGGGCAGTTCGCTCTCGGACGTGGCCGACGCCAGTGCGCTGATACTAGCCGAATTGTAGACCTACCGCTGATTATTCCCGCTGCCGTTAACGTCAGGCACGTTAATCACGTAATCCTGCGCGCCGAACGTCAGGCGATCCGCGCCTATGATATTGTTGTCAGAAATAATTCTGCTGCTCCCTAATATTTCGCCGATGGTAATAGATCCGCCGCCATCTTCTCCCAACTGAAAGCGCTGAATGCCGCTCAGCGTTTGCGTCGCTCCATTACAGACGCAAAATACGCTCGCTTTATTGTCGTTTAATAGAGGCGAAAAAGGTTCTAATGTGGCGGCCTGACTAAAGGTAACCGGGAAAACAGCCCGGGCGTAGCGGCCAGACTTAATAATATGGGTTTTAATTTAAATTAAAACAAGACGACTTCCTCCAGAGAGACAGGCAGAACCACCCAGACTTTTAGCTGACCTGTGTGTATTCATTTTTGCCGATAACAAACGGAGAAAAGCCGCGACAATGACCATCGAGCTGGCGGATATAACACCATTTCGTTAAGAAAAAGTCTTCGTCAGTGAGATCGGCCTCAATAAAATTACAAAATATTTATAAATTGAGTTTAGTTAATAACTATAATCAAATAATAAGTGGAAATGTTTTTACCGCGAACGCGTCTGAAAATTTAAACGCGGCGGTTTATTAGGCTACAAATGAGACAAGAGAGAAATATAAGCGTAGCGGAAAGGCAAAATAAGGCAGAACAGGCATAGCTGAAATACATCGGGCTATGCCTACTGTCATCAGTCGCTGAGTTTTACCGGCTGCTCGTCGAAGCCGCTGGCGGGCATCAGCCCCAAGTTCAGCTCCTGCAACATCGCTTTCAGGTGCGTGTGGAAACTACGCAGCGTCTTTTCCACCTTCTGGTTATTCTCTTTCCCTTTAATGTTCGCGACAGACCAGTCGCCGTCTTTATCGAACAGGCCAATATGATAGACATAGGTAAAATGGTCCTGCTGCGCCTCCAGCTCCATCCACCAGCCCCAGAACTCGCGGCTTTCCGGCGCAGGTTTGACATTGACGCAGGCGGTCAAGCAGTCGAAAAAGAACCGCGTTTCTTCACATTTCCCTTCGCGGATATACGGCCCCAGCTCGGTAAAGCGCTTAATCAGGCGACTGCGGGGATGACTACTCGGTAACGTCATGCTAATTCTCCATAAGTTTGACCGTTAGTGTTAAAGCAAACCGCACTAAATTTGCCAGCTACTGTTGTAACCGCTTTGCCGGCCAGTCGCAAACCTGATTCAGGGCGCGTTCGAAATTCGCTAGTGCCGGTCTGGCAGCAAGCGGCAGCAGTTTGCCTTCGGCGGAGGAGCTGGCGATCAGCCCCGCGTCCTCTTCCGGGCCGAAAGGATCGTTCGGCCAATAGCCCGCCAGCATCGGCGTCGACGTGCGCAGGCGCGGCGCTTCTAGATAGGCGAGCCGCACCGCGACGTTAGCGCCGAAGCGATAGCCGCACGCCGCCATGCGCTGGTTATCGATCTAGAGCACGTTCGACAGCTGACGCAGAAAGCTGGTGTCCTTGAGCCGCTACTTCACGGAGAGCCCACTGAGGGCATATCCAGCGTCAGCATGGCGATACCGCACGGCGCAAGGTGGTCATGGAACAGGCATTTGCAGCGAGTCAGGGTATAGCGCCGAGGCGTTGGGCGGCAAATCCGGTGATGGGGCTACCGCCTTCAATTTTAAAGCTGAGCGCCTTCAGCTCGCCGCACAGCCGCCGCGTCGCCTCTTCATAGGCGCGGCTGCCAGCGTCTGCGCCTGATCTGCCAGCTCGGCGCCTTTTATCCGGCAAGGCTGAAAAGGTGCGATGCGTGCAGCCAGTGTTCGCCCGCAGACTGTCGTCGCCCTCTTCGACTTCCTGCGGCAGCACGCCGCGCCACGTCTACATCAGCTTGTTGAGCATGCGATACCAACCGTGCTGGTTACTGCCGTTCAGCGTCGCTTCAACGTCTACAGCGGCGTCGTGCTGGCGATGCACCAGCGAACGAGGTTTCGGGATAGTTATAGTGCGGCTTGAATAGCTCTGAAAAGATCAGGCTCCTTTCACAATGGGTGGGATATAAACTACGCCCATGTCCCACGGCTGCTCAATCCAAGTGTTTTGCGGGATATCCACCACGTAGTCGTCCACCAGCGGGCGGCCAGCCGGCTTGGCGAAGATAGTGACGAAGTGCGCTTTAGGATACATTTTACGAATCGCCTGTGCGGTGCCGCCGGTGTCGACCAAGTCATCGATAACGATAAAGCCTTCGCCGTCGCCTTCCGCGCGCTTAAGCACTTTCATCTCGCGCTGATGGTCGTGGTCGTAGCTGGAGATGCAGACGGTGTCGACATAGCGAATACCCAGCTCGCGCGCCAGCAGTGACGCAGGCACCAAGCCGCCGCGGCTGACCACGATAATGCCTTTCCACTGCTCAACAGGAAGCAGGCGCTGAGCCAGTTTGCGGGCATGAATCTGCAGCATGTCCCAGGTAACGACGTATTTTTTACTCATAAATAGCGCTCCCAGCCAACTTAATCGGCTTAAAAATGTACAACGGGAAAAAGGTTGCGCGAGATTGTAAGGATCTTCAGCGCTAAAAACCAGCATCCGAACCACTGGTTGTGGCTTTTTAACGCATTCGAGTACGCACCCAGCGCTAATAGTGATATTCTCAGCACCATCACGTCAGATCCGCTGACGACGACCATTCACCGGAAACACGCGCTCACCGGCCTAGCCGGTGCACTGACACAGGAGATCTGTCGTGTCTGAATTGTCTCAGCTTTCTCCCCAACCGCTGTGGGATATCTTCGCCAAAATCTGCACTATTCCGCATCCCTCGTTTCATGAAGAAGCGCTGGCTAGCTACATCGTTGGCTGGGCGAAAGAGCAAGGTTCCTGGGTCGAGCGCGACGCGGTCGGCAATATATTGATCTGCAAACCGGCTACCGCAGGTATGGAAAACCGCACGCCGGTGGCGCTGCAGGCGCACCTTGATATGGTGCCGCAGAAAAACAACGACATCGCCCATGACTTCACCAAAGATCCGATTCAGCCTTATATTGACGGCGAATGGGTGAAGGCGCGCGGCACCACACTGGGCGCCGACAACGGCATCGGCATGGCGTCCGCGCTGGCGGTGCTAGCCGACAGTAGCCTGACCCATGGTCCGCTGGAAGTACTGCTCACCATGACCGAAGAAACCGGCATGGACGGCGCTTTCGGGCTGCAGCCGAACTGGCTGCAGGCGGAGATCCTGATCAACACCGACTCGGAAGAGGAAGGCGAGATCTACATGGGCTGCGCGGGCGGCATCGCCTTTATCACCACCCTGCCGCTGACGCGCGAAGCGGTGCCTGCCAGCTTCAAGACACTGAAGCTGACGCTGAAAGGGCTGCGCGGTGGCCACTCCGGCACGGATATCCATATGGATCTCGGCAATGCCAACAAGCTGCTGGCGCGTTTCCTCGCCGCGCACGCCGCCAAGCTAGATCTGCGTCTAGTTAACTTCACCGGCGGCACGCTGCGCAACGCCATCCCGCGCGAAGCCTTCGCCACGCTGGCAGTAGAGAGCCATAAAGTCGACGCGTTGAAAGCGGCGGCGGCGCACTTCCTGCAGGCGCTGCAAAAAGAGCACGGCGTGAAAGAGAAGAACATAAATGTGGTTACCGAGCCGCTGGCGCATCAGGGCGAGGCGCTAAGCACCGAGAGCCGCGACCACTTCCTCAACCTGCTGAACAGTACGCCGAACGGGGTAATCCGCAACTCCGACGTGGCGAAAGGCGTAGTGGAAACCTCGCTCAACGTCGGCGTCGTCACCATGGAGCACGATAAGGCGGAGATTAACTGCCTGATCCGTTCGCTGATCGATACCGACCGTGACTATGTGGTACAGATGCTAACCTCGCTCGGTCAGCTGGCTGGTGCGCAGACAAAGCCGAAAGGCGGCTATCCGGGCTGGCAGCCTGACGCTAACTCGCCAATTATGGCGCTGACCCGTCAGACCTATATCGCACTGTTCGAAAAAACGCCGAACATTCAGGTGATCCACGCCGGTCTGGAGTGCGGCTTGTTCAAGAAAACTTATCCAGACATGGATATGGTCTCTATTGGCCCGACCATCACTAATCCGCACTCGCCGGGCGAGCAGGTGCATATCGAAAGCGTCGGCCTTTACTGGAAACTGCTCACTACCTTGCTAAATGTCATTCCAGAAAAGTAAGCGCCACACCGCTTAAAACCAACCAAGCTGCGGCTGGTTTTTTCTCTGCGCCTCAGCCCAGCATAAAACACCGCCTTGATTTCATTCCCTACTGTAAAACACCAGAGTTATATGTGGTGCGCCAGATTTAGCCGCCAAAAAATCTATATGTCTGGATGGCTAATAAGATTTCGTGCTAGCTTATGCGCTTTCGGCTGTTGCCGCGCCTGAAACTTCAGAAAAAAATTTCGGCAAGCCAGTTACTGGGGAGCTTGAGCTAATGAGTGCGTTAAACTGCCTTGAGATGCGTAATATCTCACTCGCATTCGGCGGATTTGCCGCGTTGACGCAGGTAGATTTTTTCGCGGAAGGCGATTCGGTACACGCTTTGACCGGCGCTAACAGCGCAGGCAAATCGACGCTGATGGCTGTGCTCTCCGGCGCGCACAGCCACTACAGCAGCGAGATTCTGCTCGACGGCGCCAGTGTCGATACGCAGCCCGCGCGACGCGAAATGGCTCGGCATTCATCTGGTACAGCAGGAGGTGGACGTCGAGCTGGTGCCGCAGCTCAGCGTAGCGGAAAACATCCTGCTGGATCGGCTAGCAGAGCCGGGCCACGGCTTCCGCTAGGGGCGCCCTTCGCCGTCAGCCGCGCGCCCTGCTGGCGCCGCTCGACGTCAGCATCAGCGTCAACCGGCTGGTGGAACGCTGCACCCTAGCGGAGAAGCAGCAGATTTTGCTGGCGCGCGCTGTCGCAAGTACCGCCAAGCTGGCGGGCGCTAGCAAAAGGTCGCCATCTGCAAGTGGCTGCGCAGCCACGCCGAAGTGCTGATTTTCGATGAGCCGACCAAAGGGGCCGACGGATACTGGCTCTGGCACTGGCGATGACCTACGTTCAGCGCCTTCGCCGACAGCGTCGCGCCGACGCTTGCCCCATCGCGAATAATGAAAGACCGGTGTGCATCGCGGTGATCCGCAATCTAGGTTCCGACGACAACACCACGCAGTTTGTCGCGGGCGCTATTCAGATCGCATCGATCTTGCCTTTCGGATACTTCGCGAGGATCGCGCCGATCTTGTTGGCGGTGTCGTCCTGCACGTTAGAGGAGACCGTGCCGATCGGCTCCAGCTGATGGATGCCTAGATTCTTCTTCAGCAGCTTCTCATACACCCCCTGACGGCGCACCATCGCCGGGAAACCGGCGACCTACAGCTTGACGATATTCACTTTGCTGTTGAAATCTTGCTTTGCTGTTGAAATCTTTAATCAGCTAGCCGAGCGACGACTGCGCCAGCAATGCCGTCGTACTTCTGGCTGATCGTCTGTTGACGAAGTCCTGAAAGCGCGCGTCGTCGCCGTTGCTGAGAAAGATGCTTGACCTTAAAGCCCAGCTTGCGGCCAATCTGGGGCATGTGGGACACCTTTGGCTAGGGCCGCCTATAAAGCGCTGCAGGAGAACGGGCGCACCGAGATCAAGCTCTACAGCATCGACGTCTCCAACCAAGATTTGCAGCTGATGAGCGAGAAGAACAGCCCGTTGATGCAGACGGTGCCGATCGATCCGAAAACCATCGGCGCGGTGAATTCGCGTCTGGTGGCGAATAAGATCGCCGGCGAAGCGCCGCCACCACAGCTACGATTTTAAAGGCGCTTCTATCTCGCAGCAGCAGCTGAACAGCCAGCAGGGAGCAATTAATGTGACGTCGCTGAATAAAATCGTGCCTAGCTGGGGGGCGGCAATACCGACTTCGGCGCGCCGTGATTCACCACGCTGGAAGCGAAGAATAAGAAGTAAAACAAAAAGCGGCCTGAAGGCCGCTTTTTTACTGCATCGCACTGCTTACCTTTAGCGTCGCGGCGATATTCCTAGCCGCCAGCCGCAAATTATTTTCCGCGTTCGCCAGCGACTCCTCAAGCATGCAGATGCTGTAGAGAACGCTAAACACTGACTGCATCTAGATCGTGCTAATGCACCACGCCGACATCCGCCGTTAGGCTGCCGGCAATGCCGATCACCGGCTTATTAAACTGTTTCGCCACCTGTGCCACGCCAATCGGCACTTTGCCGTTGATGCTCTTGCTGTCAATACGGCCTTCGCCAGTGATCACCAGCAGCGCGTCTTTGACCTGCTCCGCCAGCCGCAGCGCCTAGGTTACGATCTCGATGCCGCGCCGCCGCCGGGGATATGCAACACGTCGATGTCGAGAGCGCGCTGGATAATCGCCGTGTAGTGCGCTAGCGCGCGATCCAGCAGCCAGCGTCGCCCCTTTTTGCGGGCCGAAAACGGTACGGTAGAGGCGCAGTCGCGGCCGGTCAGCGGGGTGGTGACGTCGCACACCACCTCGAAACAGCACTGCCACACGCGCGCGTCCAGCCCGCTGATATCAATCTTCGCCAGCGCCGGCGGCGCGCTGCCGCCGTCTGGCTGTAACTATTAATGATGCACTCCTGAAATATAGCGTTCGCTACATTCGCTCTGACTGCATGCACATCGCGCTGGGTATTAGCAGTGATTATCTTGCAGTTACACAACTCACTGCGGCGTGCCTCACGGAACCCAATTTTTTAGCGATAGAATGATAAAGAAATGAGCAGCTGACGGGCGTTTTATGAGACTCTTCACTTGCTTTTGGGAAAGCGGACTAAAAAAAGAGGCGATTTAACATCTTAATGCACGCCAGTTGCACAATGCGGTGGATAAAACCTGTCCATATACTAAAGTTAGCAAATCCGATGAGCGTAGTGAAAAACGATAATGCGCTGCCATATACGGCATATGACTGGAAGGTGAGCGATGAACCCCATAATGAAAGAGCCATCGCTCTGTATCAAAGTTCATGAGAACGACAATGTCGCTATCGTGGTTAACAACTAGGGATTGCCAGCCGGCACAGTGTTTCCCGACGGGCTAACGCTGACGGAGCCTATCACGCAACCTGCTCGGCATTACCATCACCGTACATTACGTCGCAGGCGTGTTGGACTATATGGTGCAGATTGTCGAGCGCGATCTGCTGCCGAACTATCCCAACGTCGACGGCATGGTAATGAAGAGGGATGAAGAGGTCGGCTGGCAGCTGTTCCATCTGATTCTCGATATCGCCAGCGGCCACTAGCAAACCTAGTCGGATCGCTGGGGCATTCGCAATCAGCTGGCGGTATTCAATCCGGCGCCACTTCGCTGCTGTAGTTTTGCCACTGCGCCAGAGTAGGATTGCCATAGAGTGCCCTCATGTACCTGCGCCTGTAAAATCGGTTGCGCTTCTTCCGCGACCAGCAGCGCGTTGCCATATACCGTAACTACAAAAATGCCAATCTTCGCCCGCCGTGTAGATAAACTTAAGTCCGGCGGCGATCGCCGTCTGCCAGCCGAATTGCTGCGCTAGCTGCCGCCACGCCGCATCCAGTCCGGTGCGGATCATCAGCGGTTCGCCGGTGATAAGGTGTGTCAGCACCAAGCTGCTGGCGTGCAGCATCAGCCGATCGGCGCCGAACTGCCACGCCGCGATTTTGCCGCAGATCCCTGTAAGTAGTGTCGCCGATGATTGGATGGCGCAGGGGCGCCATATGGCAACGCAGCTGATGTTTGCGGCCGGTGTGCGGCGAGAGCTTCATCAGGCTGTAGCGCGCGCTCGCGTAGCGACCGATCGCCACTGGTATCTTCACCCACGCCAGCGCCTGATAGTCGGTCGCCGCCGGCGGCGCGGTTCGCTCCTGGGTGATGAACTTATCGGCGATCTTGTCTAGCTCTTCCACCAGCGGATAGTCGAGCATGCCGCTCTCCTGCAGCTAGCCGCGTGTGACGGCGTGATAGGTTTTCTGCATCTGATGCTGCTCGAACTGCTGCGCCAGCAGTCGGCCGACTTCGCTGAAGAGACCCATCAGCAGCACGCCGAAGGTCGGACGGTCAAGGCGGTGCGCGGTAAAGACGTGCTGGCCGATCTGGTCGCGCACCGTCTGCATCACCAACACTTTCTCTTTGCGATCCAGCCCGCTGCGGTCAACAAGCCCGCTGGCGGGCTTGTTGACCGCCACCAGCCATTCATCCTGACAGATAATTTCTAGCATCAGGCGTGATGGTCCATAAACAGCGCGTCGAGCCGGGTTAGGCTGCGCGGGATCGGCAAATCCGGGCGGCAAGCATGACACCGCCGGACGCGGGCGAAAAAAAGGGAGCACTGTTAAAACAGTGCTCCCGGTTCGTTTGCAGCTTTCCCGCTACGCTGATGCTCCCTGCTCATCCGTGACAACTTTTCCTGCGCGCCATCCTGCGCTTATCGTCCTGATAATTCAAACCGGCCACCCATCATGTACGGCTCTCGTTCTCCTTCCTAGAGGTGTCCCTGACTCTCTCCTGAGTATTCTGCTTCATTCTGAAGCTCTCCGTGTGACGTAAATTCTACTGTCTCACCTCCTAGCATAACGTATCCTGACGCTATCTTCAATCCTCTGGCTCTGGCTTCCTGCCAACTGCTGACTATTTTGGCGGAAGCCGCCGAATAAATAAGACGCTAAAAAGCGTTACGTTAATTGTTTATAGACCAAATTTAGAACTAACGCCATCAAGCCGATGATTTACAATATTTTTACATTGTAGACTTCTGAATATCTCTTTATTAAAATGCCAATCTCTCATTGATCATGTAAAAGATATCGCACAAGGTTAAGAGCTGATATCTGCAAATCAGCCGATAACCGGTTGTAAATTAGTAGGAAATGTCTGAATTTTTTGTGAAAAAACATCGCACTTTTTAGTGCTAAGCTATTCGAGAATGATTTCTCCGGTGAAGTTGCAGAGCGAGACTATCTCCTGCTCTGACTCGGTCGACACGATAAACAGCGTTGGCGTCTGTTTGAGTCGGCACTTCATAATCAAATGGCCGATTAAATTATCCTGCAGCCGCACAAAGTCCTCTTCGCTCCAGACCTGTAGCAAAGACAGCTCGTGCTCGACCGCTTCCAGCGTGGCAGGCAACGTAAAGGGCTGCGGCTGCCACTACACCTCATACGCCTAGGTGGCGACGATGCAGGGCGACGGCACGCCGTAAAGCGCTTGGCTGGCGGGCGCATGACCGGTGCGCTGTTGCCAAGCGTCGCAACAGCGGGCGGTAAATTTGCACAGGGCACCCATAGTCTGTTGCATGACTCTTTTTCTCACGTCTAATGGGGTTACACGTACCCACTTTGTTTTGTATCACAGGTAACCTCTATGTCTTTATATGAAAAGGATCAGGTGCTGAGCA
Source organism: Type-B symbiont of Plautia stali (assembly GCA_001485295.1). Classification (GTDB taxonomy): domain Bacteria; phylum Pseudomonadota; class Gammaproteobacteria; order Enterobacterales; family Enterobacteriaceae; genus Pantoea. Next base: position 348,228 of record BBOA01000001.1, read on the forward strand.
GTCTGATCCTAGGCAAACCTACAGCCTATCACGATCAATACGCTCCCAGCCTGCTGCAGGCAGTGCCGCGCAGCCTGAACCGCACGCCGCTGGGACTGACGCCCGATTCCTTGCCCTTTACCGGCGCGGATATCTGGACACTGTACGAACTCTCTTGGCTCAACAGCAAGGGCGTGCCGCAGGTCGCGGTGGGCGAAGTAGTGCTGAACGCCACCAGCGAACATCTTATCGAGTCGAAGAGCTTTAAGCTCTACCTTAACAGCTTTAATCAGACGCGCTTCGCCGACTGGGGCGAGGTGCGCCAGACGCTGGAGCGCGATCTCAGCGCATGCGCGCAGGGCGAGGTCAGCGTGGCGCTGTTCCGCCTAAGCGAACTAGAAGGCCAGCCTGTCGGCCATTTTAGCGGTTACTGCATCGACGAGCAGGACATCGAGATTGACGACTACCGCTTCAACGCCGACTATCTGGCGGATGCGGCGGGCAGCGAGATCGTAGAGGAGAGGCTGGTCAGCCACCTGCTGAAGTCCAACTGTTTGATCACCAACCAGCCCGACTGGGGTTCGGTGATGATCCACTACAAAGGTCCGTGCATAGACCGCGAAGCACTGCTGCGCTACCTAATCTCTTTCCGCCAGCACAATGAGTTTCACGAGCAGTGCGTGGAGCACATCTTCAATGACGTGCTGCGTTTCTGCCAGCCAGAGCAGCTGACGGTTTACGCGCGCTATACGCGCCGCGGCGGGCTGGACATCAATCCTTGGCGCAGCAACGCGCTCTTCTGCCCCGGTTTTTCCCGCCTAGTGCGTCAGTAGCTTTGCGAGGCCTCTCGCAGCCTGCGCGTCAGACGGCGCGTTCCACTTGAGCATTCGCGGTCGACAAGGCACTCTAGTGAAGGCGGTGATCGGAGGAGCGCCGACCAAGGATTTTCGCCACCGCAACAGCGGTGTCTTCAGTCATCCAAGCGGGTGTAAAGGAGTTCATTTGATTACACATATCAGCCCTCTTGGCTCGATGGATCTGTTGTCTCAGCTGGAAGTCGACATGCTCAAGCGCACGGCAAGCAGCGACCTTTACCAGCTGTTTCGCAACTGCTCGCTCGCCGTGCTGAATTCAGGCAGCCAGACCGACAGCAGCCACGAACTGCTTTCCCGCTTTAAGAATTTCGACATCAACGTGCTGCGCCGCGAACGCGGCGTTAAGCTGGAACTGATCAATCCGCCGGAAGAGGCTTTTGTCGACGGACGTATTATCCGCTCGCTGCAGACCAACCTGTTCGCCGTGCTGCGCGACATTTTGTTTGTGAACGGCCAGCTGTCAATTTCCAGAATGGAAGAGGCGCAGCCGGATAATTCGACGCATATCACCAACCAGGTTTTTTCGATCCTGCGCAACGCCGGCGTGCTGCACATCGGGGAATACCCCAACACTGTGGTCTGCTGGGGCGGCCACTCAATTAACGCGGTAGAGTATCAGTACTGCCGCAACGTCGGCACTCAGCTCGGCCTGCGCGAGCTGAACATCTGCACCGGCTGCGGTCCAGGGGTGATGGAAGCGCCGATGAAAGGCGCAGCGGTGGGCCATGCGCAGCAGCGCTATCGCGACAGCCGCTTTATTGGGCTGACCGAGCCGTCGATCATTGCCGCCGAGCCGCCGAATCTGCTGGTGAATGAACTCATCATCATGCCGGATATCGAAAAGCGGCTGGAAGCGTTCGTGCGCATCGCGCACGGTATCATTATCTTCCCGGGCGGCGTAGGCACGGCGGAAGAGCTGCTCTACCTGCTATGGATCATGATGAACCCGCAGAACCACGAGCAGGTGCTGCCGCTGATCCTCACCGGGCCGCGCGAGAGCGCCGACTACTTCCATATGCTGAACGACTTTATCGTCAATACGCTGGGCGAAGCTGCGCGCAAACACTACACCATCGTCATTGACGACGCCGCCGAAGTGGCGCGCCTGATGAAAAAAGCGATGCCGCAGGTGAAAGAATATCGTCGCGAAACCGGCGACGCCTACAGCTTCAACTGGTCGATCCGCATCTCGCCCGACTTGCAGAAGCCCTTTTTGCCGACCCATGAGAATATGGCCAATCTTAATCTCTACACCAGCCAGCCGGCGGAGCAGCTGGCGGCGGATCTGCGACGCGCCTTCTCCGGCATCGTCGCCGGGAACGTGAAGGAGATCGGCATCCGCGAAATCCGCGAAAAAGGCCCGTTCAGGCTGCATGGCGAGCCGGACATTATGGGCCGCATGGATGAGCTGCTGCAGGGATTCGTCGCCCAGCACCGCATGAAGCTACCGGGCACCGCCTATATCCCCTGCTATGAAATCATTAAATAAACCGCAAGGAAGGCAGCTCGCAGGGGCTGCCGTTAAGCTTATGTCTTTTCACCTTCTTATCGTGGACGCGCTTAATCTGATACGCCGTCTGCACGCCGTACAGGGATCGCCCTGCGTCGCGGCGCTGCGCCAGCTGCTGGGACATACGCAGCCAACGCATGCCGTGGCGGTTTTCGACAGCGAACAGCGCCATCAGGGCTGGCGTCATCAGCTGCTGCCGGACTACAAAAGCGGCAGGCCGCCGATGCTGGAGGATCTGCAGGCTGAGCTGCCCGCGCTGGCGGCGGCGCTGGCGGTCAAGATGGCGCAGGCGAGCCATCAGACGACCATCGTCTCTACCAACAAAGGCTATTGTCAGCTGCTCGCGCCGCAGATCCGCATTCGCGACTACTTCCAGAAGCGCTGGCTCGATCTGCCCTTTATCGAAACCGAATTCGGTGTCGCGCCGTAGCAGCTGCCCGACTACTGGGGATTGTGCGGCATCAGCAGCAGTAAAATTCCCGGCATGGTGGGCATCGGTCCGAAAAGCGCGAAAACGTTGCTACAGACCTTTGGTGGGCTGGACGAGATCTATGCGCAGCTTGACGCGGTGCCAGAGAAGTTGTACGCGAAACTAACGGCAAGACGCGAGTACGCGCTGATCAGCCGACAGGTGGCAATGCTAAAGCAGGATCAGGATCTGCAGCTGCAGGGAAATCTGAAAACGCTGCGTTATGCAGGCCAAGCGGTGCAGCGCCCGCCTGACGCTTAACGTTCGTCGCGGCGGCCCGGGATGGCACCCCAGATGCGGCGAATATGCACCGTGACCTCTTCGCAGTCATTATAGAGCTGGCGAGCGCGGATCTGCGCGTTGATGCCCTGCGCCTTCAGCGCCTCGTCGATCATCGCCAGATTCTGCGTCACCTCTTCGTAGCACTTTTTCATCGGTAGCTTGAGGTTGAAGATCGTCTCGCGGCACCAGCCGTTAACCAGCCATTCGGTCATCAGGCTGGCGACGCGCACCAGCTTCTCGACCATGTCGCATACCAGCCAGTCGTTGTTGCGCGTCGGGCGAAACTTAAAGCCCTCTTCGCGGCAGTGCGTCATCTGCCTAGTATCCACAGACTGGTCGCACCATCGGGCCATTGTCTACCGCGTGTAGACCCACATGCTGCGCTTCACCAGCTGATAGGTCCAGCCGCCGGGACAGGCGCTGAGATCGACCGCATGCATGCCACGCGCCAGCCGCTCGTCCCACTCGTCGGCAGGAATAAAGACGTAAAACGCCTCTTCCAACTTGAGGGTAGATCGGCTCGGTGCATCGGCCGGAAACTTTAGACGGGGAATCCCCATATAGAACGGCGAATCGTTGCCGACATAGCAGGCGCTGGGCACGATAAAGAAGACGTTCACCACCGGACGCTTCGGGCTTTCGTAGTTAAGCATGATACCCGCGTTGAGCAGGCGGGCGTGCAGCGGCACAGTGAACTTGCGGCAGAATTTGGTCAGCTCTTTCGCTTCGTTGGTGTCCGTCACCTCGCGCAGTTCACCGCCTTTTTCCCTCCACCACGCCGGTCAGCATATCGACGATCGGCGCAATGCGGTCATCCGGCGGCAGGTCTTTCAACAGCTCGCCGACCACCAGCATCTGGCGGGCGAAGATCAGTATCTCGAACGGCAGCTCGCGCGCCTGGCGACCAGCATCTTCGTGCTAATAACACTCGAACAGCACGTAGCCGCTGTTCTCTTTCACCCGCGGGAAACCATAGATTTCACGCTCGGCAGCGTGGGCCGCGATTTCCGCAGCGCACTCTTTTTCAAAACTAGGACGGCAATGTAGAGTAAAACTTTATTCATGGTGATTTGCCTTTCGTTTCAGACTCAGCGCGCCAATCAACATCAGGAACCAGCCGACTAGGAAGCAAAGCCCACCGATCGGCGTAACGAAAACACAAAACTTTAGATGCGACAGCGCCAGACAATAGAGGCTGCCGCTAAATAGCACGATGCCGAGGGCGAGGAAGGCGCTGCTCCAGTAAAACCAGAAGTTAGCACGACGCAGCATCGCCGCGCCTAAGCCTATCACCGCCAGCGTATGGTACGCCTGATACTCTAGGCCGATGTGTATCCAGACCATTTCGTTTGAACCGAGCGAGCGACTTAATACGTGAGCGCCAAAAGCGCCAAACGACACCAGCAAAAATCCGCTGATGGCGGCAAAAATAAACATGGCACGACTGGACATCTGACTATCCTCAAAGTGCATCTGTACTTCACTTTAAATAAATCAATAAGTTAGTGCTCGTAGCGAAAGCGAAATTTTTCTTGTTCGATGGCGGCTTTCGCTATGATCCACTGTCGAAAGGCGGCTATTTTATCCAGTTTTGCTTGGCTGTTATAACAAACCAGATAAAAAACGTTTTTACTGACTAATACGTCGTTAAACGGACGATCAGGCGGCCCGCTTCGATCTCGCTCTGCGCCATCACGTTATTGGCTAGCGCGACGCCCTGACCGTGGATCGCCGCCTGCAATACTATCGCGCTGTGACTGAAAATCGGTCCCTGCTGCACATTAATATGCTGCAAGCCTAGCTGGCGAATATAGGATTGCCAGTCGCGGCGAGAGGCATCATGCAGTAGCGTAAAGCGCGACAGATCCATTGGCGTTTTAGCGGGTTATCGCTGGTCATTAGCACGGGCGAACAGACCGGCAGCAGATATTCGGCATAGAGTTTTTCCACCCGCAGTCCCGGCTAGTTGCCGCAGCCGCAGAAAATCGCCACGTCGACGTCGTCGGCCAGTTTCTCTTCGTCGCGGTTTACCCGCCTAGATGCGCACATCGATGCTCGGATAAGCTATGTTAAAGCTGGAGAGGCGCGGAACCAGCCACTGAATAGCGAAGCTGGACAGCAGGCTAACGGCCAGAGCGCCCTTCGCGCTGTGCGCCTGCAGCTTACGCGTCGCATCATTGAGCGCGGTGAAAATCTCTTTGATATCGAGATAGTAGTTTTGTCCCTCTTTAGTGAGCAAAAGCGAACGATTCCTCCGACGAAACAGCTTTAACCCCAGAAAATCTTCCAGCGATTTTACCTGATGGCTTACAGCTGCTGGGGTGACAAACAGCTCTTCAGCGGCTTTAGTGAAGCTAAGGTGACGCGCTGCCGCGTCAAATACGCGTAGGGCATTAAGAGGAGGAAGGCGTTTCGACATGGTTTTCCATACTCAGATCAAGGGAAAAACACGTGCGCTTATAGAAAGCGGCCATATATTATTTTTATTAATCCGAAGAATTATAAATTGTCCGTTGAGGAAGCTCCAGCAAATACCTATAGTTGCCGCACTTCCTGAGCCGGAACGAAAATATTTCAGGATTTTTAAGTGAGTTTGCAGGCTTTCGGAGAGCTTTTATCTTGTAGTCGTGACTTGTGTTTGCATTTTGATCTAACGATTGCAGATCAAGCTTTTAATTCCTGTGTATTTACCTGTCTGTCCATAGTGATTTTGAATAGCACCGCGAATTGCGGTGCTATTTTTTGCTGGCGCTATGCGTTTTACCGCTTACTGCATCTCGACCATTTCTTTAACGTCAGCGCGGTTGATCTGCTGCTTGTTGCCGTTAGCGTCTTTATAGCTGATCATACCAGTGTCGCTGTCGACTGAGGGCTTGCCTTCAGAAACAATAGTGCGACCATCGTTGGTATGCATGACATAATTGCTTGAACAAGCGATCAGAGTAAAAGCCATAGCGCAGATGGCAAGCACTGCTGAAATTTTTTTCATCTTCTATCTCCTTGCAGATTGATTGCATCAAACCGCCCGCGGCGGCTAACCGGTAGTCAAATCGACTAAAGAAAGAAGGTTGCTCCTTATGCGGGTTTTGGTTCAAACCTTGCACTAATCAGCATAACGCGCATATAAAGCTTTGCCAGTAGAGAACTAGGCTTTTGATCTGGTCCTATTTATTTGTATGACGAGACGAAGTATGAACGCATTCAATTTCTACGCCTTCTCCGCGCACAAGCTCTACGGCACGACCGGCATCGGCGCACTATATGGCAAAGCTGAGCTGCTGGAGGAGATGTCGCCGTGGCAAGGCAGCAGCAAAATACTGACCAAGGTCGATTTTAACGGCTTACCCCGCAGCCCGCTCCCTAGCGTTTCGAAGCCGGCACCGCCCAACACGGCGAGCTTAGTGGAATTAAGCGCGGCGTTCAGCTGGCTTGAGCAGCACGACTGACTCAAGGCGGAGATTTGGAGCCAGCAGCGCCAGCCTAGCGGAGGAGCAGCTGAGCAAATTTCCGGGTTTCCGCAGCTATCGCGTCGGACGCTAAAGCGTGCGGGCGTTCGATTTCGCAGGTGTGCACCACAGCGACATCGTGACGCTGCTGGCGGAATAGGACATCGCGTTGCGCGCAGCCGCTCGGCGATTACCTCGGTTTTCGCCTTGCCTTGGTGATGCAGACATCATCCATATCTTTTGACGATGCCGGGGCGCACCAGCGCTTTCGCCGCCTAAGATACCATGCCGCCGATCCCCGCGCTGCAGAAGTGCGGCGCGGCGAAACGCGCCAGCGCATCCTACCCATAAAGACGTACCGTGCCGCTAAAGCGCTGACACCAGGCCTCGTTCGTTAACCACATTCATAATCAACCTTGTCGCGTTATGCGGACCGCGCGACCCGTAGAGAAATCAGTTTGAACCCAGTAACAGAGAGCCATTATCGCCGTTTTGCGGGCTGATGAACAGCGGCTGTCCAGCACCCGGCGCGGCTTTCAGCACCCAGACGCGGCCATAGTGGTTATAGAAACCCGCTAAGTGAACCGCATCAGGCCCGATGCCCTGATAGATATCGAAGTGCTGCCCCTTGATGGCGCCGCCGACGTCCAGCGCTACCATCAGGCGCATCTCATATTTGCCGTTGAACTTACCATTTTCATTCAGCTGCGGCACTTCCGCCAGCAGTGCAGTGCCCGCTGGGATCAGCGAACGGTCCGACGCCACCGAGGCTTTTGCCACTAGCGGCACCGCGCTAGCGCCGCACACCGGCGTATAGGGTTCGGGCTTAAAGAAGACGAACGATGGGTTGGTCTCCAGCAGCGCGCGCACCTCCTGTTCGGAATGAGATGCTACCCAGTCACGGATCGCCTGCATCGACATATTTTCGCGCTTAACCTCTCCGCGATCTATCAGCTCTTTGCCGATGCTGTGATAGGCCCAGCCGTTTTTGCCGCCGTAGCCAAAGAAGGTCATCGGTCGACCGTCGCCGTAGTCCACGTAGCCGCTGCCCTGCACGTCCATAATAAAGTTGTCGATCAGCGAGTTGCTCCAACCGATAACATAGCGCTCGTCCAGGACGCCGCTATAGATAGAGGCGCGGCTTGGCAGCTTCGCCCCGCGCTGGCGCGGCGGCATGCGGTAGATGGGATATAGGAATTCGCCCTGACGCGTGTAGCGCGCCTGCACCACCGGCGTGTAGTAGCCGGTAAACTGCACGTTGCCGTAGTTATCGGTGCCTTCCATCTGAAAGGCTTTCAGGCCGAACTGGCGCAGCTGGCGCGTGTCGGCGCCAGCCATCAGCCAGCTCTCAATGGCGCTGTAGGTGCCGGTATCGCGTCCATAAAGCATTGATGAAGTGTACTGGATCTGGCGCACCTGCTCGCCGAAATCTCTGCCGTTTACCGGTCGGCCTTTGGCATTCGGCTGATTGACCAGCGTTAGCGGCTGCTCCAGCTTGCCGTCTTTATACTGCTGCCCGCGATCGGTCGGTTTTGAGCTACAACCTACCAGCAGCACAAACATTGCACTAGTAAGTGCATACTTATCCCAGTGTCCTTTATTCATCGCCATCTCTTTTATTCATCAGTGTCCGCCACGCGGCGATAGCAAAGCGTCCGGCAGATTGAAATTGACCTACCCTTTCCTTACGTACGGCTGTGCGATATTTAGCCAGATAGAGAAAATATTCAACAAATAGTTCCTGATTTGGCGTTTCTCGCTAAAAAGGGGTTGCATCATAGGCTCCGCGAGGTATAGTCCGCATCCATGGACGCGGTGTGGAACAGCCTAGTAGCTCGTCGGGCTCATAACCCGAAGGTAGTGGTTCTGAATCTGAACCCGCAATCAATCATTTAAGCACCTGAAAGGGTGCTTTTTTGTTTTTGTACTTTAGTGAAATCGGGACAGCCAGCGTTATCCCCTTTTTTCAACGTCCCGCCAGCGGCCCCGCCCTTGTCAAAATAGGCCTTAATGCCGTGAAATATCGCCTCGGCTACCTACTACTGATAGCGGCTAGTGCGTAGCTTGCGCTCCTCTTCCACGTTGCCGATAAAGGCGGTCTCCACCAGAATCGACGGAATATCGGGCGCCTTCAGCACCATATAAAGCCCGCTTGATCGACAGTGCGCTTATGCAAATGGTTGATGCGCCCTATGCGATGCACTACCTCTTTACCGAAGGTCAAGCTATGATGAATAGTCTTCGCTGCCCCATATCGAACATGGTCTGGTTGAGGTAGCGCTCGCCGCTCTTGCTGACCCCGCCGATCAAATACGATTCGTTCTGCGTCTGCGCTAGAAAACGCGCCGCCGCCGAGGTAGCCCGTTTAGTCGAAAGCACGAACACTGAGGAGCCGCGATCGCTGCGGCTGGTAAAGGCGTCAGCGTGGATCGAGACAAACAGATCGGCGCGCTGCTTGCACGCTTTCCCCACGCGAACCCGCAGCGGAATAAAGACATCTTCGTTGCTCGTCATATAGGCCGTCATATTCGGCTCTTTATCAATCAACGCCTTGAGCCGTCGTCCCATCTTCAGCACGATATCTTTTTCCCGCGTTTTGTATTTTCCGTGCGCGCCGCGATCTTCGCCGCTGTAACCAAGATCGATCATGATAATGATTGGTCTGTCGCGTCCCACCTTGCCGGACAGCGGCGCAGTCGTTGGCTCACTGCGTTCCAGATCGCCCTAGTTATAGTCTTTCAGCAGCGCCAGCAGCGGATCGTCTTCAACGGTGTCTTGGCTCGGATAGAGATCGACCACCAGCCGGTGCTTGATCCCGGCCACCAGCGCCAAGGTAAAGGTCTTCGGCGCAACGTTGCGCTTCAGCTCTAGCACGATACGCACGGTATTCGCGTCGAACTGCCCGACCCGCGCGCTTTTGATAAAGGAATCGTTAACCTGCACTAGCTTGTTGACGCCTTTTTAGCACCGGGTGAGGTGCATATTCTGTATATCGACCAACAGCCGATCGGGATGCTAGAGCGCAAACTGCTTATAGTGAAGCGGCATGCTGGACTCCAGCGTTATGCGTGAATAGGTCGATGAGGGCCAGATGCGCACCGCCACAATGTGATTTTTCGCTGCCAGGCCGGCGCGGCTGACGCTCAGCAGAAATAGCGCGCCTGTACCCTGCAGGAGCCTTCGGCGGGAAAATAAGGAATTTGATTCTGATCGGCGGGAAAATAAGGAATTTGATTCTGACATGCCGTTCCTGCTGCTCTTCTCTGTCTAAAAAACCGCAGCCCATCCCTTTAACGAAGTCATCCTAGAAAAGCCAAATAATCGAGTCTTTTAGCGATGAGTGCACCCTAAAAAACGTAAATTTTCGGCAGGTTTATTCCTTGCAAAGAAGGCGCTAAAAGAATAAAAATACATAAATTAAGAATAAACATTCACTAAGGGTTTGCCGTGAAGGAACGTAGTACTGAGCTGGTTGAGGGTTTTCGCCATTCCGTTCCCTATATTAATGCCCATCGGGACAAGACCTTTGTCATCATGCTGGGCGGCGAAGCCATCAAACACCAGAATTTCTGCAGCATCGTTAACGATATCGGTCTGCTGCACAGCCTCGGCATTCGTCTAGTAGTAGTGTACGGCGCGCGTCCGCAGATCGACGCCTGTCTGGCGCAGCATCAGCTGGAGCCAGTTTACCATAAATATACCCGCGTGACCGATGCGCAGTCACTGGAGCTGGTAAAGCAGGCGGCTGGACGGCTTCAGCTAGATATCACAGCGCGACTCTCAATGAGCCTGAACAACACGCCGCTGCAGGGCGCACATATCAACGTGGTGAGCGGCAACTTTATTATCGCGCAGCCGCTGGGCGTGGACGACGGCGTCGACTACTGCCACAGCGGACGTATTCGCCGCATTGACGAAGAGGCGATCCATCGTCAGCTGGATAACAGCGCTATCGTGCTGCTCGGCCCGGTGGCGGTTTCCGTTACCGGCGAGAGTTTTAACCTGACCTCGGAAGAAGTCGCCACTCAGCTGGCGATTAAGCTGAAGGCGGAAAAGATGATCGGCTTCTGCTCCGAACAAGGCGTCACCCGCCGCGACGGCGCGATTATCTCCGAGCTGTTTCCCAACGACGCGCAGGCGTGCATCGACGAGATGGAGAGCGACGGCGACTATCTTTCCGGCACGGTGCGCTTTCTGCGCGGCGCGGTCAAAGCCTGCCGCAGCGGCGTGCGCCGCAGTCATCTCATCAGCTATCAGGAAGATGGTGCGCTGCTGCAGGAGCTGTTTTCACGCGACGGCATCGGCACGCAGATCGTTATGGAGTCGAGCGAGCAGCTCCGCCGCGCCACTATTAACGATATCGGCGGCATCCTAGATCTGATCCGTCCGCTGGAGCAGCAGGGTATTCTGGTGCGTCGCTCGCGCGAGCAGCTGGAGATGGAGATCGACAAGTTCACCATTATCATTCGCGATAATCTGACTATCGCGTGCGCGGCACTCTACCCCTTTATGGATGAGAAGATTGGCGAAATGGCCTGCGTGGCGGTGCATCCAGATTATCGCAGCTCATCGCGCGGCGAGATGCTGCTACAGCGCGTGGCACTGCAGGCGCGGCAGATGGGTCTGGAGAAGCTGTTCGTGCTGACGACGCGCAGCATTCACTGGTTTCAGGAACGCGGTTTTACCCCGGTGGATATTGAGTCGTTGCCGGAGAGTAAAAAGCAGATGTACAACTATCAGCGGCGCTCAAAGATGCTGATGGCGGACCTGACCTGAGTCAGGTCCGCCGCCGAACGCTCGTTTTTCAGACAACGCAGTAGCCTGATGCGCTGGCGGCATAGACTGCAGAGCAAAGCGTCCTACGCTAGGGATGGTGCAGGCCGAGCGGAAGCGACTTTGCGTAATAGCCCATGCCGTCCGCGTCCGCTCCTGATGCGCCCTTTATACCACGCTCAGCCTTTCCACCAGCCCGCTGCGGCGCTGGGTTTGCAGCTGTACCGCACGCTGAAATACTGCGGGTTCGCTGTAGAGCGTCAGCCGCCTGCGCGCGCGAGTAATGGCCGTATAGACCAGCTCGCGCGTCAGCACCGGCGAGAACTGAGCCGGCATCACCAGCGCAGTATGCTCGAACTCCGATCCCTGCGACTTATGCACAGTCATCGCCCAAGCGGTGTCGTGCGGTGGCAGGCGGCTCGGCTGCACCGCTTTTACCGAGCCGTCCGGCAGCTGGAAAAAGACCTTTAGCTGATTTTCCGCGTCGCGCAGCGTAATACCGATATCGCCGTTAAACAGCCCCAGCGCGCTGCCGTTGCGCGTCACAATCACCGGTCGTCCCGCATACCAGAGGCTGCCGATGGCCGGACGACGGATGCGCTGCAGCTGCACCAGACGCTGCTCAATACGCTGGTTCAATCCCTGCACGCCAAACGGCCCGTCGCGCAGCGCGCACAGCAGCTGAAAGCGGCTGAACGCCAGCAGGCTCTCCTCCACCGGCGCGTGTGACTGCACCAGCTTTAGGAAAGGCCGGTAGCCTTCCGCGACAGCATCGAGCATCGTCTGATAGTCCTTGCCGCTCTGCAACGCCTGAAAATCGATATCCTCAAAGGCGGCATTAATCACCTTCTCTACTTCGTGCGCGTCGCCAAGATTGACCGCACGCGCCAGCTGTCCAATCCCCGAGGTGGCGTCAAAGCGGTAACTTTTGCGCAGCAGACAGATACTGTCGCGCACATCTGGCGCGCGTGCGTCATCCGCACCGTCCAGCGCGCACTGCGTCAGCGCCACCAGCTGCTGCGCGCGCGCTAGGCTATAGCCCGCTTCGGCGCAGCGGCAGATATCGCCCAGCACGGCGCCCGCTTCCACCGACGCCAGCTGATCGCGATCGCCGAGGAAAATGACGCGCGCATGATCAGGCAGCGCCGCGATCAGCTTCGCCATCATCGAAAGATCGACCATGGAGGCCTCGTCCACCACCAGCACGTCGAGATGCAGCCGGTTAGCGGCGTGGTAGCGCAGCCGCTGAGTATCGGGCTGCGCGCCCAGTAGGCGATGCAGCGTCGTCGCTTCACTGGGAAAACGCGCACGCTCCTCATCGCTGACCGACAGCGCCTGCAGCGCCTGGCCAAGCGACTCGGTGAGGCGCGCCGCCGCTTTCCCGGTCGGCGCCGCCAGCTGGATGCGCAGGCTGTTGCGGCTCAGGCGGATCATCGCCGCCAACAGCTTCGCTACGGTAGTGGTTTTGCCAGTGCCTGGACCGCCGGAGATTACCGCCGTTTTGCGCGTCAGCGCCACGGCTGCAGCGATTTTTTGCCAGTCATCGGGACCGTCACTAAACAGCGCGCTCAGCACGTTCTGCGCGGCGGCGATATCCATCTCCGCCATCTCCGCCTGCAGCGAGAAAAAGCGCGCTACCTGGCCTTCGCTCTGCCACAGACGATGCAGGTAGAGCCGCTCATGATCGAGCACTAGCGGCGTCGCGATACCGCCGTCGCTCAGAGCCGGCCAGTCGGCTAGCGCGGTTTTCCAGCACAGCGGCGCGCCCACCGTGCGCCATAGCGCCTGCGCCAGCTCCGGGTGGCGTCCGGCGAAGAGCCTTTCGCCATCCAGATGCGTCAGCGGTAGGCAGACATGGCCGTCGCCCGCATCGGCGCTAACGCAGGCGGCCGCTAGCAGCCATGCCGGCTGCGACGGATAGGCCAGCAGCCGCGCAAACTGTAGATCGAGCGGCCGCAGCAGACGCTTCTCCACCGCCTGATCGAGCAGCAAGACTATTTCCGTCATACTTCCTACTCTTCCGGTCGACGAAACAGCGCGTCCAGTCCGGCGACAAACTCAGCCGAAGGGCGCGCGGTAAAGATGCCGTTTTCCGGCGAACTGCCGTCGACGCCACGTAGAAACAGATAAAACACGCCGCCAAAATGGCGCTGATAGTCGTAGCCCGGTAGGCGATGCTGCAGATAGCGATGCAGCGCCAGCGTATAGAGCTGATACTGCAGGTCATAGCGGTGATCGACCATCGCCTGCACTATCGCCTGCGGTGTATAGGCCGCTTCGCTGTCGCCTAGCCAGTTGGATTTGTAGTCCAGCAGATAATATTGGCCGTTCCAGCGAAACACCAGATCGATAAAGCCTTTCAGCATGCCCTGCACCTGATGGAACTCCAGCCTCGGCGCGCAGGCTGACAGCGCATCGTGCTGGCCGATCAGCGCATCCAGCGCGGCGGCATTAAGCATGCGCTCCAACGGCAGATAAAAGGCCATCTCTACTAGGCGGTCGCAGTTTTGCAATGCGCCGAGCGTTAGGCCGTCGTGACTGAGCGGCGTGTGCAGCACGCGCGCGATCCACGCCTCCAGCACCGGCAGCCAGTGCGCCGGATAGCCGTTTTGTTCCAGCTGCGTCTCCAGCAGTGCCTGATCTAGCGGCCGGGTGAAATCGATAGACTCAAACAGGCCGTGCAGAAAAGTGCCCGGCGCCGCGCCGCGCGGAAAGTGGTGCGGGGTCAGCTGGTTTTCCGCCACGCCGCCCTCTTCGCCCGCCGCGTCAATATCGAAAGTAGGCATCGCCTCTAGCAGCGGCGAGCTGCTGTGCTGCTGTAGCCCGGAGTAGCTAGTGACGCGCCAAGCGTCGCGCAGGTCGCGCGTCACCTCGCGGCTGCTGAGCGCCTCGTCGGACGGAGACTGCTCGCACCAGTTTTCGCCGGGTATGAGGTCGTCCCTCATCACTTCGGTGTCCACGTCCGCCAGCGTGTCGAGGCAGGCTCGCAGTCGGTTTGCGTCGCCGCTTTCTCCCTGCTGCACCAGATAGCCCAGCGCGCTCTTGTGCAGATCGCTGTCGCCCTCTTTTTTGCGCGCGCCCTTAAACAGCGGCGCGATGCCGACGCTGCAGTGAAATACCGAGCGCGTCAGTGCGACGTAGAGCAGGCGCAGATCCTCCGCCAGACACTCCTGTTCGGCGAGCGCCATACTCTGCTCGTCGCCCTGCACGTCGAGCAACGTCGCAAAGCTCTCGCGTTCGTGATAGAGCGCGCTGGCCGCCTCGCGGAAGCCGGCGGCGAACGGCAGCCACACCAGCGGATACTGCAATCCTTTCGATTTATGGATAGTCACAATCTGCACCAGATGGCGATCGCTCTCTAGGCGCAGCTGCTGATCCGCCGACTGGCTGTTGGGCCGGGCGATCTGCTGGGCGAGAAAGCGCACCAGCGCATGCGGGCTGTCGAGCTGGGTTGACGCCTCCTGCAGCAGCTCGCCGAGGTGCATCAAATCGGTGAGCCTGCGCTCGCCGTTCTCTGAAGCCAGCATGTTTTCCGCCAGCTGACGGCGGTTCATCACGTCACGCAGCATCGGCAGCACGCCGCGCTGATGCCACAGCTGCTGCCAGCCGGCGAACTGCTCGACCAGCGCGTCCCATGCGCGTTCGTCCTGGCTCAGAGTTTCCAGCGTGGCGGCGTCGATAGCGAAGATGGAGGTAGCCAGCGCGCTGCGCAGCAACTGCTCCTGCTCCGGCGCCTGCACCGCCTGCAGCAGCCACAGCAGCTCGCGCGCCTCTGGTGTGGTGTAAACGCTGTCGCGGTTGGAGAGGTAAACCGAGGGAATCGACAGCCGATTCAGCGCATCGCGGATCAGGCCCGCTTCGTTGCGACTGCGCACCAGCACCGTAATATCGGACGCCTGAACCGGACGCAGATTGTCGCCCTTGCCCAGCAGCGCCCGCCCCAGCCGTCCAGCTACCAGCCAGCGGCTGATGTCGGCGGCGCACTGCTGCGCCATAAACTGCTGATAGTCGCTAACGCCGACGCCGTCGCCGGGCTGCAGCCAGAAGCGCAGCGCTGCCTGCGGCTGGGCGTCTTTCACCAGCGTCAGCTGCTGGTTCGGCACTGCGGGGTTTACCGGTAAAAACTGAATAGCTGAGAAGAGAAACGGCGAATCCATCCGGGCGAAAAGGCGGTTCACGCTCTGCACCATGCCCGGTGACGAGCGCCAGTTAGTGTCGAGTGTGTAGCAGGCGCTGACCTCGCTGCGGGCGCGCAAATAGGTAAAGATATCCGCGCCGCGAAACGCGTAAATCGCCTGCTTGGGATCACCGATCAGAAGCAGCGCCAGCTCCGGCTGGCTGAGGTAGAGCGTGCGAAAAATGCGGTACTGCGGCGGGTCGGTGTCCTGAAACTCATCGATTACCGCCACCGGATAGCGGGCGCGAATGGTGTCGGCCAGCAGCACGCCGCCCGGCTGCTGCAGCGCCTCGTCAAGCTGGCTCAGCAGATCGTCGAAGCCGAGCAGCGCGCGTAGGCGCTTCTCTTTACGCACCGCGTAGCGCACTTCCACCAGCGCGCGGGCGATAACCAGATCGCGCAGTGACAATGGCTCGGCGAGAAATGCCTCCACTGCCTGAAACAGCGGATGCGGCGGCGGCTCGCCCTTTTTAGTTTTTTCCAGCAGCACCCGCTGGGCGAAACGCTCCAGCTCTTTGGGAAAGAGATAATCGGTGGTTTCGCTGTTGGCCCACTGGGTGATCTTCGCTACCCAGAGAGGCAGGTATTTGCTGCTGTAGCTGCGCTTATCGACGCCGAACTGGTTGACGATGCCTTCCACTTCGTCGCTCACCGCCTGCCACTGCTGCTTGATCGCCGCGATGCGCGTCAGGTTGGCGGCATGCCGCGTCGCCAAGGTTTCGTCGTCAGCCGGCGGTCGTTTCAGCCGCGGCGATTCGCCCTGCAGCCAAGGCCGCAGCGTGGTCAACAGGCTCTCCGGCCCGTCCCACTCCGCGACAATAGCACGCGCGACCTCCAGCGTTAGCGGATAGCAGTGGCGTCGCCAGAAGTCCGCCGTCGCCTGCTTAAACAGCGCCGACTCATCTTCAATCAGCTCCTGCTCAAACAGCATGCCCGATTCGAACGCGTTCAGGTTGAGCATACGCTGACAGAAGCCGTGGATGGTGAATATCGCCGCTTCGTCCATCTGCCGCTCCGCCGCCAGCAGCAGCGTAACCGCCTGCGAGAGATCCTCAATCTGCTCCAGCAGCTGCGTCAGCACCGGGTTGCTGCTGGCGCCGCGCACGCACACCAGCCGCAGCTCGTGGATATTCTCGCGGATACGTCCACGCAGTTCAGCGGTGGCGGCCTCGGTAAAGGTTACCACCAGAATTTCTTCGACCGACAGCGGACGGCTGTAGCTGTTTTCACCGCCCAACCCTAACAGCAGGCGCAGATAGAGCACACCGATGGTGAAGGTTTTGCCGGTGCCCGCCGAAGCCTCAATCAGACGCTCGCCGCGCAGCGGTAGCGTTAGAGGATTCAGCGACTCAGGGTAACTCATTATGATGTCTCACTCTTAACCGGTAGCGACTGCTGTAGTTTCGCCACCTCATTCCAAGTTTTCCAGCCGGGCAGCGGCGCGGACGCCAGCTTGTCGGCGCTGTTGCCCGCAATCTGCGAGGTCATCGCCATGCCCTCTTTATTAATTATAGCGCCATGGAAGAAGTCCACCAGCGCGCGTGGCGCCAGCTTCTCGATATCCTCTGTCACTTTCTGCCGCGTATCGAAGGCGTAGTTCTGGCGATCGAAGTCGGGGCTATAGCATAACGCCTCTTCATCCAAGGTTTGCGGCCGCTGTTTCAGCTGGTTGATCATCACCTGCTGATACTGGAGAAATCGCTCTGCGACATGGCGCTCAGCCGCTTCTCCGCCTGAAGGGAGAAGGCCTGATAGCGCTGCAGAAGATAAGCGGGCCGCTTGTTGTTACTCTGCAGCAGGAAGCTGATGCCCCACTGGGGGCCGACCGGCATCTGGAAAGCGAACACCGCATAGCCCAGCTGCTCTTCTTCGGTGAGCAGCTGGTTGTAGAACCAAAGCTGCACTATCTGGCTCATCAGCATCGAGCTGTTAGCCATGCTCTGGTATTCGCCGTAGCCGAGCGGCACATAGAGCGCCGCTAGCGCCGAGTCGGTGCTGCTGCCGGCTTTTTGCAGATTGGCCTTCATCGGTCTGGCGAAGGCCGCGAAGCGGCCAAAGGTGTTGGCGGCGATCTGCGTCATCTCCGGCAGCGATTTATTGCTGTAGATCACCGCCTTCATCAGGTTGGCGGAGTAGTGGGCGTGGTAGAACGCGGACAGCGCTTCCAGCAGTTTGCTGTCGAGCTTACCCTTTAGGGTGTCGAGATTGCCGCCGGAAAAGCGCGAGCCAGGATGCGCTAGGTTGAGCGTCTCCGCGCCGACCTGTGCCATACGCAGCCTGTCGCGTGAGCACGCCATCGTCAGCTCAGCGTTGACGGCGTGCGCTCGCGATCGGCATTGACTAGGCCGAGCAGGAGCGCGGCAATGGCGTCCGCGACACGATACACCGCCGGCTCCAGCGTGTCGTTCTCCATCTCCAGATAGGAGGCAGTGCGGTAGGAGGCGGTGCTAGCGTTGCGGATGCCGCCATACTTTTTCAGGAGCTCCGCCAAGTTATCGGGCTGCGGATAGCGCTGAGATCCTATCAGCACCATATGCTCAAGAAAGTGCGCCAAGCCGAGCTGCTGGTCTGGATCGTCCAGCAAGCTGATCGGCAGCGTGAGCACCGCCAGCAATTTCGGCGCCTGCGCGTCGGAAATCAGTAACACAGTCAGGCCGTTAGAGAGCCGAATCGCCTGATACTGGCGCGGATCTTTTTCGCTTTTGCGAATGGTTTCATTAATCGGCTCCCAGCCCGTCACCGCCTGCGCCAGCGAGGCGCAGGTCACCAGACTCACCACCAGCGCCGCTATCCAGCAAGCGTATCTACACATGTAAACCCCTTCTGTTAACCTTGAAACTGTGCTGCCTGGCAGCCGCAGCCGATTGCAAACTGACGTAATCTTGTTATATGCCGTTGACGCGTCAGATCTCGTTGAACCACTTGCTATTCATCACCCAAGTGGGCCTGCAGTACCGGCAGATACCAGCGGTAAGCGGCCTCGACGATTTCGTTGAGCTGTTCTTCATTTAACGGGCGACACAGCCGTTGCAGATAGGGATCGCCGGCATCGCTTTCCTGCTGATAGCCGCCGGTCCAGGCCTGCAGCAGGCGGTTGCGCGCCTTGACCTGGGTGGCCTCATCCAGCAGCAGCAACCGCGTTTTCTTGTTGTAACTCGCTGTCAGCCAAGCGCCGCCGCTCTTATTCAGCAGCAGCAGCGGGCGCGACATGCCCTGCTTATAGCCTTGCATATAGCGCGTCAGCAGCGCCTCCGCCTCCGGCTGCGCCACCGCCGCGAAACGCCAGCGGCTGTTTTTCCTGCCCATCATGCGGCTTTCGCCGCTACCACCCAGCGCGCAGTAAATCAGATGCTCCAGCCAGAACAGCAGGCCGTCGTTCATGTTGAGTACGCCGTGACGCCAGCGCAGCAGGCCGTCGCGCTGCACCTGCGTCAGCCAGCCGGTCAGCACGACACCGTCGAGCGGCAGACTGACCTCCCAGCTATCGCCCTCGCTACGTTGGTCGATGACCGCGGCCGCTACCTCCTGCATCTCCTCCTGCTGTACCTGCCAGAAAAGCTCGCCGAAGGCGCCGTAAGGTAGATTGCCCGCCGCCCGATGTAGGGCGAATAGCCGCTGCGTATCTTCGCCCTCCACTAGCGCGTTCAGCAGCTCGGCGTTGATCTGGTAGCGCTCCAGACTGTCCAGCACGAAAGGCTCATTTTCTGACAGCTCCGTCTCCTCCAGCCAGAAGGAAACGCCGAGCCGCTGATGAAACCAAGCGCGCACCGGATGGCGCCAGAAGCGTAGAAACTGCTCGCAGGAGACCGATTCAATCTCCGGCAACGGCAGCGGCTGCACAAAATCGAGCGGCGCCTCGCCTTTACCCTGTGCGGCGGGTAGCCATTCGCGCGCAAAGCTGTGACAGCGCGACTGCGGATGAAAATTTTCCGCCGCAAACGGCATACGGCTATGCAGATGCTGAATATGCTGCTGCACGCGCTGCGCGCTTTCATCCAGCTCTTTCGCCTCGTCGCCCGGCAGAAAGAAACTCTGACCGATATAGTCCAGCAGCTCTGTGACTAGCACGGAGGGATAGCGTTCCGTATTGTCCTGAATAGCCCGCCCGATATAGCTGATATAGAGCCGATCCTGCGCCGACAGCAGCGCTTCGAGAAAGAGATAGCGGTCGTCATCGCGTCGGCTGCGGTCGCCTTTGCGCGGCTGCTGCTGCATCAGGTCAAAGCCCAGCGCCGGCAGCGTGCGCGGATAATCCCCGTCGTTCATTCCTAGTAGGCAGACCACGCGGAACGGGATCGAGCGCATCGGCATCAGCGTGCAGAAGTTAATCTGACCGGCGAGAAAGCGCTGGCTGATGCGCTGCTGATCGAGACGCCCGCGCAGATCATCGCGCAGCAGCGTCACCGGGATCGCCGCCTGATAGCACGCGGCCTGACCATACTCAATCAGCTGTTTCCACTGTTCTTCCACCAGCAGTAGCGCCGCTTCCGCTTCGGTGTCGCCGTGGAAAAAGTCGTTGATCATCTCCCGACAGAGCGGCAACCAGCTCTCCAGCAGGCGGGATTCGCTGAGCCGCGCGCGCCAGTGATTGAGGCGCATCAGCAGCTCTGCCAGATGACCAGCCAGCTCGCCCACCAGACCGCTCGACTCATCGTAGGGCAAAATGCCCTGCCAGTCGCCGTGGTGGCTCTCCATCGCATGGCCTAACAGCATACGTTCCAAGCCGAAGCGCCAAGTGTGCTGGCCCGTGGCCGGCAGCGCCAGCGCTTCGGCGCTGGCGTCGTCCAGCCCCCAGCGCACGCCGGACTCGTCCACCCAGCGCCGTAGCAGGCGCAGCCCGCTCTCATCCAACGAGAAGCGGTTCGCCAGTGCTGGCACCTCCAGCAGCGCCAGCACATCCTCCGCTGCAAAGCGGCTGTCCGGCAGCGCCAGCAGGCTCAGGAAGGCGAAGATCGCCGGGTGCGCTTTGCTGGCGCGGCGGTCAGAGATCGAGAACGGCAGATAGCGATCGGCGGGCACGTTGGCGAAGACCGCCTGAATAAAGGGGGCGTAGCTGTCGATATCGACCACCATCACGATAATGTCGCGCGGCTTGAGCGAGGGGTCCGCCTCCATCATCGCTAGCAGCTTATCCTGCAGCACCTCGACTTCGCGCTGCGCGCTATGACAGATCTGCACACTGATCGAACGATCGTCGGGAGCGAGCAGGCGCTTGTTACCGCTCCAGGCCAGCCCCTCCGCATTCTGCCCCAGCACCGCCCTGTCCTGCAAATTCAGCAGGTCATGCTGCATCGCGTGCAGCAGGTTATCTTCCTCTACCTCGACGAAGGCATCGACGTCATCCGCCTCAGCCATCTGGCTGAGTAGAAAGAGGTTATCGCGCCCCAGCTTACCCCAGCTTGCCAGCAGCGGATTGTTGAGCTGCTGTTCGCCCTCGGCGTTAAAACGCGCGGGCGCCTCCTGCGGATCGCTGAACAGATCGCGCGCCTCTTCGCTGTCTAGGCGGCGACGCTGGCGGCTCTGCAGCTTCGCCAGAAAGGTGTAATCCTGAATATCGCCCCAGTAATCGCGGCACGGGTTGGTGAACAACAGATGAATATCGATATGGCGGCCCAGCGCCTGCAGCGCCTGCAGATAGACCGGCGGCAACGCGGAGATGCCGCAGATAAAGACGCGCTTCGGCAGGCTGGCGGGCGTCTGCTCCGCTCGCTCCAGCGTGTGAATAAAGCGTGCGTAAAGATTGGCTCGGTGCCATTTTGGCTGACCCAGCGCCTCAGTGTAGGCTACCAGATCGCGCCAGAGCACCGACTGCCACAGCTGCGCGTCGCCTAATCCTTCCACCAGCTCGCCCTGCTCCCAGAGGTTCAGCCAGTCGGCGCGATAGACTAGATACTGGTCAAAGAGATCGGCGACGCGGGAACAGAGCTGGAACAGTTTGCGTTTGTCGCCGTCGTCATGCAGGTAGCGGCGCAGCGAGATGAACGCCTGCTGGGTTAGCAGATCCGGCAGGCGATGCATTAGTTTCCAGCTCATGCTGACTTTAGTAAAGGCGCTCTCCGTGGGTATCTCCGGCAGCACGCGCACGAACATATCCCAGATAAACGAGGCGGGCAGCGGAAACTCAATATTGGCGGAGATGCCGAAAGTTTGCGCCAGCTCCATTTGCAGCCACTGCGCCATGCCGGGACTCTGCACCAGCATAGTTTCGGCGGAAAAAGGATCGCTGAGGGGGTCATGTTCTATCACCGCGGCCGCGAGAATCTTCAGAACATCGAGCTGGTTTGAGTGATAAAAGTGAAACATGCAAACTCCTGTGGTGGTACTCTCTGGCGCGGCAAAGCGGCAGACTAGCCACTCTACCGTGTATCGTCGGGGATGCCCATAGCGCGCCGGGCTCTTTTGCCTCTCAGCAGCGTAAACGCGCCAGCGTGGCGTGCGCTAATGTGGCCCAGTGACCTCGGCGCGTTCCAGCGTGCAGCCTGATGCGCTGGCGCTGCGCTGCAGCGACGTGCGCCAGCCTGCGACTTTGTGTCCTATCAGGCATAGCGCCGCGACGCGTGACGCGGCCCGCTGCTACCACTGCTGACTAAAGCTCCGCGTCAGCAGCAGCGCAAACAGTGCTTCCGGCAGGCTAAAGCCGCGTTGTTCACAGGCAGCGATGCGCCATCGCCAGCGGGCAGTAGTCGATCCAGCCGTGCGGCAGACGCTTAAGCCGCGCACCCTCTTTCGCCACCCAGCGCTGCAGCGCCAGTTCGCTCGCCGCCGTGCGGCCTTTAAGCAATATCCGCTCACCGCCTACCTTCTGTAAACAGCTTTCCCAGCCCTACTGCCGATCCTGCTGACAACCCGGCGTCTCGCGTCATGCCCCACTGCAGCGCCGACTGAGTCGCCCAGAAATCGCGATAGTGCTACCGATCATCCGTCACCAGCGACATCCCCTGTGCCAGCCGCTCCCGGCTGCCCATTAGCAGGATCATCAACAGCATGCCCAGCGCGCCGAGGTCTTGTTGATTTACAGGTTTTCGTCCTCCGCCCAGCTCTCCAGCATTTCCAGCCAGCGGCTGGCGCGCCCCGTCAGACGCAGCTTAATCAGCCTGTCTGCACACTCGACGCTAAACTGCTCGACAGAGAGAAAAGCGGGATCGGCGAGACGTTCCCAGCCGGTTCCGCCGCACGCCTCCACGCCGCGCTGGGTTTCCAGCTGATTTTGCCACAGGCGAAATCCGTAATAGTCGCTTTCGGCGTGAATAGTCGCTTTCGGCGTGTGTCGCGCCTTCCTATTGGTCGTTGCTGTTGTCGTCCCAGCGCAGCAGCAGACAACCAGCGGAGAGGCTAAGCGCGCTCCCGCCGCAGTCGCCGTTGTAGTAGCCAGCGCGGCGCACCGCTTTTTCCAGCGTCTGCATTAGCTGCTGCAAACCCTCGCGCAGCTGAACCCGCTGCAGCAGGCGCAGGTTTTCGCTTACCAGCAGTGGTAAACACCGGCCTGCGCTCAGCATCAGCGCCACGTCGATGGCCATCGCCACCAGCAGCTCTAGTAGGCTAAATACGGCGTTTCCCATTCGCATCCCTGCTCCTCCGGCTGACAAAGACGAATGCGCGCGGAAACGATCAGCCGCAAAGTGCCGCTCGCGTTCGCCTGCCGGGTTCGCAGCCAGCCGCCGGTTTTGCGCCGCTGCCAAGGCACCAGCGATCGGCCCGGTATCAGCCACAGCGCAAGATCCTAGTGAGGATAGCCAGCACTAGCAGCAGTTTCGGCAGCGTAAAGCCCTGTGATGATTTGTTTTTCATGGCGCTAGTCTACCTCGCGGCGTGTTCCAGTAAAGATGTCAGGGTTGCAGCTAGCAGCAACGCGGTGCGCGGCGACGCGCAAAAAAAGCCCCGGCGAGCCACGACGCTGCGTCAAGACTTTTTACCTCTGCGAGGATTACACCGCGACGGGCGCCTTAATGGCCGGATGGGGATCGTAACCTTCGATCTCGAAATCCTCGAAGCGATAGTCGAAGATAGAATCTGGCTTGCGTTTGATTACCAGCGTCGTCAGCGCGCGCGGCTCGCGCGTCAGCTGCAGGCGCGCCTGCTCCAGATGGTTGCTGTAGAGGTGCGTGTCGCCGCCGGTCCAAACGAAATCGCTAACCTGCAGATCGCACTGCTGCGCTACCATATGCACCAGCAGCGCGTAGCTGGCTATATTAAACGGCAGGCCGAGGAAGATATCGCAGGAGCGCTGATAGAGCTGACAGGAGAGCTTGCCGTCCGCCACGTAGAACTGGAAGAAGGCGTGGCACGGCGCCAGCGCCATCTCGTCCAGCTCGCCGACGTTCCACGTCGAAACGATAATGCGGCGTGAATCTGGGTTGCGCTTCAGCTGTTCGATCACTTTCGCAATCTGGTCGATCTCTTCGCCGCGCGCATTACCCCAGCTGCGCCACTGTTTGCCGTAGACCGGGCCGAGATCGCCGTTTTCATCAGCCCACTCGTCCCAGATGGTAACCTTGTTCTCTGTCAGATAGCCGATATTGGTTTCACCCTTCAGGAACCACAGCATCTCGTGAATAATCGAGCGCAGGTGCACTTTTTTCGTGGTCACCAGCGGGAAACCGTCCTGCAGATTGAAACGCATCTGGTGGCCAAAAATCGACAGCGTGCCGGTGCCGGTACGATCCGATTTTGGCATGCCGTGGTTCAGCACATGTTGCATCAGGTCCAGATACTGTTTCATTTTACCTCTCGAGTGTGTTGCTGCGGGCGACAACGATACGCCCAGACCATCATAATAATGCCGGCCAGGATCATCGGAATGGAGAGGATCTGCCCCATGCTGACGCCGCCTTCGAACAGGCCGAGCTGCACGTCCGGCTGGCGGAAGAATTCCACGATAATGCGAAACGCGCCGTAGCCGATCAGGAATAAGCCAGAGATGCTGCCCATGGGACGCGGCTTGCGGATAAACAGGTTGAGAATAATAAACAGCACCACCCCTTCTAGCATCAGCTCATAGAGCTGCGACGGATGGCGCGGCAGCACGCCGTAGGTATTCAGCAGCTGCTGAAGCTGGGGATCGTTCACCGCCAGCAACATAATATCTTCGCTGCGCGAGCCGGGGAAAAGCATAGCGTATTTGAAGTCCGGCGCAACGCGGCCCCATAGCTCGCCGTTGATAAAGTTGCCGAGACGACCGGCGCCGAGGCCGAACGGGATCAGCGGCGCGATAAAGTCGGAGACCTGAAAAAAGGTACGCTCAGTGCGGCGCGCGAAAATCAGCATCACCACGATAACGCCGATCAGGCCGCCGTGGAACGACATGCCGCCATCCCAGACTTTAAACAGATAGAGCGGATTTTCCAGAAACAGCGACAGGTTGTAGAACATCACGTAGCCAATGCGGCCGCCGAGGAAGACGCCGAGAAAACTGGCATAGAGCAGGTTCTCCACCTCCTCTTTTTTCCATCTGCTGCCGGGTTTGTTGGCGCGGCGTACCGCCAGCCACATGGCAAAAATAAAGCCAACGAGGTACATCAATCCGTACCAGTGCAGCGAAACCGGTCCGACAGAGAAGATCACCGGATTGAACTGCGGAAATGCGATATAGCCGTTATTCATCATTCACCATTTCAATTTTCAGCCCTAAAAAAGGGGCGCCAAGCGGATATGTTAAAAGGCTGCGCATCATAGCACAGCCGGGTTTTTACAGAGCAGGGTAAATGTAAATGAAGATAACGCCTAGCGCCCGCCGCGGATCAGTCCGCCCAGTCCGCGCCGCTCCATAAAGGCGGCCACCAAGTGGCGCACTTCCGACGCGGTATGCGCACCAAGGCCCTGCTCGCTCAGCTTTTGCGTCTCTTCTTTATCCAGATGGCGCAGTAGATATTTTACTCGCGGCACGTTCTTACCGTTCATACTGAGATGACGGTAGCCCAGCCCCACCAGCAGCGCGACGCACATCGGATCGCCCTCCATTTCACCACATAAGCAGAGCTCGAGATTCGCCAGACGGGATTTGGAGGTGATCGCCTGCAGCGCGCTCAGCATCGCTGGATGCAGCAGATCGTACAGGTTGGCGACGCACGTGTTGTTACGATCCACCGCCATTAGATACTGCGTCAGGTCATTGATGCCGACCGAGAAGAAATCGATGCGCGACTGCAGGTGCGAAATCATAAACAGCATCGACGGCACTTCAATCATTACGCCGACGCGCGGCTTAGGAATGACGTAGCCCAGCATCTCTTTGACTTCGCGTCCGGCGCGCTGGGATCAGCTGCACCGCGTCATCGATCTCGTCGATATGGCTGATCAATGGCTGATCATCGGCAGCAGAATGCTGAGGTTGCCGGAGGCGGCGTTGGCGCGCAGCATAGCGCGTACCTACACCAAGAAGATCTCTGGCTGATCCAGCGTCAGGCGAATGCTGCGCCAGCCGAGGCAGGGATTCTCTTCGCTGATCAGGCGCTGATAATCCTGTACCAGCGCCGGCTCGGGATCGATCAGCAGCTCGCCGCGGTAGCCGTCGACAATCAGCAGGCGTTTATTGAGCTGCGCCGGCAGGATATCCGCGCCCATCACCGTAGGAATGTCCATGGCGCGCGTCAGGATGGCGGCGTGCGAGTTAGCCGCGCCGTCACGCACGACCGACGCCCGCCTGCCGCTCACGCGGCAGGCGGGCGTCGGTCAGCAGATGGGGTAGATATCGAAGATCGCCCCGCTCTCTTGCTGCACGCCGGCGTCGAAGCGTTTGCTAAAGCGACGAAATTCGCTGGCGGCTTCGCTCATCGCCACCGCCAGCCGTTCGTGCTCGCGCTGGGTGTCGAGCGTCGAGGCGGAGGAGACCTGATCCAGCAGCGGCTGGGTTTCATCGACCCAGCCAAGCGCGACGGCGATAGCGTGCACTCGCGTCTGACAGAACTGGCCAAACAGCTGGCCGAGCTGCGACTGCGACAGCAGCGTCGCCAGCGTGACCAAGAAAGACTCTTCGCTTTCGTCGAACTGTCGATGCTCGCGCTGCTGCACCACCAGCACGCCCAGCAGCTGACGACGGCTGATGATCGGCACACCGAGGAAAGAGCGATAGCGCTCTTCCTTTACTGCGGGAATATATTTAAAGCTGGGGTGGCTTTGCGCGTCCGCAAGGTTGATCGGCTCAGCTAGGCGTCCCACCAAGCCGACAATCCCTTCGTCGAACGCCAGCGTGACAGTGCGGCCGCGCGGTTTTTTCAGACCGCGCGTGGCCATCAGGTAGTAGCAATAATGATCGTGATCCGCGAGGTATATAGAGCACACTTCCGTGTCCATCGCCAAGCAGATCTCATTGACCAGAATGTCGAGCACGTCGTTAAGACGTGACACGCTCGCCACTTTTTCGACTATTTCGCGCAACTGAGTGAGCATAAGGGCGGGCCTATCCTCTTTTCCGTCGATGGGCTGGCGCGCTGCGCTGCTGCCCTACACTCTCCTGCATCGACATCACCACGCCAGCGAATTCCTTCATCATGCGGCGATAGACATCACGTTTAAAGGAGACAACCTGACGTACCGGATACCAGAAGCTCACCCAGCGCCAGCCGTCGAACTCTGGCGTGCTGCTGTGTTGCACATTGATATCCGCGTCACTGCTCATTAACTGCAGAAGAAACCACTTTTGTTTCTGGCCGATACACACCGGCTTCGTGTCCCAACGCACCAAACGTTTTGGCAATTTGTAGCGCAACCAGTTACGGGTAGATGCAAGTATTCGAACATCTTTACGGTGTAAGCCCACCTCTTCGAACAGTTCGCGATACATCGACTGTTCGGCAGTTTCACCGGGATTGATGCCTCCCTGAGGAAACTGCCAGGAGTGCTGTCCGAAGCGCCTAGCCCACAACACTTGTCCCTGCCTGTTACAGATTACGATACCAACATTCGGGCGGTAGCCATCATCATCGATCACTGGACTACCTCAAAGCTAAATTTGAATAGCTTGATTGTTTCACACTCCTTACAGGCGGTAAACTACTGGATTCACGGGAAGAAGCCCGCCTTAGCACTGGGTAACTCACAGGGTTATCCAGAGTTATAAACAATAAAGCGGATAAAGCGCCTATCTTATTCACGTTTTTTGTGGATAGCGTTGTGCAGAACGAGGGAATTAGCTGAATAAACTTTTTCGCGCTTAGTCAGCCCTGTGCACAACATGACGTTTTTTATCATTTTAAAACAGCTAATTAAATCACTATTATTCAGAATAGGCGCGTTTGAAAAGCGTTTAAGCACGTCAGAAAAATCGCCGCTGGTTAAAGATCAAGCGACGCTGTTTTTACCCACAGACAATGGAGTAAACTTGATCGCCTACGGCCAGAAAAGCAGTATCAGGCGCAAAGTTAAGGCTGTAAATCGAACCAGTAACCTTACTGCGCCGTGGTTATCCTACCCATCTGTGGATAACTCAGGCGAAGATCCTGTTCATTGTCGCCGACAGTCTGGGATAACCCGCGCATTCTGCTAAGGATGAAAAAAAGGCGCGGCTAAAAAAGCATGATGAATCATGCTATTATCTTCTCCTTTTCTCGCAATGCCGCTGTGGACAACGATCTGCGAGAAAAAATCGCTCACTTTTTAACCGTACGAGTAGTGACCATGGCCCAGCTCCCCGCCCCGCCTGAAAATGAAGCGATCCTCCTGACGCGCGCCCATACGCTAGCGGGCCAGACGCTGGCGACACTGGCGCAGCAGGCCGATCTTCCGATCCCAGCCGATCTTCGGCGCGATAAAGGTTGGGTCGGCATGCTGCTGGAACGCCACTTTGGCACCAGTGCGGGCAGCAAGGCGGAACAAGATTTCGCGCATCTTGGCATCGAACTTAAAACCATTCCCATCGACGCGCAGGGCAAACCGCTAGAGACCACCTTCGTTTGCGTTGCGCCGCTCACCGGCAACAGCGGCGTCACCTGGGAAACCAGCCATGTGCGCCACAAACTGGCGCGCGTGCTCTGGATCCCGGTCGAGGGCGACCGCGCGATCCCGCTCCCGCAGCGTCGGATCGGCGCGCCGCTGCTGTGGAGTCCCGATGAAAAAGAGGAGCAAATGTTGCGCCAAGACTGGGAAGAGCTAATGGATATGATCGTGCTAGGCCAAGTGGAGCGTATTACCGCGCGCCACGGCGCTTGGCTGCAGATCCGGCCTAAAGCCGCCAATAGCCGGGCGTTGACGGAAGGTATCGGCGAACATGGCGAACCGATTATGACGCTGCCGCGCGGCTTTTATCTGAAGAAAAGTTTCACCGCGCCGCTGCTGGCACGTCATTTTTTACTGTAAGCGCCTTGAACTGAATGCGTATAATCGCTGTTTACTTTTCGTTTGGGCTTGCTGTCGCGCGTCTGACCCATCCCCTGTTTACCCTGTTCGACCACGCGTTCTCTTGACGCGAGCTGGTCCTGCTGGGCGGCGACCTGTCCCTGATGTGGAATAGAGCATACAGATCCATGAAACCATCGAAGGATGCAAAAGAAGAGCATAAGACCAACATGTACTCCTTTTTCGGCGCCATCGTGCAGACCATGATGCTGGATATTATGGATATTATCTTCAGCCTAGACTCAGTGATCGCCGCCGTCGGCCTCTCCGATCATCTGTTCGTTATGATGGCGTCGGTGGTGATTGCGGTGCTGATGATGTTCGCCGCGCGCGCTATCGGTGAGTTCGTCGGTCGTCACCTGTCGATCAAAATGCTGGTGCTGTCGTTTCTGATTCTGGTGGGTTTTGTTTTACCCTGATCCTCGAAAGCTTTGCGGTGCATGTGCCAAAAGGTTACATTTATTTTGCCATGTTCTTCTCTATCGCGGTTAAGTGCTTAAATCTGATGTGTAGTAAGAATAAAGACGGCGTAAAAAAGTCAAGGGCGGCTATTGCCGCCCGTTTATTTTCAGATTCATGCGATAACGCAAAGCGCCAAAACGATTTATTACCACACTTTTTGCAGTTGATGCTGTACGCCCTTTGAGAGGCGACGCAGCCCACTGGCTGACAAGAGTGAGAGGAATAAGCGCGATGAGAGAGTTGGCAGGCGTAGCAGTGCTGATTTTTGCCGCCGTAACGCTGAGCGGTTGCAGTTCAGATTACGTAATGGCGACAAAAGATAGACAATGGACAGATGATCATGACGGAAGGCAAGCCGACCATCGATAAAGAGACCGGTCTGGTCAAATACACCGATAAGTCCAGTCATGAAGTGAAGTGCAGATCAACGGCGACGAAGTGCCGACCATTATTGAGCATTAAGTACCATTTCAGGTCACCTGCCCGGCGATTTGCGTGGACAGGTGATTTCCCCGACTTTCCTCACTTCCTTCTCCGCTGATTCACGCGTTATAGTCCCTCAGGACAAACTATTACATTCTATAACAATGAAGGAAGACGGCTATGCACTATCACCGTATCCCCCATAGCACGCTGGAAGTTAGCCAGCTAGGACTGGGAACCATGACGTTTGGTAAACAGAACAGTGAAGCCGACGCGCATGAACAGCTCGATTACGCCATTACCAGCGGTATTAACCTGATCGATACCGCGGAGATGTATCCGGTGCCACCGCACCCGGAAACCCAGGGGTTAACGGAACAGTACATCGGCAGCTGGCTGAAGAAGCGCGGCAGCCGCGACAAAGTGATCCTCGCCAATAAAGTCGCCGGCCCAGTGCGCAGCGCCGACGCCTCGATTCGCCCTCATCAGGCGCTGGACCGCAAGAATATCCATGAGGCGCTGGACGCCAGCCTAAAGCGTCTCAATACCGACTATATCGACCTCTATCAGCTGCACTGGCCGCAGCGTCAGACCAACTACTTCGGCAAGCTGGGCTATCAGTACAGCGAGCAGACTAATCCCGTCACGCTGCTGGAGACGCTGGAGACGCTGACCGAACAGGTGCGCGCCGGCAAGATCCGCTATATCGGCGTGTCGAACGAAACGGCCTGGGGCGTAATGCGCTATCTGCAGCTGGCGGAGAAGCACGAGCTGCCGCGCATCGTGACCATTCAGAATCCCTACAGTCTGCTAAACCGCAGCTTTGAAGTGGGGCTGGCCGAGATTAGCCAGCACGAAGGCGTGGGACTGCTGGCCTACTCCAGCCTCGCTTTCGGCACGCTAAGCGGCAAGTACCTTAACGGCGCTAAACCGGCCGGCGCGCGCAATACGCTGTTTAGCCGCTTTACACGCTACAGCGGCGAGCAGTCGCAGCAGGCAATCGCGGCCTATGTGGCGCTGGCGCAGAAGCATCAGCTGGATCCGTCGCAGATGGCGCTGGCCTATGTGCGTCAGCAGCCGTTCGTCTCGAGCACCCTGCTGGGCGCCACCACGATGGAGCAGCTTAAGATCAATATCGACAGCTCTAACCTGATGCTGGACCCCGAGGTGCTGGAGGAGCTGGAGGCGATTCACCGCCGCTATACCTATCCAGCGCCTTAAGCAGACGTCGTCTGTTAGCCTAGCGATCTGCTTTTCCAACGCTTTGCGGTCTGTAAGACTTTGTTCTGGTGCGCTTTCTGACTACAGTACCAGCAGCTTGCAGCCTAATAGACGCAAGCTGCGTCCGGCGCGCCACTCGTCCTAGGTTTTGCGCACCACCGCGATCAGATCCTCTTTATTCAGCTCCGGCCAGATATGCTTCTGCGTTGCCAGCTGAAAATCGTTGAACTTGAGTTTGCTCCCTTTGCCGATCGGGCGGCACCTCGGTCAGACGCCGCTCCAGCTCCGCATAGAGAAAATCGATAATCTCCAGACAGGCTTTCGAACTGTGACTATCCTCCACCAGCGTGCGCTCGACGCCGACTAATTTTCGCTCGCGCTCCACCACCACGCCGCGCTCGTCGATGCGGTGGCTGCGCTCCCACAGCACACAGCCGAACTTGCCGAAGCACTTAAGCAGCTGCGCCACGTCTGCTTTCTGCACGTCGGCACAAGTGCGCAGCCCCATCTCCTCCAGCTTTTTCGTCGCCACTTTGCCGACGACGGGGATTTTCGCCGGTGGCAGCGACAGTAAAAAGCCTGTCATCTCCTGCGGCGTAATCACATACTGCCCATTCGGCTTGTTGAGGTCGGCGGCGATTTTGGCGAGAAACTTAATCGGCGCGATGCCAGTCGAGGCGATCAGCCCGGTTTCGCGCAGGATGGTATCGCGAATGTCGCGGGCAGCAGCGTGGTGGAGCCGTGACAGTGTGAACTGTCGGTGACGTCCAGATAGGCTTCGTCGAGCGACAGCAGCTTGATTAACGGGGTATAGCGCAGGAAAATATCGCGGATCTGCTGCAAGGCTTCTTATTAAGCGCCGAAACGGCCCCGGCAACAGCTTAAGATGCGGACAGAGCTTCAGCGCCATCGCGCTACGCATGTCGGATTTGCGCGCCGGGTAGTTGGCTGTGCTGATCAAGCTGCGTCGTTCACGACTGCTGCCAATGGCGATGGGAATATCGCGAACGCCGGATTGTCGCGCTTCCCCGCCGCTGCATAGAAGCAGTCCACATCGACATGTATGATTTTCGCGCTGGTTAGCCGTCAGGTTTTCGCTTGCCCTTATGATACTATATAGATGTATAGACGCAAAAGACGCGCTGCGAATCAATCTCCTTCGCCGCCACTAAAGTTTACAAATTTCTGGCCGTCTTACCTTGAGGAAAGCGCGAATTTACCCGGCGGGTTCTTGATAAAAAAACAAACAATGCTAATGTTAGACTGCGGTAGCGGAGTTTTTTGATAAAATGCAAGTCTGAGACGCGTTTCGCGTCACTGTTCTTCCTCACTTAAGGTACACACAGCATGGGCAAAATCGCACTTCTGTTTGCGATGATTTTGATACCAGCCCTTAGTATGGCAATGACTCCCGAGCCGACACAGCAGATGTCGGCGCCGGTGAGCAAAGAATTAAAGAAACAGTTACTCGGTACCCCAGTTTATATTCAGATTTTTAAGGAAGAATGCACGCTAAAGCTTTACGGCAAAATCGGCAACGAATTTCGCCTGCTCGATAGCTACCGTATCTGTAATTTTTCCGGCGGCCTCGGCCCGAAACGCCGCGAAGGGGATTTTAAAAGCCCGGAAGGTTTCTACAGCGTTAGGCTGAACCAGCTTAAGCCGGACAGCCGCTTTTATCGCGCCATCAACGTCGGCTTCCCTAACCAGTACGATCGCGACCACGCCTATACCGGCAACTACCTGATGATCCACGGCGACTGCAAATCGGTTGGCTGCTACGCCATGACCGACTCCTATATGAACGAGATCTTTACCTACGTTAACGCGGCGCTGCGCAACGGTCAGCCGCAGGTGGAGATCGGAATCTATCCGTTCCGTATGACGGACAGCAATATGCAGCGCCACGGCTACTCTACCTACACCACCTTCTGGCGCGAGCTGCAGCCGGGCTACGCTTGGTTTGAGAAATACCATCAGCCGCCGACGGTCAACGTCGCCAGCGGCAGCTACTTGATGAACAGCAGCAGTCCGGTTATCGTCAATCCCGAAGCCGCGTCTAAATCATTCCTGGCGCTCTCCAAGGCAGAATAACGCCCACTCGCCTAGTACGTCCGGTGCCAAGTTTCATTTTCCGTCAGCGGCTGCGTCGCAATGACCGTTACTATGTCGTTAGCGGTGGTGTGTTGCTGGAAATCGATCTCCGCGTCCTGATCGAGTAGCTGCGCTTTGCTGAAGGGCGCGCGGCACGTGATCCATCAGAGATTAATGAAGCAGAAAGCTATCAGATAGCGCCCGTCCGACAGCAGCACATTAAACACCCCTTTTCTGCCGCAGCTCGCCCGCCAGCTCTGCCACGTAGCGAAACACAGCCGGCCAGTTAGCAGGCGTACACTGATAGCGCGTTGCCAGCTTGTGCAGGATCCAGCAGAACGCTTTTTAGCTGTCGATGTCGCTTACGGGGCGAAAATAGCCGGTTTCCAGCTGGTGATAGCCTTTCTCAGTTGTCCGTTGTACACGTAGGTCCAGTTGCGTCCCCATAGCTCGCGGGTAAAAGGATGGGTGTTTTCCAGCGAAACTGGCCCACTGGCCCACGATTCGCCTAACGGATATGCACCACTACCGAATGGGACTTGATGGGATACTCCTGCACCAGCCGCACGATGGGCGAGTTATAGCTCGGCAGCGGATCTTTAAAAGGTGCTGCAACTCCGGTCTTCATAAAAGGTGATGCCCCAGCCATCTTTATGCAGGCCAGTTTCGCCGCCGCGCTGTACCAGGCCGGTAAAACTGAAACAGATATCGGTTGGAACGTTAGCGCTCATCCCGAGCAATTAGCACATAGCTACCGCCTTAAAGGCCGCCAGCCGCTAATCCGGCGGCCGGCGCCTTTACTTCACCATCTCTTTTTCAATCAGCAGTATCAGGATATGAATCACTTTGATGTGGATCTCCTGAATGCGATCGGCATAGCCGAAGTGCGGCACGCAAATTTCGATATCCGCCGTGCCCGCCATCTTGCCGCCATCTTTGCCAGTCAGCGTGATTACCTTAATGCCCTGAGCGCGCGCAGCTTCGATCGCCTTGATGATATTAACCGAGTTGCCTGAGGTCGACAGCCCTAGCAGCACGTCGCCCGGGCGACCGACTGCCTCTATATAGCGCGAGAAAACGTAGCCGTAGCCGAAGTCGTTGCTGACGCAGGAAAGATGGCTGACGTCGGAGATGGCAATGGCTGGATAGCCCGGACGGTTTTCGCGATAGCGGCCGGTCAGCTCTTCTGCAAAATGCATCGCATCGCAGTGCGAGCCGCCGTTACCGCAGGAGAGCACTTTCCCGCCCGCTTTAAAGCTGTCGGCCAGCAGCACTGCCGCGCGCTGAATCGCGTAAATATTGGCTTCATCGCCGAGGAAGTTGTTAAGCATATCCGCTGCTTCATTCAGCTCGCCGCGAATGATGTCTTGGTACATAGGGATGTCCTTGTAAGTAAAAGAGTGACTCTGCAAGTTTAACGGAATGGCGGAGTGCCGCGAAGTGTGCGCCGCGCGAAGCCCGGTTCTTCTGCGTTGCTAGCACGGTGATTTTGTGGATCAGGTTGTAATTGCGATGTAAACGAATTGCTAATTTTGGCCCGCTGTCATAAATTTCTAACATAATAGGCTAGACATCTTACTACTTACGGTAGCCGTGATTATGGCGGCTGTGTCGATCCTTACAACGCTGGTGCTCATTAGCACACTGTTCTATCACCGCGTTTCCCTGACGGCGAGCAGCGCGATTCTGCTGCTGTAGAGACCCGTCGGCTGGAGCGCGGACGCACCTCTGGACGCCTTGGCTGCTGCTGGCGATTATCCTGCTGCCGCTTAACCTCTCCTCTGTAGTACGTCGCGCGATGTTTTCAAAGCCGATGCTGCAGCGCTTTCAAAAGGTGATGCCGCCGATGTCGCGTATAGAAAAAGAAACGATCGACGCCGGTCCCACCTAGTGGGAAGGCGATCTGTTCCACGGCAAACCGGGCTGGCAGAAGCTGCACAACTATCCGCAGCCTCGTCTGAGGCCGCAGGAGCAGGCGTTTCTCGACGGGCCAGTGGAAGAGGCATGCCGCATGGCCAACGACTTTTCCATTACCCATGAGATTGCGGATCTGCCGCTGGAGCTGTGAGCCTATCTGAAAGAGTAGCGCTTTTTCGCCATGATCATCAAGAAAGAGTACGGCGGCCTAGAGTTTTCTGCCTACGCGCAGGCGCGCGTGCTGCAAAAACTGGCAGGCGTCTCCGGCATTCTGGCGATTACCGTCGGCGTACCTACCTCGCTCGGTCCGGGCGAGCTGTTGCAGCATTATGGCACCAACGAGCAGAAAGATCACTATCTGCTTCGCCTAGCGTGCGGCGAAGAGATCTCCTATTTCGCGCTGACCAGCCCGGAAGCCGGCTCCGACGCAGGTGCTGGGCGGGCGCCTGACCTGAAATAAACACTATATCACGCTGGCGCCGTAAGCTCTCTAATCCCGCTAATCCCGCTAAACGTGCCGTTTCAGAACGGCCCGACGAGCGGCAAGGATATATTTTCGTTCCGATTGACTTTATTATCAGCGGGTCGCAGATAGCGTGTCAGGGCTGGCGGATGCTGGTTGAATGCCTGTCGGTTGTCGGTAGGACGCGGCGTCACCCTGCCCTCAAACTCGACCAGCAGCCTGAAAAGCGTGGCGCTGGGCCACCGGCGCCTACGCGCACATTCGCTGTCAGTTCAAAGTCTCTATCGGCAAAATGGAGGGCATTCAGGAGCCGCTGACGCGCATCGCCAGCAACGCCTACGTAATGGACGCTGCCGCGACGCTGATCACCACCGGCATTATGCAGGAGGAAAACCGGCGGTGCTGTCGGCGATTGTGAATGAAGTATCACTGCACCCATCGCGGCCAGCGCGCCATCATGGACGCCATGGGTATCGCCGGCGGCCGAGGTATTATGCTCGGCAACAGCAACTTCCTCACCCGCGCCTATCAGGGTGCACTGATCGCCATTACAGTAGAAGACGCCAATATTCTGACGCGTAGCATGATTATCTTCGGGCAGGGCGCCATCTGCTGTTATCCGTTCGTGCTAAAAGAGATAGCGGCGGCGAGTCAGGATCTCAACACCTTTGACGCCGCTCTGTTCAGCCATATCGGCTACGTGGGCAGCAACGCCGTGCGCAGCCTGTGGCTCGGCCTGACGGCAGGAGGCACCAGCGCCTCGCCGACGCGCGAGGCTACTACCAGCATCTCAACCTGCTGAGCGTCAACTTGGCGCTGCTGTCCGACACGTCAATGGCGGTGCCAGGCGGCAGCCTGAAGCGATGCGAGCCTATCTCGGCGACGTGCTGAGCTAGCTCTGCTACGTTGAAGCGCTACGACGACGAAAGGCGCCACGAGGCCGCTGCACTGGGGCGTGCAGGATGCGCTGCATTAGGCGAAGCAGGCGATTGAGGATCTGCTGCGCAACTTCCCCAATGGGCTGGCGGCGGGCGTGCTGCGCATGATGATTTTCGCCGGCGGCACGCACTTGCCTAGCGCCGAGCGACCGGCTGGATCATAAGCTGGCGAAGCTGCTACAGTTGCCTTCCGCGACCCGTACGTGTCTAGGAAGCGGCCAGTATCTGACGCTGAGACAGCATAATCCGGCGGGCCAGCTTGAGCATGCTTTGCAGGAGGTGATGGCGGCGGAAGCGATCCACGATCGCCTGTGCAAACAGCAGAAACAGCACTTCTCGTTCACCCGACTGGATGCGCTGGTGCAGCAGGCGCTGAAAGTGGGCTGGATTGACACCGCCGAGGCCGAGGTGCTGACGCGCGCCGAAGTGAGTCGTCTACGCGCCATTATCCATCCCTGAGGTGCGCCCTTCAACGGGCCAACGCGCTGCGTTGTTCAAAAACGCTCCCGGCGTTTTTGTCCCTGCCGTAGGACGCTTTGCTCTTCGGGCCGTGCCACCCGCGCGTTAAACTGACGTGCGGCCTGACTTACCCTTAACCCGCCTGCCGAATACGCGCGATCGACGCCTCGGCATCCTCTACGTGATCCGCCGCCAGAATCAGCGTGCGTCTCAGCGTAATGCAGCTGTGGATACACTCGGCGCGCATTGCCTCTCCTTAATCAGCTTCCATATCCGCGATGTGCGACATGCCGACAGTGCGGCGGATCAGCTCAGTGCCGCAGTAGCCAATGGCATCGGTCCACACCTTGCGCAGAAAAAGCCTGCGCATAGCCTGTATACGCCAGCGCCACGTCCGCTGTTTTCTCTTCCGCCAGCACCAGGAAGCGTGCAGCAAAGGTATTCCACACTTCGCGCACGTCTTTGAGCCGCAGCTCCCGCGCGTTTACCGCCTCGCGCGGGGCCAGCAGGCCCGGCAGACCATAGTAGTTAATCAACAGGTTGCCCAGCGCGGTGCCAACGTCGAAGCCGATGGGGCCGAAATAGCCGAACTCCGCGTCGATCGCCTTCAGGCTGTTATCGGCGACGAAGATCGAGCCGCTGTGAAATCCCCATGCAGCAGCGCCGCGGCATGGGTGAAAAAGCGGTGTTTTAGCCCGGCGACGGCGATGCGCAGCACCACGCTGGATCGCCAGTGCGCTAGCGGTCTCGACATACCTATTGAACAGCACGCCGCCAGTGAAGCGACCGGCGTGGCGGACAGCTTCGGCATCGTACTGTGGGCGCTGGAGAATGCGGACGTCTTTAACCCGGCGTTTGACGTGACGCCTGCGGCGCTGATCAGCGGCTGGGTGCTGGATACCGGCGTGGAGACGTACAGCGCGTCGCGGCCGTCCGCTGCAAAGTAGTCGCCGATCTTGACCGTCAGGCGATAGTGGCCTAGGGTCAGCGGCTCCGGCGTCAAATCGGCGACGCGCCCGTCGCTGTAGCATTCTGCAACCGGCAGCCAGCCCTCCGTGCTGTTCTAATCAGGGGAGATAGCGATGCCGACCGCTGGTTTGCCCAGTGCGGTATCAAGAATATAGGTGGTGAGGGGTGCTCAGTTCATGGCGCGCCTCGCTGCGCCAGCTGGCACACAGCGTGCAGGTAAGCGCGTACCGCCAGCGACACATCCTCGGTCATCACCGCTTCCGCCGGATGATGGCTGATGCCGTGTTCGTTGCGTAAGAACAGCATGCCAACCGGCCAGCGCTCGGCAATAGCGGTGGCGTCATGGCCCGCGCCGCTCGGCAGCGCTAGCGTGCAGCCCTGCACCGTCTCGACGGCGCTGCTCAGCGCCTGCTGCAGCGTGCTGTCGCAGGCGGTGGCGCTGATGCGATAATACTCTTCTGCCTCGAAGCGCAGGCCGCGCCGCCGCGCGATTGCCTCGCCCTGTGTCAGCAGGCTCGACAGCAGCCGCTCCAGCGGTAGATCCTGCGGGCCGCGCACGTCAAGCGACAGCGCGACCTCGTCGGGAATAACATTGACCGCGCCGGGCACGCAGCTCAGCGTGCCGACCGTGGCCACCAGCTGCGAATCCTGCTCGCGGGTCGTCGCCTCGATAAAGACCATCCACTCCGCCGCCGCCGCCAGCGCGTCTTTACGGTGGGTCATCGGTACCGTGCCTGCGTGGCCCGCCTCGCCGGTAAAGCGACAGCTGAGACGCCGCGCGCCGTTGATGGCGGTGACCACGCCCAGCGCCAGCCCCTCCTGCTCCAAGCAAGGCCCCTGTTCGATATGCAGTTCAAGATAGGCGACGATGGCGTTCAGGTCTCGGGCAGCGCGCGGGATCGCCCCGGCGTCCAGTCCTACATCCGCCATCGCCTGCGCGACGGTGATGCCGTTGCCGTCCGGGTAGGTGGCCCAGCTCTCCGGCCAGCTGCCGGCGATGCCGCGGCTGCCAAGAAGCGCAATGCCGAAGCGCGTACCCTCTTCGTCGCCGAAGCCGATGATTTCGACCGCCAGCGGTAGACGCCGCTGCTGCTGATGCAGCCACTGCACGATTTCAATGGCGGTCAGCACGCCGAGCATGCCGTCGTAGCGGCCGGCGTTGCGCACCGTATCGAGGTGTGAGCCGAGCAGCAGCGCGGGCACGCCGTGGCTCGTGCCTTCGTAACGGCCGCAGATATTGCCGACCTCATCCTGCCAGACGCGCATGCCGGCCTGCGCCATCCACTCGCCGACCTGCGCGTTGGCGCGCAGATGCTGCGGCGAGAGATAGACGCGCGTCAGCTGATCGGGAGATTCGCTGATCGCCGCCAGCGCATCGCAGCGCGCCATCACGCGTTCGGCGGCGAGCTGCGCCTCAACGGCGTTCATTATCATGCGTCACTCCCGTAGCGATCCCAAGCAGCCTGCATCGCCGCGCCCTGCATCGCCGCGCCCTGCGTCGCGCGGTAGCCAACGTGGGTCAGCACTGCCTCCAGCGCCGCCAGCGTGGTCATCACGCAATCTTTACGCGCGTTGTAACCCATGGTGCCGATGCGCCATATCTTGCCGTGCAGCAGCCCGAACGAGGTGCCGATCTCGATGCCGAAATCTTCTAGCATCAGCGCGCGCACTTGGTCGCCGTTGACGCCCTGCGGGATCACCACGCCAAGCACGTTGTTCATCTTATGCTTCAGGTCGCCGAAGGTTTCCAGCCCCATGCCCTGAATGCCCTTCAGCAGCGCTTCGCCGTGCAGCTTGTGACGCGCGATGCCTTCGTCCAGTCCTTCCTGCAGGATGAGCCGCGCGCACTCGCGCGCGCCGAACAGCGCGCTGGTCGCTTCGGTGTGGTGGTTGAGGCGCTCCGGCCCCCAATAATCCATGATCATGCCGAGATCGAAATAGTTGGAGTATATCATCTCTTCATCGCCGTCCTGATGCGCGGCGGTGCGGATCCCCTCTTCAACGCATTTGCGGCGGCGAATCGCCTCTTCCATCTGCGGACTTAAGGTAATCGGCGAGGTGCCGGAAGGTCCGCCGAGGCATTTTTGCATCCCGGCCGAAACCGCATCCAGCCCCCAAGCGTCGGTCTCCAGCGCGTTGCCGCCGAGCGACGCGGTGGCGTCGGTGTAGAAGAGCACGCCATACTTTTGGCAGATCGCGCCCAGCTCCGCCAGCGGTTGCAGCATGGTGGTCGAGGTGTCGCCCTGCACCGTCAGCAGCAGGCGCGGCTTAACGCGCTTAATTGCGTCCTCGATCTGATCCGGCGTAAACACCTCGCCCCACGACGTCTCGATGGTGTGCACCTCGGCGCGGCAGCGGCGGGCGATCTCGCATAGCAGATGGCCGAAGCGGCCGAATACTGGCACCAGCACTCGATCGCCGGTACGGATCGCCGACAGCAGGAGTGCCTCGATCCCGGCGCGCGAGGTGCCGTCGATCAATAGCGTCCAGCGGTTTTCGGTGCGAAAGACGCTACGATAGAGCGCCATCACCTCATTCATATAGCGGGTCATTGCCGGATCGTACTGGCCGATCAGCTGGCTCGACATGGCGCGCAGCACGCGCGGATCGGCGTTGATAGGCCCTGGCCCCATCAGTAGACGCTGGGGCGGATTGATTTGCGGGTAGCGGTTTTCCATGTTGATTTCCTTATGAAATAAGAGTTGCACCGAGGAAATGAACTGCTTTAGCTCCGGCGTCTGCGGTGTGGCGAACAGGGTTTTGCTACTGCCCTGCTTCCAGACGCGCCCCTAGTGCACAAAGACCACGCGATCGCCGACATCGCGGGCGAAGTTTATCTCATGGGTGACGAGGATCAGCGTCATGCCTTCGACGGCGAGCTGCTCCAGCACTTTTAGCACTTTGCCCACTAGCTCGGGATCGAGCGCCGAGGTGATCTCGTCGCACAGCAGCACTTTCGGGTTCATCGTTAGTGCGCGAGCGATGGCGACGCGCTGTTGCTGGCCGCCGGAGATGTTCGCCGGGTGGTAGTCGAGGCCAACCTTCCTCCAGCATCTGCGTCGCCAGCGCACGCCACTCCGCCTCGCCTTTCTTCAGCATGCGGCGTGACGCTAGGAGCACGTTCTCCAGCGCGGTCATATGCGGAAAAAGATTGAAGTTCTGGAAGACCATGCTAACCGATCGGCTGATGTCGCGTGCCTGAGAATCGTGGTCGGTGATAGTCATGCCGCCCAGCTTAATGCTCCCTTCCTGATAGCCTTCCAGCCTGTTCATGCAGTGCAGCAGCGTGCTTTTGCCCGAACCGCTGCGGCCGATAATGGAGATCACTTCGCCCATCTCGATATCGAGATCGACGCCTTTCAGCACGTGATTGTCGCCGTAGTACTTCTGCACCTAATTAATGGTGATGAGCGGCATGGAATTTTTTCTCCAGATACAGATATTGGCTGTAGCGGGACAGCGGATAACACATCAGGAAGTAGCACAGCATGACCAAGCCAAACACCTTAAACGGCTGGTAGGTTACGTTGTTCAAAAATGGTACCGGCTTTAGTCAGTTCGATGAAGCCGATAATCGAGGCGAGCGCGGTGCCTTTGATTACTTGTACGGCGAAACCCACCGTCGGCGCGATGGCGATGCGGATCGCCTGCGGTGCGATCACCCAGCACAGTATCTGGCCGAATCTGAGGCTGAGGCAAAGCGACGCCTCCCACTGCCCTTTCGGCGTCACCTGAATGTTGGCGCGGATAATCTCGGTGCTGTAGGCGCCGAGGTTAATCAACATCACCAGCAGCACCGCCTTGCCCGCCGTCAGCTTTA
The DNA here is from genome assembly GCA_001485295.1 of Type-B symbiont of Plautia stali. Taxonomy (GTDB): domain Bacteria; phylum Pseudomonadota; class Gammaproteobacteria; order Enterobacterales; family Enterobacteriaceae; genus Pantoea. Next base: position 389,834 of record BBOA01000001.1, read on the forward strand.
GGCCCAGATTGGGCAGACCGAACATGATAAAAAAGAGCTGCACTACAAATGGGGTGTTGCGAATGATCTCAACGTACAGCCCCCAGAGGCGGCTGGCCCAGCTCGCCTGGCCGCTGCGCAGCGCAGATCCGAGGATCCCCAGCCCGACGCCGCCGACGGTGGCCAGCACCGTTAGCTGAATTGTGACCCCCAGCCCGGCGAGCAGCTCCGGCCAGTAGGGCCAGAGCGCAGGAAAGTTAAGTTGTTCGAGCATAACCGGCCCTTATGCGCGAAGCCTGGCAGGCAGCGGCACTTTGAGCCACTCTTCCGACAGCTTATTGAGCGTGCCGTCTTTGATGCCCTGCTCGATCAGCGCGTCGACCTTCGCCTTCAGCGCCGGCTCCTCTTTTTTCAGGCCGATCATCAGGTTGCCGGTCGCCACGTACTGTACCTGACCAGAGAGGTAAGCCGACAGTGTGGGTTGTTATCTTCGTAGCGCTTCACCTGCGCCTTTTTCAGCGCCAAGCTGATTAGCACACCATATCCTCCACCGCGCCGCGCGTGACGCCAATGCTCTTGCCGCTAAGCGCCGACGCGTCCTTCAACGTCTCGCCTTTCGGGCCAAAGACGCCGATGAAGAACGGTGCATAGGCGCGGCTGAAGTTGATCACTTTCTCGCGCTCCGGATTTTTACCCATGCTGGAGATCACCAGATCTACCTTATCGGTTTGCAGATAAGGCACGCGGTTGGCGCTGGTAACTGGTACCAGCTGCAACTTAAGTTGCAGCTGTTTCGCGAAGTATTTCGCTGTGTCGATATCGTAGCCCTGCGGCTGTAGATTGATGCCGACCAATCCGAACGGCGGAAAGTCCTGCGATACCGCCACGCGCAGCACGCCGCGCTTCTCGATATTCTGTAGCTGATCCGCCAGCGCGCTGCCGGTCTGAACCATCAGTAACCCCGCCGCTGCGACCGCCATTAACGTCTTTTTCATTATGCACCCCGGTAAGTTAACCTGAAACAATAGATTCTTTTTTATTTGATTTGCAACTAATGTGCCAACCGCATGTGTAGTTAACATGCTCGTGAAAAGCCGAGTTTCGCTCGGCTTAGCGCATTAGCGCCTGCGGGTTCGAAAGATCATAATGAGGCAAAGCACCATTTTGGTGCTCTTTAGCGGTACTCCAGCTCATCCAGCTGCTGGTAGAAATCGGCGATTTGATGAATGCGCTGACAGCCCTCCGAAAGCATTTCATGCAGTAGCGCGTTAGCCAGCAGATTGATCAGGCTCATCGCCGAGGCGTAGCTGTCGAAGGCGGATACGGTGTCGAGTGGCGCGCAGAGCTGCCAGCGCGCTAGCCCGATCACCGACTGCGCCTGCGGCTCGCACAGCGACAGCAGCGGGATCTGGCGCTGCAGCAGCAGCTGCATCAGCGGACGGATCAGGCGCGTGCGGCGGCGAAACACCATCACCACCACCATATCCTCAGGCGTGATATCCACCACCTCTTCCGCCAGCGTCTGGCCCGGCTGCGGCAGGATGACTACGTCGGGGCGCGCCTGCAGCAGCAGTTGCCGCAGGTGCAGCGCCAGCGGCCAAGAATTGCGAATGCCGATGATGAAAATGCGTTTCGCCTGCTTCATCTGCTGCACTGCCTCGCCGAACGGTTGCGCGTCGAGCGTGTTGACCCACTGTGCTAGGTTCGCCATCTCCTGCTTATAGTGGCGCGCCTGCAGCGTGTTGCCCTGCACCGCGTCGCGTTTGTTAGTCAGCGGCATGTTGCTCTGACGCAGGGTGCGCAGTTCGTCGCGCATATCTTTGTATTTGTCGTAGCCTAGCCGCCGAAATAAGCGGCTGACAGTGGCCTTCGACACGCCGCTGAGCCTTGCCAGCTCGGCGCTGTTGTAGCTGAGCAGATCGTCGAAATGGTCAAAAACGAAATCTGCAATGCGCTGCTCCTGCGGCGACAGCTGCGGGTAGTGGCTTCTGAGTCGTTCATCAAGCTGTTTCATGCGTCTTCCTGTAACTTTTGTTTCAGCAGAAGCTTGCATAATTCGATCCAGGTTACCGCCGAACTGCGCCAGAGCAAAAAACTGGAACGGCTCTTGCTTGAGAGTTCGCTCCTCTATCCGATAAAAAGAGTGATTATGATCCAGAGTAATATGGCTCCGCTCGGCATGGCGGTTGCGCCGCATCACCTAGCGAGCGAAAGCGCGCTGGCGGTGCTGCGCGACGGTGGCAACGCTATTGAGGCGATGGTCACCGCCGCTGCTACCATCGCCGTGGTCTATCCCCATATGAACGGTCTCGGCGGCGACGGTTTCTGGCTAGTGCTGCCGCCCAACGGTGATCCGATCACTATCGATGCCAGCGGCGCGGCAGGCTCGCTGGCGAATATAGATTTTTATCACGGCGAACACGCGATCCCACATCGTGGTCCAGCTGCCGCGCTGACGGTGGCCGGAACGGTTAGCGGCTGGCAGGAAGCACTGACACTCTCCGGCGAGCTGAGCAGCGACCCGCTGCCGCTGCCGCGCTTGCTGCGCGACGCGATCCACTACGCCACCGACGGTATTCCAGTGACCACCTCGCAGGCGGCCGCCACTGCCGAGAAACAGCATGAGCTAGCGCATCAGCCGGGCTTCGCCACCACTTTTCTGCCGGATGGCGACGCGCCGCGTCCGGGCAGCCGCTTTACCCAGCCGGCGCTGGCGCAGACGCTTAGCCTGCTGAGCGAGCAGGGCCTCGACAGCTTTTATCGCGGCGAGCTGGCGCGTCATCTGGCGCGGGAAATGGCGGCGCTCGGCATGCCGGTGACGTTGGCGGATCTGCAGCAGCAGCGCGCGCGTCGCTGCACGCCGCTGCACGTAGCGCACAGCGAAGGCGACCTGTGGAATATCTCGCCGCCGACGCAGGGTCTGGTGTCGCTGGTAATCCTCGGCATGACCGACCATCTGGCGATGGCGCAGGCTGACGAGGCGCAGACGGTGCACCGCATCGTAGAGGCGACGAAAAGAGCCTTTGCGCTGCGTGACGCCCATCTTACCGATCCGCGTGATATGCGCTGCGAGGCGCAGTCGCTGCTAACCCAAGATCACTTCGCCATGCTGGCAAGCCAAGTGAGCGAGACGCAGGCCGCGCCTTGGGGAACCGGGCGCGGCCCCAGCGACACGGTATGGATGGGCGTGATGGACAGCAGCGGTCTCGCCGTCTCCTTTATCCAAAGTATCTACCACGAGTTCGGCAGCGGTGTGGTGATCCCCGGCACCGGTATTACCTGGCAGAATCGCGGCGCGGCCTTCAGCCTCGACGCGGATCACCTGCTAGCGCTAGCACCAGGCAAACAGCCGTTCCATACTCTAAATCCCGCCGCCGCGCGCCTGAAAGATGGCCGTACCATAGTCTACGGCGCGATGGGCGGCGACGGCCAGCCGCAAACCCAAGCTGCGATCTTTACCCGCCATGTGATTCAGGGTATGCCGCTGCAGCAGGCGGTCAGCGCACCGCGCTGGCTGCTGGGACGCACTTGGGGCAACGCTTCCGACTCGCTCAAGCTAGAAGGGCGCTTTGCGCCGGAAACCGTCGCAAAGCTGCGTCAGCTAGGGCACGACGTCGAGCTGCTGCCTGACTTCAGCGAAGCTGTAGGACACGCCGGCGCTATCGTTCGCCATAATAACGGCATGCTGGAAGGCGCATGCGATCCGCGCAGTAACGGTAGCGCGAGCGGTTTCTGACAGGAGAAAAAAGTGGAGCAGACAACAGACTGGGCGCGCTATCTGGCGCAAATGGAGCAGCTGCTGGTGCTAGAGCTGGATGAGGCGCGCCGCGTCGAGCTGGTTATTCAGCTAGAGCGTATCGCCGCGCTGGCAGCGCCGCTGATGGCCTTCCCTCTCGACGATCGGCTGGAAGTGGCGGGAGTGTTTCATCCATGAACCTCAGCGAATTTTCTATCCAGGCGCTGCAGCAGGCGATTCAGCGCGGCGATCTCAGCGCGCGTGAGGTGGCGCAGCAGACCCTGCAGGACATTGAACGACAGCGGACGCTTAACGCCTGGACCGAGATCACCGCCGAACGTATGCTGCGCGAGGCTGACGCCATTGACGCGCAGCGGCGACACGGCGAGGATCTGCCGCCGCTGGCGGGCGTTCCCTACGCGGTGAAAAACCTGTTCGACGTGGCGGAACACACCACGCTGGCGGGCGCCGCCCTGTTTCAGGATCGCCCGGCGGCGACGCAGGACGCCTGGGCGGTCAGTCGCCTGAGCCGCGCCGGCGCGCTGCTCTCCGGCATGCTGAATATGGACGCCTATGCCTATGGATTCACCACCGAGAATAGCCACTTCGGCGCTACGCGCAACCCGCACGATCTGACGCGCGTCGCCGGCGGCTCGTCAGGCGGCTCCGCGGCTGCGGTCGCGGCCGGGCTGGCGCACTTCTCGCTGGGCACCGACACCAACGGATCGATTCGCGTGCCCGCGTCGCTGTGCGGCATCTTCGGCCTGAAGCCGACCTTTGGCCGGCTGTCGCGTAGCGGCAGCCATCCTTTTGTCGCCAGCCTAGATCATATCGGTCCTTTCGCGCGCCGCGTCGAAGATCTGGCGCTGGTGTATGACATGCTGCAGGGTCGCGACCAGCAGGACGCGTTTCAGGCAAACCGCCCCGCCGATCCAGCGCAGGTGGGGCTGGAAGAGAGTGGCCAGCGCTGCGCGCTGCTGGGCGGCTTTTTCTCCACCTGGTGCGACGACGACGTACGCGACGCGCTGGCGCGGGCCACCCGAGCGATGGATATCCATGATGAGGTGAGGCTACCAGAAGCGGAGCTGGCGCGCTCGGCGGCCTTTATACTGACCGCCTGCGAGGGCGGTAATCACTATCTGCCCGCGCTGCGCGCCGCACCGGAGCGGTTCGAACCCACCTCGCGCGAGCGGCTGCTGGCGGGCGCGATGCTGCCCGCCGCTTGGTATGTGCAGGCACAGCGCTTCCGCCGCCATTTCCAGCAGCAGGTGCTGCCGCTTTTTGAACAGTTTGATGTGCTGATCGCCCCCGCTACGCCCTGCGTCGCGCCGCTTATCGGTCAGCAAACTATTAATATCAACGGCACGGATCTGCCGTCACGCGCCAGTATGGGCATGTTGACGCAACCGATCTCCTTCCTCGGCCTGCCGGTATGCAGCGTGCCGCTGGTGACGAAAAGCGGTCTGCCGATTGGGCTACAGCTGATCGCTGCTCCCTTTAACGAAGCCGCTGCGCTGCGCGTTGCCTTTGCGCTAGAGCAGCATGGTATTACCTGTATGGATAAACAGAATGAACAGTGAAGAGATTAATCTGCCGCACGTCATGGCCTTTTACCGCTATGGGCAGGCGCTAGTGAGCAATAATATCGATACGTTGGACGCACTCTTCTGGCACGATGAACGCACCGTGCACCTCGGCGCAGGCGAGAACCTCTACAGCATCGAGCAGATCCGCGCCTTTCGCCGCTGTCGGGCTGGCACGCACGCTGCGCAATAGCGTTATACCACCTTCAGCTTGGTCAATATCCAGCAGCTGGCCGCTTTCCAGCGCCTGATGCAGATTGTCGCGGGTAATCGGCACCGCCAGCGGATACAGATAGTGCCGGCCGCGAGATTGTTGAAGAGGATCGCCAGCAGCGCTAGGCAGATTCACGACGCTCAGTCATCAGAAAAAATTATGGAAGCGGCGGTTGTTGCTGATTGATTTAACGGTAATAACCACAGGCACAGGTTTTGCCGGATTTTTACGATTCGGAACAATCGGAACAATACGCAGGGCTGGCGATACGCCAGCCCATCAGGCTAGTTAACGACCGGGTTCTTTTTCAGCGACAGCGCCGCAAGGAACGTATCGTCGAGCTGTAGGTGCTGCGCCACCAGCTCGCGCGGCGTGCTGGCGAGCCACTTATTCAGGGAAATATCAGCGTAGTAATCGCTCTTGAACAACTCTAGAAAGCGTAGCGGCCCCTTGCTGGTGTTCTCGATATAGTGTCCCATGGCGAAAGGCACATAGCCAACGTCGCCCGCCCGGTAGTCGAAGGTTCTCGCCTGGCCCGACGAGGCGAAGACGCCCATGCGCCCCTCGCCTTCCAGATAGTATTGCCACTCGTGGTTATTAGGATGCCAGTGCAGTTCGCGCATCCCACCCGGCGCAATCTCCACTAGCGCAGCCGCAATGGTTTTCGACACCGGGAAATTTGAAGAGTCAGTAATGCGCACCGTACCGCCCGGCGCGTTGATGGGCGCCTGCGCCAGCATATGATGGGTAAAAACCTTTTTCGACTTCGGCGCACCCTTGATGGTGTCCGATGCCAAGCTGCCCGGCACCTTGCCGGCGAAAATATACTCGTCGTCCGGCGAAGGCAATTTTGCAAAGGTTGAGACCGGCACACTGAAGTTTTTCGCCAGAATTTCTGGCGGAATATGTTTGAACCAGTCCGACAGCAAAAAAGTGCTGTCTTCGTCAAAGCCGCCGTCGTCAAAGGCAAGCAGAAACTCGCAGCCGTCCGGCCCCAGTCCCTGAATCGAGTGCGGAATGCCCGGCGGGAAGTACCAGAGATCGCCAACGCCGATATCATCGACAAACCAGCCGCCGTCGCTGTCAAAAGCGGTAACGCGCGCGTTGCCGAAGATCATATAGGCCCACTCGCCCTCTTTATGCCAGTGCAGTTCGCGGATGCCACCTGCGTTGAGGCGCATATTGACGCCAGCAATGGTGGTGGAGATGCCCAGTTCGCGCTGTGTCACCTGACGCGTCCAGCCGCCGCTGCCCTTGCGCACGTGCGCGTCGCTGAAAGAGAAGCGCAGGTTGGGCAGCGTGCCGCTGTCGGTGGCGGGCGGATCGACAATATCGGGGTTTTGCGCCTCACGTGCCGCATCGTGCGGGCCGGGATCACGCGGCGTGCCAGCGGGCCAGAAAGCGATAGCATCGTGGGCGTGTACCTGACCTGCCGCCAGCGCCACCGTGCTGCCAGCTGCAAAGGCCATAAAATTCCTTCTGGAGAGTTTGCTCATAAAAGCGGTTCCTTGTTCCGAGGTTAAAAAGCTCTACGCACTATCTATAAGCGCAAACTTACAACCCGGCGGCAGGTAAGATGTAACAGTCCGCTAAGCGGCGCGAAATTTCACGCAGGTTAATTAATTTTGTTGCGCAAATATTTTTATTTCATTTAAACATTGTTAAAAGAACATGCCAGAAGCGGCATTGCGCCGCGCACGAATGGCTAACGGTTAAGGAGATGCATTAATTTTTCTGCTAAATAACCGCTTACAGTTTTCATCGACGAGCTGCAGCTGCGGCAGCCGCGCGTTAGGCTATCAGGGTTGCGGCGCAGGATGGGTGGCTGCCCAGTGATTGGCAATCTGCTGGCGCGTACAGATCCAGACGTCGCTATGCTGCTGGATATGATCAAGGAAGTTCTGCAGGGCTTTGAATTTCCCCGGTCGACCCAGCAAACGGCAGTGCATACCCACCGACATCATCTTAGGCTGGGTTTCACCCTCTTCATAAAGCACGTCGAAAGTGTCGCGCAGGTAAGTGAGGAACTGCTCGGCGGTATTAAAGCCTTGCAGTGTGGCGAAGCGCATATCGTTGCACTCCAGCGTGTAGGGGATAATCAGATGCGGCTTCACTGTGCCGTCCTGACAGGTCACCTGTATCCAGAACGGTAGATCGTCGCCGTAGTAGTCGCTGTCGTAGCTAAAGCCGCCCTGCTCCACCACCAGTCGCCGCGTGTTCGGGCTGTCGCGACCGGTGTACCAGCCGGTCGGCGCTTTGCCGAACAGGTCGGTGAGCACGTCGACCGCCTGCTGCATATGCTGGCGCTCGGTTTTGGCGTCCACCGCCTGATAGTGGATCCAGCGCCAGCCGTGGCTTACCACGTCGTAGTCAGCCTGTTTGATCGCCTCGACAATCTCAGGATGACGCGCCAGCGCCATCGCTACGCCAAATACCGTCAGCGGCAGGCCGCGCTTCTGAAACTCGCGGTGAATACGCCAGAACCCGGCGCGCGAGCCATATTCATAGAGCGAATCCATCGACATATGACGATCGGGATAGCTTGCCGCGCCGATAATATCGGAAAGGAACTGTTCGGAGCCGGCGTCACCGTGTAGCACGTTGTTCTCCGCGCCCTCTTCATAGTTCAGCACGAACTGCACCGCTACCCGCGCCTTGTTGGGCCAAGCGGCGTACGGCGGCGTCGCACCGTAGCCGATCAGATCGCGCGGATAGTTTTTGTTGAAGCTGTACTCTTTCTTCTCTGCACTATCCATTGAGACATTCCTGTAACATTAGGGCAAGGTTCCGTTAGTTTAGATGCTGAAACGCCCCTGAGAGGGGTTTAGCGATCGGTCGGGCAAGATCGCCATGCTTGCTGGTGCCGAAGCCAAGCGCTACCAACGCCTCGACCATCTTCACCGCCGCGCTGACGCCGTCGATTACTGGCATGCCCAGCTCCTGTGTCAGTTCGCGCGCTAGCGGCGCCATGCCTCCGCAGCCCAGTACAATCGCGCCGCTGCCATCCTGCTGCTTCGCCTGCAGGCACTGCTGGCGCACCTTTTCCTGCGCTGAACCGCAGCCATCCTCCAGCGCTAGCACCGGCAGGTCGATGTCGTGCAGCGCGGCGCAGTGGTGGGTAAAACCGTACTGCAGTAGCAGATGGCGCGCGATAATCAGCGTGCGCGGCAGCGTGGTGACAATAGAAAAGCGCGTCGCCACCAGCGTCGCTGTATGCATCGCCGCTTCGGCGATGCCGATGACCGGCCCGGTCGCCAGTTCACGTGCCGCCAGCAGGCCAGGATCGCCGAAGCAAGCGATGACGTGGCCGCTAACGCCCTGCTCACTGCCGCATTTAACCTGCTCCAGCACGCCAATCGCCGCGATAGCCTCGTCAAAGTGACCTTCGATTGAAGGCACGCCTTGCGACGGCGAGACTACGATAATGTCGGTGCTTGGCGCCGCCGCCGCGCGCGCCGCGGCGGCGATGGTTTTCGTCATCGCCAAGCTGGTATTGGGGTTGATTACCTGGATTAGGCTCATGATGTTACCTCTTTATGATAGGCAAATAACCGGAAAAATCGGGCAGCGTTTCGCCTCTGTGCTCAAAGTGCAGGCTGAAGACGATATGATCGAAGTGGTGCTGCAGCGCTTGGGTCAGCGCGTGTAGATCGCCTGCGCGCAGCTGGGCCACCAGCCGGTCGTGATCGTCGCAGCAGCAGCCCTACTGCCAAGGCGCACCCCGAGCGGCGCTCACCAGCGAAGAGCGCTGCGTCAGGTGCGTCACCAGCTCGGTCAGCACCTAGTTGCACGCTATCGCCTGCAGTTCAATATGGAAGGCGGCAGAGAGGCGAATGGCCGCGGCGCCGTCGCGATCTTCATGCGCCTGCTGCTCCTACGCGATACACTACACTGCGTGAGTCCCACTAGATGCGGCGGCTACAGATGCGCCAAAACGGCTGGTAAATTCGCGCACTCGATCAGCGCGCGGGTACAAAAGATATCGCGCGCTTTGTCCACGCAGTGCTTAGTCACCTGTGCACCGCGCCTGGGCAACAGCCTCACCACCTGCACTGCGGCGAGGCGCAGCAGCACTTTGCGAATGCCGGTGTGGCTGACGCCGAATACTTCTGCCAGCGCCTCTTCCGGCAGTTGCTGCCCGGCGGCAGCTAGTGCTCCACAATAGCGTTCATCAGCGCCTGATAGATAAGCTCGTCTTTAATCTCCAGCATCGGCGGCCGCACTGTGGCCTTTTTCACTCCTCATCTCCGGCTCCCTCAGGTCGTTCCATCCACATATCGTATACGTGAATGCAAAATTTTGTATACAAGATTTATATTCTGGCCTAGATCCTGCAGTAGCTTTGCCCCCTTAAAGTCATTATAAGGAGCAGATTTCATGCCAAACCAATCTAACAGTCCTTCTGCGTCAGCAGAGGCGCGCTATAGCGCACGGCTGACCAATGAGGATCTGGCGCCGACGCGCCAGCAAAACTGGAGCTGGTACAATATCTTCTCTTTCTGGATGTCGGATGTGCACAGCATAGGCGGCTACTTGGTAGCGGCCAGCTTTTTTACCCTAGGTTTAGCAAGCTGGCAGGTGCTGATTTGCCTGCTGGCGGGAATTTTCATCGTGCAGATCTGCGCTAATCTGGTGGCGAAGCCGAGCCAGATGGCGGGCGTGCCCTATGCGGTCATCTGCCGCCAAGCATTCGGCGTTTTCGGCGCTAATATTCCGGCGGTGATCCGCGGTCTGATCGCCTTCGCCTGGTATGGCATACAGACCTATCTGCCGGCGAACGCGCTGATGCTGGTACTGCTGAAATTCTTTCCATCGCTGGCGTCGATGACCCATGCCAGCTGGCTGGGACTCTCGCTGCTCGGCTGGTGCTGCTTCGGGGTGATGTGGATGCTGCAGGCGATGGTGTTCTGGCACGGCATGAGCGCCATTAGGCGCTTTCTCGACGTGGCGGGCCCCGCCATCTATGTGGTGATGGTGGCACTGGCGGGCTGGATTGTATACAAGACCGGTTTCGACGGCATCTCGTTTACCCTAGCAAGCAAGTCGCTGACGGCGGGGGAACAGGGCTGGCAGATGATCACCGCCATCACGCTAGTGGTCTCCTATTTCTCCGGCCCGCTGCTTAACTTCGGCGACTTCTCGCGCTACGGCAAAAGCATGGGCGAAATTCGCCGCGGCAACCGCTGGGGTTTGCCATTTAACTTTTTGCTCTTTTCGATCGTAACGGTGGTGATCGTCTCCGGCACCCAGTCGCTGTTCGGCAAAATGATCACCGATCCGATTGAGACGGTGAGCATGGTCGGCAACGATCTGGCGGTCGCGATTGGGCTGTTGACCATGATCACCGCCACTATCGGCATTAATATCGTGGCCAACTTCGTCTCGCCCGCCTTCGATTTCTCCAACTGTTCGCCGCAGAAAATCAGCTTCCGCACCGGCGGGATGATCGCCGCCGTCGGCTCGGTGCTGCTAACGCCTTGGAACCTGTTTCAGTCGCCGGAGCTGATTCACTATACGCTGGACGTGCTGAGTGCCTTTATCGGGCCGCTGTTCGGCATCCTGCTGGCGGATTTCTATCTGATTAAGCGCAGCCGCGTGTTTGTCGACGATCTGTTCGATGACACGCCGCAAGGACGCTACTGGTATCGCGGCGGCTTTAACCCGAAAGCGATCGCCGCGCTGCTGCCGTCGGTCGCTATCGGCTTGTTGATCAGCTTTATCCCCTCGCTGCACGAGGTCGCTAATTTTAGTTGGTTTATCGGCGTGGCGCTGGGCGGCGGATGCTACCGCTATCTGGCGCGCCATGAGCGCGAGAAGAGCGCGGCGCGTACCTTCGCCGGCGGCGTGGCGATGCAGGAAAAATAAGGGCGGAAACAGCAAAAGGCGGATTCATTAATGAGCTGCTGCTACCCCGTCAACGCTTTTTATCGCTGCGCAGCGCGTTTGCTGTTTTTTTTACGTTTTTTTTTACGTTTAAGCTGATTTAACCGACGAAACCCGCCTGTCAGCCGCGCCACAGGCAGCTGCCGCCCTTTTTCATCACCAAATCGAGGCGCGACTCATGTGCCATCACCTCTTCCTCCGATGCCGCCACCACGCGCAGCGCGGAAACGGGACGCGCGATGCGCTGGATGATTTCGCCTTCGTTCTGCTGCGAGCGCTCTTCTTCTAGCGAAAACGCCAGCGACGTCTGACCACCGGTCATTGTCAGGAAGACTTCCGCAAGAATTTCCGCATCAAGCAGAGCGCCATGCAGCGTACGCTTACTGTTGTCGATCTCGTAGCGCGAGCAGAGCGCGTCCAAGCTGTTGCGCTTGCCTGGGAACATTTTGCGCGCTATCGCTAGGCTGTCGGTAATGCAGCAGAAGGTTTCCACCTTTTCAATGCCGCGCTTCAGCATGGAAAATTCATAGTCCATAAAGCCGATATCGAACGAGGCGTTGTGGATCACCAATTCAGCGCCACGAATATAGTCGAGGAACTCATCCGCAATGTCGGCGAAGGTCGGTTTGTCGGCCAGAAACTCATCCGCGATACCGTGCAGGCCGAACGCTTCCGGATCCACCAGCCGATCGGGCCGCAGATACATATGGAAGTTATTGCCGGTCAGGCGTCGATTTACCACCTCGACCGCGCCGATTTCAATAATGCGGTGACCTTCATAATGTACACCGATCATGTTCATGCCAGTGGTTTCAGTATCGAGAACGATCTGGCGGTTATTCGCAGTGCTCATAGGATTCGTTTTATGTCAGACTTGGCGTTTTTATCAGAAGAAGGGAGTCTACCAGAGATGTGTAAGCAGGTAAAAATATTCACCGACGGATCCTGCCTCGGCAATCCCGGTCCTGGCGGCTACGGCGCGATCCTACGCTACGGCCAGCACGAAAAGCTGTTCAGCGCCGGTTATCGACTCACCACCAACAATCGCATGGAGCTGATGGCGGCGATCGTGGCGCTGGAAGCGCTGAAAGAGCCGTGCCATGTGGTGCTGAGCACCGATAGCCAGTATGTGCGTCAGGGCATTACCAGCTGGATCCATAACTGGAAAAAACGCGGCTGGAAAACCGTGGATAAAAAGCTGGTGAAAAACGTCGATCTCTGGCAGCGCCTCGACAGCGCGCTAGCGGGGCATGAGCTCCAGTGGGAGTGGGTCAAAGGCCACGCCGGCCACCCGGGAAACGAGCGCTGCGACGAGCTGGCGCGCAGCGCGGCGTCGCATCCGCAGTCAGAAGATATCGGCTATTAGATCGCGTCCTTATCTTTCGTCGCGCGGAACTGCCGCGTAGCGTTGACCGCCGGACGCAGCTGAGCCTTGCTCAGCGCCTTTTTCGCTTTGGTCGGCGTCAGCGGGAAGGTGCGTTTGCGCGCCACGACGATATTCAAACAGCCCAGCGCCGGCAGATGCGCGCTGATGACCTTGCCGCCCTGCCGATGCCAAGGCACCACCTGAAAGCAGGTGCGAAACATCACCTCGTAATTGAGCAGGTTCAGCCAGTCCAGCAGGCGCATCTGGCTAAACATACGGCCGCTCCACGGCGCTTTGCGCTGGATGCCGGACACGATTTTGCTAATGCCCAGCAGCGAAAAGGGATTGAAGCCGCTGATGATCATCCAGCCGTCGTCAATCAGCACGCGATCCACTTCGCGCAGCACCCAATGCGGATCCTGACTCCAGGCGAGCGTATGCGCCAGCAGGCAGGCGTCGATCGACTTTGACTCAAACGGCAGCTGCGTCGCCTGCGCCAGCACCTGCAGCAGCTCCCCTTCGCTGCCGACGTTTACCTGATGTGAAATAGCACAGTGCTCGGTGTTGATTTCTGCACTAAGGTTGCCAATCTTAAGCATATGAAAGCCATATAGCTTTCCAAGATAAGGCTGGAGTTGCTGAGTCAGAGCGTCGCGAAAATAGTCTCCCCACGGTATATCGCGCCAAGAGTGCGGCGCGGTCAGAATCTGGCGAGTTTTAGCGGGCTTCATGCTTTACTATCTTCCTTTCTAATCTAACGGCCTGCGAGAGGTAATTATGAATCTTATCAGCATTCCTGCACTGCAGGATAACTACATCTGGACGCTGAACGACGAGGCGGGCAACTTGCCTGATTGTCCATCCCGGCGAAGCGCAACCGGTGCTGGAGAAGGTCTACGCGAATTGAGGGCACGGCGGAGCAGATGTATGAATCTTTTCAAAAGTTTGATCAAGCTCCCCGTCGATACGCTAGTCCGCTACGTGCATGAGTACACTTTATCTAACCTGAAGTTTGCTGCGGCTATTCTACCTCATGACCCGAAAACTATGGCCGAATATCAGAAAATTAAGGACTTACGCGCCAAAAATGGTATTAGTTTGCCCAAAAAACCGGCGCATGAACGGCAAATAAATTTATTTCTTCGTACGCAAGATCCTGATTTACAAACGGCATTAAACATAAATTTAACAGCTGAGCACGTATGGCAACCTTTTGCCCTGTTACGTGAGAAGAAAGACCAATTTTGATCTTCCGAGTTGTGTTGTGACAGGGGTTCATATATAATTGCTCATCTTTTAAGCGAACTATTGACACATACATGAAGGCTAAAGCGATATTACTCGCCTCGGTCTTGCTGATAGGATGTCAGGCATCACAGAATGATACCAGTATCCCCGAACAGCATGCCCAGAGTCTGTCTTCAGCTGGTCAAGGTAAAAATGAAAAGTACGATGATCGAATGTTGTTGCCACGATGGCAGAAAGATGGAACTAGCCTCGCAGAAGATATCGATCTCTGGAGTTTCATTAGTGACCAGTTGAAGATGGGGATCCCGGAAAACAGCCGGATCCGAGAACAGAAACAAAAGTACTTAAAAAATAAGAGCTATCTCCACGATGTAACATTACGGGCAGAGCCGTACATGTATTGGATAGTCGAGCAGGTACATAAACGTAAAATGCCGATGGAACTAGTACTACTACCCATAGTGGAGAGCGCTTTTGACCCCTATGCAACCTCATCCGCCAATGCCGCCGGCATCTGGCAGATCGTTGCGACAACGGGCAAAAATTATGGTTTGAAAGAGAACCAGTGGTACGACGGACGCCGCGATGTGGTGGCCTCGACTAAAGTTGCACTGGATATGATGCAACGCCTGAACAAGATGTTTGACGGCGACTGGTTACTAACCGTCGCGGCCTATAACAGCGGTGAAGGGCGTGTACTGAAAGCGATTAAACAGAACAAGGCGCACGGAAAGCCGACCGACTTCTGGAATCTGTCGCTGCCGCGCGAAACCACGGTCTATGTACCGAAAATGTTGGCTTTAGGCGAGCTGCTCAAGAACAACAAGCGTTACGGTATTAAACTGTCGACCACTGACGAAAGCCGCGCCTTGGCGCGTGTCGAAGTCGGTCAGCAGATGCAGCTGACGCAGGCTGCCGAAATGGCAGGAATGTCGCTCAGAAAGCTTAAGGGCTTCAATACCGGCTATAAAAAAGGGGCCACCGCGCCAAACGGACCACAGTACATTTTAGTGCCTAAGTCCCATGCGCCGCAGCTGCGCAACTCGCTCGCTTCCGGCGACATCGCAGCGGTCCAGCCCATGAAGCTGGCAAAAAACAGCACGTCGAGCAGCAGCTATAAAGTACGACGCGTCGATACGCTTTCAGGCATCGCCAGCAAACTGGGCATTAACATAGCCACGTTAAAACAGCAGAACAAGCTGCAGGGCGCCAGCATTCGTCCCGGTCAGAAGTTGACCGTCGGCGACAGCCTAGCTGATAATAGCAACAGCATCACCTATCGCGTGCGTAAAGGTGATTCTCTTGCCAGCATTGCACGCCGCCACAGCGTTGGTATAAAAGACGTAATGCGATGGAATACGGTCCTGAGCAGCGCCAAAGATATTCAGCCTGGTGACAAGTTAACGCTCTTTGTGAATAATAGCGTATTGTGAATAATAGCGTATCGCCCGATACCTGATGCGTCGAAAAGGCCAACAAATATTGGCCTTTTTTCATTTCTGTCCGCTCCCCTTCTCTTTCTCTCTCTCAACGGCTACTGCTTTAAAGCAAGTGACGGCAATCAATTTATTGACCATGAAATACTTCTATGGCAAAAAATGCCGAAGGGTGCAAACTCCCCAGCAAATTTCCTGACGCTATAGCTGACGTACGAGGTCGGCCTCGATCTCTCCACTCGCACTGGACCGTATAAAGCTATGCGGACGAAGATAGCAACTATAACTGCTATAACTGCCAGCTGGTCATGGGGGATCACTGCGGAATCCATGTCGACTCCCCTTCCCACTTTATCCTAGATGGCAAGACAATCGAGCAGGTGGATGTGCGCCAACTAACTGGCCGTGGCGTGCTGATTGACATGTATCACGTTACACCCGCGGCAACCTTCGGCGGAGATTCGCTGCTGGGAAAGCGAGCATGAAGCTATTGGCTCAGACGATATCGTCATCTTCCATACGGGCTGGGATGCAGAATAAGCGCGTCGTCCAGACCAGACCGCTTTTCTGTCGGACTGGTCTAGGCCTTCTGCTGAAGGCGCGGCCTTAAGGGGGTTAACGGTATTGGGTACGGATGCGCTGTCGCTACGAATCCGGTAACATCAGCAGGTACTGGGAAGCGATAACGTGATTTGAAAACTAAGCCAATCTGGCGCGTGGCGCGTTTGCCGCCCTGCTTAACTTTTATCGCGCTGCCGCTGCGCATTGAGAAATGCTCAGCATCACCGGTGCGTGCTATCGCTCTGCTGACCCGCTGACATCAGCGCGCGGCGTTAAATTCGACCAGCAGGGGATTATGGTCAGACGCGCGCGTCACTAGCACTGAAGCCTTGCTGACGTTGATGTCGCGATAGAAGACAAAGTCGAGTGGGCGACCAAACGCCTTACGGCGATGATCGTCGGTGAACTGCACCTCTTTCAGCGCCATTTCGCGCGCGAAGTGATAGAGCACATGGATGCGCTGACGGTTCCAAGCATTGAAATCGCCTGCCATCATGACCGGACCTTTATGATGCACAATCTGCTCGCCTATCGGTCCCAGCTGCTTGCTGTAGACATCGATGCCCAGACTGAAATTGACTGCATGAACATTAACGACCATGAGCATCTCGCCGGTCGGCAGCAAATAGGCGGTGACTAGCGCGGATTTAGCCAGACGCAGCAGCGGCTCTCGTTCGCGTAACGGACAACAATAGACCGGATGGGCTGAAGCCAGCGTCATCACACCTGAGGGATGCTGCGGCAGCACAAAGGCGGGCACCTGATCGGCGGCAAGATATTTGCTAGTGGCGAACCGCACTAGTTCCGGCGTAGTTTGTGCTTCTTGCAAAAGCACCAAATGCGCATCTTTGCCGAAACCCTGTAGCACGGACATCCAGTCAGCACGCTGCTGTTTGAAGATATTCCATACCAGAACTTTCAGATGCGCATCGGGCGTCAGCGGCGCACTAGGCAGGCGCGCCTGGCTGAGATGTAGCATAGCGCCCGGCGGAAAGATCTGTTCGACCGGCTGTCCCGAAACATATCGCATTGCATAAGTTTTTTTTCGCACGTTATTGCCCAATTCTTCCATACGCGTTGCACCTGTCTATTATAGGGTTTT
>BBOA01000002.1 GCA_001485295.1 Type-B symbiont of Plautia stali
GAGCCTTCTTTAAAGTTTTGTGTCGTTTGTCTGATTTATGCGCAAAACGCACATTTTTAGCGCTTTTTGATCGCCTCAGGCAGGCTGGCGAGACTATCAAGCACCCAATCAGCGGCGGTTTCCCCTTCTGCCGTCACTGTTTTGCCGCTGCGCACCAAGACTTTAGTCCCTACGCCTGCTGCCGCACCCGCCAGCATATCCTTTGTTTTATCGCCAACCATATAGGAAGCCGCCATATCGATATTGAGATGCTTCTGCGCCAAGAGCAGCATGCCGGGCTGAGGCTTACGACAGTCGCACTGCTGACGGTAGGCTTCCACCGGCGCGTCCGACAGATGCGGACAGAAATAGATGCCGTCGAGATCGACATCGCGGTCGGCCAGCGACCAGTCCATCCACTCGGTCAGCTGCATAAACTGATCTTCGGTGAACATGCCACGGGCAATGCCGGACTGATTGGTGATCAACACCAGCGTGAATCCCATCTTCTTCAACGTCTGCAGCGCCTCAATAGCGCCGTCGATAAACTGGAAGTTGTCGATTTCTTGGACATAGCCGTGATCGATATTCAAGGTGCCATCACGGTCAAGAAAAACAGCCGGGACTTTATTCGCCACTGAGAAACTCCTGCTACTAAAGATGTGACTAAAATTGCCCCCTACATTGCATGATTGCAATAAGAGAGAGAATGGCCGTTTAGATGACTTTGATTTAGACGTCTGGATGCCTTACCATCCACTCAGCTTTCGCACTGTGGTTCGGCGCGAAGGGTTCCACACTACGGATAGCATAAGAAGATAATAAATAACCTAAATTGTTAAACTCGTAAATATTACCAAAGTGTTCTGGCAGAGTTCACGTACTATTCAGGTGCTCTCCGACATTAGCATGTACGTGCCTGCGGGACAGATTTATGGCGTGATTGGTCCGTCCGGCGCAGGTAAGAGCATGCCTATCCGCTGCATTAATCTGCTGGAGCGCACTACCTCAGGACGCGTGCTGGTCGACGGTCATGACTTAACTGCCTTGAGCGAGCGTTAGCTGACTAGGCGCGCCGTCAAATCGGCATGATTTTCCGGCACTTCAACTTAATGAATTCGCGCACCGTTTTCGGCAACGTGGCGCTAGAGCTGGGCAGCCTGTCGCGCTACAAGAAACGCGTGACCGAATTACTAGGGCTGGTCGGCTAAGCCGGCCTAGCCGACCAGCATGACGCTTGGCCCGCTAACCTCTCCGGCAGACAGAAACAGCTCTGCGCTATCGCCTGCTCTATCCTTGAGCTGTTGAAAGATATTAACCGTCGTCTCGGCCTCACCATTCTGCTGATTAACGATGAGATGGACGTGGTGAAGCGTATTTGCGACTAGGTCGCGGTGATCATCCAAGGTGAACTGATTGAGAAAAACAGTGTTAGCGAAGTCTTTTCCCATCCGAAAACGCCGCTGGCGCAGCAGTTTATCTAGTTGACGCTGCACATCGATATCCCGTAAGATTACCAGTAGCATCTGTCGCCGTAACCCGACACCGAGCGCGTGCCGCTGCTACATCTTGAATTCACCGGCAAATCCGTTGACGCGCCGCTGCTTTCTGAAGCCGCGCACCGTTTCAAGGTGAATAACAACATTATCAGCGCGCAGATGGATTACACCGGCAGCGTGAAGTTCGGCATTCTGCTGGCAGAAATGGACGGCGCTGATAGCTACTCTAAAGCCGCTATCGCGTGGCTCTAGGAAAATCATGTAAAAGTAGAGGTGCTCAGTTATATCTGAGGCGATGATGGCTTTACTAGCGCGCGGCGTCTGGGAAACGCTGATTATGATCTTTGTCTCCGACTTCTTTGGCTTTGTGCTGGACCTGCCGTTCGGCAGGTTGCTTTATATCACTCGTCCGGGACAGATTCGCGAAAATAGAACGCTCTATCGCGTTCTCTCCGCGCTGATAAATATTTTCCGTTCTACCCCCTTTATGATTCTGCTGGTGTGGATGATCCCTTTTACCCGCGCCATCGTCGGCACCTCTATCGGTCTGCAGGCGGCTATCGTGCCGCTAACAGTTAGGCGCCCGCGTATGGTGGAGAATACGCTGCTTGAGCTGCCGGCCGGACTGATCGAAGCGTCACGCGCCATGGGTGCCACGCCGCTGTAGATCGTGCGCAAGGTCCTGCTGCCGGAAGCGCTGCCGGGCCTAGTGAACGCCGCGACCATCACGCTAATTACCCTAGTCGGCTACTCCGCCATGAGCGGCGCCGTCGGCGTGGGTGGACTGGGACAGATTGGCTATCAGTACGGCCATATCGGCTATAACGCGACGGTAATGAACACGGTTCTCGTGTTACTGGTCGTTCTGGTGTATTAATTCATTTCTATGGCGACCGCATCGTACGTAGTGTGTTCCATAAATAAGTCAGCAATATCATTGCGTTCCTATATAGAATAGAGATATGACTTTTACATTTAAAAAGATTGCCGCTGTGGGTGCATTGATTGGCGCGATTGCGCTGGCGGGATGCGATCAGAAAGCCAAAGATCCAGATCTTTAACGGCGGCGCAGTGAAAAGCTGGTAATCCCTTTCCTGACCTTTTCAACTAGGGCGGCGTTCAGCCGCCCTTTCTTTTGGTCTCATCTGGCGCGACTTGTTATTTCACCTAGTCCTTGTTTCAATAACACGACTTTTTACAAAACACGACTTTTTACAACCTTGAGGGCGTTGCCATGTGTTTATTACTGCTCTGCTTGTTGGCATTGATGCTGACCGGGTGCGTTCACGAATATCACCTCATAAGCAAGTGCACCCGTTCATTCGTAGCCATCCCGCGAGCCGGCGCGTAAGCCGACGTCGCGTCTCGCGTCGGTAAAAGTCTACACCGACGCCGCCGATCTAATCAGCAAGCCGTTCCGCGATCTGGGCGAAGTAGCCGGTGACGGTTGCAGAGCAGCCGCAGGATTCACCGCCCAATATCGCCACCGCGCGTAAGCGTCTCTAGGTTAAGGCTTCTTACCTGAAAGCCAACACCGTTCTTCTGCACAAGTGTGAAATGTGTGAAATCGTCAACAGCACGCCGGGCTGCTATCGCCAGACGATAGACGATCTGTCAGGGCTTGGCGCTGAAAGTGAATCAATGAGCGCGTTCGCCTTCGAGCAGATCGAAGTGATCCATTTGCCGTGGAGAGAGAAATTCGCCGTTCCGCGTTAGTCTGACCTAGTGCCGGACGGCCAAGGCGAAATACATCTGACGGCGCCTTATAACCAGCCGCAAGCGGTGCACAGGCTGGAAAGCTTTAGTCATCTGTGGATTTTGTTCGTGTTTCACCAGACCATGAGGGCGGCCGCCGCGCCTAGGCAGCAATGCGCGCATGAGCGTGTTCACGACGCACTCGACCTTTCGCCCGAACCCTATTGGCATATCGCTAGTCGAGCTGAAAGACATTCGCTGCGAAAAGAATCAGGTGATGCTGAAGCTCGGCAGTCTGGATTTAGTGGACAGCACGCCGGTGGTCGATATCAAACCCCTATCTTCCCTTCGCCGAAGCGCTGCCGCAGGCGCGGGCCGGTTTCGCTCAGGAAGCGCTCGCCGCCGATATGCCGGTGCGTTTCTTGCCGCAGGCTGAACAGCCGCCGCCGCACTATCCCCATCTGGCGCTTTTTATTCGCAACGTGCTGGTGCAGAACCCGCGTCCTGCTTACTGTAAAGACGACTCGCAGACGCGAGAATATGTCGTCTGGCTGCTCGATTTTAATGTGTGCGCTGGCGCGTGGATGAAACAGGCACTAAGGTCATCACCATCGACGCATGCGAAAACGCGCTTTTGGGCCAGTGATCTCGCTGGTACACTAGCCGCCAACTTATTTCTGTCAGTGACTTTCCGTTCAACTGGAATCTTAACCAATGCGTACTACTCAATACTTGCTCTTCACTCTGAAGGAGACGCCCTCCGATGCAGAAGTAATCAGCCATCAGCTGATGCTGCGCGCCGGGATGATCCGCAAACTGGCTTCAGGTCTTTATACCTGGCTGCCGACCGGTTTGCGCGTGCTGAAAAAAGTCGAAAATATCGTGCGCGAAGAGATGAACAACGCGGGCGCGATTGAGATCTCCATGCCAGTGGTGCAGCCCGCCGATCTGTGGCAAGAGAGCGGTCGTTGGGAACAATACGGCCCGGAACTACTGCGCATCACCGATCGCCACGAACGCCCTTTCGTGCTCGGCCCGACGCATGAAGAAGTCATTACCGATCTGATCCGCAATGAGCTTAGCTCCTACAAGCAGCTGCCGCTGAACCTCTATCAGATCCAGACTAAATTCCGTGATGAAGTGCGCCCGCGCTTTGGCGTAATGCGCTCGCGCGAGTTCATCATGAAGGACGCCTACTCCTTCCACACCACGCAGGAATCGCTGCAGGAAACCTACGACGCGATGTATCACGCCTACAGCAACAGCTTTAGCCGCATGGGCCTCGACTTCCGCGTGGTACAGGCGGATACCGGCTCTATCGGCGGCAGCGCGTCGCACGAATTCCAGGTGCTGGCGCAGAGCGGCGAAGATGACCTGATCTTCTCGACTGAATCAGACTACGCCGCCAATATCGAAATGGCCGAAGCAGTGGCGCTGGCCGGCGACCGCCCGCAGCCAACCCAAGCGCTGGCGCAGATCGACACGCCGAACGCTAAAACCATCGCCGATCTGGTCGAGCAATTCCAGCTGCCGATTGAGAAAACCGTTAAAACCCTGATAGTCAAAGCCAGCGAAGAGAGCGGCCATACGCTGGTCGCGCTGCTGGTGCGCGGTGATCATGAGCTGAACGAAATCAAGGCGGAGAAGCTCGATATCGTCGCCTCGCCGCTGGTGTTCGCCACCGAGGAAGAGATTCGCGCTAAAGTAGGCGCTGGTCTAGGCTCGCTGGGACCGGTAGGCTTACCGATGCTTGTGATCGCCGATCGCAGTGTTGACAAGATGAGCGATTTCAGCGCGGGCGCTAACATCGACGGCAAACACTATTTCGGTATTAATTGGGAACGCGATCTGCCGCAGGCGGTCGTTGCCGATATCCGCAACGTGGTGGAAGGCGATCCGAACCCGAATGGCAAAGGCACGCTGCAGATCAAACGCGGTATTGAAGTCGGCCATATTTTCCAGCTCGGCACCAAATACGCTGAAGCGATGAAAGCGGCGGTTCAGGGCAAAGATGGCTGCAACCAAGTGATGACCATGGGCTGCTACGGCATCGGCATCACGCGCGTGGTGGCGGCGGCGATTGAACAGAACCATGACGATCGCGGCATCATCTGGCCTGCGGCGCTAGCGCCGTTCGAGGTCGCAATCCTGCCGATGAACATGTACAAATCTTTCCGCGTGAAAGAGCTGGCGGAAGAGCTTTACACCACCCTGCGCGCTAAAGGCGTCGAAGTGATCCTCGACGATCGTAAAGAGCGTCCAGGCGTGATGTTCACCGATATGGAGCTGATTGGCGTGCCGCACACTATAGTTATCGGCGACCGCAATCTCGATAACGAAGAGATCGAGTACAAGGCGCGCCGCGCCGGCGAGAAAGAGATGATTAAGCAAGGCGACATCGTCGACTTCCTGCTGAAATCCCTCAACCTCAATAAGTAATGTCCTGCGCGCCCTCTCCTTGGGGGGCATTTTTTTATAGCACTTTTCCACGTAGCGATTTCATCGATTTGCATCGCGCTTTTCCCTCCAGCCGTTGCTCTTTCGACCACGCGTCGGCCGCGTGGTGCGACGGGTTTTCTCGACGCGAGTCAGCTCCTAAATCAAATTGAACAACTGTTGCACCGCCGCTTCGCGGTTCATCTCCTAGCTCCGATACTCCTGCGCTTTAATGATCACCATGCCTTGCGGCGTGATCAGATGGTGCTTTGCCACCAGCATGTGCTGCTTGTGAGACGACGGCAGCGACAACGTCGCGATATCGAAACGCAGATGAATGGGGTGGTGCTGGTTTTATTAACGTGCTGGCTGCCTGCGCCTTAGGCGCGAATGGCGCTCAGCTCGTCTCCGCTCTCCAGCAGCTCGACCTTGCGTGAAAACCTAATCATTTGTTACCTGAAACGGTGTCGCCCTATTTAACCTGTTCATCGACTTAACCTTTTGTGCTTGTTTTTCATGCTGCTTAGCCAGCGTATTCTGTCACTTTAGCCGCTTTCAACGATGCGATCCTGCTTTGCTGTAGCTGAAATCTTGGAAATACCTGTGATATAGTCCTCTAGTTAACTAGAGTATTCTTGCTCTGCTAAGGAGGTGAACGTACAAAAATATTGTGAATTGGTTCGTCGGAAGTATGCCGAAATCGGCAGCGGCGAACCGGGATATGTGCCCGACGCGATCGGCTGCGTTTTACAGGCACTCGATGATATTGCCGTTAATTCTGCGCTAAACTTTCTGTTAAAGAACAGGCAGCCTATGCCGTTGCAAACTTACTGGTGAGCAACTATGTTGACGAATGAAGTCCACAGACTCATCAACTGCGATGACTATGACAACCTAGAACTCGCCTGCACTAGAAGTTGGACGTTTGAGCTGATTATGAAAAACGGCGATGTGCTGAAAGCGAAAGCTGTCGACATGGTTTTCCGCAAAAATGCGGAATATCTGACGATCGACCTCTCTGGTGAAACGCGTGAGCTCCGCCTCGATCATATCGCTAGCTTCAGCCATCCAGCTGGGCACTGTTGTCGTCAGCGAAGAGTAACGACAACACTTCGGGCGGGATGTTTCCTGCCCCCTTCCCCGTTTACGGCTTCAGCGATCCATAGTAAGCTGACAAATCCGCTATATCGCCGTCGCTTAATCCCGACACAAACGCTTTCATCACTTCCGCCTGTCCGCCGCTGCGCTTGTCTTTCTTAGCGGCCTTCTGCGCGCCCGCGTTGATATCGCCATCGGCCAGCGCTGCCGCCAGCAACAAAATGGCCAGTACTCTCTTCATTTCGCTCTCCAGCATTATTGTTATTTTTGCCAGATCACCTGCCAGCCGTTCTCGTCAACGGCGGCACCCTGCCGGGTAATGAACAGGCTGGGCGCGCAGACAAGCGTCTGATTGTAATAGACCAGCGGAATACGTTCGCGCTGCCACGGCGGGATCGCCAGCTCCTGCCACACTTTTTTTATCTCGCGTCCGCCGGCGCGACCGCTCAGATGAAAATAGCCCTGCGCACGGAAACGCACGCTAATCTGCTCGTCCGCGTCGGGCTGCCGCAGCGCCGACGGCGCGCTGTGCGCCATCAGCACGCCGAGCCGCTGCGGCAGCACCAGCGGTTCGCGCCGATCGCGCCACGGAATCTGCTGCGCTTTCAGCGAAGCGCGCAGCGGCAGCCAGTAGAGGCAATCGCGATAGCGCCGCGCCTCCGCCTTGCCGAAGCGTAAGCGCGGCTGCGCGTCCTCACGGCTCAGCAGCACCTCTTGGCGCAGACGCAGCAGCGCGGCGCGCGAGATCATCGACGCGCCCTGCCGCGCGATCCAGCGCCGCAACAGCGCGTTGGCGCGCGTCTCGCTCATTTCTAACAGCAGCGGAAAGCGCAGGCCACCATCCGCTTGCGTCAGCGCGTCCAGCTGTTCCGTCAGCAGTTCGTCCAGCAGTTGCTCCTGCTCGCCGCACAGTGCCGCGCTGCGCGCGCACGCTTCGGCGAAGCGCGGCCAGCGCTCCTGCAGTTGAGGCAGCAGGCGC
The DNA here is from genome assembly GCA_001485295.1 of Type-B symbiont of Plautia stali. Lineage (GTDB taxonomy): Bacteria > Pseudomonadota > Gammaproteobacteria > Enterobacterales > Enterobacteriaceae > Pantoea. The sequence continues at coordinate 7,687 of BBOA01000002.1, forward strand.
TGGCGCAGAAAATTGCGGTCATAGCGCGCGTCTTGGTTACTTTCATCTTCGATCCAGCTCAACTGATGCTGCTGCGCATAGGCTTCCAGTTGCTGGCGCGTCTGGCCAAGCAGCGGACGCAGCAGCATACGGCCATAGCGCTCATGGCGCACCGGCATGGCCGCCAGTCCGGCGGGCCCGCTGCCGCGCTTCAGCGCTAGCAGTAGCGTCTCGCACTGGTCGTCAAGGTGCTGCGCCGTCAACAACCATTCATTCGGCTGCATCGCCGCCGTCAGCGCCTGATAGCGCGCCGCGCGCGCCGCGCCCTCGACACTCTGCTCACACGGCTCGACCTGCACGCGCAGCACCTCGCAGCGCAGTTGCCAGTCGGCGCACACCGCCATGCAGTGCACCGCCCAGCGGTCGGCGTTGGGGCTTAATCCATGATGAACATGCAGCGCGCGCAGGCGCGTTTGCGGGTGCGTCTGCTGCCAGTGCAGCAGCTGAAACAGCAATACGGTGGAATCAAGGCCGCCGCTGAACGCCACCACTAGCGCGGCATCGGCGGGTAATAGCGAGGCGAGATGAGACAAAGACATGACGCGTTCCAGAATCAGGGCCGCCGGATGCGGCCCCTGCGCGCGCTATTCTACACCTGACAAAGCTCCAGCGGCAAACCATCTGGATCGGCAAAGAAAGTGCACTGCTTGCCGGTCAGATCGTCGATGCGGATCGACTCGCACACCACCCCTTTTTCCGCCAGCGTTGCCACCGCCTCTGCGACGTTCAGCACGGTAAAGGCGAGATGGCGCAGGCCGTAGGCTTCAGGCTGGCTGACGCGCGCCGGAGGCGAAGGAAAGGAGAACAGCTCGATGGTGTACTGGCCGTTCAGCGCCAAGTTGTCTTTCTACGAATCGCGCGCTTCGCGGTAAACCTCGCTCATCAGGCTAAAGCCGAGCACGTCGCAGTAAAAGGCCTTAACTGCGCGCATAATCGGTGACGATGATAGCGATGTAGTGGACAGAAGATAACTGCAGCATAACGACTCCGTGACGGTTTTTTGCTTACCCTGAAGCGTACAGCGGCGGCTTGCAATGAGCAATTGTCTGAAGCCGCTGCCTTTTCTCTTATTTCAGTACGCGAACGCGATAGTTGCCCTCTTCCGTCAGCGTCGCGCCGTGAATATCGGTCTCAAAGCCCGGATAGTGACGTCCGATGGTACAGAGCATCAGCAGGAAGTCGAGTACCGCGCGGCTTTCTTCGGTGATCATCTCGCCTGGCATCACCAGTGGTACCCCTGGCGGATAAGGCAGGATCATATTGGCGGAGACGCGGCCGACTAGCTGGTTGAGATCCACGGTTTCCACCTTGCCCTGCACCTGCTGCTGAAACGCCTGATGCGGCGTCATCTTCATCTCCGGCAGCACGTCGAACGCCTTCAGCATCAGGCGCGGCAGATCGTGCTGGCGGATCAGCTGGTGAATCCCCTGCGCCAGCATCTGGATGCGCATATTGCGGTAGAAGTCGGGATCTTCAGCATACAGATCCGGCAGCATGTTCTTTACCCGCAGGTTGAGATCGTAGGCGCGCTTGAACTCGGTCAGGCCACGCAGCACGCTCATCGCCCGCGTCTTGTCGATGCCGATGCTGAACAGAAATAGCAGATTGTACGGCCCGGTTTTCTCCACCACGATGCCGCGCTCGTCGAGGAATTTTGCCACCAGCGCCGCCGGGATCCCTTCGTCCGCCATCTCGCCCAGCTCGCTCATGCCCGGCGTCAGGATCGTGACCTTGATCGGATCGAGATACATATGATCGGCGTCTGCCTGGGTAAAGCCGTGCCATACCTCTTCGCCCGGCTGGATCGGCCAGCACTCCGCCTCGTCGACGTGCTCCGGCTGCCAGATATCGAAGAACCAGCTGTCGGACTCCTCGCGCAGCCTCTGGATCTCGCGGCGGAAGTGCAGAGCGCGCTCGACGGAGCGGTTGATCAGCCGCTTGCCGGGATTGCCGCGCAGCATCGCCGCCGCGGTTTCAATCGACGACACAATCGCATAGTTGGGCGAGGTAGTGGTATGCATCATGTAGGCTTCATTAAAGGTCTGCTCGTCGTAGTCGCCTTTAATATGGATTAGCGAAGCCTGCGAGAAGGCCGCCAGCAGCTTATGGGTCGACTGGGTTTCATAGATTATCTTACCAGGCGTGCGCTCGCCGCTCATGCCGCTTTTTCCGGCATAGATAGGATGGAAGTTGGTATAAGGCACCCAAGCGGAATCGAAATGGATCGATGGCACATCCAGCGTCTGCTTAATGTACTGCGTGTTGTAGAGCAAGCCGTCGTAGGTGGAGTTGGTGATCACCGCGTGCACCGGCCAGCTGGCGCGCGCGGTCGCCGCCACCTTCTGCTCGATGCTGGCGCGGGTAAACTCCCGCTTCGGGATGCCGCCGAGAATGCCTAGCGCGTTGCGCGTCGGCGTCAGCCAGATCGGCACGATATCGCTCATCAACAGCAGATGGGTCAGCGACTTATGGCAGTTGCGGTCGATCAACACCGTGTTCCCCGCTGGCACGGCGTACATACCGATGATTTTATTCGAGGTCGAGGTGCCGTTAGTCACCATATAGCTCTGCTCGGCGCCGAAGGTGCGCGCCACATACTCCTCCGCTTCCAGATGCGGGCCGGTGTGGTCGAGCAGCGACCCCAGCTCCGTGACGGAAATGGAAATATCCGCCTTCAGGGTGTTCGCGCCGAAAAAATCGTAAAAAAGCGTGCCGACCGGGCTTTTTTGAAAAGCGGTGCCGCCCATGTGTCCCGGCGTGCAGAAGGTGTATTTCCCCTCTTTCACGTAGGTAAATAGCGCTTTGGTCAGCGGCGGCGTAATGTGATCAATATAGTCGTCGGTGTACTGGCGGATATGCAGCGCGATATCATCCGCGGCGTTAAGTGCATATTCAAAGAAGTGCAGCGCCATGCGCATCTCATTGATGCTGACATCCATCTGCGAGTGGATGTTGATGAAGGCATAGAGCGGCAGATATTCGTTGAGCTGGTTAATGTCGGCGCACAGCGCCAGACTGTTGTGCGTGTCCCAGTCAAAGATGACGCCGCAGACGCGCGGGTTGTGCTCTATCAGCTTTAGCAGGTCGTCGATATTTTTGGGGTAAACCGGGTGAAAGCCATGCTGTGTCAGCGCCGTTTCCAGCTCGTGCAGCGGTTCGTCTTTATAGAAAACGCCGTGTGAGCCCATAATCGCCAGAATATTCAATGCGCACCTCCCTTTTAATGTGCACTGCTAAGCATAGCGAAGGATAGCAGTCGACTGCTGTCTGAATGCTCCTCTCTGTGGTTGAGCGGCAACGCGCAGGCATAAAAAAAGCGGACCGGAGTCCGCTTTTTTTAAGCTGTTGCGCGATTACGCGTAGCCGTAGCTCATCAGACGCTGATAGCGACGATGGAGCAGCTCTTCAGTGTTTAGGGTATCGAGATCGGCGAGATCCGCCAGCAATTGTTTTTTCAGCGCCAGCGCCATATCTACCGGCTGACGATGTGCGCCGCCCAGCGGTTCCGGGATGATGATGTCGATCAGCTTCAGCTCTTTCAGGCGGTTGGCCGTTATGCCCATCGCTTCTGCCGCCAGCGGGGCTTTATCCGCGTTTTTCCACAGAATCGAGGCGCAGCCTTCCGGCGAGATCACCGAGTAGGTGCTGTACTGCAGCATATTCACTTTGTCGCCGATGCCAATCGCCAGCGCGCCGCCTGAGCCGCCTTCGCCAATCACAGTGCATATGACCGGGATTTTCAGGTCGGACATTTCACGCAGGTTGCGTGCGATCGCTTCAGACTGGCCGCGCTCTTCCGCGCCAACGCCCGGATAGGCGCCCGGCGTGTCGATAAAGGTGATCAGTGGCATCTTAAAGCGCTCGGCCATCTCCATCAGACGCAGCGCTTTCCGGTAGCCTTCCGGCGCAGGCATGCCGAAGTTGCGGCGGATTTTCTCTTTGGTTTCACGACCTTTTTGATGACCGATGACCATCACCGGGCGACCGTCGAGACGAGCGATGCCGCCGACGATCGCTTTGTCGTCGGCGTAGGCGCGGTCGCCGGCCAGCTCGTCAAAATCGTCAAAAGCGTTGCGAAGATAGTCCAGCGTATAAGGACGTAGCGGATGACGCGCCAGCTGCGCAACCTGCCATGCGCCTAAATCGGCGAAGATTTTGCGGGTCAGCTCGACGCTTTTTTCGCGCAGATGCTGCACTTCTTCGTCCAGATTAATGTGTTTATCATCCTGACAACGAATCGACGTGAGCGAATCAATTTTCGCTTCAAGTTCGACGATTGGTTGTTCAAAATCCAGGTAATTAAGACTCATTAATGTTCCTGTTTTAGTCAAACTCCAATTCAACCTGCTCCGATCCTATCAACGAGCGCAACTCGTTGAGCAGGCGATCGCTGGGCGAAATACGCCACGCTGCACCAAAGCGTAGCTTTGCTCGCGCGTCGGTTCTCTGGTAATAGAGATTCACCGGAATTGTCCCTGAGCGATGGGGCTCAAGAGACTGGCGGAGCCGGTTTAATAGCTGGTCATCAATTTGCCTGTCCATCAGCGAGATAGCAAGTCCACACGCATATTTTTCGCGCGCTTCGTCAATATCCATGACTTCGCGGGCGGTCATTTTAAGGCCACCGCTAAAATCATCAAAGCTGACCTGTCCGCTGACGATCAAGATACGGTCTTTCTGCAGCAGCTGCTGGTATTTATCTAACGCATCGGTAAATAATATCACCTCCAGACGGCCGGAACGGTCGTCCAAAGTACAGATACCAATTCGGTTGCAGCGCTTGGTCACCATTACGCGAGCCGCCACTACCAGACCGGCGGCGACGGTGATTTTACCACTCTCGGTAGGATGTATGTCCTTCAGGCGCATGCCGCCTACATAACGCTCGATCTCTTTCAGATACTGATTGATCGGATGGCCGGTGAGATAGAGGCCGAGCGTTTCGCGCTCACCGTCCAGCTGCACCTGCTCTGGCCACGGTGTGACACTGGCGTAGGATTTCTCCACCTGCTCCGGCTCTTCAGCCAGCACTCCGAACATGTCGGCCTGACCAATCGCCTCCGCTTTAGCGTGCTGATCCGCCGCTTTCAGCGCGTCGCCGAGCGAACTCATCAGCGCCGCGCGATGCGGACCGAGGCGATCGAAGGCGCCGGACATGATCAGCTTCTCCATCACGCGGCGGTTGATCTTTTTGGTGTCGGTGCGCGCGCAGAGATCGAACAGTTCGCGGAAATAGCCGCCCTGGTTGCGCGCCTCAAGGATCGCCTCGATCGGACCTTCGCCGACGCCCTTAATCGCGCCGATGCCGTAGACGATCTCATTGTCGTCGTTGACGTGAAACTGATAGAGGCCGGAGTTGATATCGGGCGGCAGCACCTTCAGGCCCATGCGCCAGCACTCATCCACCAAGCCGACTACCTTATCGGTGTTGTCCATATCGGCGGTCATTACCGCCGCCATAAATTCTGCCGGATAGTGCGCCTTCAGCCACAGTGTCTGATAGGAGACCAGCGCATAGGCGGCGGAGTGCGACTTGTTGAAACCGTAACCGGCGAACTTTTCCACCAAGTCGAAGATCTTCATCGACAGTTCGCCGTCGATGCCCATGCGTTCCGCGCCCTCTTTAAACACCGAGCGCTGCTTGGCCATCTCTTCCGGTTTCTTTTTACCCATGGCGCGACGCAGCATATCCGCGCCGCCTAGGGTGTAGCCGGAGAGCACTTGGGCGATCTGCATCACCTGTTCCTGATAGAGGATGATGCCGTAGGTCGGCTCAAGCACCGGCTTTAAGCTTTCATGCTGCCACTGAATATCGGGATAGGAGATCGCCTCGCGGCCGTGCTTACGGTCGATAAAGTTATCCACCATGCCCGACTGCAGCGGGCCAGGCCGGAACAGCGCCACCAGCGCGATCATATCTTCGAAGCAGTCCGGCTTCAGGCGTTTGATCAGATCTTTCATACCGCGCGATTCAAGCTGGAACACCGCCGTGGTTTGCGCGCGCTGCAGCATATCGAAGCTTTTTTTATCATCCAGCGGGGTGGCAGCGATATTGATCGGCGGCAGACCCTGCTTCTCACGGCGCGGGTTGATCATCTTCAGCGCCCAGTCGATGATGGTCAGCGTTCGCAGCCCAAGGAAGTCGAACTTCACCAGCCCGGCGTACTCGACGTCGTTTTTATCGAACTGGGTGACCGGATGGTTGCCGTTTTCGTCGCAGTAGAGCGGCGCAAAGTCGGTGATCTGCGTCGGGGCGATCACTACGCCGCCGGCGTGCTTGCCGGCGTTACGCGTTACGCCTTCCAGCTTGCGCGCCATGTCGATCAGCGCCTTGACCTCTTCGTCCGCGTCGTACATTTCCGGCAGCTGCGGCTCGACGGCGAAAGCTTTTTCCAGCGTCATGCCGAGATCGGGCGGGATCAGCTTGGAGATACGATCGATAAAGCCGTACGGATGACCGAGCACACGGCCGACGTCGCGGATTACCGCTTTCGCCGCCATGGTGCCGAAGGTGATGATTTGCGACACCGCCTCGCGCCCGTATATCTCGGCTACGTGGTCGATCACCTGGTCGCGCTTCTCCATACAGAAGTCGACGTCAAAGTCAGGCATCGAGACGCGTTCCGGGTTAAGAAAGCGTTCGAACAGCAGATCGAACTCCAGCGGATCGAGATCGGTGATCTTCAGCGCATAGGCGACCAGCGAACCGGCACCCGAGCCGCGTCCCGGCCCGACCGGAATGCCGTTATCTTTCGACCACTGGATAAACTCCATCACAATCAGAAAGTAGCTGGGAAAGCCCATCTGGTTAATAACGTTAAGCTCGATCTCCAGACGCTCGTCATATTCCGGCTGCTTATGGGCGCGCTCTTCCGCATCGGGAAAGAGGAACTCAAGGCGCTCTTCCAGCCCTTCGCGCGACTTCATCACCAAGAAATCTTCGGTGGTCATGTCGCCGGTCGGAAACTGCGGCAGAAAATATTCGCCGAGGCGCACCGTCACGTTGCAGCGCTTAGCAATCTCTACGCTGTTTTCCAGCGCTTCCGGGATGTCCGAGAACAGCTCGCACATCTTCTCTTCGCTGCGCATATATTGCTGAGGGCTATAGTTGCGCGGCCGTTTGGGATCGTTGAGCATATAGCCGTCGTGGATCGCCACGCGGATTTCATGCGCGTCGAAATCCTCTTTATTGAGGAAGCAGACCTCATTGGTGGCGACCATCGGCACGCCTTCGGCGATAGCGAGTTCGACCACGGCATGCAGATAGCTCTCCTCGTCGGCGCGGCCGGTGCGCGTCAGTTCGAGGTAGTAGCGATCGGGGAAATGGGTCTGATAAAAGCTGAGGCACTGCGCCACCAGCGCGTTGTTGCCGCGCAGCAGGCTGCGTCCGACATCGCCGCGGCGTCCGCCGGAAAGGAGGATCAAACCTTTGCCCAGCTCCGCCAGCCAGTCGCGGTCGATTACCGGCCCGGCAATGCCGTAGCCGCGCTGATAGGCGCGCGAGATGAGCAGCGTCAGATTCTGATAACCAGTGTTGGTCGCGGCCAGCACGGTGAGCTGCGTTAGCTCATCGCCCATCAGCTCGCTGGCGACGTTGAAGTCCGCGCCGATAATCGGTTTAATCCCCGCACCATGCGCGCTGCCGTAGAAACGCACCAGCCCGCAGAGGTTGGTGAAATCGGTAATGGCGATAGCCGGCATGCCGAGCGCAGCGGCCTTTTTGACCAGCGGCCCGGTTTTCGCCAGACCATCGGCCATGGAGTAGTCACTATGGACACGCAGATGTATAAAACGGGGTTCAGCCATATCAGTTTCCGATTAAAATAGCGTCAGGCTATTAAAGCGTAGCTGGCTGGCCAGCGGCCAGAACTTCAGCGTCGATCAAGGCGTTGCGCACCGGTGCAAAGCTGCGACGATGGTGCGGCGTGGCGCCGTGCTGCGTCAGTTTTTCCATATGCAGCGCAGTAAGATAGCCTTTATGCTGCGCGAAGCCATATTTAGGGAAAAGCCGATCCAGCGCCGCCATTTCGCGGTTGCGCGTCACTTTGGCGATAATCGACGCCGCGCTGATTTCGGCCACCAAGCTGTCGCCTTTCACCACGGCCTGAGACGGCATCGGCAGCGCCGGACAGCGGTTGCCGTCCACCAGCACGAAATCGGGCGTTATCGCTAGGCCAGCAACAGCACGCTGCATCGCCAGCATAGTTGCGTGCACAATATTGAGCTGGTCGATTTCGTCCGGCTCGGCCCGGCCCAAGCTCCACGCCAGCACTTTCTCTTTTATCTCGTCGAATAACGCCAGACGGCGCTTTTCCGACAGTTTTTTTGAGTCCGCTAGGCCCAGAATCGGCGGCGCGGGATCGAGGATCACCGCCGCCGTGACGACCGCGCCGACTAACGGTCCGCGGCCCACTTCGTCGACGCCCGCGATCAGGCGGGCATCGGGATAGATAAAATCAGCCATTAGCTATCTCTAGTACGGCGTCCGCTGCCTGTTCATCGGCGTTCCAGCGGATCTGCTGATGCAGCTCGCTAAAGGTCGCGAGCAGCGCGTCGCGTTCCGGGCCGGCGTGCAGCAGCGGATCGAGCGACACCGCCAGCGCGTCCGGTTTGCACTCTTCCTGCAGTAGTTCTTTCACCAGCTCGCGTCCCGCCAGCAAATTCGGCAGCGAGACGTAAAGCGTTTTCACCAGCCGCTTGGCCAGCCAGAAGGTCGATGGCTTCATACGGTAGCCGACCACCATCGGGCATTTTGCCAGCATACACTCCAGCGCGGCGGTGCCGGATGCGAGAATCGCGGCGTCGCTCGCAATCATCGCCTCGCGCCCTTTGCCGTCCAGCAGATGCATCGGCAGCTCTGGAGCGACCTCGGCTTTGATCTGTTCGAACTGCGCGCATCGCTCTGCGTTGACCAACGGCACCACAATTTTCAGCGCCGGATAGCGAACGCGCAGCAGCTGCGCCGCGCGCAAAAAGTCGGCGCTAAGCATCTCCACTTCCGAATGGCGGCTGCCGGGCAGCAGCGCGAGGCAGATCGCCTCGTCGGCAATGCCCAGTTCGCGTCGCGCGGCCGGCTTGTCCGGGTCGAGAGGCATCGCGTCAGCCATGGTGTGGCCGATAAAGCGGCACGGCACGTTAAAGCGATCGTAAAAGGCTTTTTCAAACGGCAGAAAGGCGAGCACCAGATCGGTGTTGCGGCCGATTTCAAAGACGCGCTTTTGCCGCCAAGCCCAGACTGAGGGACTGACGTAGTGAATGGTGCAAATGCCGTTGCGCTTGAGCCGCCCTTCCAGCCGGATATTAAAATCGGGCGCGTCGATGCCGACAAAGACGTCCGGTTTGAGTTCGATAAAGCGCTGCGTGAGGTCGCGGCCGATTTTCATCAGGCGCGGTAGCCGCCCCAGCATTTCGACGATCCCCATCACCGCCAGCTCTTCCATCTCATACCAGACTTCGCAGCCTTCGGCCTGCATGCACGGGCCGGCCACACCGACGAATCGGGCATCGGGATGGCGCGCTTTCAACGCGCGGATCAGACCGGCGCCAAGAATATCGCCGGATGTTTCTCCGGCGACTAGGGCTATCGTAAAGGGATGCGCTGACATGAATTAACGAACCAACCCACGCGTTGAACGGGCGAAGAAATCGTAGAACGGCTGCACTTCGCTGTGCTGCTTCGCCAGCGCTTCGATCTCCGGCTTTGCTTCGTCCAAGGTTTTATTGCTGCGATAGAGCACTTTATAGGCGTTGCGGATGGCGTGCAGCGCCTCTTTGCTGAAGCCGCGACGCTTAAGGCCTTCGATGTTAATGCCGAACGGCGTTGCGTGGTTGCCCTGCGCGATAACGTACGGTGGCACATCCTGCGCGACGCCTGAACAACCGCCGACCATCACGTGCGCGCCGATAGTGCACCACTGATGCACCGCCGTCATGCCGCCGATAACCGCAAAATCGTCTACGGTGACGTGACCACCCAGCGTGGCGTTGTTGGCGAAGATGCAGCAGTTGCCGATCACGCAGTCATGGGCAATATGCGCGTTCACCATCAGCAGGTTATCGCTGCCGATGGTGGTAACGTCGCCGCCCTGCACGGTGCCGCGATGGATCGTGACGCTTTCGCGAATGCGGTTGCGATCGCCCACTTCAACGCGCGTCTGCTCGCCGGCGTATTTAAGATCCTGATTCAGTTCGCCAATAGAGGCGAACTGATAGATGTGGTTATCTTTCCCGATGTGCGTGTGGCCGTTGACAACCACATGCGACTTCAGGACCGTGCCTTCACCGATCTCCACATGGGCGCCGATAAAGCAGAACGGGCCGATGTGAACGTTAGGGCCGATTACGGCCCCCTCTTCGATGACGGAACTAGTATGGATGGTGGCGGCTGGATCAATCACAGATTATGCCTCCCGGCTACGGGCACACATCATGGTCGCTTCACAGACAATCTTGCCGTCAACGGTAGCAACGCCTTTGAAGCGCGTCAAACCACGGCGGGTTTTCTCAAAAGTCACTTCCATGATCATTTGATCGCCCGGTACGACCGGACGCTTGAAACGGGCTTCGTCGATGCCGGCGAAATAGTAGAGCTCGCCCGGCTCCAGCTTACCGACGCTTTTAAACGCCAGAATACCGGTGGCCTGCGCCATCGCTTCGAGGATCAGAACGCCTGGGAAAATCGGTTTACCAGGGAAGTGCCCCTGGAAAAACGGTTCGTTTACGGAGACGTTCTTTACCGCGCGCAGATACTTGTGCTCTTCAAACCCTAGCACGCGATCAACTAGCAGAAACGGGTAGCGGTGCGGCAGCAGCTCTAAAATTTCTTCAATTTTCAGAGTATGAGTTTCAGTAGTCAAAATACTCTTCCTGTCTTAAAAATTTGATGACATCAATAACACGGCCTGCACAGATCACCAGGATCCTCCGCAGGCCGAAATCGGTTCAATGGCGCCTAACTTGCCTGCTTAGCAGTTTTTATTAGCAAAGCCGGTCGCATGTGGGATGGCGTTTAATCGTCTTTGCCGACTTTCCGCTCGACGGCTTTTAAGCGCTTGCTCATGTCATCGATGTTCATCACCAGCGCTGCAGTTTTGCGCCAAGTTTTATTTGGTTGTAGCGGAATGCCCGACGAGTATACCCCAGGCTCTGTAATAGGGCGCATAACCATGCCCATGCCGGTCACGGTCACCTTGTCACAAATTTCCATATGGCCGTTAATGACGCTGGCGCCGCCAATCATACAGTAACATCCAATTTTCAAACTACCCGCCATGATCACACCACCCGCAATCGCGCTATTGTCGCCAATAACCACGTTGTGTGCTATCTGACACTGGTTATCTATGATAACACCATTGCCAATCAGAGTGTTATCCAGCGCCCCACGATCGATGGTAGTACAGGCGCCGATTTCTACGTGATCGCCGATAATAACAGCGCCAAGCTGCGGAATTTTTACCCAGTTGCCGCGATCGTTGGCGTAGCCGAAGCCGTCGGCGCCGATCACGGTGCCGGACTGAATCAGACAATCCTGACCGATTTCGATTTCGTGGTAGATGGTCACGTTGGCCCATAGGCGGCTATTGTTGCCGATGCGCGTCTTTTTGCCGACGAAGCAGCCCGCGCCGATCACCACATTGTCGCCCAGCACCACGTCAGATTCGATCACCGCGTTGGCGCCGACCGAGACGTTCTGCCCCAACGTCGCGCTGGGATCGATCACCGCGCTGGGCGCGATATTTTGCGCAGGCTGCGGCGTGGTATCCAGCAGCTGAGCTATGCGCGCATAGGTCAGGTAGGGATTCTTCACCACTAGCGCAGCCGTGTGACACCACTCCAGATCCGCTTCCGTCAGCACCACGGCCGATGCCTGACACTGGGTGAGCTGTTCGTGGTAGCGGTTGTTGCTAAGAAATGTGATTTGGCCGGTTTGGGCAGATTGTATAGAAGCAATGCCGGAGATGGCAATTTCGCCATCTCCGTGCAATTCTACATCCAACTGCTGGGCTAAATCAGCCAGTCGAATTGATGACATCGATTATTTAACCTGTTTCAACACGTCAGCAGTAATGTCTTTCGCGTTAGCCGCGTAAGCCACGGCGTTGGCGTCGATCACCACGTCATAACCTTTGTCGCTCGCCACTTTCTTCACGGCGTCCTGAATACGGCTTAGCAGCTTGTTGCGCTCTTCCATCTGACGACGACGGTTGTCCTGCTCGAAAGCCCGAGCTTTAGAAGAGAAGGCTTCGCGCTGTGACATTACGTCTTTTTCCATGCGGCTGCGTTCGCTGGCCTTCATGGTAGAGAAGTCGCGCTGCAGGCGTTGCATTTTGGTCTGCAGGTCACGTTCCTGGCTCTTCAGCTCGGTCGCACGGCCTTTAAACTCGTTTTCCAGCTGTTTAGCAACGGCCGCACGTTGCGGTAACTGTTGGAAAATGCTGGACACGTTTACCACTGCGATTTTGTCAGCAGCCTGAACGCCTGCAGAAACAGCTAAAGCAAGACCCAGTACTGCGGCACACAACAACTTTTTCACTATATAAACTCCTTACCATCAACGTTTGTGTTAGCGACACAGTGTTTGCTCCGAACCGCTATTGAGACCGCGGTTCGGTAGCAAGACTTCAACTTACGCTTCCTTGCTCAAAACCTTACCAAGTTTTACCAATGTTAAACTGGAACTGCTCTGATTTATCCCCTCCCACTTTTTTGACCGGCAGCGCGTAGGAGAAGACCAACGGTCCCAGCGGAGACATCCACTGCAGCGCAATACCGCTTGAAACGCGGATATTGTTCGGATCGCTATAGTCCGGGATGCCGGCATCGCGGGTTTCATCCTTGTTCTGCCATTTGGTGTCCCAGACGGTGCCCACATCGAAGAACAGCGAGGTGCGCACTGAGTTAATATATTTCTCGCTCAGGAACGGCGTCGGGGTAATCAGCTCGAGGCTGGCCACCGCTATCGCGTTGCCGCCCACCGCGTCGCTCGACTTACAGATGCTGTTCAGATCGCTCAGCGTACAGGTTGAGGAGCCGCTGTTCAGGTAAGCCGCTTTCGGACCGATGGTGTTAGAGCGGAAACCGCGCATGGTGCTGGAGCCGCCCGCATAGAAGTTCTCATAGAACGGCATATCTTTGCCGCCCAGACCGTTGCCGTAACCGACGCGGCCGTGGCCTAACAGCACCCAAGTGCGATCGCGGTTCAGCGGCACGTACTGCTGAGTGTCCAGCGTCGCTTTATAGAACCTGTTGTCCGATCCCGGAATGGTGATTTTGCCGTTCAGATTGGTCCGGTTACCCGCTGTCGGGAAGAAGCCGCGATCGAGGGTGTTATAGATCCAGCCGTAGTTGAAGGTGAAGTCATCGGTGGAGAAGTCGCCTTTGTCGTTCAGCTCCTGCGGCTTGCCAACGGAGTCGAGATAACGCCACATCACCACTTGCGGCTGCATGTTGGAGACATTGTTATGTACATAACCCAGACCAACGCGCAGCGTGTTGTTCTCATTGACCGGGAAGCCGAGTGTGCCGCTTACACCATAACTCTTGTTGGTGTAGTCGGAGAGATCCGCGTCGTCCGCTTTGAAGCCGTTGTAGAAGACGCGACCGCCGAGGCTCACGCCGTCCACCGTAAAGTACGGATCGGTCAGCGAAAATTCCGCATAGGTCTGGTAGTCGTTTTTGGTGCCGATGATGCTCACCGTATTACCGGTGCCCAGCCAGTTGTCTTGGGTGACGCCGACCTGAAAGCCGACGCCGCTTTCAGTGCCGTAGCCAACGCCGAAGTTAAAGGTGCCGGTGTTGCGCTCTTTCACCTTGTAGACCACGTCCACTTGGTCCGGCGATCCTGCGACGCGCTGGATATCGAAGTCCACGGTTTTAAAGTAGCCGGTACGTTTCAGACGCTCTTTGCCCTGTTCGACCAAGGCGCTGCACAGCCACGCGCCTTCCATCTGACGCATTTCACGACGCAGCACCACGTCTTTCGAGGTGTCGTTGCCCTCGAAGCGCACTTTATGCACATAGTAACGGTTGCCCGCATCCACTCTGACATACAGCTTCACTGTTTTATCGGCTTCATTGATTTCTGGATGCGTCATCACTTGCGGATAGGCGTAGCCGTAGCGGCCCAGCAGCTTCTTGATGTTATTTTCCATCTGGGTGACTTTGGTGCCGTTATACAGCTCGCCCGATGGAATTTGCGCCAGATGTTCAATCTCTGCCGAGTAGCCTGCCATGCTGCCGTTGACGATCACGCCGGCGATGTTGTACTGATCGCCCTCGGTGATGTTTATGGTGATGTAGATGCCTTTTTTATTTGGCGTCAGGCTGACCTGCGTCGAATCGATACTGAAGCGCACATAACCGTGATTGAGGTAGAAGCTATGCAGGGTTTCTAGGTCGCCCATCAGTTTCTGTTTATGATATTTGCGATCGCCGATTAGGTTCCACCACTGCACTTCGTCGTGCAGTTGGAAACGAGAGATCAGCTCATTGGAGCTGAAGGCTTTATTGCCGACGATATTGATCTGCTGAATTTTGGCGGAGACACCTTCGGTGAAGACCAGCTTCAGGTCCACGCGGTTACGCGGCAGCGGCGTGACCACGGCCTTAACGTTGGCGGTGTATTTGCCCACGCTGTAGTAGAAATTCTCCAGCCTTCTCTCGATCGAAGAGACGGTGGTTCGGTCTAGGGCTTCGCCTACACGTACGCCAGAGGCCTTAAGGCTCTGCTTGAGCTTATCTTCTTTCACCGCTTTGTTGCCGGTAAAGGTAATGCTGGTAATGGTAGGACGTTCTTTAACCTGAACAATCAGCGTGGTTCCGTCGCGCAGGACTTGAACATCCTCAAAGTTCCTGGTCGCGAACAGGGAACGAATGGTGTTTTTGACATCTTCGTCATTCACCGTATCGCCAACTCGTATAGGCATGCTCAGCAAAACCGCGCTGACGGCGACTCGCTGTAGCCCTTCGAAATGAATATCCTTCACCACGAAATCGTCTGCACCGTAAACGGTAGCGCTGCTAAACAGCAGCGACGCTATGAGCAACTTTTTCATCGCCATCGTTATTATGCGTTTTCCTAACACATCCCGCGTCTGTCTGCGTTACAGCAATTACAGATGTGAGAAATCATTGAAAAGTGCAAGCCCCATTAACAACACCAGCAGGATTGAGCCAATGCGATAACTGAAGTTCTGAACTCGCTCGGACACGGGTCCACCTTTGATCTTTTCGATCGCCAAGAAAAGTAAATGCCCACCATCTAATACCGGCAGTGGGAACAGATTAATGATTCCGAGATTGACGCTAATCAACGCCAGAAACATCAGGTAGTAAATCACCCCATATTCCGCTGACAAGCCTGCGCCCTGCATGATCGAAATCGGCCCGCTCAGGTTATTTAGCTTCACATCCCCAGTAATTAACTTGCCCAGCATGGAGACCGTCAGCTTCATCAGTTGCCAGGTTTTCGCGCTGGCCTCACCGATGGCGTCGAACGCGCCATACTGCCTTACCGTTTTATAGGCTTCCGGCAGCGGGATCACGCGCGGGATTACCCCGGCGAAACCTTCTACTTTTATTTTCGCGCTTAGTCTGGCTTCAGGCGTCAAGTGCAGCTGCACTATTTCGCCGTCACGATTCACGTCCAGAACTATCTCTTTGCCAGGATTGTCCCGAACCTGCACGACAAAGATCTGCCATTGCGTTAACGGCTGACCATCGACTTTAACGATCCTATCGCCCGCTTGCAAACCGGCAACGCTCGCGGGGGAATTTGCCTGCACCTCCGCCAACGTGGTTTCGATTTGCGGGCCGCGCGGACGAATGCCCAGCGCGACGATCGGATCCTCTTTGTCTGGCTCGAACTTCCAGTTGCGTAGGTCAACCGCTCTCTGCTGTGTCGCCTCTTCTTCGCCAAAGCGCGAGACGGTTAGTACCGTCTGCGCGTCTCCGATTTTGCCGATCAGCGCCATACGCACGGCATCCCAGTCAGGCGTTTCGATACCGTCTACCGCCTTAAGTTCCATTCCGCCGGCAATTTGCGCTTCCGCCGCCACTGAACCGTTCACGATTTCGCCAACCACCGGGCGCACACCAGACACGCCGTGGATAAACATGACCCAATAGGCGAACACGGCGAAGATAAAGTTGGCAACGGGACCGGCGGCTATAATCGCCGCGCGCTGCCAGATGGCTTTGTTGTTAAACGTCTGATGACGCAGCTCGGCGGGCACGCTTTCCACGCGCTCATCGAGCATTTTTATATAGCCCCCGATCGGGATCAGCGCGATGACATATTCGGTGTCCTGCTTATCGCGGCGCTGCCAGAGCGCCTTGCCGAAACCGATCGAGAAGCGCTCAACGCATACGCCGCAGCGGCGCGCCACCCAGAAATGGCCAAACTCGTGAACGGTGATCAGCACGCCGAGGGTGATGATGAAGGCGACAAAACTCCACAATATACTCAACATCTGCACCTGTCCTCAGAGGGTGCGGAACACCAGCAATAGCAAGCAGGCGAAAACCGGCACTGCCGCGGTCAGACTGTCGATGCGATCGAGAACGCCGCCGTGACCTGGGATCAGGTTGCTGCTGTCTTTGATGCCCGCTTCGCGTTTGAACATACTTTCCGTTAAGTCGCCCAGCACCGAGGCGAGCGTCGCCAGCACAGCGCAGACGATGAGCGTGCCGGCGGAGACACTTAGCGGCACGAGGCTGGCGAACAGCCAAGCGAGTAGTGCGGAAGAGACCAGTCCACCAAAGAAGCCTTCCCAAGTTTTGCCGGGCGACACTTTCGGCGCCAGCTTATGCTTGCCGAACAGTCTGCCGAACATATAGGCGCCGGAATCTGCGCCCCACACTAAGAACATGACAAACAGCAGCCACCATGAACCGGCATGTTGATCGCTGTCGTAATGATACTGACGCAGCGCCATCATACCCCAGAAAAAGGGGATCAATGTGAGAATGCCAAACAGCAGCCGCAGCGGACGCGAATGATGCCACAAAAAGGCCGACGCCGGATAGGAGAGCACCAGCAGCAGCGCCGTGATCCACCATGCTAGCGACGCCCAGAGCGACGTGGCGACCTGCGGCAAATGCACGGCGCGCTGATAAGGAGGAAGGGTAAAAAGCATCGCCACCAGCAGCAGGCCGCAGAGAACCGAAAGCCAGATGCGCTGTTGACGCGACGCCATGCCCGCAAGCTGGCCCCATTCCCAAGCAGCCAGCATGCAGATGACAATTATCGTCATCGTAAAACACAGGGGCGGTAACCAAAAAAGCGCAGCAATCACCAGCGGAATAAGAATAAGCACGGTAATCAGACGAGACTTCAGCAAAGGTTACCCCCTGTTCGCTCAGGCGCTGCCTGGTGCAACGCCGCCAAAACGACGCTCCCGCAGAGAGAATGCATTCAGTGCACCTTCAAAAACGTGTTCATCAAAATCAGGCCAGAGAACATCGGTAAAATAAAACTCAGCATAGGCGATCTGCCACAGCAGGAAGTTGCTAATCCGATGCTCTCTCCCGGTCCTTATCACTAAATCCACTGGAGCCAGCCCCTGCATGCAGAGATGCGCAGACAGGTTCTCCTCGGTGATCTGGTCAGGACGCAGCAAACCTTCCTGAACCTGCTCAGCAATTTTTTTCACTCCTTGGATAATATCCCAACGTCCGCCATAGTTCGCGGCAATATTGAGAGTCAGTCCACTATTTTGCTGAGTCAGTTCCTCGGCGTGACGAATACGCTCCTGAATACGGTTACTGAAACGGCTCACGTCGCCGATAATGTGCAGACGCACGTTGTGCTTGTGCAAGCTCTTCACTTCACTGTCGAGCGCCCAGACAAACAGCTCCATCAGCGCCGTGACTTCCGAAGCCGGTCGGCTCCAGTTTTCACTGCTGAAGGCATAGAGCGTCAGCGCTTCAAGATTGTTGCTGACGGCAAAGCTGACGGAGCGGCGTACCGCTTTTACGCCCGCTTTATGGCCGGAAATACGCAGTTTTCCCTGATTTTTAGCCCAGCGACCATTGCCATCCATGATGATAGCCACGTGACGCAGGCCTGTTCCCTGCTGGTCATCAGTTTTGTTGTGATTATTGGACGACATAACGCGTAATTAATTCCTGTTGTCAGAAATACTGTGGTTTCTGAATACATTGCGCCCGGTACTCTCTCGACCAAAAAGGGGCGGGACGCATCTGATGCGATGCCATACCCGGAAACGCGAGCGAGCGACTATACCATTTTCGCTACAGGCGAACAAATAACGGCGCGCGTTAACGCAAGGTCGCGAAACGCGGCAGCATCTCTGTGGCGCTGGCGCGCGCGGCGCGATCGATATCCAGCACGGCGTCCACGGAATCCGGCTCCGCGAACGTCTGCGCCTCCAGCACCTCGCTGTTGAGTGCTGCTATGTCGGTAAAGCGAGTCTGGTTGTCCAAAAAGGCCGCCACCGCAACCTCGTTGGCCGCGTTAAGCGTGGTGGTCGCCGCCTGCCCCGCCTCGCAGGCATCTATCGCCAGCTTTAGGCAAGGGTAGCGGGCAAAATCGGGTTGGGCGAACGTCAGCGCGGACATGCGGGTGAAGTCCAGCGGCGTCACGCCTGCCGTAATACGCGCGGGCCAAGCCATGCAGTGAGCGACGGGCGTACGCATATCCGGTGAACCGAGCTGTGCCAGCACACTGCCATCGCAGTAACGTACCATGGAGTGGATCATCGACTGCGGATGCAAAATCACCTCCATTTGTGCTGCGCTGGCGTTAAATAACCAGCGGGCTTCAATGTATTCGAGACCTTTATTCATCATAGTGGCCGAGTCGACGGAGATTTTACGTCCCATCGACCAGTTCGGATGCGCGCAGGCTTGATCCGGCGACATGGTTGCGAGGTCAGCTAGTGGCGTGTCACGAAAAGGACCACCCGATCCCGTAAGGATAATGGACTCAATGCCGTTTTCTCGCAGGGCAGCGTATCCTAACTGATGCTGGATGGAAGCGGGCAAACTCTGAAAAATGGCGTTGTGCTCGCTGTCGACGGGCAGCAGCTGCGCCTGATAGTGACGCACTGCCTCTATAAACAAACGGCCGCAGGTGACAAGCGACTCTTTATTGGCGAGCAGCACGCTTTTCCCGGCGCGGATCGCAGCCAGCGTCGGCAGCAGTCCCGAGGTGCCGACAATCGCCGCCATCACCTGATCGACCTCGTCAAGAGCGGCCAGCTCACACGCTGCTTGAACGCCGGAGAGCACTTCGGTCGCGACGTTGAGTGCTTTCAGTCGTTCACGCAGCGCCTGCGCGGACGCCTCGTCCGCCATGGCGGCATAGTGCGGCTGGAAGGTCTGGCACTGTTCCGCCATCAGCGCGAGGTTTTGTCCGGCCACCAGCGCGGTAATCTGGTAAAGCTCAGGATGAGCGCGCACCACCGCCAGCGTGCTAGCGCCAATCGATCCGGTGGAACCCAGCAAGGTTAATCGCTTCATTTCGCTCTCCCTGTGAAGGTGTCGAATAACTCCACAAGCGCGGAAGACATAATGTAAAATGCCGCTAGAATGCATTCGCAATGAACGTAGCTCTGAACGGCGTTTAATACCCAACAAGATTGGGTACAGAGAGCAGCTGACGGGATTAGAATTCCATCAGCTCCTTCTCTTTTTCAGCTAGCGCCGCATCAACGTTTTTGATGCGCGTGTCTGTCATTTTCTGGATCTCATCCTGGGTGCGACGCTCGTCGTCTTCGTTGATCTCTTTGTCTTTCAGCAGCGCCTTGATCTTGTCGTTGGCGTCGCGGCGCACGTTGCGCACGGAAACGCGACCCTGCTCGGCTTCGCCGCGCACGATTTTGATCAGATCTTTACGACGCTCTTCGGTCAGCGCAGGCAGCGGAACGCGGATGTCGCTGCCCGCTGAGTTCGGGTTAAGGCCGAGGTCGGAAGCCATAATAGCTTTTTCCACTGCCGGGCCCATTGAGCGGTCGAACACGTTGATTTTCAGCGTGCGCGAATCTTCTACCGTTACGGACGCGAGCTGACGCAGCGGCGTCGGCGTGCTGTAGTATTCGACCACGATACCGTCGAGCAGAGAAGGAGAAGCACGACCGGTGCGCACTTTGCTGATAGTGTTTTTAAACGCTTCGACGCATTTGTCCATGCGCGTTTCAGCATCTTTTTTGATGTCGTTAATCACATTGAAACCCTTGGATTCGGTTTGACCTAGCCATTCCGGCGGCGCCGGAAGCGGTATCGCCGTTGAGCGATAATCCTGAATAGTGCGCGGTGGCATTCACCGCGCCGACAGAATATACCTTATTTTATCTTGCGTCGGGATTAATGCGTAATCAGGCTGCCTTCTTTTTCGCCCATGACCACGCGCCGCAGCGCACCAAGCTTGTTCATATTAAACACGCGGATCGGCAGCTGATGATCACGCGCCAGCGTAAAGGCCGCCAGATCCATCACTTTCAGCTCTTTTTCCAGCACTTCGGCGTAGGAGAGCTGATCGTACAGCGTCGCATCCGGGTTTTTCACCGGATCGGCTGAATAGACGCCATCGACTTTGGTGGCTTTCAGTACCACGTCGGCTTCGATTTCGATGCCGCGCAGGCAGGCTGCCGAGTCGGTGGTGAAGAACGGGTTGCCGGTGCCGGCGGAGAAAATCACCACGCGGTTGTTGCACAGCAGGCTGATGGCTTCGGCCCAGCTGTAGTTGTCGCACACGCCGTTAAGCGGGATAGCCGACATCAGGCGCGCGTTAACATAGGCACGGTGCAGCGCGTCGCGCATCGCCAGGCCATTCATCACGGTCGCCAACATGCCCATGTAGTCGCCGACGACGCGGTTCATACCCGCCTGCGCTAGGCCAGCGCCGCGGAACAGGTTGCCGCCTCCAATTACCACGCCGACCTGAATGTCCAACTCGACCAGTTCCTTCACCTCTTGCGCTATGCGGTCAAGCACGCTCGCGTCAATACCAAAACCTTCATCACCTTGAAGTGCTTCGCCACTCAGTTTCAGTAGGATACGTTGATATACAGGTTTTGCGTTAGTCGCCATGGTCGGTTCTTCCTAGAAGCGTTGAAAAGGAGAAATTAAATCTGCTCGATCATCCGCTTAGCCGGTGTAAATTACTATTTGGATGAGACTGAAAAGCGTCTGCTTTGCGCAGCAGACAAAAAGGAACCGCCTTCTGGCGGTTCCTTTCACAGCATTAAGACTGTTTGGACATCGCCGCTACTTCAGCAGCGAAGTCGCTTTCGACTTTCTCAATGCCTTCGCCCACTTCGAAGCGGATGAAGTTGATAACGTCAGCGCCCTGCTCTTTCAGCGCATGGCCAACGGTTTTACTCGGATCGATAACGAAAGCCTGACCGGTCAGAGAGACTTCGCCGGTGAATTTCTTCATGCGGCCTTCAACCATCTTCTCTGCAATCTCTTTGGGCTTGCCAGACTGCATCGCGATGTCCAGCTGAACCTGGTACTCTTTCTCAACCACTTCAGCAGAGACAAATTCCGGCTTAACAAATTCCGGCTTGCTAGCGGCAACGTGCATTGCGATCTGCTTGATCAGCTCTTCGTTAGCGCCTTTCGTAGAGATCAGCACGCCGATACGCGCGCCGTGCAGGTAAGAACCCAGCTGCTCACCTTCCAGTATGGAGATGCGCCGGATGTTGATGTTCTCGCCGATTTTTGCGACCAGCGCCACGCGCTCTTCTTCGAACTTCGCTTTTAACGCTTCAACGTCGGTGATGTGCTCAGCGGTTGCCGCGTCCAGCACTTTGTCAGCGAAGGCCTGGAAGACGGCATCCTTCGCGACGAAGTCGGTCTGGCAATTAACTTCTAGGATCACGCTGTAGTTGCCGTCGATTTTGGTTCTGATCACGCCGTCAGCAGCCACGTTGCCTGCTTTTTTCGCCGCTTTAATCGCGCCGGACTTACGCATGTTCTCAATCGCCAGCTCGATATCACCGTTCGCTTCGGTCAGCGCTTTTTTGCAGTCCATCATGCCCGCGCCAGTACGCTCGCGCAGTTCTTTTACCAGTGCAGCGGTAATTTCAGCCATTCCAAAATCCTCGGTTCGTACCCCGTGTGCTCGCGCACCAAGGCACCTGTTGCGGAAAATTTACTCTGTCCCGCCCGCCAGATTAAGGAGGCGTAACAGACGGAGATAAAATAAAGGGGCCAGACTGGCCCCTTAACAGATTATATCTGATGGTTAAGGGCTCTTTGCCAGAACGAACCTTATTAAGCGTTTTCTAAAGACGCTCCTTCAGCCTGCTCAGCCAGATCCTGTAAACGGCCTTCGCGCACGGTAGTGGCAACGGCAGTCAGGTACAAGCTTACAGCACGGATTGCATCGTCGTTACCCGGAATAACGAAGTCAACGCTGTCTGGATCAGAGTTGGTATCAACGATAGCAAATACCGGGATACCCAAGTTGTTTGCTTCTTTAATAGCGATGTGCTCGTGATCGGCGTCGACAACGAACAGCGCGTCCGGCAGACCGCCCATATCTTTGATACCGCCCAAGCTGTTTTCCAGCTTGGCCAGTTCGCGACCGCGTATCAGCGCTTCTTTCTTGGTCAGTTTATCGAAGGTGCCGTCCTGAGACTGAGTCTCAAGATCTTTCAGACGCTTGATAGACTGACGAACGGTTTTCCAGTTGGTCAGCATACCACCCAGCCAGCGGTGGTTGACGAAGAACTGGTCGCAGCTCAGTGCAGACTCTTTTACTGCTTCGCTGGCAGCGCGCTTGGTACCGACGAACAGGATCTTGCCTTTACGGGCAGAGATTTTATTCAGCTCAGCCAGAGCATTGTTGAACATCGTTACAGTCTGCTCAAGGTTGATGATGTGAACTTTGTTACGCGCACCGAAAATGAACGGTTTCATTTTCGGATTCCAGTAACGGGTCTGGTGACCAAAGTGAACACCAGCCTTAAGCATGTCGCGCATGGAAACAGTTACCATGATTACCTCTAAATTAAGATTGGGGTTGGGCCTCCATGTATCCCATGCGACCGACCTATTTCGAAGCACCCCGGCGCATGCGTCGATACATGTGTGTTTTAGTACACAAAGTGTGTTTATCGCGTTTCTCTATCGGCCATCACGGCCTGACAGAGAATCGTCGGCGCGCTTTGTACCACAACCCCGCTGCTGAAGCCAGAATTTGTTCAGTGCAAGTGTGGGGCCCTGGCAGGGTCCCGCGACGCGAACTGTTTGGCTGCCTAGTTTTCGGCTGCTAACATGACAGCACATCATTCATTATTGCTGAAATTTTCGGCAACTACGGATTAATTTAATGGCAATTTCAATTAAAACCCCTGAAGAAGTCGAAAAAATGCGCGGCGCGGGCCGTCTGGCCGCCAAGGTGCTGGAGATGATTGCTCCGCACGTCAAACCCGGCGTCTCTACCGGCGAGCTGGACCGGATCTGCCACGACTACATCACTAACAAGCAGCACGCCATCTCCGCCTGCCTCGGCTATCACGGCTTCCCAAAATCGGTCTGCATCTCGGTCAACGAGGTTGTGTGTCACGGTATTCCTAGCGACGAGCGCCTGTTGAAGGATGGCGACATCATCAACATCGACGTCACCGTCATTAAAGATGAGTATCACGGCGACACCTCAAAGATGTTTATCGTCGGCAAGTCGACTATCCAAGGCGAGCGTCTGTGCCATATTACTAAGAAGAGCCTCTATCTGGCACTGCGTCTGGTAAAGCCGGGCATTCGTCTGCGGGAGCTGGGCCGCGCTATCCAGAAGTATGTGGAATTTCACGACTTCTCCGTGGTGCGCGAGTATTGCGGCCACGGCATAGGGAAAAGCTTCCATGAAGAGCCGCAAGTACTGCACTACGACGCGGACGACGGCGGCGTGGTGCTGCAGGCGGGAATGACCTTTACCATCGAACCAATGGTCAACGCCGGCGACTACCGCATCCGCACCATGAAAGATGGCTGGACGGTAAAAACCAAAGATCGCAGCTTGTCTGCACAGTACGAGCATACTATTGTAGTGACCGATAACGGCTGCGAAATCCTGACCCTGCGTAGCGACGACACCATCGACGCGGTGCTGGTCAACGAATGGTAATCCTCCCCCACTGATAAAAGCCGGCCCTGCGCCGTTTTTTTTATGGCTCAAGAAGAGAGAAGCAGTATAAGCGCGATTCTGACGGATGAGGTCATGGACGGCCTGAAAGATTCCCCGGTGCACTGGGATGACGCCCAGTTAACCCGCAACGCCCTGAAGCAGAAGCTGGAAACGTTTAACGCTTTTCTCTCTACGGCGTTCGACGCCAGCGAATCGGCCGAGGCGCTGATTGACGCGCGCGCCCTGTTTATCGATCTCCTGCTGCGCCGCCTGTGGCGTTTTTACGGCTTCGAGACCCTGCCCGCTATCGTGCTGGTTGCGGTCGGCGGCTACGGCCGCGGCGAGCTACATCCGCTTTCCGACGTCGATATTCTGATCCTGAGCCGCGATCCGCTCGACGACGCTAGCGCCCAGCAGACCAGCGAGCTTCTGACGCTGCTATGGGATCTCAAGCTGGAAGTGAGCCACAGCGTGCGCACGCTGGAAGAGTGCCTGCTGGAAGGACTCGCCGACTTGACCGTCGCCACCAATCTGCTCGAGGCGCGCATGCTGACCGGCGACGTCGCGCTGTTTCTAGAGATGCAGAAGAACATCTTCAGCGAAGGCTTCTGGCCGTCGGCGACCTTCTACGCCGCCAAGATCGAAGAGCAGCAGGCGCGCCACCAGCGCTATCACGGCACAAGCTATAACCTTGAGCCCGATATTAAAAGCAGCCTAGGCGGCCTGCGCGATATCCATACCCTGCAGTGGGTAGCACGCCGCCACTTCGGCGCCACCACGCTGGATGAAATGGTGGGCTTCGGCTTTCTTACCGAGAGCGAACGCAACGAGCTTAACGATTGCCAAGCGTTTCTCTGGCGCATCCGCTTCGCCCTGCACCTGACGTTAACCCGCTATGACAACCGGCTGCTGTTCGATCGCCAGCTCAACGTGGCACAGCGCCTCAACTATCAGGGTGAAGGCAATGAGCCGGTCGAGCGCATGATGAAAAATTTCTTCCGCGTCACGCGCCGCATCGGCGAGCTTAGCCAGATGCTACTGCAGCTGTTCGACGAAGCGATTCTGGTTTCCACCACCGAAAAGCCGCGCCCGCTGGACGACACTTTCCAGCTGCGCGGCAATTTGATCGACCTAGGCGACGAAACGCTGTTCGAGCGCGAGCCGCAGGCGATCCTGCGCATGTTCTACGTGATGGTGCGCAACGAAAATATCCGCGGCATCTACTCCACCACGCTGCGTCAGCTGCACTATGCGCGACGCCACCTGAAGCAGCCGCTCTGCGAAATTCCAGAGGCACGCCGCCTCTTTATGTCGATCCTGCGCCATCCCGGCGCAGTCAAGCGCGCGCTGCTGCCAATGCACCGCCACAGCGTGCTCTGGGCCTATACGCCACTCTGGGGACATATCGTCGGACAGATGCAGTTCGATCTGTTCCATGCCTATACCGTCGACGAGCACACCATCCGCGTGCTGCAAAAGCTGGAGAGCTTCGCAAGCGAGGCGATACGCCCGAGGCATCCGCTCTGCGTCGAGCTCTGGCCGCGTCTGCCGCAGCAGGAGCTGCTGCTAATGGCGGCGCTGCTGCATGACATCGCCAAAGGGCGCAACGGCGATCACTCGATTCTCGGCTCGCAGGACGCGCTGGAGTTCGCCGAGCTGCACGGCCTGAAATCACGCGAGAAGCAGCTGGTCGCTTGGCTGGTGCGTCATCATCTGCTGATGTCGGTCACCGCGCAGCGTCGCGATATTCAAGATCCCACCGTGATCCAGCAGTTCGCCGAGGTGATGCAGAACGAGAACCGGCTGAGCTATCTGGTTTGTCTGACGGTGGCCGATATCTGCGCCACGAACGAAACTCTGTGGAACAGCTGGAAGCAGAGCCTGCTGCGCGAACTCTTTTTCGCCATCGAGAAGCAGCTGCGGCGCGGCATGGAGAACAGCCAGGATCTGCGCGAGCGCCTGCGCCATCACCGTCTGCAGGCGCTGGCCCTGCTGCGTATGGACAATATCGACGAAGAGCGGCTGCACCATATCTGGAATCGCTGCCGCGCCGACTATTTTCTGCGTCATACGCCTAACCAGCTCGCGTGGCACGCACGCTACTTAATGGAGCATGATCTGCACCAGCCGCTAGTGCTGGTCAGCCCGCAGGCGACGCGCGGCGGCACCGAGATCTTTATCTGGAGTCCCGATCGCCCTTACCTCTTCGCTAAGGTGGCCGGCGAGCTGAATCGCCGCAATCTCAGCGTGCACGACGCGCAGATCTTCACCAGCCGCGATGGCATGGCGATGGATACCTTTATCGTGCTGGAGCCGGACGGCAGCCCGCTGGTGCCCGATCGCCATGCCATGATCCGTTATGCGCTGGAGCAGGCGATCGCCCAGACTAGCTGGAACCCGCCGCGCAAGCGGCGCGCGGCGGCGAAGCTGCGCCACTTCAGCGTTGAAACCGAAGTAAACTTCTTGCCGGCCCATACCGATCACCGCAGCTATCTGGAGCTGGTGGCGCTCGATCAGCCTGGCCTGCTGGCGCGGGTCGGTGAGGTCTTCGCCGATATGGGCGTGTCGCTGCACGGCGCACGAATCAGCACCATCGGCGAGCGCGTCGAGGATTTGTTTATCTTGGCCAATAGCGAGCGGCGCGCGCTTAACGCGGAAATGCGCAAAGCGTTGCAACAACGGTTGACAGAAGCCCTTAATCCAAACGATAAAGTGTGACCGCAATCGATTTACATACTTTCTTTTGGTGTCGGGATGTGGCCCGACATGCATCAGACAGATCAGGAAAAAATTATGCAACAGTTACAGAGCATTATTGAAGCGGCCTTTGAGCATCGCGGCGAGATTACCCCGGCGAACGTGGACACCGTGACCCGTGAAGCCATCAACGAAGTGATCGCTCAGCTGGACAGCGGCGCGCTGCGCGTATCTGAAAAGATTGACGGCCATTGGGTAACACATCAGTGGCTGAAAAAGGCGGTTCTGCTGTCGTTCCGCGTCAACGACAACCAAGTAATGGAAGGCGCGGAAACCTGTTTTTACGACAAAGTGCCGATGAAATTCGCCAGCTGGGACGACGCGCGCTTTAAAGCCGCAGGCTTCCGCGTCGTGCCGCCGGCCGCAGTACGACAGGGCGCCTATATCGCGCGCAATACCGTGCTGATGCCTTCTTACGTCAATATCGGCGCTTACGTCGACGAAGGCAGCATGGTCGATACTTGGGCGACCGTTGGTTCCTGCGCGCAGATCGGTAAAAACGTTCACCTGTCCGGCGGCGTCGGTATCGGCGGCGTGCTGGAGCCGCTGCAGGCTAACCCAACCATTATCGAAGACAACTGCTTTATCGGCGCGCGCTCCGAGATTGTGGAAGGCGTGATCGTGGAAGAAGGCACGGTGATCTCCATGGGCGTCTATATTGGACAAAGCACCAAAATCTACGATCGCGAAACCGGCGAAGTGCACTACGGCCGCGTACCGTCGGGTTCTGTGGTGGTCTCAGGCAACCTGCCTTCTAAAGATGGCAGCTACAGCCTCTACTGCGCGGTGATCGTGAAGAAAGTCGACGCGAAAACGCGCGGGAAGGTCGGCATCAACGAACTGCTGCGCACCATCGACTAACACTTCCCGACGGGCTTCTTCGGTCCGTCATATTTTCTTTACACTTCGCTCCTTTCCGAACTGATTTGCAAGACGAATTAACAGGTGCGTTTACTTTTCACCCAAGTCATAATCCGCGCCAGTTATATCCCGTCGCGCAGTGTTTACCCATTTTTTGTCTACAGTTATTTTTTGTGCCATGAAAAACGATGCACACCTCTCTCTTTTTGGTGGAAAAATCGCTATGTATTACAATCTCACAAGCTTAGGGATTAATAACCCGCACGATATCGATCGCTACGGCCTGCGTCAGGAAGCCAACAACGACATTCTGAAAAATAAAATTTACCGGTGCGATCAGGTGGAAACGGATCTGAAGCGTAAGATCTTGGCGGATCTGCACCATCTGGAAAGCGTGGTCACCAATAAAATTGCCGAGATTGAAAGCGATCTGGATAAACTGACTTGCAATAATCGCTAATCACAGCGGCCTTTAGACCATCCTGAACGGGAAGTCTATGCCAGCGCGGGCAATATGGAAGGATCGCAAAGTTGCTCAAGGCACCCCTGCTAGCGCGGGACGCTTTGCTCTTCCATCCATACTGCCCGCTTGTACAAGCTCTGAGTAGACTGTGGCCAGCTAACACTGGCCTTTTTGTTGCCTTAGCTCCGCTCGTCCAGCTGCATCGCCACATAGAGCAGCAGGCGATCGTCAAACTGGCTAAGATTCAGCCCGGTCAGCTCGGAAATGCGGTTCAGCCGATACTCCAACGTATTGCAACTCCAACGTATTGCAGTGAATAAAGAGCGCGCGCCGTGGCGCTGGGCTGCACGTTGTGGGTGAACCAAGCGACTAGCGTGCGCCACAGCAGGCCGTTGTTATCACGCGCTAGCTCGTTCGCCTGCCAGCCGCTATGCAGGCTGTCAAGCAGCACCGGCATGCGCTGCTTACCGACGATCATAGTGGTGCGCGCGATGCTGTACGGCCCGGTGAAATAGTTACTGAGCACGATACGCATCCGCACTTGGCTGCTCTCCTTCATGATGCGCTGCAACAGCTATTCGACGTTCCTCCTGATCGTAACACCCATGCGCGTTAAGCGCCGGCTTCAGCACCACCATCTCCGTCAGGGAGACGATGGCGATCAGATTGTCACGCTCAGGCGTAGGGTCAGTAGCATTTGCAGCTGCTGCAGCTCCGACATGGCACTGTCGACGCCCAGCTGGCCGCTGCCCATAATGCGGCCACGCGCATCCATCACGTTGACATTGCTATCAATAATCTTCATGGTACGCGCCACGATATTCTGCGCAAGTTGCGCATCAAGATGATAGGTTGCCATCTGTTGATTCTGACAGAGAGAAGAAGCTACAGCATACGCATAGCCGCGAAGCCAAGCATTGTGCAAATGCACAGAGCCAGACGGGAATTTACAGGTTTTGTGGCGCGGGTCACACTCTGACCGCGCTGAAAAAAGGCGGACCAACGTCCGCCTGACGGGATAATAGCGTCACTGCATCAGCAGATAGATGCTGCTGTCACCGCGCTTAACGTTCAGCGCCAGCACCGAGGGTTTGGTGTCGAGGATTTTACGCAGCTCACCGAGGTTGGTGACGCGCTGCTGGTTCACGCCAAGGATCACATCGCCCTTTTTCAAGCCGATGCGTGCTGCCGCGCTGCCAGCCTTCACGTTGTCGACGCGTACCCCTTTGTCTCTGCCGCTTTCGTTGCCGAGGTCTGCGCCTTCAATGCCGGTGTAGATGGTGGCCGACTGCACTTTATCTTGGGTGCTCTGCTGCAGCTCAACGGTCACGCTAACCGGTTTGCCGTCGCGCAGCAGGCCGAGCTGCAGTTTGGTGCCAATCGGCAGCGAACCCACTTCGGCGCGCAGCGCGGCGAAACTGCTCAGCGGCTTGCCGTTCATCGACACCACCACGTCGCCCGCTTTCACACCCGCTTTCGCCGCGGCGGAGTTCAGTAGCACTTGGCTGACGAAGGCGCCGCGCTGTGCGTCAACCTTCATCGCTTTCGCCAGTTCGGAGTTAAGCTCAGCGCCCAGAATGCCCAGCTCGCCGCGTTTAACCTGGCCGAACTCGACCATTTGTCCAGTAAGGTTTTTTACCATGTTGCTCGGAATAGCAAAACCGATGCCAATATTGCCGCCATCCGGCGCGAGAATCGCTGTGTTAATGCCGATCAGCTCGCCGTTAAGGTTCACCAGCGCGCCGCCGGAGTTGCCGCGGTTAATCGCCGCATCGGTCTGAATAAAGTTTTCGTAGTTTTCGACATTAAGGCCGCTGCGTCCCAGCGCCGACACGATGCCCGAGGTCACTGTTTCGCCCAGACCATACGGGTTGCCGATCGCTACGGTGTAATCGCCGACGCGCAGATTGTCGGAGTCGGCGATTTTAATCACCGTCAGGTTCTTCGCGTTAATCAGCTGCACCAGTGCGATATCGGAACGGGGATCTTTACCAATCACTTTACCGTCATAGCGACGGCCGTCGCTGAGCTGGACCTGAATTTTAGTGGCGTTGTCGACGACGTGATTGTTGGTGACGACATAGCCTTTCTCAGCGTTAATCACCACGCCGGAGCCAAGCGCGCGGAATTTTTCCTGCTGGGTATTGGCGCCATCACCACCGCCGCCCTGACACATCGGCGAACTCTGGAAAGGCGAACCATCCTGGCAGAACGGCGAGTTATCGCCAAAGAACTGCTGGAACTGCTGTGGCAGACGCGGCGTTTTTACCACGGTGCTGCCTTCAACTCTAATGCTGACCACCGAAGGCATCACTTTTTCCAGCATCGGCGCTAGGCTCGGCCGCTGCTGGCTGGTAGAAGAGGAGGATTCAGCGGCGAATATGGCGGCAGGGCTTAACGCCAAGCCAAGACTGA
This sequence comes from Type-B symbiont of Plautia stali, assembly GCA_001485295.1. Classification (GTDB taxonomy): domain Bacteria; phylum Pseudomonadota; class Gammaproteobacteria; order Enterobacterales; family Enterobacteriaceae; genus Pantoea. The sequence continues at coordinate 38,319 of BBOA01000002.1, forward strand.
GCGCCAGCGCGCTCAACGTTAAGGTGTTTTTTTTCATTCGTATGAGTCTCATCCATAAATTAACGTCAGACCATTGCTATGGTCAGTTATGAGATTAATATTTTACTGCAAAGTTCCAGCAAAATTTTGCGCTAAAAGTAAAAATTTATTATCGTTCTTTACAAAACTCTTCTTATTCTACTGCCATCAGGCGACGGTACTCATCCCAAGCGTAGAGATCGGTCATACCACTAATATAATCCTGAATGAGGCGAAAGCGGTAATAACGTTCCCATAACAGGCGCTGGTATTTATGCTCCACCACCAGCGAACGCATTTTTTGCTGATAGGCTTTACAGTGTTTCCCGGAAAGTTTATGAAACTGACGTGTTTCAATCGGGTGCGCGCGCAGAAAATCTTCATTAATCAGCGTAGTAAAGGCTTCAAAAGTCAGTATCATCAGTGGTTGATATATTTCTAACAATCCTTTAATCACACGATAACCTTGTAATTCCAGCTGCTCCACTTCGGCATGGTTAAATACATAGCGGCGCGCCACAGTTTTAAAAATCTGCAGCAACCGTCCCTCTTCGCCGTTATCTTCTAATAACGCATGGTTAAAATCGCCGTTAAAAATGGCATGCAAGTTATCGACAAAACGTTTAACGGCGTGACTGACTAGCACGCTCTGGACGTTAACCCGTAATGACATAAAGAACTGATCACTTCTGCTGCGACAATTTTTGTTGCAGGCTTCCCGCCAAGCGTCGCCGACCGTTCGGCTGAAGGCATCGTTATTTTTCACCGGCCCCCAATTTTTACATAAATGGCCGTAAAGAGCAACAATGTTAAATATATCTTTTTCGACCGCATCGTCCAGATCGGCGATGCAGTAGGAGATATCGTCCGCCGCTTCCATAATATAAGTCAGCGGAAAGCGATGGTGCTCTTCCATACTGGTGGCGGCGCGCAGGTCGGCAATATAATCGCGCTCAGAGAGATAAAAACCCGGCTTTTTCATCAGGGCGCTGAACTGCTCCGGCTTGTCGCCCTGCCACCAAGCGGGCGCGGTATATTTCAGGATGCAGGCGACCTGAGAATAGCTGAGATTAAGCTGCAGCAGGGTATGCACTATACGGATCGCTTGCGCGTTGCCTTCAAAATGGCACAGGTCCTGGCGAATCATTTCGTTCAGCTGGCTGAAATCGGCGTGCTGCTGCTCGCCTTCCACACCCGCCACCAGCGGATCCACCAGCTCCAGCGGAAGGTGCTCTTCAAACCAGTCGTTAATGGCAGCCTCGCCGAAATGGCCGAACGGCGGGTTGCCGACGTCGTGCAGCAGACAGGCCATCTCTACCAGGCTTTCAAACGCCCCTTCCATCTCATCCAGCCCGTACTGCGCCAGTCCGCCCTGATTTTTCAGGGTCTGCAGGATCTCTTTGGCGATATAGCGTCCGGTCTGCTGCACTTCCAGCGAGTGAGTCAGGCGCGAGCGCACCGCGGCGTTGCGCTCCAGCGGAAAAACTTGGGTTTTTTGCTGTAGTCGACGGATCGCCGCCGAGTTGATAATACGGCCGCGATCGCTCTCAAAGTGGCGGGTAATATAGTATTCCCCTTCCGGCTCTTTGCGCGTGCTATAAGGGCGGGTGAAACTTATCTTCTTCCTGAAATTAACTGTCGCCATCGTTACCCCTTTTTGAATCAATCCCCTGCCAGCCATGTTAAACTATGCCCTAATTTTTACGACTACTTCCACCACATTAGCGAGACCTATTTATGAAAGCAGGCATTATTGGCGCGATGGAGCAGGAAGTGACCCTGCTGCGTGACAAAATCGAGAACTGCCAGACCCTGACGCTAGCCGGCTGCGAGATTTACACAGGCACGCTAAACGGCGTTGAGGTTGCTCTGCTGAAATCCGGTATCGGTAAAACCTCTGCAGCGCTCGGCACGACGCTGCTGCTCGAACTGTGCAAGCCGGATCTAGTGATCAATACCGGCTCGGCGGGCGGCTTAGCGCCGACGCTCTCGGTCGGCGATATCGTGGTCTCTGACGAAGTGCGCTACCACGATGCCGACATCACCGCTTTTGGCTACGAGCTGGGCCAGATGGCGGGCTGTCCCGCGGCATTTAGTGCCGACGCGCAGCTGATCGCCGCCGGAGAGGCGTGCATCAGCGAACTGAACCTAAACGTGGTGCACGGTCTGGTGGTCAGCGGCGACGCCTTTATCAACGGCGCCGAATCGCTGGCACGCATTCGCGCCACTTTCCCGCAGGCGATCGCCGTGGAGATGGAAGCAACCGCCATCGGCCATGTCTGCCACCAGTTTAAAGTGCCTTTTGTCGTGGTGCGCGCCGTTTCCGACGTAGCCGACAAGGCGTCGCATCTCAGCTTTGAAGAGTTTCTCGCCGTGGCGGCTCAGCAGTCGTCGCTGCTGGTGGAGAAACTGCTGGCGCGCCTAGCGCGCGGCTAAACCCTTCTAGCTGCTCAGAGGCTACTACTGTTTTGCGGCAGCCTATTCGCCGCCGCCCCACCCTCGCTCCGCATCTCACCGAAATGGCGTTCGCCTCAGGCATTACGCCGGTAGCGTTCAGCGCGTGGTCCGACTATCCGCCCGCCGCGCCTGCGCTAGAACAGGTCGCCAACTGGCAGGGCGTTAACGTCGAGCGCATTCTGGCGCTGAAGCCGGACGTGGTGCTGGCCTAGCGCGGTGGCAATTCGCAGTGTCAGATCGATCAGCTCAGGCAGCTCGGCGTCAACGTCGTGTGGATCGATCCCGGCTCGCTGGAGGAGATGACGGACGCTGTTGCGTCGCTGAAGCGCTGGAGTCCGCAGCCGCAGCAAGCGCGCTAGACGCCGCGCGGCAGTTGAAGCAGCAGGGAAAATCCCTGCACGCGCTACGCCGCCCTGCCCGCTGTGCCGATTTTTCTTCAGTTCGGCCAGCAGCCGCTATTTACCGCCGCGTGCAGCACTTTGCAAAACGATATTATTACGCTGTGCGCCGTGAAAAATATCTTTGCCGACAACCGTGTCAGCTGGCCGCAAGTCAGCCGCAAGCAGGTGAGCATGTGCTGACGCGCCATCCGCAGGCTATCATTATCGGCGGCAGCGCCGCGCCGGCGCAGAACCTCGCCCGCTTCTGGCAGCCGTAGCTCAATGCGCCGGTTATCGCCATTAATGATGACTAGCTCAGCCGTCCCACTACTGGCGGCGAAGCAGCTCTGCGCCGCGCTGCACCCGAAACAATAAATCAGCAGAAAGCGGTTAAAGATTCGGCTAACTTTGCCGTTAATCAAGATACGAGACGCCGACGCCACATAAGCTTAGCGTCCTTTTATGCGCCCCGCGCATTTTGACTACACTAGCAATCAAACATAACCAGAGCCTTGCTGCTGACCATCGCGATCGCGGCTGTCGCGCCTTTTGCGACTGCGTCGACCACGGGAACGATTGGCGTTCAGCTTACGATCTTTTCGCGCTGTTAAATTAACAGCCAGCCGCAACGGGCAATGCCGCAGATTGATTGCGGTCTCCACGCTAGCGCGCCGCCGCACGTAACGGAAAGCCTGTTAAAAAAGGATGCGATGCATAAGGAAACGACGAAGCTGGTAACGATTGAGTGCTAAAAAAGGGCCGTTGCAAGAAGGCCTTTTTTCATCAGATGCTGAACGAGGAGCCGCAGCCGCAGGTGGTTTTAGCATTCGGGTTGGTGACAATAAAACGCGAGCCTTCCAAGCCTTCAGTGTAGTCCACCGAGCCGCCGACCAGATACTGCAGGCTCATAGGATCCACCACCAGCGCCACGCCCTGCTTCTCGATGGTCATGTCGCCGTCATTCATTTTGTCGTCAAAAGTGAAGCCGTACTGGAAGCCGCTGCAGCCGCCGCCGGTAATATAGACGCGCAGTTTTAGATCGGGATTTTCTTCGTCGGCAATCAGGTTCTTTACCTTGCTGGCCGCCGCATCGGTAAACTGTAACGGCAGTGCTGCAACATCATCACTCATCTTATACCCCGGTAAACGTCCAAGTCAGAAAACGACCTCAATTGGCGTATTATCTGCCAGCCCGTTAGCACAATCAAGTTTTACCCTTCGCACTGCGTGCCCCCGACCTTCAGCTAAGGTGAGTATAGCGCGCCGTTTATGGCCTTTCGTCATGCTGTCATCTTCCCGTAGGCCGTCATCTTCCCGTAGAATGACGCGAGTTTTTTCTGAACCGCTGGAGTCGAATAAATGAGTAAGTCCGAAAACCTGTTTGCCGAAGCGCAGCGTCTGATCCCCGGCGGCGTTAACTCGCCGGTGCGCGCGTTTAACGGCGTAGGCGGCACGCCGCTGTTCATCGAACACGCCAACGGCGCCTACCTGTATGACGCCGACGGCAAAGCCTATATCGACTATGTTGGCTCATGGGGACCGATGGTGCTGGGCCACAACAACGCCGAGATCCGCAACGCGGTGATTGAAGCTGCCGCGCGCGGTTTGAGCTTCTGTGCGCCCACCGAAATAGAAGTGAAAATGGCGCAACTGGTGTGCAAGCTGATGCCGAGCATGGATATGGTGCGCATGGTGAACTCCGGCACCGAGGCGACAATGAGCGCCATTCGCCTAGCGCGCGGCTTTAACCACCGCGACAAAATCGTCAAATTCGAAGGCTGCTATCACGGCCACGCCGACTGCCTGCTGGTGAAAACTGGTTCCGGCGTGCTGACGCTAGGCCAGCCCAACTCGCTAGGCGTGCCGGCGGATTTCGCTCGTCACACCCTGACCTGCACCTATAACAATCTCGACTCGGTGCACGCCACCTTTGAGCAGTACCCGCATGAGATCGCCTGTATTATCGTCGAGCCAGTAGCGGGCAATATGAACTGCATTCCACCGCTCCCGGACTTTCTGCCGGGACTGCGCGCGCTGTGCGACGAGTTCGGCGCGCTGCTGATCATCGACGAAGTGATGACCGGCTTCCGCGTGGCGCTAGGCGGCGCCCAAGAATATTACAACGTGAAGCCGGATCTGACCTGTCTCGGCAAAATCATCGGCGGCGGCATGCCGGTTGGCGCTTTCGGCGGACGCCGCGAGGTGATGGACGCGCTGGCACCGACTGGTCCGGTCTACCAGGCGGGCACGCTTTCCGGCAACCCGATCGCGATGGCGGCCGGTTTCGCCTGTCTGACGCAGATCGCCCAGCCGAGCACGCACCAGACGCTGAACGAGCGCACCACGCAGCTGGCGCAAGGTCTGCTGGCGGCGGCGCAGGTGGAGAATATCCCGCTGGTGGTGAATCACGTCGGCGGCATGTTTGGTATTTTCTTCACCGACGCCGACAGCGTGACCTGCTACGCCGACGTGACGAAGTGCGACGTCGAGCGCTTTAAGCGCTTCTTCCACTTGATGCTTGAAGAAGGCGTTTACCTTGCTCCTTCTGCCTTCGAAGCGGGCTTTATGTCGCTGGCGCACAGCGCCGAGGATATCGATCGCACCGTCGACGCCGCGCGTCGCTGTTTTGCGAAGCTGTAAAACAAGCGAGTCATTAAAAGGCTGTCAGAGGCCGGTCTTTTTTTGCTTGTGGGAAGAGAGCGGGCGCGGTTAGTATGGGTAGCCGTCTGTGGAAAATCCTTTTACCGCGAGCGGCTTAACAACTAGATAAAGTAAGACGTCTCAATGAAGGCCGCCATCAGTCCCGCCGGCAGCAGAAACACCAGCGCGTCGCCCGGCACGAAGAACAGCATCACCACCAAGCCGAACCCCGCACTGGAGCTGATGCACATCACTTCCGGGCTAGCCATCGTGACTGCCGGCCACGCCGAGCATCACACCTACCGCGAGCGCCGCCAGCAGGCGCGGCGCTCGCCACGGCAGCAGCTGATGTAGCAGACGCTGCTCGCTTAGCGCCATCTATATGCATCGCGACCCACGCACGCAGCCCTAGCAGCTCCAGACCGAGCAGTGTCCAGCGTAGCACCGCGCAACGTTCGGCTGGTACCTTGTCGCTCATATCGAGCGCGGGTGGCGCCGAGCCAGTGCGTAAGTGCGGCAGCAGCGGCACGCCCGTCAGCGCGGTTAGCGTGCCGGTAGAGAGTTCGCACCAATGCTCCGATCAGCACCGCCAGCGGCGTGGTAGCCATTCCGCCTGGCAGCTGCCACAGCGGGCTGCGACCGAGCGGTGTCGTCGCGATGATCGAAACAGATAGTCTCCACGTCGCGCAGATGCGCTAGGTGTTCGATGCCAATCACCGCGCTGCCCCAGAAGTTGGTTTCGCCCTGCCACGCCCTCGTCAGGCCGAGATGCTCCATCACTTCAAGGAAAAGGCTGTTTTTACCAAAGGCGAGCGCGTGGCGGTTGTCCATCAGCGACATCAGCAGGATCGGACGCGCGGGCATATAGAGCCAGCATCTGCAAATGCGCCTCTGCTTCGGCTTCCTGGCTGATAAGCGTCGCCAGCGCGCGCAGCGAGTCGCGCGCGGCGGAGAGCGGTTTGCCGTCGCCGCGATTGAGGTCAAAGCCCATGATCGGCGCGATGCCCCGAAGCTTTTCCGGCGACGGACCGCAGCCGTTCGAGCAGAGGATCAGCGACGGCTGCAGTTGCGTCATCAGTTTAAGATTAGGTTCAGTACACAGCCCAAAGTCTACCTTGTGCGATGGCAGCGGCGGCTTACCGACCCAGATGTTGTAATTGCGCGTATCGGCGACCGCCAGCGGCGCGGCGCCGAGCGCCAGCAGCAGCTCGGTCGGCAGCCACTCCAGCGCGATAATGCGCTGTCGCCTTGATCGAGGCCGCGGCAAAGCGCTCAGCCACGGCGACAAAGCCAGCGCCACCAGATGTTCGCAATAGCGCACGGCCATATTGATTTCGTGCAGCACGGCGATCACCATCAGGCCGAGCTCGCTGCTGAGGCGCTGGACAACGCCAGTACCTTGACCTGATGCGCGATATCCAGCGCCGAGGTCGGCTCGTCCAGCAGCAGGCAACGGCTGTTCTGCGCCACTAGCATCGCCAGCCAGACGCGCTGACGTTCTCCGCCGGAGAGGCTGTCTACCAGTCGCGCGGCCAGCGGCTTCAGCGCGAAATCGAAGCCGGTAGAAAAGAGGTTGTCGCTACTCATCTAGAACTGTACTTCGCGCAGCGTCTCCTGCGTCGGACGCTTGCTCACTAGCGCTACCACGCCGCCTAGATTGCTCTTACCGTAGAGCACCGACACCGGCCCGGCGCGCTCAAGGAAGTAAGGATCGATCGCGAATTCAGAGTCGGTTTTGGTGCCGGCCGCGCTCTTTTTTTCGCGGCGACGGTCGGCGCCGGTCTCCATGCGCCCTCCTACGCCGCGTCGGGGCCGTCTGCCGCGGAAACTACCAGTGTTTCCTCAACCAGCGCGGAGGCGCTCACTGAGCCAAAAATCACGGCAATGCTCAAAGCCAGCGGGCGGTGGGAAAAGCACCGCGCAGATAATAAGGAAAAGTCGTTCGCGCATTGATAGTAGTGTCTCTTGAATAAAGTAGTGGGCAGGCGAATGGAAACAGGAATGATTATTATGCCGGATGGATTTTAGGCGAAACTGCGCGTTTTCCGCAAGCGATAATCCCGCGCTTGGCGCCGTCTGGGAGGCATTCGCGCAGTATTGCTCGGGCACAAAAAAAGGGCGCCTTAGCGCCCTTTTTAACCGATGGTTTAGTTACCGCCGAACATATCTTTGATCCAGCCCGCGACGCCGTCGCCGTCTTTCTTCTCCGGCTGTTGCTGCGGTTGCCGCTGCATCTGCTGCTGACAGAGCGTGTCAGGATCGAGCATCCACACCGGCAGCGAGCGCCGGATGTAGCTGCCGGTGCCACAGACAAAGTTGCCCGCGGTATCGACGTTCATCATTGAGACATCTTCCGGCGGCGTCAGTACCAGCGGTATTGGCGCCTGGTTATCCAGGTAGCGGCGATAGATCTGCATCGCGCCGCTGGCGCCGTAGAGCTTACTTGGTTGGTTGTTGTCGCGGCCGATCCAGGTGATAGCGACTTCCTTGCCGTCGACCCCGGCGAACCAGCTGTCGATCAGGTCGTTGGTGGTGCCGGTTTTGCCCGCCAGATGCGCCTTCAGATAACGCGTACCGAGCGCGCGCGCCGTACCGTGATCCACAACCTGCTGCATGGTATAGAGCGTCAGATAGGCGGCCTGCAACGGCTCGACGCGCTGCGCCTGCGGATAGTTCTGGTAGAGCACGCTGCCGTCTTCGGCGATCACCGAGCGCACTGCCGACAGCGAGGCGCGGTTGCCGCCGCTGGCGATCGACTGGAACGCCTGCGCCACCTCGATCGGCGTCAGGTTAAGCGCGCCGAGCAGCATCGACGGCATCAGGTTGAGCTGATCTTTCGGCACGCCCAGTTTGGTCCAAGTATCCACCACCGCGTCGATCCCTAGCGTCATTCCGAGGTTAACCGTCGGCACGTTCATGGAGTTGGTCAGCGCGTCGACCAGCATCACCTTGCCGCTGAAGCGACGATCGTCGTTCATCGGCTTCCAGACGGTGCCGTTCGGCTGTTTCAGCGCGATCGGCTCATCGGCGATCCAGCTGTTGAGACGATAGGTGTTCGGCTGGCTGAGCGCCGTTAGATAGGTCGCCGGCTTCGCCAGCGAGCCGATGGAGCGACGAGCCTGCAGCGCGCGGTTATAGCCGGCGAACTGCGGATCCGCGCCGCCTACCATGGCGCGCACTTCGCCGCTAAAACGGTCGACCACTACCATCGCGGTTTCCAGATCTTTCAGGCCGTGCTGTTTTTTCAGCGCCGGAATGCCGTCGAGCACCGCTTTCTCCGCCGCGTCCTGCGACATCGGATCGAGCGTGGTGAAGATCTTCACGCCGGAGAGATCTTTTACCTTGTCGCCCAGCTTCGCCTGCAGCTCGTTACGCACCATCCGCATAAAGGCGGGCTGAGGCGTAATCACGCCGCCTTTCAGCTGCACGCCGAGCGGACGCGCCGAGAACATGTCGTACAGCTCCTGGTCAATCACCTTCTGCTGTTGCAGCAGACGCAGCACCAGATTACGGCGCTCCAGCGCCAGCTTTGGATTACGCCACGGGTTGTAGAGCGAGGCCCCCTTCACCATGCCCACTAGCATCGCCTGCTGATTGAGGCTCAGCTCATCGACCGGACGGCCGAAGTAGTAGAGGCTCGCCAGTGGGAAGCCGCGGATCTGGTCGTTGCCCGCCTGGCCGAGGTAAACCTCGTTCAGGTAGAGTTCCAGAATACGATCCTTGCTATAGCGCGCATCCATAATGACCGCCATATAGACTTCGCGCGCTTTACGCCACAGCGAACGCTCGTTGGTCAGGAACAGGTTTTTCACCAGCTGCTGCGTCAGCGTACTGCCGCCCTGCACCGCTTTGCCGGCGGTGATATTGGCGAGGAAGGCGCGGCCGATCGAGTAGGGGCTAATGCCGTCATGCTCGTAGAAGTGTCGGTCTTCGGTGGCGATCAGCGTGTCGACCAGCAGAACCGGGAAGCCGGCGCGCGGCACGAACAGGCGCTGTTCACCGTTCGGTGACTGCAGCATGGTGATCAGGCGCGGATCGAGGCGGAAGAAGCCGAAGTCGAGGCCAGAGTCGAGGTTTTTAATCTCGCACAGCTCATCACCGTCGAACACCATCTGCGCGTGCACTTGGCCCTCTTTGCTGTCCGGAAAGTCAAACGGACGACGCAGCAGATCGATGGTATTGCCTTTGACCGAAAATTCGCCGGGGCGCATAATGCGCGACACTTCACGATACTGCGTGCCTTCCAGCAGCGCGATCATCTCTTTCTTGTTATAGGCCATGCTTGGCTCCAAGCTGACCATGCGGCCGTAGACGGTCGCAGGCAGCTGCCACACTTTGCCGTCGATGCGGGCGCGGATCTTCGAGTCGAGGTAGACGCCCCAAGCGGCAATAATTACCACAAACACGAGGAAAAGCTTGATTAACCAGCCTAACCAGCGGCGCTTCCCGTGCGACGGAGGCTTTCCTTTACTTTTACGCGGTACAGGCGCTTTCTCCTCGACCTCATCGTCAAAATCATTATGTTCAAAATCGTCTTCATTCCTTCGGCGACCCCGACGCGTATCGTTACGCGGCGGCTTGGGTTGTTTTCCTTTGCGCCCAATGGGTTCGCGATCGTTCCCAGACATTGGTTTCATTCTCTAGGCATTACGTTAGCAGCGCCGATACTCTAGCGACTTTTACCGCTTCCGCATAGCGGAACCCTCTAAGGCGCTGGCCGGATCGTCCGGCCAAGGATGTCGGGAATAGCGTCCTTTCATCTCTTTCTGCACCTCAAGATAGGCGCCTCGCCAGTCGCGGGTGATCTGCAGCGACCACTGTGCGGGCGACAACAGCTCCAGCACCAGCGGCACGCGCCCTTCCGCCGCTCGCCTCGCCGAACATCTTCTGAATGCGCACCGCCAGCGCAGGCGGCTTATCTGCATTATACCGAACAGGCAGCCGGCTTCCGGTAAGCATAGTGTAATGAGTTGGCAGCGCATTATCCAGCCGCTGATGTTGTGACCATGTGAGCAAATGTAATAGCAGCGCGCTGACAAGGTTGACCGCCTACAGCAATTTGAGATCTCGCACTGCGCCCATCTCCGGCAACAGCCAGCGATCGAGCGTCGCGCTGCGTGAGCAATTGCTGTGCCACGCGCAGATATTTTTCCGGCGGCAGATCGAGCCTAGTCAGTCGATCCGACTGGCGGCAGCCCCACTGCAGCAGCTCGATCCAGAGCGCGGCGAGATTGCTGTGCAGAATTTCGGCCTCGCTCTGCGCGGCGGCGCGCGACACCTGTTCTTCGGGGATCAGATGCAGGCAGATGCCGGGCATCGACGCCCGGCGCGGCCAGCGCACTGCGTTATTGAGGCCTAGCTGATGCGTTTTGGGTCAGCAGCCGCGTCACGCGGCGGCGCGCGTCGAACTGCGCGGTGCACTCCAGCGTGCTGTCCACCACCAGCAGGATGCCTTCGATGGTCAGGCTGGTTTCGGCGATATTGGTGGCGAGCACTACTTTGCGGCGGCTAGGCAGCGCGGGCAGAATGGCAGAGGTACTGCGCCGTAGAGCGGCATGAGATCGACATCGTCCGCCACGCGGGATTCTAGCTCGCGCCGGATTTGTTCGATCTCCGCCACGCCGGGTAGAAATAGCAGCAGAGAGCCGCACCGCCTCCTCAAAACGCAGCGTGGCACTGAGAGAAGTAAAGCGGCGCGGCACGGGAAAGCTGTAGCTTTCGGAGACGATCAGCGGCGCGTTGTCCAACGTCGCCAACATCAGCAGGATTTTCAGATCCTCACGCAATCCCTGCTGCACGTCGAGTGGCAGCGCCAGATCCGCCTGTAGGCTGCTATCGTAGAACACACCGAGGATCACTAGCGACACGCCGCTGAGCTTGGGGTCGCGCTGTAGCTGCCGCGTCAGCATGCCTTCCGTCACCACTTCCGGCCGGGTGGTCGGCCCGACGCAGTTCTCGCCGCGCATGGGATAGCCGACAGTGCCGCCAGCCGACGCGGCTCCGGTATAATGATGCGGCCCGGCAGAGCCGCCTGCCGCAGCAGCGGCAGCTAGGTTGATTTGCTCGCGCCGGTCGGGGCTGCCAGCAAAATTTGCGTCGCGCCGTCGAGTGCCTGAAACAGGTCGGGTAGCACGGCGCTGACCGGTAAATCACTCACGGCAAACTCCCGTTCAGCCTGTGTTAAGATGGCGCGCATTGTAGCACTCATCCGCGAGGATCGCCGGAGACCGTCATGGAGATACAACGCCTGTTTTTTGGCATCGTGCTGCCTGACTCGCCGCAGCCGTAGCTGGTGTGCTAGCACGCCGATCACTTCGCCGGCGCCGCCGGACACTGGCCACGGCCCTGCGTGGTGTGGCTCGGCCGCCGCGCGGCCTTCTGCAGTTCCCGACCTGCTGCGCGCCTAAGCGGCGCGTCACGGCTGCGCCCAGAGCGCTCAGACGTTTCATCCGTACGTCACGCTGCCGCTGCGCGGCTTTCACTGGCGCTTTAGCGTCGACCATTTTTCACTGCTTTCGTCGCAGTATGCGCGCTGCCGCACGCCCTATCAGGCTCTGGCGAGCTGGCTGCTGACCTGACTTTGGAGCGCTATGCTGTTTTTACCGCCGTTAAAGCCCGCCCGACTGATCGTCCGCTATAAGCTTTTTCTCGCCGACGTGGTGACGCCGGAAGGGGAAACTCTGACCATCCACTGCGCCAACACCGGCGCGATGACCGGCTGCGCCACGCCGGGCGACAGGATCCTCAGACAGCCTGACGCGTAAATACCCGCACAGCTGGGAGCTGACCGAAACGCAGCAGGGCCACTGGATCTGCGTTAATACGCTGCGCGCTAACCAGCTGGTGAAAGAGGTGCTGGCCGCGGATCGTATTTCCGCCTTATTCGGTTATGAGCGCTGCTAGGCGGAAGCTAAATATAGTGCGGAAAAAAGCCGCATGGATTTCCTGATTCAGGCAAGCGACAGGTGCAACTGCTATATTGAATTCAAGTCTGTGACCCCCTTACATCAAGGAAAAGGCTATTTTCCGGATGCGGTGACGGTTCGAGGCCAGAAGCACCTGCGCGAGCTAAGCGCCGTCGCGGCTTCGGGCCATTGGGCTGTTTTGCTGTTTGCGGGTTCTGCACTCGGGGATTGAGGACGTTCCCCCCCGCGCGCTATATCAACGCACGTTATGCAGGCCAACTGGCCTAGGCACAGCAGGATGACGTAGAGATCCTAGTATATCGCACGGAATTATCGCCGGCTGGCCTATTTCTGAAAATGCCGGTTACCTTTACCTTGTAATATCTTTTGCAAATTTTCGCGGTATGAATGATTAACGCGAAGCGCCAAATACGCTGTTCCTCACCGGCTCGTCAAAGTGCGTTCATCAATAATTGCCAACCTTGACTGCTTCTGTTATTTATAGCCGCCTGTTTTTCCCCATATGGGGGATCGATGTACCCATTTGTTTGTGGCAACGCGGCGAAAGTTGCCAGGTAAAATGTAGCGCACTGACTACACTCAACAGCCTGACGCTTAATCGCTGTCGCTGAACTACAAAAGGTACAGTGCGTGTTATCCAGGAGAAACAACATGCAAGAAGGACAAAACCGTAAAACATCGTCCCTGAGTATTCTCGCCATCGCTGGGGTGGGGCCATACCAGGAGAAGCCGGGTGAAGAGTATATGAACGAAGCCCAGCTGCAACATTTTCGCAAGATTTTGGAAGCTTGGCGTAATCAGCTGCGTGATGAAGTAGACCGTACCGTCTCGTATATGCAGGACGAAGCGGCCAACTTCCCCGATTTAGTTGACCGCGCCGCACAGGAAGAGGAATTCAGCCTTGAACTGCGCAACCGCGACCGCGAGCGTAAGCTGATCAAGAAGATCGAGAAAACGCTGAAGAAAGTCGAAGATGACGACTTCGGCTACTGCGAGTCTTGCGGCGTGGAGATCGGCATCCGCCGTCTCGAAGCGCGTCCGACCGCCGATCTCTGCATCGACTGCAAGACGCTAGCTGAAATCCGAGAGAAACAGATGGCTGGCTAATGCCACGCCTGATCGCACCGCACTGCGGAAAAGCATGCTGTCGCTCCGTTGTGCGGTGAACTTTACCGGCCTATGTCCACGCATCCCTGTATCGGGCGTTTCGCCCCTCTCCGTCTGGCGATCTTCATTTCAGTTCGCTGATTGCCGCCCTTGGCAAGCTATCTTAGCGCGCGAGCAAAACGGCCTCTCGCTGATGCGCATCGAAGATATCGATCCCGCCGCGCGAAGTCGCCGGTGCCGCCACGCGCCTCCTGCATCTGCATCAGCTGGCGGATTACAGCCTGCACTGGGACGGCGAGGTGCTGTGGCAGTCGTAGCGTTATAATACGGCCTACCGCGGGGCGCTCACCTAGCTGTAGGCGCATCGCTAGAGCTATTACTGCACCTGTACGCGTCGCCGGATTCAGCAGATCAGCGGCTTTTACGAAGGTCACTGCTGCCGCAATCGCCATCTGAGACCGGAGAACGCTGCGCTGGCGCCAGCACGCGCCGGTCTCCAACTTTGACGACCGACTGCGCGGCGCGCTAAGCGTCGATGCGCGCCTAGCGCAGGAAGACTTTAATTATTCATCGTTGCGACGGCCTCTTAGCCTATAACCTAGCGGTCGTGGTGGACGATCACTTCCAAGGTTTAACGGAAATCGTGCGAGGCGCCGACTTAATTGAGCCGACGGTGCGACAGATCGCGCTTTATCAGCAGCTCGGCTGGTATGTGCCGGCATATCTGCATCTGCCGCTGGCGATCAATCCCGACGGCAATAAGCTGTCGAAGCAGAACACGCCCCGTCGCGGCCCACAGGCGACCCGCGGCCGCTGTGGTGCAGGCGCTGCGCTTTCTCGGACAGCCGGTCGCAGCGAAATGGCAGGACGAAACGCAGGAGAAACTGCTGGAAAGCACTATCTCGCAGTGGAGTATCGCTTTGACACCCCGAGAGAACGCCCTGAAACCGGCAGAGCCGACAACACCATTCCTAAATGATTCGCAACAGGCTATGATTAGCTGCTGATTTTATTTACACCACTTTACGTCGCTGTCGAGGTGTCCCATTTTTACCCGAGTTGCTAATTTCTGCCGGAAAGTCCTCATGCGTGATGAGGAGGTGCCCGTCGAGGTTGAAGCTGAGCTTCATCATATGACTATTCTCCCTCGTGAGAGACATAACATCTCGCGCAAAGACATTAGCGAAAATGCCCTCAAGGTGCTCTGTCGCCTGAATAAAGTAGGCTATGAAGCCTATCTGGTAGGCGGTAGCGTTCGTGACCTGCTACTGGGTAAAAAGCCCAAGGACTTCGACATCACTACCAACGCCACGCCAGAGCAAATGCGCAAGCTGTTCCGCAACTGCCGTCTAGTCGGGCGTCGCTTCCGGCTGGCGCATGTCATATTCGGTCCTGAAGTGATCGAAGTCGCCACCCTTCGCGGCCATCATCAGGCCGAAGAGGATGTGGAAGAGGATCGCAATCTGTCGCAGCGCGCCCAGAGCGGCATGCTGCTGCGCGACAATATCTTTGGCAGCATCGAAGATGACGCCCAGCGTCGCGACCTGACCATCAACAGCCTCTACTACAACGTCGAAGACTTTACGGTGCGCGACTATGTGGGCGGCCTACAGGATCTGCAGAAGGGCGTGATCCGCCTGATCGGCGATCCCGAGACGCGCTACCGCGAAGATCCGGTGCGCATGCTACGCGTGGTACGCTTCGCCGCTAAGCTGGAGATGTCCATCGCGGCGGAAACCGCTGAGCCGATCCCGCACCTCGCCACGCTGCTGCGCGATATTCCGCCAGCGCGCCTGTTCGAAGAGTCGCTAAAGCTGCTGCAGGCGGGCTACGGCTACAGCACCTATATCAAACTGTGTGAATTCCAGCTATTCCAGCCGCTGTTTCCCACCATTACGCGCAACTTCACTAAAAAGGGAGACAGCTACATGGAGCGTATGGTGGCCCAGGTGCTGAAAGACACCGATAACCGTATCCATAACGACATGCGCGTCAATCCCGCCTTCCTGTTCGCGGCGATGTTCTGGTATCCGCAGCTTGAAGCGGCGCAGCGCATCACCCAAGAAAGCGGCCTCACCTACTTCGACGCCTTCGCGATGGCGATGAACGACACCCTAGATGAAGCCTGCCACGCGCTGGTGATCCCGAAACGCATCACCACGCTGATCCGCGATATCTGGCAGCTGCAGCTGCGCATGTCGTGCCGCCACAGCAAATGCGTCTGGAAGCTGATGGAGCATCCGAAGTTCCGCGCCGCCTACGATCTGCTAGCGCTGCGCGCCGAGGTCGAGAACAACCCGGAGCTGATCCGCCTCAGCCACTGGTGGGGCGAGTTTCAGGCCGCTGCGCCGACTCAGCAGAAAACCATGCTCAATACGCTGGACGACTACCCGGCGCCGCGCCGCCATCCCACCGCGCCGAGACAGCCAGAACGCCTCGTGACCCGCGTCTACCTAGCGCTCGGCAGCAACCTTGCCGATCCGCTGCATCAGGTTGACGCGGCGCTGCGGGCGCTGGACGCGCTGCCCTACACCGCGCGCGTCGCCACTTCTTCTTTCTACCGCACGCCGCCCTATGGTCCGCCGGATCAGCCGGATTACCTGAACGCGGCAGTAGCGCTGGAGACCGCTCTGGCGCCGGAAATTCTGCTGGATCACACCCAGCGCATCGAGCTGGAGCAGAGCCGCCTGCGTAAAGCGGAGCGCTGGGGGCCGCGCACAATCGATATCGATATCCTGCTCTTCGGCCAGCATATCCTGAACACGCCACGCCTGATCGTGCCGCACTACGATATGCACAACCGCGCCTTTATACTGACGCCGCTGCTGGAGATCGCGCCCGACGTAACGCTGCCGGACGGCCGCTCGCTGAGCGACCTACTGGCGCGCCTCGACGCCAGCGCCATTCGCCCCTGGCACGTCTGACGCCGCACAGATTGATACGTGAGAGATTTCGCTCTCCCGCGCTATCCAGTACACTGCGCCCATCTGAAATACCTGAATTGAGAGCGCAATGAAACCCACCACTATTTCTCATCTGCGTCAGTGGAAAGCGAGCGAACGTAAGTTCGCCACCCTGACCGCTTACGATTTTAGCTTCGCCCGCCTGTTCGCCGACGAAGGCATTCAGGTAATGCTGATCGGCGATTCGCTCGGCATGACCGTGCAGGGCCACGAGTCGACGCTACCGGTGTCCGTCGCCGATATCGCCTACCACACCGCCGCCGTACGTCGCGGCGCGCCGCAGGCGATGGTGATGGCCGATCTGCCCTTTATGAGCTACGCCACGCCGCAGCAAACCTTCGACAGCGCCGCGCAGCTGATGCGTGCCGGCGCCAATATGGTGAAGCTTGAAGGCGGTACCTGGCTGGCAGAGACGGTGCGCACGCTGACTGAGCGTGCGGTGCCGGTGTGTGGCCATCTCGGCCTGACGCCGCAGTCGGTGAATATCTTCGGCGGCTATAAGGTGCAGGGCCGCGACGAGGCAGCCGCCGAGCGGCTGCTGGCCGACGCGCTGGCGCTGGAAGCGGCAGGCGCGCAGCTGATGGTGCTGGAGTGCGTACCAGTTTCGCTGGCGCAGCGCATTACTCAGGCGCTGACCATTCCGGTGATCGGCATCGGCGCGGGCAACGTCACTGATGGCCAGATTCTGGTAATGCATGACGCCTTCGGCATTACCGGCGGCCATACCCCGAAATTCGCGAAAAACTTTCTCGCCGAGGCGGGCAACATCCGCGCCGCCATCCGTCATTATATCGCCGAAGTCGAAGCGGGAACCTATCCTGCAGCTGAACACAGTTTCCAGTAATTCAGGAGCCTTACCGTGCTAATCATTGAAACGCTGCAGATGCTGCGCCGTGAAATTCGTCGCTGGCGTCAGGCAGGAAAACGCATCGCTCTGGTGCCTACCATGGGCAATCTGCATGACGGTCATTTGACGCTAGTGGACGAAGCACGCGAGCGCAGCGACATAGTCGTGGTGTCGATCTTCGTCAACCCAATGCAGTTCGATCGCCCCGACGATCTGGCGTGCTATCCGCGCACGCTGCAGGAGGACTGCGAGAAGCTGAATCGCCGCAGCGTCGATGTAGTGTTCGCGCCAGCGCCTGCGAAAGTCTATCCGCAGGGGCTGGAGAACCAGACCTTCGTCGAGGTGCCAAGTCTCTCGTCGCTGCTGGAAGGTGCAAGCCGTCCCGGCCACTTTCGCGGCGTCGCCACCATCGTCAGCAAGCTGTTTAATCTGGTGCAGCCCGATATCGCCTGCTTCGGCGAAAAGGATTTTCAGCAGCTGGCGATTATCCGCAAAATGGTGGCGGATATGGGCTTTGATATCGAGATTGTCGGCGTGCCGACGGTGCGCGCCAAAGATGGTCTGGCGCTCAGCTCGCGCAACGGCTGTCTCAGCGCGGAAGAGCGTCAGATTGCACCCGCGCTGGCACAGGTGATGAACGGCATGGCGGCGCACCTCGCCAACGGCGAACGCCATATTGAAGAGATTATCGAGGCCGCCGAGGCGGCGCTAAGCGAACAAGGATTGCGCCCGGACGGGCTAGCGATTTGCGACGTCAGCACACTGGAGCCACTGACGGTAGAGAGCCGTCGCGCGGTGATCCTGATGGCCGCTTGGCTGGGCAAGGCGCGTCTTATTGATAATCAACAGGTCGATCTTACGCAGTAAGCGGGGTCGTTTTCAGGCAGAACAACAAGGTCTTCTGGTTATGATTCGTACAGTTTTATAAGGCAAGCTGTACTGCGTGAAGGTAACTCAGGCGGATTTGCACTATGAAGGTTCCTGTGCTATCGATCAGGATTTCCTCGATGCGTTACGGCATACTGTAATATGAAGCCATTAATATCTATAAAACGTTACCAACGACCAGCATTTCTCTACTTACGCTATCGCCTCCGAACGCGGATCGAAAATCATTTCGGTAAACAGCGCTGCCGCGCGCTGCACCTGCGAAGGGAATATCCTGATTATCTGCTCTTACGTGCAGGTGGAGGATGCGGAGGCGCGCTAGTGGCAGCCGAAGGTCGCCTATTTCGAGGGCGACAACGAGATGAAACTCTGGCAAAGGCGCTTTGGTGCAGGTCGCCTGATCCTCTGCGGAGCGCCTCTACCGGCGCTCCGCGTATTCATTTATACCGTTTTGACGCGTACAGTCCGCTTCGGCTATTTCAGGCTGAACAGGAAATTAAACCAGCCGTACTAACGCATCAGGCAAAGTGTCCAAGGCATCGCCAGCGCCGTCAAGAAAGCGAGCACGAATTTCACGTCATGGATCCACGGCGACGGGCCATTCGATTGCTGAAAAACTGAATCGCCAGATAGGGCGACAGATAGAAGACGATAGAGAGTTGACCCTAACGTAGTAAACCATGCGCGAATTTAGTTTCACCGCCATCCACACAAACAGTGGCACCGGCATCAGCGCCAGCGGGGAAAGCAGCGCCTGTCTTAGTGGCTCCGCCATCGTCATATTCAGGGTGGAAAGCAGCACAAAACTAATAACCGACAGCCCAAGGATCGTGCCGTTTTGCGCCAGACGCGGAATGTCAGCCTGTTTGCGCACCAGCAGATCGCCCAGATAGAAAAAGACGAACAGGTAGAGCGATTTATTGATATGGATGTTATCGAAACTGGAGAAGATGGTCGTCGCGTCAATCGCAGGCATCAGATAGCTGGCTAGCATAAACGCCGGCAGAACGATGTAGGGCAGTAATTGTCTGATACTACTATCTCAAAAAAAATATAAACAAAGAGTGCAGTAACTAGGTTATATCGCCGCCGCTCGGGTGCATCACAATAATATTCAGCGGCGACTGCACACCATCGAGCTAAAGGCTATTTTCAGACCACCGGAAACCAGCCTCCAGACGACGAAGGGATAAAGGCCACTTTTTACTTTATATTGATAAATGGTCCGAACCCCTTCTTCAGACCGGTATCAACAAACAGGCTAGAAATAAAGAACATTAAACCAAGACGGACCGGCGCAAGCAGCTGATTAAGCGTGTCGGTCAGGCCGGTAAAATGACCTACGTCAACCCTGACCGCGATAGTACTGTACAACAAAATAACTGCAAGTACGCTCATGCCGCGTAAATTATTCACCCACGTTATACGATTCATCTGTTTACCCTATCTGAAGTTGAAAAAATAATACACACTCGATATATATAGTATTAAAATCTATATATCAGGCTCTCTTGATGTTGATTGCGAAGCGTATAGGAATTCTCTCCATTACAAGCAGAAAAAAACAAGGGTTAAAAAGGAAGAAAAAATTCGCTTTCTTAACACTTTGATGAAAGAGAAGTTTCACCTGTGACAAAAAAGCATTATCAGATAATTAATTGGAATCCGTGCTATCTGATTTAAGGTTATTTATTAAACGAAAGTTTTTTTTCGCACAGCGCGCTTATCAACTTCTTTAATTTCAGTTTAAATTTAATAAAAATCATCTCAGTTATTTCGAGCCGTTTAAAATTAATATGAAAAAATAAATGTTGTTGCGGCGCAGGGCGGAACCTGGCTGATAAAGTGAAAAAAGCCCGGTGCTTATAAAGGCACCGGGCGTTTTTTCGTCACGCTTTAAATGTTTGACCGTTGAGAAATATCAGGCGCATAGGCCGCGTCCGCGCTGGATCAGCGTATAGACTAGAATGTAAAATACTAGGATAAAGGAGATCAGCACCGATAGGGTAAACACCAGCGGCACATCGTTGATGCCGAGGAAGCCGCTGCTCATATAAACGATCGGATTTAAGCTTCGACACCGCCTACCAGAACGGCGGCGGCAGCGAATAGAACATACCGCCCAAGTGGGTCAGCACAGCGTCCTCTGAACGTCGGCGCCGATATCTTGCTCTACTCGCTGACCAAATATGTCGGCGGCCACTCAGACCTGATCGCCGGTTCGGCGATGGGCAGCAAAGCGCTGATTACCCAGATACGCGCGCTGCGCAGCGTCATCGGCACCTAGCCCGATCCGCACTCCGGCTGAATGATTAGTCGCTCGCTGGAGATGCTGTCGCTGCGTATAGAGAAGGCCCAGCAGAACGCCGAAGCGGTGACTGCCTTTTTACCCGACCATGACAAGGTGGCGAAGCTGCAGTGGCTACTCTACCTCGACGAGTACAGCCCCGAAGGGCGCACCTTCCGCCAGCAGTGCTGCGACGCCGGTTCGACCTTCTCATTTGATATCGTTGGCGGACAGCCCGCCGCGTTCCGCTTCCTTAAACGCGCTGGAGCTGTTTAAACAGGGTGAGCCTGGGCGGCACCGAGTCGCTGGCTAGTCATCCCGGCAGCACCACCCATTCCGGAGTGCCGGAATGGGTCAGAGAGCGGAGCCCCACTGCGAAGGCAGGCGCAGCTTTTCGATACACGCCACCGGCCCACCGTCGACGTTGCCGGGGATTGCCAGCCCGGGCCAGTGCAGTGTGTCCGCTTCCGGCATCCGGCATCCGGCATCCGGCATCCGGCATCCGGTTATGGATATTAACCGTCACCGGTTTGCCGCGTTGCAGTTTGAGCAATTACGTCGCCTACAATATGAAGGCGCTCGGCGAAGCAAGCTATAAAGATCTGAGCGGCATCGCTATCACCAACGATAAGAAGTGCAAGTCGCTGGCGCGCGACTCTCTCAGCCTGTTCGCCTACGTCAAATAACTTGCATCTCGTCTCATTCGACCGTGCATGCACGGTCACTCTTGGCTATGATGTGCTGCTCTTTTTCATGGCGACGTCATCAGAGATGAGCCTACCATGGCGCAAAAATAAATGTGGTATAAAACCCTTCATGCCGGTTTCGGACAATATTTCACGGTCCACAAACGAGCTTTACCGGGAAAAGACCGCGCATCAGGATTTGATCATCTTCGAAAACGCACAAAGGGGCCGCGTAATGGCGCTGGGGGGCGTGGTGCAGACTACCGAGCGCGACGAATTCATCTATTATCACGAAATGATGACACATGTGCCGCTGCTGGTGCACGGCGCGGCGAAGCGCGTCCTGATTATCGACGGCGGCGACGGCGCGATGTGTCGCGTTATCAGCAGCTGAAAAGCATCACGATGGTGGAGATTGACGCCGGTGTCGTGACCTTTTGCCAGCAATATCTCCCTAACCACAGGCAGGGCGCGTATGCCGATCCGCGTCTCAATCTGGTGATCGACGACGGCGTAAACTTCGTCAACCAGACGCAGGATAAATTCGACGTGATCATTTCTAACTACACCGATCCTGTCGGTCCCGGCGAGAGCCTGTTCACCTCGGAATTTTACGCAAGCTGCAAAAACGCTCTGAATCCCGGCAGGATTTTTGTGGCGCAGAACGGCGTCTGCTTCCTGCAGCAGGAAGAGGCAGTCAACAGCCATCGCAAACTGAGCCACTATTTCAGCGACGTCAGTTCTTACCAGCCCGACCTATTACAGCATCATCATGACCTTCGCCTAGGCAAGCGATAATCCGGCGCTGCGGTCAGCTCGACCTCGCCACGCTGCAGGCACGCTTCGACGCCGTTGGCCTAGCGTGTCGCTACTGCAATCCGGCGATTCATGTCGGTAGTTTCGCGCTGCCGCAGTATCTGCTGAACGCCCTTTATAAGGAGGTGAACCAAATTGCAAAAGCTAAAACTGCATGGCCTCAATAACCTGACCAAAAGCCTGAGTTTTTATATTTATAATATTTGTTATGCGAATACAGAAGCCGAGCGCGATGGCTATATCGCCTATATCGACGAGCAGTACAACTCAACTCGTCTGACGGAGATCCTGACGGAAACCTGCTCAATCATCGGCGCGAACGTGTTGAATATCGCGCACCAAGATTGTGAACCACAGGGCGCTAGCATCACTATTCTGGTAAGCGAAGAGCCGATCGATCCTAAAGATATCGACAACTCGGAACATCCTACTCTGAAAGCCATCCTGAAGGCGGCCTTTGCACCTTTCGCGCCGGTATTGAAATTTCGACCTGCGGCGTGATCTCCCTGCTGAAGGCGCTAAACTACCTGTCCACCAGATGGAGTCCGATATTGTTACCGTCGACTATCGCGTGCGCGGCTTTACCAGCGACGTCAACGGCTTAAAACACTTCATCGACCATAATATTAACTCGATCCAGAACTTTATGTCGGAAGATATGAAGGCGATGTATGACATGGTGGATGTAAACGTCTATCAGGAAAATATCTTTCACACTAAGATGTTGCTGAAGGAGTCCGACCTGAAGCACTATCTGTTCAATACCCGGACGGAGGATCTCAGCCCGGCGGAGCATAAGCGTATTACCGACCTACTGTGGAAAGAGATGCGCGGAGATTTACTACGGCCGCAATATCCCGGCAGTGGAGTTGAAGACGGTGTAAAACAGATAGCGCGCTGTGAGCAACAGCGTGCTATCCGCCACGTTTAATCCGTCAGCGTCAGCGCAATCCCGCGCTCGCGCAGCGTGCGGCATACCTCATCGTCCAGCTGGCTGTCGGTCACCACATCGGTCAGATCATCCACCGGCGCGGCGCAGAACAGCGACCAAGAGCCATACTTGCTGCTGTCCGCCAGCAGGATGCGACGCCGCGCATTTGCCAGCAGATCGTGCTTCAGCCCGGCCTTCTCCTCCGTCGGCGTGGTGATGCCGCGCTCAAGGTTCCAAGAGTTGCAGCTGACGAAAGCGATATCAGGATTAATGCTGCGCAACAGACGACGCCCGTGCTCGCCGATACAGGACTGGCTATAGTCGTCGATGCGGCCGCCGATAATGGTCACTTCAATCTGTTTGAATTCGGAGAGAAACAGTGCGATATGCAGATCGGCAGTGATAACGCGCAGCGGCAGATGCGTCAGCTGACGCGCCAGCTCCAGCATGGTGATGCCGGCGTCCAGCACCACCGCGGCGCCCGCTTGGACAAAAGTCGCGGCGTGATGGGCGATAGCCTGCTTTTCCGCCAGATTACGCTGCATCTTTTCCAGCGTGGTAGGCTGCGCCGGAATAAAGCGATTCAGCGTGACGCCGCCGTGGCTGCGGCTAATCACCCCTTCTTTATCCAGCTTAATCAAATCACGTCGAATGGTTGCCGGCGAGGCGGAGATAGCACTCACCAGCTGATCAACAGTCACCAGATTATGGCTTTTCAGATAGTCCATAATCTGGTCAAGGCGACTTTGTCCCTTCATATTTCCTTATGCTAGCAGCATCTCGAGTTTAATAGAGATCGCTATGCTCTCAGACTTTGCTTTTCCTGTCCATGCGATATCAAAAGCGGTGCCGTGGTCAGCGGAAGTGCGAATAAACGGCAGACCGGCAATAATGATATTGACTCTGTCGTAAAATACAATAAAGGCCGTTTTCGCCGGCGTGCGGATTGACGCCAGCCACGGCGATACGGGCTTTTTCAAAGCCGACGCGACGCAGGAAGGTGTCCGCTATGCCGATCACCGTTTTAATCCGCGTCTGGTTCAGCGTGTCGAGGAACTTACGCAGCGCGATATCTTTGGTGTCGGTGAGGTGCGTCAGCAGCTCGGGATGGCCGGGATAGAGATGGCCTGCTGAATGCAGCG
The DNA here is from genome assembly GCA_001485295.1 of Type-B symbiont of Plautia stali. Classification (GTDB taxonomy): domain Bacteria; phylum Pseudomonadota; class Gammaproteobacteria; order Enterobacterales; family Enterobacteriaceae; genus Pantoea. Next base: position 62,407 of record BBOA01000002.1, read on the forward strand.
CCTCTTTATTCAGCAGCGCAGTTGCGATAGCCTGTATCTTGCCCGTCAGCGCTAGTTCGGTCGCGCGCTTCACGCAGCGCCAGGCGAGATCGCACGCCTGCTTCTGCATCACGCCCGGCTTCAGGGAGTCTGGATCGGCCAGCGGCTCGTCGCTCACATTGACGATGCCCGTCGCGAAGTGCGCTTCTTTCACGCTGTCCCGTACGCGCTGCTCCACCTGCGGCGTAATATTCAGGGCTAGGACACGACTCAGCGTCGCCGCGCAGCCCACCACTACCGCCGGCGCGCCGTTAAGGTCGCCTTCCGCCAGCGCTTTGATGATGATCTCCGGGCTGATGCCCGCCGGATCGCCCATGGTCACCGCAATAATTTTACTCACTCGACTTCTCCTCAATAAAACGAATGGTTACTACCCGGGTGTTTTCGTCGCCAAAACCGCCCGCTTTGGCCATTACCGGAAGGGTAAATTCACTGTTAAGCAGGACGCCGTACGGCACGTAGCCCGCCACAATGCCCTGAATCTGAAAACCGCTGGCGCCACGTCGCCGCCGGAGAGATAGAGTCCGGCGGGCCGCTACGCACTAGCCGGCCAGCGCGTCTGGTCAAATAGCTGGAGGATATCGACATCCACCAGTACAATCTCTCGTTACGCCGCCAGCCGGGCGATCTGTTGCTGCGCGCCGGCGCTTATCGAGCCGATTACCGCCAGCATCGGCGCCGACTAACAGCGGCGTGTCGTCAAGCTGCGCGGCAGCAGGCCAAGATGCGCGCAATATTGCTCTCTCGCTCCGCATCGATCACCACCGTGCCCTGCAACTCGACCAGAAGCGCAGGAAAGCGATCGCTGTGCAGCGTAGCGAGATCGATCTCACAGTCGTCGATCCCCAGCTGCGTTAATACGTGCGCGATGATTACTGGCGTTTTCGGATCGCTGGCGTATTTGGTTTCAAGCAGCAGCACGCCGTTTACCCGCACTTCGCCGCCAAGCGTGACGCGCCCCAGCCGCGGCATGGCAGGCATAATCAGTGCCCGCTTTTTGCCGCTGGCGGCTAGCGCGGCACGCACCTCTTCTCTCCCGATTCGGCTCTGTGCCGCTATGAATGATTATATTTAATTAATATCAAATTAATTGAAATCAATATGTCCCATAAATTATGACACAGTAAGTGACAGACATCGCACTGAAGCGATCAATACCAATCATTCAGCCTAGATTCACAGTAATAAGGGTATGAAATGAACATCAACAGCACAGTAATTAGCGGCTATCAGGCGCTGAACGACATTAGCTATAGCTATCTGCTGAAACAGAAGGCCAGTGCGCTGCTGGTAAACGACAAGAATATTGAAACCATTCCGGCGTTACAGGCGCTGAGCGCCCAGCTGAAGCAACACGTCGGCAATGATAGCGTGCCCCACTAGAGCCAAGCTAGCACGACGTCGCCGCGATTCTGGCGGCGCTGCCCACGTGTGACGTGGATCTAGGCGTCGATAATGCCCCGTCGCTGGAGGCGCTACTGGCAGGTGAAAAGCCCGTGGTGTGCACCACCTCGCTGCTGATCCCCACTACCGCAGGCACCAGCTCGGAAGCGACGCCGAACGCGATTCTGGCGATCCCGGATCGCGAAACCAAAGTCGGCATTATCTCGCCGATAATGCCGACTTTGTAGCGCTGGTGCCGGAGCTGACCACCAGCATGCGCCTCTTCCACCGGCATCGACGCTCTGTGCCATCTGATCGAATGCTTCACCGCCCACCGTGTCGAATCCGGTGAGCGACAACTACGCGCTTATTGGCATGAAGAAGCTGTTCGCTGGCCTCGAAACCGCCGTTGCCGAGCCGCATAACCTGCAGGCACGTCTGGATATGCTGTGGGCTTCCTATTACGGCGGCGCGGCGATCGCTCATGCGGGCACGCATCTGGTGCACACTATGTCCTATCCACCTTGCGGCAAATACCATCTGCCACAAGGCGTTGCCAACGCCATTCTTCTGGCGCCCTGCATGACTTTTATGCGTCCGGCCGCAGTGAGCAAATTCGCTCAGGCCTACGATCTGCCGCCCAATGTCGACCCCGCCCTAGACGATGAGGCGAAACCGCACACGCTGGTGGCTTACTTCACCGCGCTGGTAAAACGCCTGCAGCTGCACGCCAGCCTTAAAGAGCTTGGCATCGGCCCGGGGATCACCTGCTCTATTTAGTGAAAGCGGCGCTCGACGTGCAGCGTCTGATGAAGAACGTGCCCATTGCCGTCAGCGCGAATGACGTCCGTGACGTCTACCTGACTCTGTTCCCTTCACACTAGGAATAAAAAAGAGGATTGTATGAGCCAGAAAATCACCGACGTATTGACAGCTATCGTCACCTGTTTCGATCAAGAAGGCGTCTTTAAACCCTTATGCTGAACGAGCAGGAAAAGGTCGCTATTACCGAAACCTACGTCGATGAAGTCAACAACCGCACGCCGGTCGTGGCGCACATCGGCAAGATCTCGACGCGTGAAACCATTCGTCTCGGCAGGCAGATTGCGAAGCTAGGCGTCGACGCCGTCTCGGTGATCACTCCCTGATTTTGTACCGTTCAAGCAGGACGAGCTGTCTATCACTACCAGACAGTGGCTGACGCCCTTGAGGCGCCGCTGTTCTTCTACAACATTCCGGCGCGCTCCGGCAACACACTGCAGCCGGAAACCGTGCGTACCCTAGGCGTCGCATCCCAACATTATCGGTATCATAAGATTCGGCGGGCAGCTATGAGAGCCTGAGCGGCTTTATCAAGGCGGCTCAGGGGATCGATAACTTCGACGTGCTCAACAGCCCCGACTCGCTGATCCATCAGGACTTCGTCGACGGCTGATCCGCCCATATCTCCGGTCTAGCCAACGCCGCGCCGAACAAGATCAACGCCATCTGGGCGCGCTTTAGCGCGGGCGATATCGAGGGTTCGCGCGCGGCATCTATTATACTTTGCATACGCCTTTGAGCAACGAGACGCGCAACCTGTTTGACGGCGCGCGCCTGCGTCGCATGAAAAAAAGCGCCTTTTTGATCAACGCGGCGCGCGGCGGCGTGGTGAATGAAGAGTATCTCTTCCATGCGCTGCAGAACAACGTGATTGCGGGCGCGGCGGCCGACGTCTTTGTTCAGGAGCCGCTGCGCTGTTCAGTCTGAGCAATTTTATCCCGACCTTCCCATATCGCCGGCTACACCGACGGGGCCATCAGCGCCATCGGCGAACGCTGAGTATCGCAGATCCTTTAGTGCGTTCGACAGCATGAGTGGCCAATCAACATGATGAACGGGCTGGCGTAAGAGCTGCCCTCGTCTGCAACCTGATTCGAGTGGAAAACAATGATGAACCCTATGCTGCGCTCGACCCAAATTCACTGGTGGATCGCTGGCCTGATGTGGCTGGCAATCGGCATTAACTAAATTGACCAAACCGTGCTCTCGGCCGCGGCGCCGCATCTGATCATCGAGCTGGAGATCAACCCAGAAAAGATCTCTCAGAGCGAAGTGCGTCTGATCCCGCGACGGCTAGGCTAGGCGCAGAAGCATAGCGAGAAAGGCGTGCGCTCGATGAAGTGTATCTGGTGAAAGATAAAGGCATGGACTTTCTCAAGATGGGCTTCGTCGACGCGCTGCCGCTGATCTACGGCATGATGATCGAGGTATAGTGCATAAAAAGGTGCTGTCGCTGACCGCCCACGCGCAAGCTCTTTCTCACCATCGGCCTGCTGATGTCGCTCTACATCGGCTTCGTGCCCTTTAACGAATCGGTGTTTATGACTGTGCTGCTGCTCTATATCGCCAAGTCAGGCACTGCTGTCGCCGCCTCGCAGGTCTGGGCGCTGCCGGGCGACGTCGCGCCGAAGAACAGCGTCTCGATCATCGCCGGTTTGCAGAATACGGTATCGAATATGGGCGGCGCGGTCGGCCCGATTATTACCAGCACGATTGTCGGCACGAGCGGCAATTTCACCTAGGCGCTGGTCTTCTCCAGCCGTGCTGACGGTGATCAGCATCCTCAACTACCTGTTCCTGCTGGGCAAGATAGAGCCGATCGTCGATGAAGAGAAGGTGCATGAGCGTCAGCCGGTAACTAGCGGCGTTTGACTACCGTTTTTATAAACCGCCGTATACGTCCTGTGTGGTTTCCTCAGCCTTACCATAAAAAAGGTGGAGGCGATTATGTCGCTTAATTCCAATGATCACCTGTTTCTGTTTCGGCAAGTAGAGGAAAGTTTCGCTATGTCATTCTGACCGTGCTATCGGTCGGCATCGTTATCAACTACATCGATCGTGCCGCAATGAGCATGGCGATTCCCTTTATGAGCGAGCAGCTACATTTTCTCGCCAACGGCTAGCGACCTGCTGCTCTCCGCATTTTTCTGGAGTTATGTGTTATTTCAGCTACCCGGCGGCTGGCTGGTAGACCGCCTGGGTCCACGCATTACTTTTGCGCTAAGCAGCTTGGGATAGGGACTGGCTACGGCAGCATGCGGTCTGGCAAGCAACGTCGCCGCCTTGGTCGGTTTTCGTTTCGTGCTTGGCGCAGTGGAAGCGCCTAGTTATGCCACTAACTAGTCAACAGTCACGCGCTGGTTTCCATGTCAAGAGCGAAGTTTTGCCGCCGCCACCTTTAATAACGGCAGTAAAATCGGCAGCACGCTGGCGATTCCAATTATTTCCTTCCTGATCGCCCAGCTTGGCTGGTATATCTGGTATCGTGAACCGTGCGAACATCGTTCCGCAACGTGGGAAGAAGTGGGATTTATTAGAGCGAATCAAAATGCTGAAATTAGACTAGTGCGCCGATGAGCGTGCGTCAGCTGCTTGGTCAGCGCGCCGTAAAGGGATGATGGCAGGCTTTTTCTGTATTAACTTTGTCTCTTATTTCTTTTTTACCTAGTTCCCGACATATATGATCGAGACCTTTCATCTCTTGCTGATGAAGTTCGTTCTGTTAGGAATGCTGCCGGGTATCGCTGCGATTATCGGCGGCTGGTGCGGCAGCCTGCTGTCCGACACGCTTGTAAGACACGGCGATTCGCTAAGCGTCGCGCGTAAAGTGCCGCTGGTAGGCGGTATGCTCGGCAGCGCTACTATTGGCCTAGCGGCCTTTTCTCCTAGCCTGGGACTTTCTCTTGCCGCGCTCTGTTTTGCTAACTTTGCCGCCACTTTCGCCTCTGCGGCGCTGTGGGCGTTGCCGTCGGACGTCGCGCCTAACCGCGCCAACATCGCCACTACCGGCGGTATTCAGAATATGGCTGCAAACCTTACCGGGATCATTTCACCAGTGTTGATCGGCATCATTATGCAGTACAATCACTCATTCACCCTTCCGCTGGAAATTGCTGGAATCGTCGGCGTTATCGGCGAGCCGATTTATGGCTTCTAGCTGCCGCATTATACAGCCAATGTCGCTGAGCGCAACGCAACCGCAGGAAAGCTCGGTAAGGAGAGAAGTATGAGCAGCCGTTGGAAAAAGCGCGCCCCGCATTCAACTTGGGGCGATTTTAGCCTCGACGATCAACTAGGAACTACTGAACTTGCTAAAGCAACGCTAAAATGAGATCTAGGCGACATTATTGCGGGTAAAAGATAAAAAACAAAGGGGCGAGAATCGCCCCTTTGTTTTTTAGCGCACAGCTCAGACCGCTGTCTGGAAAATCACATTGCCCGCTTTATCGGTGTACTGATTCAGCTGATCAAAGTTGAGGTAGCGATAGATGTCGCTGGCGGTTTTATCCACCTGCACCATAAACTGCTGGTACTCGTCCGGGGTCGGCAGCTTGCCGAGCCGCGAAGCGACAGCCGCCAGTTCCGCCGACGCTAGGTAGACGTTGGCGCCAGTGCCGAGACGGTTCGGGAAGTTACGGGTCGAGGTAGAGACTACCGTCGCGCCGTCCTGTACGCGCGCTTGGTTACCCATGCATAGCGAACAGCCCGGGATCTCGATGCGCACGCCGCTCTTGCCGAAGACGCTGTAGTAGCCCTCTTCAGTCAGCTGCGCCGCGTCCATCTTGGTCGGCGGCGCGACCCACAGACGGGTCGGCAGCTGACCTTTATGACTGTCGAGCAGTTTACCCGCTGCACGGAAGTGACCGATGTTGGTCATGCACGAGCCGATAAACACTTCGTCGATCTTCTCGCCCTGCACGTCGGAGAGCAGACGCGCGTCGTCTGGATCGTTCGGTGCGCATAGGATCGGCTCTTTGATGTCCGCCAAGTCAATCTCGATCACCGCCGCGTATTCCGCGTCGGCGTCTGCTTCCAGTAGCTGAGGATCAGCCAGCCATTTTTCCATGCCCTGGATACGACGCTCCAGCGTACGGCGATCGCCGTAGCCTTCCGCGATCATCCACTTCAGCAGCACGATGTTGGAGCTGAGGTATTCGATAATCGGCGCTTTATCCAGCTTGATGGTACAGCCCGCCGCCGAACGTTCAGCCGAGGCGTCGGTCAGTTCAAACGCCTGCTCGACTTTCAGGTACGGCAGACCTTCGATCTCGAGGATGCGGCCAGAGAAGATGTTCTTTTTACCTTTCTTCTCAACGGTCAGCAGACCCTGTTTGATGGCGTACAGCGGAATAGCGTGCACCAGATCGCGCAGGGTGATGCCCGGCTGCATTTTGCCTTTAAAGCGCACCAGCACCGATTCCGGCATGTCGAGCGGCATCACGCCGGTCGCGGCGGCGAAGGCCACCAAGCCAGAACCGGCCGGGAATGAGATGCCGATCGGGAAGCGGGTGTGAGAGTCACCGCCAGTGCCGATAGTGTCCGGCAGCAGCATGCGGTTCAGCCACGAGTGGATTACGCCGTCGCCTGGACGTAGCGAGACGCCTCCGCGGTTCATAATGAAGTCCGGCAGCGTGTGGTGCGTATTGACGTCGACCAGCTTCGGATAGGCGGCGGTGTGGCAGAACGACTGCATCACCAGGTCAGCGGAGAAGCCGAGGCACGCCAGATCTTTCAGCTCGTCGCGCGTCATCGGGCCGGTAGTGTCCTGAGAGCCGACCGAGGTCATCTTCGGCTCGCAGTACGCGCCCGGACGAATGCCCGTGCCGCTGCAGGCACGGGCGACCATTTTCTGCGCTAGCGAGTAGCCGCACGCGCTTTCCGCCACCTTTTTCGCTTGACGGAACACGTCGCTATACGGCAGACCCAGCGACTCACGAGCTTTGCTGGTCAGGCCGCGACCGATAATCAGCGGAATACGGCCGCCGGCGCGCACTTCGTCGATCAGCACGTCGGTTTTCAGGCTAAAGCTGGCCAGCCGCTCGCCGGTTTCGTGGTTGCGCACTTCGCCTTTATAGGGATAGACGTCAATTACGTCGCCCATATTCAGCTTGCTCACATCTACTTCGATCGGCAGCGCGCCCGCATCTTCCATAGTGTTGAAGAAGATTGGCGCGATTTTGCTGCCGAGCACTAGACCGCCGCCTTTTTTGTTCGGAACGTTCGGAATGTCGTCGCCCATGAACCACAGCACGGAGTTGGTCGCAGATTTACGGGAAGAGCCGGTGCCAACTACGTCGCCAACGTAAGCCAGCGGATAGCCTTTGGCCTGCAGCGCTTCAATCTGCTTGATCGGCCCGACGTTGCCCGGCTCGTCCGGGTTGATGCCTTCACGGGCGTTTTTCAACATCGCCAGCGCGTGTAGTGGAATATCCGGACGTGACCATGCATCCGGCGCCGGAGAGAGGTCGTCGGTGTTGGTTTCGCCGGTCACTTTGAATACGGTAACGGTGATTTTTTCTGCCAGCTCAGGGCGTGACAGATACCACTCGGCATTCGCCCAAGATTGCATCACCTGCTGCGCAGGGGTGTTGCCCGCTTTCGCTTTCTCTTCAACGTCGTAGAAGTTGTCAAACATTAGCAGCGTATGCGACAGCGCTTTAGCGGCAATCGGCGCCAGCTTCTCATCGTCCAGCGCCTTAATCAGCGGATAAATGTTATAACCGCCTTGCATAGTGCCCAGCAGTTCAATCGCTTTTTCGGGGGATACCAGAGGAGAGGTCGTTTCGCCTTTAGCGACTACGGCAAGAAAACCCGCTTTAACGTAAGCGGCTTCATCAACGCCGGGCGGGACACGGTTGACCAACAGATCGGTCAGGAATTCTTCTTCACCCGCTGGCGGGTTTTTCAGCAGTTCAACCAGCGCGGCCATCTGGGAAGCATCTAACGGCTTAGGTACGATTCCCTGGGCAGCACGCTCAGCAACGTGCTTACAGTATTCTACTAGCACGACGTTCTCCTCGCTCACATTGTATAGGTTTCCGGTGCACCCTAGTGACACAGAATTCCATGAGTAGGGTAAGGTGCCCAGTTCCGCGTGGGTCAGCATAGCAGCGTCTAAGCTGTTTGTTAATCTGTTTACAAAAACACAACATAATTTACCGGGTAAAAAAGTGCAGTTTTTCGGTTTTTAGGCTAGTTACGGCGAGAAGAGCATTGCGTTAGAGAAGAATTGCTCAACTATAACGATTTGCATAGTAGGGAGTGAAGTCGCGACGTCGCAGCTTCTGAGAAGTGGGTATAACTTTTTGCATAAGATTTTTTACGCATATCACTGTCTGGGTTATGGCTCGTTTCCTACTGCCCCACAAAAAAAGCTCCCTTCCGGGAGCATTCTCTTTCTCAGCAAAAGAAACTTACTTCTTCTTCGTTTTCGGGTTCGGCAGGTCGGTGATGCTGCCTTCGAAGATCTCAGCCGCCAAGCCAACCGACTCGTGCAGCGTCGGGTGTGCGTGGATCGTCAGCGCGATATCTTCCGCGTCACAGCCCATCTCGATCGCCAGACCGATTTCGCCCAGCAGCTCACCGCCGTTGGTGCCGACAACCGCGCCGCCGATAACGCGATGGGTCTCTTTGTCGAAAATCAGCTTGGTCATGCCATCAGCACAGTAAGAAGCGATAGCGCGGCCAGACGCCGCCCATGGGAAGGTCGCTGTCTCGTAGCTGATGCCCTTCTCTTTCGCTTCTTTCTCGGTCAGACCGACCCATGCCACTTCCGGCTCGGTGTAGGCGATAGACGGGATCACTTTCGGATCAAAGTAGTGCTTCATGCCGGCGATAACTTCAGCGGCAACGTGGCCTTCATGCACGCCTTTATGCGCTAGCATCGGCTGACCGACGATATCGCCGATAGCGTAGATGTGCGGTACGTTGGTGCGCATCTGCTTGTCGACGCGGATAAAGCCGCGATTGTCCACTTCCACGCCCGCTTTGCCGGCATCCAGACCTTTGCCGTTCGGCATGCGGCCGATGGCCACCAGCACCGCGTCGTAGCGCTGCGGTTCAGCCGGCGCTTTTTCACCTTCCATCGTCACGTAGATGCCGTCTTCTTTGGCTTCTACCGCGGTAACTTTAGTTTCCAGCATCAGGTTGAACTGCTTCGCGATACGCTTGGTGAAGACTTTCACCACGTCTTTGTCGGCAGCCGGGATAACCTGATCGAATATCTCGACCACGTCAATCTGCGAACCCAGCGCGTGGTAAACGGTGCCCATCTCCAGACCGATGATGCCGCCGCCCATAACCAGCATGCGCTCCGGCACTTCTTTCAGCTCCAGCGCATCGGTAGAGTCCCAGACATGCGGGTCGTCGTGCGGAATAAACGGCAACGTGATCGGACGCGAGCCGGCCGCAATAATAGCATTGTCGAAGTTGATGGTGGTTGCACCGCCTTCTCCTTCCACAACCAGAGTATTGGCATCGGTGAACTTGCCCAGACCATTAACCATTTTGACTCTACGACCTTTCGCCATGCCTGCGAGACCGCCGGTCAGCTGGTTAATGACTTTTTCTTTCCAGGTGCGGACCTTATTGATGTCCGTAGAGGGCTGACCAAACACGATGCCATGCTCTTCTAGGGCTTTCACCTCCTCGATCACTTTAGCAACGTACAGCAGCGCTTTTGACGGGATACAGCCTACGTTCAGACAGACACCGCCAAGGGTGCTGTAACGCTCTACCAGTACGGTTTCCAGACCTAAATCAGCGCAACGGAAGGCTGCAGAGTAACCTGCAGGACCAGCCCCAAGTACCACGACCTGGGTTTTAATCTCTGTACTCATCATGACCTCTTAGTTGTGATCCGGCGGGTCAGACGTAGAGCGCTTCTCATCAGGCTGATCGACCATTTGCATCCGGACAGTGCGCGACGCCTCGCATATCTTAAGTACACTGCGGGTGCTGCACACTGGGCGTCAACAACTGACTGAAGTCAGTCATACCTGACCAAACAGGCTCACGATGTCCTTTGCTCCACCGGGACATTATTCACCGCAAGAGTTTACAGAATTGTTAATAAACTGCAAATAGCGATGCCAAGAATCTCTAGAATCAAGGCCGGCGATTGCTGGCCTTGATTATACTTACATCACCAGACGGCGAATGTCGGACAACATATTGCCGATGATGGTGATGAAACGCGCACTATCCGCTCCGTCGATCACGCGGTGGTCGAAGGAGAGCGAGATAGGCATCATCAGACGCGGCACGAACTCTTTACCGTTCCACACCGGCTCCATCGCTGACTTGGAGACGCCGAGGATAGCCACTTCTGGCGCGTTGACGATCGGCGCGAAGTGCGTGGTACCGAGGCCGCCCAAGCTGGAGATGGTGAAGCAGCCGCCCTGCACGTCCCTAGAGGTCAGCTTACCGTCGCGCGCTTTCTTCGAGGTCGCCATTAGCTCGCGAGACAGCTCGGTGATGCCTTTCTTGTTCACGTCTTTGAAGACCGGAACCACCAAGCCGTTCGGCGTATCGACCGCTACGCCGATGTTGATATATTTCTTCAGCGTCAGGCGCTGCGCATCTTCCGACAGCGAGCTGTTGAAGCGCGGCATCTGCTCCAGCGCGGCCGCAACGGCTTTCATGATGAACACCACCGGGGTGTACTTCACGTCCAGCTTGTGCTTCTCCGCCTCGGCGTTCTGCTGCTTACGGAACGCTTCCAGATCGGTGATGTCGGTTTTATCGAAGTGCGTAACGTGCGGGATCACTACCCAGTTGCGGCTCAGGTTCGCGCCCGAAATTTTCTGGATGCGGCCCAGCTCCACTTCTTCCACTTCGCCGAACTTGCTGAAGTCCACTTTCGGCCACGGCAGCAGGCCTAGCAGGCTTCCGCCGCTGGCGGCGGAAGCCGACGCCGCTTCGGCGCGTTTCACCGCGCCCTTTACGTAACTCTGCACGTCTTCTTTCAGTATGCGGCCTTTACGACCGGTGCCTTTCACCTTCGCCAAGTTAACGCCGAACTCGCGCGCTAGACGACGGATAACCGGCGTGGCGTGCACGTAAGCGTCGTTCTCGGCGAAGTCGCTCTTCGCATCAGCATTCGGCGCAGCGGCAGGCGCTTCGGCATTCGCTGCGCTTTCCACTTCGAAGACCATGATCAGCGAGCTGGTGCTCACTTTATCGCCGATAGCAACTTTCAGCTCTTTGACGGTGCCGGCGAACGGCGCAGGCACTTCTATTGAGGCTTTGTCGCCTTCAACTACGATCAGCGACTGCTCGGCTTGCACTTTATCACCGACTTTCACCAGCACTTTGGTAACTTCCACTTCGTCGCTGCCGATATCCGGCACGTTGACCTCTTTCTCGCCTGCGATCGCCGCCGTTGCTGAGGTCGCAGCTTCTTTCACTTCCGGCTTCGCCCCCGCTGCCGGCGCTCCGCCTTCCGCTTCGAAGATCATAATCAGCGAGCCGGTTTCGACTTTGTCGCCGGTCGAGATTTTGATCTCTTTCACCACGCCCGCCTGCGGCGAGGGCACTTCCATTGAGGCTTTGTCGCCTTCAACTACGATCAGCGACTGCTCGGTTTCCACCTTGTCGCCAACCTTCACTAGAATCTCGGTGACTTCAGCTTCATCAGACCCGATATCCAGTACTTTAATTTCAGTAGCCATTACTCTTTTTTACCTCTTTAAGCCAGACGCGGGTTAACTTTATCGGCATCGATGTCGAACTTAACGATCGCGTCCGCCACCACTTTCTTGTCGATTTCGCCAAGTTTAGCCAGCTCGCCTAGCGCAGCCACCACCACGTAGGAGGCGTCCACTTCGAAGTAGTGACGCAGGTTTTCACGGCTGTCAGAGAGGCCGAAGCCGTCGGTGCCCAGCACGCGATAGTCGCTGGCCGGCACATAGCTGCGAACTTGTTCGGCGAACAGCTTCATGTAATCGGTCGATGCCACCGCCGGCGCGTCGTTCATCACCTGAGCGATGTACGGCACGCGTGCTTCTTCGGTCGGGTGCAGCATGTTCCAGCGCTCGCAGTCCTGACCGTCGCGCGCCAGTTCGGTGAACGAGGTGACGCTGTAGACGTCGGAGCTGATACCGTACTCTTTCGCTAGGATCTGCGCCGCTTCACGCACGTGACGCAGGATAGAGCCTGAGCCCAGCAGCTGCACTTTGCCTTTGCTGCCTTGCACGGTTTTCAGCTTGTAGATACCCTTGCGGATACCTTCTTCGGCGCCTTCCGGCATCGCTGGCATGTGGTAATTTTCGTTCAGCGTGGTGATGTAATAGTAAACGTTCTCTTGCGCTTCGCCGTACATACGCATCAGACCGTCATGCATGATGACCGCAACTTCGTACGCATAGGCCGGATCGTAAGAGATACAATTCGGGATGGTCAGCGACTGAATATGGCTGTGGCCATCTTCGTGCTGTAGACCTTCGCCGTTCAGCGTGGTACGGCCGGAGGTGCCTCCTACTAGGAAGCCGCGCGCCTGATGATCGCCCGCTAGCCACATCAGGTCGCCGATGCGCTGGAAACCGAACATGGAGTAGTAGATGTAGAACGGGATCATCGGTAGGTTGTTAGTGCTGTAAGAGGTTGCCGCCGCCAGCCAAGATGAGCCTGCGCCCAGCTCGTTGATCCCTTCCTGCAGAATGTGGCCTTTCTCGTCTTCTTTATAGTAAGCAACCTGCTCGCGGTCCTGCGGCATGTACTGCTGGCCGTTCGGGCTGTAGATGCCAATCTGACGGAACAGACCTTCCATACCGAAGGTACGAGCTTCGTCCGCGAGGATCGGCACCAGACGATCTTTGATCGACTTGTTTTTCAGCATCATGTTCAGGGCGCGCACGAAGGCGATAGTGGTCGAGATCTCTTTACTCTGCTCTTCCAGCAGCGCCTTGAACTCTTCCAGCTTTGGTATTTCCAGTTTTTCAGTGAACTGCGCCTGACGGGTCGGCAGATAGCCGCCCAGCTTCTCGCGCTGGCCGTGTAGGTAGTTGTACTCTTCGGAACCTTTCTCGAAGGTAACGTACGGCAGCTCTTCGATTTTTTCGTCGGCAACCGGCACGTTGAAGCGATCGCGGATGTAGCGAACGCCATCCATGTTCATCTTCTTGACCTGGTGCGCGATGTTTTTGCCTTCTGCAGTGTCGCCCATACCATAGCCTTTAATGGTATGCGCTAGAATCAGCGTCGGCTGATCTTTGGTCTCCTGCGCTTTCTTCAGTGCCGCGTAGATTTTCTTCGGATCGTGGCCGCCGCGGTTCAGGGCGAAGATTTCTTCGTCTGACCACTCTTTAACCAGCTCTACGGTCTCCGGGTATTTGCCGAAGAAGTGCTCACGCACGTAGGCGCCGTCGCGGGATTTAAAGGTCTGATAGTCGCCGTCGACGGTTTCGTTCATCAGCTGGATCAGTTTGCCGCTGGTGTCTTTCTTTAGCAGCTCGTCCCAGCGACCGCCCCAGATCACTTTGATCACGTTCCAGCCGGCGCCCGCGAAGATGCCTTGCAGTTCATTGATGATCTTACCGTTGCCGGTTACCGGACCGTCCAGACGTTGCAGGTTACAGTTGATGATGAACACCAAGTTGTCTAGCTTCTCGCGGGTGGCGATGGTGATCGCGCCTTTGGATTCCGGCTCATCCATCTCGCCGTCGCCGAGGAAGGCGTAAACGGTCTGGTTAGAGGTGTCTTTCAGGCCACGATGCTCCAGATACTTTAGGAACTTCGCCTGATAGATGGCGTTCAACGGACCCAGACCCATTGAAACGGTCGGGAACTGCCAGAAGTCTGGCATCAGTTTCGGGTGTGGGTAAGATGAGAGGCCGTTGCCGTGCACTTCCTGACGGAAGTTGTTCATCTGTTCTTCGGTCAGACGACCTTCAAGGAAGGCGCGTGAGTAGATCCCCGGCGAGATATGACCTTGGAAGTAAACCAGATCGCCGCCGTCTTTGTCGCTGCGAGCGCGGAAGAAGTGGTTAAAGCACACTTCATAGATGGTCGCGGAAGACTGGAATGAGGAAAGGTGGCCGCCCAGCTCCAGATCTTTCTTTGAGGCGCGCAGCACCGAAACGATAGCGTTCCAGCGGATCGCGGAACGGATACGACGCTCCAGAGACGTGTTGCCCGGATACTCCGGCTCGTCTTCAACGGCAATAGAGTTGATATAGTTGCTGACGGTGTTACCGCATGCTGCCACTTTGACGCCACCTTTACGGGCCGCGCTCAGCACCTGATCGATCAGATACTGCGCACGCTCAACACCTTCTTCACGGATGACCGATTCGATCGCCTGTAGCCAGTCACGAGTTTCGATCGGATCCACGTCATTCTGTAAACGTTCTGACATGGGGGTATTCCTTATCTGTGTCTAATACGTTGAATTGTCTGGATCCTGTCTCCATGTACTTTGTTGCCAAAGCATAAGGAGACAGGCCCGTCGTTGATATCCGCGCGTTCGTTGCCGCGCGTTATTCCTTACGTTGCTGTAAACGACGTAGGGAGCGTTCACGACGAGTTTGCTCCCGACTTCTGTCCAGCAAGATTTCCTCTATGAACGCCAAGTGACGGTGCGAAGCCTCGCGCGCCTGTTCCGGCTCGCGAGCGACAATCGCCTCGAAAATACTGGCGCGGTGACCGCTCACTTTCGCCAGCATTTCCCGGCGGGAGTAGAGCAATTCAAAATTATGTCGAACGTTTTGTTCCAGCATCGGCCTCATCGAGCGCAGCAAATGCAGCAGTACCACATTATGGGCAGCTTCTGTGACAGCGATCTGATACTGCATCACCGCATTCGCCTCAGCGTCGAGGTCGCCGCTTTCCTGCGCCTGCTGTATCTGCACATGGCAGTGGCGGATACGCTCAATATCCTCTTCCGTGCCGCGCAGCGCCGCGTAATAAGCCGCGATGCCCTCAAGCGCATGGCGCGTTTCCAGCAGATCGAACTGAGATTCAGGATTCTTAGTGAGCAGGCTGACGAGCGGATCGCTCAGGCTTTGCCAGAGATGCTGCTGTATGAAGGTGCCGCCGCCCTGACGTCGCAGCAGAAGCCCTTTCGCTTCCAGACGCTGTATCGCTTCGCGAAGGGATGGACGTGAGACATCAAACTGTTTGGCGAGTTCACGCTCAGGAAGCAGCTTCTCGCCAGGACGCAGCGTCCCTTCCACGATCAGAGATTCTAGCTGCTGCTCTATGGCGTCAGAGAGCTTGGGTTGGCGAATCTTACTGTAAGCCATCTTGCCTTCTTATTAAGCCGCTGTCCGAAGTAAATTGGTAATACCAATTCTAAAAAGTTGGCCGTAAAGTAACAAAGTATTCACCTTGTGTCTATGATGACGCCGGCCACAAAGCTAGGCATACAGGGCGCTGGGCGCACTTAAGTGACCGACCTAAAACTGGAAATGGCGCGCCAGGCGCAATGTTAAATCTCGCTACTTTTACCAAAACTTACACTACGTTGAGTGTCATGTTACCGCTCGCCATAAGGCAACTTTATTCGTCTTTGACGTTAATTCATGGCAGAACTGGCGCAGGCGGCAGTATGACGGCGGCGAGGCTTCTTAATACGAAAAGCGAAAGCAGGTGCAAAGCGCACCGCATATCACTATTCTTGTCGCCAAGGTAGCATCCGCTTGCAGAGAAGGCGACTGATACCGTAAATAGATCAATACGTTATTGTAACCACTTCCTGACAGCCATTGCGTGCTGCAATAGAAGAATTAAAACAACATGAGGTTTGTATGGAACAACAGCACGGTGACCCGCTGAAACGTGGGTTGAAGAACCGCCATATTCAGCTGATTGCGCTGGGCGGCGCGATAGGCACCGGCTTGTTTCTGGGCAGCGCATCGGTGATCCAAGCCGCCGGTCCAAGCGTCATCCTCGGATACGCCATCGCCGGATTTATTGCCTTCTTGATTATGCGTCAGCTGGGAGAGATGGTAGTCGAGGAGCCGGTCGCCGGCAGCTTTAGCCACTTCGCCTATAAATACTGGGGCAATTTTGCCGGCTTCCTGTCGGGCTGGAACTACTGGGTGCTCTACGTGCTGGTGGCGATGGCCGAGCTGACCGCGGTCGGCAAATATATCCAGTTCTGGTGGCCGAATGTGCCCACCTGGCTCACCGCCGCCGTGTTCTTCGTGCTGATTAACGCCATCAACCTAACTAACGTAAAAGTATACGGCGAGATGGAGTTCTGGTTCGCGATCGTCAAAGTGGTCGCGGTTATCGGCATGATCCTGTTTGGCGGCTGGCTGCTATTCAGCGGCACAGGCGGCGCGCAGGCCAGCGTTTTTAACCTTTGGGCGCAGGGCGGCTTTTTGCCGCACGGCTTCAGTGGGCTGGTGATGACGATGGCGGTGATTATGTTTTCTTTCGGCGGCCTAGAGCTGGTAGGGATTACTGCTGCAGAAGCGGATAACCCGGAACAGAGCATTCCCAAAGCCACTAATCAGGTGATCTACCGCATCCTAATTTTCTATATCGGCTCGCTGGCGGTGCTGCTGTCGCTGATGCCCTGGACGCGCGTCACTTCCGATACCAGCCCTTTCGTGCTGATTTTCCATGAGTTGGGCGACGCGCTGGTAGCGAACGCGCTGAACGTGGTGATCCTGACCGCCGCGCTGTCGGTCTATAACAGCTGCGTTTACTGCAACAGCCGCATGCTGTTCGGCCTAGCGCAGCAGGGCAACGCGCCGCGAGCGCTGCTGAAAGTGAATCGTCGCGGTGTGCCGGTCGCCACTATTCTAGTTTCTGCCGTGGCGACCGCACTCTGCGTGCTGCTCAACTACCTGGTGCCTAGCGACGCCTTTGGCCTGCTGATGTCGCTGGTGGTCTCCGCGCTGGTGATCAACTGGGCGATGATCAGCATGGCGCACTTGAAGTTCCGCCGTAAGAAAGATCAGCAAGGCGTGACAACGCGATTCAAAGCGTTGCTCTATCCTTTCGGCAACTGGCTTTGCCTAGCGTTTATGGCGGCTATTCTGGTGAATATGCTGATGACGCCGGGTATGGCGATCTCAGTCTGGCTGATCCCAGTCTGGCTGGTTATCTTGACCATCGGCTACGTCATTAAAAACAAGGCGCAGCGCGCCTGACGCTCAGCCCGCCGACATAGGTCGGCGGGCTGTTTTCTCTCTCGATCCAGTTCACACTTTTCCTGCCGCGCCTGTTTTGTCCATCTTACTAGCTATTTGTTCCCAGTCATCCTGCTGATTTAGCATCGATAATGCCCTGCTCTTACCCAACGCGTAGGATAACCACAATGAAGGGTTTCGCCCTTTCTTTCCGCGAAAAGCTGGGTTACGGCATGGGCGATGCGGGCTGCAATATGATCGGCGGCGCCATCACTAACGACCCGCGCGAACTCGTCTCCTATCAGTCCTATCATCTTGTGATAGTCGTTATCGCGACGCTGATCCTCTCCCTGTCGCTGCTGCCGATGGCGGAGTGGTTCAGTGGTAAGGACAAGGCGCGCGGCTATCAGCTGGCGATTAGGATGCTGGCGCTGATTGGGCTAGGGATGTTTCTCTTCTACTTCGCCATACCATAGTGCGCAAGCGTATTCATCCGGCGGTGTCGACCCGTGACGATCTAAAAAACGATCTGCGAGAAGTGTGGAAAAACGACCAGTGGGTGCGCATTCTGCTGCTCATCTTCTGCAACGTCTGCTCTAGCTTTATCCGCATGGCCGCCACCATGTACTACGTCACCTAGATAATGCGCCAGAGTACGCACTTCGCCACACTGTTTATCAGCCTCGGCGTCGTGGGCATGATGGTGGGCAGCACGCTGGCGAAGCTACTTACCGACCGCTGGTGCAAGCTGAAGGTCTTCTTCTAGACCAATATCGCGCTGGCTCTCTTTTCCTGCCGGTTTTACTGGATCGATCCGCACACCACCGTCGCGGTGGTGGTCGCCTGCTTCCTGTTGAACATTCTGCACCAGATCCCGTCGCTACTGCACTAGTCGCTGATGGCCGACATTGATGGCTACAGCGAGTGGAAAACCGGCAAGCGGATCACCGGCATCAGCTTCTCCAGCAACCTGTTTTTCCTCAAGGAGAGACTGGCGGTGGCAGGCGCGATAGTCGGCTTTTTACTTTCAATTTACGGCTATGACGCGTATGCGAAATAAAGGTGGACCGCGCGCTGATGCGCACCATTCAGGACGATCTCGCGCTGCGCCGTGCTAACTTCCGCGAACTGCATGACATTCGCCAGCACGACGGCGCCATCACCTAACCAAGAGAAGCGAAATGACCACACTCTGGTTGAACCCTTTTATTGAGCAGCATGCCGATCCCTTTATCCTGCGCCATGAGCAGCACTGCTACTTTATCGCCTCCGCGCTCGCTTATGATAGGCTGGAGCTGCGTCGCTCCAGCACGCTGCCGGGACTGCGCCATACAGATCCGGTCGCCGTGTGGCATAAGCCAGGAACGGTCCCTGCAGCGAGCTGATCTGGGCGCCAGAGCTGCACCGCATCGATAATCAGTGGGTGATCTATTTCACCGCCGCGCCGACGCCGATCCGCTGAACGGACGCTGGCAGGCGCAGCGCCGGGTATTCAGCCAGTTCGAGAGCTTCGCGCTCGACGCCACGCACTTCGTACACTAGGGCAAATACAGGTATTTGTGGGCACAGAAAGATCCGGCAATTCCGGGCAACTCCAACCTCTATCTGGCAGAGCTCCTCAATCCTTGGACGCTGTGAAAGGCGCTCCGGCGATGCTGAGCTGACCGGAATATGAATGGGAGTATGCCAGCTTCAGCGTCAATGAAGGTCCAGCGGTGATTAAGCACGGCGACTCCGCTAGCGCCACTGACGAAAACTATTGCATGGCGCTACTGTCGATCGACGGCGAGCAGGATCTGCTCAATCCCGCTAACTGGCGCAAAAAAGAGGATGTGCTGGTCTATCACGCACGCAACTACACGGAAATCGAAGGGGATCCGCTGTGGGATCCCAACCGTCATACCCGGCTGAAAAACTTCATCGGATGCGACAACGGCACGTCCGATTTTGGCGTCCTGCCTGCGGCTTATACCAGCGTGCTGTAGCGCCACGACGACGACCAGCACCAGCGAGATGCGTTTCGCCAGTGTTACCGCGATGCGGGGCGTTTCGACTTTATCCAGATACGGATTGCGCTCCAGCGAAAACTGCATCAAGCTGGTCAGCACCGGATACTGCGAACGGTGACGATCGGTCAGCGCGGCAAACTAAGCCGGCAGCGCCTTTTCACCGTGTTCCAGCAGCGCATAGGCGAGGCCCGCCAGCCGCTCCGGTATCTTAGTCCACGACGTGCAGCGGGCTGCCAACGCCTGACTGCGCGCGCTCAAGCGGCGAATGATGCTTCGCCAGCCAGCTCTGCCAGGCGCGCAGGAGAGCATAGCCCACCAACAATACCGGCCCGTAAGGGCCGCCCACCACTAGCCAGAACATCAGCGCCAAGTAGAAACTAAAGTTAATCCACATCAGTGCGTTTTGCACCTCGCGCAGGAATTCGCGTTCGCTGCACTTTACCGGCACGCTGTGGATCAGCATCAGCTCGGCCGCCATCGCCTGATGCGCCGCTACATCGTCAGCTGCGCGACGCTGAACAGCACGCCTTTCAGGCTCCAGATCACCATCGCGGTGATCTCCATCGCCAGCGTGTGCAGCAGCGAAAAACGACGGCGACGGCGAAACAGCGGCTCTAGCCGGTAAGCGAGCTGCCAGTGCTCGCCAAGTTCAAACAGCCGTTCCCAACCTAAGACCAGTAACAAGGAAAACAACGTCATAACCACTCCGAGAAATAAAAATGAAGTCTGCGCCAACAGTCGCTGATACTGTTCCCAGTCAAAAGCGTGCCCCGGATCGCTTTTGCGCGTCGGGGCAATGTCGCTGTCGCCGGTAATGCGTGAAGGCGTGATGGTATAGTGCTGCAACAGCAGCTGCGTGACGGCGGCCAGCGCTTGATATTGCGCATCGGTGTACGGCAGTCCGCTGGTGCCTTCCAGCTCAATGTCAATAGAAAAATCGTTGCAGTTTTCGCGCCCCTGATAACAGGAAACCTCGGCGTGCCAAGCGCGCTGATCGAAAGAGACATACTGGACGATCTTGCCGTCGCGGCGGATCAGGCAATACGCTGCCATCTGTAGATGGGCGATATCGGCGAAATAGGGATGCGCGTCCAGCGGCAAATTGACGGTTAACAGCCTGTCGATCCACGGCCCACCGAATTCGCCCGGCGGGGGGCTGATATTGTGGATCACCAGCAGCAAAGGGCATCTCCTATGCTGTTTTTCCCTAGCAGAGTCGGGCTGAGAATAACATGATTTATGATAATTTTTTGCAGTTTAATACAGCGAAGGCGTCGCTATGTCGCTACTATGTTTAGGATATTAAACAAAACATTCTCTCTGTCTGGCGAATGCGCCCGTTTCGATCTATTGTAGCTCTCTCTTTGTTCAAGTCATCTGGAGCGAAATAGCTATGCCAACCCGCCGTTATAATGCCGACAGCCGTCGACAGGCGCTGATCGCCCGCATAGAACAGGATATTCCCACCACTGTCGCCCGCGCTTTGCAGGAGGATCTCGGCGGCGAGATCGACACCGACCGCGACATCACTGCGCTGCTGCTACCTGCTGACAGCCAAGCGCAGGCGCAGGTTATCACGCGCGAAGCGGGTGTTTTCTGTGGTAAACGCTGGGTAGAAGAGGTCTTTAATCAGATTGGCGGCCATGTGACGCTGAGCTGGCAGGTGGAAGATGGGGACAGCGTGACGCTCGATCAGCCGCTGTTTACCCTTAGCGGCCCTTCCCGCCTTCTGTTAACAGCTGAACGCACCGCATTAAATTTCATGCAGACACTGTCGGGCGTCGCCACCAAGACGCGCCGCTACGTGAAATTGCTTGAAGGCAGCAACACGCAGCTGCTGGATACGCGCAAAACTGTGCCGGGACTGCGGACGGCGCTGAAATATGCCGTGCTATGCGGCGGCGGCGCGAACCATCGTCTCTGCCTCTCTGACGCCTTTCTGATTAAAGAAAACCATATTATCGCCAGTGGCTCAATTCAACAGGCGGTGGAAAAGGCATTTTGGCTGCACCCGAACGTGCCGGTAGAGGTGGAGGTGGAATCGCTGGCGGAGCTGGATCAGGCCATAGCCGCCGGCGCCGATATCATTATGCTGGACAACTTTACCCTCGACGACATGCGCGACGCCGTGGCGCGTACCCAAGGTCGCGCGCAGCTGGAGGTTTCCGGCAACGTTACCGAGGCGACCCTGCCGCAGATTGCGCAGACCGGCGTCGACTGCGTCTCTGTCGGCGCGCTCACCAAACATGTACGCTCGCTCGATCTCTCGATGCGCTTTATCACACAGTAAAAAGGAGATGCCGTGTCGCCGAACTCTGTTGTTCTTCTCGCTGCAACTTCTCTTTTTTATTGCGTCGCCTTTTCCGGCTTCGAGATCCGCCGCCGGCTTCTCGCCTGCGCTTTTTTACCCTGCTCTCTCCTGTTTACCGAGAGGAGAATGTCATGAGGAATCAACAGGGATTTACCCTTGTCGAGCTGATGATTGTGATGGAGATCGTGGCGATCCTCAGCGCGATCGGTTTACCGGCTTATCAGAACTACCGGCGGCGCTCACCAATATGCTGCGCCTTACAAGACCGCTGTCAAGCTGTGCGCGATAGAGCGCGGCGGTCCAGAGCAGTGTTAGGCCGGCGAGAAAGGGATACCGGCGGTGAAAGGCTCGCGCTATATCTCCGGGCTGAGCGTCGAGATGACGCCGGTCTGGGACAGCACTAGTAACAGCCTGCGCGACAACTGTCTGGAGCAGTTCCACTTTGACGATCGGGGAGCCGACAATGGCAACGCCTTACACCGCTATCCGCGCAATCTGACAGCGCTACCGCGCCGTATTGCTGCCTCATGACGCGACGCAGCGGCGCGGCGCCGTGGCGGAGCCGATGCCGGAGGGATTAAACGAAGCGCTCTCTTTCGCCAGCCAGTGTCAGATTGAAATAGAGTTCTGGCCGCAGGCGCGGCGGCGCCTCTGCGCCAACACGGCTTTAACCGAAGCGCCGCCCGCCGCGCTGCTCGCCAGACTGAAAATACTAGGCGGGCTAGATATCGCCGAGCGGCGGCTGGCGCAGGACGGGAAATTTACCCTGACGCTGGAAGAGAAACACGCCGCTTTCCGTCTCTCTACGATGCCCGTGCAGCATGGTGAAAAAGCGGTTATCCGTCTGCTGCAGAGCGAAAGCAGCACCCTGTCGCTGGGCTTGCCCGCCGCGCAGCGCCGTCTGCTGGTCACCGCGCTGGCGCAGCCACAAGGACTTATTCTGGTAACCGGCCTCACCGGCAGCGGCAAAACCTTTACGCTCTACAGCTGCCTGAGCGCACTGAGCCGGCCGGAAATGAATGTCAGCAGCGTAGAAGTCCGGTGGAAATTCTACTGGCCGGCATCAACCAGACGCAGATCAATCCGAAATGCGGACTCGACTTCAACCGGGTGCTGCGCGCCCTGCTGCGCTAGGATCCAGACGTCATTATGGTGGGAGAAATCCGCGATGCGAAAACGGCGGAGATTGCGGTCAAAGCGGCGAAGACAGGCCACCTGGTCTTATCGACGCTGCAACACCAACTCGACGGCAGAAACCCTAACGCGGCTGCGTCAGATGGGCATTCCCGGCTATCTTCTTAGCACCGCGCTGCGGCTTATCGTGGCGCAGCAGCTGATGCGGCGGCTCTGTCTTCATTGTCGCCAGCCCGCTCAGGCAGTGGCGCATTTTCTGCCGGACATCTGGCCCGGCACGTTGCAGACCTAGCGCGCGCACCCGGCTGCGATCACTGTTTTTCAGGCTATTTCGGGCGACTGGCGCTGTTTGAAATTTTGCCGGTCAGCGCAAAGCTGAAAAATGCGATCGCCGCTGAGATGCCGCTTGACAGCATGCTTGCGCTGTTGTCGCAAGGCCACCCGCTACAGGCTGGCGCTTGCTGCTGTATGCGCTGCGGATGCAGGTAGTGAGCGGCGACCCTTTTCACAGGCCTTCAGCCAGTGGCAGCAAATCTTCCCGCCTCTTTTCTGCGCCCTGATGCAGGTTGGCAAACTGACCCGGCCAGCTTGACGTTTGCGGCGCCCTGCTGGCCAAACAGCAGGCGCGGCAGCGCTATCTGTGGAATAAGGTGGTCAAAGCGCTGCGCTACCCGCTGTTTATTCTGCTGGTGGCTGTCGCGGTCAGCGGCGGCATGCTGCTGTTCGTGCTGCCGGAATTCGTCTCGGTCTACGCCTCGTTCAATGCGCCGCTTCCCGCCTTTACGGCGGCGATGATAGCGCTTCCCCGGCCTGCAGCGTTGGGGCGTCTGGTTCCTCATCCTGCTGATCGCTGCGGTGGCAATCGCCAGCCTATTAGCGACGGGAACAGCGCCTGATGCTTCGTCTGCTGCTGCTCTCAGTCCTCTGGCGCAGCAGCCAACTTAGTCACTATGCGATTTTCTAGCTTGCGCAACAAGGCGGGCATTACGCTACTTCAGGGTTTGCAGGCCGCTGAGGCAACACTGACGACGCGCTTATGGCGCGATGCCATGCTGGAGCTTCAGCATCATATCGCGCAGGGGCGGCCATTGCATCAGGCGTTGCGGGATCATGCGCTATTTAAGCCGCTCTGCATGCAGCTGGTGCACGTCGTGGAAGAGGCGGATGCACTTGGATACCATGCTGACGCGCCTAGCGGAGTGGCACGAAGCGCAAACGCTGTCGCTGGCCGAGATACGCTCGCCGCCTCACTGGAGCCGGTGATAATAGTGGTGATCGGCGTTATTGTCGATACGCTGGTCCGCTGGTCATCGCGATATATATGCCCGTGTCCGGGCTGGGAAATGCCATTCATTAGGGTGCGCGAGGCACCCTAATGTAAGCGAAGGCGTTACCGGTTAAAAACGCGGTTTTCCTGCTCGGCAACACGAATGAAAGTGGTTCGCTTGGTCAGCTCCTTCAGCCGATCTGCGCCAATATAGGTACAGGCTGAGCGCAAGCCGCCGAGAATGTCGCGCGCCGTCTCTTCAACCGGACCGCGCCGCAGCAGCTTAACCGTTTTGCCTTCCGCCGCGCGATACTGAGCGACGCCACCGACGTGGCGCTTCATCGCCGATTCAGAACTCATGCCGTAGAACAGCATAAACTGCTCGCCTTTCTCTTCGACAACGGTTCCCTCGCACTCGTCATGCGCCGCCAGCATACCGCCCAGCATCACGAAATCGGCGCCGCCGCCGAACGCCTTGGCGATATCGCCCGGCACCGCGCAGCCGCCGTCGCTGACGATTTGTCCGCCCAAGCCGTGCGCTGCATCCGCGCACTCGATCACCGCCGAAAGCTGAGGATAACCGACACCGGTTTTGACGCGTGTGGTGCACACCGATCCGGGGCCGATGCCGACCTTGACGATATCCGCGCCGGAGAGGATCAGCTCTTCTACCATCTCGCCGGTCACCACGTTGCCCGCGCAGATCGTGCGATCCGGGAACAGCTCGCGCGCGCGCTGTAGGAAGGTGACAAAATACTCGGAATAGCCGTTCGCCACGTCAATACAGATGAATTTGAGATCGGCGGAGAAAGCCAGGATCGCCGTCAGCTTTTGCAGATCGGCATCAGAAGTACCTGTCGAAACCATAATGTGGTTCAGCACCACCGCCGGCGTGCGCTGAGTAAAGGCGTGCCACTCTTCCATGCTGTAGTGCTTATGCACAGCTGTCAGAATGTCGAAACTGGCCAACGCTTCCGCCATGCTGAAGGTGCCGACGGTATCCATGTTGGCGGCGATGACGGGTACGCCGCACCAGTTCAAGCCAGAGTGCTTAAAGGTAAAGCTGCGTTCAAGTTCGACCTGAGAGCGGCTTTTCAGCGTAGAGCGCTTAGGACGAATCAGTACATCTTTAAAACCCAGCTTTAAATCTTCTTCAATACGCATAAAAATATGTCCTAGTTAGTGGCAGCAAATCGCAGTTGGGGTAGCGCACATAGCTCCAGTGACATTATCATATGCGCCCTACGCGCCGCGATAAGACTGCGAACTTCACTTTATTTAAGCTACAATCCAATAAATTTAGCTGAGAATTTTCATTGTGATCGCGCACACAGTCTCGCGCTTCGACTTGCCCGCTGTGTTGCGTGCCTGAGAGAGTGTGATATGCCCTATACCGTGGCCCTGACCGGTGGAATTGGCAGTGGAAAAAGTACGATTGCCAATGCTTTCGCGGCGCTCGGCGTCCCTGTCATCGACGCGGACCGTATTGCCCGCGAAGTGGTCGAACCGGGATCGCCGGCGCTAAAGCGAATCGTCGAGCGGCACGGCAGCCGCATCCTGACAGAGCAAGGCGCGCTTAACCGCGCGCAGCTGAGAGGAATTATTTTCCAGTCAGCTAATGAAAAAAACTGGCTGAATAACCTGATTCACCCCCTGATCAACGCCCGCACGCAGCAGCTTAAAGCACTGACAACGGCGCCCTACGTGCTGTGGGTGGTGCCGCTGCTCGTGGAAAACGGCCTGCAGCGCCAAGCGGATCGTATGCTGGTGGTGGATGTCGATGAGGCGACGCAGATTGCGCGTACTATTCAGCGCGACGGCATTGATCGTCAGCAGGCGCAAAATATTTTGTCCGCTCAGACGACGCGCAACGCGCGTCTCGCCGTAGCCGACGACGTGATTAACAACAGTGGCGCGCTAGAAGACGCGCTGTCGCAGGTTGCCGTCCTGCACCAGCGCTATCTGGCACTGGCGGCAACACAACAGGATTAACGCTATGAGCACAGTCGTTCTGTTTGAACATCCCCTGAATGAAAAAATGCGTACTTGGCTGCGCGTCGAGTTTTTAATCCAGCAGCTGCATAAAACCGTGCCGGTTACCCACACGTCATCGGCGTTGACCTTTTTCCGCATCATCGGCGAGCTGCTGGATATCTTTGAACGCGGCGATATGCGCACCGAACTGCTGAAAGAGCTGGAGCGGCAGCAGCAGAAGCTGCGCGCCTGGGCCGACGTGCCGGGCGTGGATATGGCGGTGGTCGAGGCGCTGCGCGAGAAGCTCAGAGCGCAGTCCGTGCAGCTCAACAGCGCGCCGCGCATGGGCCAGCAGCTGCGTGAAGATCGTCTGATCTGGCTGGTGCGCCAGCGCCTCAGCATTCCCGGTGGATGCTGCAGTTTCGACCTGCCGGGCCTGCATATCTGGCTGCACCAGCCGCAGGAGGTTCGCAATAGCCATGTCGCCGCTTGGCTGGAGACACTGGAGCCGCTCAACCAGAGTCTAGCGATGGTCCTCGACCTGATCCGTCAGTCGGGCGCGTTTCGTCATCAGACCAGCCTAAACGGTTTTTATCAGGACAATACGGAAAGCGCGGATCTGCTCCGCCTGCAGCTGCATCTGGAGGACGCGCTCTATCCCCAAGTATCCGGCCATAAAAGTCGTTACGCCATCCGTTTTTTGCCGCTCGACAGCGAGCGCGGCGAAGTGCCTGCCCGACTTAATTTTGAACTGGCCTGTTGTTAGAGGTAGCTATGCAAGACGAAGTGATTATCGTGCCCTGTCCACACTGCGGTAAAAATGTGATTTGGGATGGACTCAGCCCGTGGCGCCCTTTCTGTAATAAGCGCTGCCAGCTGATCGATTTAGGCGAATGGGCGGATGAAAAGAAGCGTATTCCTAGCGAAGGCTATCATAGCGACAGCGACGATTGGAGCAAAAAGCAGCATTAACAGAAGGGGCGCATACCCCTGATATTACAGCTCGCCGGCGACCAGACGCGCAATCAGCGTATGGTTAGCTGGCGGGAACTCCTGCGCTACCAGCGCGCTTTGCGCCACCCAGCGCTGCGGTTGACCTTCCCTTCCCCAAGGTTCGCCGTTCCAGCCTTCGACCAGAAAGAAGTTCAGTGTGAGGCGTAGATCGTCATAGGTATGATCCGCCGCGCCAACCGCCATCGCCTGCGTCACCTCAATGCCGGTTTCTTCCAAGAGCTCGCGCTTCAGTGCCTCTTCTGCGCTCTCGCCGGCTTCGATTTTGCCGCCAGGGAACTCCCACATGTTCGCCATATGCGACGTTGCCGGCCGCTGAGCCAGGAAAATCTGTTTATCGTCGTTACGGATGATGCCTACGGCAACCTGCAGGTGCTTCATAAATATTTTCCACGTCGGGTGTATGAATGAGCGCTGATTCTAAAGCATGGGAGGCGCAAAGTTAATCCACGCGCCGCAGGCAAGAAAAAAGGAGCCGAAGCTCCTTTTTGTTAGCCTCTGTCAGGCCAGACGACCGTGACACTGCTTATATTTTCTACCGGAACCGCATGGGCAAGGATCGTTGCGGCCCACTTTGCGCTCGCCGCCCTGCGCCGCCAGCGACGCTGCCGCCGCTGTCTCATCGTCAACATAGCTGAGCTGCTGCTCCATCGCCTCGACTTCTTCCGGCATGCGTACCTGAACCTTGCTTAGGGTGCTGACCACTTCGTACTTCAGCGACTCCAGCATGGCCGCGAACATAGCAAAGGATTCGCGTTTGTACTCCTGCTTCGGATCTTTCTGCGCATAGCCGCGCAGATGGATACCCTGACGCAGGTAATCCATCGCCACCAGATGTTCTTTCCACAGCGAGTCCAGCGTCTGCAGCATCACGCCTTTTTCGAAGTTGTGCATCATCTCAACGCCGACAATCTTTTCTTTGCTGGAGTAGCTTTCGCGGGCGCGCGTCATAATGCGCTCGCGCAGCGTCTCTTCATGCAGATCTGGCTCTTTATCCAGCCATTCGGCGATCGGCAGATCGAGATCGAAGTCGTTGCGCAGGCGCTCTTCCAAGCCTGGCACGTCCCACATCTCTTCCACCGACTGCGGCGGAATGTAGCTGTCGATGGTGGTTTTGAATACGTCTTCGCGAATGCTGTTGATGGTTTCGCTGACGTCGGACACGTCCAGCAGCTCGTTACGCTGGCTGTAGATGGCGCGACGCTGGTCGTTCGCCACGTCGTCATACTCCAGCAACTGCTTACGGATATCGAAGTTGCGGCTTTCTACTTTGCGCTGCGCGTTGGCGATCGCCTTGGTTACCCACGGATGCTCAATCGCCTCGCCTGGCTTCATTCCCAGTTTACGCATCATATTAGAGACACGATCCGAGGCGAAAATACGCATCAGGGCATCTTTCATCGACAGATAGAAGCGGGAAGAACCGGCGTCGCCCTGACGACCGGCACGGCCGCGCAGTTGGTTGTCAATACGGCGCGACTCGTGGCGCTCGGTGCCGATAATGTGCAGACCGCCCGATGCCAGCACTGCGTCATGACGCTGCTGCCAAGCCGATTTGATCGCCTCAATCTTCGCCTCGGTCGGCTCTTCCAGCTCGGCAACTTCAGCATGCCAGCTGCCGCCTAGCATAATGTCGGTACCGCGGCCAGCCATGTTGGTGGCGATGGTGACCGCGCCCGGCTGACCCGCCTGCGCGACGATGTCCGCTTCGCGGGCGTGGAATTTGGCGTTCAGCACGTTGTGCTTGATGCCTGCGCGCGTCAGCTCGTTAGAGACCACTTCCGATTTCTCGATGGAGATGGTTCCTACCAGCACCGGCTGGCCGTTGGTGGTACGCTCGCGAATATCTTCAATGATCGCGTCTATCTTCTCTTTTTCAGTCATATAGACCAGATCGGGCAGATCCTTACGCACCATCGGACGGTTGGTCGGCACCACGATGGTGTCGAGTTTGTAGATAGCTCTGAACTCAAACGCCTCGGTGTCCGCCGTACCGGTCATGCCGGCCAGCTTGTCATAGAGACGGAAGTAGTTCTGGAAAGTAATGGAAGCCAGCGTCTGGTTCTCGTTCTGAATCTCCACGCCCTCTTTAGCTTCAATCGCCTGATGCAGGCCATCCGACCAGCGGCGGCCCTGCACGGTGCGGCCGGTGTGCTCATCGACGATAACCACTTCACCATCTTTTACGATATAGTCCACGTCGCGCGTAAACAGCGCGTGGGCGCGCAGCGCAGCGGTGACGTGGTGCATCAGCATAATGTTGGTTGGCGAGTAAAGCGATTCGCCCTCTTCCATAATGTCCTGACTAACCAGTAGCTCTTCGACCTTCACTAGGCCGCGTTCGGTCATATGCGCCTGACGCGCTTTTTCGTCAACCCAGAAATCGCCTTCTCCTTGGAAGTTGTCGGAATCTTCTTTCTCCTGACGCACCAAGCTCGGGATGATCTTGTTGACCCTAGTGTATGTCTCGGAGCTGTCTTCTGCCGGACCGGAGATAATCAGCGGCGTACGCGCTTCATCGATCAGGATGGAGTCTACCTCATCGACCAGCGCGTAGTTCGGCTTGCGCTGTACGCGCTCTTCCGGGCTGAACACCATGTTGTCGCGCAGATAGTCGAAGCCATATTCGTTGTTGGTGCCGTAGGTAATATCGGCCGCGTAGGCTTCACGCTTCGCCACAGAGGGCATGCCCGGCAGGTTAATGCCGACGCTCAGGCCGAGGAACTCAAACAGCGGACGGTTGTTTTCCGCGTCGCGCTGCGCTAGATAGTCGTTGACGGTGACAACATGAACGCCTTTGCCGCTCAAGGCATTCAGATAAGCTGGCAGGGTTGCGGTCAGGGTTTTACCTTCACCGGTACGCATCTCGGCGATACAGCGATCGTTGAGCACCATACCGCCGATCAGCTGTACGTCGAAGTGGCGCATGCCGAAGACGCGCTTGCTCGCTTCACGTACTGTGGCGAACGCTTCCGAGATCAGACTACCCAGCGACTCGCCCTTTTCTAGGCGCTCGCGAAACTCATCGGTTTTCGCCTTCAGCTCATCGTCTGAAAGATTCTCGAAATCCGGTTCCATCTTATTGATGACATCTACTGCTTTGCGCATACGGCGCAAAGTACGATCGTTTCTGCTGCCAAATATTTTCGTTAATAGTTTGATTAACATATTAAAAACTTCTCAATTCAGCCGCCTGATGCGAACTGCGATAATGAAATAAAGGTATTTTAAAAGTGTTTCAGACAAGCAGCGTAGACGGTCCGGCGCGAATTGCATGGGTTTTGCTGCGCCAGCTGGTTGGCGAAGTGGCAGGTGCGAACGCATCGCGCGGCGTCTCAGCCTGTTGCGATGGCTGAGAAAGAGAGCTAGGCGCGGTGAGCAGCGCCTGAAGCGAATCGATTAGCGCCAGCTTATGCGCCGCGAGCGGCAAGGCTTCCGCCGTTTCCGCCTGCGGCGTCAGGGTAAACGAGAGATGGCGGATAACGGTGCGGATGGCGTGCTGATGCCAGTAATCGATGGTAAAGCTAGGACATCGCGCCGTTTCCTGCAGTCGGGTCAGGTGATCGAAGCGCGCGGAGTTACCGACGAACAGGCTACTAGAAGAGGATTCAGAAGAGGCGTTAAGCTCCGCGCTCTGTACGCACACAGGCAAGCCAAAGCTGGTCGCCACCATCCCTAACAGGAGATGAGGCCAGAAATAGCGTCTGCCTAATTGTCGCCAGCGTAGAAAAATTCCGATCACAACTCTTCCATTGCGAATCAACGATCGTTTCGTTGTCAGAGGTTTACCGCTCGTCTTTGAACAGCGGCGCTCAGCTTTTCAGAGCGCCTGATAGTACCACTAATGTGGGACGACCACATTAGTGTTTAAAGTCGCTTTGGAATAAAATGCGCCTGTTTGTTCAGCGTTTCAGCAACATTGCAGAAATGAATGCAAGGCAGCTTGCAGATTTTAATGGCTGGATGACAACCAATAAAAAATAGCTGGTGCCGCTGACGGGAGGGGGGTAGAGGAGATAAGCGTAACCAGCCGTTTAACGTTCTGAGGTAATTAAGCCAGAACTAGATTCGGTGCCTTGAATGCCAGCGGAAGCTCCGCTTCGTCTTCGAAGGTGGCCCATTCCCAAGCTTCCTGCTTAGCTTCCTGCTTAGTGAGAACCGCCTGCAGCAGCTTGTTGTTCAGTGCGTGGCCTGATTTGAACGCGGTAAACGCGCCGATAATATTGTGGCCGCACATAAACAGGTCGCCGATCGCGTCGAGCATTTTGTGACGAACGAATTCATCTTCAAAACGCAGCCCTTCTTCATTCAGCACGCGGAAATCGTCAAGACCAATCGCGCAATCCAGACTACCGCCCAGGCACAGGCCTTTGGATTGCAGGTACTCGATTTCACACATAAAGCCGAAGGTACGAGCGCGGCTGATATGACGAACAAACGAGTCGGCAGAAAAGTTCAGCTGATAGCGCTGCGAGCTGGAGTCGATCGCCGGATGCTTGAAGTCGATGGTGAAGTCGAGAGAGAAACCATTATACGGCTCGATCTCGGCCCACTTGTCGCCATCTTCCACGCGCACAGTCTGTTTCACGCGCACGAATTTCTTGGCGCTGTTCAGCTGTTCGATGCCCGCATCTATCAGCAGATAGATAAAGGGCGCGGCGCTGCCGTCCATGATTGGAATTTCCGGCGCATCCACTTCAACGATAATGTTGTCGATACCCAAGCCAGCCAACGCAGCGTTCAAGTGTTCAACCGTCGAAATACGGACGCCGTCATCATTCACTAGGCAAGTACTCAGCATGGTGTCGCGCACGTATTTTGCATCAGCCGGAAAATCAACCGGTGGATTCAAGTCAGTGCGACGATAGATGACCCCGGTATTCGCCGGCGCAGGGCGTAATGTCAGCGTGACTTTCTTACCGGTATGCAAACCGACGCCAGTCGCCTGAACAATACGTTTTAATGTCCTTTGTTTGATCATCGTATTATCTCGCAATATTACCCATCCGACCGCCAGTATACTTTACCGACAGGCGAATACTTTAGCACAAAGAGCGGAGAATCCCAATTCTCAGGTTATTCCTAGTCAGCCTGCTTGCGCAGAAACGCTGGAATATCAAGGTAGTCGGGCTCTTTGTTTGACTGCGCGCTCTGGCCGTTGACCACTTTTGCCATGGGTTTCTGCTCCTGCGGCAGCGGCGACACGCCGTGCTGCTGGTAGCCATGATCCATAACAGGCTGGCTGGCTGGCTTGTTGGTGACCAAGGTGATTTCTGGACGCTTATCCACGCCGATGCCGGTAGCGACCACAGTTACGCGCAGCTCGTCGTTCATTTCCGGATCCAGTGAAGTACCGATAACCACGGTGGCGTTGTCAGAGGCGAAGGCGCGGATGGTGTTACCCACGGTTTCGAACTCATCCAGACGTAGGTCAAAGCCCGCCGTGATGTTGACCAGCACGCCACGCGCGCCTGACAGGTCGATATCTTCCAGCAGCGGGCTGGAGATCGCCATTTCGGCCGCTTCTTCCGCGCGGTCTTCGCCGCAGGCGACGCCGGAACCCATCATAGCGTAGCCCATTTCAGACATCACGGTGCGCACGTCGGCGAAGTCGACGTTCATCAGACCCGGACGCGTAATCAGCTCAGCGATCCCCTGTACCGCGCCTTTCAGCACGTCGTTCGCCGCGCCGAAGGCGTCGAGCAGAGAGATGCCGCGACCCAGCACTTTTAGCAGCTTGTCGTTCGGAATCGTGATCAGCGAGTCCACATGCTTCGACAGCTCGGCGATGCCCTGCTCGGCAAAGGCCATGCGCTTTTTGCCTTCGAAGTTGAACGGCTTGGTCACGACCGCAACGGTTAGAATGCCTAGATCTTTAGCGACTTCCGCCACCACGGGTGCCGCGCCGGTACCCGTACCGCCGCCCATACCCGCAGCGATAAACACCATGTCTGCTCCCTCCAGCGCAGAACGCAGTGCTTCGCGATCTTCTTCTGCAGAGGTCCGACCCACTTCTGGATTTGCCCCTGCGCCCAGACCTTTAGTGATATTGGTACCGATCTGGATCGTCTGTCCAACTGCTGTTTTACGCAACGCCTGAGCGTCGGTGTTCACAGCGAAGAATTCCACACCTTCGATACGCTCGCGTACCATGTGCTCTACGGCATTGCCACCGCCACCGCCGACGCCGATGACTTTAATCACCGCGTCATTGGTTAATTCCATCGGTTCAAACATGATTTCTCTCCATTATGAGCCTGTCGCCTGGAGACCATAAATAGTGCCAGGATGATCTCCTTTCTAAAATCAAAATTCTTTCTTCAACCAAGTATTGATGCGCTTGAACCAGTTGCCCACTGGGGCGCATTTTTCCGTCTCAGCATCGCCATTCATATGGGAATCTTTGCCATAGTGCAGCAGTCCCACTGCAGTTGAGTAATAAGGCTCCTGCACGTAATCCGTCAATCCTGTGATATTCAGCGGCTGTCCGATGCGCACCTGCGTATGAAAAACGCGTTGTGCGCAGGTGACCAGCCCTTCAATCTGCGCTGCGCCTCCGGTCAGCACGATCCCAGCTGCCAGATGGTGCTTGACACCCTGCTGACGCAGTTGTTCCTGAAGCTGCAGAGTCTCGTCGTTGACCAGATTCAGCAATTCGGTGTAACGCGGCTCAATCACCTCCGCCAGAGTCTGTCGCTGCAGACTGCGCGGCGGACGACCGCCGACGCTCGGCACTTCAACATTTTCGTCTTTGCCGACAATAGATGTCAGCGCGCAGCCGTGGCGGACCTTAATGGCCTCCGCGTCGGTCGGCGGCGTGCCGAAAGCGTAGGCGATATCGCTGGTGACCACATTCCCCGCGTAGGGGATCACTTTCGTATGGCGCAGCGAACCGCCTGTGTAGACCGCGATATCCATTGTACCGCCACCGAGGTCGACAACACAGACGCCAAGCTCACGTTCATCTTCCGTCAGCACAGCGAAACTGGACGCTAGGCCGGCAAAAATCAGTTGGTCAACTTTCAGACCGCAACGTTCAACAGCTTTGACGATATTTTTCGCCGTATCGTTGTGACATGTGATCAAGTGCACTTTTGCCTGCATGCGCACACCGGAAAGTCCGATCGGATTTTTGATGCCTTCCTGATAATCGATAGCGTATTCTTGAGGAATAACATGCAGGATGCGGTGCTCGTCACACACGCGCACTGACTTCGCGGTGTGTACGACGTTTTCCACATCATCCTGAGTCACCTCCTCTTCGGAAATCGGAACCATCCCGATTTCGTTCCGACAGCTGATATGTTTGCCCGATAAGGCAAGATAGACGGATGAGATCTGGCAATCTGCCATCAGCTCGGCCTGGTCGATAGCGCGCTGAACGCATTTCACCACCGACTCCAAGTCGTTTACGCCGCCTTTATCCATGCCACTAGACGGACAGCTGCCCACCCCGATAATGTTGACCATACCGTCAGACAGAATTTCCCCAACCAGAGCGGTAACCTTCGCGGTGCCAATTTCGAGTCCAACTACCAGTTTTCTGTCCGTTGCCTTGATCATTGTTTAGCCTGTGCTTGGTTCTGTTGCTGATTACTGTCTTGGGGCTCCACCGGCTCCGGCATCCAGCCCACGGCTGCACCCGAGTCGTACCGCAAATCTACATAGCTGATACGTTTGTGCTCGTTCTGCCCCTGCTGCTGCAACGCCGGATAGAGCTCGATAAATCGGTTAAGACGTTTTATCGGCTCGCCGCGCCCCAGCTCGATGCGCACATCGTCGCTGGTAACCAGCTGCCATGACCGCCGCGCCGTCATCGACGCTACCTTCAGGGTAAACTTGTTGGCTTTCAGCACGTAGCTCATGCTGTGGTAACCCGCCAACACCTCTTTTTCGCTGCCTTCCGGTCCATACAGCATCGGCATCGGAATCGTTTCTTTGCCGATATGGCTGGCCGGCACGCTGAAGGAGACGCCGTCCGCATCCACCATATAAAGATCGTTCCAGCGCGCCACCGGCACATACTCCACTAGGTGGATCTTCAACTCATCGGGCCACTGCTTGCGCACGCTGACCTGCTTAATCCACGGCAGCCGCTCAATCTGCTGCTGAATGATGTCGACATCCTGCGACATAAAGGTGCCCGACGCGCCCAGCGACAGGATCGCCTGGCGAATATTATCGTGCGTGGTGTAGTAGGTTTCGCCCGTCACCACCAGCCGGGAAAGCGGCAGGCGCAACGCGTCGCTCATCCACTTCAGCACCGCTAGGCCGCCGAAAATCATAATGCCAATGACCATAAGCAAAAAGACGATGCCGAAAAGTCTGGCCCCGTTGCTGCGGCCCGCGCGCTCGCGCTCCTGGGGTTCGCAGTTCCGTGCGTTTAGTGCCGCTTGTGACATATTCAGTCGGCCAGCTCCAAGATACGCGCCACCAGCTGGGAGAAGCACATTCCCGCTTCTTTTGCCGCCATCGGCACCAAGCTGTGGCTGGTCATGCCCGGCGAGGTGTTCACCTCTAGCAGCTGGAAATTGCCCTTGCTGTCGGTCATCACGTCGACGCGACCCCATCCGCTGCAGCCCAGCGCGTGCCATGCATCCCAGACCAGCGTCTGCAATTCCGCTTCTCGCTCCGCGCTCAGTCCTGCAGGGCAGAAGTATTGAGTATCGTCAGAAATGTATTTTGCTTCATAGTCATAAAACTCACTGGCGGTCTGAATCCGTATTGAAGGCAGAATTTGATCGCCAACGATACCCACCGTGTACTCCGCGCCGCTGAGAAACGCTTCGATCAGCACGTTGTCGTCATGACGAAACGCTTCATCCAGCGCGGCCGGCAATGCCTCCGCCGTATTAACGCGACTGATGCCGACGCTGGAGCCTTCGCAGCTCGGCTTGACGAAGAGCGGCAGGCCCAGCGCCTCGATCGCACCGCGCGTTTCCACATTCAGGCCTGCCTGATACTGCTGACTCGTCAGCCAGACAAAACGTCCTGACGGCAACCCGCGCCCCTGCCACAGAAGTTTGGTGCGTAGCTTATCCATGGTGATGGCCGAGGCCATCACGCCGCTACCCGTATAAGGCAGCTGTAAAAATTCCAGTACCGCCTGCAGCGTGCCATCTTCGCCGCCGCGCCCGTGCAGCGCGATAAACGCGGCGTTGAAGCCGTGCTCTTTCAACGTCAGCACCGACACGTCGCGCGTATCGATTCCGTGCGCGTTGATACCGGCTTCGCGCAGTCCGGCCAGCACCGCGGTGCCGGACATCAGCGAAACGTCACGTTCCGCCGAGGTGCCGCCCATCAGGACAGCGGCTTTATTAGCCACGACGATCCTCCGCTTTACGCTCGGGCTGCAACCTGCACTCCGCCAGCTTGCGCGCTACCTTGCCGACGTTGCCCGCGCCCTGTACCAGAATCAGATCGTTGCCTGACAGCAGCGGCGCCAGCATTTCCGGCAGCGCATCATGCTCCGGCACTAGCACCGGATCGACCTTGCCGCGGCCGCGAATCGAGCGGCACAGGGCGCGGCTATCCGCGCCGGGGATAGCCGTTTCGCCCGCCGAGTAGACATCCAGCATCAGCAAGACGTCGACCTGCGACAGCACGTTGGCGAAGTCGTCGAACAGATCGCGCGTGCGCGTGTAGCGGTGTGGCTGAAACACCATCACCAGCTTTTTATCCAGCCAGCCTGCGCGCACCGCCTTGATGGTGGCGTCGACTTCGGTCGGATGATGGCCGTAATCATCTACCAGTATCGCCGTGCCCGGATTGCC
Organism: Type-B symbiont of Plautia stali; assembly: GCA_001485295.1. Taxonomy (GTDB): domain Bacteria; phylum Pseudomonadota; class Gammaproteobacteria; order Enterobacterales; family Enterobacteriaceae; genus Pantoea. The sequence continues at coordinate 99,210 of BBOA01000002.1, forward strand.
GTTTACCGGCTCGGTCGAGAATTCGCCCAGTAGGTCGAAGCGGCGTCCGGTGCCCTGGAAGCGCTCCAGCGCGGCGAGAATAGCGTTGTCTTCGATGCCCTCTTCGCTCGCCACCGCTACCGCCGCCGCCGCGTTAAGCGCGTTATGGCGGCCCGGCGCGTTCAGCGTCGCCTGCAGTCGCGGCTTATCGTGACGCACCAGCGTGAAGTGCCCCTGCGCGCCGCGCTGCTTATAGTGCTCGATGCGCACGTCGGCGTCGTCGCTGAAGCCGTAAGTGGTGATGTGACGGCCCACAAGCGGGATCAGGTCGCGGATCACCACGTCGTCAATGCACATCACTGCACGGCCGTAAAACGGCAGGTTGTGCAGAAAATTAATAAAGGTCTGCTTTAAGTTCTCGAAGTCGCCCTGATAGGTGTCCATGTGGTCAGCTTCGACATTGGTCACCACCGCCACCATCGGCTGAAGATGTAGGAAAGAGGCGTCGCTCTCGTCCGCTTCCGCAATCAGGTAGCGGCTGCTGCCGAGACGCGCGTGCGTGCCCGCCGCCTTCACCAGCCCACCGTTGACGAAGGTGGGATCCAATCCGCCCTCAGCATAGATGCTCGACACCATCGCGGTGGTGGTGGTTTTGCCGTGCGTGCCGGCAATGGCGATGCCGTGACGAAAACGCATCAGCTCCGCCAGCATTTCGGCGCGACGGATCACGGGAATACGCTGGTCGCGCGCCGCGACCAGTTCCGGGTTGTCCTGCGCCACCGCGCTGGAGACTACCACCACGCTGGCGTCGGTGACGTTTTCCGGGCGATGGTTGAAATAGATGGTGGCGCCTAGTGCCGCCAGATGCTGTGTTACCGCGTTCGGCGCCAGATCGGAGCCGCTGATGTGGTAACCCTCATTCGCCAACACTTCGGCAATACCGCCCATGCCGGCACCGCCGATGCCGACAAAGTGAATGTGCCGGACGCGACGCATCTCGGGCACAATGGAGCGCAGTTTTGCCAGTTGTTGTGTATTCATCGTTCTCAGTTACCTGTCATCTTAATGCGTGCCTTTCCCGGCACCGGCCAGCCATGCTGACCCGACTGTTTATTTCGCGGCACGCGCCACTTCCCGGGCAACCCGTTCAGTCGCATCGGGAATCGCCACCTGGCGGGCTTTTTCCGCCATGCTCAACAGCGTTGGGCGATCCCAGAGGCGCAATGTCTCCGCCACGGCATCCGCAGTAAACTGCGGATGCTCAAAAATTTTTGCGGCGCCTGCTTTCTCCAGCGGCAGCGCATTCCAGTACTGCTGACGATCTTTATGCTGAAAAGGCACAAAAATCGCCGGTAAGCCGGCGGCGGCGATTTCGCTGACGGTCAGCGCGCCGGAGCGGCAAACCATCACGTCTGCCCAAGCGTAGGCGGCCGCCATATCGTCGATAAACTCTATGACCTTGTGCTGCGTCTGGCCGAGCTGCTGATACGCCCTAAACACCTCCTGCAGCGCGCCTTTGCCAGTCTGATGCCATAGCGTGATGCTGTCGCCCAGCGTGACGGCCACTTGCGGCAGTGTCTGGTTCAGCACGCGCGCTCCTTGGCTTCCGCCGACCACCAGCACGCGGATCGGGCCGCTGCGGTTAACCAGACGCACGTCCGGTAGCGGCAGCGCCAGCACGTCGGTGCGCACCGGATTGCCCACCACGTCCGCATGCGGAAAGGCGCCGGGGAACGCCTGCATCACCTTGCTGGCGATCTTCGCTAGCCACTTGTTGGTTAGTCCGGCGATGCCGTTCTGCTCGTGCAGCACCACCGGGATGCCGCGGCTCCAAGCAGCTAGACCGCCAGGACCGGAAACGTAGCCGCCCATGCCTAGCACTACGTCCGGCTTCCAGGCGCGCATAATAGCGCGCGCCTGACGCCAAGCGTTGAAAATACGCATCGGCGCTAACAGCAGCGCCTTCACGCCTTTGCCGCGCAGCCCGCTGATATGGATAAAGTCAATTTCAATGCCATGTTTCGGCATCAGATCCGCTTCCATCCTGTCGGCCGTGCCGAGCCAGCAAACCTGCCATCCCTGCTCCATCAGATGATGGGCGACGGCCAGACCGGGGAAAACATGCCCGCCGGTTCCGCCCGCCATCACCATCAAACGTTTTCCACTCATCAGGCACCTCGGGTAAACGCCTGCGCTTTGGTCAGGCGCGTTTCATAATCAATACGCAGCAAAAACACGATGGCGGTCGACATAATCAGCAAACTGGAGCCGCCGTAACTGATCAGCGGCAACGTCAGGCCTTTGGTCGGCAGCATACCCGCCGCCGCGCCGACATTGACCAGCACCTGGAAGCTGAACCATACGCCGATGGAGCAGGCGAGAAAGCCGGAAAAGCGCTGGTCGATCTCCAGTGCGCGGCGACCAATCGACATCGCACGAAAAGCCACGAAGAATACCATCAACAAGGCCAAAACCACACCGATATAACCTAGTTCCTCGCCGATGATGGAGAAGATAAAGTCGGTGTGCGCTTCCGGCAGATACTCCAGTTTCTGCACCGAGTTGCCGAGTCCCTGCCCCCAGAATTCACCGCGGCCAAAGGCCATCAGCGACTGAGTGAGCTGGTAACCGCTGCCGAAGGGATCTTCCCAAGGATTCCAGAACGAGGTGACGCGACGCATACGGTAAGGTTCGGCGATAATCAGCAGCACCACGGCGAAGATGCCGGAGCCGATGATCGCCAAGAACTGCCACAGCTTCGCGCCCGCCAAGAAGAGCATCGCCAGCGTAGTAACGAACAGTACCACCACAGTACCGAGATCAGGTTGCGCCAGCAGCAGTACCGCCAGCACCACCATCACGCCCATCGGTTTGCAAAAGCCCCAGAAGTTATTGCGCACCTCTTCGACCTTACGCACCAGATAGCTAGCGAGATAGCAGAAGAGCGACAGCTTCGACAGCTCCGCCGGCTGAATACGCAGCGGGCCGAAGGCGATCCAGCGCGCTGCGCCGTTGGCAGAACGGCCTACCACCAGCACGATAAGCAGCATGACCACCGTAGCCAGCAGCATCGCGTTGCTGTAGCGCTGCCAGAAATCCATCGGCATGCGAAGCGTCACCAGCGCGATACCGAGTCCCAGCAGAATATAAAAGGCGTCGCGATTGGCGAAGTAAAAAGGATCGTCGTTGAGACGCTGGCCGACCGGCATCGAGGCCGAAGTCACCATCACGAAGCCGACAATGGCTAAGCCAAAGGTGAGCCACAGCAGCGTGCGGTCATAAAGCACCACCGCAGAATCGTCGCTTTCGCGCGCGCCCATCACCCAGTCTTTCAAGCACTTGACAATAAAGGTAAAGAGTCGGACAATCAGTCCGCCGCCAAGAATACGCATCAGCCTAACTCCTTCGCTAGCTGCGCGAAGCGGTCGCCGCGCTGTTCGAAATTACGGAACTGATCGAGGCTGGCGCAGGCGGGTGACAGCAGTACCATATCGCCAAGCTGAACCTGCGGCGCAATCAGTGTCATGGCCTGCTCCATCGTCTCGATGCGCACGGCGCTGGCGGGGCGCAGCGCCGCCAGCGCGGCGCCGGCGCGGCCAAAGCAGTAAAGGCGCACCTTTTCGTCCTGCACGTAGCGCGCCAACGACGTAAAGTCCGCTGATTTACCGTCGCCGCCCAGCAGCAGCCAGAGCCGGCCTTTCACCTGCAGGCCGTTTAAGGCCGCTTCGGTGCTACCGACGTTGGTAGCTTTTGAGTCGTTGATCCAGCGTACGCCGTTTGCCTCGTGCGCCAGCTGGAAACGGTGCGCCAGCCCGTTAAAGCTAGTCAGCGCCGCCAAGCTGGAGGCGCGCGGCAGCCCGACTGCGTCCGCTAGCGCCAGTGCTGCCAGCGCGTTGGTATAGTTGTGCTGGCCCACCAGCTTCATCTCATCAGTGTTCAGCACCTTTTCACCCTTCACGCGCAGCCAAGTCTCGCCCTGCTGGCGGTTAAGGTGATAGTCGCCGAAATCGACGCCGAAACCGACACAGCGCGCATCGGCTCCGCACACCGGCATGGTCATCGCATCGTCGACGTTCACCACGCAGACGCGCGCGTTTTTATAGACGCGCAACTTCGTGGCGCGATACTGCTGCATGCCAAGCGGATAGCGATCCATATGATCTTCGGTGACGTTGAGGACGGCCGCCGCCGCCGCTTTCAGGTTGAAGGTGGTTTCCAGCTGGAAGCTGGAAAGCTCCAGCACGTAAAGCTGCGCGGGCGATTTCAGCAGCGACAGCGCCGGCAGGCCGATATTGCCGCCTACGCCGACATGCCAGCCGGCGACGCGCGCCATTTCGCCGACCAGCGTGGTCACCGTGCTTTTGCCGTTGGAGCCGGTGATCGCCACGATCGGAGCCTGCGCCTCGCGGCAGAAAAGCTCGATATCGCCGATGATCTCCACGCCCGCTTCCGCCGCCTTGCTTAAGGACGGATGCGCCAGCGCCATGCCCGGGCTGGCGACAATCAAATCCGACTCTAGCAGCCAGTCGCTGTTCAGCCCGCCAGTATAGCGCTCGACCTGCTCAGGCAGCTTGTCGAGACCCGGCGGCGACACACGGGTATCCATCACGCGGGGCGTTACGCCTTGCGCTAAAAAGAAATCAACACAGGAGAGACCAGTCAGGCCTAGCCCGATAATGACCCCTTTTCTGCCCCGATAGTCAACCATAATTAACGCACCTTCAGCGTTGCCAAGCCAATCAGCACCAGCATCAGCGAAATAATCCAGAAGCGCACGATGACGCGCGGTTCCGGCCAACCTTTCAGCTCATAGTGATGGTGGATCGGCGCCATGCGGAAAATACGCTGACCGCGCAGCTTGAACGATCCAACCTGCAGGATCACCGACAGCGTTTCGACCACGAACACGCCGCCCATAATCACCAGCAAAAACTCCTGACGCAGCAGCACGGCCAGCGTGCCGAGCGCGCCGCCCAGCGCTAGCGATCCAACGTCGCCCATAAAAACCTGCGCCGGATAGGTGTTGAACCACAGGAGGCCCAGCCCTGCCCCGACGATAGCGGTGCAGACGATCACCAGTTCGCCCGCATAGCGCAGATAGGGAATATGCAAGTATTCAGCGAATTTCACGTTGCCGGTCGCCCAGGCGACCAACGCGAAGCCTGCTGCGACAAACACGGTCGGCATAATCGCTAGGCCGTCGAGACCGTCGGTTAGGTTGACCGCATTGCCGGTGCCGACAATAACGAAGTAGGCCAGCATCACGTAGAACAGCCCCAGCTGCGGCATGATATCTTTGAAAAAGGGCACCACCAGCTGCGTCGCGGACGTCCCTTTACCGGCGGCGTAGAGCGCGAACGCCACGCCCAGCGAGATCACCGACATCCAGAAATATTTCCAGTGCGCAATCAGCCCTTTGGTATCTTTGCGAACCACTTTGCGATAGTCGTCGACAAAGCCGATGATGCCGAAGCCCACCAGTACCACCAGCACGCACCAGACATAGGGATTGGACGGATAGGCCCACATCAGCACCGAAACGGTGATAGAGGTGAGTATCATGATGCCGCCCATGGTTGGCGTGCCGCGCTTGGTAAAGTGCGACTCTGGGCCGTCGTTGCGCACCACCTGGCCGATCTGCAGCTTCTGCAGCCAAGCTATTAGGCGTGGCCCCATCCATAACGAGATAAATAAAGCGGTCAGCAGGCTGACGATGGCGCGAAACGTCAGATACGAAAAGACGTTGAAGCCAGAATAAAAAGCGACTAGATATTCGGCTAGCCAGACTAACATGTTCCCATCTCCTGTAGGTTCTGCACGACCTGCTCCATGGCAGCACTTCGCGAACCTTTAATCAAAACGGTCAATTCCCGATATTCGGATAACAGCGTCCGCAAACGTTCAGTCAGCGCCGCTTTGTTGTCGAAATGATCGCCAACGCCGCTGCTTTCGCTGATATGCGCGCTCAACAGGCCGACGCTCAGCACGCGATCGACGCCGGCGGCCTTAGCTGCCAGACCGACTTCGCGATGGCACTGCTCTGCCTCTTTGCCTAACTCCGCCATATCGCCGACTACCATTACGCGGTAGCCGGGCATTTCGCCTAGCACCTGCGCTGCGGCGGTCATCGAACCGACGTTTGCGTTGTAGCTGTCATCAAGCAGCAGCTGATGTTCGGCAAGACGAATAGGGGACAAACGACCAGGCACCGCCTGCAGCTTTTTCAGGCCGCTTTGAATGGCGCTGAGCGGCACATCCACCGAAAGCGCTAGCGCCGCAGCGGCCAACGCGTTGGCAATGTTATGTCGGCCCGGTAGCGTCAGCATAATAGCGATATCGCCTGCCGGCGTCCGCATAGTGAAATGGGTGCCGTCGACGCTCAGGCGGATATCGCGCGCAGCAAAGTCGCTGTCGGCGGCCTGTGGCGAAAAGCGCCAGACGCGTTTACCGTGCAGATTCGCCTGCCAGTGCGGCCAGTCGTTGCTGTCGGCGTTGAGAATGGCGGTGCCATTGGCCGGCAGACTGTTAAAGATCTCCCCTTTCGCCTTCGCGATGCCTGCCAGCGAACCGAAACCTTCAAGGTGCGCCGCCGCTAGGTTATTCACCAGTGCGCTCTCAGGACGCGTCATCTCGGTGGTATAGGCGATTTCGCCCTGATGATTCGCGCCCAGCTCGATAACCGCATACTGGTGCTGCGGCGTCAGGCGCAGCAGCGTTATTGGCACGCCAAAGTCGTTGTTGAGATTGCCTGCGGTGTAGAGCGTCTCGCCGCATTGGCGCAGAATGGCCGCGGTCATCTCTTTAACCGAGGTTTTACCGGAAGAGCCGGTCAGCGCGACCATGTGCGCTTTCGCCTGCTGACGCACCCAGGCAGCCAGCTTGCCGAAGGCGATGCGCGTATCGGCGACCACTACCTGCGACACGGAGACATGTAAATACTTACTCACCAGTAACGCCTGCGCGCCGCTGGCAATAGCTTCAGCAGCAAAGTCATGGGCGTCGAAGCACTCGCCGACCAGCGCGACGAACAGACTGCCCTGCGTCACTTCGCGTGTGTCGGTGGTCACGTCGTTCAGGATCAGGTCGCTGCCGTGTAGCACGCCGCCGCTGATTTCAGCTAGAGTGGTAAGGGAAACCGGGATCATGCCATGACTCCTAATAACGTGGCAACCGTGGCGCGGTCGGAGTAATCCAGACGACGCTGCCCCACGATTTGATAATCTTCATGACCTTTGCCAGCCACCAGCACGATGTCGTCAGGCTGCGCCTGCAAAACGGCATGTATGACCGCTTGCGCACGTCCCGCTATGACGCGCGCGCGATGCGGCTCAAGCAGTCCGGTCAGAATGTTGTTTACGATAGCCTGCGGATCTTCGCTGCGCGGGTTGTCGTCGGTGATCACGACGACGTCAGCGAACTGCTCGGCAATGACGCCCATCAGTGGTCGCTTGCCTTTATCACGGTCGCCGCCGCAGCCAAACAGGCACCACAGCCTGCCTTTGCAGTGCAGGCGCACGGCTTCCAGCGCTTTTTCAAGCGCGTCCGGCGTGTGGGCATAATCCACTACCACGGTCGGTTTGCCCGGCGCGCTGAACACCTCCATGCGCCCGCATACTGGCTGCAGCTGCGACGCCGTCCGCACCAGATCGGCGAACGGATAATCGAGCGACAGCAGCGTGGCGAAGGCGAGCAGCAGATTGCTGGCGTTGAAGGCGCCCATCAGGCGGCTCTCGATCTCGCCTTCTCCCCAGCTGGAACTGAAGCGGATATGCGCGCCGTTGTCCTGATAGCTCACCTCTTCGGCTTTCAGCCAGCGGCCGTGGCAGCCTAGCTGGAGGTTATTCTCCATGGTAACCGCAACGGCGTCGGGTAGCGTCGCCAGCCAGCAGCGGCCCACCTGGTCATCGGCGTTCAGGATCATTTCGCCGACCTGATGTTCGGTGAACAGCAGTTTTTTCGCTGATTTGTAGCTCTGCATATCGCCGTGATAGTCGAGATGGTCGCGGCTCAGGTTGGTAAAGACGGCAGCGGCGAACGGCAGCGCCGCGACGCGGTGCTGCACCAGACCGTGCGAAGAGACCTCTATCGCAGTTAGCTTCGCGCCCTGCTGCGCCAGTTCGTACAGCATGTGCTGTACGTCCACGGCCGAGCCGGTGGTGTTTTCGGTGACACTGAGCTGTCTGAGCAGGCCGTTGCCCACCGTGCCCATTACCGCGCCAGTTTCGCCCAGCAGCTGAGCCCACTCCGCCAGCAGCTGCGTCGTGGTGGTTTTGCCGTTGGTGCCGGTCACTCCGACCAGCTTCTGTTTGTCGCCCGGCTGGCCGTAAAAACGCCCCGCCAGCGCGGAGAGCCGCTGTTGCAGCTGCGCTAGGTAGATCACTGGCACGCCGTACATCTCGCGAATATCGCCATCGCTGGCTTCACCTTCGGCTTCCGCAATTACGGCGGCCACGCCCTGCGCGATCGCCTGCGGAATAAAACGCCGTCCATCGGAGTGATGACCTACGACCGCCACAAACAGATCGCCGGAGGCCACTTTGCGGCTGTCCAGTATCATATCACCCAAGGGACGTGCCGGCATGCCCAGCACCCAAGGGCCTAGCAGGTCGCGCAGATTACGATCTGTCACTTTTTTCCTCACCTCTGTTCGTCGCCAGCTCGTTTTTATCATTGGTCGGTAACGCGTCCGGCTCGATGTTCATGGTGCGCAGCACGCCGTCCATGATGGCACCGAACACCGGCGCGGAGACCGCACCGCCATAATATTTGCCGGCCTGGGGATCGTTGATCATCACCACCAGCGCGAAACGCGGATGACTGGCAGGCGCTACGCCTGCGGTGTAAGCAATGTATTTATTAACGTAACGGCCGTCCGGCCCGACTTTTTTCGTCGTGCCGGTTTTAATTGCGATGCGATAGCCTTTAATCGCCGCTTTCACGCCGCCGCCGCCCGGCAGCGCGACGCTTTCCATCATATGCACCACGGTTTTCACCAGCGATTCCGGGAAAACGCGCTCACCTGCGACGGGCGGATCGATTTTGGTAATCGACAGTGCCCGGAAGATGCCGTAGCTGCCGATCGTCGCGTAGACACGCGCTAACTGTAACGGAGTTACCATTAGCCCGTAGCCGAAAGAGAAGGTGGCCTTCTCTATGTCAGACCACCGTTGTTTTTGAGGGTATAAGCCACTACTTTCTCCAACCAGCCCCAAATTAGTCGGTTTACCCAAGCCAAAGCGCGCGTAAGTTTCTACCAGTGCTGAGGAGGGCATCGCTAACGCCAGCCGCGAAACACCGACGTTACTTGACTTCTGTAAAACCCCGGCAAGGGTCAGTTCGTTGTAGCGCGCCACGTCTTTGATCTCATGACCGTTAACTCGATACGGCACGGTATTCAGCACGCTGTTTTCCCGCACCACGCCGCGCTGCAGCGCCGTCATCACCACCATCGGCTTAACGGTCGAGCCGGGCTCGAAAATATCAGTGGTGGCGCGGTTGCGCATCATCTCTTTCGGCGTGTTGCTGAGGTTATTGGGGTTGTAGGCGGGACTGTTGGCCATCGCCAGCACTTCGCCAGTATTGACGTCCACTAGCACGGCAATGCCCGATTCAGCTTTATTGAATGCGACGGCGTTATTAAGCTTGCGGTAAACCAGCGCCTGCAGACGTTCATCGATGCTTAGCATCAGGTTATGGGCGGCGCTGCTGTCGACGGAGGAGATATCTTCAATCACGCGGTCGTTGCGGTCTTTACGCACCGTACGCTCGCCCGGCGCGCCGGTCAGCCATTTGTCGAAGCTCTTTTCGATGCCTTCGATGCCTTCGCCGTCAATATTGGTAAAGCCGATCAGGTGAGAGGTCACCTGACCGGTCGGATAGTATCGACGCGACTCTTCGCGCAGATGAATGCCGGGCAGCTTGAGTTTTATGATGTAATCACTGATGGCGGGACTGACTTGGCGCGCCAAGTAGATAAATCTTCCCTTCGGATTGGCGTTGACGCGCGTCGCCAGCTGATCGAACGGAATAGAGAGCGCGTCGGAGAGCGCCTTCCAGCGGCTGTCGAGCGTCACGCCGCCGGTGTCATGCAGCTCTTCCGGATCGGCCCAGATAGCATTGACCGGCACACTAACCGCTAGCGGACGACCAGCGCGATCGCTGATCATGCCGCGCGAGGTCGGGATCGCCTGCACGCGCAGAGAGCGCAAATCGCCCTCTTTCACCAGCTTATCGGGACTGATCACCTGCAGCCAAGCAACGCGCGACAGCAGGACACACAGCGCCAGTAAAATACAGCCGCACAGCAACGCAAAACGCCAGCTTACAAAGCTGGTTTTATCTTCCTGTTTTCTCAACTTCAGCGTTTTGCTTGCACCGCTCATTGCGATTTAGTGTTCCTTTTTCTCTACCACAATGTTTTCCTGTGACGGATAGATATGCTGTAGCTGCAGCTTTTCGGTGGCGATGTGCTCCACCCGGCTATGATCGCCCAGCGCGTTCTCTTCGAGGATCAGGTTACGCCATTCGATATCCAGCGCGTCGCGTTCCAGTACTAGCTGCTCGCGCTGCGCGGTCAGCAGACGGGTTTTGTGCGTCGTCACCACTACCGTGACGGCCGACACTAAAACGGCAATCAGGAAAATCATCGGGATTTTGCCGAATCGCAGCAGATCGCCGCCAATGACCCCCGGCAGGCTGTGACGCTCGTTGCCAATCACGCGTCGTTTCTCTCCGCGATGCGCAATACCGAACTGCGCGCGCGCGGGTTATCCGCCACTTCCGCCTCGCCCGGCGTCAGTTTGCCCAGCATCTTCAGCTGACGTCCGCCCAGCGCCTTCAGCTGCGTTTCGGTCATTGGCAAACCTGCCGGCACCTGCGGGCTACGGCTCTGGTCGCGCATAAAACGCTTCACCAAGCGATCTTCCAGCGAGTGGAAGCTAATAACCGATAAGCGCCCTTCCGGCTTCAGTGCCGTTAACGCCCCTTTCAGCGCGGTGTTGATCTCTTCCAGCTCGCTATTGATCCAAATGCGGATCGCCTGAAAGCTGCGCGTCGCCGGATGCTTGAATTTGTCTTTCACTGGCGTCGCCGCGACGATCACCTCGGCCAACTCTTTGGTGCGCGTCATCGGCTGCCCGCGATTGCGCTCAACGATGGCGCGCGCGATACGTTTGGCGAAATGCTCTTCGCCGTAGGTCTTCAGCACAAAGGCAATATCCGCTTCTTCCGCCTGCAGCAGCCACTCGGCGGCCGAATGCCCGCGCGTCGGATCCATACGCATATCGAGCGGGCCGTCGCGCATAAAGGAGAAGCCGCGCTCCGCGTCGTCCAGCTGCGGCGACGAGACGCCTAAATCGAGCAAAATGCCGTTGATTTTTCCGCTCAGCTCCATCGCCTCGACATACTCTGCCAGCGCAGAGAAAGGGCCATGCACGATAGAGAAACGCGGGTCGGTAATCTCAGCGGCGGCGGCGATAGCTTGCGAGTCGCGATCGATGGCGATAAGCCGTCCCTGCGCACCCAGCTGCGACAGAATCAAACGCGAATGTCCGCCGCGACCAAAGGTGCCGTCGATGTAGATGCCGTCTTCCCTGATATTGAGGCCTTTAACCGCCTCGTCCAGTAGCACCGTGGTATGTTTAAAATTTTCCTGCATAGCTATAGCGACAAGTCCTGCAACCGATCAGATAAAGGTTCCTAGGCCGACTGTTCTGCGTCAATATCATCATTAACTTATTGATATTAGGTCTGTTCACCCCACAGTTCAAACTTGTTGAACTGGCCGACCAGCTTCACTTCTTTCATCGGGTGCGCGTGTTGACGAAGGGTATTGCCAGCAGCAAGCGGCCTACGTTATCCATCTAACACTCACTGGCGTGCCCTAACAGCAATCGCTAATCGCTGAACGCGACGCTCGACGGGATCCATGCTGGATAAGCGAGACAGCTTTTTTCAATGATTTTCCATTCGGGCAGGGTATAAAGGAGCAGGCGGGGTTGATGAAGGCAGATGGTGCATACCATCTGCTCTTGAGATTTCCCGATCAGCTGGTCGCGATAGCGCGCTGGTACGGCCATTCGCCCCTTGCTGTCGAAATTGACTAAAGTTGCTCCACAGAATATACCAGCCTTCCCCTCATCTCCCCATTTTCACCACTTTATCCCACTTTTTACCACGCCACGAGTTTACGGAGGCGATGAAATCATTGTCAAGCCGAAGCACGGCGGGAATATAACTATTTGCAAGGGGTAATTTCGCTGATTGAAAAGCAATAAAGAGGGGAAAAGAGCAATTTCAAAAATTAACCTGATGAATAATGGTATAAAAACAGAAACGCTTAAAAGATGATTAAAAATAAACTTGACTACCCGCATTAATATTCTTCGCTGTCTGTGAGACAAGGGCTGCATTTTAAGGCGTTTTTGAAAGCGCTGCCGCCGCTTCTGGCAGGGCGAGAGCCGCCAGCCAGAGGAAAACTGGACATTTAATAAGCACATCGTAGGTAAGGTGTCGCAGATTTACCCTTTTTTACCCTAAAAATTGATGAACGTTAATGCTGAGAAATTTAAGGGCAGCAGCATTGCTGCCCGTTCGCTATTTAACTTTACGGCTCAGCTGGCCGCGTCGGAATAAATTACGCCTAATAAGGGTTAATCCCGGTTTCGGTTTTCGCGGTTCATTAAGCGATACTAGCACCAACTCCAGCACGCGCTCCGCCACGTCGCGATGACGCTGCCCGACCGCCAGCACCGGACACTCAAGAAAGTCTAGTAATTCGTGGTCGCCGAATGTCGCGATGGCGAGGTCGGTCGGCAGGCGTCCGTCACGTTTTAGCGTCACGTCCATCACGCCCTGCAGCAGGCCGAACGACGTAGTGAAAAGCGCCTCCGGCATCTCGTGATCGTCGAGATACTTCTCAAACAGCGCTGCCGCCGCCGTGCGCTCGAAGCTGTTGCAGTAGATATAGTCGACAGGTCGCGGATCCTCTTTCCAAGCGTCGCGGAAGCCCATTTCCCGCAGAAAACTCACGGAAAGCTCCGGCAGCGCGCCGAGAAACAGGACATTTTTCACCGGAAGCTGACACAATTCAGCCGCAAGGATAAAAGAATCGTCCTGATCGGCGCCGACGACGCTGGTGAAGTGCTCACGATCCAGCGCGCGATCCAGCGCGATAATCGGCAGCGGATCGTGGATCCAACGCTGATAGAATGGATGTTCCGGCGGCAGAGAGGTCGAGACGATAATGGCGTCGACCTGACGCTGCAGCAGATGTTCAATACAGCGCATCTCATTGTCTGGCTGATCTTCCGAGCAGGCGATGAGCAGTTGATAGCCATGCTGACGCGCCTGACGCTCCAGATAGTTAGCGATGCTAGTATAGCTGGTGTTCTCCAGATCGGGGATCACTAGGCCGATAGAGCGCGTGCGGCCGGCCCGCAGGCCGGCCGCCACGGCGTTAGGATGGTAGTTATGTTCACGCACCACCGCCATCACTTTTTCGACGGTTTTTTCGCTGACACGATACTGCCGCGCCTTGCCATTGATGACATAACTGGCCGTAGTGCGCGACACGCCTGCTAGGCGCGCGATTTCATCCAGTTTCACTATAGCTCCATACTTCACCGCAAGCCGAACTGCGGCAGAAATCCGCAACTAAGCTAAGGGTAACTCGTTTGTAACATCTAACAGCAGAATAGTGCACTGAGCAACCGCTTTTCTCAGCGATCTCCGTCTGGCGCATAAAATAAAAAACCCGGCATTACGCCGGGTTAGAGACAGTCACCTGCCGTGATTAACGCATAACGCGAGCGCCGCGCGACACGCCGACGATGCCGGAGCGTGCTACTTCAACGATTTCCGCCACTTCTCGCACCGTATTGAGGAAAGCGTCGAGCTTGTCGCTGGTGCCCGCCAGCTGAACCGTGTATAGCGTCGGCGTTACGTCGATAATCTGACCGCGGAAGATCTCCGCGCTGCGCTTCACCTCTTCGCGTCCATAGCCGGTAGCCTGCAGCTTCACCAGCATGATTTCGCGTTCAACGTAGGCGCCCTGCCCCAGCTCGCTGACGCGCAGCACGTCGACCAGCTTGTGCAGCTGCTTTTCAATCTGCTCAAGCACTTTTTCATCGCCGACGGTCTGGATAGACATGCGCGATAGCGTCGGGTCATCGGTAGGCGCGACGGTCAAGCTCTCGATGTTATAGCCGCGCTGGGAAAAAAGCCCCACCACGCGAGACAATGCGCCGGATTCGTTTTCCAGCAGAACCGATAAAATACGACGCATAATTAAGTCCTCTCCGTTTTGCTCAGCCACATCTCATTCATCGACCCGCCGCGGATCTGCATCGGGTATACGTGCTCACTACCGTCGACAGTCACGTCGACGAAAACCAGACGTCCTTTCGCCAGCGTGTCCAGCGCCAGTTGCAGCTTCTCTTCTAGCTCGGAAGGATGCTGAATAGCGATACCGACGTGGCCGTACGCCTCGGCGAGACGCACGAAATCAGGCAGCGACTCCATGTAAGACTGCGAATGGCGGCCTGAATAGATCATATCCTGCCACTGCTTCACCATGCCGAGCACGCGGTTGTTGAGGCTCAGCACCAGTACCGGCAGATCGTACTGCAGCGCGGTCGACAGTTCCTGAATATTCATCTGGATGCTGCCGTCGCCGGTGACGCAAATCACCGTCTCTTCCGGCAACGCCATCTTGACGCCCAGCGCAGCCGGCAGACCGAAGCCCATGGTGCCAAGCCCGCCGGAGTTGATCCAGCGGCGAGGTTTATCAAAAGGATAGTAAAGCGCCGCGAACATCTGGTGCTGGCCGACATCCGATGTCACGTAGGCGTCGCCGTGCGTTAGACGCCAGATGGTCTCGATCACCGCCTGCGGTTTAATCGTCTCGCTGGCGCGATCGAACGCCAAGCATTTAAGGCCGCGCCAGCCTTCGATGCTCTGCCACCAGTCGCGCAGGCTGTCGAGTTCCTGCTTCGTCTCGCTCTGCGCCAGCAGCTCCAGCATCTGCTGCAGCGTCTGTTTCGCATCGCCGACGATAGGAATGTCCGCCGCTACGGTTTTGGAGATCGAGGTTGGATCAATATCGATATGCAGCACTGTAGCGTTCGGGCAATATTTTGCTAGGTTGTTGGTAGTGCGATCGTCGAAGCGCACGCCGACGGCGAAGATTAGGTCGGCGTTGTGCATCGTCATATTGGCTTCATAGGTGCCGTGCATGCCGAGCATGCCCACTGACTGGCGATGGGTGCCGGGAAACGCGCCTAGTCCCATCAACGAAGAAGTGACGGGGATGTTCAGCATTTCGGCCAGCTGCAGCAGTTCTGCCTCGCATGATGAGGTAATCGCCCCGCCACCGACGTACATCACCGGCTTATACGCGGCCAGTAGCGTGTTTAAGGCGCGCTTAATCTGACCTTTGTGCCCCTGAATAGTCGGATTGTAGGAGCGCATGCTCACCGAATCCGGGTAGACATAAGGCAGCTTGTTGGCCGGATTGAGAATATCCTTCGGCAGATCGATCACGACAGGGCCAGGACGCCTGCTGGCCGCCAGCCAGAAGGCTTTTTTCAGTACGATCGGGATCTCTTCGGTGCTTTTCACCAGAAAGCTGTGCTTCACCACCGGGCGGGAAATCCCCACCATGTCGCACTCCTGAAAGGCGTCGTAGCCAATCAGCGAGGAAGGGACCTGACCCGAGAGGATCACTAGCGGAATCGAGTCCATATAGGCGGTGGCGATCCCAGTAATCGCATTGGTGGCGCCGGGACCGGAGGTCACCAGCACCACGCCGACTTCGCCCGTGGCGCGCGCCAAACCGTCAGCCATATGCACCGCACCCTGCTCGTGGCGCACCAGTACGTGATCAATTCCGCCAACGGTTTGCAGCGCGTCGTAAATATCTAGCACTGCGCCGCCCGGATAACCGAACACCTGCTTTACGCCCTGATCGATTAACGAACGGACGACCATTTCGGCTCCTGACAACATCTCCATCTTCTGCCTCCAGGCTTGAGGAGCGGAGGTCGGCAACGTTCGCCTCGCAGCGCGCCGCCGAACACCAGCTTCCGATTCGCCAGTTAATATCAAAACTTTATGTTTATGCGCAGACAGCGAACGTTATTTTCGCTGTCCAGATACAGAGAAATCTGTCTGGTTGATTATTTTAAGAGTTGGTCGATTACCATAACCGCAGAAAACCTAGCAGGCAAACGTCAGACGCTCCTCTTATCGCTAACCCGGCCTTAAAGGCTCTGCGCGATAAGAAATCCGCGCGAGGATTTATCTAATTCGCTGCGATTTAGGTAGAATAAAATGCTGAGTGTGAAAACATTTTCAGCGGGTTATAAGAAATAACAAAAAATTATTTCCTTGCTGCTGGCTCACAATCTTACAGAGGAATTTATTTCCAGCGTTATTAACTCTGAAATAAACCCTCGACACGATATTGCTCTACAATCACTGGCGAAACTATTTTACTCTCTAGTAAAAAACTCCTTGAAATGCTTTCATTTCATGAAGATAAAATAATCACCCGACAATTTTGTTGTCGCTGCCGGCGCGTATAGCCTCGCGCGCTGCCAAAAGTCGGCGGTTCCACTAAAGCAACGGTAAATGACAGGATTTTTTCTTAAAAGGCGGGCAAAAATACCCTTTTATTTATGATGGTTGACATCCCGTCCCGATTCCAGTACCAATATGCGCAGCACAACCATTTAAGAGGTTCGAATTCATGTTTCATTCATTCCGCCTACTCGGTCTACTAATTAACGCATTCAATTTGCGCGATAGACTGTTGGGTAGAATCGAACACTGATTCGAACCTGCTGAAAGTTAAAAACCCGCGCTCTGTGCGGGTTTTTTTATGCTCATTGCACGGTGAAGTTAACGCATAAGGATGAATATGATGAGCCAGCAAGTAATTATTTTCGATACCACTCTGCGCGATGGTGAGCAGGCGTTACAGGCTAGCCTGAGTGTGAAAGAAAAATTGCAAATCGCACTGGGGCTGGAGCGCATGGGCGTCGACGTGATGGAAGTCGGTTTTCCGGTTTCTTCGCCGGGCGACTTCGAATCCGTACAGACTATTGCACGCGCCATTAAAAACAGCCGTGTTTGCGGACTGGCGCGCTGCGTCGAGAAAGATATCGATGCTGCCTATGAAGCGCTGCGCGTGGCGGAGGCCTATCGTATTCACATCTTTATCGCCACCTCACCGATGCATATCGCCACCAAATTGCGCAGCATCCTGCCTGACGTGATCGAGCGCGCGGTGCATATGGTGAAGCGCGCACGCAACTATACCAACGACGTCGAGTTTTCCTGCGAAGATGGCGGCCGCACGCCGATTGACGACCTGTGTCGCGTGGTAGAAGCGGCGATCAACGCCGGCGCCACCACCATCAACATTCCCGATACCGTGGGTTATACGCTGCCAAGCGAATACGCCAGCATCATCAGCCAGCTGATCAACCGCGTGTCGAATATCGATAGAGCAATCTTGTCGGTGCATACCCATGACGATTTAGGTATGGCGACCGGCAACGCGCTGGCGGCCGTCCAGGCGGGCGGGCGCCAAGTTGAAGGCACGCTGAACGGCCTAGGCGAGCGCGCCGGCAACTGCGCGCTGGAAGAGGTGATTATGGCAATTAAAACCCGCCAGCAGATCCTGAACGTGCACACCAACATTCAGCATCAGGAAATTTACCGCACCAGCCAGATGGTGAGCCAGATCTGCAATATGCCGATCCCGGCCAACAAAGCGGTGGTCGGCTCCAACGCCTTCGCTCACTCCTCCGGCATTCACCAAGACGGCGTGCTGAAGAACCGCGAGAACTACGAAATCCTAACGCCGGAGTTGATCGGCCTGCATAAAATCCAGCTAAACCTGACCTCGCGTTCCGGCCGCGCCGCAGTGAAACACCGCATGGAAGAGATGGGCTACAAAGAGAGCGAATACAGTCTAGACGCATTGTATGACGCCTTCCTGAAGTTGGCCGACAAGAAGGGCCAGGTGTTCGATTACGATCTGGAAGCGCTGGCCTTTATCAACAAACAGCATGAAGAGCCAGAATATTTCCAGCTGAACGAATTTAACGTGCAGACCGGCTCCAGCGTCACGGCGACTGCCTCGGTACAGCTGGGCTGCGGCGAAAAGACCAAAGCAGACGCCGCCACCGGCAACGGCCCGGTCGACGCCGTTTACCAAGCGATCAACCGCATTACCGGCTTTGAAGCCGAACTGATAAACTACAAGTTAACGGCGAAAGGCCACGGTGAGAACGCGCTGGGTCAGGTCGATATCGTAGTCAACTACAACGGCCGTAAATTCCACGGCGTCGGCTTAGCGACAGATATCGTCGAGTCGTCCGCGAAAGCGATGGTGAACGCCCTGAACAACATCTGGCGCGCTAAAGAAGTTGAAAAAGAGCTGCAGCGCAAATTTCAAAAGGAAACGGTATAACTATGTCTATCTCTTCTCATATCGCAGTATTGTCTGGTGACGGCATCGGCCCGGAAGTCATGGTGCAGGCCCTGAAAGTGCTGGACACTATTCGTCACCGCTTTGATATGCACATCACCACTAGCGAGTATGACGTCGGCGGTATCGCCATCGACCGCCACGGCGAACCGCTGCCGCCCGCGACCGTAGCAGGCTGCGAACAGGCCGACGCCATTCTGTTCGGCTCGGTCGGCGGCCCGAAATGGGAACGCCTGCCGCCCGCCTCGCAACCGGAACGCGGCGCACTGCTGCCGCTGCGTAAGCATTTCAAACTATTCAGCAACCTGCGTCCGGCCGCGCTTTACCAGAGTCTGGAAGCCTTTTGTCCGCTGCGCGCCGATATTGCCGCAAGAGGGTTTGATATTCTGTGCGTACGCGAGCTGACCGGCGGCATTTACTTCGGCCAGCCGAAAGGACGCGAAGGCAGCGGTCCGCACGAACGCGCCTTCGACACCGAGGTCTATCACCGTTTCGAGATCGAACGCATCGCGCGCATTGCCTTTGAATCGGCGCGTAAGCGTCGGAACAAAGTCACCTCTATTGATAAGGCAAACGTGCTGCAAACCTCAGTGATATGGCGCGAGATTGTGAATGAAGTGGCAAAAGAGTACCCGGATGTACAGTTGAACCATATGTACATCGACAACGGCACTATGCAGCTAATCAAAGATCCGTCGCAGTTTGACGTGCTGCTCTGCTCGAACCTGTTCGGCGATATTCTCTCTGACGAATGCGCGATGATTACTGGCTCGGTGGGTATGCTGCCGTCCGCCAGCCTGAACGAAGAGGGCTTTGGTCTGTATGAGCCGGCAGGCGGCTCCGCGCCGGACATCGCCGGACAGAATATCGCCAACCCGGTGGCGCAGATCCTGTCGCTGTCGCTGCTGCTGCGTTACAGCCTGAATGCCGACGCCGCTGCCGACAGCATTGAGCGCGCCATCAGCCACGTGCTAGAAGAAGGCTATCGCACACGAGATTTAGCCAGTGACGGCCCCGCCATCTCCACTGATGAGATGGGCAGTATAATTGCACGATTTATCGCCGAGGAAAAATAAAATAATGAAAACTTTATACCAGAAGTTATTTGATGCACATGTCGTTTACGAAGCGTCCAACGAGACGCCGCTGCTCTATATCGACCGTCATCTTATCCATGAGGTGACGTCGCCGCAGGCCTTCGACGGTCTACGTACCCATGGTCGCAAGGTGCGTCAGCCGTCAAAGACCTTCGCCACCATGGATCACAACGTCTCGACCCAGACCAAAGACATCAACGCCTCCGGCGAGATGGCGCGTATCCAGATGCAGGAGCTGATCAAGAACTGCGCTGAGTTCGGCGTGCAGCTCTACGATCTTAACCACCCGTTCCAAGGCATCGTGCATGTTATCGGACCTGAGCAGGGCATGACGCTGCCGGGCATGACCATCGTTTGCGGTGATTCGCACACCGCGACCCACGGCGCATTCGGTTCGCTGGCTTTCGGCATCGGCACCTCGGAAGTGGAGCATGTGTTCGCTACCCAGACGCTGAAGCAGAGTCGGGCGAAAACCATGAAAATCGAAGTGCTGGGCGACGCAGCGCCGGGCATCACCGCAAAAGATATCGTGCTGGCCATTATCGGTAAAACCGGCAGTGCGGGCGCCACCGGCTATGTGGTCGAGTTCTGCGGCCCAGCTATCGAAGCACTGAGCATGGAAGGCCGTATGACGCTGTGCAATATGGCGATCGAGATGGGCGCCAAAGCGGGCTTAGTGGCTCCGGACGACACCACGTTCAACTATCTGAAAGGCCGTCAGTTCGCGCCGCAGGACGAGAAATGGGAGCAGGCGGTAGAATACTGGCGCACCCTGAAGTCGGACGAAGGCGCGCACTACGACGCCGTGGTGACGCTGGACGCCGCCGACATCACGCTGCAGGTGACTTGGGGCACCAACCCGGGCCAAGTAATCGCCGTGGATCAGCTGATCCCGAACCCGGCCTCGTTTGCCGATCCTGTCGAGCGCGCCTCAGCCGAGAAGGCGCTGGCCTATATGAATCTGCAGCCGGGCATCCGCCTGACGGACGTGGCGATCGACAAAGTGTTTATCGGTTCTTGCACCAACTCGCGCATCGAAGATCTGCGCGTCGCAGCGTCCATTGCCAAAGGACGCAAAGTCGCGCCGGGCGTGGTGGCGATAGTGGTGCCGGGTTCCGGCCCGGTAAAAGCGCAGGCGGAAGCGGAAGGTCTGGACAAGATTTTCCTCGAAGCCGGTTTCGAATGGCGCCTACCGGGCTGCTCGATGTGTCTCGCGATGAACAACGACCGCTTGAACCCGGGCGAGCGCTGCGCCTCGACCAGCAACCGTAACTTTGAAGGCCGTCAGGGCCGCGGCGGACGCACCCATCTGGTCAGCCCAGCGATGGCCGCCGCAGCGGCTGTTTCCGGCCACTTTGCCGATGTCAGTGAACTGACAGGAGCTTGATCATGGTGAACAAATTTACTCAGCATAGCGGTATCGTCGCCCCGCTGGACGCGGCAAACGTCGATACTGACGCCATTATTCCTAAGCAGTTTCTGCAGAAGGTGACGCGCACCGGCTTTGGCGCACACCTGTTTCACGACTGGCGTTTCGAAGATGACGCCGGTACCGTGCCGACCGCCAGCTTTGTGCTGAACAAGCCAGAATTTCAGGGCACCAGCATTCTGCTGGCGCGTGAAAACTTCGGCTGCGGCTCTTCGCGCGAGCACGCGCCCTGGGCGCTGACCGATTTTGGTTTTCACGTGGTGATTGCGCCGAGCTTCGCCGACATTTTTTACGGCAACAGCTTTAACAACCAGCTGCTGCCGGTGCGTCTTAGCGACGAGCTGGTCGACGAGATGTTTCAGCTTGTAGCGGCGCAGCCCGGCATCCGCTTTACTGTCGATCTTGAAGCGCAGACGGTTACGGCGGGCGACAAGGTCTATTCGTTCGAGATAGATAGTTTCCGCCGTCACTGTATGCTTAACGGCCTCGACAGCATTGGCCTGACGCTGCAGCATGAAACCGCGATTACCGACTATGAACAGCGCCAGCCTACGTTTCTAAATTAAGGCAGACAAAGCTCACTCTCAGACGGTGCCGGAGATAAAACGCGAGTGGCATGGGCCGATCGCAAAGTCGCTCAAGGCATCCATGCGCGCTCGGCCCATGCCACCCTCGTCTGCACCTGATCACAACCCAAGGCGACCACCGCGTTGCCCTTCTCTTTGACGACCAGCCCCAGCGCCAGCCAGCACACCGCAATACGTCCTAAGCGTTCGCTTAGCATGCCCTGAATCACCCCCGCCAGAACCATCCCTGTGGAAATCGAGTTGGCGAATATCGTGCTCGCAGCACCCGGCCGGCTGCGCATTACATCCTGAAACCACAACATGCCGAGGCCGGCGATAGTTCCGATAAACACCGCGTTAAACAGCTGCAGCGCCATCAGCGCCATCAGTGCGGTCTGAGAGGCAAACATCGCCAGCACAGCGTAAAACAGACAGAATGGCCGCCGCCAGCGCGATCAGCATCAGATTGCGCTTCCCGACGCGCTTCGCATAGTGCCCAGCCAGCAGCATCACCGGGATCTCCAATCCGGTAGCGGTTCCCATCAGCACCCCCGCCAGCTTCTCCGGAAGCTTCAGCATCACGCTGATATAGAGCGGCATAAATATACATGGTGTTGCAAGTCCACATTGTCACCGAGGCGATAAACAGCAGACGCACGTCGCAGTCGTGCCAGCCGCTCTGTATCAGTGGCGCGGCACCGACGGCAAGGTGAATTTGATGCGCAGAATACAGACTAGAAAAAGTGCGGCCGCCACTAGAAAGTGCATCACGAAGCCGAAGTTAAGCGCCAGCGCGAACGACAGCGGCGGACCGATAACCCGCGCTAGCGACAGCTGCGCCGATGCGCGCGCCGACTGGTCGGCATACTCGCGCGTCAGCGCGAAGACTTGAGGCATCGACACGCTGGCCAGCGCCGAGAGCAGCACGCCCAAGGTAATCAGCGTCAGATAGTGCCGGGTAAAGGCGAGCAAAAGCGCGTTGCAAAAGGCCATCAGACAGCAAAAAGGATCAGCGTCCGGCGATCGCCGCGGCTGTCAGAGCGCTTTGCCACCAGCATGATGACGGGGATGCCCGCAATAGCGTTAACGGTGAAAAACAGCCCGACCCAGAAAGGAGACGCCTGAACCTCACGCGTTAAAAACAGACTTAGCGTCGGCGACGCCGATCATAAAAGAGGCCGCTAACCGGATTGATACGGCGCGTCCGGGTTAACAGCGACTTCATAGCGAAATCTCTTTAAGGTGATAAAGTGGGAAAAACAAGAGCAAGGATTCTAGCGCAACAGAAAAAAGTCAGCAGGGAAAATCTCTGCTGGCAGAGTAATTCCTACTCAGAAAAGATCCTGCCGCAACGGCATCATGGCCAAGCGCCATTCAGTGTTGAATGCCTTCCGCTCTTCCAATGGAGCTAAGTTTGCCCGTAATATGAGACAGGAAAAACTGAGCGCTTTTTACAAGGAGTTACTATTTTATTTATGTCCTCATTACGCCTTAAGCAACAATACGCCTTAAGCAACAATTCATCCGCCTGTAGCAAAGCTGTCAGGACGAGACGCTGAGCGAGCTGGTCGAGTGGCTACACTGGTCTCGCGCTGCAGCAGCAGTGCGCCGAAGATCTGCTGGTGCAGCTGGTCGGCGACAAGGCGGAGGTTCGCCAGATGATCCGCGCCCATCTCGGCCGCAGCTTCCGTCAGGACAAACATATTTTGCGCGTGCTTTACTGCCGGCCGCTGCTCAACCTGCTGCCCGGCTCGCAGCTGCGCCGCTCGGAAACCCATCTGGCGCGGCAGATTTTCAACGGCTGACGCGCATATTGTAGTTAGGAAAACGGGGAAGTCGAGGCGGATAACGCCCATCACTGGCAGGCGTTATCGCCGCTGCACTGGCGCTTCTACGTGCATCCGGCCGTTCGCTTTCACCACGGCCGCGAGCTAGAGATGCGGATGTAGCTTCAAGCTTGGAGCGCCTGCGTTCGCAGCCGCTCTTCTCCCATATCCGTCAGATTGACTCGCCCGCACTCTGGACGCTGGATATCCATCTCAGCGCGCCGGACGACTGGCTGCCGTGGCTGCTCGATAGCGTCAGCACGATGCTCCTGCCGCGTGAGTGGCCCAGATGCGCGACTTTGCGCGCCATCCCGTCGCGTCGGTACCGGTCTCTATCGTGTGATGTGCAACCAGCACAGCCAGCTAAAAATCGAAGCGTTCGACGACTACTTCGGCTTTCGTACACTGATTGACGACTTTTCTATCTGGATGCTGCTGGAGATCAGCGATGAGCTGGTCTATTCCGGGGTGCGGTTGCAGGGTGATGCCGAGGATGAAAAATTGGAAGAGACGCTGACGTGGTACAGCCAACATGTGGAATATGAGGGGGTCGCCAGCGCGCTGCGTCCGCTGCTGGTGCAGCCGCGGCGTGCGGCTCAACACCCTCGGCGAGTTCGCGCCGCCGACGCTGTGACGCTTTCCCAGTGGCGGCGAAATGTCTAGAATAAGCCGTTCTCAACGGGGTGCCTACAAAAGGCTGAGAGAAACCCGTCGAACCTGATTCGGTTAATATCGACGTAGGGATTTGAGAGGCTGCTACGCTCAGATCTTTGCGACTCACAACATTCTCCTTAAGGAGCGCAAAGTGGTTAAACAGATCCTTCCTCTGCTGCTGTTGCTAGCCGTTCCAGCGCTGGCAGCGAAACCTGTACTGACCGTCTACACCTACGACTCTTTCTCCGCCGAATGGGGTCCTGGCCCGGCGGTGAAAAAAGCCTTTGAAGCGCAGTGCGGCTGCGAACTGAAATATGTGGCATTGGAAGATGGCGTTTCGCTGCTGAACCGCGTGCGCATGGGGGGCAAGAACAGCAAGGCCGACGTAGTGCTCGGCCTCGACAACAACCTGCTGCAGGCGGCGCGGCAGACCGGCCTGTTCGCCAAAAGCGCGGTCGATCTCCATAGCCTGACGCTGCCGGGCGGCTGGCAGGATCAGACCTTCGTGCCCTTCGATTACGGCTACTTCGCCTTCGTTTATGACAAAACGCGCCTGAAAAACCCGCCAACTAGCCTGAAAGCGCTGGTGGAAAGCCCAGAGAAGTGGCGCGTCATCTATGAAGATCCGCGCACCAGCGCACTAGGCCTCGGCCTGCTACTCTGGATGCAGAAGGTCTACGGCGACAAGGCGCCGGAAGCCTGGCAGAAGCTGGCGCAGAAAACCGTTACCGTCACCAAAGGCTGGAGCGAAGCCTACGGCCTGTTCCTGAAAGGCGAAGGGGATCTGGTACTGAGCTACACCACCTCGCCGGCCTATCACCTGAGTGAAGAGAAGAAAGAGAACTACGCCGCCGCGCCGTTCGCCGAAGGCCACTACCTGCAGGTAGAAGTCGCTGCGCAGCTCGCCGGCAGCAAACAGCCGAAGCTGGCGCAACAGTTTATGCAGTTTATGCTGACGCCCGCCTTTCAGAACGCGATCCCTACCGGCAACTGGATGTATCCGGTGATCAAAAGCAATCTGCCCGCCGGCTTCCAGACGTTTAGCATACTGCAACCCGCGCTGCAGTATAGCCCGCAGCAAGTAGCGCTGCAGCGCGCGAACTGGATCAGCGCATGGCAACGCGCCGTCAGCCGCTAATCCCGCTGTGGATGGCGCCGGGCGGCGCTGCCGCGCTGCTGCTGATCGCCGTGGCGCTGCTGGCGTTCGGCGCGCTCTGGTTCAGCGCGCCGACGGGCGACTGGCGCGCACTGCTGCACGACAGCTATCTGCGCCATGTAGTGCGCTTCTCATTTACTCAGGCGCTGCTCTCTGCCCTGCTGTCGCTGCTGCCGGCAATCTCGCTGGCGCGCGCGCTTTACCGGCGATGTTTTCCCGGCCGCCAGCTGTTGCTGCGCCTCTGCGCCATGACGCTGGTGTTGCCGGTGCTGGTGGCGGTATTTGGCCTACTTACGGTCTATGGCCGGGTCGGCTGGCTGGCGCAGCTCTGTCAGCTGCTCGGCGTCGACTACCGCTTTTCGCCCTATGGGCTGCAGGGCATTCTGCTGGCGCACTGTTTCTTCAACCTGCCGCTGGCGACGCGCCTGATGCTGCAGGCGCTGGAAAGCATTCCAAGGGAACAGCGTCAGCTCGCAGCCCAGCTCGGCCTGCGCGGTTGGCACCTTTTCCGCCTGCTGGAGTGGCCTTGGCTGCGTCGTCAGCTGCTGCCGACCGGCGCGCTGATTTTTATGCTCTGCTTCGCCAGCTTCGCGACCGTGCTGTCGCTCGGCGGCGGTCCGCAGGCCACCACGGTTGAGCTGGCGATCTTTCAGGCGCTGAGCTACGACTACGATCCCGGCCGCGCCGCGCTACTGGCGCTGAGCCAGCTCGCCTTCTGCCTGACGCTGGTGCTGCTGAGCCAGTGCTTCAGCAAGGCGATCCCGGTGGGCAGCGCGCCGCTGCGAGGCTGGCGCGATCCGCAGGATTCGCGGCGCGCGCGCCTTGGCGACACGCTGATTATCACGCTGGCGCTGCTGCTGTTGCTGCCACCGCTGCTGGCGGTGGTGGTTGACGGGCTGCGCAGCGCGTCGTGTGGCGCGCTGGCGCAGCCGGCGCTGTGGCAGGCAACTCTGACCTCGCTGCGTATCGCCATCGGCGCCGGATTGCTCTGCGTGACGCTGACTATGATGCTGCTTTGGAGCAGCCGCGAACTGCGCCTGCTGCCTGCGCAGATAGTGGAAACCAGCGGCATGCTGGTCCTGGCGATGCCGGGCATCGTGCTGGCGACCGGCTTCTTTCTGCTGTTCAACGCCACGACCGGCCTGCCCGACTCGTCCGACGGGCTGATGATCTTCGCCAACGCGCTGCTCGCTGTTCCCTATGCGCTCAAGATGCTGGAAAATCCAATGCGTGATCTCGCCGAGCGCTACACGCCTCTCTGCGCCTCGCTAGGCGTTAGCGGCTGGAACCGGCTGCGACTGATCGAGCTGCGCGTGCTAAAGCGTCCGCTGGCACAGGCGCTGGCCTTCGCCTGCGTGCTGTCGATCGGCGATTTCGGCGTGGTGGCGCTGTTCGGCAGCACCGACTTCCTCACCCTGCCCTTTTACCTCTATCAGCAAACTAGCGCCTATCGCGGTGCGGACGGCGCAGTCACCGCGCTGCTGCTGTTAGCGATCTGTTTGCTACTGTTTACACTGATGGAATCACTCCCTGGCCGCCATGCTGACACTGACTAATCTGACCTACCTCTATCAAAATCTGCCGATGCGCTTCAGCTTCAGCGCCAAGCGCGGCGAGCGGCTGGCGGTGCTGGGACCAAGCGGCTCGGGCAAAAGCACGCTGCTCAGCCTGATCGCTGGCTTTCTGCCGGTGAGCCAAGGCGCGCTGCGCATCGACGGTGCGGATCACACCCGCAGTGTGCCATCGCAGCGTCCGGTGTCGATGCTGTTTCAGGAGAACAACCTGTTTCCGCACCTCAGCGTGCAGCAGAATATGGCGCTGGGCCTGCATCCGGGGCTGAAGCTGAACGCCGTGCAGCAGTGCCAGCTGGCGGAAATTGCCGATCAGGTGGGATTAAGCGATCTGCTGACGCGCCTGCCGAGCCAGCTCTCCGGCGGCCAGCGGCAGCGGGCAGCGCTGGCGCGTTGTCTGCTGCGCGAGCGTCCGGTGCTGCTGCTCGACGAGCCCTTTTCAGCGCTTGATCCGGCGCTGCGTAACGAGATGCTACAGCTAGTGCGTCGCGTTTGCGAGGCGCGGGCGATCACCATGTTGATGGTGTCCCACAACCTAGAGGATGCGCAGCAAATTGCGCCGCGCAGTCTAGTAATCGTTGACGGCCGCATCTACTGGGACGGCGCGACCGAGGCGCTATTGTCGGGCACTACGCGCGAAGCCGAAGTACTCGGCATCACGCGCGCGTCCGGCAAAAAAAACCTGCAATAACAGCTGGCGGAACATCGGCATCATCGGATGGTACTAGATCGCTGCGAAGGCGGCCACGGCGACAGTCATGCCCAGCGGCGCCAGCCATCGCAGGCGCACAGGTGGTAGATAAGGCGTCGCCCAGTCGCGGCTTTTGCCGCTGCGCCACCAGCGCCAGCCAAGCCAGCAGCCCAGCCATATTAGCAGCGCCTGCAGCAGCCACTTAAAAGCGCCGCTCTGCTTATCCTTCGGCACGTCGATTGCCACGCCCGCTAGAATGCCCGGTAACAGATAGAACAGCGGCCACAGCAAGCAGCTAATCAGGTTCGGCGGCAGAAATTTGCGCACCGGCAGCTCCAGCATGCCCGCCGCCAGCGGAATCAGGGGACGCGTCGGCCCGACAAAGCGCCCGACCAGAATAGTGAAGATGCTGTGCTGATGCAGCGCATGCTCGGTTTTATCCAGCAGGTCTTTATACTTTTGCAGGTATTTCCTGCGGTGCAGCGGCCCCTGAAACTTCCAGCCGATGCCGTAAGAAATCCAGTCGCCCAGCAGGCAACCGATAATGCCCGCCGCCCAAGCGGGATAAAGCCCGATCTGCCTAATGCCCACCAGCGCGCCTAGGCTTGCCATCATTACGGTGCCCGGCAGCATCAGGCCGACGAAGGCCAGCGATTCAAGAAAGGTCACCAGCGCAACGGCGATAAGCGTGTACTCCAGCGATTGCGTAAACAGAAGTTGAATCCAAGCTTCCATAACCGTCCTTCTCAGATTTCTGATGCTGGATTGTCCAGAGCCGGCGCGACAGCGTCAAGGTAAGAATTGTAGGGCGATATTGACAAAAGCGCGCTAGTGCACTGGATAAATAACCATGATATACTCTGGCTGTTTTTTCCTCTGGAGCCGAGCCGATGTGAATACGCCGCGCGCAGAATTCCTGATTACCCACCACTGGGGCGACAGTGCTCAGGGCGCCGAAATCGTCTTCTGGCTCACCACCTTCTGAGCGACTATCAGCCGCAGGTGGAAGCGCTGCGGCGCGACGAGCGTCAAAAAGCTGTTGCGCGAACAGGGCATTCCGGTCTATGAAGCGGATATCCGGCCGCCGGAGCGCTCTCTGATAGGGCGCTTTATCACAGCGCCGGTGTGGTTCAGCGGCGAGTCGCAGGGGCGCCGCGCTGGTCAACGCGCGTCTGAAGCCGCATTCCGACCATCGTCCGCCGTTGAAGTGGGTGTCGCTGGATATCGAAACCACCCAGCACGGCAAACTCTACTTCATTGGGCTGGAGGGCTGCGGCCAGCGGCAGGTCTTTATGCTGGGCCCGCCCAACGGCGACGCCAGCGCGCTCGATTTTGAGCTTATCTATCTTGATGCGCGCCCGCAGCTGCTGGAGGCGCTTAACGCCTAGTTCGCCGAGCACTATCCCGACGTGCCGATCGGCTGGAACGTTATTCAGTTCGATCTGCGCGTGCTGCAGGAACACGCCGCTGGAGTGGTGGCGCGAGCACAGCTCCGAGCCCGGCGTCTTTTCCGCCTGCCCGGCGGGACGTCTGATTATCGACGCCATCGAAGCGCTGAAATCAGTGTCGCAAACCCTGCAGGGCGGAAGGCAAAGCGATCGACAATCCCTAACACCGCATGGAGGAGAATCAAATGGCGCTTCGCTAAAGATAAGCCGGTGCTGACGCGCTACAATCTCAAAGACTGCGAGCTGGTGACGTGCATCTTCCATAAAACCGAGATTATGCCGTTTCTCCTAGAGCGCGCGTCGGTCAACGGCCTAGCGGTGGATCGTCACGGCAGATCGGTAGCGGCCTTCAACCATCTCTATATTATTTCGCGCATACATCGCGCCGGCTTTGTCGCCCCTAATCTCGGCGAGATCGCGCCGGAAGTGAGTCCCGGCCTCTACGATTCAGTGCTGGTGCTCGACTATAAAAGCCTCTATCCGTCGATCATCCGCACCTTTCTGATCGATCCGGTCGGACTGGTGGAAGGGCTAGCACATCCCGACGCCGCCGACTCGGTGCCCGGCTTCCGCGAGGCGTGCTTCTCGCGCCACACCTACTGTTTGCCCGCTCTCGTCGAGCAGATGCAGATCTATCAGGGCGCGAGGCGGCGAAAAAATAGGGCACAGGACAATAAGCCACTGTCGCAGGCGCTGAAGATTATTATGAACGCTTTCTACGGCGTGCTCGGCACCAGCGCCTGCCGCTTCTTCGATCCTGCCTCGTCGATCACCCTGCGCGGCCACGCCATTATGCAGCTGACGCGCGAACAGATAGAGATGCAGGGCTTTGATGTGATTTACAGCGATACCGACTCGACCTTCGTCTGGCTAAAATCGCCGCACAGCGAAGCGGAAGCAGCCGCCATCGGCCGCGCGCTGGCGCAGCAGTTTCAGCAAGCGCTCTACAGCCGTATTTTTCGCGGCGAGCTGTAGCAGGATTACGTGTGCGACACCGTGGCGTGCCTGCTGGCGGGCGGAGCTGGACAGCTGGTGTATAAAAAACGGCTGCGCCGCCTGCTGGCCGACTATGAGCGCAACGTGCCGCCGCACGTGCGCGCCGCGCGGCTGGCGGACGAGCAGAACTGCAAGCTGAACCGGCCGTTGCAGTACCAGAACGGCGGCTCGATCCGCTACGTAATCGCCACTGCAGGCCCCGAATCGCTGGAGGCGCGCGTCACGCCGCTCGACTACGATCAATACTTCAGCAAGCAGCTGCAGCCGGTGGCGGACGGCATTTTACCTTTCGTCGACGGCGACTTTACTACACTGATTACTAGGCAGCTGGGGCTTTTTTTACAGGTGACGAACAGCCTGCCTTCTAGTACCATAGCGCCCTTCCTGCATCTCACCGCTCTTAAAACCTGACCAGACGTTACCCTGTCTAGGGAAAAGTTATTGCCTGTAGTCGGGAATCATCACCAGAAACTCATTAAAAATTCGAGCTAAAAAGATATGGTTTTTACATTAGATCAACACTAGATTAGTGATACGGAAAGTGAATTGGGCCTAGGCACGGCCGTCCCGGCAGACGCCCGCATGGTTACGCTACACTGTTTCCGGCGACAGGCGAAAACCGTCTGTACGCCTGCAACGACTCTCCGGTGACCCGCGTGATCTTTAATCCGGGCGACATGTTGACCAGCCACGAAGGCTGGCAAATGCGCGTCGATAAAGTATGCAATGAAAATGACCTGATGAGCTATATCGACACGCATCTGAACACCGAGGAAAGCGACGTCGTGCTGCGGGAAGTAATGCTCTACAGCAAGCTGGTGTTCAGCAAACCCCATAATCGCCTGTTCGCCGGACAGCTCGACCGTATGAATCACTTCGCGCTGCGATATCGCTCGCGCAAATATCAGAGCGCCCAGTATCGCCTGCCGGCCAGCGGCCTGCGCACCAACCTGATCCCGCACCAGCTGCATATCGCCCACAACGTGGGCCGCCGCCATGCGCCGCGCGTGCTGCTGGCGGACAAAGTGGGCCTTGGCAAAACAACCATCGAGGCCGACATGATTATCCAGCAGCAGCTGGCCGGACGCGCCGAGCGCGTGCTGCTCATCGTGCCGAAAACCCTACAGCATCAGTGGCTGGTGGAGATGCTGCTGCGCTTTAACCTGCGTTTCGCCCTGTTTGACGACGATAGGTATGCCGAAGCGCAGCACGACAGCGAGAACGCCTTTAAGACCGAACAGCTGATTATCTGCTCGCTCGATTTCGTGCGTCGCAACAAGCAGGGCCTCGAGCAGCTGGCAGAGCAGAACCCCGGCGTGCTGCTGCTGACCGCAACGCCGGAACAGCTGGGTATGGAGAGCCATTTCGCGCGTCTGCGGCTGCTCTATCCCAACCGCTTCCACGATTTCGCGCAGTTGGTCGAAGAACAGCAGCACTATCGTCCGGTCGCCGACGCGGTTGCGTCGCTGCTGGCCGACAACGCCATCTCGCAGGATGAGATGAGCAGCATCAATGACCTAGTGGGCGAGCAGGATATCGATCCGCTGCTGCAGGTTGCCAACAGCGATCGCGACGGCAAGCTAGACGCGCGCAAAGAGCTGATCGCCATGCTGATGGATCGCCACGGCACCAGCCGTGTGCTGTTCCGCAACACGCGTAACGGCGTGAAAGGCTTCCCGAAACGCGAACTGCATCAGATCCGTCTGCCGCTGCCCGCGCAGTATCAGACAGCTATCAAAGTCTCCGGCATTATGGGCGCGCGTAAAAGCGCCGAGGAGCGCGCGTGACCTGCTCTACCCCGAGCAGATTTATCAGGAGTTCGAAGGCAACACCGGCACATAGTGGAACTTCGATCCGCGCGTCGAGTGGCTGCTCGGCTATCTGACCAGCAATCGCAAAGAGAAGGTGCTAGTGATCTGCGCCAAAGCGGTCGCCGCGCTGCAGCTGGAGCAGGTGCTGCGGGAGCGCGAAGGCATCCGCGCTGCGGTGTTCCATGAAGGACTGTCGATTATCGAACGCGCCCGCGCCGCCGTCTAGTTTACCTCGGAAGAGAACGGCGCGCAGGTGTTGCCTCGGCTCTGAAGGACGCAACTTCTAGTTCACCAGCCGTCTGGTGATGTTTACTCTGCCGTTTAACCCGGATTTGCTGGAGCAGCACATCGGCCGTCTCGATCGCATCGGCTAGGCGCGCAACATTCAGATCCTAGTGCCCCCGCTGGAGAAAACTGCTCAGGCGGTGCTGCTGCGCTGGTATCACGAGGTGCTGAACGCCTTCGCGCATACCTGCCCGATCTGCCGCAGCATCTACGACAGCGTGCATTAGCCACTGATCGACTTCCTCGCCGCGCTGGAAAAAAGTGAAGGACTAGATGAATTTATCGCCGGGTACCGCAGGCAGCACGAGTCGCTGAAGTCGCAACTGGAGAACAGATGCGACCGTCTGCTAGAGCTGAACTCCAACGACGGCGACGCAGCACAGGCGCTGGCGCTGATCGCGGCGGCGCGCTCCGAAGCGGACGAGAAGCTAGGCGCGGAGCTGTCGCGTCTGGAAGCGCTGAAGGCGGCTAACCTGAACATCCGCGAAGATGAGATCGAGGCGCTGGAGAGTAATCGCCAACAGGTGCTGGTCTGAGCTAGGCGAACTGGCGTCTCGACGCGCGGCGCCTAATCGTGGTCACGCATTAGTAATTTATCGGGGCTATATAGCCCCTTTTACTTTAGAAAGAAAGCGAATAAATCGTGAAACCCTACAATCTACCGCGCGAGCCCTAGCTGCACATTCTTTATCAGGATGCGCACATTATGGTGGTAAATAAGCCGAGCGAGCTGCTGTCGGTGTTTGGCCGTCTGGAAGAGTATAAAGACAGCGTGATAACGCGCGTGCAGCGCGACTATTCGCAGGCGGAATCGGTGCATCGCCTCGCTCGATATGGCCACCAGCAGCGTGATCGTTGTGGCGCTCACCAAGCCGGTGGAGCGCGAGCTAAAGCGTCAGTTCCGCGAGCGCGAGCCGTCAAAAAGCTACCTAGCGCGCGCCTGGGGCCATCCGACGGCGGAAAAAGGGGTAATAGATTTGCCGCTGATCTGCGACTGGCCGAACCAGCCGAAACAGAAGATCTGTTTTGAAACCGGCAAAGCGGCGCAGACCGAATATGAAGTGCTTGATCTGGACGACAACAGCGCGCGCGTGGCGCTAAAGCCGATTACCGGCCGCTCGCACCAGCTGCGCGTGCATATGCTGACACTCGGCCATCCTATCTTAGGCGACGGCTTTTACGCTCATCCCGAGGCGAAAGCCCGCGCACCGCGCCTGCTGCTGCATGCAGAGTCGTTGACCATTACCCATCCGGCGTTCGGCAATAGTATGCCGTTTCGGCAGCCCGCGGATTTTTAAGCAGACTAGCCCGCTATTTAAATCCTTTCTCGCGGCGGATCAGATCGTACGCCGCCTGAATCTCCTGCGCCTTCTGTTTCGCCATCTCCATCATCTCCGGCGGCAGCCCTTTCGCCACCAGCTTGTCGGGATGATGCTCACTCATCAGCTTGCGATAGGCGCGCTTAATGGTGGTGGCTTCGTTGCTGCTTTTCACACCTAGCACGCTGCAGGCATCCTCCAGCGTCGGTCCGCGCTGTGCCCGCTGATAGCCGCCACTGTAGCCCGCACCCTGACCGCGGCTGAACTGCTGGCCGCCCTCCATCATGCGCAAAAACTGATCGAACTGAACGCGCGAAATCCCCAGCTCCTCAGCGATCACGTACAGCACCTGACGCTCGTTCGGGTGCAGCGAACCGTCGGCGAAAGCCGCCTGGATCTGGATTTCCAGAAACATCCGAATCAGATCGGAGTGGCCGAAACAGGCGCTGCGCAGCTTGGTGCGCAGCGGATAGTCACCCTGTTTGCCTTCGCGGAATGCTCGCTGCGCCGCGCTGCGCGCATCGCCGTGCAGCTGCATGCGATCCATTAATAAAGAAGCGATTTGAATATCGGCCTCGGTGACCCGCCCTTTCGATTTAGTCAGGTGACCCATTACCTGAAAGGTGGTCTGAAAAAAGAGCGTCTGACGGGTTTGGTTATTGGCGAACCAAGCCTGTCCCTTTGCGCGGCGAACCTTATCAACAAGATGGCCAATCAACAGGCCGGATACGATGCCCCAAAAACCGGCGCCGGAAAGCAACCCCAGCACCAGCCCGATAACTTTTCCCCAGTAACGCATAAACTCCTCAATTCGCCATGCTTGCGGCTGAAAATTGCATTATCATACCTGTCATTCATCCCAGCGCCTAACGGCAACGCGGACAGACACGGATTAACACTGGCGCAACGCCGGGCAGTACGTTAGTCTCTGACCCGATTGTCGGCATGATGCCAGTTTTCATGGAATTCTCGATACCGCGTATGAACAAACGACTACCTACCCTGCTGGCCACCATAATTGGCGCAGCGATATCCAGTCAGTCCGCTCTGGCCGACGATCTTATGTCTCAGTGTATGCTGGGCGTACCGAGCTTTAATCGTCCGCTAGTTACCGGCCAGCTGAACCAGCTGCCAGTGACGATTTATTCCGACGCGGCCAAGGGGAACTATCCAGACGACGTGGTATTCACCGGCAACGTGGATGTTCAGCAGAGCAACATCCGCCTGCAGGCGGATGAGATACAGCTACATCAGCGGCAGCAAGAGGGGCAAACCACGCCGGTGCGCACCGTTGACGCGTTGGGTAATGTGCACTATGACGACAATCAGGTCATCCTGAAAGGTCCGAAAGCTTGGTCCAACCTTAACACCAAAGACACTAACGTCTGGAACGGAAACTACCAGATGGTGGGTCGTCAGGGACACGGCAACGCCGACCTGATGAAACAGCGCGCCGATAACCGCTACACCATTCTGGTAAATGGCAGTTTTACCTCCTGTCTGCCCGGCTACAACAGCTGGAGCATGGTGGGTTCGGAAGTGATCCAAGATCGCGAAGAAGAGATGGCGGAGATCTGGAACGCCCGCTTTAAGCTGGGCCCAGTGTCGATTTTCTACAGTCCCTATCTGCAGCTGCCGATCGGCGATCGCCGCCGCTCCGGCTTCCTGATCCCGAACGCGAAATATGGCAGCAGCAAAGGGTTAGAATTTGTTCTTCCCTACTACTGGAACATCGCGCCGCAGGTGGACGCGACCATTACGCCGCACTACATGTCAAAGCGCGTCATACAGCTGGAAAACGAATTCCGCTACCTGACGCAGTTCGGCGACGGTCTAATAGGGTTCGACTATCTGCCGTTAGACAATCAGTACGATAAAGACAAAGCGGTGCGCGACATCGCCGAGGACAAAAGCAACGATCGCTGGCTCTTCTACTGGCGTCACGCTGGCGTCTACGACCAGCACTGGCGCTTTAACGCCGACTACACCAAGGTTAGCGACCCCTACTACTTTAACGACCTCGACTCGAAATATTATAGCTCCACCGACGGCTATGTGACGCAGAAGTTCAGCATCGGCTACGCTAACACCAACTGGGACGCCACGCTCTTCAGCAGGGATTTCCAGGTCTTCGGCGATACAAGTAATAAAAACGTTTATGGCGTGCAGCCACAGCTGGATCTGAATTTCTACCGGAACGATATGGGTCCGTTCGACGGCCGTATCTACGCGCAGGCGGTGAAGTTCACCAACGTCAATAATGATTATCCCGAAGCGACCCGCCTGCATATCGAACCGACGCTCGATCTGCCGCTCTCGAACGGCTGGGCCAGCCTCGATACGCAGGCCAAGTTCCTCGCCACGCACTATCAGCAGGATTCGCTGGAGTACTACAACGCTAATCTGGCAAACAACGAGAATAGCCAGAGCGGCCAGCTGAAAAGCTCGGTGAACCGCACTATGCCGCAGTTCAAGGTCGACGGCCGTCTGGTCTTCGATAGTGATATGGACTGGGCGGAGGGCTACACCCAGACGCTGGAGCCGCGCGTTCAGTATCTCTATATTCCTTACCGCAACCAGAGCGATATCTATCCGTACGACTCGACGCGGCTGCAGACCGACTACACCGGCCTGTTCCGCGATC
The DNA here is from genome assembly GCA_001485295.1 of Type-B symbiont of Plautia stali. Lineage (GTDB taxonomy): Bacteria > Pseudomonadota > Gammaproteobacteria > Enterobacterales > Enterobacteriaceae > Pantoea. The sequence goes on from BBOA01000002.1 coordinate 135,178, forward strand.
ACACCTATAGCGGCCTAGATCGCATCGCTTCCACCAATGAAGTAGTGACCGGCGTCACCACGCATATTTATGATCAGGATCTGGTTGAACGTTTTAATGTTTCCGTGGGTCAAATCTACTCGTTTACCCCATCACGTACCGGCGTAAACTGGACCAAAGACGACACCGGCAGCACCGGCAGCTTGATTTGGGCCGGTGACACCTACTGGAAAGTGAGTGATCAATGGAGCATGCGCGGCGGGCTGCAGTATGACCTCTATCTCAACAACGTCGCCCAAGGCAATACCATACTGGAGTACCGTCGCGATTCCGACCGCGTCCTGCAGCTGAGCTACCGCTACAGCAGCCCGGAATATGTGGCTAGCGCGCTAAACAACTCCGATCTGGTGAATAACCCGATCTATAAAAACGGTATTTCTCAGGTAGGTAGCAACGCCAGCTGGCCGATTGCGGACGCCTGGTCGGTCGTGGGCGCGTATTACTATGATACGCGCAACCAGAAACCTGCCTCGCAGCTGGTTGGTCTGCAGTACAGCTCTTGCTGCTACGCGATCCGCGTCGGTTACGAACGCAAGATCAAAGGTTGGGAAAATAACTACAGTAAGTACAACAATCAAATCTCATTCAACATTGAACTGCGTGGTCTGAGTTCCAGTTACGACTTAGGCACCGACCAGATGCTGCGTCAGGGCGTTATCCCTTACCAGCACGCCTTCTGATACTGCGATGTTTGACTGGTAATTCCCGCACTGCGAAAACAACAATGGAAAAAGTATGAAGAACTGGAGAATACTGATTCTGGGTGTGGCGATCGCCGCCAACATCGCGTTCGCAGCACCACAAGTGGTTGATAAAGTGGCTGCCGTTGTGAACAACGGCGTGGTTCTGGAGAGCGACGTAGACAATATGCTGCGCACTATAAAAGCGCAGGCGCAGCAGGCTGGCCAGCAGCTGCCAGATGACAAGACCCTGCGTCACCAGATCCTTGAACGTCAGATCATAGACAACATCATTCTACAGATGAGTGAAAGAGCGGGTCTGCAGATCAACGAGCAGCAACTCGACCAGGCGATCGGCAACATCGCCGCGCAAAACCGTATAAGCCTCGGTCAGCTGCGTAGCCGTCTCGCCTACGACGGGATCAACTACAGTGACTATCGCGCGCAGATCTGCAAAGAAATGCTGATCGCCGAAGTGCGCAATAAAGAAGTGCGCCGTCGTCTCACGATCCTGCCGCAGGAAGTGGATACGCTCGCCACCCAAATCAGCGCGCAAAACAGCCAAGACACCGAACTCAACGTCAGCCAGATTCTGCTGCCACTGCCGGAAAACCCGTCGCAGCAGCAGGTAGACGATCAGGAAGCGCTGGCTAAGCAGCTGGTCGGCGAACTGAAAGATGGCGCGGATTTCGGCAAGCTAGCCGTGACCTACTCCGCCGATCCGCAGGCGCTGAAAGGTGGCAATATGGGCTGGGGCAAAATCGAAGAGCTGCCGACCCTGTTCGCGCAAGCGCTCTCCACCGCGATGAAAGGCGATATCGTCGGCCCGATCCGTTCCGGCGTCGGTTTCCATATTCTGAAGGTCAATGACCTGAACGGCGAGAGCAAAAATATCTCCGTTACCGAAGTGCACGTGCGTCATATCCTGCTGAAGAAGTCGCCGATCCTGACCGACAACCAAGCGCACGCGAAACTGGAACAGATCGACGCCGATATTCGCAACGGGAAAACCAGCTTCGCTGCCGCGGCGAAACAGTTCTCTGACGATCAACGTTCCGCCAACCAGGGTGGAGATCTGGGCTGGTGCTCGCCGGAAGACTTCCATCCGGCGCTCCGCGACGCGCTGCTTAAGCTGCAGAAAGGCCAGATAAGCCAGCCGGTACACTCTCCGTTCGGCTGGCACCAGATTCAGCTGCTCGACACCCGCCAAGTCGATAAGACTGACGCGGTGCAAAAAGAACGTACCTATCACCTGCTGTTCAACCGCAAGTTCGCGGAAGAAGCGCAAACCTGGATGCAGGAACAGCGCGCCAGCGCCTACGTGAAGATTCTGGACGGCAATGCGCAGTAATTCTCGCGTCGTTATCACGCCCGGCGAACCCGCCGGGATAGGCCCCGATCTCGCAATTCAACTGGCCCAGCAGAGCTGGCCGGTTGAACTAGTGGTGTGCGCGTCGCCGCAGCTGCTGCGCAAACGCGCCGGCCTGCTCGGCCTGCCGCTAACGCTGCGCGACTATCAGCCCGGCGTGGCGGCGCAGCCGCAGGAGGCGGCCACGCTGACGGTGTTGCCGGTCGAGACCGTTCAGCCGGTCACGCCGGGTCTCCTTCAGCCGGCCAACAGTCCCTACGTGCTGGCGACGCTGGCGCGCGCCTACGACGGCTGTCTGAACGGCGAATTCGCCGCCCTGATCACCGGGCCGGTACATAAAGGCGTGATTAACGACGCTGGCATCCCCTTTACCGGACACACCGAGTTTTTCGCCGAGCGCGCCGGCGGTCATCGCGTGGTGATGATGCTGGCGACCGAAGAATTGCGCGTCGCGCTGGCGACCACTCATCTGCCGCTAAAAGATGTTTCCGCGGCGATTACCTACGCCAGCCTGCGCGAGGTGATCTCTGTTCTGCACCGCGATCTACAGAAAAAGTTCGCTATCCCGCAGCCGCATATCTTTGTCTGCGGGCTGAATCCCCATGCCGGCGAAAGCGGTCATATGGGACGCGAAGAGATTGATACGATTATTCCGGCGCTCGACTCTCTGCGCGCAGAGGGTATGCAGCTTACCGGACCGCTTCCCGCCGACACCATGTTCCAGCCGAAATATCTGCAGCACGCCGATGCGGTGCTGGCGATGTATCACGATCAGGGATTGCCGGTGCTAAAATTCCAAGGGTTTAGCCGCGCGGTGAACATTACCCTCGGCCTGCCCTTTACCCGTACCTCCGTTGACCACGGCACCGCGCTGGAGCTGGCCGGTCTGGGTCAGGCAGAGCCAGGCAGCTTTATTACGGCGCTTAACCTCGCCATCACTATGATCAACAGCAGTAATGAATAATCGCGTCCATCAGGGTCACTACGCCCGTAAACGTTTTGGGCAGAACTTCCTGAACGATCAGTACATTATCGACAGCATTGTCTCCGCCATTCATTCGCAGCGCAGCGAAGCGCTGGTGGAGATCGGCCCGGGCCTCGGCGCGCTGACCGAACCGGTCGGCGAACACCTCGACGCCTTAACGGTGGTTGAACTGGACCGTGATCTGGTTGCGCGTCTGCAGACCCATCCGTTCCTCGGCCCCAAGCTGACGGTCTATCAGCAGGATGTGATGACCTTCGATTTCGCCACGCTGGCCAAAGAAAAAGGTCAGCCGCTGCGCGTATTTGGCAACCTGCCCTACAATATTTCGACCCCGCTGATGTTTCACCTTTTCAGCTATACTGGTTCGATTAAAGATATGCACTTCATGCTGCAGAAAGAGGTGGTCAACCGCCTCGTCGCCGGTCTAGGCAGTAAAGCCTACGGCCGCCTAAGCGTGATGGCTCAATACTACTGCCAGGTGATCCCGGTGCTGGAAGTGCCGCCGCACTCTTTTACGCCGCCGCCGAAAGTAGATTCGGCCGTGGTGCGTCTAGTGCCGTATGCCGAACCGCCCTATCCGGTCAGTGACATTCGCGTACTTAGCCGTATCACCACCGAAGCCTTCGGCAAGCGCCGCAAAACGCTGCGCAACAGCCTCGGCTATCTGTTCGACGCCGGCGCACTGGATGAGCTGGGCATCGATGCAGGACTCCGCGCGGAAAACGTGTCAGTAGCGCAATACTGTCAGTTAGCCAACTGGCTGTCGACGCATAACGTTGAACCGCTGGAGTAATGCATGAGTGAATTGGCCCCGATGTCTGTTAAGGTACAAAGCCTCTATATCGCCTCTCAATCTTCCCCGGAAGAAGAGCGCTACGTCTTTGCCTATACCATTACCATCCGCAATCTAAGCCACAACGCTGTGCAACTGCTGGGCCGATACTGGCTAATCACCAACGGCAACGGACAAGAAACGGAAGTACAGGGCGAAGGCGTCGTCGGCGAGCAGCCGGTTATCGCACTTAGTAGCGAATTTCAGTACACCAGCGGCGCGATTATTGAGACGCCGATGGGCACCATGCAGGGACACTATGTGATGCAGGATGAAGAGGGCGAAACCTTTAACATCGACATCCCGGTATTCCGACTCGCCGTAGAAACCTATATAAACTGATCTTTTTACACGTCGCTCGGCTCTGCCGGGCGCGGCTTTTTATTACGGATAATTCTGTATGAGCACATATCTGATTGGCGACATCCATGGCTGTTATGACGAGCTGCGCGTGCTGCTGGAGCAGGTCGATTTTTCGCCTGAACGGGATACGCTGTGGCTGACCGGCGATCTGGTAGCACGCGGCTCAAGTTCGTTGGAAGTATTGCGCTACGTAAAATCGCTGGGACAGAGCATGCGTATGGTGCTGGGCAATCACGATCTGCATCTGCTGGCGATGTTTGCCGGCATTAGCCGCAATAAGCCGAAATATCGCCTGACGCCGCTGCTAGAAGCGGAAGATGCCGACGAACTGATCAACTGGCTGCGCCGTCAGCCGCTACTACAGGTTGACGAAGAGAAAAAGCTGGTGATGGCGCATGCGGGCATCACACCGCAATGGGATCTGGAGACGGCAAAAGCCTGCGCGCACGAGCTGGGAGCCGTGCTCTCAAGCGACAGCTACCCGCTGTTTCTCGACACGATGTATGGCGACATGCCGAATAACTGGACGCCGGAGCTGAGCGGGCTGGCGCGCCTGCGCTTCTCCGCCAACGCCCTGACGCGCATGCGGCTCTGCTTTCCCAACGGGCAGCTCGATATGATCTGCAAAGAGGCGCGGGACTCTGCGCCGCCGCCGCTGAAGCCCTGGTTCGCCATTCCCGGCAAGCTGCCGGAAGGCTACACGCAAATCTTCGGCCACTGGGCGTCGCTGGAAGGCAAAGGCACCCCGCCCGGCGTGATCGGACTAGACACTGGCTGCTGCTGGGGCGGCGTGCTGACGCTGCTGCACTGGGAGAGTCAGCGCTACTATACACAAGCATCCAACCTTCAGCCGTCGGCCGTAGAGACGCTTCCGCCGCAGCAATCCGCCTGAGCGCCGCATAAAAAAGGCCTTATCCATGGATAAGGCCTTTTCCTTTCTCGCGGGTTAGCGCCGATCGAGAATTTCAAAGCAGTAGCTGTGGGAATTTTGCTCGTCGGCGTCGTGGAACTCGCTGAAGGTCGACTGCCACTCGTCCGGCTCATAGTCCGGGAACTGGGTATCTCCTTCGACTTCGGCGTCGATATGGGTGAGATAGAGACGATCAGCGCGTTTGAGCATCTGCTCATAAATACGCCCGCCGCCAATCACCATAATCTCTGGCACGTCGCCAGCGGCGGCAATCGCCTCATCCAACGAGGTGACCCAAGTGACCCCTTCGGCCTTGCCCGACTGACTGCTGACAACGATATTCAGCCGTCCAAGCAGCGGGCGACCAATTGATTCAAAGGTCAGACGACCCATAATCACCGGCTTATTCAGGGTGTTAAGTTTGAACCACACCAAATCTGCAGGTAGTTTCCACGGCATGACACCTTCCATACCAATGACGCGATCCGCTGCTAATGCCGCGATCAGACTAATCATGTTAAGAGACTCACAGATAAAAAACTGGCGCTATCATACGTAAAGGTGAAACTTTCGTCGATAGCGGGAAGAGTGTAATTACATAAAGCGTTTTTGCCACCGCTTTTTGCTTGTTGCGCAGAGTTTTAAACCGCTTTTTCCCGACGCGACGCCGTAAGCCGCCAGATAAAATCTGTTAGCCGATACAAGTAAGGGAACAGGTGCTCTCTGGCGGCGAACCGCGGCGACGGTGGCCAAAAAAACGGCTCCCGCAGGAGCCGTTTTACCTCAGACGATTAGAAATTATAGCGCAGGCGCACTAGGTTCATATCGCAAAAGTTGTCGGTGCTGGAGGTAAAGACGTGTTCGTAATCGACGCGGAAGACGTAGTCGATGAACAGCGTCACGCCCAGACCGTTATCGATACGCTGGTAGTTGCGACCGTTAACGTACTCCAGTCGGGTCGCCTATCACTTAGGGCTGAACCGCTTTCAAACCGTACTGCTTAACTAGGATTTTATAGCCGGCGAAGTATTCCAAGCCCCACGCATCGTCGGCGAAGTAGTCGTTGACGTTGCTGCGTTTGGTCAGCAGGAAGTAAAGCAGACTGACCGTCCGCAACTCCAGAAAATGCAGGCCCTGTGGCAGGCAACGGCCCAGGAGGGCATTGTTCGTGATGCGTCAGCAAAAGCTCTTACCCACTTTGTTAAACGGGAAACCGGCTGTGATTCACCTTACTGGTTAGATAGCCAACAACGCGTGGCGAGGGCAGCATCATGCTAGCGAATACCTTTCGCAGTAAAGGGCCGGAGTTACTGGTTAAGCTGGCCGAACACACCGCACAGACCGTCAGGCAGATTATCGACGTTGACCCTGCTGTTACCAGCCAGATAGGGGATGCCGTCACCGGTCAGATGATAGCGGTCTGGGGTGGGCAAAATGTCTATTTCCCGATGGGGCTGATATGGAAAGTCAGCCAGCGTGACCAGGAGATATTTGCCGACTTCAACGGTCATAACCACCACGCGCTGGCGCGTAAATACAAAGTCTCGCTACAGTGGATTTATTCGGTAGTTAAACGGGTTAAAAAAGAAGAGCTGGCACGCATCCAGGGCAATCTGTTTGAAGATGAAGATAAGCCGTTTCGATGACTGTTTCTTGTTTCACATAGTGAAACTTAATTACTGTTACCTGTCCCATATAGATCCAGCTTGTCCCAGGTAGATCCACATTTATCGCACGTTTCCCTTTTAAATATCTCACGTCCTATCAGCAGTGAAATATTACATCGTGCCGATACGCTTTCGCTTTATAAATTTAAGCGATTTTTAGCGGAAATAAACGTTACCGCATTCCGTATCAAGCCCAAAGACAAATCAGCAAAACTTTAATCGTTTTTAGTTATTTATTATTGAGGATCGGTTCAAAAAATAAAAAACGGCCCCGCAGGGCCGTTTAATTAAGCACCGAAATTAACTGTTAATCAGCGCATGCATTTCCTGTACGGAAATAACCTGCTCCATCGGATCGGCATTCAGCGACATGGTGGTGGCGAAACCGCCGTTCAGCGTAGTGTCGTAGTGCACTTTATACTGTAGTGCGCTGCGACGGATGACGCGTGAATCTTCGATCGCCTGACGACCGGCGTTGGTATTGACGATATAAGTATATTCGCCGTTCTTCAGGCGATCCTGAATATGCGGACGCCCTTCGTGCACCTTATTCACCAGACGCGGATTAATACCTGCTTCGCTCAGCACCACGGCGGTGCCGTGGGTGGCGTCCAGCTCAAAGCCGAACTTCAGCAGCTTGGCCGCCAGATCGATAATGCGCTTTTTGTCCCCTTCGCGTACCGACAGCAGCGCGCGCCCGCTCTTCTTCATGTTGCTCTGCACGCCCAGCATTGCTTTGGAGAAAGCTTCGGCGAAGGTTCGCCCGACGCCCATCACTTCGCCGGTGGAGCGCATTTCAGGGCCAAGAATTGGATCCACGCCCTGGAACTTATTAAACGGCAGCACCACCTCTTTCACCGAGTAGTAAGGCGGGATCACCTCTTTGGTGACGCCCTGCTCCGCCAAGGTTTTGCCCGTCATCACGCGCGCGGCGACTTTCGCCAGTGGTACGCCAGTAGCTTTGGAGACGAATGGCACTGTACGCGCGGCGCGCGGGTTAACCTCAATCAGGTAAACCTCGTTATCCTTCACCGCGAACTGCACGTTCATTAGGCCGCGCACGTTGAGTTCGAACCCCAGACGCTCTACCTGTTGGCGCATCACGTTCTGGATCTCCTGGCTCAGCGTGTAGGCCGGCAGTGAACAGGCAGAGTCACCTGAGTGCACGCCAGCCTGCTCGATATGCTCCATGATACCGCCAATCAGCACACGCTCACCGTCGCAGATGGCGTCGACGTCGACTTCCACCGCGTCGTCCAAGAAGCGGTCTAGCAGCACCGGCGCGTCGTTGGAGACGGAGACGGCGGTCTGGAAGTAGCGCTTGAGGTCGATCTCGTCATAGACGATCTCCATGGCGCGGCCGCCCAGCACGTAAGAGGGACGCACCACCAGCGGGTAGTCGAGGCTGGCCGCTTTCTCGACCGCCTGCTCCAGCGTGGTGACGGTGGCGTTGGCCGGCTGCTTCAGGTTCAGGCGATCGACCGCCAGCTGGAAGCGCTTGCGGTCTTCGGCGAGGTCAATGGCGTCCGGGCTGGTGCCGATAACCGGCACGCCTGCCGCTTCCAGCTCGCGCGCCAGCTTCAGCGGTGTCTGGCCACCGTACTGCACGATCACCCCTTTCGGCTGCTCGATGCGCACGATCTCCAGCACGTTTTCCAGCGTCACTGGCTCGAAGTAGAGACGGTCGGAGGTGTCGTAGTCGGTGGAAACGGTTTCCGGGTTACAGTTTAACATAATGGTTTCGAAACCGTCTTCGCGCAGCGCCAGCGCGGCGTGCACGCAGCAGTAGTCGAATTCAATGCCTTGGCCGATACGGTTCGGTCCGCCGCCCAGCACCATAATCTTAGCGCGATCCTGTTTTGGGTTCGCTTCGCACTCCTCTTCATAGGTGGAGTACATGTAGGCGGTATCGGTGGCGAACTCGGCGGCGCAGGTATCGACACGCTTGTAGACCGGATGCAGGTTGTACTGCTGGCGTAGCTTGCGGATCTCACCTTCTGAAACGCCCGCCAGTGCCGCCAGACGCGCATCGGCGAAGCCTTTGCGTTTCAGCGCGCGCAGGAACGGCTGGCTCAGGCTATTAACGCCTTCACGCGCTACCTGCTCTTCCAGACGCACCAGCTCTTCAATCTGCACCAAGAACCAGCGGTCGATATTGGTCAGATTAAAGACGCCGTCGACCGACATGCCCATGCGGAACGCGTCGGCGATATACCAGATACGCTCGGCGCCAGCATCTTTCAGCTCGCGGCGGACGCAGGTCAGTGCGTCGACGTCGTCAAGATACACTTTCGGGTCAAAGCCGTGGGCGCCTACTTCCAGTCCGCGCAGCGCTTTCTGAATCGACTCCTGGAAGGTGCGACCAATCGCCATCACTTCGCCCACCGATTTCATCTGCGTAGTGAGACGGTCGTTGGCGCCAGTGAATTTCTCGAAGTTAAAGCGCGGGATTTTAGTGACGACGTAGTCGATTGAGGGTTCGAACGACGTCGGGGTCAGGCCGCCGGTAATGTCGTTCATCAACTCGTCAAGGGTGAAACCGACCGCCAGCTTGGCCGCCACTTTGGCGATTGGGAAGCCGGTCGCTTTGGAGGCGAGTGCCGAAGATCGCGACACACGCGGGTTCATCTCGATAACGATCAGACGACCGTCCTTCGGGTTAACCGAGAACTGCACGTTGGAGCCGCCGGTCTCTACGCCGATTTCACGCAGCACCGCCAACGAGGCGTTACGCATGATCTGATACTCTTTATCGGTCAACGTCTGCGCTGGGGCGACGGTGATGGAGTCGCCGGTGTGAATGCCCATGGCGTCGAAGTTTTCGATAGAGCAGACAATAATGCAGTTGTCGTTCTTATCACGCACCACTTCCATCTCATACTCTTTCCAGCCAATCAGCGACTCATCGATCAGCAGCTCGTTAGTGGGCGAGAGATCCAGACCGCGCTCGCAAATCTCTTCGAATTCTTCGCGGTTATAGGCGATGCCGCTGCCGGTGCCGCCCATCGTGAATGAGGGGCGGATGATGCAGGGAAAGCCGACGTCTTCAGCCACGGCCAGCGCTTCTTCCATGGTATGGGCGATGCCTGAACGTGCTGTGTCTAGTCCAATACTTTTCATCGCCACGTCGAAACGCCGACGATCTTCTGCTTTATCTATGACATCAGCAGTAGCGCCAATCATGGTGACGCGAAACTCTTCCAGCACGCCCTGACGCTCCAGCTCCAGCGCGCAGTTCAGCGCCGTCTGGCCGCCCATGGTCGGCAGCACCGCGTCCGGGCGCTCTTTTTCGATGATTTTGCGTACCACTTCCCAGTGAATCGGCTCGATATAGGTCGCATCGGCCATTTCCGGGTCGGTCATAATGGTCGCCGGGTTGGAGTTAACCAGAATGACGCGGTAGCCCTCTTCGCGCAGCGCCTTACACGCCTGCGCGCCAGAGTAGTCAAACTCACAGGCTTGGCCGATAACAATCGAGCCTGCACCAAGGATCAGGATAGATTTTATATCTGTACGTTTCGGCATTTTTTAGCTCCTGATTACTTAGCTTTCGAACGGTAGGCGTCGATCAGTTCAATAAAGTGATCGAACAGCGGCGCGGCGTCGTGGGGACCCGGACTCGCTTCCGGGTGTCCCTGGAAGCTGAACGCCGGTTTATCGGTGCGGTGAATACCCTGCACCGTTTTATCGAACAGCGAAATATGCGTCACGCGCAGATTCGCCGGCAGGCTGGCGTCGTCGACGGCGAAGCCGTGGTTCTGCGCGGTGATCATCACGCGGTTGTTGTCGAGATCCTGCACCGGATGGTTGCCGCCGTGGTGGCCGAGCTTCATTTTCACAGTTTTCGCGCCGCTCGCCAGCGCCAGTAGCTGGTGGCCGAGGCAGATGCCGAACACCGGGATTTCGATGTCGAGGAAAGATTTAATTGCGCTGATGGCGTAATCGCACGGCTCCGGGTCTCCTGGTCCGTTGGAGAGGAAGATTCCGTCTGGATTAAGCTTCAGCACCTCTTCGGCGTGTGTCTGCGCCGGCACCACCGTCAGGCGGCAGCCGCGATCCACCAGCATGCGGAAGATGTTGAACTTAAAGCCGTAATCGTAGGCCACGACGTGATAGGGCAGCGCGTCCGCGCTCTGCGGCTGCGGCAGACCCTCTTGCAGCGTCCAGGAGCCCTGCTGCCAGCTGTAGGTTTCCGCCGTGGTGACCTCTTTCGCCAGATCCATCCCTTTCAGCCCAGGAAACGCCTGCGCTTTCTGCAGCGCCAGCGCCGCGTCCGGGTTGTCACCCGCGATAACGCAGCCGTTCTGCGCACCTTTTTCACGCAGCAGACGCGTCAGCTTGCGCGTATCGATATCGGCGATGCCCACCACGTTATTGCGCTGCAGATACGCTGACAGGTTCTCTTCGCTGCGGAAGTTGCTGACAATCAGCGGCAGGTCGCGGATAACCAAGCCTTGTGCGTGAATTTGGGTGAATTCTGCGTCGGCTGCGTTAACGCCTACATTGCCGATATGGGGATGAGTGAGGGTGACTATCTGGCGGAAATAGGAGGGATCAGTGAGGATTTCTTGATAACCGGTCATTGAAGTATTGAAAACGACCTCCCCCACTGCCGATCCTGTTGCCCCGATGGCCCGACCGTGGAATTGGGTTCCGTCTTCCAGAACTAAGAGCGCTGACTTAATCAAAACATCCTCCAGGGAATAAAAATTCACGATGTTTGCATATTAATTCAAAATTTGACCCTGAATCAAGACAAGAACCACCTGAGTGATTGATTTTTAGTAAATCGCGCGTATTCTAATGATCGCACTAAAGCTTGTCTACCCTGAGAGTGAGAGGTGATTTTTTTGTTTTTTTCGCGTAACTGGAAGTTAAAAACAAGATTAAGTCGCAAAAAAGAGAGTTTATCGACGGGAATAAACTGTTGCCTGAGTGAAATAAAATAAAAGCGCTGCTGGCAGGCCGCCATTTTTGACAAAATGGTCAAAAAAGGTCTTTTTTTAACCACGACGACAGGCTAAAGATAATATCTTATCTATCTTACGCCAATTATTTTATTAAATGCTTATTTTAAGCAAAATAAAGGACGATAATAATATTTCCCTTTTTAATCAATTTGTTAAACATTAAAATAACCACATCAAAATGATTCATAACACTCACAACATCGATAGATCCAGCACGTCTCGCATATCATAAAGTCCGATTTTTTTCTCTTTCAGCCATAATGCTGACTTAACGGCCCCTTTTGCAAATGTCATACGGCTGGAAGCCTTATGAATAATCTCTACGCGTTCGCCAATATCCGCAAACATCACGGTGTGCTCGCCGACGATATCGCCCGCGCGTACCGCCGCAAAGCCAATGGTCTGCGGCGGGCGCTCGCCGGTGTGCCCTTCGCGCGCGTAGATGGCGTGCTGGTTCAAATCCCAGTTCATGGCGTCGGCGATCGCTTCGCCCATCGCCAGCGCTGTGCCGGAAGGCGCATCGACTTTATGCCGATGGTGCGCCTCCACGATTTCGATATCGGCATAGTCGCCCATCACTTTCGCCGCCTTCTCCAGCAGCTTCAGCACCAGATTGACGCCGACGCTAAAGTTAGCGGCAAAGACGATGGGGATCTCCGCCGAGGCCGCCTGGATAGCCGCCTTACCCGCCTCATCGAAGCCGGTGGTGCCAATTACCATCGCCTTTTTATATTCAAGACACAGCGCCAGGTAGTACAGAGTGCCTTCAGGGCGGGTAAAATCTACCAGCACGTCGAAATCATCCATCACGCTGCGTAAATCGTCGGTGATGATCACTCCGTTTTTGCCCGTTCCGGCCAATTCGCCTGCGTCGCTGCCATTCAGCGAAGAGCCAGAACGCACCAGCGCAGCGCCCAGCTCTACGCCCTCCGCCTGCTGCGTCGCTTCAATCAGATTGCGCCCCATACGGCCCGGTGCGCCCACGATGGCAATGCGGTAATTCTTCATATTTATTCATTCCTGATAAAAAACTATGCATGCAAAGCGTATTCAGGTTAACGATCAGTTAACAGACACGCCACTACTAATACGGGATAATTAGAATTTAAGGGTAGCGCTTAGCGATTATCAGTAAAAGCAATTCCGCTGAAGAGAACCAGACGCTTTAACTCATAAAAAGGCCGTCTTACGTTGGCCTTTCAGCAAACGATAATGCGCCGTTACTGCACGTTGCGTACCTCAACGCGCAGCTCTTTCGGCACCTTGAACACAATGTTCTCTTCGCACCCAATTAGTTCGATCGCCGCGTCGCCGCCCAGCTCGCGCAGCCGCTGGATCACCTGCTGCACCAGAATATCGGGCGCAGAGGCGCCTGCGGTAACGCCGATGCACGCGATGCCCTTCACCCACTCTTCCTGAATGTCGTCTGCCGAGTCGATCAGCTTCGCCAGCTTGCCAGCGCGCTGCGCCAGCTCCGCCAGACGATTGGAGTTCGACGAGTTCTTCGATCCGACCACTAGCACCACCTCCGCATCGCGCGCCAGCACGCGCACCGCTTCCTGACGATTGGTGGTGGCGTAGCAGATATCATCCTTGCACGGACCAATAATCGCCGGAAAACGGACGCGCAGCGCGTCGATTACGTCAGAGGTATCGTCAACCGACAGCGTGGTTTGCGTCATAAAGCAGAGATTGCTCTCATCCTTTACCTGCAGCTTAAACACGTCCTCGGGCGACTCTACTAGATACATGCCGCCGTTAGGGTTGCTGTACTGGCCCATGGAGCCTTCCACTTCCGGGTGGCCTGCGTGGCCGATCAGAATCGCCTCCACGCCTTTACGGCTGGCGCGCGCCACCTCCATATGCACCTTGGTCACCAGCGGACAGGTGGCGTCGAACAGCATAGTGAGACTGCGCGCTTTAGCTTCGGCGCGCACCGCCTGAGAGACGCCGTGCGCTGAGAAGATCAGGATGGCGTTGTCCGGCACTTCGCTAATCTCTTCGATAAAGATCGCGCCGCGCTTGCGCAGGCTTTTGACCACGTAGCGGTTGTGCACCACTTCATGGCGCACGTAGATTGGTGCACCGTACATCTCCAGCGCTCGCTCTACGATGCTGATGGCGCGATCGACGCCGGCGCAGAAGCCGCGCGGGTTAGCTAGCAGGATTTGCATCGTTTGCCTCCAGTACCGGATCGATTTCCAGCACATCGATATCAAAATGGATCTGATGACCCGCCAGCGGATGGTTGAAGTCCACCGTGATGGAATCGCCGGAGATATCGCGGATCACGCCTAGCATCTCGCTGCCGCCCATGCCGGTAAACAGCATGATGGAGCCGATTTCCGGCTCGCCCACGTTGATAAAATCGCGGCGCGAGAAGTACTGGATCAGATCCAGGCTGACGGCGCCGAACGCCGCTTCCAGCGCCAGCGTAAACACGTACTTGTCGCCCGATTTCAGTCCCAGCAGCTCCTGCTCCAGCGCGTCGGAAAGGCTGCCGTCGCCTAGGCGGAACAGCGCCGGTTTGCCGGAGGCGGAGGTCGACTCCACGACGGAGCCCATCCTCTAGCTTCAGTGTGAAATGGAGCAGCACCGTGCTGTCGCGCTCTACAGAGACTATCATGACCTACCCTTGTTTTGCCTGTTTGCTTGGGGGCTGAAAAAGCCCTCTAGAACTACTAACGCGACGCCAATACAGATGCCGCAGTCAGCGATATTAAAGGTGGCGAAGTGCCAGTCACCAATATAGAAGTCGATAAAATCGACGACGAATCCGTGATAAGCACGATCGAACAGGTTGCCTACCGCGCCGCCGATAATCAGCGCGTAGGCGATATTAACGATCTTCTGGCTAGCGCGGCTGCGGTACATCATCACCAGCAGCGCCAATACGATGGCGATGGCGATGCCGGCGAAGAACCAGCGATACCAGCCACCTTTATCTGCTAAGAAGCTGAAAGCCGCGCCGTAGTTGTGCGCGTAGAACAGGTTGAGGAACGGCATCAGCGGCTGTGTTTCATGCAGCATCATGTTGTTCATCACCCAATGTTTGCTGGCGAAATCGATTAGGATCACCACCAGCACCAGCCATATCCAGCGTAAGCCGGTTGAGAGAATAGGTTTACACATCAAGCAAATTTACGCTCTTCGCCGTTGCCGGCCAAGTTGGTATAACAGCGACCGCACACCGCAAGATGCTCCGGGTTCTGGCCGACGTCGGTATTGTAGTGCCAGCAGCGCGGACATTTTTCGCCTTCTGCCTTATGCAGCGCGATTTTCAGACCTTTCACCAGCTCGCTCTGCGGCGCTTCTTCGCTCGCCAGCGCGTAGTCCGCTACCGTCGTGCCCGAAGTCATCAGCACAAAGCGCAGCTCGTCGCCCAGCGCCTGTAGCTTCGCCGCCAGCACCGCGTCCGCGTAGAGCGTCACGGTCACTTCCAGCGCGCCGCCGATACGCTTGTCGCCGCGCGCCTGCTCGATCGCTTTGTTGACTTCGCCGCGTACTTTTAGCAGCTCAGCCCAGTACTCATCGTTCAACGCTTCATCCTGCGACAAGCTAAACAGGCCTTCATACCACTCTTCGGTGAAGACGTACTGTGCGCGTTTGCCTGGCAGATAGCCCCAGATTTCGTCGGCGGTAAAGGACATGATCGGCGCTATCCAGCGCACCAGCGCCTCGGCAATGTGCCACAGCGCGGTCTGGCAGCTGCGACGCGCCAAGCTGTCGCGTTTCGCGGTGTACTGGCGATCCTTGATGATGTCCAGATAGAACGAGCCCATCTCCACCGAGCAGAACTGCATCAGGCGCTGGATAACTTCGTGGAAGTCATAGTTTTCGTATGAGGCGATGATATCCGCCTGCGCAGCCTGCGCGCGGCCTACCGCCCAGCGATCCACCACTACCATCTCTTGCGGCGCGACCCTGTCCGTTTCAGGATTAAAGCCGTTGAGGTTCGCCAGCAGGAAACGCGCGGTGTTGCGGATACGACGATAGGCGTCGGCGGAGCGCTTCAGGATTTCGTCGGATACCGCCATCTCGCCGGAGTAGTCGGTCGAGGCGACCCACAGGCGCAGAATATCCGCGCCTAGCTTATTCATCACGTCCTGTGGCGAAACGGTGTTGCCGATCGACTTGGACATCTTGCGGCCCTGACCATCGACGGTAAAGCCGTGGGTCAGCACCTGACGATACGGCGCTTTGCCCTTCATCGCGATGGAGATCATCAGAGAAGACATAAACCAGCCGCGATGCTGGTCAGAGCCTTCCAGATACATGTCGGCAGAATGGCCGCCGAATTCCGGACGCGCGTCAACCACCGCATAGCTGGTGGAGCCGGAATCAAACCAGACGTCCAGCGTGTCCGGTACTTTTACGTAATTGTCGGCGTCGTCGCCCATCAGATCGCGCGGATCGAGATCCCACCACGCCTGAATGCCGTCCTGCTCGACGCGCTGCGCAACTTTTTCCATCAGCGCCAGCGTATCGGGATGCAGCTGCTCCGTCTCTTTATGCACGAACAGCGCCATCGGGATGCCCCAAGTGCGCTGACGCGAAATACACCAGTCGGGACGGTTCGCCACCATTGCTTCAATACGCGCCTTGCCCCAGTCCGAGATCCACTGCACACTTTTGATCTCTTTCAGCGACTGCGCACGCAGCCCTTTCTGATCCATGCTGATAAACCACTGTGGCGTGGCGCGGAAGATGATCGGCGTTTTGTGACGCCAGCAGTGCGGATAGCTGTGCAGCCGTTTTTCCACATGCAGCAGCGCGCCTTTCTCTTTCAGCAGCTCGATAATAACGTCGTTGGCCTTGAAGACGTTCAGGCCGTCCAGCGTCGGATAAGTGCCTGGCAGATAGGTGCCGTCCGGGCCGACCGGGTTCGCCACTTCGATGCCGTATTTCTGCCCAATAACATAGTCATCCGGGCCGTTCCCCGGCGCAGTGTGTACCGCGCCTGTACCCGCTTCAAGCGTAACGTCCTCGCCCAACACCACCGGCGACTTAATATTCACCAAGAAAGGATGCTGGAAGGTCAGACGCTCCAGCGCCGCGCCTTTGCATTCGCCCAGGACGGTCCACTCGCTGACGCCTGCGCCCTTCAGGACGCTTTCCACCAGCTCTTTCGCGAGGATCAGCGCGCGGCCGTCGATCTGCACCAGCTGATAGTCGAACTCCGGGTGCAGTGAGATAGCGCGGTTGGCCGGTATGGTCCAGGGCGTGGTAGTCCAGATGACTAGCGAAATCGGGCCGTTGACTGGCGCGTAGTCAAATTTTGCGCGCACCGCGTCGCTGTCGACCACATTGAACATCACGTCGATAGAAGGCGAGGTTTTGTCATAGTATTCGACTTCCGCTTCCGCCAGCGCCGAACGGCAGTCTAGGCACCAGTGCACCGGCTTCGCGCCTTTGTTCAGATGGCCGTTGCCGATGATTTTGCCCAGCGCGCGGATAATGTTGGCTTCGGTCTGGAAATTCATCGTCAGGTAGGGACGATCCCAGTCGCCCAGCACGCCGAGACGGATAAAGTCTGCCTTCTGACCCTCGACCTGCTCGGCAGCGTATTTGCGGCACGCTTCGCGGAATTCAGCCGGCGTCACCTTTTCACCCGGCCTACCGATCATCTGTTCGACATTATACTCGATCGGCAGACCGTGACAGTCCCAGCCCGGCACGTAAGGCGAGTCGAAGCCCGCCATGCCTTTCGACTTGACGATAATGTCTTTCAGAATCTTGTTGGCTGAGTGACCAATATGGATGCTGCCGTTCGCATAGGGAGGACCATCATGCAGGATAAAGTTTTTTTTCCCTTTTTGGCTTCGCGGATGATGCCGTACAGGTTGTCATCATACCAGCGTTTCAGCATTCCCGGCTCGCGTTTGGCGAGATCGCCGCGCATCGGGAACCCCGTTTCGGGCAAATTCAGAGTAGATTTATAGTCACTCATCAGATTCTCGTTTCCATATTTTGCGGGGTTGATGCCCAAAGAAGCGCCGGGCGATTACCACATCTTTCGCAATTTGTTCTTTCAACGCCTCCAGTGATGCAAAGCGCTGCTCGTCACGTATCTTATGCTTCAGCACTACATGAATTTGCTTTCCATACAGATTGATATTGATATCAAGCAGGTGAACCTCAAGCTGCTGGCGCAATCCTTTTACCGTCGGCCGCGTGCCAATATTCGCTACACCGGGAACGGGCGCGCCCAAGCCGAGCACCTCCACCGCGTAAACGCCTTTCACTGGCGAGACGATGCGGCGCAAAAGGAGATTCGCGGTGGGAAAACCGATGGTGCGTCCCAACGCATCGCCGTGCACGACGCGGCCAGAGATACTGAAAGGATGGCCTAGCAGTGTTTGCGCTAGCGCAAGGTCATCATCGGCCAGCGCCTGACGCACGGCGGTGCTGCTGATACGCTTGCCGCCGTTGCAGAAGGTTTCGGTGCTGACGACGTCAAAACCATACTCGGCACCAGCCTTCTGTAATAACAGGAAATCGCCCTGGCGACCAGCGCCAAAGCGGAAATCATCCCCAACCGCCAAGTATTTGACGTCCAGCTTATCCACCAGCAGATCAATGATAAAGCGCTGCGCCGACTGCGCGGCGAAGCGGCGGTCGAAGCGCACGCAGAGCACCCGATCGACGCCCGCTTCCGCCAGAAATTTCAGCTTTTCCCGCAGACGCGTTAGGCGTGCCGGAGCTTTGTCTCCGGCGAACAGCTCAAGCGGCTGCGGCTCGAACAGCATCACCATCACCGGAAGCAGGCGTTTTCGTCCCTCTTCGCATAGGCGCGCCATCAGCGCCTGATGGCCGCGATGTACGCCGTCGAAGTTACCAATGGTCATGACGCAGCCGCGATGCTGCTCGTTTAAATTATGAATACCGCGGATAAACTTCATGGCTGACTCAAACCGGTGTAAATTGGCGGATTATACCCTTGAAAGCAACGAAGGTTAACCTGTCAGCCACACCTTTCCTACGCAGAACGCGCTATTTAACCGGGCCTAGCACGCACGCTGCGTCTCTCTGAGAATTTTGTCACGAAAGGCTGTATTCCACAACGAGGGGAAGCTGGTAGAATTTTGCGTCATCAATAATTATGTCACCGGGCGCGGTTTGTAAAACAACGCTTATTTACACAAATCCATTGACAAAAGAAGGCTCAAAAGGCATATTTCTCGGCCTTTGATTTGTCCATATAGAACACATTTGGGAGTTGGGCCTTGGCTAATATCAAATCAGCTAAGAAACGCGCCGTAACATCTGAAAAACGTCGCAAGCATAACGCGAGCCGCCGTTCTATGATGCGTACTTTCGTGAAGAAAGTATACGCGGCGATCGCAGCTGGTGACAAAGCTGCTGCGCAGAACGCATTTAATGAAATGCAACCGATCGTGGACCGTCAGGCTGTTAAAGGTCTGATCCACAAAAATAAAGCTGCACGTCATAAAGCGAACTTGACTGCTCAGATCAACAAAATGGCGTAAGCCTTTGTTCATTGTTTTTTAAAAAAGAACCGGCTAAGTGCCGGTTCTTTTTCGTCCCGATTACGCCGCCAGACGCTACCTCAGGATCAGATAGTCCGCCACGATCGACAGAATCGACCCCAGCAAATACCCAGTTTCGCCAGCGTAATCAGCTTCAGCTACGGATTGTTCTCACCATAGGCGCGCTCGACATGGTAAACCCGATGCCGCACCGCACGCCGACTGCGGCAATATCCGCGAGGTGGGCATTCTTCGGCAGCGTGGCCAGCCTGAATTTCACCGCTAGCCAACAGAAGAGCGTAATCCCCAGCGGCAGCAGCGAGACGATATCCGCCGCATGCACGCCGTCCAGCGATACGCCCGCGTTAGCGAAGGCGAAGAGCGGCAGGATCAGCCAGCGTACCCAGCAGGCGCGTGCTCCAGATGAATCGCCGGCGAATGGCCTTCCTGCTTCTTCAGCGGGATCAGAAAGCCCACCGCCACGCCCGCCAGCGTCGCATGCACGCCCGATTTAAGCACGGCCATCCACAGCACCATGCTGACCAGCAGATAAGGCCCGATGTTCCACATGTTCAGCAGATTCATCGCCGCCATCGACAGATCGCTGATATAGAACAGCGCGATAATCACAATTGGAGATCGTCGATTAATCGCCAACGCCATGCGGTGGCGATTATCAGCACTATGCCTCTTGTCGCGTCGCTCTGTAGCCATTTTTTAAATTTTATGTTCCCCTTTGACTCGTTCGCCTGTGCCATTCTAGAATGGCTGTTATCACAACATTATTAAAACGTGTACTTACGGAACTTCAAGCTATATCTGGCGAAAACAGGGCAAAAAAAGCTAGCGATAGAGTGCTATCTTTCATGCTTACCGTATGCGGACTAGCGAGTTAAATCGTCGAAGAACTTCTTCACACTGTCGAAAAAGCTTTTCGAACGCGGGCTGTTGTTTTCGCCGGTCGGACCACCGAAGCTCTCTTCTAGATCACGCAGCAGCTTTTTCTGTTTTTCGTTCAGATTGACCGGGGTTTCCACCACCACGCGGCACAGCAGATCGCCGACCGCGCCACCGCGTACCGACTTCACGCCTTTGCCGCGCATACGGAACAGCTTGCCGGTCTGAGTTTCTGCCGGGACTTTCAGCTTCACGCGTCCATCCAGCGTCGGCACTTCGATCTCGCCACCCAGCGCCGCCATGACAAAGTTTATCGGCACTTCGCAGTAGAGATTATTATCTTCGCGCTCGAAGATCGGATGTTTCTTCACCGACACATGAACGTAGAGATCGCCCGCTGGCGCGCCCTGCTCGCCTGCTTCGCCTTCGCCGCTCAGACGGATACGGTCGCCGGTGTCGACGCCTGCGAGAATTTTCACCGACAGGGTTTTCGACTTCTCGACGCGGCCGTGGCCGTGACAGGCGTTGCACGGATCTTTAATCACCGAGCCGCGACCGTGACAGGTCGGACAGGCCTGCTGCACGGTAAAGAAGCCTTGGCGCATCTGCACCTGGCCCGAGCCATGGCAAGTCGGACAGGTCTGCGGCTGGGAGCCCGATTTCGCGCCGCTGCCGTGGCAAACCTCACACTCCTGCAGCGTCGGGATGCGGATCTCTTTGGTCACGCCGCGCATCACTTCTTCCAGCGTCAGCTCCATGTTGTAGCGTAAATCGGCGCCGCGCGCTGCGCGTTGACGACGACCGCCTCCAAAGATGTCGCCGAAGACGTCGCCAAAGATATCGCTGAAGTCCGCGCCGCCGCTGAATCCACCGCCGCCCATGCCTCCTTGTTCAAACACCGCATGACCGTATTGATCGTAGGCCGCGCGCTTCTGCGCGTCGGTCAGGATTTCGTAGGCTTCCTTGACCTCTTTGAATTTAGCTTCCGCTTCTTTATCACCCGGATTACGATCGGGGTGAAACTTCATCGCCAAGCGTTTATATGCCTTTTTAATTTCACGTTCGTCTGCGGATTTGGAGACGCCTAAAATCTCGTAGTGGTCACTCTTCGCCATTTTTAGCCCTTAACATGCTCGCACGGGCGTGGAGAGATCTCCTACGCCCGTGCTGGTTTCAACGGCTGTCAGGCCAACCGTCGCGCCCGGTCAGGGGCAATTATTTTTTGTTGTCTTTCACTTCTTCGAATTCAGCGTCGACCACGTCGTCATCTTTCTTCGCAGAAGCGTCGGCTGCGTCAGCGCCGCCTGCCTGTGCCTGCTGCTGCGCCGCTTCCATCAGTTTGCTAGAAACTTGCATCAGGGTCTGCATTTTAGCGTCGATCGCCTCTTTATCTTCGCCTTTCAGTGCGGTTTCCAGTTCGCTCAGCGCGGACTGGATCAGGGCTTTGTCGTCAGCGGAGAGTTTATCGCCCGCTTCTTCCAGCTGCTTGCGGGTGCTGTGCGCAATCTGGTCGCCCTGGTTGCGCGTCTGCACTAGCTCTTCGAACTTACGATCCGAATTAGCGTTCGCTTCTGCATCACGAACCATTTTTTCGATTTCGTTCTCGTTTAGGCCGGAAGAAGCTTTGATAGTGATCTTCTGCTCTTTGCCGCTGTTTTTATCTTTCGCCGATACGTGCAGGATGCCGTCCGCATCGATATCGAAAGTGACTTCGATCTGCGGCATGCCGCGCGGCGCAGGCTGAATGCCGTCCAAGTTGAACTGACCCAGCGATTTGTTATCGCTGGAGCGCTTACGCTCGCCCTGCAGCACGTGAATGGTCACGGCAGACTGGTTGTCTTCAGCGGTAGAGAACACCTGGCTGTGCTTGGTCGGGATAGTGGTGTTCTTGCTGATCAGCGAGGTCATTACGCCGCCCATGGTTTCGATACCCAGCGACAGCGGGGTCACGTCCAGCAACAGCACGTCTTTCACATCGCCCGCCAGCACGCCGCCTTGTACCGCAGCGCCTACAGCAACCGCTTCGTCCGGGTTGACGTCTTTACGCGGCTCTTTGCCGAAGAACTCCGCCACTCTGGACTGTACCATCGGCATACGCGTCTGACCGCCGACCAAGATGACGTCGTTGATGTCGGACACAGAGAGTCCTGCATCCTGCAGCGCCACTTTCAGCGGCTCGATAGAGCGGCTGACTAGATCTTCTACCAGCGACTCGAGCTTAGCGCGGGTCACTTTGATGTTCAGGTGTTTCGGACCGGTTGCGTCCGCCGTGATGTACGGCAGGTTAACGTCGGTCTGCTGCGCAGAGGAAAGCTCGATTTTCGCTTTTTCTGCCGCTTCTTTCAGACGCTGCATCGCCAGCGGATCGTTGTGCAGATCGATGCCCTGAGCTTTCTTGAATTCCGCGACCAGATAGTTGATCAGACGGCTGTCGAAGTCTTCGCCGCCTAAATGGGTATCACCGTTGGTGGCCAGCACTTCGAAGGTTTTTTCGCCGTCAACTTCATCGATTTCGATAATAGAGATATCGAAAGTGCCGCCGCCCAAGTCATATACCGCGATAGTGCGGTTGCCCTGACCTTTATCCAAGCCGTAAGCCAGCGCCGCAGCGGTCGGTTCGTTGATGATACGTTTGACTTCTAAACCGGCGATACGGCCGGCGTCTTTGGTCGCCTGACGCTGCGCATCGTTAAAGTAGGCCGGAACGGTGATGACCGCTTCGGTCACCGGCTCGCCGAGGTAGTCTTCGGCAGTTTTCTTCATTTTTTTCAGCACTTCTGCAGAAATCTGCGGCGGCGCCATTTTCTGACCTTTTACTTCCAGCCAAGCATCGCCGTTGTCGGAAGAGGTGATTTTGTACGGCATGATTTTGATGTCACGCTGCACTTCTTCGTCTTGGAAACGACGGCCGATCAGACGCTTGATTGCAAACAGCGTATTCTGCGGGTTGGTCACCGCCTGACGTTTAGCGGGTTGACCCACTAGAGTTTCACCATCCTGCGTATAAGCAATAATTGAAGGCGTGGTGCGGTCGCCTTCGGCATTCTCCAGCACGCGCGCTTTCACGCCGTCCATGATCGCAACACAAGAGTTGGTTGTACCCAAGTCAATACCAATAATCTTACCCATCTAAACGTCTCCCACTTAAATTCTTTGTCAATTTGGGTTGCGAACCCTTAATGCGGGCGTTTTGTTAGCTTTCAACCGCCACTATTCGCTTTTTTTCCCGGGTTCACAACGCTCGATGACAACTAAATGGGGCCGCTTCGAAGCGCATCAAGGGTTAAAAGAAAATTTTTTTCAGAAGCGCGCCTTCTGCAAGACTGGCAGGTGCAGTCGGCAGCGCGCGCAAAGAAAAAAGAAAAAGGCCGCGAATGGCGCGGCCTAGCGAACATAGTATGAGGTAGAGCTGTGTGACCCTGCAGGCCTAGCAAACGGGTTACGAAAATATATTATATTATTTGATGTCAGTAAACGCGCGAAGCGGCCTGTTTGCCAAACAACTGACGCTATCTTAATATTAAAGGCCTGACGCCACAGGGAGAATATTAGCATTGCGTCCAGAATGGCGCCATGCTGATAATTATCAGATGGACATTGCTATATGGAAATAAAGATCAGCCATATTAAGCATCCTCAGGCTGAGAAATATATAATTTCGCAGCTCTGGCAGCAGAATAGCCACTTCGCCGACGTTAATATGAAGCCGCTGAACATTATATTGTATGATGAGACGTATCGCCAGCACAGCACAGCACCGGGCGTCAACTAATGCAACAGGTGGAAGAAGGGGCGCGCGGCCGCGGCTGCTATATGGCGGTCGTCGATACCTTGAGCTTTTAGGCACACGGGTTTTACGAAAAGCTCGGCTACCGCGTCTATGGCGAACAGGATGGCTATCCACAGCGCTTTTCACGTTATTATCTGGCGAAAAGATTATAATCTGCTTTCATTCAGCGAGGCGATATGGGCAGCCCATATCGCAGTATCGACGATTTTCTTGCCGCGTTCGCCACCACAATGGATCTGTTGCCGACGCCATGGGGTTTTAAAGACGCGGTTTCGCAACATCTTTATATGAACACGGCGATTCGCTTATATACCGCTACGCCAAAAAATTATTCGCTAGAAGGGAAAAAGATAACGAATTTCCCACGCGCTGGAGCGACTGTGCTAATGAATTCTGCGAGCACGATGCGCAAGCCAAAGCTTTGGAAAGCAGCGTAGCAGTAATAGAAACCCATGACTAGTACAGAAAAGATTACCTTACGCCATTCGTCAGCGAAAAGTATCCGGTGTTCAACAGCCGGAACCAGTTTCTTGGCTGCATCTGGAATGCGCGTCCCGTCGACAACATCGGCGCGCTCAACTTTATTAATTCCCGCAAAACCTCTGTGCTCACTACGCAGCTTGAGCATCCCCTTTTCACGCCCGCCGAGCTGGATGTGATCTTTCTACTGCTTCGCCAATTTAGCGCAAAAGAGATCGCGCGTATCAACCTCAACGTGAAGACCATAGGCAACCGCATCGCTATGCTATATATCGCTATGCTATATTAGAAAGCGGGCGTGCACTAGCTGCAACTGTTCGAACAATACTGCTGCGCTGAATCGCTGAAGAACTATCTGCCAGAGAAACTACTCAGCAAGGCTGTAGCTTTTATCTAAACCGGTAAGGAAAACCTGTTGTGAGTAAACTTAATGACTAACCGTTCTGCGGGCCAAAGGCTCTCGCTGTTTAGCGTCGCTATTGTGCATATGGACATGCTGACTGCGCTCGACCAGCTTATGCCAAGCGCCGTGTTAGGCAACTGCATGACGCTGGGCGAAGCTTCTACCACCATCACCCTCGCCAGCCTGCTGTTTAGCTTTCTCACCTCCGCTCTCGGCTACGCTGGCATGCGCGAAGGCTTGTCCGGCATGCTGTTGGCGCGCTGGTGCGGCTTCGGGTGTCACGGCTCGGTGCTGTCGGCCTGCTCTGCTGATTCGGCATCCAGAATACGGTGTTCGCCCGCTCCTTGAGTTACGCCCTGAACGGCAAACTGAGCTTCGCCCAAGCCGCCTAGCTGTCGGCCGCCGTGCTAACGCTGCTGTAGGGTGGATTTTCTGGCACGCTTTTCACGGCTCGGCGGCAAACAATATAACGCCACTTGCCGCCACCGAGACCATTACCCTGAGCCCCGCCATTACCATGGCGATCGGCGGCGCTATTCTCGCCAGCCTGATGACACCGGACCTGACGCGTTTTTCCCGCAGCGGCAAAGACTCTTTCGCTATTACGCTGCTTACTATCCTAGCGGGCAAATATGACGTAAACGGGCTGGCGATCCTGATCGCGAAAGAGCTGCACACCGCCGATATCATCTCCATCATTACCTAGACACCGCCACGCTGGGGCTGTTCACCGTGGTCTTCTCGACGCTGCGCGTCAACGATTTAGACCTCTATTCCTCGACGCTAGGCGGTCGCCAACGCTACGGAAGGTCTGACAGGATTCAAACCGCGCTATAGTGCCATTACTCTGCTGCTGAGCTTTCTCGGCACCCTCTGCTCGGTACTAGGCATTCTCAACCGGTTCGTCGATTTTCTCGAGCTGCTGGGCGTGATATTCCCGCCGGTGCTGGACGTGAAGATTGTGGATTACTATCTGTTGAAAACGGATCGCCAGCGTCACCGGCAGCGCACCCTGCTATCCGGCATTGTTCAGCCATACCCCGATCAGAAGACCCGCCAGCGCCAGCACATACCAGGCGGGCGCCAGCGGCGTGACGCGCAGGATCAGCGTGACGAAAATCGGCGTTAACCCGCTAAAGATGGCGTATGCGACATTGTAGGAAAAAGAGATGCTGGTAAAACGCACAAGGCGTCGTAAAGGCGCACACCTTCAGAAAGGGCACCACACGCCCATCACGCCGCCGCTGATGCCGTCCAGCCCATAGTTGAAGAACAGATTGTTGGCCTCTTAAGGTTTTCGCCACGCCCAGCCAGTCCACCAGCCAGCCGGCGATCACGCAGCCCATCAGCAGAATCACCGTCGCCAGACAGTTAGCCTGCAGGCTCAGCGCCACGCTGACGCTATACTATTTCTACATCAGCTCCGGGGCCATCAAGATCACTACCATGATACAGGCGGAGAGCAGTTAGGTGAGCAGCATCGAGAGCAAAATATCGCTTATGGCGGGTCAGAATGGTTTTCAGCGGCAGCGCGTCGGACAAGGTTGCTAATCCATCTTCTGAAACACCGGCGTCTCGCGCAGCCAGCGGCGCAGATACATCGCCAGCAGGCCGAACAGGCTGCCGAGAAAGAAAGGAATACGCCAGCCGATGCTGGCGACCCGCCTGCGGCGTCATGCTGCTGTTGATGGCGGTCACTACCAGTGAGCCGAGCAGAATGCCCTGCTGTCAGGTAAGCGGTCAGCGTGCCGCAGGCGAAACAGACGCGCTTTTCCGGTACGTGCTCCGCCACGAACACCCAAGCGCCCGGCACCTCGCCGCTGCCCGCCGTCTCATAGGTCGGCAGAGGCCCATTGCCAGCATCGGCAGCGCCATCAGCAGAATGCTCAGGCTGAACATTTTCTTGCGTCCGACCTTATCGCCAAAGTGCACCATGATTAGCCTGCCGAGCGGACGCGCTAGATAGCCGGCAGCGAATATCGCGAAAGTTTGCAGCTGACGCAGCCAGTCGGGGATATCGGGCGGAAAGAAGAGTTCGCTGATCACCGCAGCGAAAAACACGAAGATGATAAATTCGTAGAACTCCAGCGCGCTATCGAGCGCGGCCAGAGACAACGTTTTGTAATCCTGACCTTTCAGACGAGCAGGTGAATCCATAGCGTAACAGTTCTCAGAGTAAAAGATAGGGTTATAAATTTACGCTTACTATACCTTCCATCTTTCACTACACCAGCGCTACCCAGAGGCTATGCCTGAAATGAAGAATATTTAGTTATCTCTCTAATCGCGCTTTTAGGGCGAAAAGCTGCTATCACCTCGCGATGCGTCTCAACATACGGCCCTTTCAGCAACTGTAAACAATAAGGTACAGCGGCAAAAATGCCGGGTACTACGACCTTGCCCTCTTCATCTTTCAATCCTTCCAGCGTCTCCTGAATCGATTTAGGCTGGCCAGGCAGGTTTATCACCAGCGACTGCTTGCGGATCACTCCGACCTGACGCGACAAAATGGCGGTCGGCACGAACCGCAGGCTAATCTGGCGCATCTGCTCGCCAAAGCCGGGCATCTCGCGGTCGGCGATAGCCAGCGTGGCGTCAGGCGTTAAGTCCCGGCGCGCCGGACCAGTGCCGCCGGTGGTCAGCACCAGATGACAGAAGCGCTCGTCTACCAGCTTGCAGATTGCCTGTTCGATCAGCGGCTGTTCGTCCGGCACCAGCCGGGTTTCGGTGGTGAAAGGAGTCGCCAGCGCACGGCTCAGCCAAGCCTCAAGCGCCGGAATGCCCTGATCCTGATAAATGCCGTTCGCGACGCGATCGGAAACCGAAATTAGGCCAATGCGTAATGTATCCATGAGTTTTTACCCGGGTTGACCGAAAAGCGGTAAAAGAAGAAGGGAATAGCAGGAAGAATAATAGAAAGTTGCGCAAAGAGAAAACTGTGGCGGGCTGGCCGCCACGGCATCGGATTACAGCAGGTCGGCGATCATCTTCTCAAGCTTACCCTGGTCAACGGCGAAGTTGCAGATGCCTTCCGCCAGTTTGGCCACCGCCATCGGGTCCTGGTTGTGCTGCCATAGGAACTCCGATTCAGTCATTTTCGCCGGACGCTCTTTAACATCGCCGCTATAGCTCAGCTTACGCTCGACCGCGCCTTTGCTCTCCGCCATCTCTTTCAGCAGCGCCGGAGAGATAGTCAGACGGTCGCAGCCCGCCAACTCAAGGATCTCGCCGACGTTACGGAAGCTTGCGCCCATTACCACGGTTTCATAGCCGTGCTGTTTGTAGTAGCTGTAAATTTCAGACACGGACACCACGCCCGGATCTTCATACGGCGCGTACTCTTTCTTATCGGTGTTGTTTTTGTACCAGTCGAGGATACGGCCCACGAAAGGCGAAACTAGGAACACGCCCGCTTCTGCACAGGCGCGCGCCTGAGCGAAGGAGAAGAGCAGCGTCAAGTTGCAGTTGACGCCCTCTTTTTCCAGCTGCTCCGCCGCGCGGATGCCCTGCCAAGTTGACGCCAGCTTGATCAGGATGCGGTCGTTGCCGATGCCTGCGTCGTTGTAGAGTTTGATCAGGCTGTGCGCTTTGGCGACGCTGCCTTCGGTGTCGTAGGAGAGACGCGCGTCGACTTCGGTGGAGATGCGGCCCGGGATCAGCTTCAGGATCTCCAGACCAATGTTGACGGCCAGCTTATCCGATACCAGCGAGATCAGCTCCTCTTTGCTGCCGTTCTGCTCGCGTGCCCAACTAGTCGCTTCGTTGATCAGCTTGCGGTATTCCGGGATCTGCGCGGCGCTCAGGATCAGAGAAGGGTTGGTGGTGGCATCTTGCGGCTGGTAGAGCTTTATCGCTGCGATATCGCCGGTGTCGGCGACAACGGTGGTGATTTGTCGCAGGGAGGTCAGTTTGTCCGTCATGTCTCTTGTCTCTTCTGTAATTTCAGGGTGAAAAAGGCTGTTGCGATAATATCATGCGACAATCGAGGCGCAAGGTCGTCAAATGCCGTTTACGATAGCGCCAGCGTATGGCTACGATTTGCCGCTCGCGGCGGCTTTTTTGTTACACTCGGCAGCCTAACCATCAGCCCTTTCCCTGTAGAAACAAGGGATAAACGAGAAAGCGACTATGTTAATGGTGATCTCACCCACCAAAACGCTCGATTTTAGCAGCCCGCTGGCGACCCAGCTTTTTACCCAGCCTGTGCTATTAAAAAAATCATAACAGCTGCATAACAGCTGATGCGCGATCTCTCACCGGCGCAAATCGCTTCGTTGATGAGCACTAGCGACAAGCTGGCGCTCCTGAATGCCCGAATGCTTTAACAGCTGGGCAGCCCGATTTCACGCTAGAAAACGCCTGTCAGGCGATTCCCGCCTTTAAGCGGGATATCTACACCACCTTACAGGCAGAAACTTTCAGCTAAGCTGACTTCGATTTTGCTCAGCAACATCTGCGTATGCTGTCGGGCTCATACGGCGTACTGCGTCCGCTCGACCTGATGCAGCCCTATCATCTAGAGATAGGCATTAAGTTCGCCACGCCGGCAGGCAAGGAACCTCTACAGCTTCTGGGGAGATCTGCTGACGCAGTATCTTAACGACGCGCGGCGGGCGCAGAGCGACGAGGTGGTGATCAATCTGGCGTCGGTGAGTATTTCCGCTCGATCAAGCCGAAACTTCTACAGGCGCGGCTGGTGAAGCCGGTATTCCTCGATGAGAAAAACGGCGCGTTTAAGGTGATCAGCTTCTACGCTAAAAAAGCGCGCGGACTGATGAGCCGCTATACCATTCAGCATCGCCTGACAGATCCCGAGGCGTTGAAAGGGTTTGATGTCGACGGCTATTTCTATGATGAGGCAAGCAGCGGCGAGAACGAGCTGGTGTTTAAGCGCCATGATCAAAGGTAACGCTCAGAGCGGCCGACCGGCCGCCCTTTTCGCAGACGGCCTGTCAGGCCTTGAGTAAAAAGGCGTGTAGCGCCGCGAAGTCGGCGTTCATCTTGTGTGACAGCAGCGGCAACCCGGCGCGATCCGCCAGCTCCTGCGTCAGCGGCAGCATCTGCCCCAGAATCGCTTCCACTTTTTCCTTGAACTTCGCCGGATGCGCCGTGCCAAGGAACAGCCCAAACTCTCCTTCCTGCAACTGGTCACGCAGCAGGCGATAGGCGATAGCCGCGTGCGGTTCCGAGATATAGCCAATTTCTGCCAGCTCGCGCATCGTCGCTTCGGTGGTATCGTCGCTTACCGCGCCGTAGGCGAGATCGGTCAGGCGCCAAGTTTTACGGCGGAACAGCTCTTCCACGCGCGGCCAGTTGTTCGGCTGGCTGACGTCCATAGCGTTTGACAGCGTTGCGACCGTCGTGTTCGGCGTCCAGCTGCCACCCTGCAGAAAGCGCGGCACGGTGTCGTTGGCGTTGGTAGCGGCGATAAAGCGCTTTATCGGCAGCCCCAGCGATTTCGCCAGCAGGCCGGCGGTGAGATCGCCGAAGTTGCCGCTTGGCACCGACACCACCAGCTGGTTGCGTTTCTCCTGCGGCAGCTGCGCCACCGCTTCGAAGTAGTAGCAGATCTGCGCCAGCAGGCGGCTGATATTAATGGAGTTGGCGGAGTTGAGGCCGATCGTCTTTTTCAGCTCCTCATCGTCGAACGCCTGTTTCACCAGCGCCTGACAGGCGTCGAAATCGCCGTCGATGGCGATGGTTTCGATATTGCCGCCCAGCGTGCAGAAAAGCTGCTCCTGCAGCGGACTGATTTTGCCCTGCGGATAGAGGATCACCACGCGCACGTTTTCCATGCCGTAAAAGGCGTGGGCCACCGCCGCGCCGGTATCGCCGGAGGTCGCGGTCAAAATAGTGATCTGCTCGTCCGCGCCTGACACGTAGGAGAGCATCTGGGCCATAAAGCGGCCGCCGAAATCTTTAAACGCCAGCGTCGGGCCGTGGAACAGCTCTAGGCAGGAGATATCCTCGCTCACCTTCGCTACCGGTGCTGGGAAGGCGAAAGCGGTTTTGACGCGCTCGGCCAACTGGTGCGGCGCGATTTCTTCGCCGATATAGGCAGAGAGAATTTTGCTGCTGCGGCTGACGAAATCCATCTGCAGCATCGCGTCGATGTCGGTCAGCTCAAATTCCGGCAGCTCCAGCGGGAAGAACAATCCCTGCTGCGATCCAAGACCCTGTTTCACCGCCTGCGAAAAGCTCACCTGCTCGTTATGATCCTTAAGGTTGTAGAGTTTCATGCGTTATTCCAGTTTACGTGCGCCAGCCGTATCAATACGGCAAATATGGACGAAGCCTTCATCATTCTGCAGATAGTGCTGGCGCAGCCAGTCTGCCATCCGCTGCGCTGTTTCCATCTGATTGCAAACGGCGAAAAGCGTGGGGCCGGAGCCGGAAATGCCGCAGGCCAACGCGCCGATATCTACGGCGGCCTGACGCGCCTCGGCGAAGCCGGGCAGCAGTCTGGTACGATATGGCTCGGCAATCACATCCTGCATCAGTTTAGCGGCCAGCAGTGGCTGGGACGTGTGGCAGGCATGAATAAAGCCCGCCAGCAGACGACCATGTTTAATCGCGTCCTCTTTACGATACTGCGCTGGCAGAATAGCGCGCGCTTCAGCGGTAGAGACCTTGATGCCGGGATAGGCCATCACCCATAGCCAGTCGTCGAACCCCGGCACCGTCTGACTGATAACGCCGTTCTCTTCCAGCATCAGCTGAATGCCGCCGAGGAAGCACGGCGCGACGTTGTCATAGTGCACGCTGCCGGAAATACGCCCTTCCAGCTCGCCCATCAGCGTCAGCAGCTGGGTATCGTCGAGCGGTTTGCCGCAAAATTCGTTCATCGCCATTAAGCCGGCTACCACCGAACAGGCGCTGGAGCCGAGGCCGGAGCCGATCGGCATGTTTTTCTCTAGCGTCATCGCCACAGGCACCTCTTTGCCGATCGCGTCGCAAAAGCGCAGCCAGCATTGATAAATAATGTTCTCTTTAGGATCGTCCGGCAGTTTGCTGACGAAACGTCCGCTGTTCTGCAGCAAAAAGCGCGGCGCCGCTTCAACCGAGACGCAGTCGCCGAGCAGCGTGCCGCCCACCGGGGACACCGCCGCGCCCAGCACATCAAAGCCGACGCTGACGTTGCCAATCGAGGCTGGCGCGTAAATTTTAACCATCATCAAACTCCCAACTTCCACGACAGGGTGCGCAGCAGATCGGCGAAAACGCCCGCTGCCGTCACGTCATTTCCCGCGCCGTATCCGCGCAGCACCAGCGGGATCGGCTGATAATAACGGCTGTAAAACGCTAGGGCGTTTTCGCCGTTTTTCACTTTATAGAGCGGATCGTTGCTGTCAACCGCGTCGATCTTCACTTTACAGACGCCGCCCTCTTCAATCGCGCCGACGAAGCGTAACACTTTACCTTCGTCGCGCGCGCTGGCAACGCGTACGGCGAAGGCGTTATCCAGCTCCGGCAGGCGCTGCATAAAGGCCTCGACGTCAGCGATCTCCGTCAGGCTGGTGGGCAGCAGCGGCTCGATCTCAATGTCGCTCAGCTCTAGCTGATGACCCGCTTCGCGCGCCAGGATTAGCAGTTTGCGCGCCACGTCCATGCCGGAGAGATCGTCGCGCGGATCAGGCTCGGTAAAGCCTATCTCGCGCGCCATCTTCGTCGCCTTAGAGAGCGACACGCCTTCGTCCAGCTTGCCGAAAATAAAGGAGAGTGAGCCGGAGAGGATACCGGAGAATTTAATCAGCTCATCGCCGGCGTTCAGCAGGTTTTGCATGTTTTCAATCACCGGCAGACCCGCACCGACATTAGTGTCATAGAGGAATTTGCGACGCGACTTCGCCGCGGCGGCACGCATCTGCTGGTAGTAATTCCATGACGAGGTGTTGGCCTTTTTATTCGGCGTGACCACGTGGAAGCCGTCGCCGAGGAAGTCGGCGTAGCGATCGGCCACCGCCTGGCTGGAGGTGCAGTCGACGATCACCGGGTTAAGCATATGGTACTCTTTCACCAGCCGGATCAGGCAGGCTGGGTTAAACGGTTCTTTCACTTCGCTCAGCGCCGCTTTCCAGTCGCTCAGGTCGATGCCGTGCACGTTGATTAGCAGTGCGCGCGAGTTGGCGATGCCGCAAACGCGTAGATCGATATGTTTCTGCTTCAGCCACGCCTGCTGACGATGGAGCTGATCCAGCAGCGCGGCGCCGACGCCGCCGACGCCCACTACGAAGACTTCTATCACCTGATCGGTGGCGAACAGCATCTGGTGCACCACCCGCACGCCGGTAGTGGCGTCATCGTTGCTGACGACCACCGAGATAGAGCGCTCTGACGAGCCTTGGGCAATAGCGACGATATTGATATTGGCACGCGCCAGCGCGGAGAAGAATTTAGCAGAGATGCCGCGCAGCGTGCGCATGCCGTCGCCGACCACCGAAATCACCGCCAGCTGCTCCATCACCTCCAGCGGATCGAGCAGGCCATCTTTCAGCTCTAGATAGAACTCCTCTTCCAGCACGCGGCGCGCACGCGCCTGCTCGTTCTGCGGCACGCAGAAGCTGATGCTGTATTCAGAAGAGGACTGGGTAATCAGCACTACAGAGATGCCAGTGCGCGACATCGCGCCGAACACGCGCGCCGCCATGCCGACTATGCCTTTCATGCCGGGACCGGAGACATTGAACATCGCCATGTTGTTGAGGTTGGTGATGCCTTTGACCGGATTCTCATCCTGCTCGCTTTCGCCACCGATTAGCGTGCCGGACGCCTGCGGGTTGGCGGTATTTTTAATCAGGCACGGGATCTGGAACTGGGCGATAGGCGCGATGGTGCGCGGATGCAGCACTCTGGCGCCGAAGTAGGAGAGTTCCATAGCCTCTTGGTAAGACATCGACTTCAGCAGGCGCGCGTCGGGCACCTGGCGCGGGTCGCAGGTATAGACGCCGTCGACATCGGTCCAGATTTCACAGCAGTCGGCGCGCAGACAGGCGGCCAGCACCGCAGCGGAGTAGTCAGAGCCGTTGCGGCCCATCACCACTAGTTCGCCCTTCTCATTGCCTGCGGTGAAGCCGGCCATCAGGATTATATTTTGCGGCGGGATCTGGCTGGCGACAATGCGGCGCGTCGATTCGGCGATATCGACAGTAGATTCAAGATAGTGGCCGACAGCCAGCAGTTTCTCTACCGGATCGATCACCGTGACGCTGTGGCCACGCGCTAGCAACAGCGCTTCCATGATGGCGATAGAGAACTTTTCGCCGCGACAGATAATGGCGGCGTTGACGCTCTCCGGGCACTGACCGAGCAGGCTGATACCGTGCAGCACCTTTTTCAGCTGCACGAACTCCAGATCGACGCGGGTCTTCTGGCCGTCATAGTCGAAGCCCGGCTGCGCTGCCGCCAGTCCCTGCAGTAGTTCGTCGAAAATACACTCAGCGGCGCGGATGCTCGGCAGCGCGTCTTGGCCGCTGATGGTTTTCTCAATCATCGCCATCAGATGGTTGGTGATCTTCGCAGGTGCAGAGAGTACGGTGGCAACCTGTCCCTGCTGCGCATTACTTTCCAGAATGTCAGCGACGCTCAGAAAACGTTCCGCATTCGCTACCGAGGTCCCACCGAATTTCAGCACTCGCATGTTAAAGCTCTCCCGAATTTTTGCCGAAAAAAAGCCCGCACTGTTCAGGTGCGGGCTTTTTTCTATTTTCCTGTATGTGTCAGCCCGCACCTTTACCTGTGGTAATGGTGGTGATAATAATGTTGATGTTCAGGCTAGTTGAGTTACGCATTAGGATTTTTTCTGTCTATCTTTTTAAGATTGCATGCCTTCTAGCAGTAAAGCAAAGCGCCGGTCAAGTCAACGAATTTGTCCAGCGGCGAATTTATCGCCGCTGCGCACTGCTGCGTGCTCATCAGGCGAATTCCTGCAGGATCGTTTCCCGCTGCAGGCTTTGTACGATTAGCTGCTATGAAAACCGGTTTTTAAGGAAGATTTATCTATATAAGTTTTTTCTACGTCGTGTAGAAGCCGGTGCAGCATGGCGCTGTCGCACTGCTCCAGCAGGCTAATGCGCTGATCGATACAGTCAGCCATCTTGCGATCGTCGTTGACCTCCAGCTGCTGCGCGTCGGCCGGCGCCACGCGATTAAGCGCGGCAAGCTGATAGCTGATAGCTGATAGCTGATAGCTGATAGCTGATAGCTGATAGCTGATAGTAGTAGACCATGACCGCTTGACCGAGGTTGAGCGAGGGATAATCCTGTGCCATCGGTATGCCTGTCAGCAGATCGACTATCTCCAGCTCTTCATTGGTCAGCACGCTATCCTCGCGCCCGAAGACTAGCGCCACGCCGTTGACCCACTGCCGCTTCTCCAGCAGCTGCGCCTCGACCTGCTGCGGCGTGGCGTAGTAGCGGAACTTTACGCGGCTGCGTACTACGGTGATCTCCACGGAGAAGTCGATATCCGCTAGCGCCTCCTGCAGCGTCGCATAGGTGCGCAGATTATCGAGTATCTCGCCGGCGCTATGCGCCGGCGCGACGGGACGCGGGATCCTGCAAGTGTTGCTGGCGACGATGCGCCAGTTCGCTAAAGGCCATGGTTTTCATGGTGCGCGACGCTGCGCCGATATTTTCCGCCCGCTGGACGGGAGAAACCAGAATGACGGGAAAATGCATCATTACTCTATCTGTGTTTAGAAAACACGCCTTATAGTAACATATGCTTCCGTTTCGCCGAAATTCTGGCGAAACGGAACAGAATTTGTTAATGATGTTAAATTTTAATAAATATCCTTAATGCCCTTAATGCGTTGAAAAGCAGCGCCAAAGCAGCAATAAATCAAATTAAATCTATAAAAATGTTTTTTATCAAAAAAATATAATAGCGCATCGCGCTGTGCAATTATCATTTGCGCATACATGACGTAAAAATGTAGCGAAATTAATATTTTTTGTCAGCTAAACTGGTATTATAAGAGAAGTTTTTCACATAAGTGTTAACGTGCTACAATTGCATTTGATATAAGTCAGCGAAGCGTTGTTTTTATGCTTATCGGTTGTTGTTGGTGCTGTTAGGTTGCTGTTAATACTGTTAGGATATGCGCCAAAAGATTCTCCCCTGGGGCAGGCAATATTCATTCTGACTGGCTGAGCTAACACTGTTGTTGACGTTGATAGATGGTTTATCAAAAACATAATTGCGTACAACGATTAAGCGCCACATATCGCGCTTTTTAGCGAGCCTAAATACCCGCGTACGCCCTGTTTTCGATTTGTTAGCAAAATTTAGGTAGCGAAACATGCAGACCCCACACATTCTTATCGTTGAAGACGAATTAGTCACGCGTAACACCCTCAAAAGTATTTTTAAGGCGGAAGGTTATGTCGTCTATGAGGCAACCGATGGTGCTGAAATGCATCAGGTGCTCACCGACAATGATGTTAACCTAGTGATCATGGACATCAATCTGCCGGGTAAAAACGGCCTGTTGCTGGCGCGCGAACTGCGTGAGCAGGCCAACGTGGCGCTGATGTTCTTGACCGGTCGTGATAATGAAGTGGACAAGATCCTCGGTCTAGAGATTGGCGCCGACGATTACATCACTAAACCGTTCAACCCGCGCGAGCTGACTATTCGCGCGCGCAATCTGCTGTCGCGCACCATGAATCTGGCGATGCCGAGCGAAGAGCGTCGTCAGGTGGAAAGTTACAAATTCAACGGCTGGGAGCTGAACATCAACAGCCGTTCGCTGATCAGCCCCAACGGCGATCAGTACAAGCTGCCGCGCAGCGAGTTCCGCGCCATGCTGCACTTCTGCGAGAACCCAGGAAAAATCCAGACCCGTGCCGACCTACTGAAGAAGATGACCGGCCGCGAGCTGAAGCCGCACGATCGCACCGTCGATGTCACTATTCGCCGCATCCGCAAACACTTTGAGTCCACGCCGGACACGCCGGAGATCATCGCCACCATTCACGGCGAAGGCTACCGCTTCTGCGGCGACCTGCAGGAATAATTGACGATGCCCTGCCTGCCGTTACAGACGTCTCACCTGCGTTCGCACAGTAAAAAACGCCCCGAAGGGCGTTTTTTTATTCCCGCCACGGCATGATCGGCACCGCGCTCTGTGCGTTCTTCGGCGAACCCTCTACCATCCTGTCGGAATAACTGAGATAGATAAGCGCATGACGTTTCTGATCGAAGAAACGCACTACCTGCAGCTTTTTAAACACCAGCGAGGTGCGTTTCTTAAACACCACCTTGCCCTGCGCATTACCGTTGGCGATAGCGTCGCTGAGCGTCACCGGCCCCACCTGATGACAGGAGATCGCCGCGTCAGCGGTATCCTCTGCCAGCCCTAAGCCACCTTTAATACCGCCGGTTTTCGCCCGGCTGATATAACAGGTTACATTTTTTACATCGGGATCATCGAAGGCTTCCACCACGATCTTATGGTCAGGCCCAAATATCTTGAATACCGTATCTACCGAGCCAATCTCCTCGGCCAGAACCGGTGATGCCAGCAGCAGCGTGGCGAGTGAAGCAGCGAAAAAGCGAGATATTGTCATAGTGTTTCCATTGCAAACCTAATAGACGAGCATGTAATGTACTGACAATTGTCCGCGTTGACCAAACTAGAACCGGTTTAATCCCACATTGACATGGCACAATCTCCCAACAAAACTGCCCACGCCTGATGTGCAATTAGTGCTATTATTCGGCGACCGCGTTAGCCGCGCCCCAGAGAGTATGAGGATGTTTTATGGACCAAGCTGGTATCATTCGAGATTTGCTTGTCTGGCTGGAGAGCCATCTGGATCAGCACCTTTCACTAGACAATGTTGCACTGAAAGCGGGTTACTCTAAATGGCATCTGCAGCGGATGTTCAAGGATGTGACGGGCCACGCTATCGGCGCCTATATCCGCGCGCGCCGCCTGTCGAAAGCGGCGGTCGCGCTTCGCCTGACCAGCCGTCCGATTCTGGATATCGGTTTGCAGTACCGTTTTGACTCCCAGCAGACCTTTACCCGCGCCTTTAAAAAGCAGTTTAACCAGACGCCCGCGTGGTATCGCCTCTCATCGGAATGGAACTCGTGCGGCATTCGTCCGCCGATTCGCCTAGACGACAATAGCATGCCGGAATCGACCTTCGTCACGCTGCTGGAAACAGTGCTGGTCGGGCAAACGCAAACCTACAGCTGCACGCTGGAGCAGATCTCCAGCTACCGCGACGAAATGCGCATCCATTTCTGGAAGCAGTTCCTGCTGGAAACCGACACCGTGCCGCCGGTGCTGTATGGCCTGCATCAGGTGCGCGCCAGCCAAGAAAAGGATGACGAGCAGGAGATCCTCTACACCACCGCCGTGCCGTCCGACCAAGCGGTCAACCTGCACTCTGGCCAGAGCGTACTGCTAGAAGCGGGTAACTACGTGCAATTCACCTACAATGGCCCGCGCACCGAACTGCAGGAATTTATTCTGCTGCTCTACAGCACCTGCATGCCGACACTCGGCCTGACGCGCCGTCAGGGTCAGGATATCGAGCGCTTCTATACCCACGGCGGCAAGAAGCGCCCAGAGCCGCCGAAAGAGATCCGCTGCGAATATCTGATCCCAATTCGCTTCCAGCAGGCGAGCTGACTACGATACCGTCTTCACGACGGTATTTATTATTAGCGCTGCAACTCATCCAGCGCAGGCGCGTCCAGATGCGACACGTCGCCTGCCGTTTCCACCACCCAACCTTCCGCAAGCCAGGCGCTGTGCTGATGATCGACGCGCGAGATAGAGCAGTTGCGCAGCCGCAGCCGACGCTCCGCGTAGGCCGGCAGACCGAGGATGGTACTGATCAGCACGCCAAGTGCCATGCCATGGCTCACCAGCAGCGGTCGGCTGCCGGCGGGCAGCGCCAGACAGGCGTTCAGCGCCTCGTGCATGCGCGTCGCCATCTCCGCCATCGATTCGCCCTGCGGGATGCGGCCGTTCTCGGTGCCGTCCACCAGCGCGCTGCGCCAGCGCTCCTCTTCTTCGGTTAAGCCGTCCAGCGGACGCTTCTCCAGTACGCCCATATTCAGCTCGCGCAGGCGCGGCTCCAGCGTAACCGAAGAGCCGCAGGCGTCGGCGATAATCCTGCCGGTGCGCCGCGTACGGCCCAGATCGCTGGCGATCACGTGCGTAATGCCGAGATGTTTGACGCGCTCGCCCACCTGATGGGCCTGCTGCTCTCCTTTCTCCGTCAGCGGACTATCGGATTGTCCCTGAATGCGGCGCTCCGCATTCCATACCGTTTCACCGTGACGAACAAGATAGACCTGTAGCATGCTTAGTTTCCGTTATACTGCGACAAATTTGCCTAAAGGGTTCAATAGATTATGTACTAGGCTACCGCAGCCACCATCAATCCGGCAAAAATTCGCGCAATTCCTCAGGCGTTCAGCGACGTTTTCGGCTAGGGATCCTGCCATATTTGCAGGGTTAAGGTCGATAGTGGCGTGGCGGCGCAGCCGCTGAGCGATGCGGAAACGCGAACCGGCGCACACCAGCACGTCGCCAATGCGCGCCGGGCAGAGCCGGCGGCGGACTTCTGGGTGACGATTAAGGCCGGTATCAAAGCGGAATGCGCGTTTGCATAGATAGTGGTCGAGAATGCTGAGCGGCGCGGCGAGTCGCGCTCCGCTAGCTTTACGTTGCCGCCGATGGTGCTGGAAAGCTTACACGCCGGACGCGAACTGGGCGAGGAGATGACTCGGCTGACCGACGTGCAAAATATTAAACAGAAAGGCGGCGCCATCAGCGCCTTTACCCAAGGCCAGCTGACGCGCTCCAGCGTCAGCTGGCCCTGATCCAAGCGCTCTGCCCGTTTACTCATCCGCTTTATCAGCGTTAATGTCGGCGCGTCTCAGACGCGCTTCCAGCCAGCGTCGCAGATCGGGCGGCGCCTCTTTCAGGCTGTTGGAGCCGCGCGTAATGGTGGCTATGCCGACGCCCAGCTCGTTTTTCAACTCGCGCTGGCTCATCACGCCACTCATCAGCTCTTCGACGATGCGCAGGCGCGTGCAGAGCGCCTCGCGCTCATCCGGCGTCAGCATCAGCTGCAGTAGCGGTAGTGCCACGTCATCGGCGTACGCCTGCTGCATCAGCGCGATAAAGCGCCGCCAGTTGCCTTCAGAAAGGGAGTTTTGCGCCGACCGGGCGGGAGATTGCGTCATCAACAGGCTTCCGTACTCACTAACGAGTACGGAAGCATAGCACAGCTAGTAAAGCCGATTCAACTCGCTGTCCGACAGAATCTTGTCCGGCTCGCCCATAAAGTGACGATAGTAGGCGTCATAGACCAGTACATTTTTCACGTAGCCGCGTGTTTCGGAGAAGGGAATGGTTTCGATAAAGGCGACCGCGTCGAGATTGCCCGCGCTGACGTTCTGCCAGCTGCGCACGCGTCCCGGTCCCGCATTATAGGCGGCTGAAGCGAAAATGCGGTTCTGCCCGAACTGCTGATAGACATACTCTAGATACTGGGTGCCGATCTGAATGTTTGTTTGCGGATCCAGCAGCTGGTTACTGTTGGAGTAGCCGGGAATATTATACATCTTCACGGTATGCGCCGCTGTCGGCGGTATGACCTGCATCAAGCCGCTGGCGCCGACCGGCGAACGCGCTTTTGGGTTCCAGGCGCTTTCCTGACGGGAGATCGCCATGGCGTAGCTCGGCGCGATACCTTTGTCGCGCGTATTGCTTTTATAGAGGCTTTCCCACGCCAGCGGGAAACGCTCTTTCAGGCTGCTCCACATCTTCGCCGTAATGGTAGCCTGCACGCTGAGATCCCACCAGTCCTGCTCGTTGGCGTAGCGCGCCAGCATCTGCTGTTGGGTATGCGTTTTGCTGGAAATAAGATTGGTCCACTCGCGGCGCGCCAAGTTGTCCAGTCCGAAGAACATCAGCTCCCGCACGCGCGCCAGCTCCGGTCCCTGCACCGTCGCGCTGTCCGGCTTCGGCGTTTCATCGATCTGAATCGGGTATTTTTCGCCGAGCCGCTGCGCCGCCACCATCGGATAGAAGCCGCGCGTCTGCATCAGCTTGTGCAGGATCTCGTTCGCCTTCTCTTTACGGCCCTGAGAGTAGAGCAGATCCGCCTTCCAGTATTGCCACTTGTCTTTCTCTTTCGCCCCAAGCGGCAGCCGCGCGATCCAAGTGTTCAGTCCGTGGCGATCGTGCTGCGAGAGCGCCAGCCGCACGCGGCGTTCGATCAGCGCCGTCGACTGGCTGTTCATCACCACGCTGTCGCGCCAGCGCATCTGCTCCGAAGTCAGATCGCTGCCCATCATGCGCCAGACCACAATCTCTTTCAGCGCCTGCTCGTCGTCCGCTTCCATCTTCTGCGCCCGTACCAGCAGCAGGATCATGCTGCGCGCGTTCTCCATATCGGCGCGCGCCACGCGGGTAAAGGCGTAAATCGTCGCCTGGCGGGTAAAGTCGGTCGGCCCGATGGACTGTGCGAAGTTCACTACCGTCTGCGGATCATTCTGCAGCGTCAGCACGCCGTTGGCAATGGCATGGTAATCTTCTGGCAGGGTTTTCGCCAGAAAACTCACCAATCTGTCGTTGCCCGCTTTCATCGCCTGCCGGATACGCGCCAGCACGGTAATCGGCGACATCTGGCCGGAGGGTTGCCAAGCGGAGAAGAGCCGGTCGCAGTCGTTAGGCAGCGAGGTGCCGCGCAACCATATCTCTTTCGCGCCGGCAAACACCTGCTGCTGCGCGCCCGTCGCCCATTTAGCGTATAGCCAGTTACAGCGCGCTTGAACCGGGGTCGGCTCTTCCGGGCTGAAGCTCAGGATGCCCTGCCAGTCCTGACGGTGCGCCAGCACGTTGACGAAGCGGATTTTCAGCGAGCGCGCCGGCGGCAGCGTCGGGTATTGCTGAATAAAGTTTTTGATGGCGAGCGGCGTTTCCTGATCGAGATCCTGCGCCAGCAGGCGATATTCTAAATAGGGATAAAGCGGATAGTCCTGCAGCGTCGGCAGCAGCTGCTCTACCGTCGCCATCTGGTTGCTGTCCCACGCCTGCTTGATTTGCTGATATCGCTGTCGCTGCTGATCCAGCGAGTCAGCACACACGCTGCTGGCCGCTACGGCCAGACAGATCCCTGTCATCCAGTTGCGCCACTTCTCCACGAAAATCTCCTCTGTTGCTGCTCTCTGGCTGCGTGCCAAGCATTCTTCATGCTAACCAAGGGAACCTGCTTTTGCCACGTTCTTCAAAAAATTTACTCAGCGCTGCGCGCGCAGAGAAGCAGCTTACGCGGTCCGCGTGTCGTCGAGGTCGAGATAGAACAGGCTGATATTCTCCATCAGCCCGTCGACCTGCTGGTTGAGCGCGCGCCGACTGCTGCGCAGCGTGGCGTTTTGCTACGTGGCGGCGTCCATATGCGTCACCGCCAGATTGACCTGTTCAATGCCGGTGCTCTGTTCAGCGCTGGCCGAGGAGATATCTTCCATCAACGCGGCCAGCGCCTTGACGCTGGCGCCGATCTCCTGGATCGAGACGCCGGTGCCTTTCACCAGCGTATTGCTATGAGCGATCGGGCTAACGGAGCGATTGGTCAGCGTGCGGATCTCGCGCGCCGCTGCCACTGCGAAGCCATGTCTGTCTTTGCCAGCGCGTGCCGCTTCTACCGCCGCGTTGAGCGCCAGAATATTGGTCTGAAAGGCGATGCCGTCGATCACGCTGACAATCTTATTGATTTCGCGCGAGAACTAGTGGATTTCATCCATCGCCGTCACCACTTTCTCCACCACTTCGCCACCTTGTCCGGCGCGCTGGCGCGCTGGCGCGCGTCGCGGGCGATGTCACTGGCGTTTTGCACGTTGCCGGCGTTGTTTTTTACCATGGAGGTCAGCTACTCCATCGAGGCCGCCATCTGCTCCAGCGCGCTGGCCTGCACCTCATTGCGGGAAGAGAGTTCGCGGCTGCCGTGCGCAACCTGCTCGGTGGTCTACGCGATCGCATCGTCACCGGCGATCGCGCCGGCGCCGATGCGCGTCAGATTGCGGTTCATATCGGGCAGCGGCCGCCATCAGCTGCGCTGTTTTGTCACGTCCAGCCACCTCGATATGGGCGCGCAGATCGCCCAACACCACGGTTTTGGTGATGTCGATCGCCTGCTTCAGCGGACGTGTAATGCTCTTGATCAGCCACAACCTCACCAGCGCGCCCGTCAGTAGAATGCAGAGCATGACCGCTAGCAACAGCCATTTAAGGCTGGTGATAGTGCGCCAGATTGTCAGCCTCGATGGTGCGATGTATCGCCTGCACGCGCAGCAGCGTGTTTTTCCACTTCTTCACCTGAATTTTAAACTGCACCTGCGCGCGGTGTCGATACTCTCAGCGATGAGCATCTCCTGCGCCATGAATGATTAAGCTTCATAAAGCCGATATCTGCAGATTATGGTCGAGGACGCCAGTTGGCATTCCACAGAAAATTATGTTTTATATGTCATTTTTATGACATCGATTTAAAAAGCAGGCGATGAAGGCGGCGTTTGCGTGGCAGTCTGATTAAGTGTAAGATTGAGTCTCTGCTCGCCTGCGCACGCAACGCTTTAAAATTGCGCCAGTTATCGCAATTTTCCGCTGATGCAGAGACATTACTTGCAGTTATCAACCATAACAAAGACGTCTATGGAAACCCGGCGCGACGAACGTATTCAGAAACTGACCCTAGCGTTAAAACGCACCGATAAGCTGCATCTG
Organism: Type-B symbiont of Plautia stali; assembly: GCA_001485295.1. Taxonomy (GTDB): domain Bacteria; phylum Pseudomonadota; class Gammaproteobacteria; order Enterobacterales; family Enterobacteriaceae; genus Pantoea. Next base: position 178,808 of record BBOA01000002.1, read on the forward strand.
AAAGATGCCGCGCAGCTGCTGGGCGTCTCGGAGATGAACATCTGCCGCGATCTCAGCGAACCGGCCTCCGCGGTAGTGGAGGCTGGGCGGCTATATCGTCAGCGATCCGAAAAGCCATGTCGGGCAGCACTACTTCGTGTCGGATCAGCACAGCCAGAACGCCGCGCGAAAACAGCGTCTGGCACAGGCCGCTGCCAGCCTGATCGGCGAGAACGACGCGACGTTTTTCGACTGTGGCACTACTTATTCCTTATATCGTAAACGCGCTGCCGGACAACATGCCCTTCACCGCCATCTACTGCGCCATTAACACCTTCCTAGCACTGAAAGAGAAACCGGCCTGCAACGTGATCCTGAGCGGCGGCGAATTTCATGCTGACAACACGCTTTTTATCCCGATCGGCGCCCATTCAATTCTTGACGATCTCTGCCCGACGCTAGCGTTTATTTCGGCGGCGGGCATCGACAGCGAGCAGGGTGCAAGCTGCTACACCTGCTACAACCTAAACGAGCTGGCGATGAAGCACCACGCTATGCTGCGCTCGCGCCAGCGCATTCTGGTGGCGGACAGCAGCAAATTCGACAAGGTGTTGCCCGCGCGCATCGCCGAGCTGCGCCGCTTCGACCTGCTAGTGAGCGACAAAATGCATCGGAGCCGGAGCTGGCGCTGGCGGCGTGGCTAGCGCCGCTGCCGCTGCGTCTGCACGACTCCGCCTGACGCCGCCCGCCAGAAAGCAACGCGCGCTCGCAATTATCGCGGCGCGCGGCTGGGATTAGCTAGGCAAAAAGGCTAAACTTCGTCACTAATTCATCCACCAGAATCAGAGGCTCATTACAACGTGGCTCAATTCGTCTATAGCATGCATTTCGTCGGTAAAGTGGTACCGCCGAAGCGTCATATTCTGAAGAACATCTCCCTCAGTTTTTTTCCGGGCGCGAAAATCGGCGTGCTCGGCCTGAACGGCGCGGGTAAATCCACGCTGCTGCGCATCATGGCGGGCATCGATAAAGATATCGAAGGGGAAGCACGTCCACAACCAGGCATCAAAGTGGGCTATCTGCCACAGGAACCGCAGCTCAACCCGGAACAGACGGTGCGTGAATCTATCGAAGAAGCGGTTGACGAAGTGGTCGGCGCGCTGAAGCGTCTCGACAAAGTTTATGCGCTCTACGCTGAGCCGGACGCCGACTTCGACAAGCTGGCGGCCGAACAGGGTCGTCTGGAAGAGGTGATCCAAGCACACGACGGCCATAACCTCGAAACGCAGCTGGAACGCGCCGCCGACGCGATGCGCCTGCCGGACTGGGACGCCAAAATCGGCAACCTCTCCGGCGGAGAGCGTCGTCGCGTGGCGATGTGCCGCCTGCTGCTGGAAAAGCCGGACATGCTGCTGCTTGACGAACCGACTAACCACCTAGACGCCGAGTCCGTAGCCTGGCTGGAGCGCTTCCTGCACGAGTTCGAAGGCACCGTGGTGGCGATCACCCACGACCGTTATTTCCTTGATCACGTCGCGGGCTGGATCCTTGAGCTGGACCGCGGCGAAGGCATTCCGTGGGAAGGCAACTACTCCTCTTGGCTGGAGCAGAAAGATCAGCGGCTGGCGCAGGAAGCTTCGACCGAAGCGGCGCGTCGCAAATCGATCGAGAAAGAGCTGGAGTGGGTACGTCAGGGCGCGAAAGGTCGTCAGTCTAAAGGCAAAGCGCGTCTGGCTCGTTTTGAGGAGCTGAACAGCACCGAATATCAGAAGCGCAACGAGACCAGCGAACTCTTTATTCCGCCAGGTCCGCGTCTGGGCGATAAAGTGGTTGAGGTGAAGAACCTGATTAAATCCTACGGCGACCGCGTGCTGATCGACGATCTCTCCTTCTCAGTGCCGAAAGGCGCCATCGTCGGCATTATTGGTCCTAACGGCGCGGGTAAATCTACCCTGTTCCGTATGATGAACGGCCAAGAGCAGCCTGATTCCGGCAGCATCGAGCTGGGCGAAACCGTCAAACTAGCATCGGTCGACCAGTTCCGCGACGCGATGGATAACTCAAAAACCGTCTGGGAAGAGGTATCCGGCGGCTTGGATATTATGCACATCGGCAACTTCGAAATGCCGAGCCGCGCCTATGTCGGCCGCTTTAACTTCAAAGGCACCGATCAGGGCAAACGCGTCGGCGAACTCTCCGGCGGCGAGCGCGGTCGTCTGCATCTGGCCAAACTGATGCAGGTCGGCGGCAACCTGCTGTTGCTTGACGAACCAACCAACGACCTAGACGTTGAAACCCTGCGCGCGCTGGAAAACGCCCTGCTTGAGTTCCCGGGCTGTGCCATGGTGATCTCGCACGACCGCTGGTTCCTCGACCGTATCGCCACGCATATCCTCGACTACCAAGATGAGGGCAAGGTGGAGTTCTTCGAGGGTAACTTCAGCGAGTACGAAGAGTACAAGAAACGCACCCTCGGCGCGGAAGCGCTGGAGCCGAAGCGTATCAAGTACAAGCGTATTACCAAGTAAGTAAAAGGGCGGCATCGCTGCCGCCCTTTTCTCTTTTCTGTGACTCCGCGCCTTTCTCTGTCGTTTCGCCTAATTCTTCTCACTATTCCGCCTTTAACCTTGGGCTGTCGCCTGATGTGACGCGCAGGCGCGCTTTTTATACTAGCTGATGATCTGACCCGCTCCACCTTACCGTTCCGGCAGGCTGTCACAATAATTCGCGCCGGAGGTCATCTTACGAGGTCTATGGCATGAAAATAGCGTCAATCGACGTCACGCGTATCGCAATTCCCTTCGACGCGCAGCGGCGCGCGCCCGAACATCAGGAAACCACCTTTAACGCCGCCTCGTCGTCGCTACGCCGCATGGAGACCCTGCTGGTGAAAATCACCTGCGGTAACGGCCTGTGCGGCTGGGGCGAAGCGTTCGGCCATCTGGCCAATCCGGTAACCGAACAAGCGCTGTGCACCCTTATCGTAGGCTACGACAACGATCCCGTCGCCGTCGCCGCGCAGGTCAAACGCGCCTAGGATGAAGGCTTCACCACGCTGAAACTGCATGAAACAACCACCTTTGAGGCGATAGCGACGGCCCACGCCGCGCTGCCGTCGCAGGCGGAACTGCTAGTCGACGTTAACTGTCCCTAGCTAGACGCGCGAAGAAGCCGCGCAACAGGCGCATGATCTTTGGGCGCTCAATCTCGGCTGAACGCGTCGGCGTGCCGCTAGCAGCGGCGGAAAACGTCGACGGCGACCAGGGCTTTATCAACCTGCTGGGAAACGGCGCGGTGGACGTGGCGCAGCCCAGCGTGGCGAAAGTGGGCGGCGGACGTTTGGTCGCTGTTCTACGGCGCCACCGCGCTGGTCACCGGCTTCGTACATCTGCTGGCTAATCTGGCGGAGATTTTGTCGCCGGGCATTACCGGCTTTTTGATCCAGTACGGCGGTGGTTACCATACGGCGTTTCTGCTGGCGCTACTAGTGTGGCAAAAAGGAGTCAATACGCTGCGCGCGCTGGCGGCCAGATAAACCAGCGGGGGCGCCCCTACTGTTACGCCGGGCTCTTGCCGTCCATCATCGTTTTCACCAGCTCTATACAGCGCAAAAAGCGCGTATCGTAATCGTCCTCGCTCACGTGCACGAACTCGACGTTATTCTCGCGCAGCATGGTAACCAGCATCGATTGAAATTCGCGGCGATCCACCGAGCTGCCTAGGCTACGCAGCCCGTCCTCCACCCAGGGCACGTTGTTCTCCAGCAGGATGACTAGGTCGAAACGGTATTCATCGATCAGCGCTTGCACGAAGGGATGTTCGCGCCCTTCATACTTTAGGCAGAACGCCTGCGTGGTGATAAAATCGGTGTCGATAAAGGCGACCTTATTGGCGTACTTCACCGCAAAGTCGATGTACTGCGCCTGGCCGAGCGCAATCTTGTCGTAGTCAGAATATTGCAGCGCCATCTCGTCGCCGCCCAGATGGGAGAAGACGTAGTCGCGGCCATACTCCCAGGCGCTGGTGGTGTTGAAAATATTGGCTAGCTTGTTGACCAGCATAGACTTGCCGCTCGACTCGCCGCCAAGCACGGCGACGGTACGCACGAAAAAGGGCTTCACTTCGGTAGGAATATACTCCCAGTAGCGAAACGGATCCTGGCGGATCTGCTCGCCTCTGATATTCATGAAGGATCGCGCCGTATCGACCAGCACAGTGCACACGCCCAGATGCTGTTGATACATCTCCGCGTCTGCGGTTTCGCTGGTGTAGATGCAGTCCGGGGCGATGCCCTGATCGTTAAGAAAGATTTTCACCCCTTCGCTCCAGACGTCCCAGCCGTGCGGATAAGGCTCGATGCCCTCTTCGTTGAACGAATGAATACGTATGTTTTTCTGATACTTAAAGGTCTGCAGCAGCCAGCGTAACCGATCGCTGACGGTCGGCTGCTGCGACATGGCGCTGTTCTCGAACAGTTCGCGATCGCGCGGCTCGTCATGCCCCATAATAATATGCAGCTCGTCGACTTGGCTGCAAGCGCGCTGGATAAGGTAGATATGGCCGGTATGCAGCGGATAAAACTTGCCAAACACCACGCCGACGGTTTTATCGCGGCGCGGAAATTCCAGCCCGAGAAAGCGATGCAGCGCTTCTAGCTTCTGCGCGCTCGGGCTTTTGATTTTAGCGTTGAGTAGTTGGCTCAGATAGCCCTTGGTCATCCCGCTGGTGTCGGCCACCTGCTGCAGGGTATGTCCCTGCTGGCGAATGGCGGTTTTCAGATAGTCGAACGACGTCATGCTGCCTCCTGCATGGATTGAAGTTGCCTGCGAGTTTACCCGCTCAGCCTTTAAAGCTCATTCAGTATCGCCAGCGCGTCCGCCAGTTTTTTCGCGCTGTAAACTTTCATGCCGTCGATTGCTTTTTTCGGCGCGTTGCCGGCCGGGACGATAGCGCGCTTAAAGCCGTGCTTGGCCGCTTCGGAAATGCGCTCCTGCCCGCTCGGCACTGGACGGATCTCGCCCGCCAGCCCCACTTCGCCGAAGATAACCAGATCCTGCGGCAGCGGACGGTCGCGCATGCTCGACACCATCGCCAGCAGCAGCGCCAGATCAGCACTGGTTTCGGTGACCTTCACGCCGCCGACCACGTTGACGAAGACATCCTGATCCGCCATCTGCAGGCCGCCGTGACGGTGCAGCACCGCCAGCAAAATCGCCAGGCGGTTCTGCTCCAGCCCCACCGCGACGCGCCGCGGATTACCCATCATCGAGTAATCCACCAGCGCCTGGATCTCCACCAGCAGCGGACGCGTGCCTTCCCATACCACCATCACAGAGCTGCCGGAGGTGATCTCGTCGCCGCGCGACAGGAAGATCGCCGAGGGATTACTGACCTCGCGCATGCCCTGCTCGGTCATGGCGAAAACGCCGAGTTCTTTGACCGCGCCGAATCGGTTTTTATGGCTGCGCAGCGTGCGGAAGCGCGAATCGGCGTCGCCGTCCAGCAGCACCGAACAGTCTATGCAGTGCTCCAGCACTTTAGGGCCGGCCAGCGAGCCATCTTTGGTGACGTGGCCGACCATCACGATCGCCACGCCGCGCGTTTTCGCAAAACGCGTCAGATAGGCGGCGGTTTCGCGCACCTGCGCCACGCTGCCCGGCGACGACTGGATATCTGCCATGTGCATCACCTGGATGGAATCGATCACCATCAGCTTCGGGTGCTCCTGCTCGGCGATCTGGCAGATCTGCTCGATGCTGGTTTCCGACAGCATGTTGAGGTTTTCGCTCGGCAGGCCGAGGCGGTGCGTGCGCATCGCTACCTGCTGCACCGACTCTTCGCCAGTGACGTAAAGCGTTTTCATCTCCTGTGCTAGACAACACATCACCTGCAGCAGCAGTGTCGATTTACCCGCGCCGGGATTACCGCCAATCAAGATGACGCTGCCCGGCACCACGCCGCCGCCTAGCACGCGGTCGAACTCTTTAAAGCCGGTCGAGAAGCGCGGCAGCGCCTCCAAGCTGACTTCCGACAGCTTCTGCACCCGGCTAACGCCCGCGCTGCCAGCGTAGCCGCTCAGACGCTCATTGCGCGCCGCCGCCGGCGACGCCGCAATACGCACTTCGGTGATGGTGTTCCAGCCGTGGCAGGCGCTGCATTGCCCTTGCCAGCGCGGATAATTTGCGACGCACTCGTTACAAACGAAGGCGCGTTTTGCCGCTTTGGCCAAATCAGTTCCTCTAACGCTCTTCGTGAATCAAGCTGCCGCTGAGGATGCAAAATACGCCCATCAGATCGGCGTGACGGATAGTCACCAGCGTCTGCTCGTTCACTTTCGGTTTAGCATGATAAGCGATACCCAGCGCCGCGGCCTTTATCATCGGCAGGTCGTTGGTGCCGTCGCCGATGGCGACGGTTTGCTCCGACGCGATGTCGAAACGCTGCGCTAGCTTCTTCAGAGTATCCGCTTTGTATTGCGCGTCGACAATCTGCCCCAGCACTTCGCCGGTCAGCCTGCCGGCGCGCATCTCCAGTTCGTTGGCGACGACATGCGCCAGATGCAGCCTGTCGCGCAGGTATTCGGCGAACCAAGTAAAGCCGCCGGAGGCGATCGCCACCTGCCAGCCTAGCACCTGTAGCTTCTGCACCAGCTCGGTAAGGCCAGGCATCAAAGGCAGCTCATCGCGCACCTGCTTCAAAATGTTGGCGTCGGCGCCTTTCAGGGTCGCCACGCGCTGGCGAAGGCTGGCGGCGAAGTCGAGTTCGCCGCGCATGGCGCGTTCAGTCACTTCCACCACCAGCTCGCTGCTGCCCGCCAGTTTGGCAATCTCGTCTATGCATTCGATCTGAATCGCCGTGGAGTCCATGTCCATCACCAGCAGGCCTGGCGTTTTCAGGTGCGGGAGCTTGCCGAGCGGCGCGACGTCGAGGCCGTTATCGTGCGCCAGCTTCGCGACGCGCGGCGTCAGCGAGCCAGCTAGGCGCACCACCTGATACTCATCGACGCGCCACGCGCTAACAATGACCATTGCCGCATCGAGCTGATGCTGATAATCGGTAAGCTTCTGTTTATCTAGCCCGCGACCGTAAAGCAGCCAGCCGGTCCGACCGGCACGGTAATCCAGCGGCATCACTTCGTCACCGCTGAGGGAAAGGGGTAAACCCGGCCATTCGGAGAGTTCGGCGGGCAAATCGCACCAAGTAAGACGGTTCGGCATCAGAGCTCCTGTAGGGGGACAACAAAACCACGCAAGAGGCTACCTTGTCTGCGCCGCTTCTGACAACATAATCCCCTAGTTTCTGTTGTGACGTGATACGGGTTTATTGATGGCTAAAAGCACACTGAAATTCCGCTTACATCGCGCGGTGATTGTGCTAATCTCGTTGGCGCTTCTGATCGTCATGATGCAGGGCGCCTCTTGGTTCAGCCTCGGCCATCAGATAGCGTCTTACGAGCAGGTGGAAGAGCTGGTGCAGACCCTGACGCGAAACAGGTCGCTTTCAGCCTGTAGTCGCTGATGGACAACAGCGACGACAACCGTAAGCGGATCCTTAACCAGATGACTACGAACAGCCGCATTATTGCCGCCTCGGTCTACGGCGACGACGCTTTGCGCGTCACACTCGATCCCCATGTGCTGGTGACCGAATCGCGCCAAGTCGACAACACCACCAATACTCTGCGCCGGATGCTGCTGGCGCTGGTGATCGGCATTATCCTGATGCGCACTCTGCTGCGCGATCGCCGCACCCGCTGGCAGCAGTTGCCGTTTCTGCTGACCGCTAGCCCGCCGGTCAAAGAGGATCGCAACGACGAAAGTGAAAAGAAGGATCCTGCACCTTAAACAACAGACGCATTACATTCATCGCTTTTCTCAACTTAATATGCGGCCAACTAGGGTGCTTTCAAGGCGTAGCGCGCCTGTTGACGGCCTGTGAATTGATGCGTGAATGGATTTTAGATGACAAAAGCCCATCGTACGGTCTTCTTAGCTTTATATCAGGCTGATGTGTGAATAATAGATATTTAGGCGAGCAGCAGCGCCTTTAGCTCGCCCAGCGTCTTCACCGTCCAGGTCGGACGAATCGTCTCAGGCAGAGGACGCGTGCTGTGATCGAGCCAACAGGTTTTCACGCCAGCGTTCATGCCGCCGAGAATATCGGACTCTGGCGTATCCCCAACCATCAGCACACGGCTGCGATCGAGATTGCCTATCTTTTCCAGCGCATAGTCGAAAATCGCCGCGTCCGGCTTAGGCACGCCGACCTGCTCGGAGATCACCAGCGCCGAGTAGTAATCGCGAAAGCCGGTGCATTCAAGACGCGGCTGCTGCAGCGCGGTTAAGCCGTTGGTGATAATGCCCATCGGCACCTTCTCGTGCAGCGCGTGCATCAAGTTGACCGCGCCCTCCAGCGGCATGCAGATCTCCGACATCGCTGAGAGAAAGCCGCTGTTCAGCACGTCGGGGCCACGCTCAGCTTCTCCGTCCAGCCGTTAAAACGACGTGTCTGTAGCTGCAGCGCGGAGATGACGCCGCTCTGATAATCGACCCACAGCGGCTTGTTGATCGCCTGATAGTCGGCGTAATCCTGATGGGTAAACTGCACATCGTAACCGGCGAAGAGACGCTGCAAGCCGGCGAAAGCGTCAAAATGAAACAGGGTATCGTCGGCATCGAACAGGATACAACCCCAGTCTTTTAACATTACAGCTCCTTAAAAACCTACAGCGTCAGCGCCATGATGATGGCGCCTTCACGTCCGCTGGCGGTGGGATAGTAGTTGGGACGGCGGCTGACATGGTGAAAGTCGAGCTGCTCGTACAGGGCGATAGCGGGATGGTTAGAGGCGCGCACTTCTAGCCACAGCGTCATCATGTCGCACGCTTCCAGCTGGGCGATAAGATGCTGCAGCAACTGACGCCCGTAGCCGCGCCGCTGGAAAGCGGGATCGACGGCGATATTAAACAGCGACACCTCATCCAGCACTACCTGGGTGATGGCGAAGGCGGCCATAACGCCATCGACGTCGAGGCGATAGTTAAGAAAGCGTTCGCCTTGGTTACTGGCGAAAGTCTGCTCGCGCCATGGAAACGCGTGGCTGCGGCACTCGATGGCGAATGCCTGGGCGTTGTCCTCAGGGGTGAGGAAAGAGATTGCTGCCATGGTTACACATCTGTTGCCAGAGCGCGCGTTTCGCCGCGCCGCTGCTGGAGAGTTCATTTAAAGAGGCTGAGTGAAGCGCGACGCCGCTAAACGGATGCGATCCGTCGATGCCGATCAGCCAGCCCGCGCAGTCGAGCGATTCAGGCAGCATCTGCAGCTGATCGGGCGTCAGCGCCATCACCTGGGCGGGCTGCAGGCCAAGCGTGTGCAGCACATCGCGCACCAGCGGCTCGTGCAGGCCGGGCGCGACCTCGGCGACGATAATCATTCTAGTGCCCGGCGTCAGCCGCACCGCGATTTCGCCCTGAAGCACGCGCGGGCATCGCAGTTGATACTGCGTGATCCCCATTTGCTGTAACAGCCAGTCGCGCCTAGACATCATAATATTTACCCTTAATGTGCTGCCGGAATGCGACGCTATGCTAGCAAACCCATCGAACATGCGCCAACAAACCACTATAATCGCCGCTCTAGATCTTACAGGAGCCTTTTATGTCTGCTTTTACCCAAGGCAGCGAAGTCATACTGCGCCACAGTGATAAATTTACCGCCCGCCATGTCTTGTTCGCTGGCGATATGCAGGACAACCTGCCTGCCCAGTTGGAGACCGCCTCGTCGCGCGCACATACCCAGCAGTATCATCACTGGCAAAATCTGAGTCACCGTCTAGGCGAACGGGCGCGTTACGGTCTGGTGGCAACTCAGGAAGATGTTGAAGGCTGCGACATGCTGGTCTACTACTGGCCGAAAAACAAGCCGGAAGCCTTGTTCCAGCTGATGAACCTGCTGTCGCTGCTGCCGCTGGGCTGCGATATTTTCGTCGTGGGCGAAAACCACAGCGGCGTGCGCAGCACCGAAGGCATAGTCGAAGAGTGGGTCACGCTGGATAAAATCGACAGCGCGCGCCGCTGCGGCTTCTATCACGGCAGCCTAGAAAGCCAGCCGACCTTCGACGCCGAGAGCTTCCGCGACAGCTACGATCTCGACGCGCTGACCATCTGCACGCTGCCGGGCGTCTTCAGCCGCGACGGTCTCGACATCGGCAGCGCGCTGCTGCTGACAACGCTGGCGCCGCCCAACAAAGGCAAAGTACTGGATATCGGCTGCGGCGCGGGCGTGCTGTCGGCGGTACTGGCAAACCACTCGCCGAAGGTGCACTTGACGCTGTGCGACGTGCACGCCGCGGCGATTGAGGCGAGCAAGGCGACGCTAGCGATCAACGGCTTCAAAGGCGAGGTTTTCTCCAGTAACGTCTTCTCCGACGTCACCGGCCGCTTCGATCTCATTCTCTCGAACCCGCCGTTCCACGAAGGACGCGAAACCAGCCTGGACACGGCGCAGACCTTGATCCGCAGCGCAGTAAAGCACCTCAACACCGGTGGCGAACTGCGCATTGTCGCCAACGCCTTCCTGCCCTACCCGCAGGTGCTAGACGAGACCTTCGGCAGCCACGAAGTGCTGGCGCAAAATGGCCGCTTCAAGGTCTATCGTGCGGTTTACGGTCGCGGCGCAAGAGCGCGTTAAGCCCCGGCGCCGGTAAAAACGTTGCTTTCTGCAGCAGTCGTTCCGCCATCGTGAAATAACTGTTGACGCCCGCGGTGTGAAATCTCTAGAATGTGCCTCCGTGGTTGCAATACTGTCATGTATTGCTGGTACGCGAAGGTGGCGGAATTGGTAGACGCGCTAGCTTCAGGTGTTAGTGTCTTAACAGACGTGAGGGTTCAAGTCCCTTTCTTCGCACCAACAACCACGATTTTCATCTCACATTGCGCGAAGGTAGTGGAATTGGTGGATGCGCCAACTGTAGGTGTTAGTGTTCTTACGGACGTGTCACGAGGGCAGCAGCAGATAGTGTCCTATCCGGCGATGAAACAGAATCACCACCGTCAGCAGTAGCGCCACGATCATCACGATACACCACTGGCTCCCACAGGGCAACAGCATGCGCTAAGCCCTATCCAGTTTTTTGCCCATTATCCAGCTGAACGCCCACAAGCCGCAGGCGGCGAACATAGTCATTAAGATTGCGTAGACTTAAAATGATAAGTATTATCATTATCATATGAATCTCATCTTGCAACCTGTTTTTTCTCTGCCCGGACGGAAGATGACAGACCAGTTGGAAAATGCTAGATTGCGGCCGATAATACCTTTCATAACACAGCAAATTTGCTTATTGTCCGTCAGAATAATTTAACTTTCCGGAATGCGCTTTGATATTTCAGGGCCGTTTCGAGTATTAATAATAAAATTACAATCTTACGATGAATTGAAACACAGCAAATATGAGCTATCGCTGATGCTATTCCTGTTTTTAAATGTCGCCGTATCGTTTTTTTGCCTGCTCCCTTTTACCGGCAGTCCCGACACCGAAATGTCATGGCCGATTATTATCGCCTTGTTTAGCGCCACGACCTTAATTGCGAGTTTAATCAGGCCGAAACAAAAATTGCCTTTATTATAAATCTTGTCGGCCTACTGCTCGGTACGCTGTGGGCCTAACATATTTACCATCGCTATCAGCTGGCTGAGCGTATTCGCCAGTACGTGCTCGATCTGGAGATACCTCATCGCTTCAACGAAAAGGTCTCTACCCACGTCACCGTCAGCGCTGGCATCGCCCCCGATCTTCGATGACAAGTTCGATCAGACGGTCGCCAACACCGATCGCGCGCTTTACGTCGCGAAACAACACCACTCTCGCCTACGACAATCTGCCGAAAACCCTGCCTATTGAAAGCGAAGCGCACTGATCGCTCGCTCAGCGAATGCGGCGCAAAGCCCATTTCGCTGAGCGTCGCCGCAACCTAAAGCAGAGCCGCCCGCCGCGCGCTGCGCGACCTGATGCGTGAGCAGTGCAGCTATATGCTGGAAACGATTCACCTTGACGAAAACGCGCCCGACGATGCCCTGCGCTGGCCGACTGGTCACACCCGGAACAGTTCACTGCGCTGGTGCAGCGCTACAGCGACTATCTCTCGTCAATATCCCGACGCGGTTCAGGAAGCGAAACCGGTGCAGTCGCTCTGGGCGTAGTGGTACTTCGGCCTGCTGCCGCCGCCGCTGATGCTGGCGCAGCTGGCGGAATCGCGCGCGCTCGACTGTTCGCCGCAGCATATTCACGTCCAGTTTCACGAACATGGCCATCCCTGCGCCTTCTGGATCGAGGCGCACGCAGATGGAGAGGCGTGCTATCTCAACGCGCCGCAGCGTATCGACCGCCTGATCTAGCAGCATCTTATCCCGGCGGTGAACGCCATCGCGCAGCATAGCGACATCAATGTCAGGCTGCTCTGGGACAATATGAGCTTCTCCTTTCATCGGTTCCACGGCGAGCTGAAAACTCTGCTGGACGACGCCATTCTGCAGCTGGAGCAGGCGCTCTTTTTCATCAGCCTCCTGCTGGACGGCAGCGGTAATCCGCTCTACCGCATTCCCGACGTCGAACGCTGCTGCGACTGCATCCTCAGCGTATAAAAGCGCCGCCCGACGAGATTTCCGCCTTTCTCTCGTTTACACTTTTTCCGCCTTGTGCCAGTTTTTACGTCTTCGACCTGCATGGAGAAAGAGATGAGCCTAGAGTCGGTACGGCAGTTTTTCACCGAAAGTGGTGAACTGGACCGGCCATCCGGTCGTCGGCGTCTACCCGTTCGGGCTAGAGAATCCGCTCAAGGTCTACTGCGACGAGTCGCTGCGCCGCTTCGACGAGGTGCTGCTCGCAGCCGACGCTATCCATAGCGCCGTGCGTATTACCCCTCAGCGCATGGCCGAACTGACGCAGGCGCAGTGGGTGGACGTGTGCGAGGCGGTTAACGCGTCGACTTCGACACCGCACCTGAAATCTCAATGCCGCGCGTTTCGCGGCCAAAGACTATCAACAGCGAAATCAGCAGCGCCACCGTGCTAGCGACGATAGTCATCCCCAGCCCGTAGTTGCCGCTATGCGCCTCGGCGATGCGCGACTGAAGCATGGCGTTAACCGAGGCGATAAGGTTCCTCAGCTGATAGACGAAACCGGGCAGCACCGCGCGCACGTTGGCGGTCACCAGCTCGGTGAGCCAAGTCGGCACCACGCCCCACGCGCCTGCACCATAAACTGCATCAGAAACGTGCTCAACCCAATCGCCTAGGAGACGTTGGAGAACGCCCAGAGCGGCAGCACCGGCAGCGCCAGCAGCGACGCCAAGATAATCTCCGCCTTTTTACGCCCGATTCGCTCCGACAGCACGCTAAAGAAGACGCCACCTAGCATCGCCGCATGTTGTCGCTGATGGCGATTAGGCTGACGGTGTGCGCATCGAACTGATACTGCACCTTCAGGAAGGTGGGATAGGGATCCTGCGTGCCGTGGCTGAAGAAGTTAAAGCAGGCCATCAGCAGCACCATATAGAGGCAGAGCTTCCAATGCTGGCGAATAATTGGCAGCAGCGCGCTGCTCTCCTAAATCAAGATCTCCGCGACCACTTCCGCCATCGCCGGATAGCGCTATAGCGCGAGCGCTACATTGGTCAGCGGGACAAGCGCCATCAGCGTGATTTCGCCGGGATAGTTGCACACCACAGCCGGCCGATGGCGTCAGCCGCGTCGTAGCCGTCTACCTTCATCGGCACAGGCGCGCGCCCTTCCAGAGATCCAAGATATCGAGTTGCTGCACGCACCGATCGAGCGCCGCGCGCCAAGGCGCCTGATCCTCTTTCAACGCCTGCGTCGCGCCCTGCACCACCGAGATCGCTGAGCCAAGGCGCACCAGCAGATCTTTCGCCACCTGCACACCGACGTCGCTCGGCATATTGCCTGCTACGGTCGACCGACAGCGCCGGCGAGGAGAGAGCCAGCACAATCGCCAGCCTGTCGTCCGTGTTGGCGCCGGCGATGCCGTTGCCCAGCTCGCAGTCAATAATCACTCTTTTCATATCGTCGTCGCGTTCTGTTTTACCTGCGGCATGCAGCTGCAGGATTCGCCAATTTCAAGGTAGTGTGGAAATTGCAGCACGCCGTTAGGGCGATAACCGGACAGCCGGATGGCGTCCAGCACGCGCTGGCGCGTGCTCTCGGCGAGCGGGCGCGGCCTGTTATTGATCACGTAGCTGACGACGGCAACCGTGTGACGGCCATTTTCGCTACGTCGCCGCGCTTCACTTTGCCTGATGGCTGTTTCAAGCTGTTAGCTCCCGATGTAAACAGAGCAGGCCATGGATCACCACGGCCTGCTCATTAGGTTGCGAAAAACGCGCCGCACTAGATGGCGTCTTCCGGCAGGTTAAGATCACGCCTCGTGGAGAAGTAGATCGCAATCTGCCACCAGTGTGCCCGCTCCAAGAGAGCACCGCGCCGCCAGAATCGAGCCTAGCTCTTTCGCCACCGGCATTTTGGTATAGCGATGCCTGACGCCGAACATCTTGACGCCCCAAGCAGCCTGTACGCCGTAGATGCCGAGTGACGCAAGCGCTATGCCGACCACAATCACCGGAATGACAATCATCGGCTCGCGGCTGTTGAGTAGCGAAAAGACGGGCCAAGCGTAGAACATCAGCAGCATGCAGAATCCGCGATAGGTAATGTGGCGGCCAAAGCAGCCTGACAGCCAGCCCGCCAGCGGGATCACCGCAAACCCGAGCACCGAGACGATATACACCGCCTTGGTCGGCACCGATTTATCGACCCACCAGCACTTTCGCCACATGGCGGCGGATCCACAGCGCTGCCAGCGCGATCAGCACGCTGCTGGGAGAATACGCCAGTTCCAAGCCAGTAGGCACTCCTGATCCATCTGCACCACTGCCAGCCAGACCAGCCCGGCGAGCAGCGTGTCGCTGTTGGAACCTAAGGCGATCACCGAGGGATGATTCTCTGATAGTTATCAGAACTCCCCGGGTGGCGATATACCGGTTGGCAAACCCATGTTGCGGTTAGTAGGGGATTCCCTAGTATCAGGATCTTTAACTTTGCCGCTCTCTGCCGATGTTAATCATCGGTCGCGTCAAGCAGGCAAAGGACTAAACCTTCTGGGTCATTCCCGCATCTGACACTTAACACTTTCTCTTAATAATCCCCTCAGGTAACCTGTCGGCGCATAGTATGATGAGAGTTATCTCCTGAAATCATGACCGGCAGATGACAACGCGATTGATCGCGAATAACGGCGGATTTTAACATTGCGCCGCTTTGCCTTTGCATTAAGCTCAGGAGAAAACGGAGCAGGAGTACAAATGACGATTATATTGATGCGGCACGGCAAGCCCGACCATCGCACAGGCGGTCATCTCAGCGCCCAAGACCTAGCGGAATGGTGCGAAGCGTATGATATGGCGCTGGTATGCGACACGCCGCCCGACCGTAGCCGCGCTATCGCCCGGCAGGCTTCGGTAATCGTCTGCAGCCCGCTGCCGCGCGCGCACTCCTCTCTGACGCGCCTCGGACTGCAACCTGTTGAAGTCGACGCGCTGTTCAGCGAAGTGTCGGTGCCGCTTATCGCCTCGGAACATCTCGCGCTGCCGCTACTGCTCTGGCTGATGCTGCTGCGCCTGATGTGGCTGTGCGGCTACGCGGGCAAAAGCGAGTCGCTGGCGCGGGCGCGTCAGCGCGCCTCGCGCGCCGCCGACAGGCTGATTGAGCTGTCGGAACGCGGCACGGTGCTGATGCTCGGCCATGGCCTGATGAACAAAATGATCGCGCGCGAACTGCGCAAGCGCGGCTGGCAGGCGGAAAAACATGCCAGCAGCCGCCACTGGAGTTCAGCGATCTACCACCGCCCCTTTATATAGCAGCGAGCGCGAAATAGCTCAGCACTTCGCAGCCGGTACCGATGCGCGGCGTGGCGATCGATTTACCTTACGCTAGATCGATCCGCTAAGCATGCCGTCTCCCTAGTTAGCGATCAGCAGCTGCTGATTATCGGGGCTGAAGCAGCCATCCATCGGCTGATTGCCGACCACAATATCCCCCCAGCGGATTGAGCAGATCGTCAAACAACGTGATCACCGGCTCCCGATCGCCTATCGCCACCAGCTGCTCGCCGTCCGCGCTGAGCTGAAACGCACCACCTGACATGACTGTTTATGGCCCGGCAGCGCCAGCCGCGGGCGCATGCGGTAGCTCTGACGATCGATCACGTAGAGATGCGACACGCCCCCCCGCGCTGGCTACCAGATAGGGATGATTCGGCGACGCCGCGATGCCGGCGATCGAGCCGGGTAGCAGAATCGTGTCGATTAGCGCCCTTCCGCCTAGCACATATCGACTACGGTGATGCTGGCGCCCTCTTCATTCTCGGTAAACAGCTTGCGTCCGCTGGGCGACAGCGTCAGGCGATGCGCGTTGTGCAATGTAAGGGGAATGGTTTTTTCCACCCGATCGGTCGCCGGAGCGATCACCGCCGCGCTGTTTTTGCAGCAAAGATAGACTTTTCGTGCGGGCGCGGCGGAAGAGCGTTAAGCTCGTGCTCAACGGCGAAGGTCTCGGGATTAAGAAACAGCACGCGGTTGCCCTGCTTATCGACCGCCAGCAGACCGTGGGTTGGTTGTGACATAGCGCTTCCTTTTCTCAGTAAGCCCTCCTTAAGCGGGGACAACCATCGACAGGCTACCCTAACCTGCTGACCTGCAAACGTCAGCGTTGTTAAACAACCGCAGTAAAGTCTAAGCGCGCAGGAATAATTCGTCAGGAGACTTTATCGCGTCATCGAATATAAAAGAGATCGGAATCTCCCTAGCCGCTTTATTTATTATCACCCTCACAAACGCTATTTAAATATAAGGCTAACTGCAAAACGATAACCGACAAAATGGCCTGCCACTTTCCGAATTATCTGAAATTCAGCAAAAGTCGTAGCGCACCTATAAATAATGCTTTATTAAAATCGGTGAAGAGAATTTATATACAGTCGTGAGGAAACCAACGCGCTTTCTGCGCTGCGCCTCACTAAGGAAACTCCGTAGGAATAATCACAATAACAGGTGCATCATAAATCAACGCCGTCAATACCCTGCCCATATCCTCTGGCGCAACTGAAAACGCGTCTCCTTCAGCATTCAAATGCTGTGGCAGAAGAAAAAGCACAGCGCGCTGATCGCGCCGGAATATGACGCCAGCCAAGAGGAGAACCTAGTGATCCTGTCGGCGGAGAAGGCGCCTGCGGCGATCCCGAAAACCATCTGGATGGTCTGGCTCGACGATCCGATGCCGTTCTCTTTGCGCCATCAACCAGCTACGTTAGGACAACCTCGATCATCCGCTGCATCAGGTGACGCAAAGCACGCTGTCGCAGTGGCTGCCCGATCTACAGTTTATTTCCGCCGATCTAACTTCGGCGTAGAAAGCAGCAGGTGGCGGTCAAAGAGTATCACCATGTCAATCTCCATTTGCGCAAGGCGGAAGCCAACGTCTAGTTTTATCAGCAGCTGCATGCGGGCAACAGCGACGCGTTTCGGCTTCAATCTGCGCATCGGCCTCTATAACCGCACCAGCCTGCTGGGCGAAATGATGCTGGCGCCGTCGCGCCTAGCGCTGCCGTCAGGCGCCGACAAAGCGCGCGGCACCTGTGCCGCGTAGGGTCGGACGATCCACAGTGTTTACGCAAAGGCGTCAACGGCGCGCCAGCCGGGCAGCACCTAGCGCAGCGCGCCGCATGCGAGCACGTCGCGGGTGCTAAAGTTCGGCAGCATGGCGATGGCCCAGTCCCTGTAGCGCCGTGGCGCATATCGATTCGCTGTTGTTGGTGGCGAAACTGCCCTGAATCCGCACCTCTACCCGTTCGCCATTCGCCGTGTGCCACCTCGGCGAAGCGCCAGCGCGGAGTTTCCACGCCGCGCGGGTAAAAGCCCTGCTCCGCCAGCACCAGCAGCCAGTGCAGATGGATCCAGAGCGCGTCCGTTTTCATCGCTTTCATTGTTCACTATATTGAATAATCAGTTCAGCAGGCACGCTTTTTCTTTCGCCGCCGACGTGCCAAGATAGAGGCCACAGCATACGTAATTCACCCCTTAAAAAAAGGAGATCCTAGCATGCCGCTACTACAATTCGATATGATTCAAGGCCGTTCGGAGTCTGAACTGCGCACGCTGCTCGATGCGGCGCACCGCGCGGTGCTCACCGCGTTTCAGGTACCTGCACGCGACCGCTATCAGATTGTTCATGAAAACAAGGCTTATGAAATGGTGTTTCAGGACACTGGCCTCGGCTTTACCCGCAGCGATAACTTGGTGATGGTGCGCGTCTATACCAGCCCGCGCAGCGCCGAGCAGAAGCAGCACTTTATGGCGGAGCTGGCGCGCGAACTGCGCGAAAGCAGCGGTGTGCAAGGTCAGGATCTGATGATCAGCTTTATCACCAACGACAAAGGAGACTGGAGCTTTGCCGACGGCGAGGCGCAATACCTTACCGGTCGGCTTTGATTTCGCGCATTTTTCCCCTTTCTCACACGACAGCCAGCCGGCTGTCGTAGCCTCTTTTTTTCTGAAAGATTACCCATTGCACAATTCAGGTGGCATATTTTGCAGCGCAATAATCTACTATTGTAGATTAACGCCAATCACCCTTGACTCTATACGGGCTGCGCAGGATGCGCTAACTCACTTCAAGAGAGGATTTGACGTTGTCAGAATTTGTCTCGGTGGCACTGTTTCTGGCCGCCATTGCCGTTTACTCGTGGAAAGCCGGACGCAGTAAGCTCTGGTTCGCCTTCGTGCTACTGGTGCTGTTCGTGCTGCTCAACGCCACGCTTTTCACCAGCAACTGCTTCACCGGCGACGGCATCAACGACGCGATGTCTATACCCTGACCAACAGCCTGACCGGCGCGGGCATCAGCAAATATGTGGTACCCGCCATTCGGCTGGAGTTTGCTGGCGGTGGCCAGCGCTACCGGATCTTTGCAGACCACGCCGACGTTTCGCCAGCTCGCAAGCTTAGTGGCGTCGTACACCCGGCTTGCCGACTCCGACTTCGACGATTACTACAAAGTGCAGTAAAAGGTCATCAACAATCCTCGTCTCAATCTAGTCTAGATCTATGGCGAAAGTCTGGAGCGCACTTATTTCGACGACCAAGTTTTCCCCGGCCTGACGCTGGAGCTGGGCCGGGAAAAGACGCAGAGCCTAGATTTCAGCGATACCATGCAGCTACCCGGCATCGACTACATATTACGGGCATGGTAGAGTCGCAGTGCGGCATTCCGCTGCTCGCCCCTTTCGACGGCAACGCCTCCGCCGCGCTCTCCAGCCTCTATCCGCAGAACGTCTGCCTCGGCGATATTCTGAAAAATTCCGGCTATGAGAACTGGTTTATTCAGGGCGCGGACCTGCGCTTTGCTGGCAAAGACATTTTTTTAAATCGCACGGCTTTACATCCGCTAACATGATGGGCTCGCAGGAGTTGAAAGATCGCATTGCCGATCCCGCCTACCGTAATAACTGAGGCTACTAAGACGATACCGTGATGGATGGGTGTTTAAACAGTATTAGGCGCTGTCGCGCTAGCAGAAGCGCTTCACCCTGTTCGCCCTTACTGTGGATGGGACCCGGTTTATCTCGTGCAGCTGCCAGCGTAAAAGCTACAGCTACGAGGGTAAGCCTAATCAGTCGTTCAGCTCGGTGACCTGTTTGCAGGAGCATGTGGCGCGGCTGATCGCCCGCATCAAGGCGGCGCTCTACTTTAAAAACACCGTGATTGTGATGACCTCTGATCATCTGGCGATGAACAACACTGCCCATCAGTATTTGATCAAACAGCGGCGCCACGATCTCTTTTTATGGTGATTCGTGGCGATCGACCGCAGGCGGAGGTGAGCATTGAGTATACCGATCCGCTACCCGCACGCTTTGACGTGGTGATCACCGCACGTGCCTTCGGGCCTAACGCGCACCGCCCGATTCCGGTACGCGTTGGCGAGCAGTAGCAGGCGCTGACGCTGGGCGAGGAAATCTCTAACACTACTCTGCACTTCACCAATCCGGCGGGCGAGCGCACGCTGACCATCGCGCCACTGGAGCCGCAGCAGAGCAATCTGGGCAATATCACCGGCTAGGATCCACGTCGGCTGGGTATCGGCATAGTGGATATCAAAATCGTGCCGCACAGCTAGCTCAGGCGCAGCGCTTCCAGCGTCTCCCGCTGCTGGCCGTCGGCGGTAAAGTTTTCCGCCACCAGCCAGCACGCAAAGCCCTGCTTCACCTGCGACCACTCGCTATCGATAATCGAGAACCAGCTAGTGTCGCGCGTGCGGCCGCGATAGACGATCGCCTGACGAAACTCTCCCTCATACTTAAAAGCCCAGCCAGGCAGCGGCGCGGCACGAGGGCGCGTTCAGGCTGTCGCACTTCCACCCGTAGCGGCGATAGCCAAGCTGTTCGAATGCGTAGTGCATCAGCAGAAAATGCGCCTCGGTCGCTTGCCGCGTGCGTTTCAGCAGCGGCGAAAAAGCGACGTGCCCCACTTCGATTACGCCATGCTCGGGCGCGATGCGCATCTGCCTACGGCGTGTCCGCTCTCAAGATCGATCACCGCGATGTGCAGCGGATCGCGACTGCTTTCCATTTTCTGCACATAGCGGAGCTACTCCACTTCGTCGGCAAAGGGACCGGTAAACAGATAGGTCCAGTCGCGGCCCTCCAGCGTTTCGCGCTGCGGTAGCGGACGCGGCTGCTAGTCCGTTAACGACTGGCCAAATTCATTCGTAGTGTGCTACATAGTCTGTCCTTGTGGTGGTCAACCCAAGCGTGCCGCCTTTCTGGTAGACTAAAAAGCTCCACGACCAGACAAAATGATGGGTCCACGCATGTCCGACGATCGCATACTCTCACCCCCCAGCTGCTCGCCGCGCCGCTCGCGCTGACCGGCGGCGACACTCTGCAGCAGCAAATCTGCCAACGTGTGAAGCGCGCGATGCAGAGAAAGCCGCTGCCGGCGCGGCCTATCGCGACCAAGCTAGCGGCCACTGGATAGATGATCATATCGCCAAGCCGATGAGCTAATACAAAGCCTATGAGCAGTCGCGCCAGTCGTTCGGCATTAACGTGCTCGGCACGCTGGTGGTGGAAGTAGAAGCGGATAATAGCCAGACCGGCTTGGCTATCTCCACCGGCGGCGAGATGTACTGCTTTATCGTGGAAAAACATCTGAACCGCTTTATCGAAGGGCGCTGCTTCAGCGACATCAAACTGATCCAAGATCAGATAATGAACGCGATCCTATTCTACTCCGGCTCCAGCGACGTGGTGATGAATACCATTTCCTGCGTCGATCGGGCGCTGTGGGATCTGTTCGGCAAAGTGACGCCGCTGCCGGTCTATCAGCTACTGGGCGCGGCGTAGGCGGGTTTTTTCCTAGCATGATCTATCTCACCTCGCAGTGGTTTCCACAGCAGCAGCGCGCCAGCGTAATGGGGCTGTTTTATATGGGCGCGCCGCTCTCCCGGCGCGCTGTTGGAGATGCACGGTTTTCTCGGCCATCACGGCTGGTTCTGGATGTCTATGATCAAAGGGATGATGGCGGTCGCCGCCGGGCTGTTCACTTTCGCCTAGCTCGACAACAGTCCAGCGCAGGCGAGCTTTCTTAGCGATGAGGAGAAAGCTGCGCTGCAGCGGCAGCTGGAGAGCGAAGAGCGGCAGAAACCGACGGCACGCCTGCGCGACACCTTACGCTACTGGCACGTCTGGCATCTGGCACTAATCTACATGACCATCCAGATCACCGTCTATGGCCTGATCTTCTTTTTACCTTCGCATGTCGCCAGCGCTGCTGGGCAGCAAAGTCGGCTTCTCCGCTTCCGTTTCCGTTGTGGCGGCGATCCCGTAGGTGGCGGCGCTGTTCGGCACCTAAATTCTGGAGGCTCTATGCAGGATCCGTTACACAACCCGTTCAAGGCTGGTCTAGCATGCGTCTAAACCCAGCTTGGCCTGTGGCTAAGCAAGTGCTTCCTCCTACTATCTGGCGGAGATCGCCGCCACCAGCGGCTACGACTGGCTGTTAATCGATGGCGAGCACGCGCCCAATACGGTGAAGGATCTCTACCACCAACTGCAGGCGATAGCGCCCTATCACCAGCTCGACTGTCTCTGATGTTTAGCCTGCAAAAACGGATGAGCTATGAAATCGCCAATTCACCTGAGCACCCTGTGCGGCGCCGCAATCGCACTCTGTTCACTCTCGTTTAGCACGCTGGCGGCCAGCAGCGACAACCCCTACGGGTTTGGAACCGAGTCACCTGCGCATCGCCAGCGTGGGCGGCTCCAAACCCTATAACTTCACCGACGCTAGCGACCAGTTCACCGGCTTCGACGTGGAGTTCTTTAAAAAATTGGCGCACCTCATGGGCATCGATCAGGTGGATTTTGTCGGACAGGATTTTTCTACCGTTCTGCCTACTGTCGCCAACGGTCAGTTTGACGCCGTCGCCGCCGCCATCGGCATTACCCCAGCGTGCTAGAAGACCGTGGATTTCTACACTGGCTATCTAGCGGGCTACCTGACGGTGCTGACGCGTAGCGACAGCGGTGTGAAGAGCATCGAGACGCTGGCGAAGGGCCGTGGGGGTAATTCAGGGCATGCTGCAGGAGAGCTATGCGGTACAGCACTTCACTCAGAGCAACGTGGTGCGCTTTCCCGACAATAACGCTGCCGTCTCGGCGCTGAACAACGGCACGCTGGACACGCTCTTTCTCGACTACGAAGCCGCTAGAAGCTACACCGCACGCTTCAAGCTGATCTCCGCCGCCGATATTCCGTCGTTCGACGTCCCGGCGGGCGGTTGTGCCATCGCCAAAAACAAGCTGGCTGCTTAAGACCGCTCTCGACAGCGCTATCAAAGCCGCTATGCAGGACGGTACCTAGAAACAGCTCTATCAGAAGTGGTTTCCCGGCTCGCCGATGCCTCTGCCTAGCGACCAATGATGCGTGAGCGCTGAGCGTTCGGCTTTTCACCGGTGACGGCACACCTGTCACGCGTACCTTTGGGGTATGGCGATGGATCTTCTGACAATGCTTTCCCGCACCTTCTTTGAGTTCGAGTCAATGAAGGAAGTCCTGCGGCAGCTGCTGACGACAGGGCTGTTCTACCTGATCATCACCGTGCCGCTGACCCACGCGATGAACGTTATCGACGTGCGCACTGGCCGTCGGCGGCTCACCGCGCTGCAGAGCGGCCTGAAAGAGGTCGAAGAAGTGCTAAAGTCCCCTAGAGCGCGCTGGCCGCACAACCCTTAACCGGCAATCGGGGGCAATCATGAGCGTTGTAATGAAACTGAGCAAGCCGCCTGCCGGAGCGAGCTGGAAAGGTTCGATCCTGAAGCTGCGCGATCTCTTGCTGGCCTCGTCCTGCGCGGCGTGTCGCTGCGCATCGCGCCCGGCGCCACCACCTACATTATCGGCCCGTTCGGCTTCGGCAAGTCGACGCTGCTGCGCGGCATCAACCGCCTGCATGAGCCTAAATCGGGCGATGTGCTGCTGGCGGGACGCTCGGTGCTGAAAGACAAACCCCACGCGCTGCTGCTGCACATCGGCATAGTGTTTCAGCACTTTAACCTGTTTCCCGACCACAGCGCGCCGAAGAACGTGGCGCGGGCGGCTCTGGAAGGTAAAGGCCTGCCGAAGGCGCAGGCGATGGCGATTGCCCGCCAGCGGCTCGAAGATGTCGGACTCGGTCAGTACGCCGATCACTGCCTGCGTGATCTCTCTGGCGGCCAGCAGTAGCGCGTGGCGATCGCCCGCGCGCTGGCGATGGATCCTGAAGTGATGCTGTTTGACGAGGCGACCTCGACGCCTGATCCCGAACTAGTGAAGGGTGTGCTAACGCTGATGGCCAATCTCTGTCGGCGCGGCATGACCATGGTGGTGGTGACGCACGAGATAGGCTTCACGCGAAAGGTCGCCGAACAGTTAGTGTTTATGGGCGAAGGCGTGATTATCGAAGCAGGCCCGCCCAGCTGTTCGACGCGCTACCTGCAACGTTTTCTGTCGAAAGTGCTGTAAGCCTTTCTCTTTTTGCTACTGAATAAGTAACCGAATCATGGCATTAGAACATCTTCGTCTCGTAGTGGTGCTGGGCGGCGGTTACCCTAGTGACCGAGGCGGCGCCTTGCTCCGGCGCGTCCGGCCGCTCGCTCTCGTAGCTTAACTCGGCGAGCGAACGCTCTCTGCCCTATCACGCGCTGCGCATGGAGGGCATCGATCGCTACCGCACGCTGTTCGCCGCCGATCCAACGCGCGACTGGCTGTGCTTCGACGGCGGCCTGTTCTGGGCGGCGGACGACCAGAGTGGCACGCGCGCGCGTCATGCTTATGAGAAGGCACACAGCTACGACTCTCAGCTGGTGACGCTCGACAGCTTGGCACAGAGGCCGATGCATAGGTCGAGGGCACGGCGCTGGCGCAGGAGGCGATCTTCAACCCCGGCGAGGGCTGAGTCAGCTTGCCTCATCTGGTGACGTATCTGGCGCAGTGGCTGCCGCGCTGGGCGGCGAAATCGTCGAGCATGCGGGAAAATGAGAGGTGCTGCGCGACGGACAATACGCCAGCGGCGTCAGGCTGGCGAGCGGCGATAGCCTGCGCACCGACGCGGTGCTGGTCGCCTGCGGCCCCGCCACGCCTGACGTGGTCGCGACGCTCGGCATCGCCATTCCCAATGGATCGCCCGTTTCGATGCTGGTGCTAACCGCGCCGGACGCGCACGGGCTGAAGGCGGTGCGTCCCAATCCGGGCAACACCTTCGCGCTGGACCACGACTGGTATGAGGAGGATATTTAGCGCCAAGTCGACGGCAGTTATACTATCGACGAAGGTATGGTAGCGCCGCTCGCCGCCGAGGCGAGCAAGCTGATCAAGGGCGAGCCGCTGCGCACCACCAGCTGGAAGCTAGGGTTAAAACCGATCCCCGGCGACGGCGAGCAGGTGTTGGGCTGCTTCGTCGCCTTCACCCACTCCGGCGCGACCCTGGCGCTGATTGCGGGCGAGCTACTGGCAGAGGAGATGGTGAGAAGCGAGAAACAACCGATGCTGGCGAGCTCCCGGCCGGAACGTTTCGCATAAAAAAAAGCGTCCCGCGACAAGGATATCGAGGGCCGAGCTGGCAGGGATGCCGTTTTTTGCGTCTTTGCGATCGAGCCTTCTCACCTGCGTTGGCACGCATGGTGCATTTAGCCGCGATAGTAGATATCGTCTGATTCTGCTTTCAGTATTTTGCCGACGTCGTTGGTGATCAGCAGATAGTTGCCGCCGATATAAATCCAGTGGCTGCCGGCGTTGGCGTCCAGCGCTAACGCGCTGTCGCCCTGTGCCTGCTGTTGAACCTGCGGCGGCGGAACGGTATCGGCGGCGTCGCCTTCAGCCTGTGCGGAGGGAACAAGGCTCAGCGAACCAAACAGTAAACCCGCTAAAAAGAGTGCGTTCTGAGTCCTGCGCATAGTATTTTCCACGTTGATTGATTTTGTTAACAGTAGACAAGATAAAGGCAATCTGTACAGCCTGTCAGTTCCACGCGCGCGGCAGGTAAATGTAAGAAATGCGTCACTCCTAGCGATCCGCCCAGACCTTGGGAACGATCTTCATCGCTTGGCTAACGACGAAATCGGTCGCCATGCCGGGCTTCCACAGCATCACGATCATCTGGCTGAGCGCCAGATTGCCCACCTCCACATCGATTGCCTCGACGCCGCGCTAGGTCGTCGCGGCAAAATGTTTCGGCAAAAAAGCCCATTCCTGCCCTCTCTCCAGCATATGACGCAGCAGCGCGAGGTCGCTAGTGTATAGTGTAAAAGGCGCGATCGGCGGCGCGTTCCTGCTTCACCGCGACGCCGGCGGGCGCCGGATGCATCACCAGCTGCGTCTGCGACGCGAGATCGAACAGCTACACTGGCTGCTCGTCCGCGAAGAGTGCAGCGGCGGCGTAAAAATCGAGCTCAATCAACCCCACTGAACACCACGCCATCTCACTGCCTAGGATGCGGTTGCGCGCCTAGCAGAGCGCCAGCTGCGCCGCGCCAGAGGTGAGCGCCGCTTCTACCTCTTCACGCGCCGCGCTCCAAGCGCTTCAGCCGACAGAGAAAGGGACACGGCACGAAGGGATCGTACACTAGGCTGATTTCGGTAGAGATACCGTAGCGGACGTGGCGCGCCGCTGAGTCGAACGCCTGCGCCTAGGGCATTAGAAGCGTCCGCCCTGCCGCTTCAGCCGCTGCCCCTCCGGCGTCAGCACCAGCATGCGCCCCTATTACGCAAAGAGCTTATAGCCCAGCGCCGCCTCCAGAAACTCGATCAGCTCGCTGACCTTAGCGCCTTCCAAGCTGCTTCGCCGCCTGCGAGACGGTGCCGAGCGCAGTAATGGTAGAAAACGCCTCTATTTGCGCAAAGGAAAAACTGAGACCGGTCATAACTACTCCCCGATGCGATGGTTGAGGGGATTTCCCCACATATACCAATTTCTGCATAACTCGGCCCAAACCTATACTGCGACTCATTAGCTTTGAGGCCTATTAAGAGGAAAACAGTATGATGAAAGGTAAAAAAACCTGCTACTGGCGCTATCGCTGGCGACAACGATGCTGCTATCGCATGGCGTAGCAGCCGCTGAGCATAAGACCTGCGGCCGCGTTCCGCTCAGCGTCTGCCCGACGCCATTCGATAACGCCCTGCCGGATCCCAAAACTATACTCAGCTGGGATCAATAGGAACGCGTGATGGGCTTTCGCAACGGCTACCCAACTATCCCGCCGACATTTTCCGTTACGACGCGGCGCGGCTGCCGCTGCTGGCGCGACAGCCGCTCGGCGAGATCAGCTATCAGGTTAACGGCCGGCGCTATACCATGGCTGACTATCTATAACGCCAGAACGTCGCGGGCATGCTAGTTCTGAAGAACGGCTAGATCGCCTACAAATATCTGGTGCACGGCAACAGCGACAGCACGCTCTGGACCTCGCGCTTGGTAGGGAAATCGGTGGTCTCTACCCTAAGCGATGGCGTCTGGCACGCCTATCAGCCCGGCAAACATGACGTCGGCGCGCACGGCTTCAACGCCACGCTCGAGAACTGGGGACGCTTCGGCGAGTTTGTGCTGCATGAATGCCGCCTGCCGAACGGCGATAAAACGCTGCCGGACGGCTGGCTGAAGCTTGTCCCCAGCTGGACGCAGTAGCAAGGCTCTGTTTCCGCCGCTCATCCGTAGGGCCTTTACAGCTTCCTGTGGAAGAATAACGAGGTGCCAGCAAATGCGAAAAACGTCGAGCCTGCGCCGGAACAGTCGCTGGAGGGATCGCTCTAGGCGCTTAGCATCTATGGTCAAGTGATTATGGTCAATCCCACCGAGCAGCTGGTAATTGTGCAGTGGTCGACCTGGCCGCAGGCAGAGCCTTCATTTAGCGCCCAGCCGCTGGAAGCGTCGCTGACGTATAGCGCAATTGCGCAACAGCTGCGCGAGTGAGAGGAGATGAAGATGCGGCGCGCATCGCTAACCTCACCCGCTGGCCGGCGAAGCCGCAAGGATCTCGCAACGCTTATCTAACAAAGATCCACCGAGGCGCGATTGCCTTTATCCCAGCCGCGACGCGTGGTCAGCAGGATAAATCCCTTTTCTCCCGAGAAAGTGGTAGATACCAGTGCCATGCCATAGTCCGCCAGCTACGGCGACGACAGATGAAAATGGCGCGCCACCGAGGTGATGGGATAGATCCCCATCGCCGTCGGCTGCATGTAACGGTCGCCACTGCTCACCAATGAAGGGCCGCTCCGCCTGCAGTTGGCGGTGCACATCTTCCCGCAGATAGGTCAGATAAATATACAGCTGGTTCTGGCTGCTTCTCCAAGCTGAGTTGATCGCCAGACCCAGCCTGTCGTCAGGAACGGCGGCGCCATAGGCCGTCATCAGGCGATAGCGCATTAGCCAATGCATAGCCGAAGTAGTCGATGCGACCCTCGCGCGATAACGCGATGCTCTCAATACCGGACATCGCCAAGTTCGGCACCAAGATAAAATAGTATGGGTAGCGGGGATTATGCAGGATGCTGAAGCCCTGCTCTTTGCTCTGCGGCTGATAGATTTGCTGACATGGCGCCGGGTCGCGCCGGTAATGGTAGTTGGTCATACAGAGATCCTATGTAACCATCCATAGCGCATCCGCCCGGCAGCCAGAGCCACCGCAGAAAGAATCAGCTCTTGAAACAACCCTAATCGCATACGGTCAGCCGGTTATCGCTCAGCATAACGCTGACAGCTCTTTATAAAGCCCGTTTATGCTGTCAGACCACAGAACATTATTTTTCTCTTGATGTTAACTCAGGCTGAGCTGGTTGGATCGTTCTTTCTTAAAAGAATAAACGGGATGCGGCCCTATCTCGTTTAATCATGGCCTAGTTACTAATTCACTGGGCTCACCGAGCCGTGGTACTGCTGCTTGATAAACTTTGCCACCTGCGGCGAAGCGAGATCCTTCGCCAGCTCCTTGATGCGCGGATCGTTCGTCAACTTCAGATGGAGGAGATTAAGCTGTTTTATCTGTAATTTACATTTTAATTTTAGCTATAATTCTGGAGAATATCGGGCGCGGCCCACTTCTAACCGATCAGCTAGGCGTAACAAGCTGGCTGTATAGACTTGCGTCCAAAAATGGCGTAGCCAGTGAAACACATCAAATCTCAGATTGAGATGAATGGAAGGTGTAACCGATCATGGAAGGTGTAACCGATCATCGAAACCTGAATATCATTGTGCCAAGTTAGGACGTGTGTCCGATGTAGCACAATCAATAATAGCTCGGTGGGCGACAACCGAGCAGGAGCAAACGATCTTAATTACTTTAAAGAAGGGATGTTTAAAGAAAAAACAATTCTGTAATTACTAATAATGATCTATTAGATTAAACCTAAGCTTTGACATAGATAGCTAATCCGGTCTTTAGTTCAGCAATACAGAGGTTAAATGCGTTTTTAGACATACAAAATTTTTGTGCTCGTTCCCTACCGTAGGGAACATTCAAAATGATAAACTCAGCATCGGAAAACTCATAGTCTTGGCCATCAGATTTGCTTCCAACAACCAATGCTGCATGGCAGGCATAACGTAACAGAGCAGAATCGCCTCATGAAATGTGAGAGCGTTTCAAAGGTATATTACGGACTTCAGGATATTGAAAAATGTAATAGTAGATAGTTTGGATAAAAGCAATTTGGGGTACCGCTACTTTTTTAAGCTTTCCAAAACTTTGGCGAGTGCCTAAATTCACTATACCGCCTAAGAAATAAAATGTAATAGAAGCTATAAAGCCACGTTGGTGGTACTAACAATAAGCGGAGCGTAGCGACTTCATCTGTCAGAGTGACATACCTTATCAGGATAACCGTGTACCCTTGCGGGAGCGTGGCTGAAACGCTGACGGAGCCGGATCTATAGCTACTGGTAATTACCATCATAAACCTGTTTAGGGGCTGAATTACGCCTCACATAGGGCTTAAATTCGTGCGACCAAACTGTTTTGGGATGGTTTAGATACGTGGGCTGTGTCATAGCTTTCAAGTTGAAAACTGTACGTGTTTGAAGCTTGGAACTACATGCCGCTATGAAAAGTATTCCCTGATCTGCCACTACTAAATACAGCGGCAATTTCTGGTGAGAATTTAGATCGTTTCTTCATGCAAAAGAGATAGATTTTTTGTATCTAACTTATTGAAAAGTAATAAAAAACTGAATGCCGAAGGCCGGACTCGAACCGGCACGTATTTCTACGGTTGATTTTGAATCAACTGCGTCTACCGATTTCGCCACTCCGGCACGGAAGGGTATGCGGAAAACGTTGAGGATTATACCGTTACCCACCAGCGGCGCAACCGAAATCGCGCCATGCCGGAACTTTACCACCTCAAATTCCTCTTAGCAAAAATGGCGCAGCAACTCACCGCGCACAGGTCGAACATAAACGAGGTTGAGATGAATAAAGCCATACAACGTACGATTTTGGGGATGGGGTTCAGCGCGCTGCTGCTGGCGGGCAGCGCATCGGCGGCAAGCTGGCAGGATCAGCTGAGCAGCTCAGTCAGCAGCAGCAATAGCAGCGCTACTAACAGCAACGTGCAGAACGGCGTGCTATGCATTAGCGCGTTAAGCGGGCTGCTCAACGGCGGCGACAAAGCGGTTAGCTCAAACAGCATGACCAACGCTGCAGGCGTGATGCAGTAATGCATGCAGCACAACGTAGTGGATAACAACGTGAAGTCGGTGAAAGAGCAGGTGCTGGACAAGCTCGGCCTGAGCAGCAAGACAGCGCAGACGCAGAACACCGACTGTCAGCAGGGCATCGCCGGCCTGCTTAACACCGCAACGGCCAGCAGCTGAACCTGCAGATCCTGTCGCAAATGGCGCTGGGCGCGCTCGACAGCGCTTACGGGCTAGATCGCGCTGAATTACATTAATTTCAACGCCAGCAGCGCTGGCTGCTGATCGCCCCATATTTTTCTGCGCGCCCTGAGGCTATAGTGAGGTTTTGCACTACAAAGGACAGCACGCATGAAAGGCATCAACATTGCGATTTACTTCGATCCCGATCTCATTTTCGCGACCGTGCATCAGCCCGACGGCAGCTATCTCAGCAAAAACTTTCAGTACGACGACGCAGTGATTGAAGAGATCTATCAGTGGCTGGAACAGTTCATGCCGAATCGCACCCATATTTGCCTGCTTGAGCATGACACCACCGATATCCTCGCCGATGAACTGGTAGATAACGGCTATCACGTCCATCGCGTCAGCACCCATCTGATGCTGGAGTGGTTCACCTCCTCGCCACGCGCCACGCCGGACGGCACGCCGGTGCGCGCGCTGCTGCGCTATCTGGAAGAGGAGAGGCCGGAAGAGTATGTGTCGCGCACGCCGCAGATCGAGGCGCTGCTCGATATGTTCGACGATCTCGACGCGCTGGAAGAGGTGGAAGAAGAGGACGACGAAGACAACCTGCCGGATGACGTACTGCGCCTAGTGAAGCAAAAAAAGATCACCGCGCTCGCCGCCGCGCAGAGCCTGATCCCGGAGCTAAACGAACGCATCCGCGAGCATCTGATGCACTATCCAGAGCTGATGACGCCCGAGCTGCTGGAAGATTTTTTCCCGGAGCTGCTGGAAGCGATGGAGCGACCCAAGCACTAACTCTTCCCGACCACGCAACGAAAGAGGATGCATATGGAGGCGTTATTAGAAGCGGTGGAATTAGGGCTGATGTGCTGCCGTTGCTCGCTAACCCGTTCACCACCGTTGCGCTGTTTTTATGGCTGGCGGGCGAGATGAACTTCAGCGAGTGGAACCGCCAAGCGCTGAAGGCCTCTTTCTATTTCTATGTGTTCGCCATTATGATGGTGGCCTAGTACGCGGGCAACACGGTGCTCAATACCTTCGGCATCTCCATTCCCGGCCTACGTATCACGGGCGGGCTGATCGTCGCCTTTACTGTTTCCCGCGCAGCCGGTCGGCCACTCGGTGGAGGCGCAGCACAAGCAGGATGAGCTAGAGCGCAGTGACGCGCGTCAGGAGCCGGTCAATATCGCCTTTATGTCGATGGCGATGCCCAGCACCACTGGACACGGCACCATCGCGATGATCATCAGTTCCGCCTCGACGGTAAAAAGCGGCGTCAGCTTTCCCGCGTGGGTTATCGCCGTCGTGAAGATAGCGTCAGCATGCACGTTGAACGGACCCTGCATATAGATCTCGTCGCCGAACTCGCTGGTCTACAGCTGCTGGTCGATAAAGTTCGGCACGTTAGTTTCCAGCGCGCCAGGCGCTTTACCTTTGCCGCCTGCCGGGATCAGGCGATCGGTCGCTGCGAGAATAAACTGCTACTCGTTCACGCTGAAAAAACCCGGTTTATAGTCGTCCAGTTCTGGCGTGGCCATTTCAGCTGCCTGCGCCGCAGTCAGCCCTTTTAACACTAGGTAACTTAATGGCAATTCCAGTGAAAATCCGAGCAAAAAATTTCGTCTAGTAGTAGTTTTTTCAAGAAGCATAGCCGTACGACTCTCGCTCGCTGTAAAAGTAATATGTTTGTTAAACAAAAATCTTATCGGTTAATAACGCGGCAATATTAGGGATATAGATATGTCGAAATATAAAATAGAAGTACAAATGTGTTTTAATGAAAAATTATTATTGTTTTATTGGATGGTTACGAGAGGGTAACAGCTGTTGTAGGAGGAAATTTTGTTTAAAACCGCACAAAGTTTCTTGTATATAACCAGAAACCTTGTGCGCCAACCCGATTTTATTTGCTTAAAGTGACAGTTGCCCAAAATAATCAATGAAAAAACATACTTCCATACAAGAGAATTATTCTTATTGGAAATATAATATTAACTTATTAACAGCAGCAATGAAATATTGCTGAAAATGTGATCGCTATTGAGCAAAAATCTTATTTTTTCGTTAGCATGGAATAATGAATTTATATCGTTAATCGCACCGGAAACAGAGAAGATTTTTTTTGCAAAGCTCATAACAAAGCGGCATTTTGCTCTAGCGCCGCGCCAGATAAAGTAAGTTTATCAACTACTCAGGATAAACCTCTATGCGACGCATTTTGCTTTTGATGTTGGGCGCGCTGACATTAGCGTACGCCAGCACGCCGAAAGTTATGCTGGTTATCGCCGTGTCGCTCGACGGCATAATTATTTTCGATCCGGCGGAGAGCTTTGAAACGGTCAGCAATAGCAGCCTGCGTAATATTTATTAGACGCTGGTGGAGCCGAATCAGGACGACCCGCACAGCCTGCTCTTCAACCTCAATCCCAATGCCCATTTCGTTAGCGGCAATCCGGTGACCGCATAGGATGTGGTCTTCTCTCTGACGCGCGCGTTAAAACTCAATAAAGTGCCCTCTTTATATCCTCGGCGAATTCGGCTGGACGCCGGACAATATCGACAGCCAGTTTACGGTGGTTAACGAACATCAGCTGGAGCTCCGCTGGCCGGCGCTAATCGGCCAAGATCTGGCGCTGTGCCTGCTGACCGCGCCGGTCGGCTCGGTGGTCGACAGCAAAACCGCGCGGCAGCATGCCAGCAACAATGACATCGGCAACGGCTGGCTCAAAACTCATTCGGCGGGCAGAGCGGCGCCTTCTCTATCAAGCAGTTTGTGCCGCTGCAGGCGCTGGTGCTGGAGGCCAACCCGCACGCTACACCGCTGCCGCACCTGAAGCACTTGCTGCTCAAGGACGTCGCCGATCCGGGCTACTGGTGCCGCAGGGCAATGTAGATGTCGCCTATCAGCTCGGTCCCGATCAGACCATCGGCGCTGAAGAGTGATGCTAATGTGCGTATCGACGCTTTCCCGTCGAGTTTGGTATACTAACCTTGGCTTCAATACTAAAGACGCGAAGCAGCCCACGCTCGGCAATCCGGCGCTGTGGCTGGTGGACTATGACAGTATCGCTAACCGTCTACTGAAAGGTTAGTACCGCATTCATCAGAGTTTTTTGCCGGACGGCTTTGACGGCGCGCTGAACACCACCTAGTTCCACTACGACTACGACGGCGAAAAGGCCAAAGCGGTTTTGCAGCGCGGTGGCATCGCGCAGAGCGCCCATATTGCTCTGACGGTGGTCAATCAGCCGCTCTATATCGACGTGGTGCAGGCACTGCAGTCGAGCTTCGCTAAAGCAGACGTCAACCTAGATATTCAGCCGGTGGCGGAGTTGGAGCTGTGGAGCAAGATGCGCGGGCGCGACTTCCAGTCGCTCTTTATCTACTGGGGTGCGGACTACATCGACCCGAACACCAACGCCAGCGACTTCGCCTATAACGTGCCGAGCGGCTCGCAAACCTTGGTGTGGTGCGTCCGGCTGGGAGTTCCCCGAACTGAGCGCAGAAACGCGCAAGGCAGCGAGCGAAAGCGATGCCACGCAGCGGCGCGCGCTCTAAACACATTTGCAGACCGAACTGCAACAGAACTCGTCGTTCGTCACCATTTTGCAGGGCGCGCAGCAGGTAACGGAGCGCAAAAACTTCAGCAATGCGAAACAGGGTATCGGCGTCAGCATGCTACTGCTATGAGGTGCAGCAGTAACAGAGGCGCGCGCTGTCTATGCACGGCGCGCCATTTCCTCTGCTTCTCCTGCGCCGCTTGCTATTCTTCAGACAAGAGCCTTTGCCCAGAGAAACGCCATGACCGCCCCGCTGATTATTGCCCAGACGCCCGATGTGAAACTTTACCTACTGCCCGCGATGTCGAATCGTCAAGGGTTGATCACCGGCGCGACCGGCACCGATAAAACCGTGACGCTGCAAAAGCTAGAGGAATCTTTCTCCGCTATCGGCGTGCCGGTGTTTATAGCGGACGTGAAAGGCGATCTCACCGGCATCGCGGCGCAAGGCGAAGATCGGCGTGACCGACTGGCAGCCGCAGTGCAATCCGGTGATGCTGTAGGATATCTTCGGCGAACAGGGTCATCCGGTGCCGCGCCACCGTCTCCGACCTAGGCCCGCTATTGATAGCGCGCCTGCTGAATCTCAACGAGATCCAGAGTAGTGTGCTGCAGATTATCTTTCGCGTCGCCGACGATTAGGGACTGCTGCTGCCGACTTCAAAGATCTGCGCGCGATGGCGCAGTATATTGGTGACAACGCTAAAGCTTCCAGACGCAGTGCGGCAATATTAATAGCGCGTCGGTGGGCGCCATTTAGCACGGGCTGCTGGCGCTGAAGCAGCGAGGCGGAGCACTTCTTCGGCGAGCCGATGCTTGATATCCGCATATCCGCGACCTGATGCGCGTTGACGCCGACGGCAAAGGTTTTATCAATATTCTAGCGGCGGACAAGCTCTATCAGCAGCTAAAGTTCTACGCTACCAGCCTGCTGTGGCTACTGTCGGAGTTTTACGAGCATCTGCCGGAAGCGGGCGATCTAGAGCAGCCGAAGATGGTCTTCTTCTTCGACGAGGCGCACCGCTGTTCAACGACGCGCCGCCGGTCCTGCTAGAGAAGGTGGAACAGGTGATACGCCTGATCTGCTAGAAAGGCGTCGGCGTCTGGTTCGTCACCCAGAATCCCGCCGATGTGCTCGGCAACCGTGTGCAGCCCGCGCTACGCGCCTTTTACGCCGAAGGATCAGAAGGTGGTGAAGAGCGCAGCCGATACCCTGCGCGCCAATCCCGCCATCAATACCGTCGAGGCGATTTAGGCGCTGGGCACCGGCGAAGCGCTGATCTCGTTTCTCGATGAAAAAGGCAGCCCATCAGTGGTGGAGCGAACCATGGTGATCGCGCCCGGCTCGCGCATCGGGCCGGTCAACCTCGACGAACGCAACGGCCTGATTAGTCACTCGCCGCTAGTGGGCAAATATGACGAGGAGGTCGATCGCGAGTCCGCCTATGAAAAGCTGCATCAGGGCGTGAAAGGCGCCAGCGAACAGGCTAATGCGTCGCAGGCGAAAGGCAACTAGGTTGAGGTGGACGACGGAATTCTCAGCGGGCTGAAAGAGGTGCTGTTCGGCCGCACCGGTCTGCGCGGCGGCAACCGTGACAGCATAGTGCAGAGCGTGGGGAAAAGCACGACGCGGCAGATCGCCAACCAGATTATTCGCGGTGCGCTCGACAGCCTGCTGGGCGGGTGTCGCCGCTAAGGCGCTTACCGCAGTAGTCGGGTCTCTGCTAAGCTGTAAGCATGGACAAATTATACGAACTTAAACGGACAAAACGTCTGGCGCTTGACCTGCTGCTGACCACCACCACCTTTATCACAACCCTTTTTTGCCACCCAACTTCTGGGTCAGCAGCGTCAAGGCGAGCGCTGAAGCGGAGATGGTCGGCGCGCTGGCCGACTGGTTCGCCGCGTGCCAGTGCCCTTTATCTCACGTCATACGGCGATTATTCCGCGTAATAATAAAGATCGCATCGGCGACAATCTTGGCCGCTTTGTGCAGGAGAAGTTTCTCGATACTGATTCTCTGCTGGCACTGATCCGCTGCCACGACTTGGCGCAGTGGTTTAACGCGCCAAGCAACGCCGACCGTATCGGATATCATCTGCTGCAGGTGATGCGCGGCTTTCTCGATCTCACCGGCGACGCGCGCATTCAGAACTTTATGCGCCGCGTGGTGCATCGCGCCATCGATAAGGTCGACCTGTCGCAGACCAGCACGGTGCTGCTGGAAAGCCTGACCAAAAACAATCGTCACTAGGAACTGCTCGACGCGGCGATCGATCAGCTGCTACGCCTGCTGCACAAGCCTGCCACGCGCGACTTTATCGACATGCAGATTGTACGCTGGGTCTGAAGCACGAGCATCTCATTAAGGCGAAGATGCTGCCTACTGAATGGCTGGCCGAGCACAGTGCGGAGCTGGTTGCTAACGCGGTGGATTCGGTGCTTGACGACGTGACGGCGGATCAGGGTCATGATCGGCGCCTTAGAACTTTAATCGCGCGGTGGATCGGCTGATTGAGAAGCTAAAGCACGATCCAGAGATGGCGGCGAGCGCTGAGGAGATTAAGCGCTGGATGAAAGAGGACGCCTCGCTGAACCGCTATATCGGCGAGCTGTGGAACGATCTGCGTACCTAGCTGAAAGCCGATCTTAACAGCGACGACTCGCGCGTGTGGGAGAAAGTGCGCCAAGCGGCACTATGGCTGGGCGAGAACCTAGCGCGCGACGACGCGCTGCGCGCCTCTATAAACTGCCACCTAGAGGACGCTGCGCGCGCAGCGTTGCCCCGGAGTTCGCCGCCTTTCTGATGCGTCATATCAGCGATACGGTGAAGAGCTGGGACGCGCCCGATATGTCGTAGCAGATCGGCAAGAATCTGCAGTTTATCCGCATTAACGGCACGCTGGTGGCTGGTGGGGGCCCCATCGGGCTGATCCTCTATCTGCTGTCATAGCTTTCGGCGCTGTCGCCGCTGCTGGCGCGTTAAAGCCATTCTCAGCTACGGAGAGAACACACTTTTTAAGACGGGCTCTTTCTATACAATTTGTTGGTAAGAGAAGGTTTTGGCTTCAGACAGTTAATTTACTGTGATGCGAGCCAGCTCTTCTTCGGTTAGTCCCGTAGCCTGCAAAATCGCACCGCGCGTCAGCTTCATT
Source organism: Type-B symbiont of Plautia stali (assembly GCA_001485295.1). Taxonomy (GTDB): domain Bacteria; phylum Pseudomonadota; class Gammaproteobacteria; order Enterobacterales; family Enterobacteriaceae; genus Pantoea. The sequence goes on from BBOA01000002.1 coordinate 215,990, forward strand.
TTCAACAGGCTGAGAAGCTTACCTTCCAGCTTGCCCTTGAGCACGCCCTCAAGCATACCTTACTTTTTATTACCTACCTTCCTGCTTAAGCTTGTTCTGCAATCGTCATCAGTGCGTCTTCCTGTTGCGGCATTCGCTGTGCCAGTTCGTGAACAAAGGTGCTAGCATCTGTAGTTTTACCTGCCTTAACAATATAGTTTACCAGTGAAAGTGTTTGTGATTAAGAGTGATCGTCCGCCAGCAAAAAAACACCAGTAGGTCTATCACCTCCGCTAAATCGCGCTGGCGAATATGTTTTTGCAGCAGCGTCAGCGCTGCCATACGACGGTGTTACACGATTTTATCTTCAGGAATGACGGTGACGTCGACCAACGGAAAAGCGCAGCCGTAAAGCCGGTATTACAGCGGCAGCTTTTTATGTCTGGCGTCGAAGTGGCGCTTCATCGCCGCCATCGCGTAGCGCAGCAGCCGGAACGCCATATGTCGGTCCGGCGTGGACTGGTGCTCTATCAGCTCCTACACATAGCTGTCATCGCCGCTTCGGGGTTTCAGGCTGAAGAGCATGTTGCTGAAGCAGGGATGCAGATCATCTTCCACGAAAGAGCCGGAGGCCAGCCTGAGCGTGCTGAGGTCGCAGACAGCAGGCAGCTCGGGGGAGAAAGATGGATTTCGATAAAGTCGCGTGCCACGTCCGGCTGGCTGAGAAACTGTCTGAAGACGGCATCGTGCGGGGTTGGCGTACTATTTTCTTCTTCATCTTTATCTTTCCTGACTCTGAAAAAAACCACTCATTTTAGTAGAGCTGAAAAAAAGTCATTAGCAAGACCAGTAAATGCTACCGTTTTTTAGGAGGTTATGAAAATGAGGCCGCAATATGCTGCCTCATTTTTTTACTACGGCGCTTAACGCCGCTTAACCAGCAAGAACAGGCTAATGGCGAAGAACGCGGCGCTGGGAAGAATCGCGCCCATCACCGGCGGTAGACCGTAAACCAAGCTCAGCGGGCCGAAGATCTGGTCCAGCACGTAAAATAGGAAGCCGAAGCTGATGCCGGTTACCACGCGCACGCCCATAGACACGCTGCGCAGCGGACCGAAGATAAACGACAGCGCCATCAGCATCATCACTGCCACCGACAACGGCTGGAAGATTTTGTTCCACATATTGAGGCGGTATCGCCTAGGCTCCTGGCCGCTCTGCTTCAGGTATTTGCTGTAGTTGTAGAGGCCGCGAATCGACAGCGCGTTGGGATTGAGCGCCACTACGCCGAGCTTGTCCGGCGTCAGGGTGGTTTTCCATTCGCCGCTCAGGCTCTGCGAACCGGTAATCTGCTTCGCGTCATTAAGGTCCGACTCATCTACCTGCGCCAAGTTCCAGCGTTTTTTCGCTTGGTCCCAAGTGGCGCTGGCAGCGTAGCGCACGCTCTTCAGACGACGGTCGTCGCTGAAGTTATAAATGTTGACGCCGTCGAGCCGGTTCTCGCCGCGCACCCGTTCGATATAGATGAAGTTGTTGCCATCTTTCGCCCACAGGCCGTTCTGCGTCGACACCAGCGCGCCGCCGTAAAGCTGCGTCGCGCGATAGTTGCGTGCCATCTGCTCGCCCGCCGGAGCTAGAAATTCGCCGATCGCCATGGTCAGTAGCACCAGCGGGATCGCGGTTTTCATCACCGACAGCGCCACCTGCATGCGGGTGAAGCCCGCCGCCTGCATCACTACCAGCTCGCTGCGCTGCGCCAGCGTGCCCAGACCGAGCAGCGCGCCGAGCAGCGCCGCCATCGGAAAGAAAACCTCAATATCTTTCGGCACGCTGAGCAGCGTGTAGTAACCAGCAGCGAGCGCGGTATAGGCGCCCTGCCCGGTTTTATGCAGCTGATCGACGAACTTGATGATGCCGGAGAGCGAAACCAGCATGAACAGCGTCATCATGATGGTACTGAAAATAGTTTTACCAGTATAACGGTCGAGAACGCGATACATCAGACAGAACCTCCGCGGCTGAAGCGGGCGCGCACGCGGCGCATCAGCACCGTATCCCACAGGTTAAGCGCTACCGCCAGCAGTAGATAACCGATATTCACCGCCCACATCCAGATCGCCGGATCGAGCCGCCCTTTCGCCGCGTTCGACTTCAGCGAGCTTTGCAGCAGGAAGAAGATCAGATAAAGCAGCATCGCGGGCAGCATCGACAGCACACGTCCCTGACGCGGGTTGACCACGCTGAGCGGCACTACCATCAGCGCCATTATCAGCACCGAGAAGATCAGCGTAAAGCGCCAGTGCAGCTCCGAGCGGAACGCCGGCGTGTCGTTTCTGAGCAGCGTGGTGAGATCGGACTGCTCGGCGTCGTTGGGATCGAGCGTCGCCTCTTTGTTGTAGCCCACTCGCGTCTGATAGTTAGTGAAGTCGGTAATGCGGAAGTCACGCAGCATCGCCGTGCCTTCAAAGCGCGTGCCTTTATCCAGCGTCACCACCTGCGAGCCGTCTTTACGCTGCTCCATATGACCGCTATCCGCCAGCACCACCGACGGCCGCGCATTGCCTTTGGCGCGCAGCTGCGCGAGGAAAACGTTACCGAACTGGTTGCCCTTGACGTTTCCGATAAACAGCACTGAATTGCCGTCACTGGAGCTCTGGAACTGCCCGGCCGCCAACGCCGCCGTGCCGGGGTTGGCTTTGGCGTTTTGCGTCACCTCGTCCTGATAACGCGAGGACCAAGGGTCAAGCCAAATCACATTGACCGTCGCTACAACGGAAGTGAGCAGCATCAACACCATCGCCGCCTTCACCAGCACGCTTTTGCCTAATCCACAGGCGTGCATGACGGTGATTTCGCTGTCGGTGTAAAACTTGCCCAGCGTCATTAGGATCGCCAGAAACAAGTTTAACGGCAGAATAAGTTGTGCCATTTCAGGCACGCCAAGCCCTAACAGAGTCAGAACGAGATTTGTTGGGATTTCGCCGTCCACCGCAGCCCCTAAAATCCGCACCAACTTCTGACAAAAGAATATAAGTAGCAGGATGAAAAGGATAGCCAGCTGGCTTTTGAGCGTTTCCCGAACCAGATATCTAATGATGATCACACTTAGTACGCCTGTAATAACTTGTCTTTTTGCAGGAAAATCGCTAGTTTCAACGCTTATTAGTCATTTTTCTTCATCCATGGCCCACGTCGCAGCTAAAATGGTAAGACAAACGGGTCAGGATGTTGAAAACGCATTGCTACACTAAACGTAGTTCGAACGCTGACTACCAACAAACTTTTACCTCTGTAGTACAAGCGGACCATTCTAGCGATAGCCGCTGCCGTTGTCTTTAAGATTCAGGAGAGTGCATGGAGTTCAGTGTAAAAAGCGGAAGCCCAGAGAAACAGCGCAGCGCCTGCATTGTTGTCGGTGTTTTCGAGCCACGTCGTCTGTCGCCGATCGCCGAGCAGTTAGATAAAATCAGCGACGGCTACATTAGCGCCCTGCTGCGCCGCGGCGAGCTGGAAGGCAAGGTGGGCCAGACGCTGCTGCTGCATCATGTACCCAACATTCTGTCTGAGCGCATTCTGCTGATTGGCTGTGGTAAAGAGCGCGAGCTGGATGAACGCCAGTACAAGCAGGTGATCCAGAAGACCATCAATACGCTGAACGACACCGGTTCGATGGAGGCGGTCTGCTTTCTGACCGAGCTGCATGTAAAAAGCCGCAATACCTACTGGAAAGTGCGTCAGGCGGTCGAAACCTCCAAAGAAGTGCTTTATAACTTCGACCAGCTAAAAAGCAATAAAACCGAACCGCGCCGTCCACTGCGCAAGCTGGTGTTCAACGTACCGACGCGCCGCGAACTTACCAGCGGGGAACGCGCCATTCAGCACGGCTTGGCGGTCGCCGCAGGCGTGAAGGCGGCGAAAGATCTCGGCAATATGCCTCCTAACATTTGCAACGCGGCTTATCTCGCCTCGCAGGCGCGCCAGCTGGCGGACACCTACAGTAAAAACGTCACCACGCGCGTCATCGGCGAGCAGCAGATGAAAGAGCTGGGCATGAACGCCTATCTCGCGGTGGGCGCAGGCTCGCAGAATGAGTCGCTGATGTCGGTCATTGAATACAAAGGCAACCCGGCCGCAGAAGCGCGCCCCATCGTGTTAGTGGGCAAAGGGCTGACCTTCGACTCCGGCGGCATCTCCATCAAGCCGGCGGAATCGATGGATGAGATGAAATACGATATGTGCGGCGCGGCGTCGGTCTACGGCGTGATGCGTATAGTGGCGGAGCTGAATCTGCCGCTCAACGTGGTCGGCGTACTGGCGGGCTGCGAAAATATGCCGGACGGCGGCGCCATGCGTCCGGGCAACGTGCTGACGACGATGTCCGGCCAGACGGTGGAAGTGCTGAATACTGATGCAGAAGGCCGTCTGGTGCTGTGCGACGCACTGACCTACGTGGAGCGCTTCGATCCGGAAGTGGTTATCGACGTGGCGACCCTGACCGGCGCCTGCGTTATCGCGCTGGGCCATCACGTCAGCGGCCTGCTGTCGAACCACAATCCGCTGGCGCACGAGCTGATCGGCGCCTCCGAGCAGTCCGGCGACCGCGCCTGGCGTCTACCGATGACGGATGAGTATCAGGAGCAGCTGGAGTCGAACTTCGCCGACATGGCGAATATCGGTGGCCGTTTCGGCGGCGCGATCACCGCCGCCTGTTTCCTGGAGCGCTTCGCGCGTAAATACAACTGGGCGCACCTGGATATCGCCGGCACCGCCTGGCGTTCCGGTAAAGCCAAAGGCGCCACCGGTCGTCCAGTGCCAATGCTGTCGCAGTTCCTGCTAAATCGCACCGGCCTTAACGACGACGACTAAGCCTCGCTGCGCGCTGCTTCATCAGGCGGCGCGCATTGATTTAGCCCACTGCCGATGCCATATCTCTCTCATCGGGCAGTGCTACCACGCGCCTTAGCTGGTAATATCGTCACCTCTCACCCACAAGGCGTTTCCATGAAAAACGCAACCTTCTACGTAATGGAATTGGACTCGCACAGCGAAGAGCTGAGCGCCATTGAGGCGCTGGCGTGCGATCTGGCGGAAACACGCTGGCGGGCAGGCAAACGCATTTTGATAGCCTGTGAAAACGAACAGCAGGCCATTCGTCTCGACGAGGCGCTGTGGCAGCGTCCGGCCAACGCCTTCGTGCCGCACAATCTGGCGGGCGAAGGTCCGCGCTACGGCGCGCCGGTCGAGCTGGCCTGGCCGCAGCGTCGCGGCAGCTCGCCGCGCGATCTGCTGATCAGCCTGCTGCCGCAGTTTGCAGATTTTGCTACTGCTTTCCATGAAGTGATAGACTTCGTACCCTACGAAGAGTCTCAGAAACAGCTGGCGCGCGGCCGCTATAAAGCGTACCGCAGCGTTGGTTTCCAATTGAATACGACCACGCAGCCGCAGCCGCAAACGACATAGCAAAAATGGAAAAAACATATAACCCGCAAGATATCGAGCAGCCGATTTACGAGCACTGGGAAGAACAAGGCTATTTCAAGCCTAACTACGATACCAGTAAGGAAAGCTTCTGCATTATGATTCCGCCGCCGAACGTCACCGGCAGCCTGCACATGGGTCACGCCTTTCAGCAAACCATCATGGACACCATAATCCGCTACCAGCGCATGCAGGGTAAAAACACGCTGTGGCAGGTGGGCACAGACCATGCGGGCATCGCCACCCAGATGGTGGTGGAGCGCAAGATCGCCGCCGAAGAGGGCAAAACACGTCAGGATTACGGCCGCGACGCCTTCATCGAAAAGATCTGGCAGTGGAAGGCGGAGTCGGGCGGCACCATTACCCGCCAGATGCGTCGCCTCGGAAACTCCGTGGACTGGGAGCGCGAGCGCTTCACCATGGACGACGGCCTCTCCAACGCGGTGAAAGAGGTGTTTGTTCGCCTGCATAAAGAGAACCTGATCTACCGTGGCAAACGCCTAGTGAACTGGGATCCAAAACTGCACACCGCGATTTCCGATCTGGAAGTGGAAAACCGCGAGAGCAAAGGCTCGATGTGGCATATCCGCTATCCGCTGGCGGACGGCGTGAAAACCGCCAAAGGCAAAGATTATCTGGTGGTCGCCACCACACGTCCGGAAACCCTGCTGGGCGATACCGGCGTGGCAGTCAACCCGGAAGACCCGCGCTACAAAGATTTGATCGGCAAAGAGGTGATGCTGCCGCTGGTGAACCGTCGCATTCCCATCGTGGGCGACGAGCACGCCGATATGGAGAAAGGCACCGGCTGCGTGAAAATCACTCCGGCGCACGACTTCAACGACTATGAAGTGGGCCGTCGCCACAAGCTACCGATGATCAACATCCTGACCTTTGACGGCGACATCCGCGAACGCGCCCAAGTGTACGATACCAACGGCCAAGTCAGCAACGCCTGCTCGGACGAGATCCAGGCGCCGTTCCAGAAGATGGAGCGCTTCACGGCGCGTAAGGCGATTGTCGCCGCCGTTGACGAGCTGGGCCTGCTGGACGAGATCAAACCGCATGACCTGACCGTGCCTTACGGCGATCGCAGCGGCGTCGTCATCGAGCCGATGCTGACCGATCAGTGGTACGTGTGTACCGCGCCGCTGGCGAAAATCGCGGTCGAAGCGGTCGAGAACGGCGATATCCAGTTCGTGCCGAAGCAGTATGAAAACATGTACTTCTCCTGGATGCGTGACATTCAGGACTGGTGTATCTCGCGCCAGCTGTGGTGGGGCCACCGTATTCCCGCGTGGTATGACAACGACGGCAACGTCTATGTCGGCCGCAGCGAAGAGGAAGTGCGCAGCGAGAACAACTTAGGCACAGACTTGGCGCTGCGTCAGGATGACGATGTGCTCGACACTTGGTTTTCCTCTGGGCTATGGACCTTCTCTACCCTCGGCTGGCCGAAGAACACCGAAGCGCTGCGTCAGTTCCACCCGACCAGCGTGCTGGTGAGCGGCTTCGACATTATCTTCTTCTGGATCGCCCGCATGATTATGCTGACCATGCACCTCCTCAAAGATAAGAACGGCAAGCCACAGGTGCCGTTCAAGACCGTCTATATGACCGGTCTTATCCGCGACGAAGAAGGCCAGAAGATGTCGAAATCCAAAGGCAACGTCATTGACCCGCTGGACATGGTCAACGGCATCTCGCTGGAGGATCTGCTGGAGAAGCGTACAGGCAATATGATGCAGCCGCAGCTGGCGGCGAAGATCCGCAAGCGCACCGAGAAACAGTTCCCGGACGGCATCGAGCCGTCCGGCACCGACGCGCTGCGCTTTACCCTAGCCGCGCTGGCATCAACCGGCCGCGACATCAACTGGGATATGAAGCGTCTGGAAGGCTACCGCAACTTCTGCAATAAGCTGTGGAACGCCAGCCGCTTCGTGTTGATGAACACCGAAGATCAGGATTGCGGTCAGAACGACGGCGAAATGACGCTGTCGCTGGCGGATCGCTGGATCCTCGCTGAGCTCAACAGCACGGTGAAAGCGTACCGCGAAGCGCTGGACGGCTATCGTTTCGATATCGCCGCCAACCTGCTGTATGACTTCACCTGGAACCAGTTCTGCGACTGGTATCTAGAGCTGACCAAGCCGGTGATAAACAGCGGCAGCGAAGCGGAGCTGCGCGGCACGCGCAACACGCTGGTAACGGTGTTGGAAGCGCTGCTGCGCCTCGCCCACCCGATTATTCCGTTTATCACCGAGACCATCTGGCAGCGAGTGAAGGTGCTGAAGAACATCAGCGACGACACTATTATGCTGCAGCCTTTTCCGCAGTACGACGCGGCGAAAGAGGATGCGGAAGCGATGGCGGATATCGAATGGATGAAGCAGGCGATTGTCGCAGTGCGTAATATTCGCGCCGAGATGAATATCGCCCTGAGCAAACCGCTCGACGTGCTGCTGCGCGATTGCTCTCCAGCGGCGCTGCGCCGCGTGGAAGCGAACCGCACCTTCCTGTCGCGCCTAGCGCGTCTGGAGAGACTGACTGTTCTGTCGGCGGGCGAGAAAGGTCCAGTTTCCATGACCAAAATCGTCGAAGACGCCGAGCTGCTGATCCCGATGGCGGGCCTAGTGGACAAGGCGGCGGAGCTGGATCGTCTGGCCAAAGAGCTGGGCAAGCTCGACGTCGAGATCGAGAAGATTCAGGTCAAGCTGGCGAACGAAGGCTTTGTCTCACGCGCGCCGGAAGCGGTGGTGGCGAAAGAGCGTGAGCGCGTCGCTGAGCTAGAGCAGTCGAAGGCGAAACTGATTGAACAGCAAGCGGTGATTGCGGCGTTCTGATGTAAGGCCGCGTCCGTAAAAAACCCTGCGCATCGGCGCGGGGTTTTTATTGGTTAACGTCGGGAGAATCACTTCATTAGCTTTTCGTCGGTTTATAGAGCGCCGTGGGCGCGACTACCCGAGCGGACCTGCTCACTTTTCGCCAGCAGGCAGTACTGGCTCATGACGGTGAGCTCCGTTTTCGCTTTTTCATCTGTCTGCCAAGTGAAAGCGTTATTCTTTAATGCTGTTTCCTGCAGTACTTTTAGACGTTTTGGACAGACGAGGTGCACTTCGCCGTTTGAAAAAACTCCATGCCTTCAAACAGGCGCTCTGCACCGATAACTTTGCTCATTCCCCAGATATGCTGCGGAAAATAATAGTTGGGAAAACTCTCTTTTTTAAATACGAACACCTTTTCCTGCCACAATGCCATGCCAACGATTTCAATCGAGTGCTGATTAATTTGTATAAGGTGAACGGAAAAGAGGGTGAAAACCGCAATCACCAAAGCCGGGGAAAAAGCTATGACGGCTTTGAACCCATGCTGTGCCTTGACTCTGTTTGTCAGAAGGAAAAATAGTGCTGGCATGAATAACAGAATATAAACTGCCACTATAAATGAGATATTGCACCCACGGTTTTTCATGTAAGGAATAGATATCCCCTTGCAATAAAAAAGCAAGAGGCAGCACTGAAGAAACGGCGACCTTTAATGCATAAAGAGTGTAGAAAATGTTAATAACAAATGTACTCGTCCTCATCTTTTCCAAGAAAATTTCACGCCTGACTTTTAGCGTTATTCCCGTGCCTCCTCCTCTTATCTGTTCGCATCGTGCTATCAGATAGCGACGATGCTTTTGCCTGTGTCGTTTTATTTTATAATTGACAATTAGCATCAGCGATAGCGGAAACAATCAGTATCCAGAGCCTAGCAGGCTTCTAGAAAGAGAAGCGTAAAAGCAACTAACATCGCAGTCAGTGCGGTTATAGCGCAACATCCCTCATTGTGTCTTATTTTCAATTTTGTTTTTTTTCTTACTCTGCGCTTCTGAAAGGATGAAAAATCCAGAAGGTAGAAGTAGCGTCATTGAAAAAGCGTAAAAAAGCAGAGAGGTAATGAGTACGGCAATCAAGCTAGACGCGTTATTGATAAATTGATAATAAGCGGAAAAACATCCAGCCTGCCTATCCATTTTAAATATCCCCATATATTAATAAAATCTGAAATAATAAAGAGATGAAAAAGCTCTTCGATATTTTTAATAAATACGAGAAAAAATTAACAAATGCCTCTATGCACGTTGATGAATATTGCTTTTCCCTAACGGGAATGCTATTTCTGGTGAATGTCTAACCGATTTTAACCACGCTATTTCGCCATGATCTCTGAAACCTGGCCTTCACTGACGCTGCGCCCCATCAGCGCCGCCGACAATCCCTATATCGCCTAGGTGATCCGCGCCGTCTCCGCGGAGTTCGGCCTGACGGCCGACAAAGGCCATACCGTGGCCGATCCGCAGCTCGGTAACCTGTACGAACTCTACAGCGTCTACTAGATTGTGGAGCATCAGGGAAAATTCGTAGGCAGCGTCGGGATCGCCCCGCTCCCCTGCAGCGTGTCCGATATATGCGAACTGCAGAAAATGTACTTCCTGCCGGAGATGGGCAGCTTCGGCATGGTGCGCGAGCTGACGCTGCACGCCATTAAGCTTTACGAGTCGCTGGGTTTCGAACACATCGACAACGCGCTTGGCTGCACCGGCCACGGCGACTACGAGTACAAAACGCTGAAAGCGCTGTAACCGCGCTCTTGCTGTCAGAACGCCGGCACGCCGCTGTGGAAACGCAGCTCCGCGTCCGGCTCGCTAATCAGCTTCGCCTCCACTTTGCCAATCGCCCGCACGCACGCGCGGCGCGATATCCTTCGGCGAGATCTGCACCGCCAGCGTTAAATGATCCTGATAGTGATGCGCTTCCGAACGCAGCAGCGAAATATAGAATTTCTTCAGCTCCGCATCCAGATTGGCGAAACGCTCACAGGAGCGCGCTTCGATATAGGCGCCACAGATCAGCTTGTCCGCCAGCGTATCCGGCTCGTGAGTAGTGATCTCCCGTAGCAGTCCTTTAGCGTAGCGGCTGGAGGTGATCTTGTTATAGGGCGAACCGCGCGTCTGCATAATTTCCCAGACCTGATAAAAATGGTGCAGCTCCTCTTTAATCAGCAGCACCATTTTCTCAACCAGATCGTCCGCCCAAGGCAGCTCGTTGCGCACGACAATACTTTTCATTAGGCTTTTATGTATGGTCATGAATAAACTGGCTGTCGGGCTGCTCGCGGAAAATAAAATCTTCGTAGGGGCTTAAGCCAAGCGATGATCGCTTCGCCGCTCGGCTTGTCGGCGACACATTTGCGGATCAGCCAAGTGGCGGTCTGCGCCGCTTTTAGCTCGCAGACCAGATGGTAGGTCAGCAGCAGCGTCAGGTTTTCCGGTTGGCGCGCCTCGTCAATCCAAGCTTGCGGCGTGCGACAGAGTAAAAACTTATAGATGAGTTCAAGCAGCGGTGCGTAGTTCATGTCGGTTCTAGGGCTGAGAGCGGAAAGGCGGAGCGCGCGGCTTCGCCCGAAAAATCAGTGGCGGACGCCGGTATCTTCGTCACCTTCAATAATGTCGCCGTCATCATCATCGTCTTCATCTTCTATCTTCGAAGTAGGTGCCCCAGCCGTTATAGTCGACGTTGTATTTACCGACCAGATTGACCAACTGCTCAACCTGTGCGTCGATCAGCTCAGGTTTCAGCGCCTATTCACTGAGAATATTGACGCATATCACCGTGGTGCCATCCTCTAGCTCTAGCTCTTCTTCTGGCTCGGTCACCTCGTAGCGCAGCTTGAACGCATCGACAGCGGCTTTCTCCAGCGAATCGAAGTTGTTTTGCAGGAGAGATGATGTTCAAACGGTGTAAAGCGTGTCGGGATCGCCGCCGTCTTCCAGCAGCTCATTAATGATTTGATGCGTCTCTTCACGCTGCTCTTCTAGCAATGCTTCATATGCCATGGCGAATTCCTCTCAGTGTTCGGTAATAAACAAGTATTTTCCCACACCGCTCGGTGCGCCACTACTCAAAAGCGAAAGTTTCTTTACGCCAGGGTTGAAAATGAATATTCATACTATTATATTGAATTTTAATTCAATAAGAAGAATTGATGCACTGGAGCCTGTTATGAGTCGCCTTTTTCAACACCACTTCCTTCGACTGCTCGATTTTACCCCGGCCGACATCATTTCCCTACTCGACCTCGCCGCTGAATTAAAACGCGCTAAAAAAAGCGGTAGCGAAACCCAGCGCCTGAAAGGAAAAAACATCGCGCTCATCTTCGAAAAAGACTCGACCCGTACCCGATGCTCTTTCGAAGTCGCCGCATACGATCAGGGCGCTAACGTCACTTGGATCGGCCCGAGCGGCAGCCAGATCGGCCATAAAGAGTCGATGAAAGATACCGCGCGCGTACTGGGCCGCATGTATGACGGCATTCAGTATCGCGGCGATGGCCAGGCGCTAGTGGAGACGCTAGCAGAACATGCCGGCGTGCCGGTGTGGAATGGCCTGACCACCGAGTTTCATCCTACCCAGCTGCTGGCCGATTTGCTCACTATGCAGGAGCATCTGCCGGGCAAAGCGCTGAATGAAATGACGCTGGTCTACGTCGGCGACGCGCGCAACAACATGGGCAACAGCATGCTGGAAGCGGCGGCGGTGACCGGACTGGATCTGCGTCTGGTGGCGCCACAAGGCTGCTGGCCGGAACAGGAGCTGGTTAAGGTGTGTCGTCAGGCGGCGCAGGCCACCGGCGGCAAGATTACGCTGGCCGAAGATATCGCCGAAGGCGTCAAGGGCGCGGACTTTATCTATACCGACGTCTGGGTCTCAATGGGCGAGGCGAAAGCGTTGTGGGAAGAACGCATCGCGCTGTTGCGCGGTTATCAGGTGAATCAGGCGATGCTGCAGCTGACCGGCAATCCGCAAGTGAAGTTCCTGCACTGCCTACCAGCGTTTCATGACGATCAGACCACGCTGGGTCGCCAGATGGCGAAACAGTATGGCCTGCAAGATGGCATGGAAGTGAGCGACGATGTCTTCGAGTCGAAGCACAGCATCGTGTTCGATCAGGCGGAAAACCGCATGCACGCTATTAAAGCGGTGGTGGTGGCAACGCTCAGTCAAGCATAGGCCGCATCGCGCGCCGTAAACGTTTCCCTTGACCTTGATGCAAACTGGCGGATGCGTATAATGCGCCCGACTTTGCCGGAGGCAGCATGCAACAGCGCAGTGTACACATTCACGCAACATCACGCCTGAACGCAGGCAGCGCACCTGTTTTTTCCGTCATCAACCCGATCGTTAGAAAAGCCCCTTAAGCAGGGGCTTTTTTTGTCCGCAATTCAGCAGCGCAGAGACGTGAACTATGGCTAACCCTTTATATCGCAAGCATATCATTTCTATTAACGATCTCAGCCGCGACGAACTGGAGCGGGTGCTGCATACCGCCGCGCAGCTGAAAGCGCATCCGCAGCCGGAGCTGCTGAAGCACAAGGTAATCGCCAGCTGCTTCTTTGAAGCCTCGACGCGCACACGCCTGTCGTTTGAAACGGCGATCCACCGGCTGGGCGCCTCGGTGGTAGGCTTCGCTGACGGCAGTAACACCTCGCTCGGCAAGAAGGGCGAGACGCTGGCAGATACCATTTCCGTTATCGGCACCTACGTCGACGCCATCGTGATGCGTCATCCGCAGGAGGGCGCGGCGCGGCTCGCCACCGAGTTTTCCGGCGGCGTGCCGATACTCAACGCGGGCGACGGCGCTAACCAGCATCCGACCCAGACGCTGCTCGACCTCTTTACCATCCGCGAAACGCAGAGTCGGCTGGACAATCTAAGCATCGCCATCGTCGGCGACCTGAAATATGGCCGCACCGTGCACTCCCTGACCCAAGCGCTTGCGAAGTTCGACGGCAACCGCTTCTACTTTATCGCGCCCGACGCGCTGGCGATGCCCTCCTACATCACCGACACGCTGGACGAGCGCGGTATCTTCTGGTCGCGCCACGACAGCATCGAAGCGGTGATCCCGCACGCCGACATTCTCTACATGACGCGCGTGCAGAAAGAGCGTCTCGATCCATTGGAATACGCCAACGTCAAAGCGCAGTTTATCCTGCGCACGGCGGATCTGGCCGGCGCGCGCAACAATATGAGGGTGCTACATCCGCTGCCGCGCGTGGACGAGATCTCCACCGACGTGGATAAAACGCCGCATGCCTGGTATTTCCAGCAGGCGGGTAACGGCATTTTCGCGCGTCAGGCTCTGCTGGCGCTGGTACTCAACAGCGAACTGGATCTGTAAGGAGTAATTGCCATGACTCATGATAACAAACTGCAGGTAGAAGCGATCAAGCGCGGCACAGTCATTGATCATATTCCCGCGCAGGTCGGGTTTAAGCTGCTGTCGCTGTTTCGCCTGACGGAAACCGACCAGCGCATTACGATTGGCCTCAACCTTCCTTCCGGCGAGATGTGCCGCAAGGATCTGATCAAGATCGAGAATACCTTTCTCACCGAAGATCAAATCAACCAGCTGGCGGTTTATGCGCCGCACGCCACCGTCAACCGCATCGACGATTACAAAGTGGTGGCGAAAATCGCTCCGACGCTGCCGGAGCGCATCGAGCGCGTACTGACCTGTCCAAACGGTAACTGCATCAGCTGCAGCGAGCCGGTTTTTTCCAGCTTTGTGGTGAAAAAGCGCGACGATGAGGTGCTGCTGACCTGCAAATACTGTGAAAAGGCCTTCGCGCACCACGTGGTGCTCGGTCACTGGTAATCGCCCTGCCCGTCCCTATAATGGGGCGATATTTCCCGACAGCGGCGACCGCCGCCGCTGCGTCACTCTTAAGGAGCAAGTATGTCTCGCGAAATCAGTACTGAAAAAGCGCCAGCGGCGATCGGTCCCTATGTGCAGGGTGTCGATCTAGGCAATATAATCATCACCTCCGGTCAGATCCCTGTCGATCCGGCTACCGGCGCAGTGCCGGACGCCATCGCCGACCAAGCGCGTCAGTCGCTGGAAAACGTGAAAGCGATCGTCGAAGCGGCCGGTCTGCAGGTTGGCAACATCGTGAAAACCACGGTTTTCGTTAAAGATCTAAACGACTTCGCCACCGTCAACGCGACCTACGAAGCCTTCTTCACCAAGCATCACGCCAGCTTCCCGGCGCGCTCCTGCGTAGAAGTGGCACGTCTGCCGAAAGACGTGAAGATTGAGATTGAAGCGATCGCCCTGCGCCGCTAACCATCCGTGTGCGCTGCGCCCGCAGCGCACCTTTTTGACGACTGTTTTCCTTTTGCCTAGCTTTACGCCACGACCCGCTCTTCATTTATTTCAGGCCAAAACAGCAGCGATTATATTATTCTGATCTCCATATTCCACATATAGTGCTAAAATACTTTATATCACAATATTTAGCGGATAGAGAGAGCATAGCAAAGGTAGTGGTAAAGCGCGACAGCTGTCGTTCAGCGTTTGATGCAGTAAGAATCGAAGCGGCGGTCGCCGTAGCGGCCCGCGCAGCAAGGTCGAGGATGAGCAGTGGTGCGCCACGGTCGCTTGCCACGTCAGCGAGAAACTGACCGACCGCACCGAGGTGGATATCCGCGATATTCAGTTCGCGGTCGAAGAGACGCTAAGCAGCTGGCGCTAGAGTGCGCCAGCAAACGTATGTATCCCGATATCCTTAACTTACGACCAGGTGGTGAAGGTTATCGACTCCTTTAAAACGCCAATGCGCTGCCGCAGCTTTCTCAGCGTTTATGAAGAGAACGGCGTCGAAATCCACGACGGCCGCAACAATCTTGGCGTCTCATCAGCCTTAATCTGCCGTGCATCGCACTGGAGGCGCGCTTCTGGACGCTGCTAGACGCGCGGCTGGAGAAAACCAAAGCGTGCGTGGCGCCGATCCTCTATATGGAGGGCGCCTGCGGCGTGCGGCTCAATGCTAATAACGAGGTCGGGCCGATCGGCCGCGCCTCGCTTTCACTGGGCTATATCATCCTGCATGAAACCCTGAACGCGCTGAGCGGCGGCGCGCGCCATCCCTATGACGATCCCGCGCTGGGCGCCAAAGGGATCGAGATTGTCTCGCGCCTGCACGCCGCGGTCGACGCTTGGAAAGCGGAGACTGGCTATGGCTTCAGCCTCTATAGCATGCCGAGCGAAAACTTCTGCGACGGCTTCTGCCGCCTCGACGCCACGTAGTTCGGCGTGGTGCTGGGCGTCACCGATAAAGGCTCCTACACCAACAGCTTCCATCTCGACATTGAGAAAAAAGTGAACCCCTACGACAAGATCGACTTTGAGGCGGCCTATCCGCCGTTGGCGAACGGCGGCTTCATCTGTTACAGCTAGTCCCCCAACGTGCAGCATAATCTTAAGGCACTGGAAGACTTATGGGACTACAGCTACAATCGCGTGCCCTACTACGGCACCAATACGCCGATCGACGAATGCTATGAATGCGGCTTTACCGACGAGTTTAGCTGTACCAGCCGCGGCTTTACCTGCCTGAACTGCGGCGCCACGATCCGGCGTGCGTCTCGGTAACGCGCCGCGTCTGCGGCTATCTCGGCAACCCTGACGCGCGCATGTCCCGTTCAACGTGGGCAAGCAGGAAGAGGTGCAGCGACGGGTTAAACATCTGGAGAGCGAACCGCTGGGATGATGCGCTTTCATCACTACTACGATATCGACATCGTTAACGGCCCGGGCACGTGCTGCACGCTGTTCGTGGCCGGATGCGAGCATCAGTGTCGCGGCTGCTACAACCAGAGCACCTAGCGGCTCGACGCCGGCGCGCCTTTCACCCTAGAGCACGAGCGCCGATCTACAGGACTCTCGCTGAGCGGCGGCGATCCGCTGCATCTGTATAACGTGCCGCATATTCGCCGGCTGGTGAAACGCGTGCGCGGGGAGTGTCCGGGGACAGATATCTAGCTCTGGACCGGCCATCATCGCGCAGAGCTTAAGCGCGCGCAGCGAAAGGTGCTCGGCTATATTGATGTGCTGATCGACGGACGCTTTATCGAGTCGGAGAAAGATGCGAGGCTGCTGTGGCGCGGCAGTCGCAATCAGATTATCTGGGACCTGAGCAAAGAGCTCGGCTAGCGCGGGATCTGCCCAGATTCGATAATTTCAACGCGCTCGCCGCCTGACCGGAAGGCCTGCTCGTGCATACACTTTGCCATCGCCTGCACCGAGACCGCGCGCCAGTTGCCGGACAGCACGAAAAATAGCGGCGCCACCAGACTTTCCCCGACGCGTTTGCGCGTGCGCTCGCCCAGTAGAAGCTAAGGACGCACCAGCGTCAGGCGCGGCCAGCCCTGATGACGCAGCGCCGTCTCCATCTCGCCTTTTCGCCTTTTACCCGGTTATAGGAAAAAGGAGAGTGGCGATTCGCACCGTGCGCGCTGGACGGCCACCGTCTGCATTGCGCCCAGCCGCAGCCCGTTCAGGCCGGTATCCACCACCAGCGTATAATAGACATGCAGAAACGCTTCTTTGCTGCCCGCAGCTTTTCGCGTGGTGCCTACTAGACAGCAAAAGACGCTGTCGATGGCGAGGTTTAACGGCTGCGGCACATCGGTAAGATCCGCTTCGACTGGATTCACTACTTTATTCATCGGCGGTAGCGGACGACGCGTCGGCGCGATAATTTTATCCACGCGCGTATCCGCCATCAGCAGGCGCAGCAGATGTGACCCCACGAGTCCCGTCGCGCCGGTCAGTAATACACGATGCATGCAGCCTCCCGCTAACCTCTAACCTATTGCCATTACTCTGAAATATAGTTAGCTTTTGCTGTCCGGCTTGCTTTTTCAGCACAAACAACCAAGCTTAACCTATTCACTGGGAAAGCGCATCGTGCGCGAACCATCATGAGGAGGGAAAAAATGAGCAAGAAGATTGCGGTGTTGATTACCGATGAATTTGAAGACTCAGAATTTACCTTACCTACTGACGCCTATAAACAAGCGGGTTTCGAGGTGGTGACCATTGAGAAAGAGGCGGGTAAAACCGTCATCGGCAAACAGGGTAAAGCGCAGGTGAAGATCGACTGTGCCATTGACGAGGTCAGCCCGGCCAAATTCGACGCGCTGCTGCTGCCCGGAGGCCACTCGCCCGATTCGCTGCGCGGCGATGACCGTTTCGTCGCCTTTACCAAAGAGTTCGTCGCCAGCGGCAAGCCGATTTTCGCTATCTGCCACGGTCCGCAGCTCCTGATCAGCGCTAACGGCGTGCGCGGCCGCAAAATGACCTGCGTGAAGGCGATTGCCATCGATCTACGCAACGCCGGCGCCGACTTTTACGACGAAGAGGTGATCGTGGACGCCGATCGGCTGGTCACTAGCCGCACGCCGGAGGATCTGCCCGCCTTTAACCGCGAGTCGCTGCGTATTCTGCAGACGTCGTAACGCCCGGTTCCCTTTCCCTCAGGGGAAAGGGACTTCACTTTCTTCCCGTCGCCAGCTGATTTTTTTTCCGAATCCCAACGTGTTATTGGTCATCTTAACCTCTTCCAGCCGGATCTCCCACAGCGGCGCAGAAATCTTGCGCGCCACCGGAAAACGCTTCTGGTAAACCTTGCGCACCTGCGCTTCCGCCTCGCCGCCGAGCAGCGCTATGGTGCCGCGATACTGCACGCCTTTAATCAGCAGCACGGTTCTCGGCTGGCCGTTGACCGTGCCCGCGATCTGCGGACTGGCGTGCAGCAGCCTGCCGTGGCGCGTATCGGCCTCGGTCATCAGCCAGAACGCCATGCGCGCCTCGTCGAACACGTAAAAACAGTTGGCGCACCAAAGATCGTTGCCGGCGTGACAGCAGAGAGAAAGCACATGCTTGTTTTTCAGGTAACGCACCAGATGGGAATGGTCAGACATGATCGCTTGCTCCATGCAAAAATCGCCGGATAGCCGCCGCGTTGCTGACGTGCTACACTGCGCGGCAGTATAAGTTCAGGGATTAAGTATAGTTTAGACTGTCGCGGACGTGCTCTACACCGGCATCTCCACCAACGTGACGCGACGCGTCGAGCAGCATCAGAGCGGATGCGGCGCGCGGCTGGAGTATCGGATCAAGCAACTCAGCCGACAGCAGAAGCTGCGGCTGGTGGCGCATCAGCCAGTAAGCTGCTTGCCGATTTTTTGTCCGCGTACGCTCTCATCTACCGCTAGCGGCGCCAAGCCGACCCAGTTGCTGTCTTTACCCTGTAAGGTGACCGGACTGAAGGCAGCATAGCTCAGCACCTCACCTTCGTCGTCCGTCGCCACCACGCCCAGCGTCAGCAGACCATCTTCTCACAGCTGCTGAACCAGCTCGGCTTCCGCTCTGTGCGAATTAATATACACTTTCCGCGCGCGCCTGTGTGGCCTTCCCGTCCTGTTTCATTCACGCTTCGATAAACGCAGCCAGCTGCTGCAGTCCCGTGCGCAACGCAGTGGGCATGGCCTCGAGTTCCAGAGCGAGCGTCCATCAGGTTTTTCACCTCCAGTCCCAGCTACGTGTCGCCTTCGATCACCAGACGACGCTGGAAAAACAACATATCGGGATCCGCTTTACGGGCGTCGACTAGTAGCAGATCGTTAACGTTGCCGCGAAACCAGACGTCCGCTTCTGTATCCTGCACGATCCTGAGCTGATCCTCTTCAGTAGTGGTAATCCAGCGTAAATTGACATCGGCGATCTCAATGCTTAGATAGCGCGCCTGCAGAAAGTCTAACTCACCTTCCGCTAAAGCATGGCGAAATTGCCAGTTTAGGAGTTGTTGCAACAGGACCTTTTTGACCGAAAATAGAGTCAGATACACTGTTAACACGATGAATTTGTGGCATTTTTCACTAACTCAGCACGTGACTTTTTGAACGCGTACGTCTCTCCCTGCAGAAAATTTCAGGTATACTGCCACATCCGCCGCGCTGCAGCCGAGATCAATAGTCGGCAGATCAACTACTGGTGAAAGAGGGCATGATGCGCTAGTGCATGCCGTCGAGATATCGCGCGACTGGCTGTAGCAGAGCGAAGAGCGCAAAATTCACAGCCGGTTTGAGGTCGAGGACTGGGCTACGGCTACCTGCCGCTAGCGCTGTCGGCGCGCTGCTTCACCTCCCGCGCCGAAATCGCGCCAAAGACGACTGCCAGACCTACTGTATCAACTATCCTAACGGGCGGTGCGTTCATTCGCAGGAAAGCAGCAGGTGTTTTTGCCGAACGGCATTCAGACCATGAGCGGCTACTGCTACAACCTCGGCAACAACTTAGCCGGCATGGCGCGGCTGGGTCGATATTCTGCGGCTATCGCCGCAACACTGGATGAGATCGCGCGCTTCCGCGCCAACGAAGAGGGGCAGTCGCCGCTAATGGTGGCGAAGGGCAACGAGACTGCAACGGCTACTGGCGTAAAGTCGCCGGCATGGGGCTGCTGTCATCCTGAAAGGCACATAGAGGGTAGCCGCCTGCCTTTGTTAGCAGTTTTAATATGGGCATTATTACGTAATACTCATTGGTGCAGATTATTCATCACCTGCGCCATACTCAACTGGAGTGCCCATGTCTGAGAACCCCCCCGTGCTGGATCTGGCACCGACTCCTCACGGCTTAACCCCGCGTGATGCGTTTCACACATCACTGGTGCGTTATTAGGCGGAAGCGTTGGGCTATGAACGCTACTGGCTGGCAGAGCACCATAATATGACCGACATCGCCAGCGCGGCGATGTCGGTTTTGATCGGTTACTTGGCGGCCAACACCACTACCCTGCATCTGGGATCGGGCGGCATCATGCTGCCGAACCACGCACCGCTGGTGATTGCCGAGCAGTTCGGTAGCCTAACCTCGCTCTATCCCGGCCGTATCGATTTAGGGCTGGGCCGCGCTCCAAGCGACGAACAGCGCACCATGACGGCACTGCGCCGTCATCTCTCCAGCATCCAAAGGCATCGGCGCGCGTCAGCGACAACGTTTGCCGCCGCTGACGCGCGCGTGATCGTTAATTATCGCCAAGATGAAGTCGGCGCGGCGGACGTTGTCAGCGATATTCGCATGCTGAGCAGCGACAGCGTGGCGGTGCAGGCCGATGTCTCACGCGAAACGGACGTCGAGCACCTGTTCGATACCGCGCAGGCGCTGCAGGCGCGCCCGATATTGTAGTCAACAACACCGGCTAGTTTCATCACGGCGAGTTTAGCGCCCTCAGTCTGCTGGAGATGCAGCAGCAGCTCAACGTTAATCTGCTGGGCACACTGCTGGTTTGTCAGCAGGCGGCGCGCCGCTTTTCCGCGCATGGCGGCTGCATCATTAACCTGAGCGCGCTCAACAGCCAGCAAAGCACGCCGGGATCGGTGCTCTGGGCGACCCACTAAAGGCACGATCTATATGCTCACGCAGGGGCTGGCGCGCGGGCTTGGAACCGCGCAATATTCGCGTCAACGCGCTGGCGCCGGGCATTATCATGACGAAAGGGCTGCTGGTGGCGAAAAAACTCGACCCGCCGCTCAAAGCAGCGCTGCTGGAGCGTTTAGGGCTGCTGGAAGACGTGGCGCAGGTAGCGCTGTTTCTCGCCTCGGAAGAAGCCGCCTATATCAGCGGCGAACGCATGCTTACCGCGGGCGGCGCGTAAGGCAAAAAAGGGAAGCCTTCGGGCTTCCCTTTTTATCAATCAGTCAGGCTGATTAGAACTCGCGACGACGCGGTGCAGCTGTGCCGCCCTCTTTTCGCGACGTGGACCGCGATCGCCTTCACGGTTGCCGCCACTACTACGACGCTCGCCGCCGAAATTACGGCCACTGCCGCGACGTTCGCCGCGTGAGTCGCTCTGCGACTGGGTATCGCCCAGCAGCTGCATATTCATCGGTTTGTTGAGAATACGTGTGCGGGTGAAATGCTGTAGGATATCGCCCGGCATGCCTTTCGGCAGTTCGATAGTCGAGTGGGTGCTGAACAGCTTGATGTTGCCGATGTAGCGGCTGCTGATGTCACCTTCGTTAGCAATAGCGCCAACGATATGACGTACTTCAACTCCGTCGTCACGACCCACTTCAATACGGTACAGCTCCATTTCGCCGACGTCACGACGTTCGCGACACGGATGATCGTCGCGATCGCGGAACTCGCGACGCTGCGGACGCGGCGCGTCCGGCTGTGCGATCAGCGGACGTTCGCCCTGCGCCATTTTCAGCAGCGCGGCGGCCAGCGTTTCCATATTCAGATCGTCCTGCAGAGAGAGTTTCTCCAGCAGCGCGCGATACTGGTCCAGATCGCTGCCTTCCAGCTGCTGCTGTACGCGACCGGCGAATTTCTCCAGACGACGGGTGCTCAGCAGTTCAGCGTTCGGCAGTTCCACTTCTGGAATAGTCAGCTTCATGGTGCGCTCGATTTTGCGCAGCAGACGACGCTCGCGGTTCTCGACGAACAGAATCGCACGACCAGCACGACCGGCACGACCGGTACGACCGATACGGTGTACGTAAGACTCGGCATCCAGTGGAATGTCGTAGTTAACGACCAGGCTGATGCGCTCAACGTCCAGACCACGCGCTGCAACGTCGGTAGCGATTAGGATATCGAGACGGCCATCTTTCAGACGCTCCAGAGTTTGCTCGCGCAGCGTCTGGTTCATGTCGCCGTTCAGCGCGGCGCTGTTATAACCGTTGCACTCCAGCGCTTCAGCCACTTCCAGCGTTGCGTTTTTCGTACGCACGAAGATAATAGCAGCTTCAAAATCTTCCGCTTCCAAGAAACGTACTAGGGCGTCGGTTTTACGACCGTACGTCGTCCAGTAAGACTGGCTGATGTCCGGACGCGTCGTAATGCTCGACTGGATACGCACTTCCTGCGGATCTTTCATGAAACGTTTGGTGATGCGACGGATCGCTTCCGGCATGGTAGCGGAGAATAGCGCAGTCTGATGACCTTCCGGGATCTGTGCCATGATGGTTTCAACATCTTCGATGAAGCCCATACGCAGCATTTCGTCAGCTTCGTCCAATACTAGACCACCAAGGTTGGAGAGATCCAGCGTACCGCGTTTCAGGTGGTCGAGCAGACGACCCGGGGTGCCCACCACGATTTGCGGGCCCTGACGCAGCGCGCGCAGCTGCACGTCATAACGCTGGCCGCCGTAAAGGGCCATGACGTTGACGCCACGCATATGTTTAGAGAATTCGGTCATCGCTTCTGCAACCTGAACCGCCAGTTCGCGGGTCGGCGCCAGCACCAAGATCTGCGGTGCGCGAAGAGTAGGATCAATGTTGTTTAACAGCGGCAGTGAGAACGCCGCAGTTTTACCACTACCGGTCTGCGCCATACCCAGTACGTCACGGCCCGCCAGCAGGTGAGGAATACACTCAGACTGGATTGGAGAAGGCTTAACATAGCCCATGCCGTTCAGTGATTCGAGGATGTCGGTGTTCAGGCCAAAATCAGCAAAATTAGTTTTAATATCAGTCATGTAGTAAACGTGCCTCTTAGATTGCGGCGGCCAGTCTACATAACTCGTAGTGAAAATTTTCAGTCATTTTCATCAAAAAGTGTGAACCGGCTCAAATTAGAAGTTTCGACGAACAGAAAAGCCCTCATCCCGGAAGATGATAACTTGACGGGTAATGCAGGCAATAAAAGTTCGTCAGCTATTGCTGGTAAGATTCTGATAAATCGTCCTGTGTCTGGCCGAATTGCGCTAGTTCTAACAATGCGTATCGGTGTTCAACAAAGTTATTGACGTTATTAGCCAACGCCAGTTTGAACAGCACTTTCGCGTTGTCCTTTTCCCCCAGACATAGGTAGTACTTACCTAAATAGAAGTTGGTTTCACTGAGATGTTCAGCGAGCGAGGTGTTATCCGTTGCGTCTGCCTTGAGACGTTCCATCAGCGTGCTTTCACTAATGTCGCCAAGGTAGAATTCGACAATGTTCCATCCCCATTGATCACGAGTCACTTTGTCGTAGCGCTGCTGCAGCGCTACTTTCGCCTTGTCTGCATCCATCTCACGTTCGTCGAGATAGAGCCACAGGCTGCGGAAAGGATCGTTGGGATCGTTTTGATAAAACGCTAGCAGATCATCTTGTGCTAACTTGTATCGACCACCGTAATAGAGGGCGATACCACGGTTTAAATGCGCATAGTTGTAAGTTGGATCAAGCTCAAGCACAGAATCAAACGCTTCATAGGCAGCATCAAAATTGCCTGCCTGCGTTAAATATATGCCGAGATAGTTAAACACTTCCGGCATATCAGGTCTGATAGACAGCGCTTGCGAAAAATCGTTCCGCGCCAGTGCTCTCAAACCAAGACTATCATACAACACTCCGCGCTCATATAACAGCTGTGCGCATTCATCATCGATCAGAGCGGGACTGGCAAAAATTTGTTCCATGCGCGCCAGAATTACTTCGTGCTGCAGTGTGGGCTGTAGCGGTACTGCAAGAACTTCGTTCTTACGCCAATTGGAGTTGCTGCATCCCGCCAGCGTGATAGCTGTCGCAACAAAACACCAGCGCAAAAAAGGCTTCATTTCCCACTCCCGAATACAAACATTAGGATAACGCTCCTGTCATCCGGCTGCTGTGCACAAGGATTCCCACCCTCGCTATGACACAAATGCCTCTCCTATCCGCTGTGGGGTAAGGAGAAGCAAACAGGAAATTACTCTGCGTCTGGCGCACTGGTCACAACAGCGTCTTCGTCCTGCGGCTTAGACTCTGTCACTTCTTTGATGCTCAGACGGACGCGGCCCTGACGGTCCACTTCCAGCACCTTAACCGGCACTTCTTGGCCCATCTGCAGGTAGTCGGTCACTTTCTCTACGCGCTTGTCCGCGATCTGAGAAATGTGCACCAGGCCTTCCTTGCCGCCGCTAATGGTGACGAAGGCGCCGAAGTCGACGATGCGCGTGACTTTACCGCTGTAGACTCGGCCAACTTCGATCTCGGCGATAATCTCTTCAATGCGACGGATAGCCTCTTTCGCCTTCAGACCGTCGGTCGCCGCGATTTTCACGGTGCCGTCGTCTTCGATCTCGATGGTGGTGCCAGTCTCTTCAGTCAGCGCACGGATCACAGAACCGCCTTTACCGATCACATCTTTGATCTTGTCTGAATTGATCTTGATGGTGTAAATGCGCGGCGCGAACTCAGAGATTTCCTGACGTGGCGAGCTGATCGCCTGCTCCATCACGCCCAAGATGTGCAGACGCGCACCTTTGGCCTGATTCAGGGCAACCTGCATGATTTCGCGGGTGATGCCTTCGATTTTAATGTCCATCTGCAGCGCGGTGATGCCTTCGCGGCTACCGGCTACTTTGAAGTCCATGTCGCCGAGGTGATCTTCGTCGCCGAGGATATCGGACAGCACGACGAACTTCTCATCTTCTTTCACCAGACCCATTGCAATGCCGGCAATAGCCGCTTTGATCGGCACGCCCGCATCCATCAGCGCTAGAGACGCACCGCACACGGAAGCCATAGAAGAAGAACCGTTGGATTCGGTGATTTCAGAGACAACGCGAACGGTGTACGGGAACTCTTCCTGCTTCGGCATCACCGCCAGCACGCCGCGCTTCGCCAGACGACCGTGGCCGATTTCACGACGCTTCGGCGAGCCGACCATGCCGGTTTCGCCGACAGAATATGGAGGGAAGTTGTAGTGGAACAGGAAGCTGTCGGTACGTTCGCCCATCAGCTCGTCTAGGTTTTGCGCGTCGCGCGCGGTACCCAACGTCGCGGCGACCAGCGCCTGCGTTTCACCGCGGGTGAACAGCGCGGAGCCGTGCGTGCGCGGCAGTACGCCGGTGCGCACGTCCAGACCACGGATCATATCTTTTTCACGACCGTCGATACGCGGTTCGCCATTCAGGATACGGGTACGCACCACGTTCTTTTCTAAGCTGTGTACGATGTCGCCGATTTCAGCGGCGTCCAACGTCTCATCTTCTGCCAGCAGCGCAGCGATGGTTTCGTCTTTGATGACGCCAACTTGGGTGTAACGCTCTTGCTTGTCAGTGATGCGGTAAGCATCGCTGATCTGTGCTTCTGCCAGCGCGGCAACGCGTGTGATCAGCGCGTCGTTAGACGGCTCAGGCTGCCAGTCCCAGCGCGGTTTGCCCGCTTCTGTAACCAGAGAATTGATGTTTTCGATCACAACCTGCTGCTGCTCTTGGCCGAACACCACTGCGCCCAGCATCTGATCTTCGGTCAGGATTTCCGCTTCGGATTCCACCATTAGCACGGTATTCTGCGTACCGGCAACCACCAGATCCAGACAAGACTGTTTGATTTCGTCAGCGGTCGGGTTCAGCATGAACTGGTCATTGATGTAACCAACGCGTGCAGCGCCGATTGGACCGTTGAACGGCAGGCCTGACAGCGCCAGCGCGGCGGATGCGCCGATCATCGCTACGATATCCGGGTTAACCTGCGGATTAACGGAGACCACGGTAGCGATAACCTGTACTTCGTTCACAAACCCTTTTGGGAACAGCGGACGAATCGGGCGGTCGATCAGACGCGCAATCAGGGTTTCGCCTTCGCTTGGACGGCCTTCGCGACGGAAGAAGCTGCCCGGGATACGGCCAGCGGCGTAGGTACGCTCCTGGTAGTTCACGGTCAGCGGGAAAAAGTCCTGACTTGGCTTGGCTTTCTTCTGGCCGACAACAGTAACGAATACGGCGGTGTCGTCCATACTGGCCATAACGGCTGCGGTGGCTTGGCGTGCCATCATGCCGGTTTCCAGCGTGACGGTATGCTGACCATATTGGAATTGACGTACGATCGGATTCAGCAAAATGAATTCCTTAACTTCGGGGCAACGCCTCTCTAGCGTGCCATGGATTACCGATCTTCAGCTGCATCCTCGCGACTAATGACAACCTTTAACCGAATCTGCGTTAAAGCCTCTCATTAGCCGTGCGAACCTATGCAATCAAAGATCACTCACTGCAACAATACATAAGTTTGGCCCGCATTGCTGCGCATTACTCGAAAAAGGGGCCATAAAGGCCCCTTTTTCGTGAAACTCGCACGAATCTAATCGCAAGACGCGTTTTTTTGCAAAGTGTCTGCACTACATCCTTGATCAGATTATTCAGACTTAGCGACGCAGACCCAAGCTTTCAATCAGGCTGGTGTAACGAGCAACGTCTTTACGCTTCAGGTAGTCCAGCAGCTTACGACGTTGAGATACCATGCGCAGCAAACCGCGACGGCTGTGGTGGTCCTTTTTGTGCTCAGAGAAGTGACCCTGCAGATGGTTAATCTGAGCAGTCAGCAGTGCAACCTGAACGTCGGTTGAACCGCTGTCGTTAACGCCACGACCGTATTTGGCAACGATCTCTGCTTTAGCTTCTACACTTAGAGACATAATAAACCCCAGTAATAAATGAATGTATGGGTGCCGATCTCTAATTCAGCTACCCGCTCTTTAAAGAAAGCGGCTTTATTCTACTCTTCGTCCGATAACGACGCAAATGGGACGTTAAGCCGACGTTACGCGGGATACTCCACTACCAGACGACGCGACGCGACACGTCCATCATCCGCAATTTCTGCTATGCCGATAAATTTTTGCGTCTCGCCTTCGGTGACGCGCACTAGCCCACACTGCGGCGCATCCGCGGCTTGAACCGGCATGCCTTGCTTAAACGAGACGGCGACGACGGAGGAGAGATTCACCACGGGAAAATCTTCCGCCGGGCTGTCCATCGGCAGCAGCAGTGCGTCGAGCGGCGCGTAATCGAGCGTTTCTGTCGCGTTGACCGTCGCCGCTATCGCCTGCAGCTGTTCCAGCTTCATCATCTTCTCGATCGGGTAGCGCGCCACCTGCAAACGACGCAGCATAATGACATGCGCGCCGCAGCCGAGCTTTTCGCCAAGATCGTCGATAATGGTGCGAATATAAGTGCCTTTGGAAACGTGAATTTCCAGCTCCAGCTCACTGCCTTCCCAGCGAATAAACTGCAGCTCGAAGACGATAATTGGACGCGCCTCGCGCGGCACAGTAATGCCTTCGCGCGCGTACTTATAGAGCTTACGCCCCTGATACTTCAGCGCCGAAAACATGGTCGGCACCTGCATCGTTTCGCCGCGGAAACTCTCCAGCGCCGCATCCAGCGCCGCCTGGCTAAAGGTTACCGGACGGGTGTCGATCAGGTTGCCGTCAGCGTCGGAGGTGTCGGTGCGCTCGCCCAAGCGCGCGATAACGCGATAATGCTTATCCGAGTCGAGCAGATATTGAGAAAACTTGGTGGCTTCGCCTAGGCAAATCGGCAGCATGCCGGTCGCCAGGGGATCGAGCGCGCCAGTGTGGCCCGCCTTATTGGCGTTAAACAGGCACTTCACTTTTTGCAGCACACCGTTAGACGACGCGCCCTGCTGTTTATCCAGCAGGAACACGCCGTGGACGTCGCGACCGCGACGACGAGGACGACTCATTAGTCCTCCTTGTCATCTTCCACCGGGTTTTCACCGCGACGCTTGACATCGTTCCGGATCACGTTGGAGACCAAGTTTGACATGCGCATACCTTCAATCAGCGAATTGTCATAGAAGAAGGTCAGCTCGGGCATGATACGCAGACGCATCGCCTTGCCGAGCAGGATACGGATATAGCCGGAGGCCTCCTTCAGCGCCTTCAGACCGTTTTTAACCGCATCCCCTTCCTGATCATTGAGGAAGGTGACAAATACTTTGGCATAAGCGAGATCGCGCGACACTTCCACGCCGGACACCGTCACCATCACGCCGAGACGCGGATCTTTAATCTCGCGCTGCAGAATGATGGCGATCTCTTTTTGCAGCTCCTGCGACACGCGCTGTGGGCGGCCAAATTCTTTCGCCATAATCATCTCTCCCAAATTGCAACACATCGCTTAGTGCTTATTCGATGGTGCGCTTAACTTCAATCACTTCGAACACTTCGATCATGTCGCCAACGCGAATGTCATTGTAGTTCTTCACACCGATACCACACTCCATGCCGTTACGCACTTCGTTGACGTCATCTTTGAAGCGACGCAGAGATTCCAGCCCGCCTTCATAGATAACCACGTTGTCGCGCAGGACGCGGATTGGGTTGTGACGCTTGATGTTGCCTTCAGTGACCATACAGCCCGCGATTGCGGCGAATTTCGGTGACTTGAACACGTCACGGACTTCCGCCAGACCGATAATCTGCTGTTTGAACTCCGGCGCCAGCATACCGCTCATCGCCGCTTTCACTTCGTCGATCAGATTATATATGACGGAGTAGTAACGCAGGTCGACGTTTTCAGCATCGATAATACGACGCGCAGAAGCATCGGCACGCACGTTGAAGCCGAGGATGATGGCGTTGGAGGCCGCAGCCAGCGTTGCGTCGGTTTCCGTGATCCCGCCGACGCCCGAACCGATAATCTTAACCTTCACTTCATCTGTGGAGAGTTTCAGCAGCGAATCGGAGATCGCTTCTACGGAACCCTGGACATCGGACTTCAGCACGATGTTCAGTTCGGAGACTTCGCCTTCGGTCATGTTGGCGAACATGTTCTCCAGCTTCGCCTTTTGCTGACACGCCAGTTTCACTTCGCGGAACTTGCCCTGACGATAGAGAGCGACTTCACGCGCTTTCTTCTCGTCACGCACCACATTCGCTTCGTCGCCCGCTGCCGGCACGCCGGAGAGACCGAGGATTTCCACCGGAATGGACGGACCCGCTTCCAGCACTTCGCGGCCCAGTTCGTCACGCATCGCACGCACACGGCCATATTCGAAGCCGCACAGCACGATGTCGCCTTTGTTCAGCGTACCCTCGCGCACCAGCACAGTTGCCACCGGACCACGACCTTTATCCAGAAAGGATTCGATCACGACGCCGCTCGCCATGCCTTCACGGATAGCGGTTAGCTCCAGCACTTCCGCCTGTAGCAGAATCGCGTTCAGCAGGTCATCGATGCCGTTACCGGCTTTCGCAGAGACGTTGATGAACATGTTTTCGCCGCCCCACTCTTCCGGGATGATGCCGTAGTGGGTCAGTTCATTCTTCACACGATCCGGATCGGCTTCCGGCTTATCGATTTTGTTGACGGCGACCACGACCGGCACGCCGGCTGCTTTCGCGTGCTGGATCGCTTCGATCGTCTGCGGCATCACGCCGTCGTCAGCAGCCACCACTAGGATAACGATATCCGTCGCCTGCGCACCACGCGCACGCATCGCAGTAAACGCGGCGTGGCCCGGGGTATCGAGGAAGGTGATCATGCCGTTGTCGGTTTCGACATGGTATGCGCCGATATGCTGGGTAATGCCGCCCGCTTCGCCAGAGGCGACTTTGGTCGAACGGATGTAGTCCAGAAGCGAGGTTTTACCGTGGTCGACGTGGCCCATGATGGTCACGACCGGCGCGCGAGATTCTTGCGCGGCATCGGTGTCGCGATCGCTCATTACCGCTTCTTCTAGCTCGTTCTCGCGGCGTAGGATCACTTTGTGACCCATCTCTTCCGCAACCAACTGAGCCGTTTCCTGATCGATCACCTGGTTGATGGTCGCCATCGCGCCTATCTTCATCATCGCTTTGATGACCTGGGAACCTTTCACCGCCATTTTGTTAGCCAGTTCGGCTACAGTAATGGTTTCGCCGATGATGACGTCGCGGTTAACAACCTGCGCCGGCTTGTTGAAGCACTGCTGCAGCTTGTTGAAGCCCTGCTGCAGAGCGCTCGGTTTGCGATGCTTGCCGCCTTTCCCGCCGCGGATCTGCGCGCGCGCTTCTTCGCGATCGGTTTTGGCTTCAGAATGCTTGTTACCTTTTTTCGCCGGACGCGCCGCTTTAGCGGTGGTGCGCACGCACGAGCGACCCGCTTCTACTTGACGGTCGTTTTCGTCTTCTGCTTGGCGGGCATGAGTCGAAGTGGTGACGTGATAGTCGCCTTTATCTTCTTCCTCAGGTTTTTCCCATTCAGCCGATTTCTCTTCAGCCAGGCGGCGCGCTTCTTCAGCGACGCGGCGAACGTCCTCTTCCAGCTTACGGCGGGCTTCTTCTTCCGCTTTACGCTTCAGCTCAGCCGCTTCCGCTTCGCGACGGGCTTTGTCGGACTGCGCAGCCTTGGTCATATCGTCGGTTTGATGATTCGTCACTTTTTCTTTTTCCGCTGCTTCACGCTTCGCCTTTTCAGCGGCTTCGCGCTTGGCTTTCTCTTCGGCATCACGTTGCGCTTTTTCTTCAGCTTCACGACGGGCTTGTTCTTCCGCCTCGCGTTGCGCCTTTTCTGCCGCTTCACGCTGAGCCTGGGCTTCTGCTTCTGCCTGTTCAGCTTCCGCATCACCTTTTACATAAGTATGCTTTTTGCGGACTTCGATCTGCACCGATTTACTTTTACCCCCGGAGCCTTGAATATTCAAGGTACTGCGTGTCTTACGCTGCAATGTTAACTTGCTTGAGCCAGTCTGACCATGCTCGCGATTGAGGTGAGACAGTAAAGCTTCTTTCTCTTGCTGCGTAACCGAGTCGTTCTCCGACTTGCGGATTCCTGCGTCAGAGAATTGCTGAACTAGGCGATCGATCGAGGTCTGAATCTCAGCGGCCAGCGATTTTAACGTTACATCTGTCATGCTGTTCCTTCCTGTTATTACACGTCATCGCCGAACCAGCAGATATTTCGCGCGGCCATAATCAGCGCGCCGGCTTGCTCATCATTCAGCCCTTCAATATCCGTCAAGTCGTCGACACCTTGCTCGGCGAGATCTTCCAGCGTGCAAACGCCTTTCGCTGCCAGGCGGTACGCCAGCGTACGATCTAGGCAGTCGAGATTTAGAAGATCCTCAGCAGGCCCCTGATTACCAAGGCTCTCTTCTTTCGCCAGCGCTAGGGTGGTTAACGCATTTTTGGCTCGTTCACGCAGGGCTTCTACTGTTTCTTCGTCTAGACCATCAACATCCAGCAGCTCGTTGATCGGTACATATGCCAGCTCTTCCAGCAAAGAGAAGCCCTCTTCCACCAGTACGGTGGCGAACTCTTCGTCGATGTCGAGATGTTTAGTAAACATATCAATAGCAGCATGCGCTTCGGCCTGATGTTTCGCCTGCAGATCATCGACGGTCATCACGTTCAGCTCCCAGCCAATCAGCTGGGAAGCCAGACGCACGTTTTGGCCGTTACGGCCGATCGCCTGAGCCAGATTGCCGGCTTCAACAGCGATATCCATAGTGTAGTTATCTTCGTCAACCACAATCGACGCTACGTCGGCCGGAGCCATGGCGTTAATCACAAACTGCGCCGGGTTGTCGTCCCACAGCACGACATCGATACGTTCGCCGCCCAGCTCGCTGGAGACAGCCTGCACGCGCGCGCCGCGCATGCCGACGCAGGCGCCGACCGGATCGATGCGTTTGTCGTTGGTTTTCACCGCAATTTTAGCGCGGGAGCCGGGATCGCGAACCGCCGCTTTGATTTTGATAACCTCTTCGCCGATTTCTGGCACCTCGATGCGGAACAGCTCAATCAGCATTTCCGGCTTCGAGCGGGTTACGAACAGCTGCGCGCCGCGCGCTTCGGGGCGAACGGCATAGAGCACGGCGCGGATGCGGTCGCCCGGACGGAAGTTTTCACGCGGCAGCATATCTTCACGCACAATCATCGCTTCGGCGTTGCTGCCGAGATCCAAGGTAATGTTGTCGCGATTCACTTTCTTTACCACGCCGGTGATGATTTTGCCTTCGTGCTGGCGGAACTGATCGACCACCCTCGCGCGCTCGGCTTCGCGCACTTTCTGCACGATAACCTGCTTCGCCGTCTGGGTGGTGATGCGGTCGAAGGTGACCGACTCGATCTGATCCTCGACGTAGTCGCCCAGATTGAACGCTTCATCCTCGAAGCGGGCTGCTTCCAGCGTGATCTCGCGCGTCGGCTGCGTCACTTCTTCTACGATTTCCCAACGACGGAAGGTATCAAAGTCGCCGCTTTTACGGTCGATGCTGACGCGAACGTCAATCTCTTGCTCGTACTTCTTCTTGGTTGCAGTTGCCAGCGCGCTCTCCAGCACTTCGAAGATTTTCTCACGTGGCAGGGCTTTTTCGTTAGAAACGGCTTCTACAACAGCTAAGATCTCTTTGTTCATCCTGGTTAGCCTCAATCCGGACTTTTAAAAGTGGGGGACTAGGTTGGCTTTCTGAATATTTCTCAGCGCGAACACCTCATCTTTACCCTCAGCGGTCACCGTCACCATCTTGCGGTCGACCGACTTGATGATGCCCTGCCATTTGCGACGGTTCTTTACCGCTATGCTCAGGACCAAGCTGACTTCTTCGCCGGTATACCGCACATAGTGTTCTGCGGTAAACATCGGGCGATCTAGTCCCGGTGAGGAGACTTCAAGGTTGTAAGCCACGGTGATAGGATCTTCCATATCCAGCACTGCGCTTACCTGGTGGCTGACATCCACGCAATCATCAACATTGATGCCATCTTCACTATCAATATAGATGCGCAGGGTTGATGTGCGACCACGAACGAATTCAATACCGACCAGTTCATAGCCGAGCGCTTCTACCGGAGCTAATACCAACTCTGTCAATTTTTGCTCTAATGTAGACAAGTCCACCCCCAAGACATAAAAAAAGGGCTTAATAGCCCAGTGTTGCGATTTCCTAATAACAAAAAACCCCGAAAATTCGGGGGCTTTTTGTGACTGGACCCTATACGCCGCTATGTGGCTCGGCACCGTCCAGAAGAATTTTTTTCAAAACTCGCTATAATGAATGCGCCCGTCGATGCACACAGTATATTTGAAAAAGAACTCTAAGGAAAAGTGGTTGCGGGGACCGGATTTGAACCGACGACCTTCGGGTTATGAGCCCGACGAGCTACCAAGCTGCTCCACCCCGCGTCCGAAAACGTGACACGAATGTTACGCCTATCTTGCGTTTTTTTGCAAGTAAAAACTCAGATTTAGTACCAAGGACGGGACTTGAACCCGTAAGCCCAATCGGGCACTACCACCTCAAGGTAGCGTGTCTACCAATTCCACCACCTCGGCACTGTTCAGACCGCGACTTGAATCTGTCGAGTCGCAAGCATAACGAACTTATTTAGGGATATCGTTATCCGGCGCGGCCGGTTGTGCTGGCTGAGTCAATTGCGTTGACTCAGCCGGCGCAGACAGATTTTCCCACTCGCTTCCCTTCGAAGTCTTATTGATGTTCAGGTTACCTAGAACTAGGCTGATGATGAAGAACAGTGCCGCGAGAACGCTGGTTATACGAGTCATGAAGTTACCTGAACCCGTAGAACCGAACAGCGTTGCGGATGCGCCTGCACCGAATGAGGCTCCCATATCAGCGCCTTTACCTTGCTGCAGCATAATTAGACCGACGAGGGAGATGGCCACAATAAGGAAAATAACTAAAAGAGCTCCGTACATAATCAACCTGTTTCCTTGCGCAATAACCGTACAGTTAAGCTTCAGCCAGTATAGATGGCAGTGTCATCATTACACATCAGAAGCGAGTTTAAATATTAACCAAAGGCGTTGCCTTCTGCAAGCGCAATTTTCGCTAGCGCAACTGACCGTGGAAAAAAGCGGCATCATGATGATTTTAACAGCGGATCGGCGTAAAAACTGCCACCGTTAGCGTCTTAAACCGCTTTTACCTGTTCAGCGATACAGTGCGCCAGCTCGGTTACCTGGGCTTCGTTTTCGCCCTCGACCATCACGCGGAGCAGCGGCTCGGTACCCGATTTACGCAGCAGCACGCGGCCGCGCCCCGCCAAGGTTTTCTCGACCTCCGCCGTCACGCTTTTCACGGCATCCTCTTCTAACGGGTCGCCTTCGCCGCTAAAGCGTACGTTGACTAGCACCTGCGGCAGCATCTTCATTCCGCTGCACAGGTCGTGCAGACTCATATGGTTGCGTACGATTGCAGTGAGCACTTGCAAACTTGCCACAATGCCGTCACCGGTGGTGGTTTTATCCAGCAGGATAACGTGGCCGGAGTTTTCCGCTCCGAGACGCCACTTATTCTCCTGCATCTTCTCTAGCACGTAGCGGTCGCCCACTTTGGCGCGCGCAAAAGGAATGCCGAGCTGCTTCAGCGCCAGCTCCAACCCCATATTGCTCATCAGCGTGCCAACTACGCCGCCGCGCAGCTGGCCCTGACGCAGCCCTTCGCGCGCGATGATATAAAGGATCTGATCGCCGTCAACTTTTGCGCCGAGGTGGTCGACCATCATGATGCGGTCGCCGTCGCCGTCGTAAGCCAGCCCTAGGTCGGCCTTCTCCGCCAGCACGCGCTGCTGCAGCATACGCAGGTCGGTCGCACCGCACTCTTTATTGATATTCATGCCGTCAGGCTGCGTCGCGATGTCGATAACGGTAGCGCCCAGTTCGCGCAGCACATTGGGTGCGATGTGGTAGGTGGCGCCGTTGGCGCAGTCGACCACGATTTTCAGGCCGTTCAGGCTCAGCTCGCTCGGGAAGGTGCCCTTGCAGAACTCGATGTAGCGGCCCGCGGCGTCGACGATACGGCTGGCGCGGCCCAGCTCGGCGGATTCGATGCAGGTCAGCGGCTTCTCCATCTCCAGCTCAATCGCCTCTTCTACCTCGTCCGGCAGCTTGGTGCCCTCGGCGGAGAAAAATTTAATACCGTTGTCGTCAAACGGGTTGTGCGACGCAGAGATAACGATGCCCGCTTCGGCGCGGAAGGTGCGCGTTAGATAGGCGATGGCAGGCGTCGGCATCGGACCGGTAAAAGCGGCTGAGAGACCCGCTGCCGCTAGGCCCGCTTCCAACGCCGACTCCAGCATATAGCCGGAGATACGAGTGTCTTTGCCGATCAGCACCTTTCTGGAGCCGTGGCGCGCCAGCACCTTGCCCGCCGCCGAGCCCAGCTTTAGTACGAAATCAGGGGTGATCGGCGTTTCTCCGACCTTGCCGCGAATGCCATCTGTACCGAAATATTTACGATTGCTCATGTCTTAATGATCCTTTTGCTCTCCGTATCGCTTCGACAACGCGCATCGCTTCGACCGTCTCTTTAACGTCATGTACACGAATGATCTGCACGCCCTGCATCGCGGCGATCACCGCACAGGTTAGGCTGCCGGTCAGGCGCTGCAACGGCCCGACATTCAACAGCTGACCAATCATAGATTTACGCGACATGCCCACCAGCAGTGGCAGCGCAAAATGGTGAAAATGGCTGAGGTGGGCCAGCAGGTCATAGTTGTGGTTGAGATTCTTACCGAAACCGAAGCCAGGGTCGAGTAGTAGATTCGCTTTTTTAATGCCTCTGGCCTCGCAGCGCGCAATCTGATCTGCGAAGTAAGCGTCCACTTCGCTTACCATATTTTGATATTCGGGCGCCTGCTGCATGGTACGCGGCTCGCCCTGCATATGCATCAGGCAAACCGGCAGGTCGACCTCCGCCGCCGCTTCAAGCGCGCCAGGCGCTGAAAGCGAACGGATATCGTTAATGATGTGAGCGCCGGCTCGCGCCGACTCACGAATCACCTCAGCTTTGGAGGTATCGACAGAAATCCATACCTCGAAGCGTTGCGCAATCGCCTCCACTACCGGGATAACGCGCGACAGCTCTTCGTCGACGCTGACCTCGTCCGCGCCTGGTCGGGTCGACTCGCCGCCGACGTCGATAATGGTGGCGCCTGCGTTGATCATCTCATTGGTATGAGTGAGCGCTTCTACCAGCGAGTTATGTTTTCCTCCATCGGAGAAGGAGTCCGGCGTGATATTCAAAATACCCATCACATGGGGAAAAGAGAGATGGAGATGGGCATCACGGGCGTACAACTTCATGGGAGAAATCTCCTCTACGGATGTAAAAAACCCCGGCTGGTCCGGGGTTTTTGCAAGGGTGAAACCCTGTTATTTGTCGAACTGCTCCGACATGGTGTTGCCAGGATTCGTGGTGTGCGGCTCATCGACAGGGCGTGGCGCCTTCGGCGTGTCGTTGCTGTCGGAGTTACTGCCCGGATCTTCCCAGCCTGCCGGCGGACGTACTTCACGGCGCGCCATCAGGTCGTCGATCTGCGGCGCGTCGATGGTTTCATACTTCATCAGTGCGTCTTTCATCGCGTGAAGGATGTCCATGTTATCGCCCAGAATGCGGCGGGCGCGCTGGTAGTTGCTGTCGATCAGGTGCTTAACTTCCTGGTCGATAATGCGCGCGGTTTCGTCGGACATGTGTTTCGCTTTCGCTACAGAGCGGCCCAGAAACACTTCGCCCTCTTCTTCCGCATACAGCAACGGACCCAGTTTTTCTGAGAAGCCCCACTGCGTCACCATATTGCGCGCTAGATTAGTGGCCACTTTGATGTCGTTAGAGGCGCCGGTGGAAACGTGTTCCGCACCGTAGATGATCTCCTCAGCCAGACGGCCGCCGTACAGGGTCGATATCTGGCTTTCCAACTTCTGACGGCTAGCGCTGATCGCATCGCCTTCCGGCAGGAAGAAGGTCACGCCCAGCGCACGGCCGCGCGGAATAATCGTTACCTTGTGCACCGGATCGTGTTCCGGCACCAGACGTCCGATAATGGCGTGGCCCGCTTCGTGGTAGGCAGTCGATTCTTTCTGCACTTCCGTCATAACCATAGAGCGACGTTCCGCGCCCATCATGATTTTGTCTTTCGCTTTCTCGAATTCCACCATCGACACCACGCGCTTGGTGCCGCGCGCGGCGAACAGCGCCGCTTCGTTCACTAGATTAGCGAGATCCGCGCCGGAAAAGCCCGGCGTACCGCGCGCGATAATGCCTACCTCGATATCGGTCGCCAGCGGTACGCGGCGCATGTGCACTTTCAGGATCTGCTCACGGCCGCGCACGTCTGGCAGACCGACCACGACCTGACGGTCAAAGCGGCCTGGACGCAGCAGCGCCGGGTCGAGAACGTCTGGGCGGTTGGTTGCGGCAATAACGATAATGCCTTCGTTGCCTTCAAAACCATCCATCTCCACCAGCATCTGGTTCAGGGTCTGCTCACGTTCGTCGTGACCGCCGCCTAAGCCGGCGCCGCGCTGACGACCGACGGCGTCGATCTCATCGATAAAGATGATGCAGGGCGCGGCTTTCTTCGCCTGTTCGAACATGTCGCGCACGCGAGATGCGCCGACGCCGACGAACATTTCCACGAAGTCGGAACCGGAGATGGTAAAGAACGGCACTTTGGCTTCACCCGCAATGGCTTTCGCCAGCAGGGTTTTACCGGTACCTGGCGGGCCTACCATCAGCACGCCTTTCGGAATTTTACCGCCCAGCTTCTGGAAACGGCTCGGCTCGCGCAGATACTCGACCAGCTCGCCCACTTCCTCTTTCGCTTCGTCGCAGCCTGCAACATCGGCGAAGGTAGTTTTAATCTGATCTTCCGTCAGCATGCGGGCCTTGCTCTTGCCAAAGGACATCGCGCCTTTGCCCCCGCCGCCCTGCATCTGACGCATAAAGAAGATCCAAACGCCAATCAGCAGTAGCATCGGGAACCAAGATATGAAGATCGAAGCCAGCAGGCTCGGCTCTTCCGGCGGTTCGCCAACTACTTTGACATTTTTGGTCAACAGGTTATCGAGTAACTTGGGATCATTGACAGGAATGTAGGTCGTGTATTTATTACTGTCTTTCTTGATTACATTAATCTCACGCCCGTTAATACGTGTCTCGCGGACCTGATCTTGGTTCACTTCCGACAGAAAGGTTGAATAATCAACCCTACGGCCATTCGACTCGCTGGGCCCAAAGCTCTGAAATACTGACATCAGCACGACCGCGATGACTAACCAGAGAATCAGGTTTTTCGCCATGTCACTCAAGGGATTAACCTCATATTACAACGGTGTTAACAGACAGCGTAGGGTACTATATATCCTTCTTACATGGAATCGCGGCTGGTCGGCTGCAACTTCATCAATTGGGCTATAGTTTGCGCCCTGTCGCCACAATGTACACTTCGCGCGAAAGTGATGGCGAAGCGTCCGGCTTACGAATTTTCACTTTCGTAAATAGGGAGCGAATTTCCCGCAGGTATTCATCAAAGCCATCTCCCTGAAACACTTTCACTACAAAACTGCCGCCTGGCGCCAAGATATCCCGACACATTTCCAGCGCCAGTTCAACCAAATACACCGACCGAGGAATATCCACTGCCGGCGTCCCGCTCATATTGGGCGCCATATCCGACATGACCACCTGAACTTTTTGATCTCCTACGTGCTCAAGCAGCGCCTTGATCACCGATTCTTCACGGAAATCGCCCTGAAGGAAATCGACGCCGACGATAGGATCCATGGGCAAAATGTCGCAGGCGATAATGCACCCCGACGAGCCGATTTGCTGCACCACATATTGTGACCAGCTGCCTGGTGCCGCTCCTAGATCTACCACGGTCATACCGGGTTTGAAAAGCTTGTCACCTTGTTGTATTTCATCAAGTTTAAACCAAGCGCGCGAACGCAACCCTTTTTTCTGTGCCTGAAGCACATATTTATCGCTAAAGTGTTCCTGTAACCAGCGGCTGGAGCTGGCCGAACGCTTTTTACCCGTCATAATTTTCTCAACTAAATCGTCATTGCAGCGATAAACCTGCCCGCAATGGGTTGCGTTGATTTGGTGATAACCCCGAGATGGCGGTAGAATGAACTGTTTTCAATCCCTCAGTAAGCAAAAAATACGATGAATCTAAGTACCAAACAAAAACAGCACCTGAAAGGCCTCGCCCATCCACTGAAACCCGTAGTTATGCTGGGCGGTAACGGCCTGACCGAAGGCGTGCTGGCCGAAATCAAATCCGCGCTGGAATATCACGAACTGATTAAGGTGAAAATCGCTTCGGAAGACCGTGAAACGAAACAGCTGATCGTTGAGGCTATCGTGCGTGAAACCAAAGCCAGCAACGTGCAGGTTATCGGTAAGACGCTTGTATCGCCCTTGTAGAGAGACCAAGATTTCTCTGCCGCGCTGACGCGCACGCTAGGAAACCGACCAGAGAAAGTGCCATGCTCCCGCATGGGTTGAAAGGCCGCATCGCGGCCTTTTCCATTCTTTACATTAAGCTGTAACGCTTTTCAAAGCGTAGCTCTCTCTTAAAGGTATTCCACTTTAAGAATTTCGTACTCAACGTCACCGGCCGGAGTTTTGATGACGGTCAAATCATTCGCATCTTTACCTACCAAGCCACGTGCCATCGGCGAGTTAACCGAAATCAGATTTTGCTTAAAATCCGCTTCGTCGTCGCCCACGATGTGATAGGTCGACTCTTCGTAGGTCTCGGTATTCAACACGGTCACGGTCGCGCCGAAAATCACGCGGCCGGTGTTCGGCATGGAGGTGACGTCGATAACCTGCGCGTTAGAGAGCTTGGCTTCGATCTCTTGGATACGGCCTTCGCAAAACCCCTGCTCTTCACGTGCGGCGTGATACTCCGCATTCTCTTTAAGATCGCCGTACTCGCGCGCTTCGGCGATTGAGGCGATGATGCACGGGCGCTTCACGGTTTTCAGTTCGTTCAGCTCTTCGCGCAGCTTCTCGGCGCCCCTTAACGTCATCGGAATCTGATTCATTTAAGCTCCTCGCTCTCTTTCCTGTTTTAACAACGTTGTCCTGACCAGTGTCCACAGAAAAACCGGTTCTGCCGGGTCTGACCCTCGTTTTGCAAATAAAAGAATCCTGACCCGGAAAAGGTTCCAAGCCAGAAAGTGATTTTACATCTTGATACGTATTTTACCCTAGAGTTCCCTATGGGTCATCGTTTACTTTATACCGCTATACCGCTGCGGGACGCAGTATTGACGGCTTTACCTGCCAGTTACTGCGAGATTATACGATTTTCACGACTTGTTACCGGACTAAGACTTGTTACCGGACTAACCTGTGCATTTATGCTGCGGGCACAAGCAGCGTCCGTTGATGAATACATGCAGTATTTGCCAGATGTGCCAATCTGGCGTTGATGGTGCAGAAAATGGGCGCCCGCACCCTGATAATCGACTATCACGTTAAGCAGATGGCGTTGCCCGCCAGCATCATGAAGGTTATCACCGCACTGGCGGAGCTGCTGGAGCTGGGCGGCGACTATCGCTTCCAGACCACGCTGGAAACCAAAGACGCCATCACGGCACGCTAAACGGTGATCTGGTGGCGCGTTTCGCCGGCGACCCGACGCTAAGCCGCTAAGATCTGCGAAATATGGTCGCCGCGCTGAAGAAACAGGGCGTCACCCATATCAAAGGCAACCTAGTGATGGCACATCGATGTTCGCCACCCATAACATGGCGCCGGGCTGGCCGTGAAACGATCTGACGTGGATAAAAACTGCTTTTCCGTTTCGCTCTACAGCGCCAATACGCCGGGCGACACCGCTTTTGTGAGCATCGCCTCTTACTATCCCGCTTATATGTTCAGCCAAGTGCACACCATCGGCCGCAATAGCCGAGAAGGATAACATTGCGAGCTGGACGTGGTGCCGGGCGCTCTCAACCGCTACACGCTCACCGGCTGCATGCGCCAGCGCGCGGAGCCGCTGCCGTTAGCGTTCGCCGTGCAGGACGACGCCGCCTAGGCCGGCGGAAATTCTAAGCAGG
This sequence comes from Type-B symbiont of Plautia stali, assembly GCA_001485295.1. Lineage (GTDB taxonomy): Bacteria > Pseudomonadota > Gammaproteobacteria > Enterobacterales > Enterobacteriaceae > Pantoea. The sequence continues at coordinate 256,921 of BBOA01000002.1, forward strand.
AGCTGCGCCAAGCCGAGATTGATTACAGCGGCTACCTAATGCAGCAGAGCCACCTAATGCGCCAGACGCAGGTGACCTCGCCAAGCACCTTCCGGGCCGGATCGGACGCCATTCGTCGCATCACGCGCGAAAAAGCGAATATCGATTTAGGAAACAGCATTCAGGTGGATAGTTCGCGCCTGTCGCGCCACGATCTGATCACGCCGGATACCCTGATGCAGGTGCTGCAATACATTGCGAAGAACGACGCGACGATGGACTACATCTCTTAGCAGGCCATGACAGTACGCTGCAGTATTGCGGCGGTCTGCATGAGGCAGGCAGTCTCGGCGAAAACCGGCTCGCTGCAGGGCGTCTACAACTTGGCGGGATTTATGACCACTGCCAGCGGCGCGCGGAGAGCCTAACGGCAGGCTAATACAGCAGCTGCAGCAGGGCAACTAACGTCTCTCGCCGTCGTTCTTCTATCTGGAAGCGGGACGCCACGAGCATCTGATTTTAAAAGCAAACCAACAACTCCAATAGGACCTGTCCGCAGATAGATCATCAGGTCATTTTCCATCGGGTCGACGGCGGTCACGACGCGCTCTGCTGGAGCGGCGGCCTGCTCAACGGACTGAAACCAATGTGGCAACATCTTCTGTAAATCGCCTAGCTAACCCGACTATTGCGGGCAGGAGACCGATATGTAACCTAATCGCTTCGACGATCCGTAGCAGGATTGTTTCGTGCTGCGGAATAAGCAGCAGTACAGCCTCTGAACCGTGTTTCGCGCCCTGCCCGCCGGCTGGCACAGCGTCTTCAGCCCGCAGCCGCAGGCGGCATGCATGAGCTGGCCCAACACGAACTGGCGCATCATTCGCCCCGCTCGCCGGACCGCGAACCGGAGTGACCGTGTCTGAGATCCTGATGAACCCACTTGATACCAACCAGAAAATATTGCCTTTGGTAGCGGCATAGCCCGGTATCTGGATGGCCGATCAGCTATCGAAACAGGCTAAAGCCTATGCGGTCACTCACTTTGTCGAACTGCGCGGCGAGCTGCTGAGCAAAGCGATTGCCGCCGGGATGCGGGATGCAGGATGCCGATACGCTGAATATAACGTTCGGCTACCGTCCTGACCAGCCGCTCAGCGCCTGCAGCACGGCGATATCGTCGCCGTGGCGCTGCCGCGATCGATCTTTCTCTCGCTGGCGCTAAAGGCGATCGTCAGCAGCGGCGCGGCCTATCTGCCGCTCGATACCGGCTATCCCGACGATCGTTTACAGATGATGCTCTAGAGGACGCCGCACCGAAAACACTGATCACCAGTCCTGAGCTGGCGACGCGCTTCACCGCGCTGTTGCCGGTAGCCCGACAGGCTTCTGTCTGAGGTGGCTGAAAGCGCACTGACGCAGGCGCTTTGCCCGCAGGATGGCGCTTATATTATCTATACTTCTGGCTCGACCGGTCGGCCAAAGGGCGTGCTGGTCGGTCATGAAGCGATCGTTGACCGTTTGCTATGGATGCAGGCGATCTATCCGCTCGGCGCCGACAACGGGGTGCTGCAAAAGACCCCTCAGCAGTTTCGGCATCTCAGTGTGGGAGTTTTTCTGGCCGCCGCTGACAGGCGCGCAGCTGGTGATGTCGCCGTCGGAGGCACACCGCGATTCTGACGCACTGTAGTAGCTTTTTGCGCGCTATCGCGTCACCAACCATCCACTTTATTTCCTCTATGCTAGCGGCGTTCGTCGCCTCGCACGCGGCGAAGCGCTGCCGGCCGATCTGTCGCGCTAATGGGAAGCCCTGACTAGGCGCCGCTGCATAATCTCTATGGCCCGACGGAAGCCGCGGTAGACGTCAACTACTATCCAGCCTTCGGCCCGGAGCTAGCAGCGGTGGACGGCGCCAGTGTGCCGATCGGCTTCCCGGTCTGTAACACGCGCCTGCGCATCCTCGACGCGCGCCTGCAGCCGGTTCCGCCAAGCGTCGCGGGCGACTCTATCTCACTGGCGTTTAGCTAGCGCACGGCTATCCCGATCGCCCAGATCTCACCGCCAGCCGCTTTGTCGCCGATCCCTACGGCAACGGCACGCGTATGTGCCGCACCGACGACGTGGCACGCTGACTGGTGAACGGCACGGTGGAATATCTGGGCCACGAAGACGATCAGCTGAAGATCTGCGACTAGCGTATCGAGCTGAACGAAATCGACCATGCGCTGCCCGGCTTGCGGCAAGCGGCGCTGCAAAGCGATGCGCAGGGGCGCAAACCTCCGGGTTCGAGGCGGTACTACCGCTGCGTAGTGGCAGCGGACCGACGCTGTTCTGCTTCCATGTCGGGCTTCGCCTAGCAGTTCAGCATTCTGCAGCGCTATCTAGACGCGCGCTGGTCAGTCATCGGCATTCAGTCGCCCGACGCCAGCAGTCCGCTCAATCAGGAGGCACATCTCGATGGGGTGTGCGATGCGCATCTCGCTACGCTGCGTAAGCAGCAGCCGCAGAGACCCTACTATTTTCTCAGCTAGTAACCTTAGCGCAGGGTATCGCCGCGCGGCTGGAAGCGCTAGGCGAAGAGGTAGCGTTTCTCGGCCTGCTTGACACTTGGCTGACAGAGACGCAGAACTGGGATGAGAAGCGCAGCAAGAATCAGCTGGATCCGGCGATCCGCGAGCGCGAGCAGTTTGTCGCGGCGCAGCGTTAGCAAGTGGGAGAAGGGCTGGAGGCGGTATTTGATGCGATGGAAGCTAACCGGTACGGCCGCTGGCTCGCGCCCACGTTGAGATTATATCAACGCGCATGTTCGAACAGATCGGCCCGCAGTTTCAGCAATTGCTGCAAAATTTGCCTGATTCTACAGAAGTGCGGGCGCGTCCCAGCGACACAATCATCCGCGTATGTGCTACCGGATCCTCGACGGTAATGCAGCGCAGCCCGTAAACCGCCTCAATCAATTCCGGCGTGACGATCTCGGACGGCCTGCCCTCAGCGACAATCTGGCCGTTGCACATCGCAATCAAGTAGTGTGTGGCGCAGCGGTATGCCTGATTGAGATCGTGCACCACCCCAGCGTGCGGCGATGCTGATGATTAAGTCCTGTATCAGCTCCAGCAGCTCAATTTGACGAGTAATATCTAGCCAAGTTGTGGGTTCGTCCAGCAGCGGCGGCGTCAGCGGCGCCAGCACTATAGCGACCCAGACGCGCTAGCCCTAACCGCCGGAAAGCTGATCCACCGGCTGCGCGGCGATATCCACCACGCCAGTCGCCTGCATCGTCTGCGGCACCGCCGCCTCATCTTCGTCGCGCCAGCGGCCGAACAGCGACTGATGCGGATAACGCCTGCATGCCACCAGCTCGCTGACGCTGATGCCCGACGGCGCCTGCGAGCTTTGCGGCAGCAGACTGAGACGCCGCGCCACCTCTTTGGTGGAGAGACGCGAAATCACCTCGCCGTCGAGCAGCACCTGCCCTTTCAGCGGCGGCGCCAGCCGGCTCAGTACGCGCAGCAGCATCGATTTCAAGCGTGCACTCTTCTCTCTCATTGAGGCTGCACCTCCCGAACCAGTAGAGCAATCAGATATAAGGCCGCCAAGGCTGACGGTAATCACGCTGATCGGCAGCTGGAAAGTCAGGAAAAGATGCTGCGCCGCGTAGCCCGCCGCCAGCAGCACAGCGATCACCTGCACCGTTTTCGCCTAGGTAATGCCGTTGAGCGAGCCGGCGCTCCACAGTCCCGCACTGAGCGCTGCCTCCACCGAGGCGCTGATTATCAGCCATCTGTTAAGCGCCATCAGCAGCACGCGCCTGCTGATGGCGACATAATAAGCCTGAAAGGCTCTATGCCGTTGCGCCAAGCAAAAAGCAGACCACGCCTGCGGTGAGCACTCCGCCCAGCAGCGCCGCCAGCGTCACTATTTTGCTGCTTTGATGAAACAGTACTAACGCCACTAGCACGTCGCTGTAGGCGCCGGTATTAAAGCCGAGAATATCGGGACTGCCGAACGGGTTGCGCAGCAGCGACTGAAAAATCGCGCCGCTGACGCCCAGCGCGCTGCCGAAGGCGAAGCCGGCGCCCGCCAGCAGACGCGCTTCGCGCACAATAACGCAGTCGGCGCTGCCGCAGTGGGTGGTCAGGGCAAGCAAGAGAGAGATCATGGATGGCGATCGATTTGGCGCCAAGCCGATCAAGAGCAACAGCAGCACCCCTAGGGCGGCTATTGCGGTCAGTTGGCACATAACGTTCCGAACCTTCACTGTTCACTGACACATCTAGCGCGTCAATTTGATAATGACACTTATTATCTTTAATTATTCGTATTTTTGTATGTTACGATGATTAGTCTCGACCATAACTAGGAAAACCGCAGCAAAAGGCGAACAAATGAACAAAACCTCCCATCTAATCGATCTCAGCCTGCTCAAGACCCATCCCACTTTTCGCGCCGTCTTTATCGCCCGCTTTATCTCTATCGTTACCCTCGGTATACTGGCGATTACCGTTCCGGTGCAGAAGCCAGCAGTTAACCCGCTCGCCCGCTATCGGCGGTCTGGTGCTAGCGGAAGAAGAGTTATAATTTAACGAACAGCTGTTCCAGACGCGCCAGCAGATGACTGGCGCTGTAGTAGTCGAGCCGCAACATATCTAATATCTTTGCGCTGGCCCATACTGTGCGTCTGCTGCAGGTTCGCGGGCGGCACGGCGAGCGTAAAGCCGAGCTGCTCCAGCAGCTTGCCCTGCGCCGATTCGCTGGTCCACAAATTCACCGCGCGGCCACCGCCGTTAAGTACCGCCGTTAAGTACCATGGCGGAGACCGGCTGCGGCGGCAGCGCGATTTTCTGCTTCAGCGCCGCTTCCTGCGCATCGAACGCTTTCACGCGCGCCACCGCGTCCGCCTCATGACCGGTCGCCTCGCCAAGCAGCGTCACCAGCTGCTGCCAGCTTTTATCTTCATAGTTTACCACCAGCGGCGGCGCGGTGGCCAAGAGCTGATCCACCAGCTTGATAGCGTGATCATCGTTGCCGGTGGCGCTAACAATAATCAGATCGGGCGCTTCGGCGCTCGGCTCGCCGATATAGAGGCGCTTGAGCTGTTTGCGCTTTGCGATATCTTACCACTGGCGGAAAAAGCTCTGCTCTTCCGCCAGTCGGCTGCCCGGCGCGGTCGCGCCGCTGGTGATCACCGGTGCGTCGATCGCCAGCAGCGAACCGGTCAGGTAACACTGGTCGAGAAGATGCGCTGCGGCGCCTTTTGCAGCGTCACGTTGCCGTTGGCACTTTGCAGCGTGCGCAGCTGCCTTCGGCGCGCGCGTGAGGGTTGCGAGGAAGGTGGCGAGCGCCAGCGCGGCAACCTTCAGAAAATTCCGCTTAATCATAAGATTCCGTCCACCTTTTGCTGTAAGAGATCGCCCCGCAATTTCTCTAAATAACGCTCGGCGCGCACGCTGAACGCCGCGAATTTATTGACACTCCAGCATAGTCAACGCAGGTTACAGGGCTATCATACCAATGATAATAATTAGTTATCTCATCATTTATAAGTGAAAATTATGTTGGAAACGTTGACGTTTGAAAATCCCCTGCTGCAGGATTTCTCCGTGCTCTGTCGGGGATTTATCTTCACATCACCGTGGCGCAGTATCACTATGCAAGGCTGCTACACCACCGTACCGCCCCGGTGACCGATGGCGACGCGCTGACCGGCGATTTTCAACAGCAGCTGCGGCGCCACTTTGCGGCAGCGAAAAAAGAGGGCATTGCGCGCCATCCCATTCGACGTGACGCAGCCCGCTGCGCTGTTTATCCCTGAATCGCATCAGACCTTTAACCGCGCCGATCTGCAGGCTGCGCTGCCAGCCTCGCAGCCCCGTTGCCGCAGGTACGTCGGGTCGTGCCACCGTGCCAGAGAACGATGTTTTTACCGCCATAGTAGCGCAAGCCGTCGCCTCCACTCAGCGTGGCGAGCTGGATAAAGCAGTGCTGTCGCGCCTGATGGATATCGTGACGGAACAGCCGGTGGATATTGTCGCGCTGATGCAGTACATCGTGGCGCAAAATCCCAATACTTATCACTTCCATCTACCGCAGGTCGGATAGCTAATCGGCACCAGCCCGGAACTGATGCTGCGCAAGCAGGTACGCGATTTCAGCTCCTACCCGCCCAACTCGCCAACGCCTAAGTGCAGCGCGATAAAGCCGCCGGGGGACGCCCTTATGCAGTCAACGAAAGATCGTCACGAGCACAAACTGGTGACCGACGCGATGTGCTGCAGCCACGTAGCCGCCTGCTGTCAGTGCCCACCACACCTTCGTTGCTGACCACCGCCACGCTGTGGCATCTGGCGACGCAGATCGACGGCGAAGTGCCCGACGAGAAAGAACGCGCTGTCGATCGCCTGTTTGCTCTATCCGACGCCAGCGCTGAGCAGTTTCCCGCACAAGCGCGCCCAGCAGCTGATCCAGACGCTAAAGCTATTTGACCGACAGCTGTTCAGCGGCATCGTCGGCTGGTGCGACGAGCAGAGCAACGGCGAATGAGTCGTGACCATCCGCTGCGGCACAGTGCACGGCGCGCAGGTGCGCCTATTCGCCGGCGCGAGCATTGTAGCGGACTCACAACCGGAGTCAGAATGGCGCAAGACCGGTGTCAAACTCGACACCATGCTGCGCGCTTTTGGACTGCAATAAAAGGAAATACCATGTCGATCCCTTATCACCGCTGGCCAGACGATCTGGCACAGCGCAGCGACAACCTAGCCGCCGTGCTACAGCGCCGCGGGTTGAAAAACGGCGATACCGTGCTGGTGCAGCTTAGCAACGTTGCCGATTTCTACGTCACCGTCTTCGCCCTGTTTAAGCTGGGCGGCGCCTCGGTCTACGTACTGTTCAGCCACTAGCGCACCGAGCTGCAGACCTACGCCGCGCAGATCGAGCCTGCGCGGCTGATCGCCGATCGCTGCGGCGGGCGATTTCCAGCCGACGCCGACTGCTGCCAGCGAAGTAGCGTTTTTCTAGCTCTCCGGCGGCAGCACTGGCACACCAAAGCTGATCCCGCGCACCCATAACGATTACTACTAAAGCATCCGAGCCAGCGATAAGATATGTGCGGTCACTGCCGACACGCGATACCTGATCGCCCTGCCCGCGCTGCATAACTTTGCCATGAGTTCGCCTAGCGCGCTCTGCGTCTTCTATGCGGGCTGCTAGGTTATTGTGGCCGAAGATCCCAGCGCGACGAACTGTTTTGTGCTGATTAAAAAGCACCGCGTGACCGACACTGGCATGGGGCCATCTGCTGTCAGCCTCTGGCTGCAGGCGATTAACGAGTGGGGCAGCAATCAGGCGCTGGCGTCGCTGCAGCGTATTCAGGTCGGCGGCGCGCATTCAGTGCGAGATTAATTGCCAGCTGCATCAAGTGCTCGGCATGGCGAAAAGCCTAGTGAACTACACCCGTCTCGACGACGATGAAAAAACCATTCTCACCATTCAGGGCCGTCCAATTTCGCCCCACGATGAGGTGTGGGTGGCGGACGAGAACGGCGAACCGCTGCCGACCGGCGCCATATCGGCCGCCTAATGACGCGCGGCCCTTACAGCTTTCCCGGCTACTATAAAAGCCCGGTGCACAACGCGGCCAGCTTCGGCGCCAAGAGTTTTTACTGTTCATGGGATCTGATCGAGATTAACGAGCGGGACTACATTACAGTGCAGGGTCGCGAAAAAGATCAGATCAACCGCGACGGCAAGAAGATCGCTGCTGAGGATCGCGCGCTGCTGAACGACATTTGGGGGCCAAGCCTCAACAAACAACCCGATCAGCAGAAGATCGTGGATACGCTGACCCCTAACGATAAGGATCAGGTGCTGACCAAGTGGCGCTACAGCGCCTTCGTGCACTCGCCGCTGGAGTCGATCCTACAGGAGATGAGGCGCTCATCACCGACGTTTATGCCCACATCGGCTGTCTGACCATCGCCACCGACGCCTTTATGCGCAATATCCAGCCCTTTATGGTGGCCGATGCGCTGGCGGACTTTGGCCGTGAGGAGCATATGATGGCGCTGACCTACACCGCCGGCTGCAGCGGTAAGGTGGTGATGACCGCCGATATGATGCCGCTGCCGCTCAGCAATGACGATCTGCGCGTGCTGATCCTGCTGCTGCTGGAAGATGATGAGAACCTGACTCGACTCGGTGTGCGTAATCGCACCGGCGGCGCGCTGGTGTCAGGTGCACGACGATATCGATTTAGTCAGCCTAGCGAAAAATTCTACCATCGAAGGCTAGTGGGCACTGCTGTCACGGGGAGTCTGCGCAATAAGCCACACTTTCGACTTCAGCGGTAAGCATGTCAGGATGACCGGCGCTAGGCCAAGGCATCGGCTACTACACCTCGCTGGCGTTTCACGCAGCGGATGCACAGGTGCAGGGCTTCGACCTACGCTTTCACGATCAGGACTACTCTTTCGCCTGTCATACACTGGACGTGGCCGATCCCGAGCAGGTGAAAAGCCTGTGCGGGCCTCTGCTAACGCAGCCGCCGCGTCTTGACGTGCTGGTGAACGGCACGGGAATTGTGCGCATCGGAGCCACCGACGAGATTTCTTTCGCGGATTCCCAGGCGTGCCTAGCGACCAACGGCGGCAGCGCCTTCAACATGTTCCAGCAGACGTTGGCGATTTTCCGTCAGCAGTGCGCAGTGCGCGGGCGCAATCGTTACCGTCGCCTCGAACTCGGCGCACGCGCCGCGTACCGGCATGTCCGCTTGCGGCGCGTCAAAAGCGGCGCTGCGCAACCTTGCCCTGACCGGTTGGCCTAGAGATGCCGCCCTACGGTGTACGCTGTAACATCGTCTCGCCCGGCTTGACCGATACCGAGATGCAACGCAGCCTGTGGCATACGCCGACCGCCGAGCAGGAGATGATCGACGGCTTCTCGGGGTAGTACAAACTGGGGATCCTGCTGCGTAAGATCGCCACACCGCAGGAGATCGTCCCGCAGGAGATCGTCCATAACGTACTGTTGCTCATCTCGGATCTCGCCACAACCATGTTGTGCTGCAGGATATCGTGGTTAACGGCTTCGCGACACTAGGAGCCTACCGATGGCGATGTGGAAACGCGAACCAACCTCGACGCGCTAAACGCCACCAGCGAGCACTCACTGTGGCGCATATCAGCATCCGCTTTACCACTATCGGCGACGATTATTTGGAGGCAGCGATGCTGGTCGCGCGCACTCACCAGCCATTCGGCTTGCTGCACGGCGGGGCGTCGGTGGTTCTGGCGGAGTCGATGGGTTCGATTGCCGGCTACCTCTGCACCGAAGAGGGCAAAAGCGCGGTAGGCACTGAGGTGAACGCCAGCCATCATCGCGCAGTCTCCAGCGGCGAAGTATGCAGCATCTGCCGCCCGCTGTATATCGACTCACGCAATCAGGTGTGGCAGATTGAGATCTGCAACGAGCACGGCTAGCTCTGCTGCTCGTCGCGCCTGACCGGTGGCGGTGCTGAGGTAATGGCTTTCGCTATCCCTTTCTTGCGGCATTAACGCTGGTAGATGATTTCAACGCCTTCGTCGTCATCTTCGTCCAAGTCATCATCCCACTCTTCGTCTTCTTCTTCGACCACGCTTTCCATCGCTTCACGCTGGTAGTCATCCCACATGAACGCGACTTTTTCGGGTTTTTCTCCTCTTCTTCCGCTTCTTTCGGGTTGGCGTTGATGAAGCTCATCACGTCCCAGCAGAGATCCTGCACGCCCTGATGGCTGGCTGCGGAAATCAGATAATATTTCTGTTCCCAGCACAGCGCCTCGGCAATCGCTTTAGCGCGCGCCTGCGCTTCTTCTTCGCAGATCAGGTCAACTTTGTTGAACACCAGCCAGCGTGGCTTGTTGAACAACTTGTCGCTGTATTTCTCCAGCTCGCCGAGAATAATGCACGCGTTTTCCACTGGATCGGACTCGTCGATCGGCGCGATGTCAATGAGGTGCAGCAGCACGCGGCAGCGCTCAAGGTGTTTCAGGAAGCGAATACCTAGTCCCGCGCCTTCAGCGGCGCCCTCAATCAGACCAGGAATGTCTGCGACCATAAAGCTCTGCTCGCTATCCATGCGCACCACACCCAGGCTCGGCACCAGAGTGGTAAACGGATATTCCGCCACTTTCGGCTTGGCTGCCGAGACGGCGCGGATAAAGGTCGATTTACCGGCGTTCGGCAGGCCCAGCATGCCGACGTCGGCCAGCAGCATCAGCTCCAGCTGCAAATCGCGCTTCTCGCCAAGCGTACCCATAGTTTTCTGACGCGGGGTACGGTTTACCGAGGATTTGAAGCGCGTGTTGCCTAGACCGTGCCAGCCGCCTTTGGCGACCATCAGCTTCTGCTCGTGACGTGTCATGTCACCCAGCGTTTCGCCGGTGCCCTGATCGATTACGCGCGTGCCGACCGGCACCTTAACGATAATGTCCTGACCGCGCTTGCCGGTACAGTCGCAGCTCTGGCCGTTCTGACCGCGCTCAGCGCAGAAGGATTTCTCGAAGCGATAGTCAATCAGGGTATTCAAGTTTTCGTCAGCCAGCAGATAGACGTCGCCGCCGTCGCCGCCATCGCCGCCGTCCGGGCCGCCTTTCGGAATATATTTTTCACGGCGGAAGCTGACGCAGCCATTACCGCCATCGCCGGCAACCACTAGGATTGTCGCTTCATCAACAAACTTCATTTTCTTTCTCCGTCACACAATCGTCCGCACGCTGCAGCAGCGCGGCAGACGGGTCTGTCTGCGCTGAGCGACGGCGAATAAATCAGGATTGGTTTACATCAGGCGTACATAAAGTGTACAGCAATACAGAGCGACAGGTCGCAGAATGTAAAAAGCCCCGCAATGGCTACGGGGCTTTTATTCGTGCGTTCAGACAGTCTCTGTCTGCGTCACCACAACCTTACTCAGCAACGATGCTGATGTATTTACGGTTGTTCGGACCTTTTACTTCGAATTTTACTTTGCCGTCTGCGGTAGCGAACAGAGTGTGGTCACGACCACAGCCTACGTTGTTACCGGCGTGGAATTTAGTGCCACGCTGACGAACGATAATGCTACCTGCCAGAACAGTTTCGCCACCGAAACATTTTACACCCAGACGTTTTGCGTTGGAGTCACGACCGTTACGAGTCGAGCCACCAGCCTTTTTATGTGCCATTTGTCAGATCTCCTCCTAAGCGCTGATGCCAGTAATTTTCACATCAGTGAACCACTGACGGTGGCCAGCCTGCTTACGGTAGTGCTTACGACGACGAAACTTAACGATCTTAACTTTCTCACCACGACCATGCGCAATGATTTCAGCTTTGATCACGCCGCCCGAAACCAGTGGCGCGCCAATTTTTACGTCTTTGCCATTTGAGATCATAAGCACTTGGTCAAACTCAATATTTTCACCGGTTGCGATGTCCAGCTTTTCCAAGCGAACGGTTTGACCTTCGCTTACTCGGTGTAGTTTACCACCACTTTGGAAAACCGCGTACATATAAAACTCCGCTTCTGCGCCTGCCTTTTCGTTCATCAGGCGGCGCGATAAATATTCACAATTAGGATGTGAATCCTACGCAAATCTCCAGCAGAAGACAAGTGCACTTTGCGCTCTCTTGCAGAAAAAAAACACAGGCCGATCGCAAAAGTTTCTTGTCCGGAAAATTCAAGTACAATCAGTAACAGATTAATTAAACTTAGGCTGGTTAAAGCACGTACCATAAGCCGTTGAGACGAGTCAAAGCTGAACAGACGAATGAACTTAGAACAAATTAATGAATTAACCGCGCAGGATATGGCGGCCGTCAACCAGACCATCCTCGACCAGCTGAATTCCGAAGTCTCGCTGATCAATCAGCTTGGCTATTACATCATCAGCGGTGGCGGCAAGCGCATACGTCCTATGATCGCCGTGCTCTCTGCACGCGCGCTGGGCTATCAGGGCGATTTGCATGTTACTAACGCGGCGCTGATCGAATTTATCCACATCGCCACGCTGCTGCATGACGACGTCGTGGATGAATCCGATATGCGTCGCGGCAAAGCGACCGCGAACACAGCGTTCGGCAACGCCGCCAGCGTGCTGGTCGGCGATTTTATCTATACCCGCGCTTTCCAGATAATGACCAGCATGGGTTCACTGCGCATCCTAGCGCTGATGTCAGAAGCGGTGAACGTAATCGCTGAAGGCGAAGTGCTGCAGCTGATGAACGTCAATGATCCCGACATCACTGAAGAAAACTACATGCGCGTGATCTACAGCAAAACCGCGCGTCTGTTCGAGGCGGCGTCGCAGGCCTCCGCCATTCTCGCAGAGGCAACGCCGGCGCAGGAAAAAGCGATGCAGGATTATGGACGCTTTCTCGGCACCGCTTTCCAGCTGATTGACGATCTGCTCGACTACAGCGCTGACGGCTCTACACTGGGTAAAAACACCGGCGACGATCTGAGCGAAGGGAAACCGACGCTGCCGCTGCTGCATGCAATGCACAACGGTACGCCGGAGCAGGCAAAGGTGATCCGCGAAGCGATTAAACAGGGCAACGGCCGTCACCTGTTTGAACCAGTGCTGGCCGCGATGCAGCAGTGCGGCTCGCTGGAATGGACACGCAAGCGCGCCGAGCAGGAAGCGGACAAAGCCATCGCGGCGCTTAACGCCCTGCCGGAATCGTCCTGGCGCAGCGCGCTGGAATCCTTGGCGCATATGTCGGTACAGCGCGACTTCTGATCCCCGTGCGGAGCTGCGCGCTCAGCTCCGCTTCTCGCTGCCCGCTTCACTTTTTTTCGAAACGCATCTTATCTGTTGCAGCGCTTTTGCGTAATGGGGCGCACTTCCTCTGGCTGAGCTAGTTGAGTCAAAAATTACTGGAATGATACGGAAACTTTCTGTTATAAATTTCCATAAGTTTTCAGATAAGAGAAACTCGTAAGGTTCCCGGCTGCATGGGAAACATTTCACCCAAGGAACTAAGGAGAATGCGATATGCAAAAAAGGATTGAAGACTGTCACCCCGCCGAGATCTGGCCAAGTCTCTTTTTACGATCCGCAAACGCACATGTTTGCTACTGGACCGTAAAAAGCGCATTCGATCGCTGGCGAAACCAGAGGCGGTCGAGCAGGATCACGCCAGCGCTTGAGATGTGTTCAGGCGAAAAAAACCAGCTGCGCAAAATGCGGCCGGTTTAATTTTAGCGGCGGCAATTACTCGCTGCTGGCGCGCTCAATCTGCGCGCCCATCGCCTTCAGCTTGTCTTCAATATGCTCATAGCCGCGATCGATATGATAGATACGGTCTACCAGCGTCGTGCCTTCAGCGATACAGCCCGCCAGCACTAGGCTCGCCGACGCGCGCAGATCGGTCGCCATCACCTGCGCGCCGGAAAGCGTTTCCACGCCATGACAAATGGCGGTGTTGCTCTCAATCTCCGCATGCGCGCCCATACGGATCAGCTCCGGGATATGCATGAAACGGTTTTCGAAAATGGTTTCGGTGATCACGCCCGTGCCTTCGGCAACTAGGTTGAGCAGCGTGAACTGCGCCTGCATATCCGTCGGGAAGCTAGGATAAGGCGCGGTGCGCACGTTGACCGCTTTCGGGCGCTTGCCATGCATATCCAAGCTGATCCAGTCGTCGCCGGTTTCAATATCGGCGCCTGCGTCGCGCAGCTTCGCCAGCACGGCGTCCAGCGTGTCCGGCTGGGTATTGCGGCACAGCACTTTGCCGCCTGATATCGCCGCCGCCACCAAGAAAGTGCCGGTTTCGATACGATCCGGCAGTACGCGGTAAACGCCGCCGCCCAAGCGCTCGACGCCTTCGATAGTGATTTTATCGCTGCCTGCGCCGCTGATCTTCGAGCCCAGCGCGATCAGGAAGTTGGCGGTATCGACAATCTCCGGCTCGCGCGCCGCGTTCTCAATGATTGTGACGCCGGTAGCCAGCGTCGCCGCGCTCATGATGGTGACCGTCGCGCCGACGCTCACTTTATCCATCACGATATGCGCGCCTTTCAAACGGCCGTCGACGGTGGCCTTGACGTAGCCCCCTTCCAGCTTGATCTCCGCGCCCAGCTGCTCCAAGCCCGTAATATGCATATCGACCGGACGCGCGCCGATGGCGCAGCCACCCGGCAGCGAAACCTGTCCCTGACCAAAGCGCGTTACCAACGGTCCCAGCGCCCAGATAGAGGCGCGCATGGTTTTCACCAGCTCGTACGGCGCGCAGTAAATGTCGACTTGGCCGGCGTCGACGTGTACGGAGCCGTTACGCTCAACCTTCGCACCCAGCTGGCTCAGCAGCTTCACTGTGGTATCGATATCACGCAGCTTCGGCACATTCTGGATCTCGACCGGCTCTTCAGCCAGCAACGCAGCAAACAGAATCGGCAGCGCGGCATTTTTCGCCCCGGAAATGGTAACTTCACCACTTAAACAGGTGGGGCCTTGCACACGAAATTTGTCCATTAACACGGCTCTCCATTAACTAAAGACAGTAAGGCTCGCCAGCGGCGAGCACCTCCTGCAGATGGTTCAGAAACAGTTAATTTTACGGTCGCGCGCCCATTCGGTAGGAGTGTAGGTTTTGATAGAGACGGCATGAATGCGGTTGTCGGCGATATATTCCATCAGCGGCGCGTAAACAGCCTGCTGTTTTTTCACGCGGCTCAGCTCGCCGAACATCTCACCAACGGCAATCACCTGGAAGTGGCTGCCGTCGTTGCTCATCACATGGACTTCGTCCAGCGGCAGCGCTTTCATCAGCACGGCCTGAATTTCACTGTTTTCCATTGCTCATTACTTAAATTGGAATAATAAAGGGTGATATCTTAGAGGAAAGCGGCAGACTCTTAAACATACAAAATCCCTGTGGGGAACAGGGGCTTAACGGGCAGGAAAAATAATCAGGTGCTTTTATCCGCAGAAACAATAATCTGCTGTAGGTTGTAGAGCGTAATTAGCGACTGCAACTTATCGCTGATGCCGCTAAAGCGCGGCGTAATGCCCTGCGCTCGCGCAATCTCCCGCAGGTGCACCAGTAGCGCCAGCCCAGCGGAATCGACGCGCGCCAGACCGGAGACATCGATAGTCTCCGCCTTGTCGATCAGGGTGTCGCGCTGCTGCCAGAGCGCTAGCAGCGTATCGCGGTTCAGTTCGCCGTATATCGACAGCGTGCTGGCGTCACGCTGCCAGTGTAATGACTCATGCATTGTTACTGTTTATCCAGCGTAATCGGCTGGGCCGCATAGGTTTTGAGCTGGGCGGTCAGGCCGTCGATACCTTTGTTGCGTAGCAAATCACTCCACTCATTCTGTTTGGTGGTGATCATGCTGACGCCTTCCGCCACCATGTCATAGGCCTGCCAGTTTCCGGTCTGGTTGTTCTTACGCCACTGGAAATCGAGGCGAACCGGCGGGCGGCCGTTAGGATCGATAATAGTCACGCGAATGGCGACGATTTTCGCGTCGCCCAGCGGCTGGATCGGCTGGATCTGATAGATCTGGCCGTGATAGAGCGCCAGCGCCTGGCCGTAAGCCTGCGCTAGGTAGTCGCCGAAGGCACTGAAATAGGCGTCGCGCTGGGCCGGCGTCGCTTCATGGTAGTAGCGGCCCAGCGCTAACGCGCCAGCGTACTTGATCTGCACATAGTGCAGCAGCTCCTGACGCACCACATCGCGCAGGTAGTTGGGGTTCTGCTTGATTTTCGGCTGCTCGTTTTTCAGACGTGTGAAGGTCTTCGCCGCCGCTTCATTCATCAGCTTATAGGGATTGGATTGATCGGTGGCGTTCGCCGTAGTCAGCGGCGCGACGACCAGCATGGCAATCATCAGGAAACGTTTAAACATCATTTTTACCTCTCAGGGTTGGGCCGGGTTCGCAGTCGCGCTGTCGGCGCCCTGCGGATCCTTGTTATTCATGTCGTTTTTTTTTACTGTCGCTGCCGCTCTTATATAGAAATTGACCAATCAAATCTTCAAGCACGATAGCCGACTTAGTATCGCGGAGCGTATCGCCGTCTTTCAGCATTGCCGAGCCTAGCTCAGGATCGTTAAAGCCTAAATTCAACGCTAAAAACTGTTCGCCGAGTAAGCCTTGCGTGCGGATCGCCAACGAACTGGTGTCGGAAATTTTATCGGTGTACTCATCGCTGATCGCCATAGTAACGCGCGGCAGCAGGATTTTCGGTTCGAGAGAGATATCGGTGACGCGGCCAATCACCACCCCGCCGATTTTAACCGGCGAGCTGACTTTCAGGCCGCCGATATTATCGAAGGTGGCATAGAGCTGCCAAGTCGGCTGCGTGCCGAGCGACTTAAGATTCGCGACGCGCAGGCAGAGAAACAGCATCGCCACCAGCGCCAGCAGCATAAACATGCCAACCCAAATTTCGCTTTTTTTGCTTTGCATTGCATTAGTTCCCAAACATCAGTGCTGTCAGCACAAAATCCAGACCGAGCACCGCCAGCGAGGCGTGCACCACAGTGCGCGTCGTCGCGCGGCTGATCCCTTCAGAGGTCGGGATCGCGTCGTAACCGTTAAACAGGGCGATCCAAGTGACCGTCACGGCAAAAACGGCGCTTTTAATTAGGCAGTTGATGACGTCGGTGCGGAAATCGACCGCGTTTTGCATCGCCGACCAGAAGAAGCCGGGATCGATGCCTTTCCAGCTCACGCTGACCAGCGCGCCGCCCGCGATGCCGACGGCGGTGAAAATCAGCGCCAGCAGCGGCATGCTGATAAAGCCCGCCCAGAAACGCGGCGATACCACGTGCCGCAGCGGATCCACTGCCATCATCTCCATGCTGGAGAGCTGTTCGGTCGCCTTCATCAGGCCGATCTCCGCCGTCATCGCCGATCCGGCGCGGCCGGCGAACAGCAGCGCTGTCACCACCGGCCCCAGCTCGCGCAGCAGCGACAACGCCACCAGCATGCCGAGGCTAGTTTCCGCGCTATAGGTGGTCAACACCAGATAGCCTTGCAGCCCCAGCACCATGCCGATAAACATCCCGGAAACTACGATAATCAGCAGCGACAGCACGCCAACGTTGTAGCGTTGCCTGAGCAGCAGTGGCGCGTGTTTACGAAAAGCAGGTTTGCCAACCAGCGCGCGAAACAGCATGAAACCTGCCCGCCCGAAGGTAGAACAGATGTTGATTCCGCGACGTCCTAATGACGCCAGCGCCTTTAACAACATGAGTTTACACTCTCCCTGATCCGGTTAAATCGGCAAGATAGTCTCCGGCTGCAAACCGAAACGGGACAGGTCCGTCCGCAATTCCATCCAAAAACTGACGCACGCGCGGGTCGGGGTTTTCCCGCAGCTGCGGCGTGCTACCCTGAGCAATGATTTTCTGTCCGGCCACAATATAGGCTCTGTCGGCGATGCTGAGCACTTCCAGCACGTCGTGCGACACCACGATGCAGGTGAGGCCCAGCGAATGGTTCAGCTCGTCGATCAGCTTCACCAGCACGCCCATGGTAATGGGATCCTGACCGACGAAAGGCTCATCGAACATGATCAGCTCCGGCTCGAGCGCAATCGCGCGCGCCAGCGCCGCGCGCCGCGCCATACCCCCGGACAGCTCCGCCGGCTTCAGCTGCGCCGCGCCGCGTAAGCCGACCGCCTCCAGCTTCATCATTACCGTGCTGTGCAGCAGCGGCGCGGGCAGCTGGGTGTGTTCCCGCAACGGCCAAGCGACATTTTCATAGACGGTTAGATCGGTAAAGAGCGCGCCGGACTGAAACAACATGCTCATCTTTTTACGCGTTTCATAGAGCTTCGCGCGCGACAGCAGAGGAATATTCTCGCCGCGAAACCAGATATCGCCGCGATTGGGCTGCAGCTGACCACCGATCAGACGCAGAAGCGTGGTTTTGCCAATCCCCGACGGTCCCATAATGGCCGTGACTTTTCCCTTCGGCACCGTCAGCGAAATATCGTCGAAAATAGGACGATCGCTGCGTGAAAAACTGACGCCACGAACCTCGACTAGGTTCGTTTCCTGTTGGTCCATTATTACCTCTTCTGTGGATCGGGCGTTATAAACGTCTACGATGGTAGCCTGTAACGCGCCAGTACACGATAGCTTTACAGAAACTTACCGCCTCGATTTGGCTAAAGCGGGCATAAAATTTACTTTTGCCGCTCAGACGGTCAAAATCAGCGCCTGTTTGTGATGACAGAACCTGAAACCTGCCGTACAAGACGTGGCAGCAACGCATTTCATCCAAGGATTTTTCATGTTCGTAGCCTCAGCCCTGCTGATCGTCGGTTCAATTTTACTGGCTTACGGCGCCGATCGCTTGGTGTTTAGCGCCGCGATACTGTGTCGACCCTTCGGGATCATGCCGCTGATCATCGGTATGACGGTCGTCAGCATCGGCACCTCGCTGCCGGAGATGATCCTCTCGTTTTTGGCGGCACAGTATGGCCAGATGGATCTGGCAGTTGGAACGGCACTCGGGTTTAACATTACCAATATTTTCTCGATCCTCGACGGTGCAGCGCGAACTGCCGCTGATGCTGCTGGTTGCTAGTAGCGATCCGCTTCGCGCGCTGTGCTGAGCGGGATAACAGCGACACCCTGACGCGCAGCAGCTCGCGGAGCTACTGCGCGAAGAGAGCGGTAATATGGTGGCGTTTCTCTGGGTGGCGGTTGCGCTGATTATTTTGCCGATGGCGACGCGCATGGTGATCGACAACGCCACCGCCTTCGCCGACTATTCTGGCGTCGGAGAGCTTGTGATGGGCGCGCCGCTGATCGCCAACGCGCTGAAAGGCCAAGACGATATCGCCATCGGCAACTTGATCGGCGCCAGTATTTATAATATCGCTATCGTGTTGGGGTCTGCAGGCGCTGATAAATCCCGGCGGCGTGGACGAGCACGCCTTTGCGCGATTAACTGGTGATGCTCGGCGTCAGCGCGCTGTTCGCCCTGCTCTGCCTGCAGCGCAGCCGCCGCATCGGCCGCGTGGCGAGAACGCTTTTACTCTGTGGTTTCATCGTCTGGGGCGCCATATTGTGGATTTAGCCCGCTTTCATCGACGGATAACAAAGGACCGATTTGCCATGTCAACTCAGCTTTCAATCGCGAATTTCGACTTTCAAGCGGCGGGAAAAGCGGTACTGCGCATTGAGTGTGAAGGTCTGGAGCAGCTGGACCAGTATATTAACGACGACTTCACGCGTGCCTGCAAGATGATCTATCGCTGCCAAGGTAAAGTAGTAGTGATGGGGATGGGTAAGTCGGGCCATATCGGCAAAAAAATGGCCGCCACCTTCGCCAGCACCGGCACGCCGGCTTTTTTCGTGCATCCCGGCGAGGCCAGTCACGGCGATCTTGGCATGGTCGGCGGCAGCGACGTGGTGCTCGCCATCTCCAACAGCGGCGAATCCAACGAAATTCTGGCGCTGATCCCGGTGATGAAGCGGCAGCATATCAAGCTGATCTGCCTTACCAGCCGACCCGATAGCGCCATGGGCCACGTCGCCGACGTACATCTGTGCGTGAAGGTGCCGCAGGAAGCCTGCCCGCTCGGACTGGCGCCGACCAGCAGCACCACCGCGACGCTGGTGATAGGCGATGCGCTGGCAGTAGCGCTGCTGGAGGCGCGCGGCTTTACCGCCGAAGATTTTGCGCTGTCGCATCCAGGCGGCGCGCTGGGACGCAAGCTTCTGCTGCACGTCAGCGACATTATGCACAGCGGCGACGAGATCCCGCACGTCACGCGCGACGCCTCGCTGCGCGATGCGCTGCTGGAGATCACGCGCAAAAATTTAGGGCTGACGGTAATTGTCGACGATCTGATGAAGATCGAAGGCATTTTCACCGACGGCGACCTGCGCCGCATCTTCGATATGGGCATCGATTTCCAGCATGCCACCATTTCGGAAGTGATGACGCGTGGAGGCATTCGGGTACGCCCCAATATGCTGGCGGTAGACGCGCTGAACCTGATGCAAAACAAAAACATCACCGCGCTGCTGGTAGCCGATGACGATCGTCTGCTCGGTGTGGTACATATGCACGACATGCTGCGCGCCGGCGTAGTCTGAACAGGAAACGAATATGTCGGTAAATAATTCCCTAGTGGAAACCTGCTATGGACCCGTTAGCGCGGAGGTGATGGTGCGCGCCAGCCAGATCCGCCTGCTGATTTGCGACGTCGATGGCGTAATGTCGGACGGCGTGATCTATATGGGCAACAATGGTGAAGAGCTGAAGGCCTTTAACGTGCGCGACGGCTATGGCATCCGCTGTTTGCTAACCTCTGATATGGAGGTGGCGATTATTACCGGACGCAATGCGCGTCTGATGGAGGAACGCTGCAAAACGTTGGGCATTCGCCATCTTTATCAAGGACAGTCTGATAAGCTTTTGGCCTATCGCGAACTTCTGGATAAACTGTCGCTTTCCGATGAGCAGGTCGCCTACATCGGCGACGATCTAGTCGACTGGCCAGTGATGGCGCGAGTAGGACTGAGCGTCGCCGTCGCCAATGCGCATCCGGTGTTGTTACCGCGCGCCCGTTACGTCACGCGCATTGCGGGCGGACGCGGCGCGGTGCGTGAACTGTGCGACCTAATTTTAATAGCGCAGAACAAATTTGAGGATTCCAAAGGGCAATCAGTATGAGTAAAAGCAGGTGTTGGATTTGGATAACGCTGATCCTGGCTTTGATCGCGCTGGTGCTGATCGGCTGGAACCTGACCAGCCAAGATGAGGATAGCGCGCCGGTCACCGCCAGCGATCAGGATCCGACCTACACCAGTGCGAATTCGAATACCTTGGTCTACAACCCGCAAGGGGCGCTGGCGTACAAGCTGGTGTCGGACAAAGTGACCTATTTTGCCGCGGACGAGGTCAGCTGGTTCGACAAACCCGTGATGATGACCTACGACGAAAACAAAGTGCCGGCCTGGTCCGTACGCGCCGATAAAGCCAAACTGATGAAAGATCGTATGCTTTACCTGTGTGGTCATGTCGAGGTGAATATACTGACAGAGGATTCGCAGCTGCAGCGCATCAAAACGAACAATGCGCAGGTCAACCTCACCTCTCAGGACGTGACGTCCGATGATCAGGTTACACTGTTTGGGCGCGGTTTTAACTCTACCGGCATGAAAATGCGCGGAAATTTACGGACGAAAAACGCCGAGTTGATTGAAAAGGTCAAAGCTTATTATGAAATCCAAAATGCACAACAACAGCCTTAAATTTTTCCTAGTCGTCGAGCTGCTCGCGGCCAGTTTGCCCGCGCTGGCGGTGACCGGCGATTCGGACAAACTCGTCAACATCGATTCCAAGAATCAGGCGCTGGACCTGCAAGGCAATGTGGTGACCTTTAGAGGCAACGTCATCGTTACCCAAGGTACCATCAAAATCACCGCCGATAAGGTGGTAGTGACGCGTCCCGGCGGCAACAGCAATAAAACCATCTTCGACGCCTACGGTAACCCGACTACCTTCTACCAGATGCAGGACAACGGCAAGCCGGTACAGGGCCACGCCGCCAAGCTGCACTATGAACTGGCGAAAGATTTCGTCGAGCTAACCGGCAACGCCTATGTCGAACAGCAAGACAGCAATATCAAAGGCGACCGCATCACCTATCTGATCAAAGAGCAGAAAATGCAGGCCTTCAGCCAAGGTCAGAACAAGCGCGTCACCACCGTGCTAATGCCGTCGCAGCTGCAGGACAAAAACGCTAACAGCCCGAAAAAGAGTAACTGATCGCTATGGCCACACTAATCGCAGAAAACCTAGCGAAGGCCTATAAAGGCCGTCGCGTGGTGGAAGACGTTAGCCTGCAGCTGAAATCCGGCGAGATCGTCGGCCTGCTGGGCCCTAACGGCGCGGGTAAGACCACTACCTTTTACATGGTCGTCGGCATCGTGCCGCGCGATGCAGGCCGCGTCGTTATCGACGAGGACGATATCAGCATCCTGCCGCTGCACGCGCGCGCGCGTCGCGGCATCGGCTATCTGCCGCAGGAAGCCTCGATTTTCCGCCGTCTGAGCGTCTACGACAACCTGATGGCAGTGCTGCAAATCCGTGACGATCTCACCGAGGAGCAGCGTCAGGACCGCGCCAACGAGCTGATGGATGAGTTTCATATCACCCATCTGCGCGACAGCATGGGTCAGGCTCTGTCGGGCGGCGAGCGCCGCCGCGTCGAGATCGCGCGCGCGCTGGCTGCGAATCCGAAATTTATCCTGCTGGATGAGCCGTTTGCCGGCGTCGATCCCATTTCGGTTATCGATATCAAAAAAATCATCGAGCACCTGCGCGACAGCGGCCTCGGCGTGCTGATCACCGACCATAACGTTCGTGAAACCTTAGCGGTGTGCGAACGCGCCTATATCGTCAGCCAAGGGCATCTGATCGCCCACGGCACGCCGAATGAAATACTTGCAGATGAGCAGGTTAAACGGGTTTATTTGGGTGAAGAGTTCAGACTCTGATAAGGTGTCGTTAATACGATGTTTGCTTAGGAAATCCCGTCCTGAATATGAAGCAAGGTTTGCAACTCCGGTTCAGCCAACAGCTGGCGATGACTCCACAGCTGCAGCAGGCCATCCGCCTGCTGCAGCTCTCTACGCTTGAGCTGCAGCAAGAGCTGCAGCTGGCTCTGGAGAGCAATCCGATGCTGGAGCAGGCTGAAGTGCACGAAGAGATCGACAGCAGCGACTATCAGGAAGATGAGGTGCTAGACACGCGCGAGGCGCTTGAACGGAAAGAGATTCCGGACGATCTGCCGCTCGACGCCACTTGGGACGAGATGTACACCGCGGGCACCCCCTCCGGCACCGGCACGGACTATCAGGACGACGAGCTACCGGTCTATCAGGGCGAAACCACACAGTCGCTGCAGGATTACCTGATGTGGCAGGTGGGTCTGACGACGTTTACCGATACCGATCACGCCATCGCCACCTCGATCGTCGATGCCATCAACGAAACCGGCTATCTCACCGTTTCGCTTGACGATATCCTCGACAGCATGGGCAATGACGAGCTGGCGCTGGATGAGGTCGAAGCGGTGCTGAAACGCATCCAGCGCTTCGATCCGGTCGGCGTCGGCGCGCGCGATCTGCGCGACTGCCTACTGGTGCAGCTTTCCCAGTTCGCACCGACCACGCCGACGCTGGCCGAGGCGCGCCTGATTGTCAGCGAGCATCTCGATCTACTGGCCAATCACGACTTCCGCAGCCTGATGCGCGTCACCCGCTTCAAGGAAGAGGTGCTGAAAGAGGCGATGCAGCTGATCCAGTCGCTGGATCCACGTCCCGGCCAGTCAGTGCAAACCGGCGAGCCAGAATACGTCATTCCCGACGTACTGGTGCGCAAGGTCGGCAAGCAATGGACAGTGGAGCTGAACAGCGACAGCGTGCCGCGTCTGCAGATTAATCAGCACTATGCCGCCATAGGCGGCGCCACGCGCAATGACAGTGATAGCCAGTTTATCCGCAGCAATCTGCAGGAGGCGCGCTGGCTGATTAAAAGCCTCGAAAGCCGCAACGATACGCTACTGAAAGTAACGCGCTGTATCATCGAACAGCAGCAGGCTTTTTTCGATCAAGGCGAAGAGTTTATGCGTCCGATGGTGCTGGCGGATATCGCGCAGGCGGTGG
Source organism: Type-B symbiont of Plautia stali (assembly GCA_001485295.1). Lineage (GTDB taxonomy): Bacteria > Pseudomonadota > Gammaproteobacteria > Enterobacterales > Enterobacteriaceae > Pantoea. The sequence goes on from BBOA01000002.1 coordinate 280,554, forward strand.
ATATGCATGAATCTACCATCTCCCGCGTTACCACGCAGAAATATCTGCACAGCCCGCGCGGCATCTTTGAACTTAAATATTTCTTCTCCAGCCACGTCAACACCGAAGGCGGCGGCGAAGCCTCCTCCACGGCGATTCGGGCGCTGGTGAAAAAATTAATCTTGGCGGAGAATCCCGCTAAACCCTTGAGCGACAGCAAGCTCACCTCCATGTTGTCTGAAAAGGGGATCATGGTGGCGCGCCGTACCGTCGCTAAATATCGCGAGTCTTTATCTATTCCGCCATCGAATCAGCGTAAACAGCTGGTTTGACAGAAACGAGAAGGAAGACCTATGCAGCTAAACCTTACTGGGCAAAACATTGAAATCACCGAACCGCTGCGTAAATTCATCACCCACAAATTTGCCAAACTGGAACACTATTTCCATCGCATCAATCAAGTTTATATTGTTCTGAAAGTAGAAAGGGTCACTCAGGTTGCGGAAGCGACCTTACACGTCAACGGCGGCGAGCTGCACGCTACGTCGGAAGCGGAAGATATGTATGCGGCGCTTGATGGACTGGTCGACAAGCTCGTCCGTCAGCTAAACCGGTATAAAAATAAATTGAACAAAAATTAACCTTCACGCTTGCAGCGTGCGTCGTGCGCTCAGGGCGGTCTGGATGGGGCGGATTTACCGCCCCGTTTTGCCATCTGTGCAAGCGCCGCAGCAACACCGTGGCTCTGTGAACTCGCAAGTGAAACGATAATGAACAACGATCTGATACTGGAACTGAGCACCGTGCTGACGCCCGACTGCACGCGCAGCGGCGTATACTGCCAGAGTAAAAAACGCGTGCTGGAAATTATCAGCGAGCTGGCAGCGAAGCAGCTTAATCTGCCGCATCAAACGCTGTTTGAAGCTATCCTGACGGCAAGCTGGAGGAAGATAAGCTGCGCACGGTAGGCGTCTTTATCAGCCTCGATCGGCCTATCGCTTTTGACGCGGTGGACAACCAGCCGGTCGACCTTGCTGTTTGCGCTGCTGGTGCCGGCAGATCAGTGCAAAACCCACTTGCACACCCTGTCTCTGGTCGCAAAGCATCTGGCGGACAAAACCGTTTGTCGACGCCTGCGCGCGGTGCAGAACGATGAAGAACTCTACACCATTATTACAGAAGCTCCAGAGGAGCAGTAACGCGCACTGCGCTTTTACCGGCGGGCGCGCCGGTTTAAAACGGGAGATAAGGTCATGGTGCTGATGATCGTTAGCGGTCGGTCAGGCTCAGGAAAATCGGTGGCGCTTCGCGCGCTTGAAGATATGGGATTCTACTGCGTCGATAACCTGCCCGTGGTGCTGTTGCCCGAGCTAGCGAACTCGCTAGTGGAGCGCAATATTTCGGCAGCCGTCAGCATCGACGTGCGCAATATGCCGGAATCGCCCGAGGTTTTCGAAAATGCGCTGAATAATCTGCCGGACGCCTTTTCGCCGCAGCTGTTGTTTCTGGATGCCGACCGCAATACGCTGATCCGCCGCTACAGCGATACGCGCCGTCTGCATCCGCTCTCCAGTAAGAACCTGTCGCTGGAAAGTGCCATCGATGAAGAGAACGATCTGCTGGAGCCGCTGCGCTCCCGCGCCGATTTGATTATCAATACCTCCGAGATGTCGGTGCATGAGTTGGCGGAGATACTGCGCACGCGGCTGCTGGGCAAGCGCGAACGCGAGCTGACGATGGTGTTTGAATCGTTCGGCTTCAAGCACGGCATCCCCATCGATGCCGATTATGTTTTCGACGTGCGCTTTCTGCCGAACCCGCACTGGGATCCGAAACTGCGCCCGATGACCGGCCTCGACCGCCCTGTCGCGGCATTTCTCGACCGCCATACCGAAGTGCATAACTTTATCTATCAGACGTGCAGCTATCTTGGGTTGTGGCTGCCAATGCTGGAAACCAACAACCGCAGCTACCTGACTGTCGCGATCGGCTGTACCGGCGGCAAACACCGTTCGGTTTATGTCGCTGAACAGCTGGCGGGCTACTTCCGCTCAAGCGGCAAGAATGTACAGTTGCGCCATCGCACGCTGGAAAAACGCAAATCATGACTATTGTTAAGCAAACCGTGGAAATAAAAAACAAGCTGGGCATGAGCTGGTGCAAAGCTTCGACGCCGAGATGTTGCTGCGTAACGAATCTGGCACCGAAGCCGAAGCTAGCAGCCTCATCGCCCTGCTGATGCTGGATTCAGCGAAAGGCAGTCATATCGAAATTGAAGCCAGTTGCTCGGAAGAGCTCTAGGCGCTGGCCGCCATCATCGAACTTTTCGAGGCCGGCTTCGACGAAGAGTGATCATTAGTCGAGATGAGTACGCTGCAGGAAGCCCTCGCCGCCCAGCTGGCGCTTCTGCTGCATAATCCACTGCTCACGCTGAACTCACATAGCCTGAGGGCGCTTCGGCGCGGAAACGAATCGGGTTAGGCAAAATTGCGCCAGCAGGCCGCTTCCTCGATGGTCAGACGACTGGACGGCTTGTGGAAATAGCGTTACGAAGCCGCTTCGACGTCAAAAATACCCTGACCAAACTCGTCGATATTCAGGTAGACCGTCAGGATGCGTCGCTTGGTCCAGACGGTTTCAATACCGACCGTCAGCCACACGCTTCTAGCCCTTTTCTTAGCCAGCTGCACCTTTCCCAGATAAAGAGATTTTTCGCCGTTTTCTGCGACAGAGTCGAGGCGCAGGCGCTGTCCAGTACCGATTCAATCGCATCAACGTCGAATCCGTAGTGCGTAGGAAATTTTTGATCTTCCGAAGCGATAACCGCCAGCGCCATCCACGACGAATATCTCATCGTGACCAACTCAGTCGGAATACGCCACATAGTGAAAATCTCCGCTCAGCCATGCACCAGTCTGCCTCTCCGCCGTCCGTCACCGCCGAAAAAGGCACGAGCAGAAAGGCGAATAGCATAATGCCAATAATCCGTACGCCCAAAACGGACATTATCGCTTTCATCGCGGTCCGTCGAATGCGTCGCCAGAGGCTCCCTTTACTCTTACTCATGCAATGTTCCCTTAATTAATCAATTCCTGTCGAGATGAAAGCCTCATCTCCATCAAAAAAGCTGATGAAGTACGAAAATTTTCGCATATTGTATCCGCCGGACAGCTTTTTTGCCATTATAAACAGATGACATATCGAATCAAATCAATTATTTAAGTAAAAAAGTAATCGTTTGCATTCCTTTTGCGCGCTTATCGGTTTTCACGACATACACTTAACCATTTGTGGTAAACATCACGATGAATCATTTACAACGCTAAACCTTGTCTTTTGTCTCACTGTTCTGCCTGATTTGGAGATTTAAGCGTCTGCTTTCCAAAGCGTTTTTGATAATGCATAGGAAAACCGAATTTTATCATTAACTACCATAACGGTTAAATCAAAAAAACCATGCAAAGCCTTGCCGAACCGCTCTTTCACCGCCTTGCGACACGTCCCGCATCGGGCTGGCAAACGAAAACCGCACAAAAATTGTAACAATTGGTTAAAATGAGCGCAATGCAACGCAGAAATAGAAATTAATTCCTTACTTGACTGTGTTGCCAAATTAATGTTTTCTGTATTCAAATGCTGCTCAACATCACACATTTTAATGAATCTTCGCCCAGTCATTAATGGAATTTGCTAAGATAACGACAAGAGCTAATCAATATCCACAATGTTGCACGTTAACTCTAATCACTATAGCAACAGCGCCTTTTTCCCTGGTGTTGGCGCAGTATTGGCGCACCCCAGTCTTCGACTGGGGTCATTTTTTCAGGCCTATGGTTTTTCTCTTTCCGCTATCCAGTCTCGCAATACCTGCACGTCGTGACGCCATTCGCGCTTCAGCTCTTCGACCCATTCGCCTACGTTGTCCCACCATGCTGCCACCTCTGGGCTTTGGATCTGTTTCGCGACCTGCTGCAGATGCTGTAATCCTACCGATCCCGCCGCGCCTTTGATTTTGTGCCCTTCTTCCGCAATGCCTTTCTGGTCACGAGCCATCAGGTTGGAGTCCAGCACCTCAAGATAGACTGGCATCATCTGTTCAAATATCGTTAGGCTCTGCGTAATCAGACTGGGACCGACCAGTTCGATATATTGCTCAAGAATCGGCGCATCGAGCAGCGCGCACGTCTTGTCGTCGCTCCCTTCGCAATCCGCTTGCGCGTCGTCGCTTTGATGATCCCAGAACTTTTTAATCATGGCGGTCAGCGCCGGCACCGACAGCGGCTTGCTCAACACGTCGTCCATGCCCGCTTCCAGATACTCTTTTTTATCCTTGAGCCAGTTGGCCGTCAGCGCCACCAGCGGCGGCAGGCTGGTGCTGGGATAGAGCTGATGAATGGCGCGCGATACGTCGAGGCCAGTCATATCCGGCAGCTGGATATCCAGCAGGGCGAGATCGAACTCCAGCGGGTCGAACATCTCCAGCGCGGCCTGCCCGGTCATCGCCACCTCGACGCTGCAGCCGAGCTTTTCAAGCACCGAGCACGCCACTACGACGTTTAGCTCAATATCCTCCACCAGCAGCACATGCAGCGCCGGTAGCGGCATGCTGTCGTCTCGGCTGTCATCTTCGACCTCCTCGGCCACGCGCGGCGCGTTGATCAGCACAGTGAAACAGGATCCCTGTCCCGGCACGCTGCGCACGGTGATATCGCCGCCCATGGCATGCGCCAGCCGGCGCGATACCGCCAAGCCGATGCCAGTGCCAGTCGCCGGTTTGCCGCCATGCTGATCTTTTACCTGATAGTACATGGCGAAGATCTTATCCTGCTCATCCTGCGGGATGCCTTGGCCGGAGTCTTCCACCTCGAAACGCAGCGTCTCATTCTGCTCATAGGCGACGCGCACCATGATTTCGTCCTGCTGGGTAAACTTCACCGCGTTGCCGATCAGGTTCCACAGGATCTGGCGCAGGCGCGTGCCGTCGGCAAAAATCTTGTGCGGCAGCGGTAAACTTGGCGCCATCACGAACTTCAGTCCTTTCGGCTGCGCCAGCAGGCCGGAAAGGTTCTCCAGATCCGCCAAGAAGCCGGTGAAGTCGAGCGGCTGGTTATCCAGCTGCACCTTGCGGCGTTCTATCTTGTCCACCTCAATCACGTCGTTGAAGATATTGCCAAGCGTAATGGCGGAAATGTGAATGGTCTTCAGGTATTTTAGCTGCTCCTGATTAAGATCGGTATCGAGCAGAATGCGGCTCAGGCCGACGATGCCGTTAAGCGGCGTACGCAGCTCGTGGCTGATTGTCGAGATAAAGGTGGTCTTTTCCCGGCTGGCGTTTTCCAGTGCGTCCTGATAGCGCTTACGCTCGGTAATATCACGGCCGAAGCCCATTAGCCCACTGCGTTTGCCGACGCGGTCGTAGTAAGGCACTTTGCGGATCTCAAAACAGGCCTTGCGCCCGTCCGGATACTGCAGCCACTGTTCATAGGTGAGCGACACGTTGTGACGGAAAACCTTTTCGTCGGTTTCCAGCACTTTCATCGCCGCATCTTCTTCGTAGATATCGCGCGGCGTCAGGCCAATCAGCTGCTTTTCGCTTTTGCCGGTCAGCAGCTCCATCGCACGGTTGCAACCGGAAAACTGCTTGTCGATATTGCGGTAGAATACCAGATCGGGCGAGGCGTCGAGGAAAGAGCGCAGGAAAGAGGATTGCTGCTCCAGTTCGATCTGTGTCTGCTCGCGGCGGGCCATCTCTTCACGCAGCTTATCCATCACCTGCTCACGCGCCTGCTCCGCTTTGATGCGGTCGTTGATTTCCTGATTGAGCTGCGTGATGGTCTCTTTCATCTGCTGGTTCAGCTCGAGATCGCGAGTGCGCATCTCTTCCAGCTTATCTACCAGCTTGGAGAGGCGTTGGCGGGACTCCTCCAGCTGACCGACCACCACCGAGAGAAAGTAGACCGCCCAAGGCGTAATCAGCAAGCCGAAGAAGACCGAGCGCACCACGTCGATGCTCTCGACGTGTCCGCGCAGCACCATGGTCACCGCCATCTGCACCACTATCGCTAGCACCACCAGCGCCGACGCCAACAACAGCGAAAAGCGCACTGGTCCCAGCTTAACCATCAAATCAACATAATATTGCGCCAGCAGACGGATCTGTTTCATACAAACTCCCTAGAAAAAAACAGGCTCATCATAGAGTAATTTCCCTGCACGATACCTGCACGATACCTGCACGATAGCGCTGCGCATGGCGGTAAAGCGCGCGTTGCGCCCCATTATGATGGTGCATTTGACCCTACGTTCGCCGACGATGGCGGCCTGAGCGCTAAAAAAATTGACTAATAGCGTCAGCCGAATAATCTGAAGCTCTGCCTATTCACCAGCTCGCAGACGACAAACCCTTCTTTTTCTTTAATCGGCAGCGTTTCGATGCCTTGGTCCTCTTTTTGTATTTTGAATTTAAATTCACTTTTCATGCCTGAATAATTACTTCCTGCTTAATTAATTTTACTTATAGCGCCCGCCTGTTTGATTGAAATCTGCCTTTGTAAGAAAAACAGTTACATAGTGTGCGAGTAATCTGCTATGTGGCATATCCTGCTGTTAAAGACCTGTTAACTAGCATGGTGTGGGGATATGACCGCTTCATGACAGTGAGAAAGTTCACATTTCAGTCGTTATGGGCAAATCCCTGACTGACAGTTTTCTCACTATAAAAAAATTTAAAATCAAAGAAATAGACCGTTAAAGCCGCTTAAAAACACGACCAAGACTGCTATTTGACCTTTATTCCGCTTTCCCGATAAGTTGGAAATCCGCTGATTCCCCCCCTGTAACAAGACCTCGACGCTTGTGACAACGACACCGACGGCCAGACAGATGGGGCGACACAGGAGTGCAGCGCATGATACACGTCATCCTGTCTCTTGATCCTTTCTGCGCCCGTAGCCCGACCAAAGGGAATCCACAGAGCCTAGGGAGGTTCGCTGAAATGTTGTATGACAAATCCCTTGAAAAGGATAACTGTGGTTTCGGCCTCATCGCCCATCTAGAAGGCGAACCAAGCCATAAGGTAGTGCGTATCGCAATCCACGCGCTGGCCCGTATGCAACACCGTGGCGCGATCCTTGCTGACGGCAAGAGCGGCGACGGCTGTGGTCTGTTATTACAAAAACCTGACCGCTTTTTCCGCGTAGTTGCGGAAGAGAAAGGCTGGCGCCTAGCGAAAAACTACGCCGTGGGCATGCTGTTCCTTAGCCATGATGAGGAAGAGGCTCAGGCGAGCCGCCGCATTGTGGAAGAGGAGGTGGTCCACGAAACCCTCTCTGTGGTCGGCTGGCGCGACGTGCTCGTCAATCAGGATGTGCTGGGGGAGATCGCCCTCTCCTCAATGCCGCGCATTCAGCAACTCTTTATCAACGCACCGGCTGGCTGGCGTCCGCGCGATATGGAGCGTCGTCTCTATATGGCGCGCCGTCGCGCGGAAAAGCGTATGGAGCAGAGCGACGATAAGGCGTCCTACATCTGTAGCTTCTCCAATCAGGTCAATATCTACAAAGGCCTCTGTATGCCGGCCGACCTGCCGCGCTTCTACCTCGACCTAGCGGATCTGCGTCTGGAGTCGGCGATCTGCCTGTTCCACCAGCGCTTCTCCACCAATACCGTGCCGCGCTGGCCGCTGGCGCAGCCGTTCCGCTATATGGCGCACAATGGCGAGATCAACACCATTGCCGGCAACCGCCAGTGGGCTCGCGCGCGCGCCTATAAATTCAACACGCCGCTAATCTCCGATCTGCAGAACGCCGGGCCGTTCGTTAACGAAACCGGCTCCGACTCCAGTTCAATGGACAACATGCTGGAGCTGTTCCTGAACGGTGGCATGGACTTGGTGCGCGCGATGCGTCTGCTGGTGCCGCCCGCCTGGCAGAACAATCCGGATATGGATCCCGAGCTGCGCGCCTTCTTCGACTTTAACTCCATGCATATGGAGCCGTGGGATGGTCCAGCGGGCATCGTGATGTCCGACGGCCGCTACGCTGCCTGTAACCTTGACCGTAACGGCCTGCGTCCGGCGCGCTACGTCATCACCAAAGACAAGCTGATCACCTGCGCCTCGGAAATGGGCATCTGGGACTACCAGCCGGACGAGGTGGTGGAAAAAGGCCGTGTCGGCCCTGGCGAGCTGATGGTGATCGACACCCGCATCGGCCGCATCCTGCACTCCGCGCAAACCGACCACGATCTCAAAAGCCGCCATCCCTATAAAGAGTGGATGGAGAAAAACGTTAAACGTCTAGTGCCGTTCGAAGATCTGCCTGCCGATCAGGTCGGCAGCCGCGAGCTGAACGATCCGCTGCTGGCGACGTATCAGAAACAGTTCGGCTACAGCAGCGAAGAGCTAGACACCATTATTCGCGTGCTCGGCGAGAACGGCCAAGAAGCGGTCGGCTCAATGGGCGACGACACGCCGTTCGCCGTGCTCTCCAGCCGCCCGCGCATCATTTATGACTACTTCCGCCAGCAGTTCGCGCAGGTCACCAACCCGCCGATCGATCCGCTGCGCGAAAACCATGTGATGTCACTGGCGACCAGCATCGGCCGCGAAATGAACGTCTTCTGCGAAACGGAAGGTCTGGCGCACCGCGTCAGCTTTAAGTCCCCTATTCTGCTGTGGTCCGATTTTAATCAGCTGACCACGTTGGAAGGCGAATACTATCGAGCCGACACGCTCGCCTGTACGTTCGACCCGGCGACGCAAACACTGGAGCAGGCGATGCATGCGCTGTGCGACGAGGCAGAGCGTATGGTGCGTAACGGCACCGTGCTGCTTGTGCTCTCCGATCGCGCCATCAGCGAAAGCTGCCTGCCAGTGCCGGCGCCGATGATCGTCGGCGCGGTGCAGACACGTCTGGTAGAGAAAAGCCTGCGCTGTGACGCCAATATCATCGTCGAAACCGCGAGCGCGCGCGATCCGCATCACTTCGCCGTGCTGCTTGGCTTCGGCGCTACCGCTATCTATCCCTATCTAGCCTATGACTCGCTGGCGAAGATGGTCCACAGCAACGTCATCGAGAAAGATTATCGCGCGGTGATGCTGAACTACCGTAACGGTATCAATAAAGGCCTTTACAAGATCATGTCTAAAATGGGCATCTCGACCATCGCCTCTTATCGCTGCTCGAAACTGTTCGAAGTGGTGGGCCTGCACGCTGACGTGTCGAGTCTCTGCTTTCAAGGCGCGGTCAGCCGCATCAGCGGCGCCAACTTCGCCGATTTCCAGCAGGATCTGACCAATCTGGCGAAACGCGCTTGGCTTCAGCGTAAACCGCTGGACCAAGGCGGCCTGCTGAAGTACGTGCACGGCGGCGAATATCATGCCTACAACCCGGATGTGGTGGAAACGCTGCAGCGCGCTGTCGAAAGCGGCAGATACAGCGACTATCAGGCGTACGCGAAGCTGGTGAACGAGCGTCCGGTGGCGACGCTACGCGATCTGCTGGAGCTGCAGCCTAGCGCCGAATCGATCCATATCGACGACGTCGAGCCGGCCAGTGAGCTGTTTAAACGTTTTGACACCGCGGCGATGTCCATCGGCGCGCTTAGCCCGGAGGTGCATGAGGCGCTGGCTGAAGCGATGAACTCGCTCGGCGGCTACTCTAACTCCGGCGAAGGCGGCGAAGATCCGGCACGCTACGGAACTAATAAAGTGTCGCGCATTAAGCAGGTCGCTTCGGGCCGCTTCGGCGTAACGCCCGCCTATCTGGCAAACGCTGACGTGATCCAGATTAAAGTGGCACAGGGGGCGAAGCCAGGTGAAGGCGGCCAGCTGCCGGGCGAAAAAGTGACACCTTATATCGCGAAGCTACGCTACTCGGTGCCGGGCGTGACGCTGATTTCGCCGCCGCCACATCACGATATCTACTCTATCGAGGATCTAGCGCAGCTGATTTTCGACCTGAAGCAGGTTAATCCGAAGGCGATGATTTCGGTGAAGCTGGTCTCCGAGCCAGGCGTCGGTACCATCGCCACCGGCGTGGCGAAAGCCTATGCCGACCTGATCACTATCGCCGGCTATGATGGTGGCACCGGCGCCAGCCCGCTTAGCTCGGTGAAGTATGCAGGCTGTCCCTGGGAGCTGGGCCTGGTGGAAACCCAGCAAGCGCTGGTCTCCAACGGTCTGCGTCATAAGATCCGTCTGCAGGTAGACGGTGGCCTGAAAACCGGCCGCGATATCATTAAAGCGGCGATCCTCGGCGCGGAAAGCTTCGGCTTCGGCACCGGCCCTATGGTCGCGCTGGGCTGTAAATATCTGCGTATCTGTCACCTCAACAACTGCGCGACCGGCGTGGCGACCCAAGATGACAAGCTGCGTAAGAACCACTATCACGGCCTGCCGTTCAAAGTGACCAATTACTTTGAATTTATCGCCCTTGAAACCCGCAAGCTGATGGCGAGCCTAGGCGTGAAGCGTTTAACGGATCTGATCGGCCGCACCGAGCTGCTGAAAGAGCTGGACGGCTTCACCGCCAAGCAGCAGAACCTAGATCTCTCGGCGCTGCTGAAAACCGCGACGCCGATGCCGGGCAAAGCGTTGCACTGCACCGAAGGCAGCAATCCGCCGTTCGACAAAGGCGAGCTGAACAAAACGCTGCATGACCAAGCGATGCCGTTTGTCGAAGCGCGACAGAGCAAGACCTTTTACTTCGACATTCGCAACACCGACCGCTCGGTAGGCGCGATGCTCTCTGGCGCGATCGCGGCCATCCACGGCAATCAGGGGCTAGCGGCGAACCCGATCCGCGCGCACTTCTCCGGCACCGCCGGGCAGAGCTTTGGCGTCTGGAACGCGGGCGGCGTCGAGCTGACGCTGACCGGCGACGCCAACGACTATGTCGGCAAAGGAATGGCTGGCGGCATTCTAGCGATCCGTCCGCCGGTTGGCTCTGCGTTCCGCAGCCATGAAGCGACCATCGCAGGCAATACCTGCCTCTACGGCGCGACGGGCGGCAAATTGTTCGCCGCCGGCCGTACGGGCGAGCGTTTCGCGGTGCGCAACTCAGGCGCCATTACCGTGATAGAGGGGATCGGCGATAACGGATGTGAGTATATGACCGGTGGCATCGTCTGCGTGCTGGGTCGCACCGGCGTGAACTTCGGCGCAGGCATGACGGGCGGCTTCGCCTACGTGCTGGACGAAGACGGCGAGTTCTTCAAGCGCATCAACCCGGAGCTGGTGGAGGTGCTGAACGTCGACGGGCTAGCGATCCACGAAGAGCATCTGCGCGGTTTGATCACCGAGCATGTGCAGCATACCGGCTCCAGCCGCGGCGAAGAGATCCTCGCCAACTGGCCGCTATGGTCGTCGCGCTTCGCCCTAGTTAAACCCAAGTCCAGCGATGTTAAGGCGTTGTTGGGTCACCGCAGTCGTTCCGCAGCCGAGCTGCACGTGCAGGCACAGTAATAGTTCGTCCCGTCTGGCGCCGCGTGCCGGACGGGATAGCCGTAAGAGGTTACGATGAGTCAAAACATATATCAATTTATAGACTTACAGCGAATTGACCCGCCAAAGAAGCCGCTGAAAATCCGTAAAATTGAGTTTGTCGAAATTTATGAGCCCTTTTCCGAGAGCCAAGCGAAGGCGCAGGCCGATCGCTGTCTCTCCTGCGGTAACCCTTACTGCGAGTGGAAGTGCCCGGTTCACAACTACATTCCTAACTGGCTGAAGCTGGCGAACGAAGGCCGTATTATGGAAGCGGCGGATCTCTCGCATCAGACCAACAGCCTGCCGGAAGTGTGCGGCCGCGTCTGCCCGCAGGATCGTCTATGCGAAGGCTCCTGCACTTTGAATGATGAGTTCGGCGCGGTGACTATCGGCAATATCGAGCGCTATATCAACGATAAAGCGATGGAGATGGGCTGGAAGCCGGATATGTCGCACGTCAAGCCGACCGGCAAGCGCGTGGCGATTATCGGCGCGGGCCCGGCGGGCCTCGCCTGTGCAGACGTGCTGACGCACAACGGTGTGAAAGCGGTGGTTTACGATCGCCATCCGGAAATCGGCGGCCTGCTGACCTTTGGCATTCCGTCGTTCAAGCTGGAAAAAGAGGTGATGATCAAACGTCGCAAACTCTTCAGCGAAATGGGCATTGAGTTCCAGCTCAACACTGAAGTAGGCCGCGATGTGCAAATGAGCGACCTAGTGAATGCCTATGACGCGGTTTTCCTTGGCGTCGGCACCTATCAGTCGATGCGCGGCGGGCTGGAGAACGAGGATGAGCCGGGCGTCTATGACGCGCTGCCGTTCCTGATCGCTAACACCAAACACACCATGGGCTTTGCGCAGCAGGACGATCAGCCCTACATCAATACGGAAGGCAAACGCGTCTTGGTGCTGGGCGGCGGCGACTCCGCCATGGACTGCGTACGCACCTCGATCCGTCAGGGCGCGACGCATGTTACTTGCGCCTATCGTCGTGACGAAGCCAACATGCCTGGCTCAAAACGCGAAGTGAAAAATGCGCGCGAAGAGGGTGTGAAGTTTCAGTTCAACGTGCAGCCGCTGAGCGTCGAAATCAACGCCAGCGGTCGCGTCAGCGGTGTGAAAATGGCGCGCACCGAGATGGGCCAGCCCGACGCAGAAGGCCGTTGTCGCGTGGGGATCGTGCCGGGTTCCGAGCACGTACTGCCCGCTGATGCAGTAGTGATGGCGTTTGGTTTCCGTCCGCACAAAATGGAGTGGCTGGCTGACTTCAGCGTCGAGCTGGACGGTCAGGGACGCATTATCGTGCCAGAGCGCGCCGAAAGTGCCCATCAGACTAGCAACCCGAAAATCTTCGCCGGCGGCGATGTGGTGCGCGGGTCTGACTTGGTGGCGGCGGCGATTGCCGAAGGGCGTAAAGCGGCCGAAGGCATCATGAACTATCTAGAAGTGTAAGATTTGCGCAGTAATAAAAAGCCCGCTATCGCAGCCGGCTTTTTTTATGGGTTATTTCACCACACGCAGCGACGGGCGATGGCCGCGCGGCGGCGGATCGACTGGCGCCTCTTCCGCGCTCTGCGTGCTCAGCTCATAGGCTGGCTCCGGCTCGAACATGGTGCCCACGCCGTTTTCACGCGCGTAGATCGCCAGGATAGAGGCCATCGGCACGGACACCTGACGCGGCACGCCGCCGAAACGCGCGTTGAAGCGCACTTCGTCATTGCCCAGTTCCAAGTTGCCAACCGCGCGCGGCGCGATGTTCAGCACAATCTGACCGGCGCGCGCGTACTCCAGCGGCACCTGCACGCCCTGCAGATTAATGTCGACCACCAGGTGCGGCGTCAGCTGGTTGTCGAGCAGCCAGTCGTAGAAGGCGCGCAGCAAGTAAGGACGACGGGCTGAGAGTTGCGACATTTCCATAGCTCAGCCTCGGGCTTGCAATCGCATTTCGCGTTCCGCTTCCGTCAGCGAAGCGAGGAAAGAGTCACGCTCGAATACGCGATTCATATAGCCTTTCAGTTCTTTCGAACTGGCGCTTGCCAAGTCGATGCCCATCGACGACAGACGCCACAGCAGCGGCGCCAGATAGCAGTCCACCAAGCTGAACTCTTCGCTTATAAAGAACGGCGTGTGTATAAACAGCGGCGCGATCGCCAGCAGCTCTTCGCGCAGCTGTTTGCGCGCAGCGTCAGCTTCCTGACCGCTGCTCTTTTCAAGAGTGTGCATCAGGCTGTACCAGTCCTGCTCGATGCGGTGCATCATCAGACGGCTTTCGCCGCGCGCGACCGGATAGACCGGCATCAGCGGCGGGTGCGGGAAGCGCTCGTCGAGATACTCCATGATTATGCGGGATTCATACAGCGTCAGTTCACGATCTACCAGCGTCGGCACAGTGCGATACGGGTTGAGGTCAATCAGATCCTGCGGCAGGTTATCCATTTCGACCTGCTCGATCTCCACACTCACACCTTTTTCAGCCAGTACGATGCGTACCTGATGGCTGAAAATGTCAGTGGGACCAGAAAACAGCGTCATTACCGAACGTTTGTTGGCAGCGACAGCCATGAAAACCTCCAAGTTTGTTCACAAAAAGTTACTGCGAATAGCCAACCACGCGGCGACTCACCTGCTCAATCGTTTCGCTCACAGCCTGCGCTAGCGTCGTTGCTCTGACATCCTGACAGAGAAGCGGCATCGTACGCCGACTTATGGGTGCAAAGTGATACAGAGTCTACCAGATTTTGGGCAGCTTGTGAGCGGGGATTCGAGATTTGCGGGGGTTTTGCGAGCAGTACAGAGAATTTACGCGCCTTGCGGCGCGCTGAGCGAGAAAATAAAAAACCCGCTTCGGCGGGTTTTTCGTGCCAGTCGCAGCAGCCAAGCCGCAAACAATTAACGCTTGGAGAACTGCGGACGACGGCGTGCTTTACGCAGACCGACTTTCTTACGTTCAACCTGACGTGCGTCACGGGTAACGAAGCCGGCTTTACGCAGCTCAGCACGCAGAGATTCATCGTACTCCATCAGAGCGCGGGTGATGCCGTGACGGATCGCACCTGCCTGACCAGAAATACCACCACCTTTAACGGTGACGTACAGATCGAATTTACCAATCAAGTTCAGCAGTTCCAGCGGCTGACGAACGACCATGCGAGCCGTTTCGCGACCGAAGTACTGTTCCAGAGAACGTTGGTTGATTACGATATTGCCAATGCCCGGCTTGATGAATACGCGAGCGGTAGAGCTTTTACGGCGACCAGTGCCGTAGTTTTGAGTTTCAGCCATTGTCTATGTCCCGATTAAATGTCAAGAACTTGCGGTTGCTGTGCTACATGGTTGTGCTCGGTGCCCGCGTAAACTTTCAGCTTACGGAACATTGCACGACCCAGCGGGCCCTTCGGCAGCATGCCTTTAACCGCGATTTCAATCACACGCTCAGGACGGCGAGCAATCATCTCTTCAAAGGTCGCCTGTTTGATACCACCGATGTGTCCAGTATGGTGATAGTAAATCTTGTCAGAACGCTTGTTGCCGGTGACAGCGACTTTGTCAGCGTTCAGAACGATGATGTAATCACCAGTATCAACGTGCGGAGTGTATTCCGCTTTGTGCTTACCACGCAGACGGCGTGCCAGTTCAGTCGCCAGGCGACCCAAGGTTTTGCCAGTCGCGTCAACAACATACCAGTTATGCTGTACGGCTTCTGGTTTAGCTGTAAAAGTTTTCATCGGAAAGCTTACCCAAATTAAGTTTCACGTTGGTGAAAACTCAAACGCTTAAGTAAACGTTTGAGTCTCACACGACCATTCTGACCAGCAAGCCCACCCCTTCGAATAGAGTTACTGGAACACAATGGATTCGAGAAATAAATCCAGTTTCTGTAACGTGGGGTCGCAAGACTATAGAGAAGTCGATTGCAAAAATCGAACCCTATTTGATCTTTTTCTTGCGCGCTCTTAAGGCAGATGCGGCAGACGCAGATACTCCTCGCTCTGCATCTCCTGCAGGCGCGATAGGCAGCGCTGGTACTCGAATTTCAGCCGCGTGCCTTGGTAGATTTCGAACAGCGAGGCTTCCGCCGCGACCACCAGTTTGACGTGGTGCTCATAGAACTCATCCACCAGCGCGAGAAAGCGCCGCGCCTGATCTTCGGTTTTGTAAATCATCACCGGCACGTCGCAGAGCAGCACGCTGTGAAAGCGGCGCGACAACTCGATATAGTCGTGCTGACTACGTCCTTCCCCGCACAAGGTCAGGAAGTCGATAGCCAGCACCCCTTCGCTGACCCCCAGCGTCGCCATCTGGCGATGGTTGATCTCCAGCACCGGCGCATCGTCGCGCGCGCTGCCCGCCAGCACCTTGAACATACGCTCCATTTCGGCGTGCGTCGCCTCGTTGAGCGGCGCGTTCCACAGGTGCGCCGAGGTCAGGGGGCGCAGCCGATAGTCGATGCCGGCGTCGACGTTCATCACGTCGCAGTGCTGTTTAATCTGCTCGATAGCCGGCAAAAAGCGCGCGCGCTGCAGTCCGTTGCGGTAGAGCTCGTCTGGCAGAATATTCGAGGTCACCACCAGCGTGATGCCGCGCGCGAACAGCGCCTCCATCAGGGTGCCGAGCAGCATGGCGTCGGTAATGTCGGAAACGAAAAACTCGTCGAAGCAGAGAATGTCCGTTTCCGCTTTGAAACGGTCGGCGATGGTCAGCAGCGGATCGCTCTGGCCCTGCAGCTGAATCAGCTCTTCATGCACACGCAGCATAAAGCGATGGAAATGGAAACGCAGCTTGCGGTCGCTAGGAATAGACTGAAAAAACAAGTCCATGACCCAAGTTTTGCCGCGTCCCACGCCGCCCCACATATAGAGGCCGCGCACCGGCGCCCGCGCCTCGGATTTCTCTTTGCCCATCAGTCGTGACAGGCGGCCGAACAAACCTTTGCCGCTAGCGGACGGCTCGTGCTGACTCACAATCAGTGCCCGCTGAACGGCGTCCAAGCGGGTGATGGCGTCACGTTGTACATCATCGGGTTTAAAGTCGTCCTGCGACAGCTTCTGCTCATAGCGTGCAAGCAGAGATGAGGTTTGCATGGTTCTCTCAGAATTCCTGAAAAGTTCCTATTCACAGTTCGGTTGATGAAAAAAAGACCATCCTATACTAAGTCATGCCGCCTCAGAGTTCCACATCCATAAGATTAACGGGTATAGTGACTACTATTGAAATGGTGGATGCCCTACAAACAACGGAAATTACATGGGAGTCATTATGACTTGGGAATATGGGCTAATTGGTTTGGTAATTGGCATTATTGTCGGCGCAGTTGCCATGCGTTTCGGTAACAAAAACCGGCGCGAGCTGCGCAGCATGCAGTACGAACTGGAAAAATCCAAAGCGGAACTGGCGGACTACTGTGAAGAGCTGACTAACCACTTCGCGCAGAGCATTGAGCTGCTGGACAATATGGCGCGCGACTACCGCCAGCTCTATCAGCATATGGCGAAAGGATCGAACGATCTGCTACCGAACCTGCCAAGCAGGAAAAATCCCTTCGCCTATCAGCTGACTGAAGCGGATAACGATCAAGCGCCAGTGCAGATCCCGCGCGACTACTCTGAAGGCGCTTCCGGCCTGCTGCGTGGTGAACGCCCTGCGCGCGACTAACCTTATTGGGGCGTAATCCGGTTACGCCCTGTATTTTTGCGAGCCTAGGCACTGAATCAACTGTCACAGACGTTTACTCCCCCACTTTTCGCAGCGAGAGCGTTGTAGCAATGAAAAAACAAGCACAACTGTTAAGAACATTAGCCTTGAGTATTGGGATGAGCCTTGCCGCAGTACCTGCAGCGGTGATGACCTTGCCCCCGCAGATTCAAGGCCAGCTATTACTTAGCCTAGCGCCGATGCTGGAAAAAGTGTTGCCGGCGGTGGTCAGCATCCACGTTGAGGGAACGGAAACTGCCAGCCAAGTGCAGGATATTTCCGAGCCGCTGAAACGCTTCTTCGGCCAAGTGCCAAGCGGCGATCAGGCGCAGCCGTTCGAGGGCTTAGGCTCAGGCGTGATTATCGACGCCGCCAAAGGCTATATTCTTACCAACAATCACGTCGTCACCGGCGCGGATAAGATCCGCGTGCAGCTTGGCGACGGCAGCGAGTATGACGCGAAGCTGATCGGCTATGATGAGCAGACCGATATCGCGCTGATTCAAGTGGAAGGCGCGAAGAATCTGACGCAGGTGAAAGTCGCCGACTCCGATAGGCTGAAAGTCGGCGACTTCGCCGTTGCAATCGGCAACCCGTACGGGCTGGGCCAGGCCGCGACTTCCGGCATTATCTCCGCGCTGAGCCGTAGGGGACTGAATCTGGAAGGGCTGGAGAACTTTATCCAAACTGACGCGGCGATTAACCGCGGCAACTCAGGCGGCGCGCTGGTCAACCTGAATGGCGAGCTGATCGGCATCAACACCGCAATTCTGGCGGCGAGCGGCGGCAATATCGGCATCGGCTTCGCCATCCCCAGCGACATGGCGATGAACCTAGCGCTGCAGCTGATTAAATATGGCGAAGTGAAGCACAGCCATCTCGGCATTAAAGGCACCGAGATGACGGCGGATATCGCTAAAGCCTTCAACGTCGATACGCAGCGCGGCACTTTCGTTTCTGAAGTGCTGCCGCAGTCCGCCGCGCAGAAAGCTGGCGTGAAGTCGGGGGATATCATTATCTCGATCAATGACAAGCCAGTCACCAGCTTTGCTGAGCTGCGCGCGAAGGTGGGCACCACCGCGCCGGGCAAGAAAGTGGAGCTCGGCCTGCTGCGCGACGGAAAACCGCTTTTGGTTAAGGTGAAGCTGGAGCAGAGCACTACTAGCACGCAGCTGATGTCGCCGGCGCTGCAGGGCGCAAAGCTGAGCGACGGCGCGACCAAATCGGGCGATAAAGGCGTGAAGATCGACAGCATCGACAAAGGCACGGTAGCTGAACAGATCGGCCTGCAGAAAGATGATGTGATTGTCAGCATCAACAGCACGCACGTCACCAGCCTAGCCGAAATGCGCAAGGTACTGGAAGGCAAGCCGCCGGTGATGGCGCTGAATGTGGTGCGTGGCGGCGAGTCTATCTACCTGCTGCTGCGTTAATCCCCTCCGACAGGCGAACAACACAAGCCCGTGTTTGTTCGCCTTTCTCATGCTATCCTGCCCTGAGCTCCCTTCTAGCGTAAGTTAACACCATGTTTATTAAACTTTTGCGTTCAGTGATGTTGGGCATGGTTATCGCGGGCATCTTGCTTGCGGCGCTGCCCGCACTGCGTTTAGGCGGCACCGGCGCCCTGCTCAACCATGACGACAGCGACGATAAAACGCCCTTCAGCTTTAACGCTGGCGTGCGTCGCGCTGTGCCCGCGGTGGTCAACGTCTACAACCGCAGCGCCCACGACAACAACCGCGGCATCAACACGCTCGGCTCCGGCGTCATCATGAACGCCAAAGGCTACATCCTGACCAACAAACATGTCATCAATAACGCCGATCAAATTATCGTCGCGCTGCAGAATGGCCGTTTTTTTGAGGCCAACTTGGTCGGCTCCGACACCATGACCGATCTGGCGGTGCTGAAAATCACCACGTCTAGCCTGCCGGTAATCCTGATTAACCCGCATCGCGTGCCACATAGGGCATTAAGCGCCACTGGCCGCGTCGGGCTAAGCTCGTCGGGCCGTCAGAACTTCCTGTAGACCGACGCCTCGATCAACCAAGGCAACTCCTGCGGCGCGCTGATCAACTCGCTCGGCGAGCTGATGGGCATCAACACCCTGACCTTCGATAAAAGCAACGACGGCGAGACGCCGGAAGGCATCGGCTTCGCCATCCCGACCGTGCTGGCGAGCAAGATTATGGATAAGCTGATCCGCGACGGCTGCGTCATCCGCGGCTATATCGGCATCACCGGGCGCGAGCTGTCGGTGCTGCATAATCAGGGCAGCAGAATCGATCACGTTCAGGGCATTATCGTCAGCGTGGTAACGCCAAGCGGACCGGCGGAGAAAGCGGGCATTCAGGTGAATGACGTGCTATTGAGCGTGAACGGCAAACCGCCGCTCTCTGCGCAGGATACGATTGATCAGGTGGCGGAGATCCACCCAGGCTCAGTGATTCAGGTCGAGGTGCTGCGCAACGATCAGAAGCTGACGCTGCCGGTTACGATTCAGGAGTTTCCCGACAGCGGGAAGGAAATGATTTTGAGGACGGCGTGCGGTGCTTTCGCGGATGGTATAGCCCGACCGCAAAGACGCAAAAGACGGCATCCCTGCCAGCTCGGCCCCACGATACGCAATTTATCCCTGAGGTGCGCCCGTTGCCGGGCCAACGCGATACGTTTTTCAAAAACGCTCTCGGCGCTTTTGCCCATGGCGCGGGATGCTTTGCTCTTCGGTCCATACCACCCGCTCCTCAGCTTTGGCGACCGTTTGCCCACAGCAAAAACCGTTGTTTAGCTGCGTTCCACCGGAAACGCGATCACTTCGCTCAGCGAATCCGCCTTCAGCGCTAGCATAATCAAACGATCCACGCCGAGCGCCACGCCGGAACAGGCCGGCATGCCGTGCGTCAGCGCATCCAGCAGCAGGGTGTCGACCGGATGCTGCGGCAGCCCGCGCGCAGCGCGACGACGGTTGTCCTGCTCGAAGCGCTGACGCTGCTCGCGGCTGTCGGTCAGCTCGCGGAAGCCGTTAGCCAGCTCCACGCCTTTGTAGTAAACCTCGAAACGCTCCGCGACACGGTGATCCTCAGTGCTGATCTCCGCCAGCGCCGCCTGGCTGGCGGGAAAATCGTGGACAAAGGCCGGCTTGTCAATGCCGATTTTCGGCTCTACGCCCAGCATAAATAGCAGCATTAGCAGAGTATCGCGATCCTCTTCGCGGCTCACTAGCTCGCCCTCGCCCAGCTTTTCCGCCGCTTCGCGCAGCTGCGCTTTATCGGCCGACAGCGGGTCGAGATCGAGATAGCGAATAAACGCCTGCTGATAAGAGAGCGATTCCGCGCTGTCGCACTCTAGCACCTGCTGCAGCAGATCGTCCACCTCGTTCATCAAGCGGTGCATATCGTAGTGCGGGCGATACCACTCCAGCATGGTGAACTCAGGATTGTGATGACGTCCCGCTTCTTCATTGCGGAAACAACGCCCCATCTGGTAAATCGGGCCGCTGCCCGCGGCCATCAGACGCTTCATATGGTATTCCGGGCTGGTTATCAGCCAGAGATCGCGTCCCTCGGTGACACTGGGGCCGACAAAATGCGTCTGGAATGGCACCAGATGAATATCGGTAACGGTCGCCTGGCTCATCGCCGGGGTATCTACCTCCAGCACTCCGCGATCGGCAAAGAAACGTCGAATTTCTGTAAGGATTTCGGCACGTTTCAACAAATTAGCAATAGGTGCGCTCGGCTGCCAGCTTGCCGTTTCGCTCATGTTGGTGACTCCGTATACAAAGAAGGGTAGAAGTCTATCTGCATTGCCTGCGGTAAACAATTAGCCGCCTGAATCCAAGGAAAAATCGCAGCGACAATTATACTTAATCTGTTCAACCCACAAGGAATCGCTTATGTCTCCATGGAAAACCTTTATCGCAGTCCTGTCAGTGCTGTCAGCAGCCTGCGCCGCCACGCCGCCAAAAAACGTTACCGTCGTCGACGGGTTCGATACTCAGTGTTATCTCGGCACCTAGTATGAGATTGCTCGCTTCAATTACCGCTTCGAACGTGGACTGGAACAGGTCGCCGCCACCTGTAGCCCACGCGTCAACGGCGGTCTCAAGGTGATTAACCGCAGTTACAAGCCGCAGAAGCAGAAGTGATAGGAGAGCGTGGGCGAGGCCTACTTTAGCCACGCTGAAAGTCTCCTTCTTCGGCCCCTTCTACGGCAGCCACAACGTCACCGCGCTGGACAAAGATTTGTGCGGGCCGAATCGTCACTATCTGTGGATTTTATCGCGCACGCTGCCGCCATAGATAAGGTCGTCAAGAAACAGTTGGTGAATCAAGCCCGCCACAGGCGGGATTCACGGTGGAAGAGCTGATCTGGATCAAACAGAAATAACCGGTACGACAGAAGCGTACCGGTTGGGAGAGCTTACTGTGCAGTACGCTGAATAGCCTTACCGCCTGCTTCTACGTCCTTGCCGACACCACGGGTGGTGTTACAGGCAGACAGCAGAGAGGAGAGCACGAGCACCGAAAAAATCGCAACAATACTTTTTTTTAACATGGCAATGTCCTTTTTGTGGTTGCAGTCAAGTACAGTGCTTTAAGCATAGACTGCTTGTGGCTGAACGTACTGAAACGCAGCGAAAAAAAAGGTTATCGCCCGGGGACTATTTCGCCGCGCGCGAGATCGTGAAAGGTATTGCAGGCGCTGAGCGTGCAACGGGCCAGTAGTACAAGAGTGAAAAGCGTTAGCTGCTTTTTCATTCCTCTTAACTCACCAAAGAATAAAGGCGCATCCTGAGATGTGCCTTCGTACTTATTTGACGCGCGACACGTATTCGCCGGAGCGCGTATCGACTTTCACCACTTCGCCGATCTGGACGAACAGCGGCACTTTCACTACTGCGCCGGTCGCCAGCTTAGCAGGCTTGCCGCCGGTGCCGGCGGTATCGCCTTTCAGGCCCGGATCGGCTTCAATCACTTCCGATTCGATAAAGTTCGGCGCCTGCACGGCGATGACTTTGTTGTTCCACAGGGTGACGATACACTCTGTGTTGTCCTGCAGCCACTTCTGGACGTCTTCCAGCACTTTCGATTCAACCTGATACTGCTCGAAGGTCTCCGGGTGCATAAGGTAGAAAAAGTCGCCGTCATTGTAAGAGTATTGCAACGTCATATCTACAACGTCCGCGCCTTCTGCTGAGTCGGTAGACTTGAAGGTTTTCTCAACGCGCGTGCCTGTCAGCAAACGACGCATCTTAACGCGTGCGAATGCCTGGCCTTTACCTGGCTTCACGAACTCACTAGATTCGATGGCATACGGCTCGCCTTCGAACATGATTTTAAGACCGGAACGAAAATCGTTGCTAAGGTAAGTCGCCATAAAGGCCCTCTGTAAATATTGAACTGGTAACAGCAAAAAAATGGCACATATCATAACCCTAAAAACCCCTTCCAGAGAAGGCTGGTTGCAGCAACTTGCTGATGTTGTCACTGAACCCGATGAATTACTCCAACTTTTAGGCCTCGATCGACATCGGGAACTGGCAGCTGACGGCGATACCCGTCAGCCTTTCGCGCTGCGCGTGCCGCGCGCCTTTATCGCGCGGATGAAGCCAGGCGACGCGCGGGATCCGCTGTTGCTGCAGGTGCTCACGCAGCGCGAGGAGTTTATTCAGGCGCCGGGCTACAGCGCCGATCCACTCGATGAGCAGAGCAGCATGGTGCCAAGCTTGCTGCATAAATATCGCAACCGCGCGCTGCTGCTGGTAAAAGGCGGCTGCGCCGTCAACTGCCGCTACTGCTTCCGCCGCCATTTTCCCTATCAGGATAACCCAAGCAACAAGCGCAGCTGGCAGACGGCGATCAACTATATCGCCGCCCATCCCGAGCTGGATGAACTTATATTTTCTGGCGGCGACCCGCTGATGGCGAAGGATCACGAGCTGGCGTGGCTGATTGACGCGCTGGCGCAAATCCCGCATTTGAAACGCCTGCGCATTCACAGCCGCCTGCCGGTGGTGATCCCGGCGCGTATTACCGACGCGCTATGTCATCTGCTCGCCGAAACGCGCCTGCAAGTATTAATGGTGACCCATATCAACCATGCTCAGGAGATCGATGCGTCGCTGGCGGCTGCCATGCAGCAGCTGAAGCGCGCCGGCATCACCCTGCTAAACCAGAGTGTTCTGCTACGCGGCGTCAATGACAATGCCATTACGCTAGCTAGCCTCAGCAACGCGCTGTTCGACGCCGGTATTCTGCCCTATTACCTGCACGTGCTGGATAAAGTACAGGGCGCAGCACACTTTTTCGTCTCCGACGAGGAGGCGCGCGTGCTGGTACGAGAGCTGCTGACGCAGGTTTCCGGCTACATGGTGCCAAAGCTGGCGCGGGAGCTCGGCGGCGAGCCGAGCAAAACGCCGCTCGACCTGCAGCTACGTCAGGAATAACAGACAAAAAACGGCCGGTAAACACCGGCCTTTATCAATAGGATGGCGCAGTAATTAAGCTTTCGCCGGACACTTATAGGCCTGACCATTCATTTTGCTATCGATCGGTGCAAAAGCAGACCACAGATTTTGCGTTGTGCTGGTGGCGCCGTAAATCACGTTGCCGCCTATTTCCGCCGCGCGGTTGCGCAGATCGTTCGCCGCGCCGCGCAGAGAGCTGTCTTCGCCGCCGGAGCCGCTCAGCCAGTTGCTTTGAGATCCGGTGACATTGCCCAGAAGCTGACAATCGCTGCCCGGCTGTTGATCGGTGAAAGTGATACGTTCGCCGCCGGCGCTCAGCTGGTGAGAGCTGCTTTATCCCGCTAGCAATAACGTACCGACCGCTAGTCCGAGCAAGAGGTTAATCCGCATTGTAATCCTCATTTATTATCATCAGTATGGGGCGGCAGCGTAGCAGAAAAAATCTCTTTTTTCTTCACATTCATTGCCTTGAGCCCAAAAAGCCGAAGGTTTGCGCCCTTACTTATTCCTTTTCATCTGCGAAAGAAAAACCCCCGACCGTTTCCGATCGGGGGTTTTTCAGAGCGCTAAAGCGTCAGGGCAATTACATCATGCCGCCCATGCCGCCCATGCCGCCAGCACCTAAATCAGGCGAGTCGCCTTTCGGCAAGTCAGTAACCATGCATTCGGTGGTGATCATCAGACCAGCCACAGAGGCCGCGTACTGCAGCGCAAAACGGGTCACTTTGGTCGGATCCAAGATACCGAAGTCGATCATATTGCCGTACTCTTCTGTCTGCGCGTTGTAACCGTAGTTGCCGTCGCCGTTTTTCACGTTGTTAGCGACAACAGACGGCTCTTCGCCGGCGTTAGAGACGATCTGACGCAGCGGTGCTTCCATCGCGCGCAGCGCGACTTTGATACCGACGTCCTGGTCTTCGTTCTGACCAGTCAGATCGGTTAGCTGTGCAGCTACGCGCACCAGCGCCACGCCGCCGCCAGCAACCACACCTTCTTCTACCGCAGCACGAGTCGCGTGCAGGGCATCTTCAACGCGCGCTTTTTTCTCTTTCATTTCAACTTCAGTGGCTGCGCCGACTTTCAGCACGGCTACGCCGCCTGCCAGTTTCGCTACACGCTCCTGCAGTTTTTCTTTGTCGTAGTCAGAGGTCGCTTCTTCTATCTGCTGACGGATCTGCGTTACGCGGCCAGAGATAGCAGACTCTTCGCCCACGCCGTCGATGATAGTGGTGGTATCTTTGTTGATGACAACACGCTTCGCCTGGCCCAGATCTTCCAGCGCCGCTTTTTCCAGCTCCATACCGATCTCTTCAGAGATCACGGTGCCGCCGGTCAGGATAGCGATATCCTGCAGCATCGCTTTACGACGGTCGCCGAAGCCCGGCGCTTTCACCGCAGCCACTTTCACGACGCCGCGCATGGTGTTGACCACTAGAGTCGCCAGCGCTTCGCCTTCCACGTCTTCAGCGACGATCAGCAGCGGTTTGCCAGCTTTAGCAACGGCTTCCAGCACCGGCAACATTTCGCGGATGTTAGATATTTTTTTGTCAGCCATCAGGATGAACGGCGATTCCAGCTCGACTGCGCCGGCTTCCGGCTTGTTGATGAAGTACGGAGACAGGTAGCCGCGATCGAACTGCATACCTTCAACCACGTCCAGCTCGTCCTGCAGACCGGTGCCTTCTTCAACGGTGATCACGCCTTCTTTACCCACTTTCTCCATCGCCTGTGCGATCAGGGTGCCGACGCTTTCATCGGAGTTAGCGGAAATAGTGCCGACCTGCGCGATAGCTTTAGAGTCAGAGCACGGAACAGAGAGCTCTTTCAGCTTCTCAACCGCGGCGACAACCGCTTTGTCGATGCCGCGCTTCAGATCCATCGGGTTCATGCCTGCAGCCACAGCTTTCAGACCTTCGCTAACAATAGACTGCGCCAGTACGGTCGCGGTGGTGGTGCCGTCGCCTGCAGCGTCGTTCGCTTTAGAGGCCACTTCTTTCACCATCTGCGCGCCCATGTTTTCGAACTTGTCTTCCAGCTCGATTTCACGCGCCACGGACACGCCATCTTTCGTGATGGTCGGTGCACCAAAAGATTTATTCAGAACCACGTTACGGCCTTTCGGGCCCAGAGTAATTTTTACTGCATCTGCCAGTACGTTCACGCCGCACAGCATTTTTACGCGAGCGTCATTACCGAATTTTACGTCTTTAGCTGCCATTTCAATTTTTCCTTAAATTCAAATTCGTTTCGTTCAGTGAGTTCTGCGTAATTACGCTTCAATAATCGCCAAGATATCGCTTTCAGAGATGATCAGCACTTCTTCGTTGTCGATCTTTTCGGTTTTAGCACCATAACCTTCGCTAAAGATCACTAGGTCTCCCACTTTGACGTCTAGCGGCTTCACATCGCCATTTTCCAAGATGCGACCATTTCCCACGGCCAGTACTTCGCCACGGGTTGATTTGCCTGCTGCAGAGCCGGTCAGAACGATGCCGCCAGCTGATTTTGCTTCAACTTCTTTACGCTTGACAATAACGCGATCGTGCAACGGACGAATTTTCATTAGATAGCTCTCCTTTAATAAGTCCAATCATTCATTTCTGGGTTGAAAGCCGGGCTGCACAGGGTGCAGTGCTTCCCGGCCTCGTGGTGCAAGAGATAGGGTCGACCAAAATCGATTTCAAGGGGCAAAAGGACAAATTTTTTACCTGACGATGACAACTACCCATTTTTTGCGCGACTGCCTCGGCTTTAGCGCCGAGCATAAAAAAAGCGCGATCTGAAAGTCACGCTTTTTTGCTAAGCGGCCCTTAACGATCGTGGCGATCGTTAAGGCCGATGCTATCGTTGTCCTTACGCTCATATTCGCCGTCGACGGTAATGCCGCTATCAGGCCCGACGCCTAGTCCGCGCCAGACGTGCAGGTGCGGCATTAGACGCAGCGTCAGAAGCTTTTGCACCGGCGGCAGCAGTAGTAGCAGGCCTAGGAAGTCGGTGAAGAAACCGGGCAGCAGCAGCAGAAAACCAGCGATGATCAGCGACACGCTTTCGATCATCTCTTCCGCCGGGCTTTCGTT
Source organism: Type-B symbiont of Plautia stali (assembly GCA_001485295.1). Taxonomy (GTDB): domain Bacteria; phylum Pseudomonadota; class Gammaproteobacteria; order Enterobacterales; family Enterobacteriaceae; genus Pantoea. Next base: position 307,255 of record BBOA01000002.1, read on the forward strand.
GCGCGCCAGCTTCTCCTGCATCAGCATAAAGTTTTTCATGCCCTGGTTCTTCACCAGCGACATGCCAAGCGCCGAGGTGAAAATCACCATCAGTGTGGTCATCAGCACGCCCAGCGCGTGAGCCACCTGAATAAACAGACTGATCTCAATCCAAGCGAGCGCAAAAATAATTATTAACGGTAACCAGCGCACCGCATTCTCCTTTTAGTCAGGCTGCTCTGCGTCAGGCAGAGAGCGAAAGATGCCCTGTCAGACGGCATAGCAATGAGATGGGCTTGCCGCAACGTTAATTCAACCGCTGTTTTCAAATATTTACAGTAGGGGTAATTTTGTGCGCGATATCACATATTATAGCGATGGCGCGTATAATTGATGCGTGGATACGTGTCCATGCTCGCGCTTTAACTCAACGGCAGTATATGATCGTACGCGCCGATGGTCGGGCGGATACACTGTCGGCCTCGGCTTTCCACGACAAATCGACACATCACCTGTGATGGATGGCGTCAGCGCAAGCTGCCAATAACAAGAAGGTTATCATGGCGAACAACATTCGTATCGAAGAAGACCTGCTAGGCATGCGTGAAGTCCCCGCCGATGCCTACTACGGCGTTCATACTCTGCGTGCGATTGAAAATTTCCATATCAGCAACAGTAAAATCAGCGATATTCCCGAATTCGTGCGCGGCATGGTGATGGTGAAGAAGGCCTCCGCGCTTGCTAATAAAGAGCTGCAGACCATTCCGCGCAATATCGCCAACACTATTATTCAGGCCTGCGACGAAGTGCTGAACCACGGCAAGTGCATGGATCAGTTTCCCGTCGACGTCTATCAGGGCGGCGCGGGCACCTCGGTCAACATGAACACCAACGAAGTGCTGGCTAATATCGGTCTGGAGCTGATGGGCCACCAGAAAGGCGACTATCAGTTCCTCAACCCGAACGATCACGTCAATAAGTGCCAGTCCACCAACGACGCCTACCCTACCGGCTTCCGCATCGCGGTCTACAGCTCGATCCTAAAGCTGCTAGAGAGCATCAGCGCACTGGGCGACGGCTTTGAGCGCAAGGCGGCGGAGTTCGAGACCATCCTAAAAATGGGCCGTACCCAGCTGCAGGACGCGGTGCCGATGACGCTGGGCCAAGAGTTCCATGCCTTCCACGTTTTGCTCAACGAAGAGACGCGCAGTATTCTGCGCACCGCCGAACTGCTGCTAGAGGTGAACCTCGGCGCCACGGCGATCGGCACACGCCTCAACACGCCAGACGGCTATCAACAGCTGGCGGTGCAGTACCTCGCCGAAGTGAGCAACCTGCCGGTGGTGCCGGCGGAAGATCTGATCGAAGCAACCTCCGACTGCGGCGCCTACGTCATGGTGCACTCCTCGCTTAAGCGCCTAGCGGTGAAGCTGTCGAAAATCAGCAACGACCTGCGTCTGCTCTCGTCAGGCCCGCGCGCCGGCCTGAACGAGATCAACCTGCCTGAGCTGCAGGCGGGCTCTTCCATCATGCCCGCCAAGGTCAACCCGGTAGTGCCAGAAGTGGTGAATCAGGTCTGCTTCAAGGTAATCGGCAACGACACGACGTTAACCATGGCGGCGGAAGCGGGTCAGCTGCAGCTCAACGTCATGGAACCGGTGATCGGCCAAGTGCTGTTCGAGTCGATCAGCATCCTGACCAACGCCTGCTATAATCTGCTGGAGAAATGCGTCAACGGCATTACTGCCAACAAAGCAGAGTGCGAAGCCTATGTCTTCAACTCTATCGGCATCGTCACCTACCTGAACCCGTATATCGGCCACCACAACGGCGATATCGTCGGCAAAATCTGCGCGGAGACCGGCAAAAGCGTGCGCGAAGTGGTGCTGGAGCGCGGTCTGCTGATCGAGAGTGAGCTGGACGACATCTTCTCGGTGCAGAATCTGATGTACCCGGTCTACAAGGCCAAACGCTACACTGACGACAACGAACAGTAAGTCGATCGACTACGATGAGAGAAAAGGCGCGCCGCGACCAACACGGCGCGCCTTTTTATTTGGTACATAGCTTGCTGTCTTTACCACTTTTATGAGGTGACGAATGATCGTAGTTGAATTAGCGATCGTCCTGCTGGCGATCTGTTTGGGCGCGCGGCTGGGCAGCATCGGGTTGGCGGCGGGCTGGTCTGCAGGCTGCAGTCGGGCACCATTCCCTTCGATGTGATTGAAATTATTGTGGCGGCGTCGACGTCATCCGCGCTACGTCACTCTGCTGGCGCCGCTGGTGACCTACACCATGAGGCTGCTGGCGGGCACCGGTGATACCGCATTTTCGACGCTGCCGATGATAGCTGAAGTGGCGAAAGAGCAAAGGGTGCACACATCGCGTCCGCTCTCTATCGCCGTGGTCTCCTCGCAGATCACTATCACCGCCTCGCCGCTCTCTACGGCGGTAGTCTTTTTCGCCTCGCTGCTGCTGCCCGCCATTCTCTCGACGATGATCGGCCTGTTTCTCCGCCAAGCTAGTGACTAATTTCCTCGACAAAGAATTGCATGAAGATGAGGTGTACCAAGCATAGCCTCGTTACAACCTGTAAATCCTGCTGCGTGGCGAGCGTGCTATCATTGACCCTTTCCGCAAAAGGAGCGACGCGATGAACGCCGTTATAATTCTCTGTACCGCGCCTAACAACGCCAGCGTGCAGACGCGCTTGACGCTGTGGAGCAACCGCCAGCAGAGCGGATCGCTGTTCGGCGTCTTTTTGCGCTGTTCGGCGTCTTTTTGATGGGCGCACTGGCGGGTCTGATCTGCTCGTCCTGTACCACCGCGCCGCTCAGCGCCATCCTGCTCTATATAGCCCAGAGCGGCAATATGTGGGCGGGCGCTGGCGCGCCGTGGCTCTATGCAATAGGCATGGGCCTACCGCTGATCGTGATCACGATGTTTGGCAACCGCCTACTGCCGAAAAGCGGCCCTTGGATGCAGACGGTCAAACAGGGCTTCGGCTTCGTTATTCTCGCCCCGGCGATCTTTTTGCTGGAGCGCTTGCTGGGCGAGGTATGGGGCATGCGGCTCTAGAGTGCGCTGGACATCGCCTGCTTCGCTTGGGCGTTTTGCAGCAGGCCGGCGCGGCCACGGCGGCAAATGGCGCATCGTGCAGATAGCAATGCTAGGCGCGGCGCTTATCGGCGCGCGTCCTTTGCAGGAGCGAGTGTGGGGCGCGACCGCCGCCGCGCAGACAGCGACGCAGTTGCCTTTCCAGCGTATCACCTCTGCCGCGCAGCTGGAGCGCGCGCTGCAGCAGGCAGACGGTCGCGTCCGTATGGTCGATCTTTATGCCGACTGGTGCGTAGCGTGCAAAGAATTTGAAAAGTATACGCTGGGCCATCTGCAGGTGCTGCAGGCGAACGTGAACGCGAACAACACCGCCGATAACGCGCTGTTACAGCGTCTTCAGGTGCTTGGCCTGTTGACCATCCTGTTTTTTTGACGCGCAGGGCCATGAAATTCCTGCGGCGCGCGTCACGGGGCTTTCTCGACGCTGAAGATTTCCGCGCGCATTTGCAGAATCAGGCGCGCTAAACGACACTAGTCTAACCCCGCTGCAGGCGGATGCGTACAAAGAGGAGACGTAATTTACAGTGTGAACAGATACTCGAGCATGCACTGAATGTGCTCGAAAAAAATGGAATGGCGGTGACGACGTCATTACCGCAGCTGGAGGGACACTGGCACAATCGCGACGCCCTGCTCTACGATGCGCTGCGCTATCATGGCCAGCAGTCGATATCTGGCGAGCCAGTGTTGCTCAACGACCAGTCGACAGCGAGCAGAAGCTGCTAGCGTGCTATCAGGTATTGAGCGAGCAGGTGCAGAAAGACCGCTATCCCGGCTATTTATTTATCGCCGCCTGCAGCTTCTATCCACAGCCGGATCAGCCCGTGCATCAGGTTGCCGAGCAGCAGAAACAGGCCTCCTAGCATTTCACCCACAGCATTCTGGTGGAGCTGGGGCTGGATAAACCGACGATGATGGCGGGTCAGCTAGAGCTTATTCTATAAGGCTGCCTCAGCAGGCTGCTAGTGAAGTGTAATGCGTAGGACATGGCAACCAGCCAAACTTCTGGCGGAAAACATGCTCTGCATCGGGCTGTACCGCGCTAACGGCGCGCTGGCATAGGCTTTGACTGAAAAGCAGGTAATCAGTCACGTTTTGCCGCTTTTTTACGGCAAAGGCGTTGACGCGCAGCGGCCAGTAGGGTTTAATGCGCCCCGTGGCCCGAATAGCTCAGTCGGTAGAGCAGGGGATTGAAAATCCCCGTGTCCCTGGTTCGATTCCGGGTTCGGGCACCACAAATTAAAGAACCCAACCTATGGCTGGGTTTTTGTTTTTGTGCGTCCTGCCTAGTCTGATTTTCCTTTATTATTATTGCTCAGTCCTTCCCCGGCAAGATACTCGCTTGCATTACGCCGCTCAGGAGATCATTATGCCTTCCCCACAAGACGAACAGACACTTCAGCTTGCCGAAGCGTTGCACCGTTCGGTCAGAGCATCTTTGTCCGTCAGGTTCGCGTTGCCACGTCGAACCCAAGGGCATCACAGCTGGAAATGCATGGCACAATCACCATTGCCGAGCTGGCGCGTCGGCGCGGCGTCAAACATCAGAGCATGCACCTAGTGATCAAAGAGCTGGAGAGCCAAGCTTATCTGACCCGCCAGCCCAACGCGCAGGATGCCCGCACGGAGCTTATGGCGCTGACTGAAACCGCCCGCGCCATGCTGCGCGGCGCGCGGGGCGCAGCGCCTGCTGGGTCGCCGACCCGCCTGCACACAGCGCGACGACGTAGACGCCACCGCCTAGTCGATTCACGGCCAGATCCACCAGCGTTTGCCCGAAGAACGCGTGGTGCTGCACCTGCACCCGATTTGCACCACCAGCGTCGCCCGCCTAGCGGAGCTGCATATCCCGCCGGTAGATCAGAACACCGCGCTACTTTAACCACGTGGCGGTCGATACGCTCTATGGCGGACACGTTGAGGAAGGCGCGCGGCTGACTAACCTGCTGACGGGCAAAAGCCTCATACTGATGGGCAACCACGGCGTGATGGTGACGGAAACTGACATCGGCAAGGCATTCCCGACTTCTCGCGCCAGCATTTTAAGGAGATGAAGGCGATGATGATAGCTGCCGATCCGTCGCTGCTCGACTGATCCTTCAGGCGGGCGGCCGCAATCCCTGTACTATTGTCTCCAGCTGATGAAAACCGGCCTGCGTCATGCTGTCGAAAAGCGGGGCGAAATTAACCATCGTCAGCAGCAGTGCACCCATGCCCAACGTGATCGACAGCGGAAAGCCGATCACGAAAATCGAGAGCTGCGGCTTCAGGCAGTTCAGCAGGCCCAGCGTCAGATTGACGGCCAGCACATTGAGCAGGCAGAGATGGTCGTTGAGCAGGATAAACAGCATGTTCATGATACGCGCCAGCACTGGCATCGTCTGGTTGCCCGAAGGATCGTAAAACGCGGCAAAGGAAAGCCCCATCTGCAAGCCGATAATCTCGCCCGCGCAACGCACGGCGGCGAAGAAAAACTGCATCATTAGTCCCATCACGGCCCCTATGTGGATCTCTCTGGCGGTGATCCACAGCCCCGTAACCGACCAGAGCGTAGTGGCGGGCGTCGACAGATTCTGGCCGATAAGAAAAGCCACCAGCGCCGCTAGGCCGATTTTCACTTTGCTGACGACGGGGGGGTGGACCCTCTCGCCGAACACCGGCGCGGTGCCGAACAGCGCCAAGGCGCTGCAATGCGGAATATGGCCCTCCTCGGCCTGCATCGCCGATTTCATATTATGCAGCTAATAAAAAAGTATATCCCGCCAGGGCCGTGCCCGTTTTCGCCTGCGTCGATGCGATCGCCGACGCGTGAAAAAGGCAGCAGCTCGGCGGTCACCATCACGGCGGCAACGTTCTTCAGCTGCATGCTGGTGCCGAGTCTGCAGGCCGGACGGGATGGTGGTCTGCTTGGAGGATTGCGCGCCGGGCGGGCGCAGGGTCTTATAGAGCAGATCCTCAAAGACGGCGCGCTGCCGCTTAAAGCCACTGGTGCTGACGTTGGCCAAGTTGTTGGATATCACGTCCATATTGGTCTGCTTTGCTTCCAGACCGGTTTTCGCTATTCATAAAGAACGGATCATCGCGTTTCTCCTTGCGCGTCAAACCAGCGTGAGCAGCTGATTGGCGCTTTTTTCGTTGTCGTCGACGATGCTGATGACTTTCATATGCATGTCAAAGAGGTGCGCGGCAGCAATCATATCGATCATGCTGTTGAACGGGCTGAAGTTGCTGCTCTCCAGCATGCCCGGTATCAGGTGTAGATCGTTATCCTGCGGCAGCAGCGCGAAGCCCTCTGCCACAAGTCGAAACAGGCCGTCGTCGCCCATACGCAGATTCTGTGCCTGCGCATTGACCGGCCGACCTGCGCCAACGCTTTGGGTTCGTCGCCCGCACCGAGTGCGGTCAGCGTGCCGTCCGGCCCAATGGTCACCTTTGCCTGCAGCGGAACGGTGAGCGTCCCGCCGTCGCCTAGCAGCGGTAGGCCTCGCACCCGTAGCACCCCCCTCGCTTTCCACCTCGATATTGCCCTCGCCGCTGGCGGGCGCTCTTAAACTGGCCGTTGCGGCTATAATTGAGCTTCGCAGCGCGCGGCGCGCTGTCCATTACCGGTGTCACTGCCATCTCATCTTTCCTTTATTGACCGGGCGTGAGGGTTTTCAGCATCAGGCCTTAATGACCTTATTTCACCGCAATAAAAACAGCAATTTCCCGTAAAATAATCGAGCCTGTTTATCCTGCAAGGATCGCGATGTCAATGCGCTACGAAACCTTATTCCCACGCTTTTCAGGCTGAGACAATACTCTCGCCGCCGCGCAAAGCGGCGGCTTACCCTTTTTTTATTAATCGCGCTATTTGTCACCGCGCTTATTTTTCCAGTTGCGGCAGCGTCGGCGACGCTGACTGAAAATATCGCGGCGCTATTTATTCAGTCGATGGATATCCCGCCGCAGGCGCGCCCGTCGCCGCAGGTCAGGCTGCTGACGCTGGCCGTGCTCTTCCTGAGCGGCGGCCTCAGTCGGCTGCCGGGCGTGCACAGCATGATTGCGCAGTGCGGCGCGCAGCGTCGATTTATTCAAGTCAGCCTGACGGTAACGGCAAGCTGGTGGCAGGCGCCGCGCGCCATCGCGCCGGGCCAGATCGTCGAGGCGCAGCACATTCTTGTGCAGCGTGGCTCCCTTGCCCATGCGCCGACCGACCTGATTTTCAATGCGCAGCGCATTGTCGGTTGCGTCGCCCGGCGCGCGGTTCGGCCGGGCTAGACGCTGGATAACGCCGTGCTGCACCAGCGCCTTCGCATTCAGACCACCGCCAGTCAGATTATAACGGCCATCTCGACGGCGACTGGCAAAATGCGCAGTTCGAACTTCGGCTCCTAGCGCAGCGCGGGCAGAATGTTCACGTTCGGCGACGCTTTTAAGTACATGTAGCAAGCGTAGCCGCTGCAGTAGCCGCAGAAGTTGCATGGCCTCATCTGCGCGCCGTAGGTATTGGTGTAAGGGCCGGAGGTGTTGGCCGACGGCAGATCGTAAGGGTAATAGCCCACGGATTTAGCCGCCTCGGCGAACAGCTGCGCCGAGTGGGTGCGCTTCTGCGCCGGCAGCAGGAATCTGTGGAAGCGATCGGGCGCGAACGGGTTGCCGCAGCTCTCCTTGCCAATTACCCGCCCTTTGATGCTACACGGCGTGCCCGAGGTGCCGAACACCTTTTCTGCCTTGTTGAAGAACGGCCGCAGCTCGTCATAGGTGACGCCGAAATCTTGGATCTCATCCCTTCTGGGATAAAGTTTTTGCCGTAGCGCTCTTCGTAGTAGCGGCGCTGGCGCAGCTCGGTGGGCATCGACGCGGAAGTGGACGCCGGACCAGTGCAGGCCCGCACCGCCGATGCCGGCGCCCGGCAGAAAGGCCGCCAGCTGGCGATAAGGCATCGCCGTCTGCGAGGCGTCGTGACAGATGGTCACGGTGCTTTTCAACAGATCCCAGAACAGCTTTTTGCGGATGTTGTAGGTCAGCTCGTTAATCGACTACTGATAGGATCCGTCTAGATAGGTATCGCGATGCGGCCCGCACTCCAGCGCCACCACGTTTAGACCTGCTTCGGTCAGCTCTTTCGCCATGATCGCCCCGGCCCAGCCGAAACCGACAATCACCGTGTCCACTTTTTTCATTTCGTTTGCCCTGGTGCGGAAGTCGGCTTGGCCGCTCTCCATCGCCTGCAGCATCGTATCCTGCTGCTCGCCGTTCAGGTCGGCGAACACTTTGCGTGCTGGCGTTTGCCGTAGTCGTCGGCGTCCGCCAGCCCCAGAAGGTAGATCTGCTGCGGCACCAGCGGCGGCAGATAACCCAGCTCTTTCGGCAGTTCGGGATTGAATGGCCCCTGCATATACCAGTTAGCGCCGGTGGCGTACGGTGTGTTCATCTGGCGGTAGATAAATTCCGGCACGCCCGCTTACAGTGCGCCTAGTACGCGCTCGTCGTTGTAGATCAGGCGCGTGACGGCCGCCTTGATTAAAGGCGAACTCTTCGGCGGTAAACCAGCTGGGTTGGTAATCGCGTGCGGGTTGCGCAGCGGCGGTATCGGCAGCCTGCGCAATGGTTTTTAACAGAAAATCCCTGCGTGTCTGCCCCAAGTTTTTGTTCTGACATGACATTGCCTCACTACCGCCTGTAATACGGAATGAAAGTTAAACAGTTGCGTTATCATGATTTTTTTATGTTGGATTAAGGGATACAGCAGTGTTGTTACCGTTAATAATGGCCGCTAGTGTAACACCGTTATGGTTAAATATTTAGATACCTGAAACAAATCCGCAAAAATTAATTAACATCTCGCCGCCGCCGATAACTGTCACCATCGAAAACAACAGACTACAGACAGATAGCGCTAAAAAGCGTTATAAAAGAGTCCACGCAACAGCGGAGAGCCTATGTTTAAGTCCTATTTTCCCCGGCCAGCGCTGTTTTTCAGCTCGGCGGCGATCTGGAGTTTTATCGCGATTTTTGCCTGGTTTGGCTTTGCCGACAACCTGCCGTCCCGCTGGCCAGCCCTGCATGCCGCGATGCAGCAGCCGCTGCCGACCACGGTCGCGCGCTTTATCGTCCCCAGCCAGCTCTGGTTTTATGACTATTACTGGATAATGGTGGCAATATTCGCCTTGGCTTGGCGCGTCATTGATAACCATCCGTGGCAGCGCTGGTCGGTGTGGGGATCGGCGCTGATTATCTTCGTCACTTGGTTCGGCGTGCAGGTCGGCGTCGGCGTTAATGCTTGGTACGGTCCCTTTTACGACCTGATCCAGCAGGCGCTGACCAAATCAGGTTCGGTACCGATTAGCCGTTTTTACGCCGAAGTGATGGCTTTTCTCGGCATCGCGCTGATTGCCGTGGTGATCGGCGTGATGAACTCGTTTTTCATCAGCCACTGGGTGTTCCGCTGGCGCACCGCGATGAACAACTACTACATGCATAACTGGCAGCGCCTGCGTCAGGTGGAAGGCGCAGCGCAGCGAGTGCAGGAAGACACCATGCGCTTCGCCAGCACGCTGGAGGACTGGGGCGTCAGTTTTATTCAGGCGATTATGACGCTGGTGGCGTTTTTGCCGGTGCTGCTCGACCTGTCGCACCACGTTAAAGATGTACCGATCCTCGGCAATATTCCTTACGCGCTGGTGATCGCGGCGCTGCTCTGGTCGCTGTTCGGCACGGCGCTGCTGGCGCTGGTGGGGATCAAACTGCCAGGGCTGGAGTTAAGCAATCAGCGGGTTGAAGCGGCCTATCGTAAAGAGCTGGTCTACGGCGAAGACGATCCCGATCGCGCCACGCCGCCGACGGTGCAGGTGCTGTTCAGCCGCGTGCGCTTTAACTATTTCCGCCTATACTTTCACTATCTCTACTTTAATATCACCCGCATTCTTTATCTACAGGTCGATAACGTGTTCGGTCTGTTCGTGCTATTTCCCTCTATCGTGGCGGGTACGATTACGCTCGGTTTGCTCAATCAGATAACCAACGTGTTCGATCAGGTGCGCTCCTCGTTCCAGTATTTGATCACCTCTTGGTCCACGCTGGTGGAGCTGATGTCGATCTATAAACGTCTGCGCAGCTTCGAGCAGATCCTGCAGGACATTCCGCGTCAGGAGATGATGCGCGAAGCGGCGGAAAACGAATAAATCTCTCTCTGAGGCTGAGGCAGGTGCAGCAGCCTTCCGTGCCTCCTGCTTGCCCATCGCCTGTCTCTGATCCCTGTTTGTTAAAATAGTCACATTTCTTTTCATGCTAGGTGGCGAGATAATTGTTTATTTCTCCAGTTTGAATACATCATTAACTTTAACAAGCTGATAAAGATAACATTATAAAATTTATTCAGAGTACACAATAGACATTGTGGTTATCGGGTCAAACATAGTTTGACCTTATTACCTATCAGCCGGCTGCCTAAAGCGTGCGAAACCCTAGAAGCGCCGGATTTCGCCATTGGCTGCGGCGACAATCAGGCGGTGGTGGCAGCAAAGATGGGCGGGTGCGTGATGATGGTCAGCAAGGTCGGCGACGATCTGTTAGCGCCTGAAACCGTCGCCAACCTGCGGCGACAGGACGTGGACACGTGCTTTATCACCACGGAGCTGGGCACGTCGAGAAGCGTCACGCCGATCTTCTTTGATGAACAGTCGCAGAACTGCATCCTGATTATCAAAGGGGCTAATCAGCAGCTCAAAGCGGCCAATATCGACGCCGCAGAGGCGCTGAAAGCCTGCCAGCTGATTATTCTGCAGCTGGAGATCCCGCTGAAAACCGTCTACTACACTATCGATTTCGCCCGCCAGCACAACATCAAGGTGATCCTTAATCCGGTGCCTGCAGTCGCCGATCTCGATCGATATCGCCTACGCTTGCAAGTGCGACTTCTTTATGCCGAATGAAACCGAGCTAGAGATCCTGACCGGCATACCGGTCGCCACTGATGAAGAGGTCAAACTCGCCGGATAGACGCTGCTCAGGCGCGGGCTGAAGAATCTAATCATCACTATGGGCACGCGCGGGTCGCTATGGATGAGCGTCGCGCGCTGCATCAGGTCGCGCCGACGGCGGTGAAAGCGGTCGACACCAGCGGCGCGGGTGACGCCTTTATCGGCTGTTTCGCCCAAGCGCTGGTGCAAAGCGCCTTTTGCGGCGGCTACTTCCTGATCGCCATTTCGGCTTCACTGGTGATCCGCAGCGCCAGCTACAAGCTGGCGATTCTGATGGGACTGGCGCTCTATATCGCTGGCTGCGTCCTTTTCTATCCGGCCTCGCACATGGCGGCCTACACCATGTTTCTCGCGGCGATTTTCGCCATCGTCATCGGCCTGAGCTTTCTAGAAACCGCAGCAATACCTACAACTTGATGATTGGCCATCGCGATTATGCCACGCTGCGCCTCAATATCAGCCAGACCTTCTACCCGGTTGGCGCGCTGATGGGCATTGTGCTAGGCAAATATCTGTTGTTTCAAGAGTGCGACAGCCTTGAGAGCCAGCTGGCTGGCATGAATGCTAGGCTCATGCTTTCCGCCTCAGCATGCCGGAGCATACGCTGGAGCACTATAAACATCTGGTGATGATGGTGGTCGTCGTCATGCTGCTGTTTCTCTTCACTCACCATCCGCGCTGCAAGCTGGCGTCAAACGAAAAATCGCGGCTGTCGCTCGGCGCGGCGAATGATCGAACTTTATGATTTACAGCTTTATCTGCTTCTTTATCGGGCAAGTTCGTCGCCAACTTCCTAATGACGCGCTTCCGCGCCGAGAAGGTGCTGATCGCCTATTCGGCGCTGGGCGTGCTGACCCTAGCGTGGGTGATGTTTGTCCCGAACTTCACTGCTGTCTATACGGCAGTGTTTGTCCAGCGTGCCGGACCGTGCTGGGCCACTATTTACGCCGGCACCCTAGCGACCGTGGAGAACAAATACACCGAAGTGGCAGCTGCCTTTATCGTGATGTCGATCGTCGGCGCCGTTTTATTCCGGCGATTCAGGGCTTCGCTTCCGATCACCTAGGATCGATGCAACTAGCGTTTGGCGTCTCGCTGCTCTGCTTCGCCTAGGTCGGCTACTATTTACGGGGTGAGCTGCGCCATAAAAAACAGGCGCGACAGACAGGCCGTCTGGTGGAGGAGCTGCCATGAAAACCCGTTTACCGCTGTGTCGCGAACAGTTTTCCGCCACACCGAACCGACCACGCTGCTGCAAAACGCGGCATTCCACGTCGAGCTGTTTCGCTATCCCGCCGGGATCGAAGCCGTACGCATCAGCAATCAGTGCGGCGCGATCGTTGTGCTGCCCTTTTACGGTCAGATGGTCTGGGACGCCTGTTTTGACGGACAGAGGCTGCTTCGCGTTTCACTCCGGGCTGCTGGCGAATAGCTGTCCGGCAGAGGATGATGACCATCCGTTGTTCGGGGAAATGGCCTGCGCGCGTATAGACAGCGCCTAGTTGGTGCTATAGGCCGATCGCCTGTCGCTGGAGAGCGAAACCGAGTATATTAAAGGCTTCGGCCACCACTATCCGGTGGCGCCGGCGGTGTGGGTCGAGGCCGACCAATCGCGTCTGCATATTAAGATGAAGGTGATCAATCTGGCGGCCGCGTCGATGCCGTTGCAGCACATGTGCCATCTTAACAGTGCTTGGATCCCTGACGCAAAGTTTAAGTAGTCGATCCCGCAGCAGGCCTTTCAGCTGCGAACCTCAATCCTAGCGCACGTTTTTTTGCCGACGATCTGCCGCAGTACGGCGACGACATGCAGTTCGAGCTGCATGCGTGGCAGGGCTTTACGCTGATGACGCGCTTCAGCTGCGACGCGGTTGGTTTTGACATCGGCGGCGATTTCGCGCGGCTGTAGCAGACACATGTTTTCGCCGCGCTTGCGACCGTCCAGCACCAGCGTGTTGAGCACTTCGCCGCTGGCGTCGTCAATAGTGGTCAGCGCACCGTTCACGGTGTTGCTGATATAGAGCCTTTGATCTGCAGGTTGATGGCCGCGCAGAAGCTTTTTAACTCGGTGGAGACGGTCTGCTTAAACGTCAGATTTTGCGGACCGAGATTGAACACCGCGCCGCCCTGCAGAGTGGCAAGGAACAGGGCGTTGTCGCTGGGGCTAAAAGCCAGTTCATAGGCTCCTTTGCTGACCGACTAGTTAAGTTCATTTGCATGCGCCAGCATGCCGGTAGCAGAAAAGAGCGAGGCAGCGAGCAGCGTGGTGCGCAGCGCGAAAGATAAGGATTTCATGATCTCTTCATAGCAAGAATTCACCGCCGTCCAACAGTGCCGGAAAGCTCACATTAAAAAAGAGAATAGCCCTGAGGCCGACGAAGGATTATTTTTGGCAAATCATAAGGATTTATTGCCGAAAGGGAAGTCTTCTCACGCGCTTAAACGCCGCCAAGACGCCCTAAGGCGTCCTATCAGCAACAGCACCGGTGTTATTTAAGCAGTTCAGATGTGCACGCCGTTGGTGTTGTAGGCTTCGGTCACTTTGTAGGACGCGCCTGCTTCTTTCGCCTGCGCAGCGATTTTCGCTTCCGCACCGTCAAGGGTAGAGTCGATGGCGGTCACGCTCTGCGCGAAGTCGGTCAGCGGAAGAACGGAGAGAGCGATAACAGAGCAGCAAAAGTTTTGACAGTTTTTATGGTCAATTTCCTAGTCGATTTTGAGTTGGATAAGGCGTGTCGCCTTGTTAAAATAGATAATAAACTGGGAGACGTGCGGCGGATAGCGGAATAATTGCCATTCTTTATCAAATTTACTGACAATCAAAGCGCACAAAGAGTGTAGTGCAACCGCAAAAGTTTAACTTACTAGAAAGGCAGCATATTCCTCTGCGCTTGCGGCGATTAGTCGTGATGACGTACGCGCGTGAAGATGGTGACCGCGGCAAGGAGTATCAGCATGCCGCTGGCGAGGAAGACGCCGCCGGCGCCCCGCAGATCGAACATCCAGCCGCCCGATTCGGCGTCGTCCGGAACCGCGCGCGAGATCCAAGTGGACCATCCGGTCGGCATCGAACTAAACGCCAGCACCCACAACGCCACGCACGCTGCCGCCAGATAGGAGACGTCGGTGAAGCTCACCAGCAGTAGCGCGGTCGCGCTCATCAGCAGCGCTATGACGCGCAGCGTCATCAGATAGCCCGCCAGCGTGGTGCCGAAAAAGTTCGCCATGCCAAACGCCAGCACCACCAGCGAGAGCTGATTAAGGTTGAGCGGCGCGCTGCTCTGCAAGAACGGATGCAGATAGGTAAGAAGGCGAAGTGGCCGGTGAACATCATGATCACCGCCAACACGCCCAAGCAGGCGGTCAGCATAGCATAAAGATATTGCGCCAGCCGATTAGGCCGCCGAGATAGCTGCCGAGCGGCGCGGCGATGATGATCAGCTCGCCAGCGCCCCCAGCAGCGCCGAGGCGACCAGCAGTAGCGTAAAGGCGAGCATCACTACGTGCGATCCAGTCGTCTTGTGACGCTGCCCACCACCAGACTGGTCAGCAGCGCCACCAGTGCGGTCACCGTGACTTGTCTGTCCGCCTTGCACTTCCGACACCTGCAACGAGGCCACGATGGGCGTCAGCAGGCTGACCGGCAGAAACTCGGCAGTGATTAACCCAAAGACCCCAAACGCCATTGAAAAGGCCCCGCCCCAAGCTGGACGCTCAGGTAAGGAAACCTCATCAGCCACTTCTGTACCCAGACTCCATGCAGCTTCTCCATAGAAAATTTATTAAGGCTGGAGCATAGAAGCAGCGGGCAAGACGATCTGTAATGACAACACCTTCATTATTGATAATTCGTCTGGAATGCAATGAGTCATATGAAGATCTGACCAGCGAGCTGCTGATGATGGGCATGCTGCGGCTACACGGCGTGACCTACCAGCGCATTCAGCTCGCCGCGGCATTCGTTCTTCGTTATGAGCATACGCTGTGCCGTCCGCAGTTTTACTTCGTCGGGCGCAGTCCGCTGCTGGTACGCAGCGCGTCAAGCGCGATTTTCACCCTAGATACTGGCGACGCGCTCCTGATCCCGCACAGCCTGCTCTTGTCGCCCGACGCCGCCTGTAAAAATATCACCGCCTTCGTCCAGCAAGCCGATCTGCGACAGCGTCTGAGCTATCGGCGGGCGCGCCGATAGCTCAGACGACGAGGAGAGCGTGATCCTAATCCTATTTGGCACCTGCATAAAGTTCGAGCTGGGCGGCATGTAGCGCTGATCAACACCATGCCGATCATACTGGTGAGCACGCTGCTGTCACAGTCTCCCGAGATCCAGCCGGTTCTGGATGCGATGGAACACGCGTTACGCCAAGTTCGCCGGTATTCTGTCGCGGCTAGCGGACGTGGTGGCGGCGCTGATCGTGCGCGGTTGTATGGAGAACGACTGCGGCTAGGGCAGCGGGCTGATGCAAGCGATGCGCGATCCGCGCCTCAGCAAGGCTGATCGTCGCAATGCACCGAAAACCGGGCGAGAACTGGAGGGTAAAGCGGCTGGCGAGCGTGGCGGTCTGCTCGCGTTCGGTGTTCACCGAGCCCCACGACGATGACGCCGCTACGCTATCTGACCGAGCTGCGCGTATGCGGCCGGACGCCTCGGCGCTCTCCTGCACGCGCGCCGCGTTGTGGTGAGTGATGAGACGTTCTTCACCTGCACCACGATGTTCTGCATGGTGCGACCCACCGCGTCGGCGTGATTGCTGCCTAGCTGGACGCGGCTGGCGCCGGGTCGCTACGCTCAGCGCCTGCTGCCGCATATGTTCGATGGGACGCGAGGGGACGCGAGATCTGCGCTGAGCGCCGCTAGCGACAGCAGCGTAACGGTAGCCGGATAAGCCAGCGCAGCGGCAGAGTTTTCAGCAGTGAGCCGATGCGACACCAGCCGATTCCGACAATCAGTCCTTTATAGAAGCGGCGTCCTTGCCCGGTTTAGTGCGCACCGACATAAAGAGCCCTGCACTTTACCGGCGCGCACCACCGGCACTGCGTTGGCGCGCACCCATTAGTGATCGCCATTTTTACGTCAGTTTTTAACCAGCGCCGACTAGAGTTCTTCTTGCTTTAGCGTAGCTCATATATCGGCGAAGGCTTCCGGCAGCATGTCGGGATGGCGTACCATGTTATACGGCTAGCCGTTGACCTAGTCCGGCGTGAAGCCGCTGACCTCGATAAAGGCGTCGTTGACGTAGGTTATGCTGCATGACGGGCTGGTTGTTGCGCGTGGGTTGTGCGTGGGAGTCCTTGAAACGGCTGCTGAGTGTAGGTTAATTATCAGTTATGTTTTTTTATATTTTCTGCAGCAAAAGAATTTGGCTTTAGAGGGGATAATAAATTTTTAGCACTAAAAAGTGGACTGGCGAGCACGTGACCGGCCAGCCGCCTGCGCGTAATCGGTTAGCTCTTTTTAATAGTTGCCGCTGTCACGCCTGTAGTGCGCGGCGGGTAAAACCCTAGTAGCGGTTGAGCAGCGCGCTGGCTTCCGTTGCATCAGTGTCAGTCAACACCATCAGGGTGGCGGTTTTCAGTCAGTGGCCGCCGCAGGCCGCCAGCGCTTGGCTGGCGCGCACCTCGTTACACTCGGTGGCCTGCATGACGATGTTGATCTAGCGCTGTACCAGTTTCTGGTTGGTAGTTTCCACGTCGACCATCAGGTTGCTGTAGATTTTGCCGCTGCGGATCATCGCGCCGGTAGTGAGCATATTGAGCACCAGCTTCTGAGCGTTGCCCGCTTTCATGCGCGACGACTCAGTGACCACTTCCGGGCTGACCACCGGCGTCAGCGCGATGTCCGCCGCCTGCGCCATGACGCTGTCGGGATTGCAGGTGAGCGCCGCCGTGGTGGCGCCGAGCGAGCGGGTGTATTCCAGCGCGCCCAGCACGTAGTGGGTGCGGCCGCTGGCGGCGATGCCTACCAGCACATCTTTCGCGCTGAACTGGATGTCGCGCAGGCCCTTGCGCGCCCTGTTCGCGATTGTCTTCCGCCGCGTTTTCTACCGCCTGCAGTATCGCCGGGTGGCTGCCGGCGATCACCCCTGCTACCTAGCCGCGCGGCGTGCCGAAGGTGGGTAGGCATTCGCTGGCGGTCGAGTATGCCGAGTCGGCCGGAGGTGCCTACGCCGCTGTAGATCAATCAGGCGGTAGCCCTGCGCGAAGGCGGCGACGATGGCGTCGACCGTGTGCGCGATCTGCGGCACGATCGCTTCAACCGCCAGCGCCACTTTTTTGTCTTCGTTATTGATGACACGCAGCACCGCGTCGGTCGAGAGTTCGTCAATGTTCTGGCTCGCCGGGTTGCGGCCTTCAGTGATGAGTTGGCTGAAGTCGATAGTCATCGGTTATCCCTAGCAGCTCGGCCCGCGACATCCCTGTCGCGAGTGCTTTGCTCTTCTGCCTCCCTTCTCTCCCTTGCAGGCTTTGGGAACCGGCTGACGTTCAGGTCAACGGATAGATTAGCTGGCGGTTTGCGCGCGCAGCTTTAGCTCGTAGGCTTTCGCCTGCTCGGCGTCGAACTGGTTCTCCCAGCGGGCGATAACCAGTACCGCCAGCGCGTTGCCGATGACGTTGAGCGCGGTCCGCGCCATATCCATGATGCGGTCGACGCCGGCGATAAAGGTCAGGCCTTCCAGCGGAATGCCGACGCTGCCCAGCGTCGCTAGCAGTACCACAAACGACACGCCCGGCACGCCGGCGACGCCTTTTGAGGTCACCATCAGCGTCAGCATCAAGATAATTTCGTCGGTCAGCGACAGGTCAATGTCATACAGCTGCGCGATAAAGATAGCCGCGATGCTCTGGTAGAGTGTCGAGCCGTCCAAGTTGAAGGAGTAGCCGGTCGGCACCACGAAGCTGGTGATCGCCTTCGGCGCGCCGTAGGCCTCCATCTTCTGCATAATGCGCGGTAGCACGGTTTCCGAACTGGAGGTCGAGTAAGAGAGGATCAGCTCATCTTTCAGGATGCGCATCAGGGTGGTGATACGCAGCTTACAGAGTCGCGCCACGCCGCCGAGGATCACGAAAGCGAAGAAGAGGATAGCGGCGTAAACCAGCAGTACCAGCTTCGCCAGCGGCCACAGCGAGGAGAAGCCGAAGTTGGCGATGGTGACGGCGATCAGCGCGAAGACGCCTACCGGCGCGTAGCGCATGATCATATGCGTCACTTTAAACATGGTTTCTGACATGCTGCGGAAAACGTTGACCAGCGGATCGCGCTGCTCCGACGGTAGCGCCGACAGGCCCATGCCGAACAGCACCGAGAAGAAGATGATCGGCAGCATGTCGCCCTTCATCAGCGAGGCAAAGATATTCTGCGGGATCAGCGACAAAATGGTAGTCACTAGGCTGTTCAGGCCGTTCTGCACTGCTTCGGTCGTAGCTTCGTACTTAGAGATATCCACCGTTGCCAGCGTCGACATATCAATGCCGGTGCCGGGTTGAAACACGTTAGCCAGCGTAATGCCGACCACAATGGCAAGGGTGGTGATCACTTCAAAATAGAGGATGGTTTTGACGCCAATCCGTCCCAGTTTTTTCGCATCGCCCACACTGGCGATGCCGACAATCAGCGATGAAATCACGATAGGCACGACAATCATCTTGATGAGATGAATAAAGATATCGCCTGCCGGTTTGAGAATGTTGGTGATTAACCATTCACGATTGTCTGGCTGATTATGCAGCACTGAACCGACAACGATGCCGAGCACCAGCGCTATCAGAATCTGCCAAGCTAGGCTTATTTTAAAACCTTTCATAACGCGTTATTTCCTCAGTCAAAACCCCTATTGTTACACTGCAAAGGTGCAGCGAAGAATACACACAGGGAAGTGAGCAAAAGCCCAGTAAATTAGAGGGTTATTGAAGGCACTGTCCCGTTCGAAAATGCGAAGGTTCCCGTACCTTTTTACATACGCCGTTTGGTTAAGTCCTGCTGAGCAGGGACGAGATAAGTACCATTTTCACTGTGGTAAATGCAACCCCCCTGGCGCGTTCGATTAAAGATTAGCCACTCTTATAGCATAAAATGTTGTTTAGTTATCAAAACCATAACTTGCTGTTCTATAAAGTAATAGTTATTAAAAATTTCGCATAGCTATGCAGAGATGCGCAAAAAGGCGACGGGTGCGTTTGCTCTCTTTTTCGCCAGGTGCCGCTGGCAATAGCAGCACTTTTACAACGGTTTACACGGGGACTTAGCTGCCCGTGATCTGAGGCGCAAAAAAGAAACAAAGCGCTGGCGTAGGCTTCACTTAACCTTTGATTGACATATCATTAACACTTTCAAGGAAATCCGTCATGAGCCAAATACATAAACATTCAATTCCTGCCAGCCTTGCTGCCAACGCCTTGATCACTGCAGAGCAGTATCAGACGATGTATCAACAATCCGTTAGCGACCCAGAGGCGTTCTGGGGCGAACAGGGGAAAATCCTCGACTGGATTAAGCCCTACAGCAAAGTGAAAAACAGCTCGTTCGCGCCGGGCAATATCTCTATTCGCTGGTATGAGGACGGCACGCTCAATCTGGCGGCCAACTGCCTCGATCGCCATCTGGAAAAGCGCGGCGATCATCCCGCCATCATCTGGGAAAGCGACGACGCGAATGACAGCAAAACCCTCACTTTCCGTCAGCTGTATAACCAAGTATGCCGCTTCGCTAATGTGCTGCTGTCACTGGGAGGGAAAGGCGACGTGGTGGCGTCTATATGCCGATGGTGCCGGAAGCCGCCGTGGCGATGCTGGCCTGCGCGCACATCGGCGCTGTGCACTCGGTGATTTTCGGCGGCTTTTCGCCGGAAGCGGTGGCGGGACGCGTTATGGACTCTAGCGCGAAGCTGGTGATCACCGCAGATGAAGGCGTACGTGCCGGACATACCATCCCGCTGAAGAAAAATGTCGACGACGCGCTGAAAAACCCTAGCGTAAACAGCGTGAAGAACGTCGTGGTGCTGCAGCGCACTGGCCAGCAGATCGACTGGCAGGATGGCCGCGATCTCTGGTGGTCCGACTTAATGGATAAAGCCAGCGAGCAGCACGCGCCCGCCGAGATGCAGGCGGAAGATCCGCTGTTTATCCTCTATACTTCCGGCTCCACTGGCAAGCCGAAAGGGGTGCTGCACACCACCGGTGGCTATCTGGTCTATGCGGCGACCACCTTTAAATACGTGTTCGACTGTCGCCCGGACGATATCTACTGGTGCACTGCCGACGTTGGCTGGGTGACCGGCCACAGCTACCTACTCTATGGACCGCTGGCGTGCGGCGCGACGACGCTGATGTTTGAAGGCGTGCCAAACTGGCCGCAGCCGAGCCGCATGGCCGAAGTGGTGGATAAGCATAAGGTGACGCTGCTTTATACCGCGCCGACGGCGATCCGCACCCTGATGGCGGAAGGCGATAAGGCAATTGCCGGTACCAGCCGTCAGAGCCTGCGCATTATGGGCTCGGTCGGCGAACCCATTAACCCGGAAGCTTGGGAGTGGTACTACAACAAGATTGGCGACGGCCGCTGTCCGATTGTCGACACTTGGTGGCAGACTGAAACCGGCGGCTTTATGATCACGCCACTGCCGGGCGCGACCGAGCTAAAAGCGGGTTCCGCCACCAAACCTTTCTTCGGCGTGCAGCCTGCACTGGTCGATAACGAAGGCAATCCGCAAGAGGGCGCGGCCGAAGGCAACCTAGTGATCACCGACTCCTGGCCGGGCCAGGCGCGCACCCTGTTCGGCGATCACAAGCGCTTCGAACAGACCTACTTTTCAACCTTCAAAAACTGCTATTTCAGCGGCGATAGCGCGCGCCGCGACGAAGATGGCGACTACTGGATCACCGGCCGCGTCGACGACGTGCTCAACGTTTCCGGCCACCGCTTCGGCACCGCTGAGATTGAGTCGGCATTGATTTCCTATCCAAAAATCGCCGAGGCGGCGGTGGTGGGCATTCCGCACGGCATTAAAGGCCAGGCGATCTACGCCTATATCACCCTGAACCAAGGCGAAGAACCGATGCCGGAGCTATATAGCGAAGTGCGAGGCTGGGTGCGCAAAGAGATTGGGCCGATCGCCACACCCGATATCCTGCACTGGACCGATTCGCTGCCGAAAACCCGCTCCGGCAAGATTATGCGCCGTATTCTGCGTAAGATCGCCGCAGGCGACACCAGCAATCTGGGCGATACCTCGACGCTGGCCGATCCGGGCGTGGTGGATAAACTGCTGGAGGAGAAGGATGCGATCCGTATGCCGTAAACCGTCTTACCGGCGCGAAGTCTCTTCTTCCCACCGCCCTTTCCTTACGCGGTGTGTTTCTAAAGTCACATAACAATATCTGACTAAGCCTTTCTCGCGCAGCGGCGTGAGGCTGCCGCCTGCACAACCTCTGG
The DNA here is from genome assembly GCA_001485295.1 of Type-B symbiont of Plautia stali. Lineage (GTDB taxonomy): Bacteria > Pseudomonadota > Gammaproteobacteria > Enterobacterales > Enterobacteriaceae > Pantoea. The sequence goes on from BBOA01000002.1 coordinate 328,744, forward strand.
AGAAACTGTGATGAACGACGCCCCTTCCACTCAGGAGGCGCTCAATCAACGGATGCATCAGTGAGCCTTCGGCGTTTTGCAGCCAGTGGTTCGCCTGCAGGCGTGCCGCTTGGTCAGCGAGCTTCAGCCGGTGTTCGGTGTTGTATTTGCCTTCCAGATACGAAAGAATGGCGCCAGACTCGGCAACCACCTGATTTTCATCGGTGATCACCGGCGATTTACCTAGCTGATGCACCTTTTTCAACGCCTCCGGCGCCAGCATCGACGCTTCGCGTTGATAGCGCTTGATTTAATAAGGCGTCTCCAGCTCTTCCAGCAGTCACAACACGCGATGCGAGCGTGACTGCTCAAGATGGTGAACATTAATCATGTCGGATCCCTGTTATGAACCTCAGGCAAGTATAGCCTCCTCGCTCTTTAGCGCGGCGCATCACCCTTCTCATCCTATTCAGGATCGAGCAGCACCGCGCCGGAGCCTTGCTGCGCCAGCCGGTCGTCGGGATTACGCAGCGGACAGTCGCGCATCGATAAACAGCCGCAGCCGATGCAGCCGTCGAGCTCGTTGCGCAGGCGCGTCAGGGTTTCGATGCGCTTATCCAGCTCTTCACGCCAGTGCTGCGTCAGAACGTCCCACTCCTGCGTCGACATCAGCTTGTTAGCGGGAATATGCATCAGGCTGTCGCTGACCGTGGCGAGCGGAATGCCGATGCGCTGAGCGATTTTAATAATGGCGACGCGGCGCAGCACGTCGCGGCTGTAGCGCCTCTGGTTGCCGCCATTGCGCGTGCTGGATATCAGCCCTTTGCTCTCGTAGAAATGCAGCGCGGAGACCGCCACGCCGCTGCGGCGCGCGACTTCACCCGGCGTCAGGACCGGGTTTGGGTAGTTGCGATCTTTTTTCATCTGGCTCTTTACCTCAAGTTAACTTGAGGAATTATACTCGCCTACGTTAAATAATGAATCCCTCAGGACTAAAGGAGGAGATTATGATGCAAGAAGAGATCATTCACTCCCTGACAGACTGGATCGATCAGAATCTAGATAAAACGTTATCTATCGATGAAGTGGCGGCGAAGTCAGGTTATTCAAAATGGCACCTGCAGCGTATGTTCCGTACCGTAACAAAACAGACGCTGGGCGGCTATATTCGCGAACGTCGCCTGACGCTGGCGGCGGAAGCGCTACTTCAGACGCAGCGTCCGGTGTTTGATATCGCAATGCAGTATGGCTATGACTCGCAGCAGACCTTCTGCCGCGTGTTCCGCCGTCAGTTTTCGCAGACGCCTACTGCCTATCGCCATTTTATGCGTCGTCAGGCGATCCAGCGCCCGCATTTGGTAAGCTTCGACTGTAGCGAACCCGTCGCCAGTTTCACCCAGCGTACCACTGGCGAATGTTGTCCAGTTCGCTAAGTTTCAGGCGCCCTGAACGGGCGCACCTTTCCTTTATCCCCACAATACGCTGATTTTCCTCTCCTTATTTCGATAAAAATTTTTTTGCCATACTATGCACAAATTTTGTTCATAAATTAAAATCCAATGATATAATGTGATACATCTCACATATTACACCCTTTTTGTCGATGGACAGCCTTTCCCTGACCAAGCTTTCTGTGGCCAGTGATGTCCAGTAACTTTCGGGGATAATTCCTTAGATTCAGAGGTTTAAGTCGATGGCGACCATAACCACCAGCTTGATTGCCATGCGTTGGGAACTGCTCAGCGCAATCATGATGTTTTTTGCCAGTACCCTTAAAATTAAATTCCGCCAGAGCAGCAACCACGTTATGGCGTTTATGTGCGGCAGCATCGGTCTAGGAATGACCTGCTGGTTTGTCACGGGTATGCTAGGCATCACGCTTAGTATGGAAAATCTGCATCAGTTTATGCTGATCACCAAAGATACCTTTATCCAAGTGATGAGCCAGACGCCGCCCCACTGGCCGATGCCGTAATCGTTACCCAATAAAAAACCCTGCAAAGCGGGGGTTTTTTATTTTGCTGTGTAACTCAAACTTTCTTCAACAGCGCAGGAATATTGACTCCTGCTCCGAAACGCCCGGTCTCTGCGTGCCGCGGCGCTCCTGAATCCACATATCTCCCATCATCTGGTTAAGCCGGCGATCCAGCCCTGTCACCAGACCTGCGCCCGGCCTTAAAGGTCAGCTCGCCGAAATAGATACGGCCTCATGGATATACAATTCAACGTGCACATAGTCGAAATCGCTCGCCAGCTTCTTGCTCAGATCGAGCGCGTGCTACAGCGACTCGGCGATCTTCGTCACGTCGAGACCGGTATCGCGAATTTTGTGGGAGGCTTCGGTCAGGTTGTTGACGTAGAAGTTTATCGACAGCTGCGGCTGACAACGGTTGTAAATCACCTGCAGCACATATTCCGGCGCGCTTGTTGAACATATGGAACTTGTAGTCGATGGCCTCGGTTTTGCCGTCGCCGATATACTTCTTGACCAGAATACGCGGCTTGATATAGAGGTAGTGGATCTCGCGCGCCTTGTTGGCGAAGTCGGTCAACAGCTACAGCAGCTGTTAATAATCTGCTGTTTGCGCAGCGTACCGGCTCTTCCAGCAGGATCTCCACCATATTGGAGCGTGTTTCGGCTTGATTACCGTGCCCTTCCAGCATGGCAGGCTGTTCAGCGACGCCGGATCGATGGACTCGTGCACCAGCGGGATCAGGTACTCGTTGCCAATCTTCTCGGCGATGTAGTCGCGCACCGAATGCACTGAATATTTGTCAGAGAGGCGGCCGTAGATCTGATGATAGTCGCCATAGACGAATTTGCAGTACAGTACCTTCTCGTTGAACACTTTGGGCTGGCGCAGGAGGTTGGGCAATTTTCTGAACTTGTGGAAGTAGTAAATGCGGTCCTAGTAAGCCAAAGGCATCTTCTTAATGAAGTACTGCACGCTTTTTCTAAGTTCATCTTTCAACTTAAACATATCTGACCTCATTTGTAGGTTTTATAGCTGAGTGAGGAAACCTGAATTCTTTGAATGACGCCGTTTTTGAAGAAGTAATTCATTACGGTAAGGGACAAGAGCTCCGACACGAAGAGGCGCCATACGGTGCCCATAATACCGTAGCCTTGGATCAGCCACCATGAAAGCGGCAGTCTGATCACTATCAGGAAGATGATTTTCTTCAACAGATGTTGAAACTACCCTCTTTCACCATGTAATGGTAGGCTACGGTGCCCATGGCGGAGAAACCCATCGACAGCAACGTAATGAGACTTCCCGACTGTGTGTATTCTGACCTGTATAAAGCGATGATGATTTTCTCACCGAACAGCGCCCAGCATCATCATTTGTGAAACCCCCATGACATAGCCATTCAGCCACGCTGCCAGCTTAATGGCTACTTCCCCGCGTTCCCTGAAGATTTTAGTGAAGCAAGAAGTAATGAGCACCACGGGGATAAAAATCCACGAAGCCGCGATAGTGTTAGCCGTCGCAAACAGCCCGCGATCGCTTGCCGATGCGATACCGGCTAAAAACATCTGCGTGGCTTTAACCTGCACCGAAATAAAAATGCTGGAGATGCCCAGCGGCAGTCCTGCGTACATCAGGTAGCGCAGGTAGGCGCTGCGTTTCTCCTGCGTCAGCGCGATATCCTCTGTTTCGCGGTATAAAGTTTTATCGCTTGATAATGTAAGGCACTAGGGTCACGGCTACGATCGAAAGCGTCAGCCATAGCGGATTGAGGCGCCCCCAAGCAATGCTAAAGCTAATAGCGAAGCTCAGCAGCATGCCGAGTGAATTCGCGACGGTATTAAGTCGTGAAGCAAGGCGCGCGTTGTTGTAAACGCTGAAGGTGTCCTGCGTCACGAACACCGAGGCAACGAACGACGCCAGCGTAAACGCCATAAAATTCTCCGGCATGGTGAACCATACTCAGAGCCGAGGTGAGCAGCAGCAAAATTATGCGCAGGGTGCGCGCCACGTTCATCAGACGCAGTCCTTTCGGCACGCTTTTGCCGATCCGCTTAAACAAGATGGTTTCGGTGCCGAAGATGGCAACGGTCTGGACCATGAAAAATAAAGAGGTAGAAAACGCCATCTGGCCAAAAACGGCTGGCCCGAAAGATTTCGCCACGTAGGAGGTCACAAATATGACGCCAAAAACCGAGACGATCTTCTCAGACATCATCCAAGCCGCATTAGACATTACGCTTAATTTCATTGACTCATCCTTTGCATTACTTACTTCAACCGCTTCGGTACAACAATATACCATTCGTGGCGTTAATTTTCGTTCCGTGCATAGCTGATGTTCTTGCAGGCAGAACGACTTCCATTTTTTTCGGTAATAGTAATAAACATCAGTAAAAGTCTCGCAATTCTCGTTACTTTTCCTCTCTCCCAATCTCATTTCGATGAGATTGGTGCTTCTCATTTTACTTCACGCGCGTTAGCGGTGCTGAACACGCCTGCAAACCTGCGCGTCGATTTACTCAGCATTCGATAGCACTAAGTTTGCACCCAGCGCAGAATATTCAGTGCCTTGATAATAAGCGGACCGGCACAAAAAATGCTAAGATTTTTCCTAGAAGGAAGCTTTATCAATGTTTATCACTTTCGATACTGGAGGGCGTTCTTATATAAGATAAATCAGCATTAAGATCCGGCTGGCTAAAGTTTTATAAATTTGGTCATTGGGAATTATTCTTATCCATTAGGCGATTTATGGAAAAAACGCTGGTTTATCAGATGGTGTTCTCAGGGCCAAACGTCAATAAAAACGCACTATAATTTAATAAATATGCAGTAATTTAACGAATTGCTCGCCAGTTAGCGCCGGAAAACGCGTCGCTTACGCGCGATAATGGCTGTCTGGCGCGAATATTGTTGCCTGCAGTTTAGGTTATCGCATTACCGTTGCCGACGATGCGCACACCACGGCGGATCGCACTTACCCCAGCGCGGAGCAGCTGATTAGGCAACATAATGAGGTCTGGACGGGCTGTTTGTCTCTGCCGGGAAATGTGCCGCAGGTCGTCAGCACGGCGGAGATTTTAACCGGATCGGTCGGTTAGCCCCGCTTCGGCAGGTGTGCACCCTCAGGGATCCTGAAGAGGTTTATTTGACGCTGGCAATGGTGCCTTTGTAGCCGGTGACAACCACATGGATTTTCTCGAAGAGACCGTAGCTCTCTGCATCGTGATTTCGTAACGCGGCGCGACAATCAGATCGGCGCCAGACGCCTTAACGGCATTGTAGGCGGCAGCGGATTTAACCGAGGCGGATAGAGTGGGCGAAAGAGAGCGCGCCGCTAGTACCGTAATCCACGCCGTCAGCGTAGTGATCGCCTTCGCCCCACTTGATCACGCCGAACAGCACGTTAGCTGTCGCCTAGCCGCTAATTTTCTCGCCCACGGCGATATCAACTTTAACAGAAGATTCAACCGTTCCGATAACTCTTTCATCTATTGGGTGGGAATAACCGGGCGGGATTATACCGTTATTACTTAGCTGCTTTTTGATAAAAATTATTTTTATGCAGGATAAAGATAATTGATATCAAACGAGAATAGATTTCTTATCTCACCGCTAAATTAAAACAAATGTTATTGATGCTCCAAGTTAAAAAAGAAAGCAGGTTATTATCCTGATATATTATCTTTAATAGCACTGAGGGTAACAAATAAATAACGTTAACAAACGTGCGCCACTTAAAAAACAAACATATATAAATAAGTTTAATTAATTATATTCCGATATGGAGATAACTTCTCCCTTGCTGAGTAATACCGCTAGCCGTGCCGATTGCTCATTATTTTCTTATTTTTATCTGGAAGTATCTGGAACCGCAATAAAGCTGATCGATATTTTCCCCAGCGCGAATTAGCGGTTATCGTTTTTAGTGACGCGAGAGGCTTTTTTACTTTCCGCCATAGATAATATCGATGAGTCACTAACGCCGTAAAAAACGCCGATACGTTTATATCTTTAGCAGCGTTTTTACTGCGGCATGGTTTTACTAAATTTTTTTCAGGAAAGTTAAATAGCGTGGATTTCTGATAATTGCAGGGCTAAAGTCCAGTCTCTGTTTTAAATACGAAAAAAAGCCCCGTCTGAGCGGGGCCTGAGCTCGTCATGCGATGGCGCAACAATCAGAACGGAATATCATCGTCGAAATCCATCGGCGGCTCGTTGTTGTTGCTCGCCGGCGCGCTCTGCGGCTGTGGACGCGACTGCGCACCGCCGCTGAACTGGTTTCTGCCCTGCGGCTGCTGCGGCTGGCCCCAACTGTTGCTCTTGCTCTGACCGCCGCCCATCGGCACGCTGCCTGCGCTGGCGCTGCACTGCTGACGGCCGCCCAGCATCTGCATGGTGCCGCCGACGTTAACCACGACTTCGGTGGTGTAACGATCCTGACCGCCCTGATCCTGCCATTTGCGCGTACGCAGCTGGCCTTCGATATAGACCTGAGAACCTTTACGCAGATACTCGCCGGCTACTTCCGCCAGCTTGCCGAACAGCACCACGCGATGCCATTCGGTGATCTCTTTGTTTTCACCAGTCTGCTTGTCACGCCAGCTTTCCGAGGTGGCCAGCGTAATGTTGGCAACCGCTCCACCATTCGGCATGTAGCGCAATTCCGGATCCTGACCCAGATTCCCAACAAGAATCACTTTATTTACGCCACGACTGGCCATGTTGCTCTCTCCCGATGAGTTAATGCTAAGAGTCTAAACAATCAATTCTACTACGTCCTGCTAAGCGATCCCACTTTCGAGCTGTCTCGCAGAAGCGCTCATTTTACACCCAAAAAACAAAAATACTGGATATTTAATCAGTCTATTTTTTGTGCCATAATATTGTGTTTACGCTAAATCGTGTCGCAAGGACACAGAGCCTGCTGCTTAATCCGGGAAAGGTGAATGGATAAGATCGAAGTTCGTGGTGCCCGCACCCATAATTTGAAAAACATCAACCTGATCATCCCTCGCGACAAACTCATAGTGGTCACCGGCCTGTCAGGTTCAGGCAAGTCCTCTCTGGCGTTTGATACGCTCTATGCGGAAGGTCAGCGCCGCTACGTAGAATCGCTCTCTGCCTATGCACGCCAGTTTCTCTCCTTGATGGAGAAGCCGGACGTCGACCATATCGAAGGTCTGTCGCCCGCGATCTCTATCGAGCAGAAATCCACTTCACACAACCCACGTTCGACGGTTGGCACCATCACCGAGATCTACGACTATCTGCGTCTGCTATTCGCACGTGTGGGCGAGCCCCGCTGCCCAGATCACGACGTACCGCTGGCGGCGCAGACCGTGAGCCAGATGGTGGACAACTTGCTGGTGCAGGATGAGGGCCGTCGCCTCATGCTGCTGGCGCCGGTGGTGAAAGATCGAAAAGGCGAGCATACCAAAATGCTGGAAAACCTAGCGGCGCAGGGCTACATCCGCGCGCGCATCGACGGCGAAGTGTGTGATCTCTCCGATCCGCCGAAGCTGGAGCTGCAGAAGAAGCACACCGTCGAGGTGGTGATCGATCGCTTCAAGGTGCGCAAGGATATGGCGACGCGTCTCGCCGAATCCTTCGAAACCACGCTGGAGCTTTCCGGCGGCACGGCGATCGTCGCCGACATGGACGAAGCGAACGCGAAAGAGCTGCTCTTCTCCGCTAACTTCGCCTGCCCCATCTGCGGCTATAGCATGCGCGAGCTGGAGCCGCGTCTCTTCTCTTTCAATAACCCGGCGGGCGCCTGCTCGACCTGCGATGGTCTGGGCGTACAGCAATATTTCGATCCCGACCGCGTGGTGCAGAACGGCGAGCTGTCGTTGGCCGGCGGCGCCATCCGCGGGTGGGACCGCCGCAACTTCTATTACTTCCAGATGCTGCGCTCGCTGGCCGAGCATCTCGATTTCGACGTCGAAGCGCCGTTCAACACCCTGAGCGATAAAGCGCAGCAGGTGATCCTGTACGGCTCCGGCAAAGAGAGCATCAAGTTTAAGTACATCAACAACCACGGCGATACCTCGGTGCACCTCCATCCGTTCGAAGGCGTGCTACACAATATGGAGCGCCGCTATAAAGAGACAGAGTCCACCGCGGTACGCGAAGACCTAGCGAAGTTTATCAGCAACCGCGCCTGCACCAGCTGTGAAGGCACCCGCCTGCGCCGAGAAGCGCGACGCGTGTTTGTCGAGAACACCAATCTGCCGACCATCTCAGATATGAGCATTGGCCACGCAATGGATTTCTTCCGCAACCTTAAGCTGAGCGGCCAGCGCGCCAAAATCGCCGAGAAAGTGCTGAAGGAGATTGGCAATCGCCTGAGTTTCCTAGTGAACGTCGGCCTGAACTACCTGTCGATGTCGCGCTCTGCGGAGACACTTTCCGGCGGCGAAGCGCAGCGTATCCGTCTGGCAAGCCAGATCGGCGCTGGGCTGGTAGGCGTAATGTACGTGCTGGACGAGCCTTCCATCGGCTTGCATCAGCGTGACAACAAACGTCTGCTCAGTACGCTGATCCACCTGCGCGACCTCGGCAACACCGTGATTGTGGTGGAGCATGACGAAGACGCCATCCGCGCGGCGGACCATGTGATCGATATCGGTCCCGGCGCCGGCGTGCACGGCGGCCAGATTGTTGCGGAAGGCACGGTGAATGAGATCATGGCGGTGGAAGAGTCGCTTACCGGCCAGTTCCTCAGCGGCCAGCGCGAAATTGCGGTGCCGAAAGAGCGCGTAAAAGGCGATCCGGCCAAAACGCTGAAGCTGAGCGGCGCACGCGGCAACAACCTGAAAGATGTGACGCTGACGCTGCCGATCGGCCTCTTTACCTGTATTACCGGCGTTTCCGGTTCAGGTAAATCCACACTGATTAACGATACGCTGTTCCCAATCGCCCAGCGTCATCTGAACAGGTCGACCACCGGCGAAGCGGCGCCCTATCGCGAGATTAACGGGCTTGAGCACTTTGACAAAGTGATCGATATCGACCAAAGCCCCATCGGCCGCACGCCGCGCTCTAACCCGGCGACCTATACCTGCATCTTTACCCCGGTGCGCGAGCTGTTTGCCGGCGTGCCGGAAGCGCGCTCGCGCGGCTATAATCCCGGCCGCTTCAGCTTTAACGTGCGCGGCGGCCGCTGCGAAGCCTGTGAGGGCGACGGCGTGCTGAAGGTCGAGATGCACTTCCTGCCCAATATCTGGGTGCCGTGCGACCAGTGCAAAGGCAAGCGCTATAACCGTGAGACGCTGGAGATCAAATACAAGGGCAAAAGCATCCACGAAGTGCTACAGATGACCATCGAAGAGGCGCGCGAGTTCTTCGACGCGGTGCCGGCGCTGGCGCGTAAGCTGCAGACGCTGATGGATGTGGGGCTTTCCTATATCCGCCTCGGCCAGTCGGCAACCACGCTCTCCGGCGGCGAAGCACAGCGCGTTAAGCTAGCGCGCGAGCTGTCGAAGCGCGGCACTGGTCAGACGCTCTATATCCTCGATGAGCCGACCACCGGCCTGCACTTCGCAGATATCGCTCTGCTGCTGGAAGTGCTGCATCAGCTGCGCGATCAGGGCAATACCATCGTGGTGATTGAGCATAACCTTGAAGTGATTAAGACGGCCGACTGGATCGTCGATCTCGGCCCAGAAGGCGGCAGCGGCGGCGGCGAGATCCTCGTCGCAGGCACGCCGGAGACCGTGGCGGAGTGCGAGAAGTCGCATACCGCGCGCTTCCTGAAGCCATTGTTGAAAAAGTAAAACCTCGTAAGGCCCGCTCTGTGCGAGCTTTTTTCTGCTGCTAATTCCACGCGATAAAAACAGAATCAGGCAAGATTCCTGCATGTATAGGCATAGTCGCGCTGGCATTCTGTGACTATTCTTTTAAGCGTTCCTCACTGGCGCACCCGACTGGCTCGCTCTCTTAGCGCAGTGCACCTTACGCCGCTCATATTCCAAGAATCACGGTACAACGAACGTGTGGAGACACCATGAATATTTACGCATGCCTACGCTGCTCAGGACGCGAAATCTAAGCTGGCGCCGTTCGATTAAAATCCCCGCGCGCTGCGCGCGCATGATGTACAAATTGAAGCGTTGTTCTGCGGCGTTTGTCACTCTGACCTGCATAAGGCCCGCAACGAATGGAAAAATACCCTTTTCCCGGTCGTGCCGGGACATGAAATCGTCGGCCACATCACAGCCGACGGCGAGCACGCCAGCAAATATAAAGTGGGCGATTTGGTCGGCGTCGGTTTGTATGGTCGACTCCTGCCGCAGCTGTCCGAGCTGTAAGGAAGGACTAGAGCAGTACTGCGAGGTCGGCTTTGTCGGCATCTATAACGGTCAGGATCGCGAAACCGGCGACGTCACCTACGGCGGCTAACAGCCGTGGTAGTGGATGAAAGCTTCGTGCTGCGCGTACTGGAAAACCTAGAGCTAGCGGGCATCTCGCCGCTGCTGTGTGCCGGCATCACAACCTACTCACCGCTGCGCCACTGGAACGTCGGTCCAAGCAAAAAAGTGGTTATCGTCGGCCTCGACGGCCTAGGTCATATGGGCGTAAAAATCGCGCATACCATGGGTACGCATGTCGTTCTGTTCACCACCTCGCCGTCGAAAATCGAAGACAGCAAGCGCCTAGGCGCGGATAAAGTAGTGATCTCAAAAGACGCGGACCAGATGGCGCAGCACGCCAACAGCTTTGATTTCATCCTTAACACTGTGGCGGCGTAGCACGATCTCAACCCGTTTATCGCCCTGTTGAAGCGCGCCAGCAATATGACGCTGGTGGGGGCGCTGGAGCACGATCACTCGGCGCCGCAGTTATTTAACCTGATTATGAAACGCCACAGCATCGCCGGTTCGCTGATCGGCAGCATTGCCGAAACTCAGGAGATGCTCGATTTCTGCGGCAAGCACGGCATCACTTCCGATACCGAACTGATCGCGATGAACCAGACCAACGAAGCCTATGAGAGTAGGCTGAAAAGCGACCTAAAATATCGTTTTATGATTTATATCAACACGCTGCGCGACGAAGCGTCGACGTAACGGCAATCTGGCGCGCGGCGTAGCGCCGCGCGCTTCTCTCAGGCGCCCGCCTTCTGATAAGAGACATCCACCAGATAGTAGATCTGCGAATCTTTTAGCGAATTGTCCAGCAGCAGTGTGCTCCTCCAGTGCGTCTTATTAAGATGCTCGCTGAGGAAAACGTCGCTGTGCTCCCTCACGCAGCAGCTCCGCAAACGCAGGCGTGGTTTCAGCGACACCGCCGGACGCCCTTTCACCTCATGTACTATGGCAAACAGCTCACCGCCGCTTTTGATTTGCGTCGTTGTTTTCCAGTCGCTGTGGACGCTTTGGTCCGCGTCCAGCTTGCTCATACGGTAAGTCAGTAGATCTGACGTGTTCACTTCGACTCACCTTGCAAAGTGGCGACGATGCGCCGCGCGCTGCCATGAATGAGATGTTCCCCTAACAGATGCCCTACTAGGTGCACAAATATCAGTTTACCGCGCTGAACCGGCAGCAGCAACGAGACGCCGAGCAGAGAAGATTTGATATGCGCCGGCATATCGTCGCGCCCTTCATAGTCGTGCTGGTAAGAGGCCTCTTCTGGAGCGTAGCGCATAAAATGGTTTTCCATATGGCTGCGCACCGTGGAATCGCAGTTTTCATTCAGCGTCAGTGAAGCGGATGTGTGCTGTAGCAAAATATGCAGCAGGCCGGTCTGCACCAGCGCTAGCGCCGAAATCTAGCTGACTATCTCGTCAGCGACCAGATGAAAACCGCGCAATTTTTCCCCGAACGTGAGGGTTTGTTGATGCCACATGCCATATTCCTGAGTTGGTTACACTATTTAAGTGTGTAATAAGTTGTGAAAAGGTAAACTTGGAGGCGAAAAAAACCGTCAGCCTAAGCGGACGGTTTGCATTTTGAACAAGGTGGAGATGTGGACGCGGGTGATAGGATCCGATCGCAAAGACGCAAAACCGACATCCATGCCTGCTCAGCCCGCGATATCCTTGTCACAGGACGCTTTGCTCTCCAGATACTGCCACTTGCTAGCTGTGGCATCTCAGCCTACATTACGGCGGCAAACGCCTGCGCCACCTGCTGCACGTTATGGCTGTTAGGACCGGCGACGCAGATACGGTCGCTGCCGACCAGATAGATGCCGAACTCTTCGCACAGGCGATCGACCTGCTGCGCGCTCAGCGCGGCGAGGAAGGCGTCGAATTTTACGCCATTGGTTTCGGCGTCGTATCACGGATAGGTACTCATCTCGAAACCGGAGCCGTTGAAAATCGCCACGTGATCATCCCAAGTTGGGTCGCTGACCCAGACACCGGAATTCGGGAAGTAGCGCTTGAGGAAATCCGCGCCCACTTTCAGCGCGCCCGATCCGCCCAGCGTCTGAATCGATGCGATGCGGCCCGCCTTCAGTATCAGATGTTCGGCGCCGAACAGCGGCGGCGCGATGGCGCTGTGGTAGGCGTTGAGGCCTTCCATGGGCAGATAGAGCGATGCCTGATGCGGCTCGGCCTTGAGCTACGCTTCTGCGGCGGCAACCGCCTAGAGCTGAGGAATGATGCCCTGCTCGTTGTAGTAGAGGCCGATGCTGAGATTGACTTTATTAGCGCGCGGATCCTGTTTAAAGGTTTCTATCAGCGACAGAATCGGATCGCCGGCGTAGGCAAAAACGTTTTGAAACACGGTGCAGATCTTCATGAGTGGTTGTAAAAAACAGAGGTGTAAGCAGCATTAAACCATGTACCGTCCGGGACGATGGTTCATGGCGATAATCAGGTTAAGGATCACCGCGCCCGCGACCGATGCCAGTAGCATCGGTACCCTGACAACGAACAGCGACGCCAGCACGACGCAGGTATCAACGGCCATTTGCAGTTTTCCGGCGCGCAGGCCGATGCACTCCTGCAGCCACAGCGCTAGAATATTGATTCCGCCCAAGCTAGCCTTATGACGAAACAACAATATAAACCCAATGCCCATGATCACGTTACTGAACAGTGTTGCATAAAAGGGATTGAGCGCGGAAAAGTGCACGAACAGCGGATGAAGATGAGTGAAGAGCGACAACAGCCCTACCGCGCAGAAGGTTTTCAGGGTAAATTCCCATCCCATACGGCGTACCGCTAGCCAGTAAAACGGCAGGTTGATCAGGAAAAAAGCGCTGCCAAACGAGAGCGGAGACAGGTAGCTGATTAAAAAGGCGATGCCAGCGGTGCTTCCGGTCAACGCGCCCGCTTGTTTCAACATAATGACGCCGAAAGAGACCATCAGCGTGCCGAGCAGGATCGCTAGCGCATCTTCAATACGCGAATGGGGAATGCGGGTAGGTTCTACGACGTTATCCATAGGTAATCTCATTGCAGTCAAAGCCGTAAAAGAGTGCCGGTTAAGTGCAAAAAACGTACCATACCACAGGCTTTTCGCCGCCTTCGGCAGGTGACAGTGATTATCCAGTTGATAACTAAGACACTTTTTGTTGCGTATTTTTGCGTATGCCCTGCGGTGAAACCGTCAACTCATACATAAATTCATAATATATTGCATATTTTTTGCATTAAATAATCATAATACGCACCAAATAAGCACATCATGCACTCTTTCGGCACACTTTGTGCTCGAGAAGTATCATCAGGCAATTCTCTTTTAGAAGACGACCCAGAACCACCGAGGTCTTTACATGGGAGACGCTCTGATGACCCGCCACCAGCTTGGCTCATCAGCGCGCTCAACGAGGCGAGGTCGGCTTTAGCAGATAATCAGCGTTGCCAGTGGTTTTATAGGCGTCGACGATCGCCTCTTTCTGCTCCACCATGTGATGAAAGCTGCCGACATATTCAGCGGTGTGATTAATCAGCCGCACCTCAATCAATCCAACTATACACAAGCCAATCGCATCCGGCGACAGACGCGTATGGTAGGCGAGGATTAAATTCGCCTGTTCAAGGTTGATGCGTCAGCGCGGACAATGCGAGGCCGATAAACCCACTAAGTCGCTTAGCTCCTGATTGGTTTAAGCGGCCGTTGGATTGTAATAAGGTCAGTATTTTCAGGTCGTATCGACATGAGTCATGCTACTTCCAGTGCATAAACGTGCGCTGTGATACAGATAACCTGATTAACGGCGAGGTTGTCCAACACTATTTTCTGATGATGCGAGGCAGCATGCATAGATCGTGCCTGCCTGAAAGCAGGCTTATTCGTTGTCGTATGCCGGACCGGCGTAGTTATCGAAGCGCAACCACTGGCCGTTAAAGGTCAGACGCACCGTGCCGATTGGGCCGTTACGCTGTTTACCTAGGATAATCTCGGCGATGCCTTTGAGATCACTGTTTTCGTGGTAAACCTCATCGCGGTAGATAAACATAATCAGGTCGGCGTCCTGCTCGATAGAGCCTGACTCACGCAGATCGGAGTTAACCGGGCGTTTATCGGCACGCTGCTCCAGCGAGCGGTTCAACTGCGACAGCGCCACTACCGGCACGTTGAGCTCCTTCGCCAGCGCCTTGAGCGAGCGAGAGATTTCGGCGATCTCTAGGGTACGATTGTCGGAGAGCGCCGGCACACACATCAGCTGCAGGTAGTCGATCATGATCATGCTCAGCCCGCCGTTCTCGCGGAAGATGCGACGCGCGCGCGAACGCACTTCGGTCGGTGTTAGGCAGGAAGAGTCGTCAATATACATATTCTTCTTCTCCAGCAGGATGCCCATGGTGCCGGAGATACGCGCCCAGTCTTCATCGTCGAGCTGGCCGGTACGAATGCTCGTCTGATCCACGCGCGACAGAGACGCCAGCATACGCATCATGATCTGCTCACTGGGCATCTCCAAGCTGAAGATCAGCACCGGCTTGTCGTGCAGCATGGCGGCGTTTTCGCACAGGTTCATAGCGAAAGTGGTTTTACCCATCGACGGACGAGCCGCGACGATAATCAGATCCGACGGCTGCAGGCCGGCGGTCTTTTTATTCAGATCCTTATAGCCGGTATCGATGCCGGTGACGCCGTCGTGCGGCGTCGACACCAGCGATTCGATGCGTGACACCGTGGCTTCCAGCACTTCCTGGATATTCTTCGGCCCTCCGTCTTTGTTCGCGCGCGACTCGGCGATCTTAAACACGTTGGACTCGGCGAAGTCGAGTAGCTCGTCGCTGTTGCGGCCTTGAGGATCGTAACCGGCGTCGGCGATCTGATTCGCCACAGAGATCATCTCGCGTACCACCGCGCGTTCGCGCACGATATCCGCATAGGCGCCGATGTTCGCCGCGCTGGGGGTGTTTTTCGCTAGCTCCGCCAGATAGGCGAATCCGCCGGCTATCTCCAGCTCGCCGCGCGTTTCCAGCGACTCCGACAGGGTAATCAGATCGATGGGCTGGCCCGCTTCCAGCAGACGCTGCATCTCGGAAAAGATCAGACGGTGGGAGCGGTTGAAGAAGTCGTCCGCTACGACACGCTCGGAGACGTTGTCCCAGCGCTCGTTATCCAGCATCAACCCACCCAGCACCGACTGCTCCGCTTCAATCGAATGCGGCGGCATTTTGATACCTTCCAGCTGCCGGTCGGGCGTGTCGTTCGATTTGTTGGTGGGTTTATTTCCTGCCATAGTGATAGTGAATGCAATACCGATCTTCTAAGGGGACGCGCCAGTATACCTTATGGCAACGCGCCTCTCACGCCTCATGTTGAATAATCACAAGAGTAAAAATAGCAAAACGTATTCAGTTCACCGCGCAGGGAGGGCCTGAGGTATTGCAATGAGTAGACGTCGATCCTGCCGAACGCGAAGTACAGGTGGAGAACCGCACCAGCGGTAACGCGTTTTAAGCCGGTCGACCGCGTGGTCTACTGCCAAGCGGCGCTGTGCGCCTACAGCGAACTGCACAACGTGGCGGAGGATCGCCTGATGCTGCTGCCGGACGCCATCAGCTTCGAACAGAGCGCCGCCAGCTTCCTCCGACCTTGCACTATCTGCTGCACTAGACCTATCAGGTGAAGCCGGATGAAGTTTTCCTGTTTCATACAGCGGCGACATCGGCCTGTTCGCCTGTCTGGGCGAAAGCGCTCAGCGCGCATCTGATCGGCACCGTCGGCTCAGCGGAAAAAGCAGCGTTGGCGAAAACGGCGGGTGCCTAGGAAACCATTAACTATCGCGAAGAGAATATCGCCGAGCGAGTCAACCAGCTCACCGACGGCAAAAAAGTTTAAGCGTGCTCAACCAGAAAAGCTCGTTGTTCGTTACCCGTCCCTCACTTTACGGCTATATCACCAATCGTGAAGAGCTGGAGCACGCCAGCAACGATCTCTTCTCGCTGCTAGCCAGCGGCGCCATCAAGGTCGAGGTGACGGGAGCAGCAGAAATTCCCGCTAAAAAAGGCGGCGCGGATGCATCAGACGCTGGAGAGCCGCAGCATCCAAGGCTTCAGCCTGCTTATTTCCTGATCCCTGAATGCAAGCGGGGCTTCCCGCAGGAAGCCCCTTTTGTTTTTATCGTTCGTGCTGGTATAGGGACAGCGGCGTTGAATGCTTGACGACTCAACGACGATCGTCTTACATCTTGGCAGAAAACATGAGTAAAAAATATGTTTAATTGCAAAATCGGCATAATCAGGTTGTCACTCTGTGATCGCACCAGCAATTAATAGCTGCGTCGGCGATCTAACCTGCTGGTTTTACGACGCAGCTTGCGGCGCGTCCGTTCACAATCGTCCCTACAAAAGGCGCGACACACCCAAGCGGCCGCCAGCGCCAGCCATGGCAACAGTTTGATTACAAGCGCGAACAGCCCGCCGACGAACATTATCAGCGTTGCCACTGCCATCGTCGCTAGCAGCATCAGAAAAAAGCCCAGAACGAATAAAATTTCCACGTTGTCACTCTTCTTTATTATTTCTATAGCGTTACCACAAGAAGCATGCTAAACAATAAACTATTGACATGAAATGAAAAATCCTACAAGCGTGCTAAAAAATAGCAGTAAAATTCACCGTTTTATGGTGTAAAAAACCCAGCCCTGAGGCTGATTTTTAAATGTCACAGTCGCCGTCAGGCTTCCTGCGGGATTTTATCCGCCACCAGCGCCAACGCGGCTTCCAGCACGCTAACGTCCGCGCCCGGCTTGTGCGCGTTCTCACTTAAGTAGCGTCGCCACTGACGCGCGCCGCGAATGCCCTGAAACAGGCCGAGCATATGGCGCGTGACATGACCTAGATAAGCGCCCTTCGCCAGCTCCGCCTCGATATAAGGATACATGCTGCGCACCACCGCGACCGGATCGGCGACTGGCGCGTCGAGGCCAAACAGCTCGCGGTCGACCTGCGCTAGCAGACCCGGATTCTGGTACGACTCGCGTCCCATCATCACGCCGTCGAGATGCTGCAGATGGACTTTCGCCTCTTCCAGCGTCTTTACGCCGCCGTTGATGGCGATAGTCAGCTGCGGAAAATCACTCTTCAGCTGATAGACACGCGGATAGTCGAGCGGTGGGATCTCGCGGTTCTCTTTTGGGCTGAGGCCAGAAAGCCAAGCCTTGCGCGCATGGATAATAAAGGTGTCGCAGCCGCCGCGCTGCGCCACGGTGCCGACAAAATCAGTTAAAAATTTATAGCTGTCCTGCTGGTCGATGCCGATGCGGGTTTTTACCGTCACCGGAATCGAGACCACCTGACGCATCGCGTCGATACATTCAGCCACTAGCAAGGCTTTAGCCATCAGGCAGGCGCCGAAGCGGCCGTTCTGCACCCGATCGGACGGGCAGCCGACGTTGAGGTTCACCTCAACGTAACCGCGCTCCTCCGCCAGCTTCGCGCACTGCGCCAGCGCCGCCGGATCGCTGCTGCCTAGCTGCAGTGCAACCGGGTGTTCCGCTTCGCTGTAGGCCAGATAGTCGACCTTGCCGTGAATAATGGCGCCGGTGGTGACCATTTCGGTATACAGCAAGGTATCGCCGGTGAGCTGGCGGTGAAAATAACGACAGTGTTGGTCAGTCCAGTCGAGCATCGGCGCGATGGAAAAACGTTGCGAGGAGAAAGAGTTGCTCATAAAGCGCAGAAAATCCGTTAAGGGTGATGATAATCTGCGCAAGGATAGCACACTAACAGCCTGCCGGGCGACTCTGCATCGCCCGGTTTAAGTCAGGCTAAGGCAGTCAGAAGTTAAAGCCGAGCGGCATCATCGCGCCCTAGGTATTGTTATCCCTAATCGAGCCAGCCAGATCTAGATGCACCGCGTTGTTAAACGGCGAGACGCCGAAACCTGTAGTAAAGAGGTTTTCATCGGCAGATTTTATATCCACGCGGTAACTGGCGCGCAGCGCCAGTCAGTCCAGCAAGCGATATTCGCCGCTGACGTCGACTTACTGGCTGTTCGCTTACGATTTAAAGCATTTCGTTTCCGTGAGATCTACATCCAGCGCGGCGGTAAAGGGACCGCCACTTTATGACAGACCCGAGGTCACCAGCGGACGGATCTGATAGGTATCGCGGTAGCCGCTGATCTCTTTAGTCTGCATATCGCACGACACCAAGTTCTGTCCAGTGACGCCCAGCATCCAGTTGTCGCCCAATTGCGTCGTCAGACCGGCATCAATGTTGAAGCCAGTATTGTCGTTGCGGTAGCGGCTGTCGTTAAGGTCGTTTTTATCGTAGTTATGGATGCCAACATTGTAGTTATAGAGCCAAGTCTTCTGGATTTTCGGCGTCACGCCGAGCGAAACCGGACGGCCCACCACGCTGAATTCATGTGCTACCGAAATGCCGTAGTCGGTGATCAGCGCCGCCAGCCCGTTGGTGATGGAGCGCAGATTATTCTGGTCGTCCGGCACGGGAATAACGGTGCCGTTCGCCACACGGTCAAGACAGGCGATGTCGCTCTGCGCCACGTTAGCGCACAGGTGCACCGTGCCATGTGCCTAGCGAAGAGCAAGGTCTCATTCGGAACGGCCACCGCCAGCGCGACGCCCGCCGTGCCATTGGCCTTGTTGCCGCGCAGCTGATTCGCTACGTCGCCAGACACCGCTTTTAGTTGCGGATAGCCATTAAGGTAATCGCGAAAAGTCAGGTTGTTGATGACGTTGCGATAGCGATCGACGATGTCGCTAATGTGATCCACCTTGTTGACCATTTTGTCCTTATCGGTAATCTGCAAGCCGGCAGAAGGAAAAATGATCCCAACATTATCGTCAGGCTGGGCACACGTCATCAGCGCCGGGTTCACCAGCACGGCCCATGTAGAGGACGCGACGCCCGTTCCGCCCATGGCATCGTTGCGCGCGTCATACTAGGTTGCCCACGGCCATCGCCGAAGAAGAAATAAAGAGCACATTCAAAACAACAGGATATAAAAGTGCAGAGCGCCAGATAGGTTTGTTCGCCATTTGTCTAACATCACCTTTTTCAGGAAAAACATTCATCATCGAATTTGTCGTTAGTGCTATTGTGAATCGCGGCTAACGGTTCATCACTGTGAATTCAGTCGAAACAGCACTGTTATTCGCCGGATTGGATGTTTTAGCTACAAATCAGCGTTTTTATTATTTAGCAGGGTCGTTAAAAACGATATTAAGGCCAGCCGTTTCTTAAGGTCTCATGAACATTAGTGCTTAAACAGTTGAGTTATATATAAAAAATATAATTTTGAAATTTTATATCGCAGTAATGTTGGCACTGATTATCATCACTGAAACAATCTGCACATTAGTTTGCCAGCTTAATGCGTTTATATTCTTGGAACATCACACCTGTTCCGCTGTAAACGCGCAACTTCAGCGCAAGCGAATTGGGTGTGATAAGATGACATCTCGTTTTTAGCGGAGTATGGCAATGTGGACAATGACGCCAGAGCAAATCATAACCCAAGCAGAAAAACTCTGTCTGCAGCGCGGGGTGCGTCTGACAACGCAGCGCGCCGAAGTGTTACGTCTAATGGCTGCGCAACATGGATCGATTAGCGCTTACGATCTACTGGACCAGCTGCACGCCAGAGAACCTCAGGCGAAGCCGCCGACGGTTTACCGCGCGCTCGATTTTTTGCTGGAGCAGGGTTTTATTCATCGGGTGGAATCAAATAACAGCTATGTGGTGTGCCGCCATTTTGAGACGCCTGCGCATACTTCGGTGATGCTAGTGTGCGACCGCTGCACGGCGGTGACAGAGAAACAGGCGCAGGGCGTAGAGAAGATTATTGACGATCTGGCAGGGGAAGCGCGCTTTGCACTACGATATAGCGTAATCGAGGCGCATGGCCTTTGCGTGGACTGTGTGGAAGTTGAAGCCTGCACGCATCATGACAGCTGTGCTCATGACCATGAGCTGGAAGGGAAAAAACGCGGAAAAAGAGGATAAGCGGCACGTCCCTGTGACGTTCGCTCAACGCCGGGCTGAACGAGGAGATTACAGCAGTAATCTTTGTCTGGGTTTCCCAGAGACTTCTTTCTCAGTCTCATCCTTCGCGTAACCTTAGCGCTCCTGAATTTTGCCGACAAGCTGGTCGCTTTTACCTTCGATAACCTGCATATCGTCGTCGGTCAGCTTGCCCTATTTTTCTTTAAATTTGCCTTTGAACTGCTTCCAGTTTTACTGCTCGCTTCGTCTTTATTTATGTCAGATCTCCACGTCATCCTTAGTTTTTACATACCACCACACAATGGCAGTACGACAATACAAAGCGCTGCTGTGTTGCGCTGTTGCAAGGTAATTAATAGTAGACGAATCGACAACTGCCGGATAATTATAGATTAATCCGTGTGGCGCGTTGCCGCGCCACAGCTGCCTTTAGCAAAAATTGTCTTTTAAAACAGCTACTTAATCGCCATTCCCGTCGCCATATTAACCAGAGTGACACGCCGCGCAGCAAGAGAAAACCGTGACCGCCAGCCATAAACCGTGGGTTGCCCAGCTAGGGCAGGGTCAATAACGTCAGAAAGTAGCCGAGCGCGGCGATCACCATGCTGTTACGCATTTCGCGTCCGCGCGCCGCGCTAACAAAAAGTCCATCCAGCAGATAGCATCATACGCTCGCAAACGGCAGAATGATTTGCTAGATAAGATAGTGATCGACCTGCTGCCGCAGCGACGCCAGCGAGGTAAGCATCGCTACGATAGCCTCGCCGCGCGCCGCGTAAATCAGCGCGAACACCAGCGCTACCATGCCCGCCTAGCGGCGGGCTGCATGCCACACCGCCAGCAGCCGTTTGCCGTCGCGCGCGCCATAGGTTTCGCCGGAAACGGCTCCCACCGTATAGGCAGCGCGTATAGGCGGTAAAGGTGATAAACATCAGCAGCACGGCGGCGTTAGCCGCGACGATCTCCGGCCCCAGACACACGCCGATAAGCGTGAGCGAGGTAAAGTAGAGCTGCTGCAGCCAAGCAGCGAGCGCAGCATGATGTCGCGATTCAGACGCAGCAGGCGACTAATATCGCCGCGCCAGCTCTTTTTCAGCATCGCCAGAATAATGCCGCACATTTTCAGCACGCGCCAAACCATCGCCAGCGCTGTGGCGGTGGCCGCGCCCGCGACGCCCCACTTTAGCCCTAGCACCAGCCAGAGATCGAGCAGGATGTTTACGGCGTTGCCCACCACTAGCACCAGTACCAGCACCATGTTCGCCAGCGGCGACGGCGCGCTCAGCCAGTAAATGTGGATGAATACCGCCGCCTGCACCAGCACCTCTGAACTGCCGCCCGCCCGCTGTCCCACTAAGGCACTTAGCAGGTCGCACAGCAGAATAAACAGCGCGCCGGCCAGTAGCGACATCAGCAGCACCAGCGAATTGCGCGCGCCGAACGCCTAGGCGGTAATCCTGTGGTACTCATGTGCAGGAAAAGGAGCAGCATAAAGACGAAGCTGGTGATGGTCTCGGCAATCACCACGCCACCAAGATAAACCGGGCTGTCGAGATGGCCGATAACGGCGGTGTCCACTAGGCCGAGTAGCGGCACGGTGATATTAGATAGGATCATCGGCAGTGCCAACCGCCGAAGTTGTCGGTTGTTCACAGTGAAGAGACACATCAGCCAGTCCATGCCTGAAAACATAAAAGAGAGAGGCGGCGTGAGGACGCAATAAGCAGCCCAGACCACTTTAGCAACAATCATCGCTCAGACGCCTGACGGAAAGCTGATGCAGGCGTCTGAAAGCAGCCGGTCAGAGCCACTCGCCGTTGCGCACCATGCCCACCGCCAGACCTTCAACGGTTAGCGACTGCGTACTGGTGTCGACAATAATCGGCTCGAAGACGTTGTTTTCCGGCAGCAGATGCACCACGGTGCCCTGTTTTTTCCAGCGCTTGACAGTGACTTCATCATCGATACGCGCGACGACGACCTGGCCGTTGCGCACGTCCTGCGTTTTATGCACCGCCAGCAGATCGCCGTCCATAATGCCGATATCTTTCATCGACATACCGGCGACGCGCAGCAGAAAATCAGCGGAAGGCTTAAACAGGTCGGGAGCGACTTTGTAATACGTCTCGATATGTTCCTGCGCCAGCAACGGCTCACCGGCGGCAACGCGGCCGATCAGCGGCAGACCATTCGACTCTTCTTCTATCAGCAGGCGAATGCCGCGTGATGTGCCGGAAACGATCTCAATGGCGCCTTTACGCGCCAGCGCCTTCAAATGCTCTTCGGCGGCGTTCGGGGAACGGAACCCCAACTGCGAGGCGATTTCCGCACGCGTTGGCGGCATGCCCGTCTGGTTGATATGGTCGCGAATCAGGTCATAAACCTGTTGCTGCCTAGTGGTCAATGCTTTCATCCCGCCCCCTAGTTGCTTATACAGTGGCTGTGAGTATATACAGGTATTGGGGAAATGAAAACCAAAACCCTAGGAAATAAAAGCCTACCGCAAATGCGACCAAAGCAGCGCGATCCAGACAAAGAGCGTCAGTATGATGGCCAGAAAGACGGCGGCGGAGCCCATATCCTTCGCCCGACCGGCCAGCGGAGATACTCCTAGCCGATACGGTCGACCACTGCCTCGATGGCGCTGTTAAGGATCTCGACAATAATCACCAGCACCACACGGAGCCGATCATCAGGATGCGCGCGACGGTGTCAACATCCAGCCAGCAGGCGACGACGATAGCAACAATGGCGGCGGTCGCCTCTTGGCGAAACGCGGCTTCATGCTGCCACGCGGCGCACAGCCCTTGCCAAGAGTAGCCTGCCGCTTTCACAATTCTGAGTAAACTGGTGGTATTACTTGCCATAGTGAGGCAACCCTTTGAGTTGTTTGACGTCAATGTCTGGGCCGGGTTTTGGCACCACCACAGATCTCCGTAGCACTTTTTGGTATGCTTGCGGCGCTTTGCTAACAAGAGGCTTCATGTTTGTCTATGTCAAGTTGGCGTAAACTCTATTATAAATTGTTGAATTTACCACTGCCCGTTCTGGTAAAAACCAAGGCCATTCCGGCCGATCCGGTTTCCGAGCATGGGCTTGATCCCACGCGGCCGATTATGTACGTGCTGCCATACGATTCCAAGGCAGATTTGCTGACACTGCGCCAGCAGTGTCTGAAGCATAATCTGCCCGATCCGCTGTCGCCACTGGAAATTGACGGCGCGCGGCTGCCGCGTCACGTCTTTATTCACGACGGCCCGCGCGTCTTTCCCTATTTCGTGCCCAACACGGAGTTGGTGAAGATTTTCCATGAGTATCTCGATCTGCACCGCAATAACCCGTATCTCGATATCCAGATGCTGCCGGTCTCGGTGATGTTCGGACGCGCCCCCGGCCGCGAGGTTCAGGGCGACGATACGCCTCACCTGCGCGAGCTGAACGGGGTAGAGAAATTTTTAGCTATCGTCTGGCACGGCCGCGACAGCTTTGTGCGCTTTTCGCCAACTGTTTCGCTGCGCTGGATGGCGACGCAACACGGCACCGATAAATCTATCGCGCATAAGCTGGCGCGCGTGGCCCGCATTCACTTCGCGCGTCAGCGTTTAGCGGCGGTCGGCCCGCGCCTGCCGGCGCGGCAGGATCTCTTCAACAAGTTGCTGCAGTCCAAAGCGATTGAGAAAGCTATAAAAGAGGAAGCCCGCAGTAAAAATCTCTCTTATGAGAAAGCGCAGCAAAACGCCGTCGAGATGATGGAAGAGATCGCTGCGAACTTCTCCTATGAAGCGATCCGCGTCACCGATCGCGTGATGGGCTGGCTGTGGAACCGTTTCTATCAGGGCATTAACGTTAACGGTGGCGAGCGCGTGCGCCAGCAGGCGGAAGACGGCCATGGGATTGTTTACGTCCCCTGCCATCGCAGCCATATGGACTATCTGCTGCTCTCCTACGTGCTCTATCATCAGGGTCTGGTGCCGCCGCACATTGCCGCAGGCATCAACCTTAACTTCTGGCCTGCCGGACCGATTTTCCGTCGTCTGGGCGCCTTCTTCATTCGCCGCACTTTTAAAGGCAACAAGCTTTACGCCACCGTATTCCGCGAGTATCTCGGCGAACTCTTCAGCCGCGGCTACTCGGTCGAGTACTTCGTTGAGGGTGGGCGCTCACGTACCGGTCGCCTGCTCGACCCTAAAACCGGCACGCTGGCGATGACGCTGCAGGCGATGCTGCGCGGCGGCAACCGTCCGATTACGCTGGTGCCGATCTACATCGGCTATGAGCACGTGATAGAAGTGGGCACTTATGCCAAAGAGCTGCACGGCGCGGCGAAAGAGAAAGAAGGCTTTATGCAAATGGTGCGCGGCCTGCGCAAGCTGCGTAATCTGGGTCGGGGCTACGTTAACTTCGGCGAACCGCTGCCGCTGGTGAACTATCTGAATAAGCAGGTGCCGGAGTGGCGCGACTCCATTGACCCGATTGAGCCACTGCGCCCGAGCTGGCTGACGCCGACGGTAAACGATATTGCGGCGCGTCTGATGGTGCGCATCAATGAAGCAGGCGCCGCTAACGCCATGAACCTGTGCGTTACCGCGCTGCTCGCCTCGCGTCTGCGCTCACTAACCCGCGAACAGCTGGTAGAACAGCTTGAGTGCTACACCGAGCTGCTGCGAAACGTGCCTTATTCGCCGGAATCGACCGTGCCGCCGTTCTCCGCGAAAGCGCTGCTGGATCATGCTATGGGCATGAACAAGTTCGAGACCGAGCAGGATAATATCGGCGATATTATCATTCTGCCGCGCGAACAGGCGGTGCTGATGACCTATTACCGCAATAATATTCACCATATGCTGGTGATGCCGTCGCTGATCGCCGCCATTATTCAGCAGCATCCGAATCTGAGCGAAGCTGAGCTGTTGCGCCAAGTGCAGTTGATCTATCCGATGCTGAAGAGCGAACTCTTCCTGCGCTGGGATATCGAGGCGCTGCCGGCGCTGCTGAGCGCGCTCTGTCAGGAGCTGGCGCGTCAGGGTTTGATTACCCTGCAGGATGGACAGCTGCGCCACACCACCGCGCGTTACCACACGCTGCAGCTGCTGGCCGCTGGCATCCGCGAGACCCTGCAGCGTTTCGCCATCACCTTCTCTATCCTCAGCGCGAAGCCGACCATCAACCGCGGCACGCTGGAGAAAGAGAGCCGGATGCTGGCGCAGCGTCTTTCGGTGCTGCACGGCATCAACGCGCCGGAGTTTTTCGACAAGGCGGTGTTTACTACCCTAGTGCTGACGCTGCGTAACGAAGGCTATATCAGCGATACCGGCGACGCCGACGTCGAGCGCACTCAGGCCACCTGGCATATTCTGGCCGATCTGGTAACCAGCGACGTGCGGCTGACCATCGAAAGCGTGGTGGCGCATGAGCACCGCAGGTAGAAATAAAAAAGGGCGACAGAGATGTCGCTCTTTTTTGTTGCCAGGAAGATAAAGGGCTTTTAAAACAGCTGGCTAAATGGCGGCGTATTCGGCACCACGCCGATAAACACTACCAAGCCGACATAGTTATTGTTAAGGAAGCCTTGAAAACAGGCGTCGCACTCGCGGCGGACAATCAGCATCTGCTGATAGATAAACAGCACGGCGGCGCCCAGCAGCGACCAGAAAAAGAGCCCGTTAAGCTGCATCAGCAGTCCCGCCAGCGCCAGCAGCCCCAGCGTCGCCAGCTGCAGCAAGCCGATAATCAGTTTGTCGTAGCGGCCGAATAGGATCGCCGTAGATTTAACGCCGATTTTAATGTCGTCATCGCGATCGACCATGGCGTACTGGGTATCATAGGAGACGGTCCAGCAAATGCTAGCAAGAAACACCAGCCAGCACTCCAATGGTAAGGACTCACTAACTGCTGCCCAAGCCATCGGAATCTCCCAGCCGAACGCCGCGCCCAGCACCACCTGCGGCAGATGGGTATAGCGCTTTATAAAGGGATAGCACCAAGCGAGCGCCAAGCCGCCCAGCGAAAGCAGAATGGTCATCAGGTTCATGGTGAGCACTAGCGCGAACGCTAACAGTCCCAGCAGCACGAACAGGATTTTTGCCTCTTTCTCGCTCACCGCGCCGCTGGGCAGCGGCCGGCCGGCGGTACGCTTCACGAATCCATCCACCTTGCGGTCGGCGAAGTCGTTGATAACGCAGCCCGCTGCGCGCATCACAAACACGCCGAGTACAAACACCACCAGCACCGACGGCGGCGGCACGCACATGCCGGAGAGCCAGAGCGCCCACAGCGTGGGCCACAACAGCAGCAGCGTGCCGATCGGTTTATCAATGCGCATCAGGCGGCTGTAGGCCTGAAACTTGCTCATCTGTGCGCTTTTTTCCACGTTTAATCGTCCTCAGGCTAGGTCGCGATAGAGCGGCGAGGCAGGTAAAAACAGTTCGGTCAGCAGCAGCGGCTTGCCCGACAGCCGTAGGCGCGAGCGTCGTCCCCAGAGCGTCTCGACGCTGCCGGGTTTGATAAAATCGCGGCTTAGGGTTGAAGAGGAGAAGAGATAGCGGCCCAGCGGGCAGGCGCCCAGCTGCTGCAGCATCTGCTCCGGGCCGTTGAGCGTGCTCTCCGGTACTAACGTGCGGCCAATCAGCCAAGGTTCGTCATCGCCGTACAGTACAATCTCGCGCAGCCAGAAGCACGCATCGCCCGGCAGCAGCGCCCTTTCGTCGGTGAGTTCTTCGGCATTGATAAAACCTTCGCGCATCGGCCGCACCGTCACCTGCTGACAGTGCTTCTCGAAGCGACGCGTCATGGAGTCCTCCTCCATCAGCCAGTCCAGCAACGGCGCGGTCAGCGTTGGATGCGTGGACGGCAGCCAGTTGAGCGCACGTAATAAGCTGAGCGCCTCTTGCAACATTTCACCACTCCCGTCAATTTCGAGGGCAACAGTGTAGCGCAGAGGCGCGGCGAGCACACCTAGCGACGGCTATTCGCGCTTTAGGCGGTTACTGTTCGCCAGCCACAGCGTCACCACCAAGATCAGGATGGCGCCGGAATAGCAGAGCGTGTCGAAAGGATTTTTATGATTGACGATAATCAGCCGGATAATCGCCGTAATGCCAATATAGACAAAATAGCGCAGCGGAAAGTGATAGCCCGACTGAAAATACTTCACGATCAACGCGATAAATTCAAAATAGAGGAAATAGATCACTATTTCCTTAATCAACAGATAGAAGGAAGTCTGTTCGCCGGTATTCAACAGCACGTTAGCCAGATGCAGCGTCTCTTTGCCGAGAAACACCGCGAGAATAACCGCCAGCGCCAGTAGCCCTAGGTTCAACACCCATTGCAGCGCCATTGCGATAAACTGACCGCCGGTGCATTTAACGTTCATGATTTTCCTCGATATTGTTTTCAGTGAATGATCGTCATCATGTGATAATGTGAATCACAATATAGTTATTTTATGCTTTTGCGCGCGAAGTCAACGACAGTTAACAAGTCGGCTGCGCGCCATGTTGCTTAAAATTCAGAAAAAATTGCGCCCGGCCTGAATGTTCGTTTTGCAGATTGCTCTTTCCGTTAGGTTGCTTTCTGCTGCTTTTTCGCCTGACGGTTTTGGAGGCGCATAACGTGTTGACCCCTGCTTAATCTTATCTCCGCCGTCGCCCGGCTACTCTAGAGCTCCCATATCGTGCTATCCGGCATTATGCGCGTCTTCGGCGTCACGACATGCTGGTGTAGAGCAGTAACGCTACGACGCTGCTTGCCACTTCCTTTTTGGCGCAGAAGCTGTGATGGGCCTGACGCCTGCGCTGGTGGTGGTAACTGGGCTCTGACGTCGGCACCACCATCATGGCGCGTATCCTGATTTTCGATCTCTCGTGGCTGTCGCCGCTGTTTATCTTATTCGGTGTGGTGTTCTTTTTGTCGCGCAAGCAGACGCGCGTCGGGCAGATGGGCCGCGCCAGTATTGGGCTGTGACTGATCCTGCTAGCGCTGCAGCTGATCGTCAGCGACGCCCGGCCGATTACCCAAGCATCCGATTACCCAAGCATCCGACGTGCAGGTGCTCTTCTCCAGCCTGACCGGCGATATCCTGCTCGATGCACTGATTAGCGCGATTTTCGCCATTATCAGCTACTCCAGCCTAGCGGCGGTGCTGATCTGACCACCGCCGGAGTAATCTCCTTAAGGTAACGCCTCTGTCTAGTAATCGCCGCTAATTTCGTCAGCGGCCTGCTGGTGATGCTCAACGCCAGCGGCTCTTCTGCTAGCGCCCTATAGCTGGGCAAAACGACGAAGAGTTAGAGTTAGTGATCTTCTTCCATGTCTTCTATAACCAGCTCCGCTGCTGATCATGGTGCCCTTCGCTGATCCAATGGAGCGCCTCTGAACCCGCCTGATCCGCGACGACGCCGAGGCGGATATAACGCTGGAGCCGCGCCATCTGGATCACAGCGCGTGAAGCGCTGCGCATCGGCGACATGCTGGAGCTGATGCTGGAGGGTTTAGCAAGGTAGTGCATGGCGAAGAGCGCAGGGTGCGACAGCTGGATGACGATTGACGATTTGGACGTCATCTACACCGCCATCAGAACGTGCAAAGCATTGAGACCAGCTTGCTGCATCTGGGGCTGCTGGGAGATATGAAGCGCCTTAACTCGCTGCTGTGCAGCGTGACCTATATGGTGCTGAGCAGCCGGACGACGAGCGCGAGTATGAGTGAAACGGGGGCAGGCAACCCTCGCCCCCTTACTTTTTGTCGATCGGCTTGCCTGACCAGTAGCCGGCCAGCAGCGAACCGGGCAGGTTATGCTATACAGCTATACTGAAGGGAGGGCGCCGAGCAGCGGCGAGAAGTAGAGCTTGCCTAGCGTCGCCGCTAGACCGGAGCCCTGCATCCCGACCTCCAGCGCCAGCGTACGGCAGGTAGACTCGTCGAAACCAAACAGCTTGGCGCCCCAGTAGCCGCCAAGCAGGCCGATGGCGTTATGCAGCACCACGGCGGCGATTACCACCAGCCCGACTGATCCGATAAAGCCTTAGCTGCCCGCCACCACCACGCTGATGATCAGCAGAATGCAGACCATAGAAAACACCGGTAGGTAAGGCTCCACGCGGCGCACCAGCCCGTTGAGGCTATGGTGGATAATCAGCCCTAGGCTAATCGGGATCATCACGATCTTTACAATGCTTGAGCAACATGCCCACCACATCCACCTAAATATAGGTATAGACATAGGAGCGCATCAGCAGCGGCGTGGCGAAAACGCCCACCAGCGCGGAGACCGAGGAGATGGTTACCGACAGCGCGACGTCCCCCTTCGCCAGATAGATCATCACGTTCGACG
Organism: Type-B symbiont of Plautia stali; assembly: GCA_001485295.1. Lineage (GTDB taxonomy): Bacteria > Pseudomonadota > Gammaproteobacteria > Enterobacterales > Enterobacteriaceae > Pantoea. Next base: position 358,421 of record BBOA01000002.1, read on the forward strand.
CGGTGCCGCTGGCCACGCTGACCACCAAGATCATGCCGGCAGAGAGATCCGGCGACATATGAAACAGCTTCGCCAGCGCCCAAGCGGCGAGCGGCATCACCAGATAGTGCAGAAAGGTGCCGGCGATCACTGGCGCCGGGCGCCCCAGCACGCGTTGAAAGGTGCCGGGCGAATAGTACGCAGCGACAGAGAGCAGCACGGCCGACAGCGGGAACAGGCGAGTTAATTTGGAAAGCATAGCTAGACATTCCTTATTTGAAGGTTGTGTTTTTTCGCGGTTTTGCCACAGAGAAACGCGACGCAGGAACGGTGCGCTAGCGGAGCGGGATGATAACATTTCGTTATCGAGGCGTAAGGCAGGGTAAGGAGATGCAGGGAAAATGCGGATCGACCGCTGCCAATCCGCCAAAAAGTGTCGGCAATACGCTGGCTTTTGCGCTAAAAAGCGGTGGATCGCACCAGCCGGATCCGATTGAACGGATCCTTATTCGAACAGGTTTTTATGCAGCGCGCACACCACGCTTTCCGCATCTTCGCCCGGCACCAAGAAGCAGAGGTTATAGCTGCTAGCGCCGTAGCAGATGAGACGCAGGTTGAACGGCTCAAGCGTGCCGAACACCTCTTTGCCGACGCCGCGCGCTCTGGAGAGGTTATTGCCGATAATCGCCACCAGCGCCAGATTCTCTTCCACTTCCACACGGCAGAGCAACGACAGCTCCGTCAGCAGCGCTTGAGTCAGCAGGCTATCGCCGGTGGAGGTCGAGCCGGTGGTGTCGAGCGTCAGCGCCACGCTCACTTCCGAAGTGGTGATGAGATCGACGGAGATGTTATGGCGCGCCAGAATGGTGAACACCTCAACGAGGAAGCCGCGCGAGTGCAGCATATTCAGGCTGTGCAGCGTCAGCAGCGTCTGGCGACGACGTAGCGCCAGCGCGCGAAACAGCGGCGGATTAGCGGTTTCGCGATGTACGCGCGTGCCGCCAGCGGCGGGATCTTTGCTCGAACCAACAAACACCGGAATATCGCTGCGCACCGCTGGCAGCAGCGTCGCCGGGTGCAGCACCTTGGCGCCGAAGATCGCCATTTCGGTCGCCTCTTCGAAGGTAATGTCGTCGATACGCTTAGCGGACGGCACCACGCGCGGATCGGTGGTGTAGATGCCGGCGACGTCGGTCCAGATATCGACGCGTGCCACTTGCAGCGCCTCGCCCAGCAGTGCTGCGGTATAGTCGCTGCCGCCGCGTCCCAGCGTGGTGGTTCGGCCCTTCCGATCGCTGCCGATAAAGCCTTGGGTGATCACTAGCGACTGCGCGAGACGTGGCGTCAGCAGCGCGGCGGCATGCTCGGCCAACGTGGCGATCTCTGGCTCGGCTCGGCCAAAACGGTCGTTGGTGCGCATCACTTTGCGCACGTCGAACCACTCTGCGTCGACCTGACGCTCGCGCAAAATCTCCACAAACAGCAGCGTGGACATCAGCTCGCCGTGGCTGACTAGCTCGTCGGTAAGGGCGTTGGAGGTCGCCAGCGAGGCGGCGTCGGAAAGCATAGTGATATTTTCGATCATGCGATCGATTTCATCACGAATAACCGCTGGATTTTGCAGACGTTCGACAATCGCATACTGAATACGGCGAATTTCGTCCAGCAGGTAAACGCGCTGCGCCTGCTCCTGTCCTTCCGCCAGCGAGACCAGCAGGTTGGTCACGCCCGCCGAAGCGGAGAGTACCACCAGACGCGTGTTGGCATTAGCCAGCACCACATCGGCGCTGCGGTTCATAGCATCGAAATCGGCAATGCTGGTGCCGCCGAATTTTGCCACGATCAGAGTTTGAGACATGTACGACCTCGTGTCAGGTTATCTTCTCCCGCGTGTATGGGACGGGAGACATAGTATCAGCCTTGGCACAAGGGAAGAGCAGAATTGGGCAGACAAGATCAGGAGACGAGTCACCCAGAAGCACTTCACCTTGCGAAGCGCCCGACTGTGGACGCCTCTGGTGACAACCCAGGGGATTCAGCCCCTGCAGCCGACAGGCAACACTCCGTGTGTTGACCACCTCGGCGTCGCTCCCCCTAATGTGTTATCCCCGGATACGGTTCCTCCAACACACTGCCTAGGCGACGCGCCTCTTCTGGCTTGCGCACGGGTGGCGCAAGTAGCCGCATAAAAATACCGGGTCATAAGGTTGCTGTCTACGTCTGTCGGAAAATTGCTGCGCCCGCTGCCGCCCCGCGCGCCGGTTTATTCTGATGCGGCACAAGGTTAAGAGGCGGACTTCGCGGCACAATACGCGTAATCTGAAAATCGCACCCGCGCGATCCCGGTCGCCTCGCGTCGCACCCGGCGGCCGCAACAAAATTTTTCCTTTCAATAGGCACAGTTGTCATACTGAAACGCTATACGGGTGTGATTGCCCACGATGGAATAACGGTTTTTAAATTAACAAGAGTGTTGCCATGAAAAATATCAATCCAACGCAAACCGCAGCCTGGAAAGCGCTACAACAGCATTTTGAACATATGAAATCGGTGACCATCGCCGAACTGTTCGCTCAGGACGCCGATCGCTTTAGCCGCTTCTCCGCCACCTTCGACGATCAGATGCTGGTGGATTTTTCCAAAAACCGCATTACCCAAGAGACGCTCAGCAAGCTGCAGGCGCTGGCGAAAGAGACCGATCTGAGCGGCGCCATCAAATCGATGTTCTCCGGCGAGAAGATCAACTGCACTGAAGATCGCGCGGTGCTGCACGTCGCGCTGCGCAACCGCAGCAATACGCCGATTCTGGTCGACGGCAAAGATGTGATGCCGGAAGTGAACGCGGTGCTGGAGAAGATGAATCACTTCTCTAAGCGTATCATCGGCGGCGAGTGGAAGGGCTATACCGGCAAAGCGATCACCAACGTGGTGAATATCGGCATTGGCGGTTCAGATCTCGGTCCCTTTATGGTGACGGAGACGCTGCGCCCCTATAAAAACCACCTAGATATGCACTTCGTCTCTAACGTAGACGGCACGCATATCGCAGAGACGCTGAAAGATCTCAGCCCGGAAACCACGCTGTTCTTGGTGGCGTCGAAAACCTTCACCACCCAAGAAACCATGACTAACGCCCACAGCGCGCGCGACTGGTTCCTGAAAACCGCCGGCGATCAGCAGCACGTGGCGAAGCACTTCGCCGCGCTTTCCACCAATGTGAAAGCGGTGGTCGACTTCGGCATCGACACCGCCAATATGTTTGAGTTCTGGGACTGGGTTGGCGGCCGCTATTCACTCTGGTCGGCTATCGGCCTGTCGATTATCCTCTCTATTGGCTTCGACAACTTCGAACAGCTGCTGAGCGGCGCACATGCGATGGATCAGCACTTCTCCACCACGCCAGCCGAGCAGAGCCTGCCGGTGCTGCTGGCGCTGATCGGCATCTGGTACAACAACTTCTTCGGCGCCGAGACCGAAGCGATTCTACCTTACGATCAGTACATGCACCGCTTCGCGGCCTACTTCCAGCAGGGCAATATGGAATCCAACGGCAAGTGCGTCGATCGCGACGGCAATCCGGTGGACTACCAGACCGGCCCGATTATCTGGGGCGAGCCGGGCACTAACGGTCAGCATGCGTTTTATCAGCTTATCCACCAAGGCACCAAGCTGGTGCCGTGCGACTTTATCGCCCCGGCTATTACCCATAACGCGCTGGCGGATCACCATCAGAAGCTGCTCTCTAACTTCTTCGCTCAGACCGAAGCGCTGGCGTTCGGTAAATCGCGCGACGTGGTAAAAAAAGAGCTTACCGATGCCGGCAAATCCGCCGAGCCGGCGGCGCACATCGTGCCGTTCAAGGTGTTTGAAGGCAATCGCCCGACCAACTCGATCCTGCTGCGCGAGATCACGCCGTACAGCCTCGGCGCGCTGATTGCGCTTTACGAGCACAAGATCTTCACGCAGGGCGCCATCCTGAATATCTTCACCTTCGATCAGTGGGGCGTGGAGTTAGGCAAACAGCTGGCTAACTGTATTCTGCCGGAGCTGGAAAACAGCGTAGAGATTAACAGCCACGACAGTTCCACTAATGGCTTAATTAATTGCTATAAATCTTGGCGTTAATTGCGCCTTGATTATCTCGGGACGGCCTGGCGGCCGTCTTTTTTAGCGCCTCAGCATGCAAAAGCGCTTATAAAATGCGCAGAGGCGACGGGATAATTCTTAAATTACTCTGAGATTGCTCTGAAGCTGTCCGCAAAAACCTGACTGCTCTCGCGTTTAAGGTGGATCTTATTCGCCCTCTCTTTCTTGTCTTATAGTTGTTTTATAAACGCTTTTTTTCATCCTGCCAAGCAAATTATGATAATCGCCGTTCCGTACCTTTTTTATTAATAAAAAAGCTCAAAACGCTTTGCATTTAATTTAGCGCTAGCGATAAATCGCGCCTTGTCGTAAATATTATGCATCAAAAAGGGGCTATCGCTGTTTAGCCTTCTTTTTAGCCAAAAAAAACCATCGTTTACCACCACTTTTTTTTGCGCTGAACTGTAGTAATTTTTTGCTATATATATTGAACGCGCCCGAGAGGGCACATCCTTCATTCACTCAATGCAGGACAAGCTGTATGAAAAAAATCATGGTTGCCGGAGCAGCCGTACTATACGTCGCAGCGCATTCCGTAGCATTTGCCGCCTCGGAAGCGGGCGCGCAGGCGGGAGCAATCTCTGCCAGCACCACGACCGCTCTGTCAGCATCGGTGCACTTGGCGCTTTAGTCGGTGTCGGTATCGCCGCTTCTGGCGGTGGTGACGGCACAAATACCGGTACAACAACCACCGACCACAACGAGCACTACTTGTTGATGTAGCAGCTTTAAACATAACCATACAGCCGTGTGGTTATTTTTTGCTTCCGCATCTTTTACAAGGATACACACAGTGCGCCAACTTCCTTTTTTTGCTAGCTTGCCTGCTGCAGGCCTGCACGCAGACGCAAAAAGGGCTGGAACAGAACCGTGATAATGGCGCTGGCCCCGATGACGTGATTAAAACCAGTCAGCAGATCACCGAACTGCCCTACGCCAGCCTCTACGCCCACATAAATGACGGTCCGCAGATTTTTGTCGTACTCCGGCTATAACGAAAATGGCCAGCAGAAGTGGATTACCCAAGATAACGCCATGCTGGTGACGCAACACGACTGCCTAGTGAAAACACTGGGTCTGCCCGATAACCTGCAAGAGGTGAGCAATCTGTCGCAGAATCCGCTGGCAGACGCGCTGCATCTGCGCGCCGGAGCCAGCTGGACGCGCATCGCGCAATGGACCAAGCACAGCGAAACGCGCGGCGCCAATGAGGTGCTGACGCTGGCGGGACGCCGCGTCGCCTGTCGCGTCTGGATCGAGCAGGCGCGTATTGAGGCCACCAGCCGTGCGTGGGAAAACACCTTCTAGATCGATAACAGCAGCGGCGATGTGGTGCAGACGCGCTAAATGCTGGCTGCGGACGACTTCCCTGTTGCCATCACCCTTCTGAAGCCGGCGAAATCATGAAAACAACACTCTCTTTGCTAGCCGGGCTGATGCTGGCCAGCAGCATCGCCGCGTGGGCGGCGGGTCAGGTCACAATGCACGCTGCATAGGATATGCGCCACGCTTGATAACGTGCTGGATCTAGTACAGCTGACGACACAGAGTCTAGTGGCCCGGCGCGGTCAGCGAGGCGCGAGAAACACCTGCGCGGCCGCGCGCAGGTGAACCGCGTGCCGCTGACGCGTGACGGCGGGCAGATGCTGGGAACGCAAGTATCAGCTTTATGCCTGCGTCCGATCGCGACGCACGCTTTAATTATGCGCATAGGCGGCCTGATGGCCGCCCATGTTATGGGGTCAGTGCAGTTTTATTCGCGTCATACCCCAAGTTGGGCGCCAGCCAGCGCTCGACCTCACCCACCGCCATGCCTTTATCTTCCACCTGGTCGCGCTAGATCTGCGCCACCGTAAAGTAACACGGCTATCGGGATGACTGAAAGTACCAGCCGGAAACCGACGCACCCGGCCACATGGCGAAGGATTCGGTGAGCTTCATGCTGGTGTGGGCCTCTACATCCAGCAGCTGCCAGATCGCCGCTTTCTCGGTACAGGACAGGCAGGACAGGCGGGATAGCCCGGTGCAGGACGGATGCCCTGATAATTTTCGCGGCTCAGCTCATCGTTGCTCAGGTTCTCGTGGGCGGCGAAGCCCCAAATTACTTTACGCACCCGCTCGTGCAAATACTCGGCAAAGACTTCGGCCAGCCGATCCGCTACCACTTTGCTAGCCGGAATCTCGCTGACGCCGAGGCGATGCGCTGCTGGCAGCGTGCGCGGTTTTTTCCGCGCGTGCTGGATGCGCACGGTGTCGTACTCTTTACATACGCGTGCGCGCCACGAAATCCGCTTTTTGGATGCGCGGTGACGTAGCACTCGGCAATGAGCGACATCTCCGCTACGTACTGGCGCAGTTCATCCGCGCCGAGCGCACACTGGTTAAGGCCGAACGACAGCGGTTCGGCGTGGCGCAGCGAGTTTTAGAACGCTCCCGTAGAGCGTGCGGCAGGCGTCGGTAATGGTGCCGGAGATCATCAGCGGCAGGCTGACGCCCAGCGCCGCCTTCGATCAGCGCGTGCGTCGATTCGCGGTACGCCTCTACCAGCTGATTAAAGGTGACATTGTGGTAAGCGGGATCGTTCACGTCTGGCGAGATAGAACAGGTGCGATTAGTTGGACCCAGCACGCCGGCGACGTAGCACGGACGCTCGGGCGTTTTCGCCGTCTATTCGTCGCAGCAGGCGCGAGCTAGCTAGGCGGCTTCGTAGTTGATCTCCGCCAACAGCGCTTACATCTGATAATCTGTCATCGTGATAGTGGTGGCGTTAAAGGTGTTGGTTTCCAGAATATCCGCACCCGCTTCCAGATAAGCGTTATAGAGCCATGATGCGTCGCATGAAATGCTGATGCAGCGCTTCGATTCGGTTGCTCACTCTTGCTTCATTCAGCTCAAACTGCTGGCTAAAATACCAGTGCATCATACTGGCACAACTTTCCAAAAGGAAAAAGCCGCGATCGATTCGCGGCTCTCATCAGTGGATAAACGGGGCGATCTTGTCAGGAACTCACTCCAGCGTGGGGTTCATACGGCGCAGATCAAACGGAGTAATCTGGTAAACGTAGTAGTTAAGCCAGTTAGAAAACAGCAGGTTGCCGTGGCTACGCCAGCTGGCGCGCGGCGGCAACTCTGGCTTGCCCTGCGGGAAGTAGTTAAAAGGCACGTCTGGCTGCAGGCCTGCTTCGTAGTCGCGATGATACTCCCCCGACAGAGTCAGCGCGTCATATTCGGGATGGCCGGTGACGAAAACCAGACGCTTGTCTTTACTCGCCATTAGGTAGGCGCCGGTCTGCTCGGATTCAGCGAACAGCTCCAGATCGGTATAATCCCGGATAAGCTGCGTCGGGAAGTCCGCATAGCGCGAATGGGGTGCCAGAAAGTTGTCATCAAAGCCGCGCGTCAGCAGCACGTGCGGATGCAGAATCAGGTGCTCATAGACACCTGACAGTTTTTTCTGCCGCGTCTGCTTGGGGATGCCGTAGAGAATATTCAGCGCCGCCTGCACGGCCCAGCAGACAAATAGCGTCGAGGTTACATGCTCTTTCGCCCAGCGCAGCACGCGCTGGATCTGCGGCCAGTAGGCGACATCGTTGAAGTCTACCAAGCCCAGCGGCGCGCCGGTGACAATCAGGCCATCGAAGTTATCGTGTTGAATATCATGGAAATTACAGTAGAAATTATTGAGGTGCTCCATCGACGTATTGCGCGATTCGCGGCTGTCGATGCGCAGCAGCTGAATATCGATCTGTAATGGCGAGTTGGAGAGTAGACGCAGGAACTGGTTTTCCGTCTCAATCTTTTTCGGCATAAGGTTGAGCAATAAAACTTTCAGCGGGCGGATTTCCTGAACACTGGCACGCGATGAGGTCATGACAAAGACATTCTCATTGCGTAAGAAATTTACTGCCGGTAATTCGTCGGGAACCCTGATTGGCATGTGCGGCTTTCCTCTTTACGACTATATAGACTATATATATTATACGTTTAGAGATCTAAATACCCAATTTTACCCTAGCACGCCGATGATGTCGAGTCTTCATGCGGTTTATAAAAATCTTTCAGCTTAAAACGACAGCGAGACAGGCAATATAAGGGAGATTTTGCCGGTAGATACTGTCTTCGAAGTGCTCACACAGATTGTCTGATACATGTATCGACA
>BBOA01000003.1 GCA_001485295.1 Type-B symbiont of Plautia stali
TTTTTATAATCCCTCTTTAAATTAATTCTTGAATCCTCTTTTTGGAATATAGAATGTAATGGTCATACCAGAGGTACTATTATCCTTGTTAAGGATGAAGAATGATTTACTACGACATTACAGATATTATTAATCACTCAAAATTTTCTTTTACCAAGGTTAGTGGGATTCAGCGTGTTGTGCTTGAAGGTTTAAAGGGTATTGATGGCGACTATACAATTTTTTGTGAGTCTCATTACAGGACAGATATATAAAGTTGCAGGTCTGGAAATTCTCGAACTCAACTATTTATCGCCATTCATTATCCTTTGGATATATTCTGATATATATATTTCTAAATCCAGCGTTAACATAGATAAATTTTTTGACAAAACCCGCACGCTTAGCCGTAAGAAAAAAGCGATAAGCGATACGTAAAAGTTCCATCCGTGAAAAAAGTAGCCATAAAGCCAGTCTGAGATGCCTAAAAAATCGACTTGCACTATATCCAGAGCTTACCGTTACTAAAATTGAGCATTTCCAAGAAAAACAAATATCAAGAGTTGATGGAAAGGAAATGTAAGATTTGAGTAAATATTTACGTTATACGATATGACCCTTATCGTATCGCCATATGTACCAGATGAACTCCAGCCTATGTTCAAAACACATATACCATTTGTGCTTAATCATGCCGATAAAATCATCGTCAATTCTCAAAGTTGTAAAATTGTCAAAGGGAAAGATAATTTTCAAAATCCGTTTCCGCGTATCTTCGCCTGTCTTTTCGATGCCGAAACTTTATAAACAAATTTATCATCTGTCTGTATATAGTGCCGAGTTTATTAGCCTTTCTATCTTTTTCAGGCGTCTCATACGCAAGTTGACAAATATCGATCTTTCGTAAAACGAAATACAAAAATAAAAAACGGCTAAAAGCAAGGCGTGATAAGGCGTAACGGATAAGATTAATGCATTTTCATATTATTTTTTACGTTGAGACTGTAACGTTATTAATAAGGTTTCAAATGATAAATATAGTAATTCCCATGGCCGGAGCTGGAAGTCGTTTTGCTAAAGTAAGATATATTGATCTAAAGCCTCTGATAAAAGTTCATAGTGTCACTATGATCAAACTAGTAATCAATAACTTGAAACCATCTCAACCACACATATTTATATTCGTTATCCAGCTCTAATTGCCTAGCTAAAATAATGGGAACCTAACTTGCGAAATTGTCTATGCGGAAGGTTTAACCGAAGGCGCTGCCTGCACCGTTTTGTTAGTTAAGGCATTAATCTATAATAATGAACCATTAATGATTGCTAACAGCGATGAGTATGTTGATTGTCAAATCGACAATTATCTCGCTACTATGAAAACTAATAAATTATCAGGGAATTATCATGACAATGAAGGCAAGCGATTCTAAATGGTCATCTGTTGGCATTTATAATTTCGCTAAAGTCCTGATTTCGTACGCATCGATGAAGAGATGCTGGAAAATAATGATAGGGTCAACAACGAATTTAATTTTATGTTGCTCCAGCTTATAATTACTAATTGCCGCTGGTGCAAAAATTGTTATCTATAATATAGGTTCTGAAGAAAATGGAATGTATGGTCTTGGTACCCCTGCCGATCTTGATCTTTTTTTAAGGCTAGATCTTTCTAAGCACGCCACGCAAGGGTTGCAAAATGGAAATAATTAGTCAACGAGGGTACTAGAAAACAGCGGAAGAAAAAACAGCCTTATGGCTTTCAAACGATCGTTTGAACTAGGCTTTGGCACAGAAACTGATATCACTGATATCAATGATTTGACTAATTATGTTCAGGGACCATGTGTTGCCGATATTGAAGTGGTTCATCTGTCATATAAATTTCCTGAAGGCGCAGCTAAAACCTCACAAGGCGATGATTATGAGTTTCCGCTACGCGTAAGAAAATTGAAAAACGAAAAATATGCTTTTTGCGTAGGATCAATTGAATCTAGGAAAAACCATATTAATTTAATTCTGACCTAGATTAAATTCTTTAATATTCACGAATAAGCTAATCAAAAACTGATTATTGTTAGGAAATGGTTATGGGATACAGATAATTTCGCACAGCAGTTTCATCATTCCGGCAATGTTTTTGGTAGCGTCATTGTTATGCAGAATGCTTCAGATGCTGAAATTGGCGAGATTTATAGTAACTGTCGATACAGTTTATCCGTTACGTTATAAAGCATGGTGCTTACCGCTTGTCGAGTCATTAACTTTAGGAAAGCTTTGCTTACATTTTGATACGTCTTTTTTAAAAGAGGCGGGATATGGTTTGACGTTTGCAGTAAATTATCCAGACTATAAAAAAATTAATCTTGAATTAAACAGATTAATGAGCGATGACGAATATTATTACAGACAAGTTAATCATATTGAAGCTAATAAGATAAGCTTCTTAGCTAGAAGTATTTCTCAACAGATATTAATAAAGTATTTATTCATGAAGAGGAAATTCAGTAAGTGAAACTGAAAAACTATTTGGTTTAGGAAAACGCGCCAGAAGGGGGTTACTTGCCTGAATTAGCCCTACTGATACCAGACTTTCATCAGACCATTACAGCAAATATTCAGAACTAGTGTTTACTGAGGCGCCGGTCTCCAGTTATAATAACTGGTCTTTTGTAATTGATGAGCTATTCAAAGGGATTATAATGATAAGTTAGTTATTTCCCATGATATCCCGTCTGTTCAGGAAATGACATTGGATAATTTCCTTTCTTTGGCTGATAGCAAAGATTTTTTCCTTGCGCTAAATATAAAATCAGACGGTCTGGTCACGCACCTTGCCGACTACCTTGCTAAGTTTGATACAAAAGAATCTTTTGTCTTTTATACGTCTGTTCCCGACCAGCTTACTTTTTATCGCAATCGTCGTATCCAATTGTCGTATCCAATTTTTTCGTGTGCAAGCGAGTATGAACCAGTAATTTTGCTTTATGAAGCATGTCACGGCGTTTGGCTCGATGCTTTTGAGTCAACATGGTACGACGTGGCATATATAAAAAATATACTCGAGTTAGGTAAGAAAGTCTATATAGTCTCCTCGGAACTGCACAAGCGTGAAGATTACTTGACTCTCTGGGCTATGCTTAAGAATTCCGGTTTAACTCAATCAAAAAAACTTATTCTTTTTACTGATATTTCTGAGAAAGCACAGCAATATTTTGAGGGGGAAAATGATAAAAGCTATTATTTTCTATATAGAAGGTGTGCTGATAGAATCAGAAGACTAGTACTATGAGGATTTAAAAAATCCCTCAACATGTTTGGATACAATATTAGTCGTTTCGATTATCTGATAAAATTCGATATTTTACCTATTAAGGTAAAGCTTAACATACTATCTACTGAGTACAATTTACCCTATGAGCTATATTCATTTATTAATGAAATGAAGCAGTGTTATACACCGGAAATTATACATACTAAATGTAAACCTCTCTTTATTCATGAATTTGTTCTGTCAAAGTTGAAGATGGAAGGTTAAAAGCTGGCAGTAGCTTCTAATTCAATCAAAAACACTATTACGATAATGATGAAAAAATCTGCTCTGACTCCTTATCTTGAACTGATTATTTCAAATGAAGATGTAAAAAAGGGAAGCTCGACCCAGAAATTTATATCAAAATCATCACCCTGTTAGGGCTAAAGCCGGAAGAGTGTGTGGTTGTTAAGGATAATGAAAACGTAATTCGCAGCAGGAGTACATGTGCTAGCGGTAAGCGAGGTTCATGACGTTATGGTTCATGACGTTATTTATCGTAATATTAAAACATTTATTCAGTCTGTAGAGGAAGCTAAAGAATGAATATTTTGGTACTTGCTGCAGGTAAGATTTATATCGATAGTGAAGATAAAAACTATCTTTTTGTCTCTCAGAGTTTTTAGGTAATCTCTTAATTATGCTTATTGCAGAGCAGATAAGCTTCAATGAAGGGAGTATAATATTCCTATTTCAGGATAGGCATATAAAAATACCTTCTGGGTAACATTATTCGTCTGTTATCAAATAGAAACTTTAGTTCTATTTCTGAAAATACCGCAGGTGCTGCTTGCACAGCTTTGCTTGGCGTTGTGAGACTCAAGCAGGACGAGCCGTTACTTATTGTCAGTGAGAACCAGTATGTCGATGTAGAATATGCTGTCTTTACTAAACATATGGAAAAGTCTGGTCATTATACCGGCACAATAATTTTTAATTCAGTCCATCCGTGTTACTCCTATAGTTTTTCTGGAAAATGAATTGGTTGTAGAAGCTACAGAAAAAATCCTGTTAGCTGTAATGCTACCGCAGGAGTTTATTGGTTCAGGAAACATCTTTTTTCACTGACGCGGTTAAGTAAATTATAAGAAAGGATACTCGCATTGACGATATGTTCTATATCTGCCCTTCGTTTAACGAACTTATATTAACGGATAAAAATTCTACACATAGAATTGATACCTCTCAATATCATCCCCTGAAATCTGCTTCGCAATTTGAAACCCGGAAAGTTATTTATGAAAAGTTATAAAATCTCTGATATGAAAGGCGGCTGGATCGTTGGCGGTTCTAATCCGACAGTCTACAAAACCGAAGATTGTGAAGTTGCAGTTAAGCATTATAAAGCGGGTGATTCTGAAGGAGCGCATTTTTATAAGATTGCCATAGAAGTAACATGCATCGTTTCTGGGGAGGTTATTATGTGTCGCTGGAGAAGTTATTGTGCTTTCACCTAGAGATATCACTTCATTTAAAGCTTTGATCGACGCGGTGACTACCTTCGTTAAGTTACTAAGTACATTAAACGATAAGTATAAAAAAATGCAAAGAATGCTCATTCTAGTCATACTAATCTAAATTTGAGCTTTTCAAGGAATCTCAATCTGAAGTTAAGGTTGACTGCATATGTATTGGCTCTAGAATGTCTGAATTTCAATAATGGAATCAAATAATGCAAGGTAGTTCTGCTAAAGTTGCCTTAAAAGATATCAATTCGGCGATTCAGCAATAAAACGTTACTCACTGGTGGGAATACTTGGCTGGCAAGATGTCAAACAACGTTATCGCTGTTCAGCCTTAGGTCCCTTCTGGCTAACCATAAGTATAGGCGTAATGATAGGCACTATAGGTATTGTCTTCGGTTCTATTTTTTAAAACTTCTTTAGAAGATTTTTTACCTTTTCTGGCTTCTGGAATGGTTTTATGGTTGCTGTTTACAACAGTGAGCAATGAAGGTTTTGTAGGCATTTATAAATGCAGAGCGTATTATTAGGCAACTCCCTATCCCGCTTTTTGTTCACATCGTGAGGATTATCTGGAGAAATATAATTATATTGGTCCAGAATATGATTATTCTTCCTCTGATTTTTCTTGCTGTAGGCAAGTCTGTTTTATAACAATTTTATTAGCTATTCAGAAATTCTTAGTTGTAACATTAAACCTCTTTTAGATTGCATTAATGCTTGGGATCCTTTGCGAAGGATACAGAGATTCGCCGTAAATCGTTAGAAGCATTATCAATGTTATTTTCTGTTTTACACCAATTATGTGGAAGTCAGCTCGCTTATCGATATCTCATTGGGCATTGATGTCGAATCAGCGGGAAGAAAAAATATCTTTTTACGTGGCGGGTTTCTTGGACGAACCCGCGTTCAAATCAGCGAAAAGCTTGATGAGATCATCGATTTTTCAGAGTTGGGCGACTTCGTTGATATGTCTATACGAACCTATTCATCCGTGGATGCATTTGCAACTAGCTTTTGCTGTCTCCACCATTGTTCGTCCAGAAATCCTATTGATGGACGAATGGCTTTCTGTCAGCGATGAAGCATTCGAAAAGAAAGCGGAAGCCCGCCTTTCAGAAATGGTTTAGGCAACGGATATTTTATTATACTGCATCTCACTCCAAAAACATGCTTATGAAGTCATATAATTCCCCTATTTGGTTCGAGCATGACAAGATTAAAATAGATAGCGATGTCGAGGAAATTTGTTCTCAGTATTTTAGTAAGTAAGATCTTGGATTTTTAGTACCATTAGAAAAAATGAGCTTGCCCTCCAATACCTCCGCCACGCGCGCCAAATCCGCCGGCCTGTCGTGTCGGCTGGAAGCACACCGCCAGCTGACGCCGTAGCCTTTGACGTTACACACCAGCGCCGTGCCGCGCATCGCCGCCACGGCTTTGCCTCATGTGCTATCCAGCCGATAGATAGCGCACCTGATGCTGCTCCAGCAGGGCTATCAGCTTGTCATGAGTGGCCATAGCCGGGGGTCTCTTTGCCTGCCGATTTTGAGCAACTTGTTGCACAGTTATTTATGCCGTGCGTGCAGATTATTGATAATAGCGCTGAGATCGAGATCCTGATCCTGCAGCAGCACCAGCAGGTGATAGAGCAGATCAGACGCCTCGTTGGTTAGCTCGTGGCGGTTGTTAACCGTCGCCGCCAGCGCGGTCTCGACCCCTTCTTCGCCTACTTTCTGCGCGATGCGCTTGGTGCCGCTGGCATAGAGCTGCGCAGTGTAGGAACTGGTCGGGTCAGCGCTTTTGCGCAACGCCAGCAGTTGCTCAAGCTGATGTAGAAACACCCAGTCGGGCGCTGCGGGCGAGAAACAGCTTGAGGTGCCGTGATGGCAGGTTGGACCAATAGGATTGGTCAGCACCAGCAGCGTGTCGTTATCGCAGTCGGGCGTGATGCTGACAACGCGCAGAAAGTTGCCAGAGGTCTCGCCTTTGGTCCAGAGACGCTTCTTAGTGCGCGAGAAAAAGGTGACGTTACCTTTGCTCTGGGTTTTCGCCAGCGCCGCCTGATCCATATAGCCGTGCATCAGCACTTCACCGGAGACGCTGTGCTGCACAATAACCGGCATCATGCCCTCGGTTTTGACCCAGTCGAGCTGGGCCAGTTGCTCTTCAGTTAACACGCGCGAATCCCCACTCCGTTCTCTTTCAGAAAGCTTTTCAGCTCGCCGATATTAATAATTTGCCTGTGGAACACCGAGGCGGCCAGTACGCCGTCGACGTTCGCCTGCTCAAAGGCTTCAAGGAAGTGCTGCAGGGTACCTGCGCCGCCGGAAGCGATCAGCGGCACTTTGCAGATTTCGCGCACTTTTTGCAGCTGTACCAGATCGTAACCGTTGCACACGCCATCTTGGTTCATCATGTTCAGCACGATTTCCCCTGCGCCGCGCTTCTGCACTTCCTGTACCCACTCCAAGGTTTCCCACTGGGTGACACGGGTGCGCGCTTCGTCGCCAGTATACTGGTTAACGTGATATTTGCCGCTCGCCTCGTCGAACCAAGTATCGATCCCCACCACGATGCACTGCACGCCAAAGCGATCCGCTAGGCGGGTGATCAGCTCGGGATTGGCCAGCGCCGGCGAGTTGACGGAGATTTTGTCGGCGCCGAACTCCAGAATGCGCGCCGCGTCCTTTTCGCTTTTAATGCCGCCCGCCACGCAGAAAGGAATGTCGATCAATTCCGCCACGCGTGACACCCAGCTTTTGTCGACCACACGGCCGTCGCTGGAGGCGGTAATATCGTAGAACACCAACTCGTCCGCGCCTTCCTGCGCGTAGCGCTGCGCCAGCGGCACGATGTCGCCGATGATCTCGTGATTACGGAATTGGATGCCTTTGACGACCTGACCGTCGCGCACGTCAAGACAGGGAATTATGCGTTTTGCCAGCATGCGATAGCCTCCGAAACCGTAAATTTACCTTCCAGCAGCGCGCGTCCGACAATCACGCCTTTAATGCCAGCGCCGCGCAGCGCCGCGATATCCTCAATGCCGCCGATGCCGCCGGAGGACTGAAACGCGATGTCGGGATAGCGCGCAGTTACTTCCTGATAGAGCGCAACGTTGGAGCCGCTCAGGGTACCGTCGCGCGAAATATCGGTGCAGAGCACATGCTTCAGGCCAACCGACTCAAACCAAGCGATCACCTCTTCGAGGGTTACGCCAGCCGCCTCCTGCCAGCCGCTGATGGCGACCTCTTTGCGGTTCGCCGCGTCAATGCGCACGTCCAGCGCCAGCACAATCGCCTCAGCGCCGAACTCGCTAAACCATTTTTTCACCTCTTTCGGCGCTTTGACCACGGTGGAGCCGACCACCACGCGGCTGGCGCCGGCGTCGAGCAGCGCTTTTACGTCGTCGCGCGTGCGGATGCCGCCGCCGACCTGCACGATGACATCGACGCCGTTAAGCAGCGTTTTCAGCAGTGGGATCTGGCGCTTTGCCGGATCCTTCGCGCCGGTCAGGTCCACCAGATGCAGCCCCGTCGCGCCCTGTTGAGCATACTCCTGCAGGCGCAGTAGCGGGTCGCTGCCGTAATCGCGCTGCTGGCCGTAATCGCCCTGATGCAAGCGCACCATTTTGCCGTCAATCAAATCTAACGCAGGGATAATCATCACATCTCCAAGAAGTTTTTCAGCAGCAGCGCGCCCGCTTTGCCGGAGCGCTCAGGGTGGAACTGTACGCCGAAGAAGTTATCTTTCTGCACCGCCGAGGTGAAGGGGTGACCGTAATTGCACTGGGCGATGGTGCTGGCGTTGACCGGCATGGCGTAGCTGTGCACGAAGTAGAAATAACTCTCCTCGTCGATGCCGCGAAATAGATGATTGCCCACTTGGGCGACGATCTGGTTCCAGCCCATATGCGGCAGCGGCAGGCCGTGGATATCCATCAGTCCGCAGTCGGCGTCGATAATGCCGAGGGTGTTGACGCCGCCGTTCTCCTCGCTGCTGCTGCCGAGCAGTTGCATGCCGAGGCAGATGCCGAGCACCGGCTGGGTGCAGGCTTTGATCAGGTCGACGAGATCGCGCTTTTCCAGCTGCTTCATCGCCGCCTGCGCGGTGCCGACACCCGGCAGAAACAGCTTGTCGGCGCGCAGCACCACGTCGGGGTCGCGGCTGACGTCAGGCGTATAGCCGAGGCGCTCAACGGCCCACTTTACCGACGAGAGGTTGGCGCAGCCGGTATCGAGGATCACCACGTTCATTACAGCACTCCTTTCGAGCTAGGCAGGGTGTTTCCCTCAACACGGATTGCCTGACGCAGCGTGCGGCCGAAGGCCTTAAACAGGCTCTCCACGCGGTGATGATCATTTTTGCCTTTGGTTTTCAGATGTAGGGTGCTCATCATGGCGTATGAGAGCGAGCTGAAGAAGTGCTCGACCATCTCGGTGCTCATGTCGCTGACGCGCTGATAGTTAAACTCCGCCTTGAATTCGAGGTGCGGACGGCCGGAGATATCGAGCGCGCAGCGCGCCAGACACTCATCCATTGGCAGCACGAAGCCGAAGCGGCCGATGCCGCGCTTGTCGCCTAGCGCTTTGAGCAGCGCCTCGCCGAGCGCCAGCCCGGTGTCTTCGATGGTGTGGTGATCGTCGATATAGAGATCACCTTTCACCTCGATGTTCATGCGAAAGCCGCCGTGCACCGCGATCTGGTCCAGCATATGGTCGAAGAAGCCGACGCCGGTGTTGATTTTGCTGCCGCCTTCGCGGTCCAGCCACACCTCAACCTGAATCTGCGTCTCTTTGGTTTTGCGGTTGACCAGCGCATGGCGATCGCATTTGGTCAGGCGCGCCTGAATCGCGTTCCACTCCTCGCCTTCTCGGCCGAAGCGAATGCCTTGGATCCCCATGTTCTGCGCCAGCTGGATATCGGTTAGCCGGTCGCCGATCACATAGCTGTTCGCCACGTCGATGGCACCTTGCGCCAGCCACGCCTCGACCATTTTGGTCTTCGGCTTGCGGCAGACGCAGTTATCTTCCGGCTTATGCGGGCAGATCAGCACGTCGTCGAAATAGATGCCCTGCGAGGTAAGCACCTGCACCATCAGGTTATGCGGTCCGTCAAAATCTGCCTGCGGGAAGCTGCTGGTGCCCAGTCCGTCTTGGTTGGTGATCATCACCAGTCGGTAGCCGGCGTTTTGCAGAGCCAGTAGAGCCGGGATGACGTTGGCTTCAAACGCCAGCTTCTCCATGCGATCCACTTGAAAATCTTTAGGCGGCTCGGCGATGATCGTGCCGTCGCGATCGATAAAAAGGGTCTTCTGACTCATGCTCTCTCCACAGATAAAGCCTGTAACGCGGCGATCAGGCGCTCGCACTCTTTACGCGTGCCGATTGAGATGCGTAGGCATCCCGCAAGGCCCGGATTTTTGTTCTGGTCACGCAGAATAATGCCCTGATCCCACAGGGATTTAAACACTGCAGGCGAATCAGTAAATCGCGCTAGGATATAGTTGGTCTCGCTCGAAAAAACCTGCTGCACTAGGCTGAGTCGTGGTAGCTGCTCCAGCAGCCAGGCGCGCCTGGAGTTCAGCTCGGCGACGTGCTTACGCATCAGCTCGATGCCCCGATTGCTCAGCGCCTGACCGGCGACGTCTGCAACCGGCGTCGCCAGCGGATAGGGCGCGATCACCTTTATCAGTAGATCGATCACCGGCTTGTTCGCCAGCGTAAAGCCGCAGCGCAGGCCGGCCAGCGCAAAGGCCTTCGACAGCGTGCGCAGGATCACCAAGTGCGGATAATCCTGCAGCCAGCCGCTCAGCGTAGCCTGCGGACAGAATTCAATATAGGCTTCATCCGCCACCACCAGCGCTTTTCCAGCGGTCATCGCCAGCAGCGCGCGGATATCGTCCGGGTCGATCAGGTTGCCGGTCGGGTTGTTGGGGCTGCACATATAGACCACTTTCACGCTGTCGAGCTGCTCCGCGATAGCGGGCAGATTGAGCTGCCAGTTCTCCAGCGCGGGCACGCTGCGGTATTCAATGCCGATGGTTTCGGCGCTGACGCTGTACATGCCGTAGGTCGGCGGGCAGAACAAAATCGCGTCTTTGCCCGGCTCGCAGAAGGCGCGCATTACCAGCTCAATGCCTTCGTCGGCGCCGCGGCTCACCAGCACCTGCTCCGGCTGCAGCCCGGCGTAGGCGGCGTAGCGCTCGGTAACGATCTTTGGTTGGCACTCCGGGTAGCGGTTCAGCGTCTGCTGCGATAGCTCGAAAAGCACCGGCAGCGGGAATTCATTGGCGTTGAGCCAGACGTCGCCGTTGCCGCCGAGGCGGCGCGCGGACTGGTAGGGTGTCAGGGTGCGCACGTTGTCGCGCGCCAGCTCTTCAATATTCCTGCTCATGCCTGCTCCTTGTTCAGCGCGGCGAAGCGCAGGGTTACAGCGTTTTTGTGGGCTTCCAGCTGCTCGGCGGCGGCCAAGGTTTCAATAGTGGAGGCGAGGTTTAGGAACCCCTGCGCCGTCAGCTCCTGCACCGTCATGCGCTTCTGAAAATCGGCGAGGCCGAGGCTAGAGCTGGTGGCGGTGTAGCCGTAGGTCGGCAGCACATGGTTGGTGCCGGAGGCGTAATCGCCCGCTGACTCCGGAGACCAGTCGCCGAGGAACACCGAACCAGCGCTGGTGATGGCCTTCACCAGATCGCGCGGCTGGCGTGTCTGGATAATCAGGTGCTCCGGGCCGTACTGGTTGGAGATCGCCATGCACTCGTCTAGGTCGCGCGCCACGATCAGCCTGCTGCTCGCCAGCGCCTGACGCGCGGTCGCGGCACGCGGCAGCGCCTGCAGCTGCATCTCCACCGCTTCGGCGACCTGCTGCGCTAGCGTCAGCGACGGCGTCAGCAGGATCACCTGCGAATCGGGGCCGTGTTCCGCCTGCGAAAGCAGATCTGAGGCGATAAAAGAGGGCGTCGCGCCTTCATCGGCGATCACCAGCACTTCCGACGGACCGGCGGGCATATCGATCGCCACGCCGTCAAGGCGCTGGCTCACCTGACGTTTCGCCTCGGTGACGTACGCATTGCCCGGTCCAAAAATTTTGTCGACCTTCGGCACCGAAAGCGTGCCAAAGGCGAGCGCGGCGATCGCCTGCGCGCCGCCGACCTGAAACACTTCTTCGACGCCGCACAGCTGCGCCGCATAGAGGATCTTATCGGCGATCGGCGGCGGCGAACAGAGCGCTACGCGGCGGCAGCCGGCGATGCGCGCCGGTGTCGCCAGCATCAGCACGGTGGAGAAGAGTGGGGCGGAGCCGCCGGGAATATAGAGACCGACCGACCGCACCGGCCGGGTGATCTGCTGGCAGCGCACGCCAGGCTGGGTTTCGACATCCAAGGTCGCCACCTGCTGCGCGTTGTGGAAGGTTTCGATATTGGCAACGGCGACGGCCATCGCCTTTTTCAGGTCGTCGCTCAGCCGTGCGCCCGCGGCGGCAATCTGCTCGGGCGTGACGCGCAGCGCATCCACCTGCGCCTTGTCGAAGCGCGCGCTAAACTCACGCAGCGCCGCGTCGCCGCTGCTTTTCACTTGGTCCAGCACCTCGCGCACCGTGGCGCTGATCGCGTCGGAAGCGGCGATTGCCGGACGCTGCAGCAGCGCCTGACGCTGCTCTTTACTGCACTGCTGCCACTCGACGGGGGTCATAAAGGCCATGGTTTACTCCATTATCTTTTCAATTGGCAGCACCAGAATCGAGCTGACGCCCAGCGCTTTCAGTTTTTCCATGGTTTCCCAGAACAGGGTTTCGCTGCTTACCATGTGCATCGCCACGCGGCTTTGATCGCCCGCTAGCGGCAGCACGGTCGGACGCTCGGCGCCTGGCAGCAGTAGGATCACTTCTTCCAGACGCTCGCTCGGCGCGTGCATCATGATGTATTTCGATTCGCGCGCCTTGATCACGCCCTGAATACGGGTCATCAGCTTGTCAATCAGCTCCTGTTTCTCCGCCGCCATCTCGCCGTCGCGCTGGATCAGCACCGCTTTTGAACGGTAGATCACTTCTACTTCGCGCAGGCCGTTGGCTTCCAGCGTGGCGCCGGTGGAGACTAGGTCGCAAATCGCGTCGGCCAGACCGGCACGCGGCGCCACTTCCACCGAGCCGTTCAGCATGCAGGGTTTGAAGTTAAGGCCTTTTTTGTCGAGGTACTGTTTCAGCAAGTGAGGATAGGAGGTAGCGATGCGGGCGTTATTCAGGCACTGCGGGCCGCTGTACTCTTCATCCACAGGCATCGCCAGCGACAGGCGGCAGCTGCCGAAGTCCAAGCGACGCAGTGTGGAGTAGCGCGGATCTTCGCCTTGGGCGCGGCGCGTCAGCAGCTCCTCTTCCAGCACGTTCTCGCCGATGATGCCGAGATCGACCACACCATCCATCACTAGGCCGGGAATATCGTCATCGCGCACGCGCAGAATATCGATCGGCATGTTCTCCGCGAAGACAATCAGGCGCTGTTGCTGCAGGTTGATTTTAATGCCGCAGCGCGCCAGCAGCTCGCGAGAGTCATCGCTTAAACGGCCAGATTTCTGCATAGCTATGCGAATTCGCTTGTTGTTTAACATCGTTCCCGTCCTCTGTTTTCATTCCTGTCTGAAAAAAGTCGTGCGCAAGCCCATAAAAAACCCCCGGAAGATGATCTTCCGGGGGTTCTTCTTTGCGTTCGCACCACTGGAAGATCTGAATGTCTCCCAGCACACATAGCCTGAAGACTAGTCAGGGTGATGGTGATGGTTGAACTGAACGAGTGTCATAGTAAATTCCGTTGCTGAATGAGTATTCATTTGCATGCTGATTAACCTAGCGAAGATAACACCGATGCGCAACCCTTTTTTAACCTAGGAGGGAATATGAAAAGGTCGCCATTATCGGTCTGGGATAGCTAGGCATGCCGCTAGCGCTGACGGCGCGCGGCTGGCAGGTTACCGGCAGTAAAACCACGCTGGAGGCGTTGAAGCGGCGCGCCGCTGCGGCATCGATGCGGTACAGCCGGAAATCGAGGGCGACGCCGAGGATATCGATCTGTTGCTGGAGATCAACGCGCTGGTGGTAGCCTTGCCCGCTATCCGCACGGAGGAAGGCGGCGAGAGCTACAGAATACTTATCAACAGGTCTTGTATTTTTCTTGTGTTTTGGGGAAGAATGTTCGGCCTGCAAAAACACAGATATAACCGATGTTTTTAAGAGCCTCGGTTATTTTTTTTGCATGTACTTAACCGATTCGCATGAGGCCGAACGCGTTCGGATAGATACACGTTAAAAAACGTGTAAGCGTAAGAACTGAGGATACAAAGATGGGGATGTTACTCATTTTAGCCGGCCTGCGCTGGCTCTCGTTTCCGAGACGACTATAGCGCCGTGCCGGCTCTACATCGGCTTTATGGTTGGCTAGTCATCGCTGCTGGACTACCTGTTCATGCCGATGATCAACATTCTGCTGGCGAAAAACTATTTTGAAGCGCTGGTGCCCGGCATTCCGTCGTGGATTTTCGTGCTGCTGGTGGTGGCGTTTTGACAATGTCCAATCTGAACGGCATTAAAACCGTGGCGAACTTCAACAGCGTCATCGTGGTGCTGCAGGTTGTGGTAATGATCGGTATTACCGGCATGGTGATTTACGGCGTGGTGCACGGCGAAGACACGGGTACGTTCACCAGCTCGCACTAGTGCGCTGACGCCCGTGTGGTGACAATGATTGCCGGCGCGACTATCCTCTGTTTTTCGTTCCTCGGCTTTGACGGTATTAGTTCGCTGTCGGAAGAGACCAAAGACGCAGAACGCACTATAATCTGCGTGCGATTTTCCCCACCGCGCTGATCGTCGCCTCTTATTGACGTATATCTCGCGCTTTGAGGATCCGGATTCGTCTCAGCTGGAGATTATGCTCTACGTCGCAGGCCATGTGCTGCAGTTCGACATCCTAATCTTACCGCACACTGCACGACCATATCAACTATCCGGTGCTGCTAGTGCTCGGCGCGCAGACGGTTGGTGCGCTGTGGATTAACCTAGAAGAGAGTTCGATGGTGCTGGGCCTGATTTGGGACGCCTTGGGGATTATTTACCTCGCATTCGTCACCCGCAGCTTCCGTAATCCGGTGCCGCAGTACAGCGAAGAAGTGTAATATCTCACATAAGTAAGGCTGTCACTACGTGCCGACACGGATGACAAGGACCGAAGAACAAAGTGGCTCGCGCCATGGAAGGCGCGAGCCGAGCTCGCATGGATGCCGCTGTTGCGTCTTTGCGATCGGGTCTTGTCACCCGTATTTTACATTTGTCAGCCGTATGGGGTTAGGCGCGAGCCCCACCCTTTTTTATCCCTGATGTTTCGCCTGCCCAAGGCAGCGCTGAGATCGAGACGATTTCAGAACTGCTGCTCCGGCGTGGCGCCCGACAGCAGATAGCCCGCCGCCATCAGCGCGCGGCGCGGCGCCGTAGAAAGCTAAGGCAGCGCCGATTCCAGCACCACCTCCGCACCCTGTGGCATGCTGACCGCATGCGGCTGAACGCGCAGCTGCGGCAAGTTATAGGTCAGGGTGAAGCGATAGAAGCGCCGCATCGCCAGGTCCTGATAGCTATCCTCCGCCCTTAACGGTCTGCTTGCAGGTCGCCAGCGCTACGTCGCACTCTTTCTCCAGCGCGCTGCGCAGCTGGTCGCGCGTCTCGCTGAAAAGCTTGCGCCAAGCGGCATCGTTAAGGTAGTCCGCCACGTTGCGCTTGGCTACCATACGCGACCCCATCACCTCTAGCGGATAGTGCAAGCCTAGCATGACGCGCGAATAGCCATAGCGCCCGCCGCGCTCCACCAGCGCCTGAAAACGTTCCGGGATCATCTGCGCCAGCAGCAGTGAATCGGTGACGCCAGTATTGGTATGGCGGCTGGGCAAGGAGCCGCTGTTGGCGGTATAGGCCTTGTCATCTTTGAGCACCATGTCGTCCGGCACCAGATAAATGCGGTTGCCCGCCGCTAGGAAGGGAGACGGATAATTACAGTTAAAGTATTTTTTCGCCGCGCTGGTGCTGATTTCCGTCGCTTTGATCAGCTCGCCCTTATCGTAGGCTGCCAGAAACGCCTTGCCGAGACGCGTGCCGAGCGCGTCGGCGGTAAAGTTAGAGATAGCTGATACCTTCCGCGGCGGCCAGCGCCTGACGACGGGTGCCCTGAGAGGCGTTGAGGTTAATCTGCCGGTTAGCGTCCAGCACGCTTGTCGGCAGCGCGGAAAAGCTAGAAAGCAGTTCGATCCCCGCCTGCTGGTTGGCTTTCACCTGAAAGTCGTAGACGTTCACCTTGAGCTAGGCGTTGTCCGCCTGCACGCGCGACTGCTTCGCCTTGGTCCGGTGGTGGTCGGCGAATCCCTGCGCGAAGCCGCAGAAAATAAAAGAAGAGCTGGAAGAGACCGCGCGCTTGATGTTTACCTTGGGCGATCGCGCCATTCCGCTATCTCAGCGAGAGCGAAGTCGCGGAATTAAGGAGCCGATGCGGTGGAATTTCTCTTTCACTATGACTATCCGGCAGCGTAGTAGCTGAAGCAGCTGCTGGATGGATGAAAGCAACCTGAAGCTGGCACCTGAAATACCCCAAGTATATATCATAGCCGCCACGCACGATGCTGCCAGGCGCGGATCGCGCGGCTTATGCCGATACGTTCGTGCGCAACATACACTACGCGGCGGAACGCTTTGCGCCGCACGTCTTTACCCAGCTCGATCTGCCACGCCCAGCTGGTGGACGTCAATCTCAGCCGTCTGCTCCGCAAGGACCGCGGTCGCTATCGCCATATCCAGATCGCCTCCGCGCCGGATCGCCATGAACCTGAAGCCTGATGGATGGTGAGATCAACTATCCTTGGCTGTTTAACCTACCGGATGAGGTGGACTGCGACGGCTGGATCGACTGTGAATATATTCCGCGCGGCAACACCCTAGACGGCCTCGACTGGTTTGCGCTCTGGGCGAAAAAATCCTGACATAACGTTGTTAACCCCGGCGCGATGGTGCCGGCATTTTGCATCCTGAGCCTGTGCTAGGCAGCGCTGTACCCATTACTACCAAAACGATAAAGATACCTGAGGTTTACCATGTCCACAGCACTGCTGTTAGCCATTACGACCGCCAGCATCGTCATACTGCTGTTGCTGGTCATCAAAGCCAAAGTCCATCCCTTTATCGCGCTGCTGATCGTCAGCCTGCTGGTCGCTATCGCGACGGGCATTCCGGCTGAAAAAATTATGGAAACCATTATGAGTAGTAAGGGCGGCCTGCTCGGCCATATCGACATTATCATCGTGCTGTGTGCGATGCTCGACGCAGTTATCGAAGCGTCGGGCGACGCGGAGTT
Organism: Type-B symbiont of Plautia stali; assembly: GCA_001485295.1. Classification (GTDB taxonomy): domain Bacteria; phylum Pseudomonadota; class Gammaproteobacteria; order Enterobacterales; family Enterobacteriaceae; genus Pantoea. The sequence continues at coordinate 17,138 of BBOA01000003.1, forward strand.
ACTAGCGCACCGCTTCAGCAAAAGCTTCAGCATTAAGCGCACTGTGGCAGCGTTGACCATGGCCGCCTTTTATCCTCGGCATTCCGGTGTTTTTCGAGGTCGGCTTTATTATTGTTATTACCGTTATTTCCCTGAATCTACAGCTTTACCAAGGTGGCGCGTATCTCGCCGCTGAAGTTCGGCCTGCCGATGGCGGGCGTGATGCTGACCGTGCACGTGGCGCTGCCGGCATTCTGCATACCGATATGGGCTGGTTGATGATGCTCGGTATCGCTATCTCCATTCCGGTGAGCATTGTCGGTTACTACGTCGCCAAAGCGATAAATCGCCGTCAGTATCACCTGTCGGTTGAGATGCTGGAACAGCTGCAGATAGCGAAGCCGGAAGGTGCAGAGAAGAAGAATGAGCCGGCGCCGCCCGGGGCGCTGACCATTGCCGGGCAAATTGTGGTGCCGATACTGCTGATTGTGCTCGGCACGATTTTCCACTCGCTGCTGACGGCCGGCAGCCTGCTAGGTAAAGTGATGACGGTGATCGGCACGCTGCCCATCGTGCTGCTGATTGCGCTGACGGCCTGCTTCGGCGGTCTAGGCTGTCGCAGGTCAACGATGCGGGCTTCTGGGTGATGACGCGTTATGTGGGACTGTCGGTAGGCAATGGTTTAAAGCTTGGACGGTGCTGACTACCATTATGGGGCTGAGCGGCTTTACGCTTACCTAGCTGGTGTGGGGGCTGGTGTAAACCTCTTATGACTTTTCTGGGGGAGAAAGGGATTAGCGCTTTACTGCATGACAAGGGAAGCGCTAATCTGCCCTTATTCCATTATAAGACCAGCTCCTGCGCATAGAGATAGAGCGCTTTCAGCTGCGCCATCTTCTCCTCATCCTCTTCATGCAGGCTCGCCAGCGACTCCAGCTCCAGCAAAAACACCTGCACGCGCTCCGCGTTCAGGGCTTCGCGGCGGTGTTGCAGCCAGCGCTGCTGCTCGGCGTCGTCCAGCGTGCCGGGGAAGTTGCGCGCGCGGTAGCTAAACAGCAGCTTCGCCACGCGCGCATCTTGGAAGGAGATATCCATCGCCGGCAGGTTAGCGGGCGCGGTCTGTCGCAGGATGTTCATGCCCGCGCGGTCGGCGTCGCTGAAGAAACCTTCATAGAGCTGCGAGTCGACATTGTCTGAAGCGGTGAAAGGCTCCGCTTCAGCGAACAGCGTGACCACTTTTTCTCGCACCTCGGCGTGCTGGCGCAGCAGCGCCAGATTCGCTAGGCAGGCTTCGCGATCGATGCCCAGACGCGCCGCATCTTCCGGGCGTAGTGTGTTGGCGGGCGCTAGCACTGGACACTTATTGATATGCACCAGCTTGATCGGCACTGACGCTTCGTCGTCGGCCAGATCGCTCTTGCGTGTATAGAGCCGCTCGCGCAGGGGATCCGCATCCATCTTCAGCAGCGGCGTCATATCGCCCGCTAGGTCGGCGACGATGAGCGTGTTGCGGTTATTGGGATGCCACGCTAGTGGCACGACCCAGCTGGTGTTGCCGTACGCCGCACCGAACATGCCGGAGATGTGCACCAGCGGCTTCATCTGCGGAATGTCGATCAGCGTCATCAGCTTATTTTTGTTGCGGTGCGTAAACAGAAACTTAAACAGCTTCGGCTGCTTCTCTTTCACTAGGTTCGCCATCGCTAGCGTGGCATGCACGTCGGACATAGCGTCATGGGCGTTCTCATGCGCCACGCCGTTAGCTCTGGTCAGGTGTTCAAGCTTAAAGCTAGGAAAGCCATCCTCATTTTCCGGCCAGATAATACCGTCTGGACGCAGCGCATAGCAGGCGCGCATCACATCCAGTAGATCCCAGCGCGAGTTGCCGTTCTGCCAGCTCCAGCTGTAGGGATCGTAAAAGTTGCGGTAGAAGATGTTACGCGTTACTTCGTCATCGAAGCGCACATTGTTGTAACCCACCACGCAGGTCTGCTCTTCGGTGAAGAGCGCATAGATGCGGGCGGCGAACTCCGCCTCCGATACGCCGCGCGCGCGCGCCACCTGTGGTGTAATGCCGGTGATCATCACCGCTTCCGGCTGCGGCAGATAATCGTCCGCTGGACGGCAGTAGAAGATCTGCGGCTCGCCGACCGGGTTGAAATCGCTGTCGGTGCGCAGCGCGGCAAATTGCGCCGGACGGTCCAGCGACGGACTTTTACCGAAGGTTTCGTAGTCGTGAAAGAGGAACGTAAGCTGTGCGCGATCGTTTTTCAAATATGATTACCGTTCATGTATGTTCATTAATCCTCTGAAAAAAAGAAAAATTTTCGATTTTCTTCCTTTGTTCACTTTTAAGCCGATGTTGCGCTTTATTTTTTGAATTTGTACACGCAGTATTGCGTACCAGACTGACTTTTCGCTGCGTACCAAAATATTATGGCCTTACCTTAAGGGACACTAAACTTTACTCCATACATGGTAAACCATATTCCGGTCGGCCTGAAGCTTGCGTTTCGGACAAGCTTCAGCGCGCATATATCGCCAAAGGGCGCCTCTTTTTTTGGTACCGCGACCGGATGGAAAAGCAAAGCCCAGCGATTAGCTCTGGGCAGGTATCCGGAACCTAGGCTTCAGGAGGCCTGTACCTGACAAATGAGCTGCGCGTTATGTTTGAGGGGGGTACCAATCCGCGAGTACTTTAAAGTACGAGTGAGTCGGTAATGACAACTGGCGATTGCCTGATGTACAGGAAAGAAAACAGTATGCCGATGTAGCGTTAAGGCCCATAAAGCGGGCACTTTACCATACTACCGTGCTCAAACACTTCGTGGACGTATTCCCTAGCCGTGCCATCGGTGACATATCAGTCAAACAGTGAGGGAATTTTTTCTCGCACGAAGAAACAAAGAAAACTCGCTCCGCGGGCAACATCTAATTGAGGAAGCAGGAACGGCGATCGGCTGGTGTGTCCGCCTACAGGTGACAGATAACGCCTCGATAATACGGATTGCTCCACGCGAAGCAGGCGTCCGGGCAGAAACCGACATCGGGTGTTAACTTGTACAGAGTTAGCTCAAATCTGGCTCGCAATTGAGCCTAGCAGGGCGGGGGCGCTTAATAAGCTGCTTAGCGAGCTGTTAATACTATGGGCGCTCGGATATCTGAGTTTCGTTTGTTAAGCACAGAGGATTATTGATTTATTGGAATTTCATGTTTGTAAAGCCAACACCAGCAAGCCCGACAATGCCGAGCTATTTCATTTTCAGGCTGTAGTGCAGTCATTCCATGAGTCTCGATAAATAACATTCCTGCCTACATATTCCCATATAATTTCCATATAATCGATTCATAGCGCATTTCGAGCGTTTCTAAATGGGTGCTGCCTATGTCTTAAGGGGCTAGGTAAGGCGAAAACGTAGTGATTTTAACGTTTTCTAAAATGATGTTGAAATATTCAGCTTCGATGCGTTCTTCCAGAATACGATACATCTTAATAGTAGCTTTCTTCATTGAGCGGCCTTCACATACAGCCCGATTTAGCTTTCCTCAACTGGGTCCACAGGGATAGTAACGGCGTGCGAAAAGGATTTTAACTCGATTGAGCCTAAACGGAGTGGTATTGGGCAACCGCCAACAACAGGCGAACCATTTTCATCTTCAAACCATAAATGTGCGGGAGTAGACATGTTATTTTATTATAAAAATTTAAATAATGATTTTTAGGTTGTAACCATTTCAATAAAATTATAAATTTTAACTCTTGAGCATACAGTGCGGCATAATAATCAGGCGAGGCATAATGAAGTCGGTGTGCGCTATCCACAGTTTTTTGGACTATTCCATATATAATATAATGCCTGTAAGGTCGCTCGTTTTACCACCCACTAAGGCGCTCATATCAAGGCTTAAATTTATGCCAATAGCAACAGCAGATGCTACAGCTAAAGCAAAACTGGCGCTTGTTAGATAGCTGGAAGCAATATGGACATTAATCGCCATTAAGCCTTTTTTTATATACTCTAGACTCTAGCTGATCATTTATTTTGTATCTAAAAATTCCTTCAAAAATATATTTTGAGCATTTCGTAGACGAAATTACCTTGTTGAAAAAATGAATCATTCCTTTGTGAAATTGAATGCCTTCGCTTTTTTGACGGCAAACATCTTGTTATTCATCAGTAAAACATGATGTGTAATACGGTATTGCTTATGCCTGTTAATGCGTAGTCGAACTTTAATGCAAGATATTGTTTGACTGTAAATAATTGATAAGTTCTTCTCGGTAATACATAACCGTTTCCTTATAACTATATAAATATTCTGCGGAGTTAAATGCCTGCCGGATCTGCTTTCAACGTCAGATTAAAGAGAGTCAGGCAGTTAACCTTACTTAAGGTAAGGTGGCTTGCTCGTTATGTAAACAGTCTAATGGAGCTGTAGCCGATATTCAACCATCTGCGATTTCGCCTGTTAAGTAAACAGGTTGCCTGTTCGCAAATCTTCCATTTTGAGACCCTAAATGACTAGCAGAAATGATATACCTTCTCAGCCGTACACACTTTTTTTCAATTTAATGAAACCTGTTTATGCCTTTTGCCGTAAAACGAACCGCTGTTTTACCTGTAACCCTGAGGATGAAGTGTTGAAAAGGCGTCTGTTAATTACTATATCTGGAACTATATTACTGGCTTCGCTGGGTACATGCCGACAATATGACGTTTCCCCTGACGCCTCCTCTTGGGTTGCTGATGGACGCCACCACCGGACAGGTGCTGACTGCAGGCAATGCTAACGAGCGCCGCAACCCCGCCAGCCTGACCAAACTGATGACCGACTATGTCGTTAATCACGCCATCGACGCGAAAAAAATCACCCGTGACGACGTGGTAACCATCGGCAAAGTCGCCTAGACAGCCGGCAACTCGGTTTTCAAAGGCTTCTCGCTGATGTTCATCAAGCCCGGCGACAAGATTACGGTGCGTGACCTCACCCGCGGCGTCATCATCGACTCCGGCAACGACGCCTGCAAGGCGCTGGGCAACTATGTAACGGGCAGTCAGCAGAACTTCATCAATATGGTGAATCAGTACTTGCAGAAGCTTGGCCTAACCAATATCCACTTTGAAACCGTGCACGGTCTGGATGCGCCGTGCCAGTTCTCCTCAGCGCTGGATATGGCGAAGCTGTCGTGCACCATCGTCAGCGACGAACCCGATTTTTACGCCATGTACAGCGAAAAAACCCTCGCCTGGAACGGCATCACGCAGAACAACCGCAACAGGATGCTGTAGGATAACAAATTGGTGCATGTGGTGTAAGCTGCTTGCCTCGCAGCTAATCGACTTGGCAGTCTGGTAGGCGTAGTTACGGCCGGTGGTACCTTTACTGGTCACCGGATCGTAGGTCTCGCCGATTTGCGACAGCAGTATCAGCCGCACGTTCTCAAAGGTAAAAGCGGCGACGATCACCAGATCGGCCGGCTGTTCCCACGTATCGCCCGAGGAGTCGACATATGTGACCCCGGTCGCTTTTTTGCCGCTGGAATCGGTCAGCATTTCCAGAACTTCGCAGTTGGTGTAGACGGTGAAGTTCTCTTTGAGCATCAGCGCAGGCAGCACAGTGGTAATGGCGCTTGCTTTCGAATAGTTGGCGCCGCCGTAGTTGGTGCAGAAGCCGTAAAAGGTGCAGGGCCCCATGGTGAGTGACGACGTAGGGGTTAGTATAGGCCTCGGAGACCAGTGAAGGGGGCACTAGGCGGGAAGGGCTGATAGCCCATTTTCGCTGCCTGAGCGAATAGCGTCGGGCCGTAGGGCTGACGCAGCGCCGACGCTTGTCGCCGTGGAGGTTGCTCGCGTAGCCGAAGGTGGCCGCCACGCGCTCGAACTGCATAGTGCGGCTTCATCTCTTCCCAGCTGGTGCCCTAGTCCTGTAATGTCAGCTTGCCGGGCATCGCGTCGGCGCCTTAGCGCTCGGTGAGATAGCTCTTCAGCTGGAATTCATGTGGCTGAAAGCGGGAGGTAATGCCCGCAACGCCGGTGCCGTTGCCAGGATGAAAGGGGATCACTAGGTGCGCATCGGCAGCGCGGTCTGCGATGGATTGTTGCGCATGGTACAGGTGTTCTGGCCTGTGCACAGCATCAACTCTTCGCGCATCACATAGCGCAGCTCGTCGGTGACGGTGCCGATATTGAAATCGCGCGCGGTATCGCGCCACGTGCCACGCTCGATGTCGACCACCTCCAGCCCCTCGTCGGCCAGCTCATTAGCGATAATCGATCCCGCCTAGCGGAGGCCAATCACCACGCCATCCGTTTTGGGTAATTTTTTCATAGCTTATCCTTCGCTTACCACTGGCTGTTGCTGATGGGTTCGAAATGCAGATCTCGTTATGGCGCTCGATGTAGGGGCGGTAGTCGTAGTGCACGCCGGGAAAGCCTAGCAATCTTCCCCGACGCCATACCGCGATTGCCACCTGTAGATGGGATCGGCGAAAAGCCCTCCATAGTGTTCCTCGATAAACAGCGACTAGGCGTTGAAGCCCTCGAAATGCACCTTGCCTGCCTCCATCGCGGCCAGCAGCGCGTCCTGCTGCGCCGGTGTCAGCTCTTTAAATCGTTTTTGTACGTAGCGGTCGAGCGCGGCAAGGCCCTCACGATAGCGCTGCTGCGGCTGCCCTGCTCGGGGCCTTCCATATAAATGCGCTCAAAGGTGCCGTAAAAGCCATGCAGCTGCCGATCGATAAGATGTCGCTGCCGGTGATGCTGGCATGGTGCGGCGTGGTGATGATGATGCGCGACTACCTGACGCTGGGGAAACATCTCTATATGGCGCTGCTGATCGGCATTACGCTCAGCGTGGTGGTTGGCGCGCCGGGGGCTGACTTCACCGTGGCGCGGCAGCGACGTGATCCTCGGCTCGCTGCTGTTAGCGCTATCTGGGCGCAGCGCGCCTATACCCATTGGCGCATCCAGCTGTCGGACTCGTTGGCGGAGATTGCCAAGATTTATCACGTCGGTTTTCCCCTAACCTGATCGAGAAGCCACGCCTGAAAAAGCCGATTGGCAGACTGCTCACCAGTGTGGTGAAAATGCAGCGCGCTGATAGTGCCGGCCAGTAAAGAGACGCGTATTCCGAAATCGGTGTTCGAGGCGATTCAGACCATCAACCGCAATACAGTAAACACGGTGGAGATGCAGATCGAAGCCTAGTGGGCCTTGCGCGAAACACATTTGATCCTGCTCAACATGCCGACGCTGAGGCGCATCCAGCAGATGACCAAAAAGACGCTGCACGCGCTTTCAGTGCTGGCGCTGCGAGGCGAAACCGACGAGGTGGTGGCCAACAGCCACGAGCTGACGGAGATAACCCGCGAGCTGAAGCAGCTGATCGCCGATGCGGGCAGCGAGCGTCTGGAGGAGGCGCCGATCTATGGTTATGTCTGACTGAGTCTGGAGCTGGCGAAGCAGCTGGAGCGCATGACCGATCTGATCCGCTTGGCGCGGTGCAAATAATCACCAAGGACAATGACTTAATGCGAAAGGCGCATTCTTTACGCTAAAATAAGCGCCAGTCGGATTTTAGCGGTGATAATTGTCACCACGGCTGGCTAACCGCTAAGCTGAAGGTTATGACTCTACTCCCTGCGTGAGTAGGTCCAATAAAAGGTGCCGCCATGGGAAATGCCAAGCAATCATTTCAGGACGTACTAGAGTTTGTGCGTATGTTCCGTCGCAAAAATAAACTGCAGCGTGAAATCACGGATACCGAGAAGAAAATCCGTGATAACAAGAAGCGCGTTCTGCTGCTGGACAACCTGAGCGAGTACATCAAACCCGGTATGAGCATCGAAGCGATTCAGGAAATCATCGCTTCGATGCGTTCCGACTATGAAGACCGCGTGGATGAGTACATCATTAAAAACGCCGATCTGTCGAAAGAACGTCGCGATCTGTCGAAGAAACTAAAATCGATGGGCGAGCCGAAAGTGCAGTAACTGGCCGTACGTACGGTAAACTGATCTTCGTAAGCAGATTTCGTAACGTAAAAAAACCGCAGCTTTTTAAGTCTGCGGTTTTTTTCATCTGTACATCGTCCAGAGGTACCGCGCGGATACGGAACAAATCAGCGTCATTGCCCGGTCAATATCCCTTTTTTGCGCCACGCAGCAGGCCTTCTGTGCTCAGATCTTCATCAAGATCGGGCCAGTGAATACTGTAGTCTGTGCCACACAATTCCCATTTCTGACGCTGTTCAAGCGTGCTGGCAGCTAGGCACGGGTACCATACAACTGGCATGGAGATGGCGCGCCCATGCATGAGGTCGACAGTCAGATGGTCGTCATCGATATGAACTTCCATGACGCGGATATCGTTTTCACTTTGTAAAATAAGCATTCTGGGCCGCTTAAAGATAACCTTGGTTCACTTTCACTAGGCGCTGAAATCACGTAGCTCATGCGAAGCAAAACCCACACTGCGCGCCAAGCTCAAGTCATGCAACCCTATTTTAGCGGCGCATTCTCGTTATCAACGTGGATGTGCGTGGGTTCGTTAGGTTCATGCTTCTAGAAATAGAAGCGGCACGCACTAATTCTAAGAACGGTCGGCATGTTTATCTCCCTGACAAACAGTGTGAACTGAATATACGCTTTCAATCCACCTGCAATTATTTTGCAACTGACGCGCGATCTACTATACCTGTTGCGCCAGCGCCGCCAGATCGGGCGATTCGACCGCCCGGCGCGGTGGCGCCTCATCCTACAGCCGCGCCAGCAGCGTCTCGCCCAGCGCCTGCATATCCTGGCGCACCGTGGTCAGGGACGGCTGATACTAGGGCCTTTCGGCGGTATCGTCATAACCGACGATCGACATCTGTGCCGGGATTACCACGCCGTGCTGGTGCAGCGCGCCCAGCGCCATCTGATCGTTCGCTACCAGCAGCGCCTGCGGCAGGCGATCCGGCAGCTGTTGCAGCATCCGCCTTATAGCCGGACTGCGTGCTCCAGTTGCTCTGCAGCACGCACTAGGGCGTCAGCCGATAGTCACTAACGCGCTAGGCTGCTTCCCGTAGCTGCGCCGAGATCGCCTGCGCCGGGCCGTTCAATAGACCGATCTAGCGATGTCCCAGCGCTACCAGATATTCAACCGCCGCGCGCGGGTTAGGGTACTGACACTGCGCTACTCGCGCATAGGGTTCGACATCCATAAAAATAACCGGCTTGTCGCCGCACAGCGTCTAAATCTGCTCCGCGTCTTCGGCGGCCAGCGGCAGATTAATCATCAATGTATCCACGCGCTACGCCAGCAGTTCGTTGACGGTGTCGGCACCGCTATAGTGACCGCGCATGGCGATCACCAGATGATAGCCGGCGCCATCAGCGCCAGATCGCTGGTAGCGAGGCCGAGGGTGAGCGTCGTTTTGCCCGCCAGTTGCTGCGCCTCGCGGTTTGGCACATAGTTGAGCTGCTACATGGTCGCCTCCACTTTCGCTCGCGTGCGCGTGGACACCTGCGGCGAGTGGTTGAGCACGTGGGAAAAGGTTTGATGGGAGACGCCCGCAAGGCGAGTGACGTCATCGAGTGTAATAGCGCTGGAAGTCATTGAATTCTCGACAGGAAAGATGCGGACAGTGTAGCAAAATAGCGAGGCGCAGATGCTGGCGGCCATCGCCCGGGTTTTCTACGGCATTAACGAGGAGCGGCTGCTGCTGGAAGGGAAGTCGAGCCATTCCGGCGAGAACGCCGTCTTTAGCCAGCGCCTGCGCGCGGCGGGCTGCTGATTAATGGCGTTTCTGATAGACCTGCAAGTTGACGTTCATCGCGTTGAGCAGCGGCACGCTGACGCCGTTACGCGACGCGCGCCGCACCAGATCGCCAATCACTTGGTCTGCTTCAATATCGTAGCCTTGAGTTAAATCGCGGTACATCGACGAGGTCATCGGCGTGGTGGGATTACTCAGCAGCGCGAAGATTTTCGCCGTCGCCGCCGGACGCGGCTGGTAGCCGTCGGAGGTAATGGTCGCCAGCACCTCGCTGAAGATGCCGTGCAGCAGCGCCTCGCCGCCGTCGGCGGTCAGCGCCTGCTGCGTATCGCCGCGCGTCAGGCAGCAGACGGCGCCGAGCGTGCTCAGCAGCAGCCACTTCTCCCAGAGTTCGCCGATGATATTGTCGCTGAAAAAGGTCTCGACGCTGGCCGCTCGCAGCGCCTCATCTACGCGCTGCAGCCGCGTATCATTGCGGCCATCCAGCGCGCCGTAATAAATCTGGTGCAGCGACGTCATCTGCACTACCTCGCCTTGTTCGCCCAGCGTGGCGTTGATCTTCACCAGCCCGCCGATCACCTTATCGCCGAAACGGTCGCGCAGCAGGTCGATATGACGCATGCCGTTGAGGAGCGGCATGATCAGCGTCTGCTCGTCCACGGCTGGTGCAATGTCCTCCATCGCCTGCGCCAGACCAAAGCTTTTCACCGTCAGAATAATCAGATCGTACGCGCCGCGCAGCGATCCTACCTGCGCCAGCTGCGGCTGCAGCTTCTCCACCCCCTGCGGCGTGCACAGCACCAGCCCGTTCTGTTGTAACTGCTTAAAACGACGCTCGCGCACCAGAAAAGTGACATCGCGTCCCACTTGCGCCAGACGCGCGCCAAAATATCCGCCGGTGGCCCCGGCCCCTACGATAAGAATGCGCATGATCGATTGCCAGCGTCGCGTTGCTTAGCGCTTCACCATCGCCGTCAGCAGGGCTTCTAGCAGGCTGGGAAAGCGGTGATCTATGCAGTCTCGGCGCCGCGAAATCAGATTTTCCCGCCCTACGGGCCGCTGCCAGATCACGCCGCTGTCGCGTAGCACGCGCCAGTGATGCGTCATGGTCAATTTGGCGATATTGCCGCGCAGCGTGTTACAGCTCTGCTCGCCGTGCTGCGCCAGCAACTGCAGCACTCCCAAGCGAATCGGATTGCCGAGCGCAAGCAACACGTTTTCCGGTTTGATTTCGCGCGGCTGCGGATGATTTTCCAGCATGGTTTTCCTGTTCTACGATTTATCCACTGCGCAATTATAGCTCAAACTGTTCGTATTTAATCGTACAATGAGCATAAGCTGCTCATTGATGGTGCGCAATTGTGCGCGCCGCGTCACCACTCACCAGACTTAGGACGCATTATACCCTGAACACTTCCCGTTGAGCGTTACCACAATATCGGCATTTGCGCGCATATCGATGCCGGTAAAACCACCACGACCGAGCGCATTCTGTTTTATACCGAGATGAGCTATAAGCTGGGTGAAGTGCACGATGGCGCTGCAACGACCGACTTGCGACTTGGATTGGATGGCGCAGGAGTAGGAGCTCGGCATTACCATTACCTCGGCGGCAGTCAGCTGCTTCTGGCCCGGATGGACGGTTGCTTCACGCCCCACCGCATTAATATTATCGACATGCTTGGTCACGTTAACTTCACGATCGAGGTAGAACGCTCGATCGTGTGTGCTGGACGGCGCGGTCGAGCCGAAAACCAAAGGCGATCAAGAGAAGATGAGCTTGGCGCTGCAGCGGCTGGCGGCGGAAGATGCTTCGTTCCGGCTACACACCGACGAGGAGTCCGGCTAGGTGATTATTTCCGGTATGGGCGAACTGCATCTGGAGATTATCGTCGACCGCCTGAAGCACGAGTTCGGCGTCGAGGCGAATATCGGCTGTCCGGAGGTGACCTACCGCGAGACGCTCTGTAAAGCGGCGCGCGACGTCGAGGGCAAATTTGTGCGCCATTCCGGCGGCAAAGGGCATTATGGTCACGTGGTGCTGACGCTGGAGCCGCTGGAGCCGGGCGGCGGCTTTGTTTTCGAAGACGCCACCAAAGGTGGCGTGGTGCCTTATCCGCGCCGAAGTGCCGCTGGCGGAGATGTTTGGCTACTCCACCGCGCTGCGCTTGCTGCCGCAGGGCCGCGCCACCTACTACAGCATGGAGTTCGCTCACTAAGCTCAAAGCGCAGGCACAGGCGTCAGCCCGCTACGTTACAGCGCCGTCACGCCGAGCGCGGCGGCCTACTCTTCCCAGCGCGTTATCTCGCGGTCCGCTCCGGCACGGTGAAACCAGCAATAAAACTGGCGCGCGCCGCTTTCTCTTTTGCCAGCTGTGTTAATTCACGGCACAGTGTCGCCAGCGTTTGGGCATCCGTCTGCGCCGCGGTAATCAGCTGCAGAGTGGGGCAGAGCGGCGTTTCGCCGATAATCGCCAGATTCGCCAGCGACTAGCGATGACTGCCGCTCACGTCGTGGCGCTAAAAAGGCGGCCATCCTGCACCAATGGGGCGATCAGGTAGCGCAGCGCGTTATAGACGGAATACGAGCATGCCACCGCGCGGCGTCCGCGAAAATCCGCCAGCGCGGGATCCCCATCCTCCGCGCGCACCACCCAGCCAGCTGCGGTAGCGTGTGCCGTTACAGCCCGTCGCGCTAAGCTGAAACGCCCCGACTAGCTGAACGTCAGGCAGCTGCGTCATCAGCGGATAGCCGCAGGTCTGGCTCAGCAGCAGATCGTCTGGCCACTCAACATCCGCCTGTAACCGCTGCGCCAGTTTTGCGGTCAGCGCTTGGGTGTCGAGATGGTAGATGTCGTACATAGGTAACGAAAGCCGCTTCATGATCTACATCCTGTTGCTAGCCCGGATGGGCGTTAACGTTCACGGGGCGGATTGAGAAGCGCTGCCACCATTCGCCTTAGCCCGCGGCGCGCAACTCGAGGTTGCGCTGGTGATAGTCGTCGCGCCACAGCAAATAAACCCGTCACAGACCATACCACGGCAGGCCGGACAAGTCGTGATGCACCGCGTGATAGTTGAGATTAAGAAATATAAGAAATAGCAGCTGCCATGCCCGCCTCATTAATTCACCATCGTCATCAGGATCGGTCAGGCTGTGGTTGCGCTGTTGCGCCAGATACGAATCGTGGTAAAGCCAGTAGGGATACCAGACCGCCAGCAGCAGCGTGCCGAACAGTTAGTTAAGGCGCGGGAAGCGCGTCGGATGGTCGTGGATGAGCTCTGCTGCAGTGACAGATACCAGCAGGTAAAGAGGATCAGCAGCAGAGTCACAGGCCACAGACCCACCGTTTGCCAGTGCGCCAGCGTGGCAAACTAGCCGCCGTAGATGGCGGCTATGAGCAGCTCGCTGCGCCATCGCGCTGCTGTGCGTTGAGATACGCCGAGGATCCTGTCGCCATAGTGTTTGTGCCGGCCACGATACAATTTAGCATAACATGTATGAAAGTTTAGCATAACATGCGTGAAGGTGATGAAAAAGAGGAAGATCTTGTCCCTCTTACTTATGTCGAAAAACTTGATGATACGGTTGAAAATTATTGGTTATCAGTCGAGACGCGACTGACGTAACCTTTGCCTATCGACTCTTCTCTCTCACGACGAGGCAAAAGCTGCCCGCGCAAGGAACTGAATCATGAAAAAAATTGGCTTCTTATCCTTCGGTCACTGAACCCCTTCTTCGAAGTCCGCTACCCGCTCTGCGCAGGACGTGCAGCTGCAGTCTATCGACCTTGCGGTCGCCGCTGAAGAACTAGGCGCCGACGGCGTTTGCTTCCGCATGTACTACTTTGCGTGTCAGCTCAGCTCGCTGTTCCCGCTGCTAGCGGCGGTCGGCGCGCGCACCAGCAAAATCGAGATCGGCACCGGCTTTATCGATATGCTGCGCTACGAAAATCCGCTCTACATGGCGGAAGATGCCGGCGCGGCGGATTTGATCAGCAACGGCCGTTTGCAGCTCGGCATCAGCCGAAGCTCGCCGGAGCAGGTTGTCGAGGGTTATTGCTACTTCGGCTATGTGCCGCAGGAGGGTGAAATCGACGCCGATATAGGCCGTCGCCATACGGAAGCGTTTTTAGAGGTGCTGCGCGGCGAAGGCTTCGCTAAACTGAATCCGCAGCTGATGTTACCGAACCCGCCTCGCCTGCGGCGTCTTGAGCCGTTCCCAGAAGGCCTGCGCGAGCCGCATCTGGTGGGGCTCCGGCTCCAACGCCACGGCGGAGTGGGCGGCGAAAATGGGTATGAACCTGCAAAGCTCGACACTGAAAGATGATGAAACGGGCGAACCGTTCCACGTTTAGCAGGCGAAGCAGATCCGCGCCTCTCGGTAAGCCGCAGCAGCTATACGGCAGAGCCGGAGGCGCTGATCAAACAGCGGGCGCAGGATGAGGCGATGACCGAGGCGGACACGCTGCTGCTGACGGTGCCGAACCAGTTTGGTGTCGCCTACAATGTGTACGTTTATATCGCGCCGGAACTGCGCTAGGGCTAAAGGTGAAAACGGCGACCCCAGCCGCCGTTTTCACCTTTAGCACGACTGCTCTGCCAGAGCTTTTCGACTGCCCGCCGCGCCGGCGCTTCAGAATAGCACGGCTGCGGCCGCGCCAGCCACGGGTTATCGGAGAATATCACCAGCATCAGGCCGAACGCGGCGGAGAAAGCTCTGATGAGCAGCATCCAGACGCGGCCGATGCGATACCCACCACAAGCCGCCGAGAAAGCGGCCCAGCGTCATGCCGGCGGTGAATCCGGCATAGACCAGCGTGCCTTGGGTGTGATTCAGGTTATGACCGTCGATCATCAGCAGCAGCCAGTCGTTGGCGGAGTCTTCTGCCAGCGCCATCACTAGGATCACCACGCTGAGGATAAGTAAGTGACAATCGCGCAGCTCATGGAGGATCTGCGCCAAAAAGCCGGCGCCGTGCGCCTGTCTGCTGCGTTCTCCGTCGCTGGTCGCGGGTAAATGGCGCAGCGCCACGGCGATAATCAGCAGATCGACCAGCATCGATCTGTAGGAGAAGCCGAACAGGATCATGCCCATCAGCTCGGTGGAGGCGTGCAGCGTGTCGCGCATAAAGGGGGTGAGGCAGACCCAGCAAGCCTAGGTAAGCCGGGAATAAATATCAGGCCGAAGGTGGCCCACTTGCCACGGGATTGCTGTTGAGGCACTATCATGACTTCTGTTTGTCGTAAAGATGTGAGAGAATAATATAAAAATGGCGCGGAGCGAGCCGGCGGACAATATTTATTCTCGCGGCAGGCACAGGCACGGCGATTTTTCGCACCGTGCGCAACACGACGTCGACGTCGCGGCGCATCGTTCAGCAGGTTATGGATGGTAAAGCCCTCGACAGCGTGTTCAGCCCGCAGGTGCTTTCCATCGGAAAGCAGGCGCGCAGCGACTCGCGGCTGCGCGCCATCCATCCATCCATCCATCCATTCATTGCTGCAGCAGCTTACGAAACGCCGCTTTACGGGCCGCCAGCGAGTAAAGCTTAAAGCTGAGGATCAAAGGCGCACGCTCTGCATGCGCTGGCGCCCGCAGAGCGCGATGTTCGCCGGTGTGATGCTGGTGGTGCTCTGCATCTTTCCCATCCTGCTCTGGCGGGCGGCGCATCTGCGGCTTAGCTGCAGATGGGTGCGTTCTGCCTTGCTAGGATGGCATTTGGCCAGTTCGGCGCCATCTGGGCGCAGGCGCTGTAAACATCCCGCGCGCCCCATCCCGCGCGCCCGCCGCGATGGGTCCTTTATCACTATTCTGTTGGGCGAGCTGGCGATGCGGTTCGGGCGCTGCTTAGCTGCGGCGAATCTAGTGCCGGATATCAGAAAGCTTACCCGGCTCGACGAGGGCTGAGCGCCACATGCAAAAAACCCGCTCAGATTTCCCTGTTCCCTGAGCGGGCTTCTTTAAATAAAGAAAATATGGCTCCTCTGACTGGACTCGAACCAGTGACATACGGATTAACAGTCCGCCGTTCTACCGACTGAACTACAGAGGAATCGCTTGAAAGAAGCGTATATTATCGACCCGCATCCATCATGTCAAAGCCCTTTTTCACAAAATTATCCAACTGCTGAAATAAACGCCATAGGCAAAGCGCCAGACGGGGCAGGCGTGCGGCGCATAATGAAAAATTATTTTCTCTCTTGAGAGTAATGAAAAAACGCGCCTAGCGTCACATGCTGTTTCCTGCCGCTAAAGCCAAAGCCAGCGATTTCTGCCGCAAGGTGAAGATTTCAAAGCCGCTTACACTCCTCATCTCCGCCGTTTGTCTGCGCATTTTTTTTAACGTATATTTCGCAAAAATCCCATTATGAAACCAGAGGGCAGTCGATGAACAGAGTCAGGATCGGCATGATCGGCAGCGGCTATATCGGCCGCTGTCATGCTATCGCCTACGCGCAGGCGCCAACGGTCTTTGCCCTTAAGGGCGAAATCGTGCTGGAGATGCTGGCGGAGGTGAACCCGGCGCTGACGGAGAAACAGGCCGCCGCCTTTGGCTTCGCCCGTTCGACCGGCGACTGGCGCGAGCTAGTGCGCGATCCCGTCATCGACGTGGTGGATATCTGCGTGCCCAACTTCCTGCATAAAGAGATAGCGCTGGAAGCGATTCGTCAAGGCAAACATGTCTTTTCAGAAAAGCCGCTATCGCTGTCGGTGGCCGACGCAGAAGAGATGGTGCAGGCAGCGCAGGCTGCCGGCGTAAAAACCCTAGTGGGCTTTAACTACATGAAGAATCCCACCAGCCAGCTAGCGAAAGAGATTATCGCGCGCGGCGAAATCGGCGAGGTGGTGCACTTCTATGGCACCCACAATGAGGATTATCTGGCGAAGCCGGAGACGCCGCTCGACTGGCACTGTCAGAAGGCGCTGGCGGGTCTTGGCGCGCTGGGCGATCTGGCAGCACATATCGTCAATATGGCGCACTATCTAGTGGGAGATATCGAGGAGGTCAGCGGCAATATGATGACGGTGATCAAAACCCGTCCCGACGCGAAAGATCCGAGCCGTCAGCTGCCGGTGGAGATGAAGACCAGGCCAGCGCGCTGCTGCGCTTTCGCAACGGCGCGCACGGCGTGATTGAAACCTCACGCATCGCCTGCGGCAGCAAAATGGGGCTGACCTATGTGGTCACCGGCACCAAAGGCACGCTGCGCTATACCCAAGAGCGTATGGCGGAGCTGGAACTCTATCTGCACGACGACCCGGCGGGACGACAGGGATTTAAGACCATCCTCACCGGGCCGGCGCATCCCGATTACGCGAACTTCTGCATCTCCGCCGGACAGAGATACGGGATTTAGTCAATGGCATCGCGGCGGGTGATCGCCTGTGGCCCGATTTTGCCGAAGGGTTGCAGTTGCAGAAGGTACTGGAGGCGATTGCAGTGTCGGCTGCCGAGCGGCGCTGGCAGGCAGTGTAGCCGGAAAGGGCGCGCGAAGTCGCGCGCCAGTATGCATCACCACGCGGCTTTCTTCCACCAGAGATACATGCTGTTCCTGATCGCACGCCGTACAGGCGCCGGCATCCTGACTTTGCTTATAATCTCGGCGGGTGGTGTTCTTTATCACCAGCTTGCTGCCGGGCGACGCGGCGCAGATGATCCTTGGGCAAAACGCCACGCCAGAGACGGTGGCGGCGCTGCGCGCCCAACTCGGGCTGATCAGCTCCTTCTGCTGCGCTATTTCAGCTAGCTGGGCGGCATGCTGCAGGGCGACTTCGGCACCTCGTTCGCCAGCTACCTGCCGATAATGCAGCTGGTGGCGTAGCGCATTCCCGCTACCTTCGAACTGGCGGGGCGGCTGGCCGCCGATCTCGCCACTAATGACACGCCGGCGGTCGATTCTACACCCTATCGCTACAGCCGTCTGGTTGACGGCAGCACACTTGAAACGCTTGGCATGATGTAAGGAGCACCGCATGACCACAATTTTCCGCGCGATGAACGCGCAGGATCTGCAATACTACTACGCCATGACACAGCAGCTGAAATGGCCGCATCGCCCTGAAGACTGGCAGCAGGCGCTGGGCGACGGCGTCGTGATTAAAGAGCAGGGCAAACTGCTCGGCAGCGCCATTCTCTAACGTACGGCTACACGCCACCGAGATGGGCAAAAAGCTGTATAAGAAGCTCGGCTTTGTCACCACCGGGCAGATCCTCCAGCACCAGACGCGCGCGTTGGAGGAGGCGCCGTCCGTGGCGATTCCGGCGGGACTGACGCCGCGCCGCGTGCAGGCGCAGGATGCGCCGACGCTGACCGCGCTCGAATCGTCAGCCAGCATCAAACCATGCTGCTGAAGGATGCTCAGCATCAGGTTCACGGCTTCGCCAGCCTGCACCGCTTAGGCTACGGCTGGGCGGCAACGGTGATCGACGTCACCGATCCCGAGCCGCTGCCGCCGACTCACCTATTCTGGCGACATCCCACTATCTGGCTGACGCCGCATATCGCCAGCCAGACGCAGGCCGAGAGCGCAGTGGCCGAACTGCTGGAGAACCTGCGTCATTAGCTTAGCGTGGTGAACCGATGATCGGCTTGGTCGACCGCGCGCGAGGTTGAGGTTACTGATGAATATTGACGCTCTTATCGCGCTGCGGCGCGATCTGCATGCCCACCCGGAACTCGGCTCGGCTATCAGGAGACGCGCACCAGCGACATCGTGGTGCGCTTTCTGCAGCAGATCGGTCTGGAGGTCCATCGCGACATTGGCAAAACCGGTATGGTCGGCGTGCTGACGCGCGGCGACGGCAGTGGGGCGATTGGGCTGCACGCTGCTATGCCAGCGCCATGACGGTCATACTGCGATGCTGCTCGGCGCGGCGCAGCTGCTAGCGGAAACAGGCGATTTCAACGGCACGATCCACTTTATCTTTCAGCCCGCCGAAGAGGGGCTGGCGGGCGTGAAGGTTATGATTGACGACGGATTGTTTAGCCGCTTTCCCTGCGAGGCGGTTTACGCGCTGCAGTTTTATCGCCAAGCAAAGGGAAATAGCTTACTCAAACCCGTTTTCTAAAGACGTAAAAAAGATGCAGAAGCGGTGCAAAGATATGAGCAAGCTTAAAACGTTAATGACGCTGATTATTGACGATCGCTTTCCTCTCCTTTTGCCGTACAAGGATCATACACTTCAGGGTAACTATAAAGGCTACAGAGGTGCACATATCGAGCCGAACTGGCTGTTAATCGATAAGTTAATCCGGTTCGAAAGAACCAGCACGCCCGCCGATCTGTTCCGTTAAAAAATTTGCACGCGCCTTGCCCCTTTACGGGGCTTTTTTATTGCCGAAGCCGTCGCACTCAGGCAGCATAAAATTTCTTTTCCGCCCTTTTTTTACTGCATTTGACCGGTTCGCCGTGCCTCTTCAGCCGCGCCGTTTGGGCTTTACCGGGGCGAAGCGCAGATCGGCTTTGCGCGGTTGATCACCGACTACACCCGCTTCGGCTGGCTGTGCGACGTGATCGTTAACGAGGCGTGGCACGGTCACGGCTTAGGCAGCTAGCTGGCGAGCTGCGTGCCTGACTCTGGAGCGACACAGATGCGTTACCGCGTTGGCGTGGATATTGGCGGATCCTGTACCGATTTCGCCGTGCTGGATCGGCAAAACAGTCAGATCCATACCCTGAAAGTGCTATCGTGGCCCGATGCGCTAGGCAGCGAAATCCTCACCGGTCTGGCGCAGTTCGCCAGACGCGACGGCTTGGATCCGGCCGAGATTGGCTACTTTACCCACGGCACCACGGTCGGCATTAACGCCGTGATCCAGCGGCGCGGCGTGCGGCTAGCGCTGTTCGCCACCGAAGGCTTCTGCGACGTGCTGAAGCTGGCGCGGCTGAAAATCCCCATATTCACGATCTATTCTCCCGTCGGCCCGCGCCGCTGATCGGCCGCGACCACGTCTTCGCTATTCGCGAACGCACCGACCGCGACGGCAAGGTGCTGCAGCTCGTCGACCGCTAGAGCGTGCTGCCGCTATCGATCAGGCGTTCGCCGCAGGCTGTTAGGGCATCGTGGTGACGCTGCTGCACAGCTATCGCAACCGGCAAAACGAGGCGGTGGTAAAGGCGATAGTTGAAGAGGTAGCGCCGGAGCTTCTAACCTCCTGCTCCGCTGACATCTGGCCGATTATTCGCGAATATGAGCGCACCATTACCGCCACGATACTAAATCCAACGACGGCCGTGATGGGCGTCGGGCAGGCGAAGCACTAATGTGTGCAGATGGTGCTCTCCGGCACCGCCTCTGGCGTGATCAGCACCAAGCGCCTGCGGCTTTAACCACATCCCTAGCCTCGATATCGGCGGCACCAGCGCCGATGTGGCGGTGATCGTTAACGGCGATGTAGCGCAGGGCAACGGCGAGATCATCGGCGCCTTCCCAATCTATATTCCTTCGATGGCGGTGACCTCGGTCGGGCAGGGCGGCGGATCCCTAGCGTGGATCGACGCGTAGGGCGTGATGCAGATGGGGCCGGACAGCGTCGGTTCACTGCCGGGTCCGGTCTGTTTTCAGTGCGGCGACACCCAGCCGACCGCGACCGACGCCTTTGCCGCCTGCGGCATGATCGGCTATGGCGATCTCGGCTATAACGCCGTGCAAGTCGATTTGGCCTCGACTCGTGCGAATTCTGGTTCCTCGCCTTCGGCGGCGCGGTGCCGATGATGGGCTGCTTTCAGACGCGCGAACTCAAACAGCTTCGGCAATCTATTAATTACCCCGCTGAACGAGGAGAAGTGATCGTGGTTATTAACGGAGGTGACTTGCAAATTCTCGCCAACTACTGCGCAGCGGCGGCCGTCGCGATGGCCTTTATCCTGATGCGCACCGCGCACTCTACTAGCACCCATTCGCCTAGTGGAATAACCAACCCGGTCTCTTCAGCGACAGCGATAAAGTCGCCTGGCGGAATAGCGCCGCGCGTGGGATGATTTCAGCGCAGCAGCGACTCTACGCCCACCATATTTTTGCCGTCGATATCCATCAGCGGCTGATACCAGATCGCTAGGCTCTGGTAGCTTTGCAGCGCGGCGCGCAGATCGGCGGCGATGCTCTGCCGCGTGCGGATCGACTCGTCCATCACACGCTCGAACTGGAGATATTTGTCACACCTGCCGCCTTTTATCTTCGTAGGGCACGATATCCGCTTTACGCACTAGCTTTTGAAATCCAGCACATCTTTCGGCGCCAGTACCAGCCCAATGGCTGGCGCCGCTCTACACCTCATCGCCGAACAGGGCTAAGAGGCTGGCTGAGCGCGTCGAGGATGCGCTACGCCATCGCCTGATTGAGACGCTCTTCCACCAACGCGCGGTTCGGCAAAAGGTCAACACGTTGTGAAACGCCAGATGCAGCGCCTGCGCTTCGCTGGCGCCGAGTTCTAGCATCGACTGCGATAAATTAAGTGACGAGGTCCACAGGCGCCGCACCATATAGAGGCAGAGCACCACCACCAGCACGGCGAGGGTGGTCAACGGGCCGACCTATACGCAGCATCTCGACGCTAGTTAGCTGATATAGCGTAATTTATCTCCCTGCTGCAGCGTGATTCATCTGTGCACTCTGCGTCGGGTCAACGGCGTGCCGTTCTGCGTCATCAACCAATTTTGTGCCCGATCTCAGCTGGTGGCCCGCCTTGCAGCGCTTCAGCAGCGGCTCGTTGCACGATTTCCCGCTGCAGCACGGCGGCCATCCGCTGACGCCGATGATAGTGCGCATGGGCGCTAGCGGCAAGCGTTTTGTGATGGGCTACGCTACTGTTACGCGCGCCGTGGTGCGACTGGAAGACGGCATGCTCGGCTACAGCTACGTACTAGGCCGTGATAAGGCGCATGCCGAGCGCTGCGCCCTGATTGACGCACTATTGCAGCAGCCGCAGACCCACGCGCTGCTGACGGAAAAGGTAATCACGCCGCTGGCGGCCCTGCGCGCGAAATCGCCAGTTCGAAGGTCAGCTTCTTTACGCTAGTACGCGGAAACAACTAATGACTTTACTGACTAGTTTTAACCATCCATTGTCCGACGCGCTGCGTGCTTTCCGCCGTATTCTGAAAGCGATGAGCGAGCCGGGCGTGATGGTGTCGCCCGCCGCGATCGCGGCTGACGCTGGTGGATTAGGAAAGCACACTGTGGATCGAGCTACAGGTCGACAATGAGATCCTACGCAGCAACCTGCGCGCCGCTGAGCCACGCCGCCAGCAGCCCTCGTCCGGCGGACTTCGCCCTAGATGACAACTTGGCACCGGAAAAGTTTTCAGAATAGAAATGATTTGTCTGTCAAAGGAAAAAAAGAAAACAACCTAATAGCATCAGTAATAGGGCGACGGGAAGGTCAAATTGGCTTTTTTGTAATGATGCTGTGCTGTGATTTATAGCTACTCCGCATTTAAAGATTTAAAGATAAGGCTTAGATAAATAATGACAGGAGTGAGTATAAGTACTGGACTCGTGCTGTAATCTACCTCTTCCACATTCTGTGAATGCAGTCATTGCTATTTGAATATTCATGACAAAATTTGACTGTATCTGGCATTTTTGTGAAAAGATGTGGAGTCCTAAGCTTATAGCCGTGCAGATGGTTAGTTTTGACGTCAAAAGCGTGCACGCCTTCATGATGATTCTGACCTAGGCCGAAAGTCTGCGTTTTTATGATGCGCCGGGTCTGGGTTTACTGGCCAACCAGCAGGGCGCGAACTTGCTGTTCGGAAAAAAGAATCGGCCGTTCTTTCATTGATTACCTCTGAATAAAAATAGAACCCGGTTGAAGCGTACCAATCCACCGCCTTGTGCCTGCACGCAGATGCGATGATTTCCCATCAATTTACTTAACAATTTGTCGCCTTACAGTAACGGCAACGCGGCGATTTGCCTTTAGGAAAAAACGGAGGTGCAAAAAACGCACTAGACCGAGTCTGCTAAGTTATGCTTTGCTTGGTAAGTGAACGCATCAGCGCTTTATGGACAGGCCAATGCGTATCATTAATAATTTATCCCTCAAGATAAATTATATGAGTAAAAGCTGAAACTCGATTCCGGTCGCATTTTTTTGCTAGCCGGTTTATGCCGCAGCACAGTTAAATCACCCTGTGTCAAAAATTTGTCATCAGCTACTCGTTAAGATGGTATCCCACTGCGTAAGGCGCGCGGTAAAAACGTCCTACCCAAATATAATATTAACAGGGAGATAAGCCATGTCACTCTCACTCTGGCAAACGCACTTCGAAAGCTGGTTTCAGCTTAACTGGGTTCGTGATGATAAGGTGCACGATATCGCCTATTTGCGCCGCGTCTAGGTGAGCGCGCAGCGTATGGTGGCGGGCAGGCTGGTGAGACAGCCGGGAAAGCCCGGCCTGCGTAGATGAAAACGGCGAGAGAGGCCATAGCGCCACCTGAAAATAAAAGCGAGTATTTGTTGGTTAAAGTGACAGCTTCGTGACAGCGGTTGCACGGGCGAAAAAAACAGCACAATGCGCGCTACTAAGTTAAACTCTGGCTCTGTTATGGCGTATTAACTGGCGGGTGCAGGGCAACAGCAGCTGCGCCACGGCGGCGAACACCGGCACCACCACCGAGTTGCCGAACTGTTTATAGGCTTGGGTATCGGAAACCGGAATGCGGAAGCGCTGCTCGCCGGGCGCCTCAAAGCCCATCAGGCACGCGCACTCGCGGGGCGACAGGCGGCGCGGCCGGCGCGCCATGTTGGCGGCGTTGTTGAAGTCCGATTCTCCCAGCGCTTGGTTCCATTTGGACAGAATATATTTCTCCTCCGGCGCCTGCTTTAGCAGGCTTTGCAGGCTTGGCACAGCTGGCGGATAGTGCTGCTGGATCTGACGCAGCGACAGCGTTTTGCTGAAGGCGTAGTCGCGGCGAATGCCGACCAGCACGATGCGTTCGCGATGCTGCGGTAAAAAATGGCGCGCGTCGATGATTTTCGCGTCGGGCGAGTCGTTCCCGGCGTCCGCCACATCGTAGCCCAGCTCATCCAGTGTCGTCATGATCACGGCGAAGGTGCGTCCCTTGTCGTGGCTCTTGAGATTTTTGACGTTCTCCAGCACGAAGACGGCGGCTTTTTGGCGGCGATAATGCGCGCCACATCGAAAAACAGCGTACCCTGCGCCTCGCATTCAAAGCCGTGGGCGCGGCCCAGCGCATTCTTTTTGCTGACGCCCGCCAGCGAAAAAGGCTGGCAGGGAAAGCCGGCCAGCAGCACCTGATGATCGGGAATTTCCGCGTTGATATGGCGGTAGATCGCCGCCTCGTCGCGCAGCACGGCGGGCTGGGTGATCAGGCGAATATCGGTATTGAAAAGATGCTCCTGCGGATCGCTGTAGTGATTCGCTTTATAGGTGCGCACCGCCTCTTTATTCCACTCGCTGGTAAAGACGCACTTGCCGCCGATGGCGTCGAAGCCGCGCCGAATGCCGCCAATGCCAGAGAAAAGATCGATAAAGGCCAGAGAAAAGATCGATAAAGCGGAACAGCGGGTTGTCGTAGTGGGCGGGACGCGCGGGCAGTAGGTGCGCAACAGCGCAAATTCACCTTCGCTCAGCGGCGGCAACGCGCTTTTGTTCTGCCGCAGACGCGTCAGCTGCTTCGGCGTCCAGTCGCGGAACCCCGCCTAATACGGTCTCGCCGCGACATCGCGCGCGGCGTAAATCGCCAGCACTTGGCGCATCAGGTCATCGGCGTCGCTATCGGGAAAGAGCAGGGAAGAAGCGGGTTCCCGCAGAGCGGTGGCATCATCGGCAAGCATGCGTTTTTCCTTAACAGTGAGCGAACTATGCTAACACTCCTGAGGCCGTGAAGAAATTGGTGCTGCTCTGGCAGACAGGTTAACCGTAACGCAGGCTGTCGCTTTTATCGAGGCAGACTAAAGTTGATAGACGTAGGCAAGAAGGAGACGCCATGGCCGATGTACACTCCAGCAAGACTCGCAGCAAAAATATGCGTGCAATACGCCAGCAGGACACCGCTATCGAACTTCGGGTGGCGCAGCTGCTAAAGGAGCGCGGTTTCGCCTACCGCGTGCATGATAAGAATTTACCGGGGCGGCCCGATTTCGTGCTGCTGGAGCAGCAGGCGATTATCTTCGTGCACGGCTGCTTCTGGCATCATCACTGCTATTTTAAGGTACCAGCGACGCGCACCAAATTCTGGGTAGGCAAGATCAATAGCAACGTCGAGCGGGACAATCGCTATGTGCGCCAGCTGCAGGAGAGCGGCTGGAAGGTGCTGATTATCTGGGAGTGCGCGCTGCGTAATAAACTGCGCCTCAGCGGCGGCGATCTGCAGGAGCGGCTGGAGGAGTGGCTGCTAGCGATGGACCAGAGCGCGGAGATCGACCACAATGGCATTCAGCACTATCGCCCCCGTTGAGCCCTGCAGACGTTGCTGGGTTAGATTTCACCTTCACCCACGATCAGAAGTTCTGTACGAGCAGTATTTAACTGACGATTAAACGCCTTTATCAGCTGTGCAACGAGTGCATGGTTAATGCCATGCCACCGCGCGAGTCTTTATCGGCGATACCTTGGTTGCGACGGAGGAGATAACCGGCATCATGGAAAGCCCGGTCTGCAAATACCTGCACGCAGGCGAGCTAACCGGGGCGGTTCGCGTAGGAGTGGGACTGCGACAGCGTCGCGGACATTACCGCCGCGACGCCGGAGCTTTGTCCCTGTTGTCAACAGGATGAGCTTAGCCATTTTACCACTGAGTCACAGCTCGCTAGCTGACGCGCGCTCAACGGGGATGCGATCTCCACTCCCCATGATTTCACCCATTTTATCATTTTATACGCCTGCTACACTCGCCGATCCCTGTAATCAGGAGCACGGTTGCTGATTGCTGTTTTGCCGAGCTCTGTACGGACATTTCAACAGCTTCGCGCGCAGCCCGCTTGGCAACTGCGGCTCGACATGCCGCGCAGCATGCCGATCAACGGCGTCGGTGACGGCTGGCTGACGCGGGATCCGCTGCTGCTGCGCAATGCGCAACGGCTGGACGGTGAGCTGCGCGCCGCGCTATTCTGCAGTTCAGCGACGCGGCGCCCGATTTCATTCACGCGTACACCTCGCGCACGAGTTTCTATATCAGCCCGCGCCGCCCGCCGCAGGATATTTGTCAGCGCTCGCCGCCAGCTGCGCGATCATGATGTCGCGGCTGTGGTTTCGCGCGGGCGTCACCCAAACTGATTTCTAGCAGCGTTGGTCTGGCGTCTATCAGGACGCGGAGTACGAGGGCGCGATGCTGACCGCCAGTATGCCGGTCGTCTATGACTATGGCACGCTGTTGATGGATTTTAGCAACAGCGCATCGCCGCGCTGCTGAACACCCTGCGCCATAGCGGGTTGCAGGTAGCGTGCTGCTGCTGGATAAGAGGCTACAGCCAGTAGCGTCGATCGACGCCTCGGACAGCAAGCCGCTGAGCAATGATGCACGACAGCAGCTTTATGCGCAGATGAAACGTCAGCCGCAGGGCTCGCGGCGGCGGGAGAATCAGTTTATTAGCTGGATTAGGCTGAAGAATGTCGACAGCTACCTAGTGAATCAGCAAACCCTGACGCAGGGGCTGTGGCAGGATTTAGAGTTGGCGATGCTGTTTATGCTCACTATGTGGTTGCTGTTCGTGCTGCTGCTGGCGCATGAGGTAATTGTTCATCTGGTGCGGCGACTGAGCCAGCTTTCCGCCCGGCTGGAGTGGTGCGCTAGCTACGACGGCCTGACGCGTCTGCTCAACCGCAGCGCCTTTTTTGAGCGCTTCGAGGCGAAGGCGGCGCGCTGCGCGGCAGAGTTTCCAGCGGCGCGGCGACGCCGTGGGATTCTCGTTGCGCTGAAGATTAGCGCTGGTGTGCTCTTTCTGCGTCATTATCGCTACTTTTAGGTTGACTACCCCTTGGGGTTGGCGCAGTGAGGAAAGTGTAAAAGGTTGCCGTGTCAGAAGTCTTCTGGCGAATCGTTAAGAAAGTGAAAAATTCGCTGCTTACGTAAATTTACCTGTTTTCCCTTAGTAATCAGCGCGATCGACTATAGTTAGTCACGGAGTTGAGTCATAGCGCGAGAAGGAGAGACCATGGATTTATTACGCATTATTATCGCGATTATTCTGCCGCCGCTGGGCGTTTTCATGCAGGTAGGCTTTAGCGGCGCTTTCTGTCTCAATATTTTGCTGACGCTGTACGGGCTATATTCCAGGCATCATTCATGCAGTTTGGGTAATTGCGCATCGCTAAGCTTCGCCTCTTCGTTTACACTGATGTGCAGAAAAATTACCAGGAGCAACGTGCATGAAGGTTAATGACCGCGTCACCGTGAAAACGGACAGCGGCCCGCGCCGCCTCGGCAATATCCTCGCTGTCAAGCCGTTTAATGAAGGGGTCATGTATCTGGTGGCGCTGGAGGATTATCCGCTGGGGATCTGGTTTTTCAATGAGGGTGACCACCCGGAGGGGGTGTTTGTCGAGCCTTATAGCGAGAGTTAAACAGGCGCTAACCGTCATCTAGGAGAAACGCGCATCCGCGCGCCTTTATCACGCCCTAGAAGGTTTTCCAATTATCGCTGCCTGCCGTCGCCAGCGCCGGGCGCGGGCGAGAAGGGAGTAACCGGACGCGACGGCGCGTTGTGCAGACGGAAAGCAGACACCGCCTGCGTCAGTTTACCCTCTTGGTCTTCCAGCGACGCAGCCGCTGCCGAGTCTTCTTCCACCAGCGAGGTATTCTGCTGGGTGATATTGTCCATTTCGGTGAATGTCTTGCTTACCTGCTGTATGCCGCGGCTCTATTCATCCGAGGAGGCGGCGATCTCTGCCATGATATCGGTGACGCGGCACACCGCTTCGACAATCTCGCCTATGGTTTCGTCCGCTTCCCAGACCTGATGGGAACCGTCTTTAATCAGGTTGACCGACTCCGCAATCAGCGATTCGATCTCTTTCGCTGCTTAGACGCTGCGATGCGCTAGGCTACGCAACCTCCTTGGACACAGATCGCCGTCGCTGCGCGCTTTGCCTGAGGCGTCCGCCGCCAGCTGCTTGGCGTGATGGTCGTTCTCAGCGTTCTTGCTTCACCGTCGCGGTCAGCTCCTCCATGCTGGCGACGGCGCCTTCAATGCGCGCTACCGACTGACGCAGCGGGCCTATCAACACGCGACGCAGGAACACGAAGGTCACCAGCGCCAGCGCGGCGACAAAGACGGTAGCCATGGCGATAAAGCCGATGCGCGACTGCTGCTCAGCTCGGGCGTTGATGGCGTCGGCGCGCTGAGTACGCAGCTTGATCGCCTGCAAGCAGCACCTCGTTATAGGCGTTGTCGAGTTTGCGCGTGACGTCGGTCTCCTGCGCGATGATCCACTCGAAGCTGCCCTGTTTGCCCGCGTTGATCATCAGCTCCAGCTCTTTTTCGACATAGTCATTAAAGCGCTCCGTCAATGGCGCATCGAGCGCGATATCCTTTGGGGTTTTCACCTTGAGCTTCAGTAGATTTTGAAGCCTTCCTGCTCCTGCTGAATACGTTTCTCGGTGGCGACGACGTTTGCTTTGAACTCATCCATCTCTCCGATGCATGTGGCGGCGCCCGCCTGAATAATATTGAGGCGGGCGGTGCGCAGGTGGTTAGAATTGTTAGAGATCCCCATATGCACTTGGATCTCGTCGGTAGCGTCCTGCAGCGACTGATTGCTCTGAGATCTATTACTATCACGCCGTGGGCTATCTGTTCATTATTGCCACTGGTTTGCTGCTCATCGCTTTCGCTCTGCATACCATGCTGGTTAAGCATAATAACCTGGTGGATGACTAAGCCGCCATCAGCTGAAGCTGGCTCCCACTTCTCAGGCAGGCTCTCCAGAATAAACCATATCTGCTGCGCGCTGGCGTCTAGCCGGGTGCGCACGCCCTGACGCCAGTTCCAGCGGCCACAGGTCACGCCAGATCACTTAGGAGACTTTGTGTACGGCTCGCCCTGTTTTAGGGTGTTGAAGCGCTCGCTGCCGTCGGCGCGTACAAGACGCGCATTGCCGAATGTTAATGGCGTTATAGAGATCCACTACCAGATCGATCGCCGGCAAAGCGCCTTCGCGGGCGACCTGCTTGCGCAGGACTTCAACCGAACTGGTGGTGCGAGCCGGTTTGGCGCCGAATTGCCTGAACACCTCGCACCACGCGTCGATACGCGCATCGGCCTAAGGAACGTTATCATCTGCTATGGCGCGATAGGCGTCTTCCATCGCGTCGCGTGCCACCTTGCGGGTGCTGCACGCCATTTCGCTTCGACCAGAATGCTGATAGCGCGGAATCCCGGCGCCAGCGCGATAACAGGCAGGTCTACATCAGGGGAAAAAGAAAACATCGCTATTCCTTTTAGGTGAATACTGAGCGAAGTGCAGCGATAGATAGCCGTCGCTGCTGCGTTATTTGTCTATACTGAGACTAGATTGATAATTAGTGAGGGAATCATGAAAAAGACAATTATCGCACTTTCTGCTCTGATGCTGGCTGCGCCGGTTTTTGCCGCTACCACCCATGCGACCGATAAAACCGTAGCTGAAGCGCATAAAGGCGCGGATACTGCGAAAGAGAAGCTGCACAAAGCACAGGATGTGCCGGTGCTAAGCAGAAGCTGAAAGCGGAGCACGCTGCGGAAGGCAAAAGCGACGCGACCACTAGCAAAATCAGCGAAGGTTCGCAGAAAGCCCGGCACGGCACTAGGCAGGGCGCTATCTGAAAAGTAAAGCGACCAACTAAACCGACGTAATTGGACAGGCTGCTAAAGGTCAGCAGCGCGACGAGCAGGGCAAAAGCGTAGCTGGCGAAAATCAGCGTAATGGTAACCGGCGACAAGCGTGGTGCAAACGCAGCCGTACTGAAGAGCGAAATCAGGCGCAGGTTGCGCCACAGACCAGCCTTGAACTGCGCAGAAGAATCTAGTGGTCGGAAAGTGATTATCCTACATTGACATAAATGCCTGACGTCACATTGTCCGTTAAGCGTACCACATGGTAGATAACCTGTTTATTGTGGGTTTTAATTTTGCAATTAATATTACCTTTATGTGACGAAACGGTTTTAGCTTTAATTTATATCTTGCCTGAAATCTGAATGGTGTGATGACCTAACATCTACATTTGAGGTATTCCTTAAAATGGATATTGAAAATCGCCATAAAGATAAAAAAAGCGTTTCAGGGCGCTGTATGATAATGTTTCGGATGCGATCGCTGGAATCCGATTCATGAATGAAACACTATTCATTAATAAACACTACGCTAGGTTTTAACTGTTCGTAGCGCTGCTGTAATTGATTAATGTCGGAGACAGAAAATATGTTTTTATTTTTGATTCCCTTACAGGAGATATAGTCCTACAATCCTAGGCGTACGTAATTGCATGAATCCATAATAATCGTTGGCATTTTAGCGACCCTCACCAATTTGTTATCTGTTTAAATCAATGATGAATTATGCGTTGCGGTACGAGAGAAATTTCTAAGACACTTTTTTATTCTGCTCAGCTGTCTGGCGACAGGCCATACACTCGCCAAAAGTACCCGTTTCTGCAAGGTTGTTTTTGTGCTAACTTTACGTCACTTATCACTCCAGTGATAGCGGTAATTATCTTACTATCTCTCTAAAGTAATACTTAAACCACTCAAAACATTCTATGCATTTTTCAAACCATTTTTCTCAGAAACCAACTAAGGAAATTCTGATAAATGAGAAGCGACTCTAAAAATTTTTCTTATTAAACGGCGCTTCAAGTATTTTATTTACAGGTTTCCGACATTGCTAATGTAGTGGAATTGTTGATAAAAAAGATAACAGTTTGTTTCCTAACAAAAAATACTTTAACGTATTTTTTTCTTGTCAGAACTCTTTTTTCCGGCATTGTCAACACCCGCTAAAACATCACGCTTTAGCGAATTAAATGTCTTTAAGAATCGTTCTATCAATATAGACTGAGTTATGCACGATAGTGACGAGGCTCTCAATAAGGGTGTTATGCACCCTTATTGAAAACCGCCAGCAATTAACGATCAGGGGTGAGACAGTTGCAGCAGAAACTGAGCAAGTAAATCAAAGACTTCACTAAAAAGATGCTCACAGAAGAACGCGACCAGCGGCATCATCAACCCCATGGTCAAAATTCCCTAAAAGGTAATTAAAAAGCCAACCGCAAAAATAGAGAGTTGAGGTATAACACGGTTTAACAAACCCAAACCCGGTACCAAGTTTATCAGAAGCAGGAAAACGATTAAGGGTAACGCTAATGTCATTAAGGAAAATCAACATGCCCGCTTTAATCAATGCGTTAAATGCATTGGCGTTTAACGGCCCTCCACCAATCGGCAGCGTATGAAAACTGTCCGCCAGTAACGAAATCAGCCATATATGTCTGTTGAAGGTCAGGAAGAGCAACATCGCCAGCATATCGAGAAAACGCGCTAGCACCGGCGCCCTCAGCCAAGTAATCAGCGCCACTAGGCCAATCTTGACCCGGTTGCTGATTGTGCACTCAGCAGCGGCGCGGTGGCGAACAACGCCAGCGGCCAGAAAAATTGACCCAGTGAACCAGCTGGCTGCTGTTGAGAGTGACCATTAGCCGACCATATAGGGCAGGTCGGTGACCTATAGTCCAGCATCAGAATTCCCGCTTCTTCAAACATCTCTTCTTATAATGCACGTCAGCGTGGCTTTATCATTTTTACTCATATTGGTTTCGATGGCGTTAAGTTCCATCAGTTTGACGCGCACTTCAATCTCCCGAAAGACGCGTTGCACGCCCTTTTCTAGCTCCCGCAAAATCATCTCGCCCGCGCCTAGCAGGCAGGCAACGTTACGCTTATCGTAAATCAATTCCACAAACATACTTTTATTCCATACAGGAAAGATATTCACTGGCACATCTACTGTAAATCCAACCAGTGACAAGCCTCTCAGGCGCGTCGGAGCGCTTTTTTTGGCGTAACACGCAAAGGTTGCAAAGGGATATAAAAAAGGAGAAGGGGCTGCGGCAGGTAAAAAACAGAACCTCTGGAGGTGGAAATCCAGCAACCCTTCTAAGGGTAGGGCACGCACACCATTCGTTCAAGGACAATCACGACCGAAGTCGTGCAGTAAACTCATACAAGTTTGATCGACTTGTACAATTTATTCCTGATCTATTTCACTGGTTGGGGTGTTGCAGCTCGCGACGACTTAAAGTTCGTTCTTGATGCAGGATGCAGTATTCTTCCCAGCTCATGCCTAGCGATTCTGCATGAAATTTTAGGTAATTTTTAATCGCTTCCGCAGCGACTGACTTATCTGGCTCGGCTAGCTGGATGGAGAAGATCATGCCGTCGAGGTTTTTCTGACGCAGAAAGGCGGCGTAGATGCGTTCGGCGCGCCACTCACGCAGCTGGCGCAGCGACACATTGGCGTGACGTGCGTCGCTAAGGGCGGCCTTAAAATCGACATGAGCGGTAAAAAGCATCTCGCGCGCCAGTGCGTAATAGGCTTCTGGCGTTTTCATTGGGTTTCCTAAGAAATTCAATTTTCATTATATTATGTTACCATATTGTAACATGGTTACCCACCGGCCACGGCCAGCCCTTGTCAAGACGCTGTTCGCGGCGCAAAAAATCGCAGCGCGGCTTGAATCAGGACGCAGACAACTTGCGGAAGGTAGGCGAAAAATTATAACTTAAGCTGCCATTGAAGCGATCTCAGGGATTAACGATGAAAAAGTGGATGCTAACGGCGGCGCTAGCGCTAGCCGGTTGTGCGCAAATCAACAGCTATCAGGATACGGTGCAGACGCCGGCACCTGCCAGCCTGCAGGGCAACTGGCAGACGGTCGGTCCGCAGAGCGGGCTACGCAGCGGAGAGGCGATGGGCAGCCTGATCGTGAACGCGGACGGCAGCACGCTTGACTGTCGCCAGTGGATGCGCGTGATCGCTAAGCCGGGCAAGCTGGCGCTGCTGAACGGTGATTACGTCAACGTTAACCGCCAGTCGCGCGTGATGCCGCTAGAGCTGGAAGGAGGCGAACTGCATTACGACGGCCTGACGCTGCGTAAGGTCCACCGCTCAACGGTAGAGTGCCAGCAGGCGCTGGAAGAGGTGGCGAAACAGCCGAACGCGGCAGTTATCCAGAATATCGAGCCGGAAATGCTTAAGTCCGCCATCACTCAGGCGAACGAACAGAAGCAGTAAGGGTTTATCGCCTTATTCCGCCGCAGTGTAATAAGGTGCGTTACGCTACTCCGTCAGCACCTAGCAGACGCTGACGCCGTTGCAGCGCGCCAGAACCACCCCATGCCACGCTTTTCTCGCCGTTCGACATAATCACGATGTAGACCGGCTGTTCGGCGGTGCCGCTGCGGCTAAACGCCACGCAGTTGGGATGTAGTCGGTTTGCGCGTCCGAAGCATAGATCTGGTGCGCGCGGATCAGCGCTTCCAGCGCCGGGATGGCAGGCATCTCTATGCGGTAGGTGTCGTCGTCGCCGCCGCTGGCGCCAAATAGGTCGGGATAGAATACTGTCAGTACGCCCTATTCGCGAAGCAGGATCAGCGCATAGGCAAGCGGTTTAAACCAAGCTTCGACCGACGCGCAGCGGCTGGGTGTCATGGTTGGCGACAATCATCAGCGTATGTTAGGGATCGGCTTCCACCAGCGAGTTGGCGAAGATTTTGCTGAGATCTTGGTAGCTGTCCTAGGTCGACGCCTGATGAAAATTCAGATGCAGCGGCGCGTCGAACAACAGGTTTTGCCCTCGACCTGTTGGATATATTCTAGTAGTTTATCGGTTTCGAACGACCAGAATTCGGCAACGATAAACATCGGCTCGTCAGCAGCTTCCTGAAATCGATGTTAGCTCCCATCAGATAGTCGAAATTGATCAGCTCGCTGTCGACCTGATCGTTCCAGCCGTCGGCGGTATAGTCGTTCACAATTTTGAACACGCCGTTTTCATAGAGGTTTTCAATGCGATCTACGCTGCTGAAGCATTTATAGTCCCAGATAAATCGGCAATGCTCGCCTGCACGCGCGTCGAGGCCTCGCGCTCGATGATCTCGTCGCAGTCGCAGTTGACGCGCACGCGCTCTTTCTCGTCCGCGTCCATTTTATGGTTCACCACCACATCCATCAGCACGCCGAGCTGGTGCGTGCGGCAGGGCGTCCACCGCCGCCTGCAGCTGCTGTTTGTCGCCATATTTGGTAGCGACACTGCCTTTCTGATCGAATTCGCCTGGGTCAAAAAGTCGTAGCTGACGGAGTAGCCGCCCGATTCGCCTTTGTAGGCCGATGGCAACCAAGCCTGGTAATGACGATCTCGCTCAGCTAGGCTGCTTCCTCAGCTACTTCAGGCCAGATTTTGCCGGTACCCGGGTAATGCCAGTGGAAAAATTGCAGTAACGTCGGGTGGTGCATCTGCTGTGCTCCAGCGGGAAGGAAAAGCAAGTATAGAGTACGTTGAAAAAAGACGCACCGGCAGAACAATTATTTTGTTACGCACGGTGCGTTTTAGGATCAGGACAGCGGCGGGTTCTCCATCGGCACCATTACGCTGCCCTGTTTGCCATAGGCGCTCATTACCGATTTCTGGCGCGTGTTCTGATTCACCAGCGTCGACAGCTCGTTCATGCGCTCCTGCAGCAGGCGCTTCACTTCGCTCTCATTATCCAGAATATGGCGCAGCACCGGTCGCAGCTGCTGCTCCTGCGCCTACATGGACGGCGATGCGGCTTCGGTCGATCACGCCAGCCGTTGCACCGCGCTGACGTAATCAACTTCCTTTTTAGTCAAATCATCCCATTCGCCCTCGACCGCAAAACGCAGCATTTGCTGGCTAAGCTCGAGGAGCCGTTGGTAAATGGCAATCAGATACAGT
The DNA here is from genome assembly GCA_001485295.1 of Type-B symbiont of Plautia stali. Taxonomy (GTDB): domain Bacteria; phylum Pseudomonadota; class Gammaproteobacteria; order Enterobacterales; family Enterobacteriaceae; genus Pantoea. The sequence goes on from BBOA01000003.1 coordinate 51,801, forward strand.
GCAAGTATCATTAAAAGGCGTCCTGAATCAGAGGTTGAGGCTGGGCAACTTCCTTATTACGCAGCAGCGCTTCGACCTCGACAATGACCTCCACGTCATTATTACGTAAATTCGCCTGCAGAAGCCGCCGCACTATCTAAGTGTAAAGCGAAAACAGGTTGTTAGTGAGATCGTCGCCGCTCTCTGCATTCAGACCCTGCTTAAGCCCATTTTCAATAATGTTAATGGCTTTGGAAAGGGAAAGGGCCTTTTCCCTCAATATTTCCGTCCTGTAAAAACAGACGGGCGCGAACCAGCAGCGCGCCGTCGAACAACATAATATTCAGTTGCTACTGTCCTGCGCGTCTGCGCCGACGTTGACGGCGGTCGCTTTATAAGCCGTTACCCAGCTGGAAATGGCATTGCTTGCTTCGATGTATCGGTCGTGACGGTCAGCTTCTGGTTGCCGCTGGTGGTGTCGCTCAGATTCATCGTGATGCCTTCCAGCGCGTCGCTGATGGTGTTGCTGCTGTTTTCGATGGCGATATTGTTAACGGTCAGTTTGGCGTTCTGCGCCGTGATGCTTTTGGTCATCGCATTGCTGGCGTCGTAGCCGACGATGCCCTGTATCGTGTCGTCGCCAGTGACTTTAATGCTGCTGAAGGCGTTATTTGAGTCGGTTTCGTTTGAGTTGACGGAGAGTCAATAGCTGCTCAATAGCTGCCGGCGGTAACGCCCGTATCGGCGCCGTTAATGGCGTCGCGCATCCCAGTCAGCGAGGGTCTGGTCGCTGGTCAGGGTGATGTCTTTGCTAGAGCCATCCGCTAGCGCGATGCTCAGGATGCGACTGCTGGCGGAGATGTCGCCTAGCGCGGTGGTGTTGCTGCTCTGTATCGCGGAAGATCGATGATTTTGTTCTAAAGAAGTCAGAGACGAGGGCGATAAGATAAGCGTGACAGGTTGAAGGAAAAAGTTTTCACTTGGTACTAAAAAATTCTAAAGGTTGTTTAAGGGCAGACGATAACAACTTTGACGGCGCTGAAGCCGGCGGGTTGAAGCCCACACCTTAACCAAAAGACTTGATTGACAGGAATATTTATCATGGCCTAAGTCATTAATATCAACAGCCTCTCGCTGTTCACTCAGAACAACATCAACAAGAACCAGTCTGCTCTTTCTTCTTCTATTTCTATCGAGCGTCTGTCTTCTTGTCTTCGTATCAACAGCGCGAAAGATGACGCTGCTGGTCAGGCGATTGCCAACCGCTTCACTTCAAACATCGACGGTCTGACTCAGGCTTCACGTAACGCCAACGGCGGTATCTCTCTGCGCAGACCACTGAAGTCGCGTTGTCAGAAATTAACAACAATCTGTAGCGTGTATGTGAACTGACCGTACAGGCGCAGAACGGCACCAACCCCGATTCCGACCTGTCATCAATCTAGGACGAAATCAAATCTCGTCTGGGCGAGATTAACCGCGTATCTGGTCAGACTCAGTTCAACGGAATGAACGTGCTGGCGAAAGACGGCCAGATAAAAATCTGGGTTGGCGCGGACGATGGCCAGACTATCTCTATCGACCTGAAGAAAATCGACTTTTATACACTGGGTCTGAAAGGTTTCTCTGTTTCTTCTAACACCCTGAAGATGAGCGACTCTATCACTCAGGTTGGCGCGAGCGGCTCACTGAAAGACGTTGCTCTCTCTTGTTGCAACCAGCCCGGGCATAGATGCCAGCACTCTGACTCTGCACAACGTGCAGGATTTAACCGGCGCAGCAACCTCTACCTATGTAGTTTCTTCTGGCAGCGACAACTACGCAGTCTCTATCCTCTGTCGACGACACCAACGGCGCTGTAAAGCTGAACACTACTGGACGTCACCTATGACGACAGCAAAAACGGCGTAACTGGCAGTTCAATGATCGGTCAGTTCGTGAAAGTTGGCGCAGACAGCACTGGCGCAGCAGTAAGCTTTGTGACCGTTCGGGGTAAAGATTACAAAACTGACGCCACTGCAATTGATGACGGCGGCGCCACAGACAAGGTACCTTGGCTGTTGCCAGCAACATCGGCGACATCGCTAGCACGGCTAACGCCAATACGTTCACTGGCGCAGCAACTTCTGATCCGCTGGCTCTGCTGGATAAAGCTATCTCTACTATAGATACCTTCCGTTCAAGCCTAGGTGCGGTGCAGAACCGTCTGGATTCTGCTATTACCAACCCAAACAACAACACTACGAACCTGTCTGAAGCACAGTCTCGTATTCAGGATGCTGACCGCGCCCGAAGTTTCAAACATGTCTAAAGCGCAGATCATCCAGCATGCGGGTAACTCCGTGTTGGCGAAAGCTAACTAGGTTCCGCAGCAGGTTCTGTCTCTGCTGCAGGGCTAATCGCCCTCTAGTGACCTTTGTTAAAAACGGCGGGGTTTTTTCCTGAAATGCGCTGATTCCGTCACTATCTGTTACAGAACGCAGCCATCCTGCCGGTAACTCCTTACAGAACATCACAAAATTTAGCCCAATTTTTCTTTTTTCTGGAGTGTCCATGCGCTTCAATTATGACTTGTTACCCAGCGAGCGGCTGAGTTTCGACAAGATTGCACTGCGCTACGCGCAGCAGCATCCTGAGGAGAAAGCGCTGACCATGTCTACTAGCTATCGCACGCTGCGCATTCGCGCGGTCTTCGCCAGCGAAGAAAAACAGCCCGCTTGAAGATCCGCTATTTATCTCCGACGACAACGAGCGCAAAAACTATCTGCGCCATTTCGAACACTATGGCGCGAAAGGCCGAGCTGATTCGGCCGGAGAGCTGGATAGCGGCGCTCAGCAACGGCGCCAGCTGACGCGCACTATCGTCAGCCGCGTGCGTTAAGCTAGCGGTTGATTTCCTGCAGCAGCGCAGCCGTCTGCGGATGGTTGATGTTTGAAGGCTGTTATTATACATGCTGAAGAGCCTGTAGAGGTAGTAAGTAGAGGTCGCTTTACCCTAAAGGAAATCGGGCCGTTTTTACACTGTCTTAACGCCTGCCAGCTGCTGTTCGCATCTTCCCAGTGTGCGGGTAGCAAGCACTGACCCGCTCGGCGAACAAGCTAGCCTACTCTGCCGCTTTATTAAATTAAGCGGCACGCCGCGCCGCCGCCCGGCGGTGAAGAGATCGCCGGTGCCTTTCGGTGGATGCTCGGTGCCGAAGGTTTCCTTCGCCGTGACGCAAAACACCTGCATACTGTAGCGCGCGTCGTCAAGGATTTCACCGTCGCTTTCCAGCCGGGCGTTGCACAGACAGCCCAGCTCAAAGTAGTTCGGCGTCAGCCCGATCGCCAGCGGTGCAAGCTGTTCGCGATAGTGCCGAGCTAGCTCGGGATCGGCGTAGAAGCCGCTGTCGTCATCGTCCAGCACCGGATCGATAATCACCAGCATCTGCGGATTTTTCTCGCGCATCAGCCGCAGCCAGCGTGCTCGCATTTATCGGTGGACTTCAGGTAGCGCAGCACCGCGTGGCGAGCGGCGGCGTCAGGCTGTCGCTCCGCCAGCGCGGTTAGATAGCCTTCAAACTAGGCCTGTAGGATCTCGCCACCGTAGCAGCCAGCGTAGTGCGACCGGCCTATCGCTCAGTAGCACGATAGGCACAGCGACCAACTTACAGCTCGTGGCGACGTAACGCGGGCCCTGCAATGCTGTTGCCGACGCTGCCTCGTACACCACCTGCGACTGAATGGAAATAACGTCGATTACCTCGTCGTCTGGCGTATCGGATACTTGAAACATCATGCGCTCCTTATTGTCACTCTGTGGCCCCAGTATACGACCCCTGCGGCGTGAGAGAACAAATTGGTAACCGAAGCGGTAAAGACCAATATATTCTGTGGCGAAGAAGCAAAAAAAGCGCATGGACTGGCAAAAGCGACAGAACGGTCTACACTTAATGGTTAATGGCGATGATGTTTTCAGTCAGGTTTATATGTTTGTGGTGGTTCTTAAACGTAGTGGTGTTTCATCCGATCTAACATACTGGTATCCGCAGTTTTTATCCCACATTCTGGTTCGCGTTCAGCCGTTTCGGTTGCCAAACCCGCCTGCATTTATCTCTGCTCAAACATCTTACTACGGCGCGCCGACGAGCCAAGCCTCTGACCTGACAAGCCGCGAATCGTCCGCATCCGAATCAACTACAGGAGAAGAGATGTGACCCAAGCGGCGAATGAATATGCCTCGCTTCCTGCGCTGAGCGGCGGTCTTCATGCCTTCTTTTTTGACGTAGATGGCACCCTTGCCGCAATACAGCCGCAGCCCGACACGGTTTTCATTCCTGAAACCGTGTGTCAGCAGCTGCAACAACTCTCCTCGCTTTGTCACGGCGCGCTGGCCTTGGTCTCCGGTCGACCGATCGCTCAGCTTGACGGGTTGGCCTCGCCGCTCATCGCGCCCGCCGCCGGCGTGTATGGCGCAGAGCGCCGCGATGCGCAGGGCGAGACGCACCGTACCACCTTGGCGCTGAACGTCGCCGAAGCGTTGCAGCCGCAGCTGCAGGCGGCGATGGATTGCTGGCCAGGTACCTTGCTAGAGGCCAAAGGCATGGCCTTCGCGCTGCACTACCGACAGGCGATGCAGCATGAACAGGATGTGCTCGACCTAGCGGAACAGGTCGTGAAACGCTTTCCGGCGCTGGCGCTTCAGCTGGGAAAATGCGTGGTAGAGATCAAACCGCAGGGAATTGATAAAGGTGAAGCCACATGCGCCTTTATGCGGGAAGCGCCCTTTACCGGTCGAATCCCGGTATTTGTCGGCGACGATCTGGCGGATGAGAAAGGCTTTCTGGCAGTTAACGCCATGCAGGGTGTCTCCGTGAAGATTGGACAAGGTTCCAGCCAGGCGCGCTATCGCCTGCCAGACGTTGAGGCAGTCTATGCTTGGCTGGAGCTATTAATATTACAAATAAAACAAGACAACGTCGGTAAGGAGTAAAGGTTATGAGTCGTTTAGTGGTCGTATCTAACCGAATCGCCATTCCTGATGGGGAAAAAGCCAGCGCAGGCGGCCTCACCGTCGGCATCCTCGACGCGCTGAAAAGCACCGGCGGTTTTTGGTTTGGCTGGAACGGAGAAATCAGCGAATTTTCTGGAGAAGAGGAAGACGAACTGGTACAGGCAGAGCATGACGGCATCTCCTACGCCGCGTTGCCGCTGAGCCAGAACGATTACGATCTGTACTACTGCCAGTTTTCCAATACTGTTATCTGGCCTGCCTTCCACTACCGTCTCGATCTGGTGCAGTTCCAGCGCGAAGCCTGGGAAGGCTATTGCCGCGTCAACGAGATGCTAGCGGAGCGCCTGAAGCCGCTGATTAAGCCGGATGACACGCTATGGATCCACGACTATCATCTGCTGCCTTTTGCGGCCGCGCTGCGTGAGCAGGGCATTAACAATCGTATCGGTTTCTTCCTGCATATCCCGTTCCCAACCCCGGAGATCTTTAACGCGCTGCCGCCGCACAAAGAGCTGCTGGAGATGCTGTGCAAATACGATCTGCTGGGCTTCCAGACCGAATCAGATCGCGTCGCCTTCCTTGACAGCCTAAGCCAGCTGACGCAAATGCAGAACAAAGGCGAGAAGAAACACCGCGTGTTCGGCAACACCTTCATCACTGACGTCCATCCTATTGGCATCGAGCCGGACAGCATCAAAGAGATGGCGGAAGGGTCGCTGCCGCCAAAAATGGCGGCGATGAAGCGCGAGCTGGGCGATGCGAAGAATATTATCGCCTGCGAACGCCTCGACTATTCGAAAGGATTGCCGGAGCGTTTCTTGGCTTATGAAGCGTTGCTGGAGAACTTCCCGGAGCATCGCGGCAAAATCCGCTATTCGCAGATTGCGCCCACCTCGCGCGGTGACGTGCAGGCCTATCAGAATATCCGTCACCAGCTAGAGACAGAAGCAGGACGCATCAACGGCAAGTACGGCACGCTGGGCTGGACGCCGCTTTACTATCTCAACCAGCACTTCGACCATCGTCTGCTGATGAAGATCTTCCGTCTGACCGACGTCGGGCTGGTGACGCCGCTGCGAGATGGGATGAACCTAGTGGCGAAGGAGTATGTCGCCGCGCAGGACCCGGATGATCCGGGCGTACTAGTACTGTCGCGTTTCGCCGGCGCAGCCAACGAGCTGACCTCGGCGCTGATCGTCAATCCTTACGATCGCGATGAGGTCGCCGCCGCGCTTAACAAGGCGCTGACGATGCTGCCCACGGAACGCATATCGCGCTACAACGATATGATGGCGGTGCTGCGCAAGCATGACATCACGCACTGGCGTGAGACTTTCTTGAAAGATCTATGGGCGATTCCGCCGCGCAGCGACGATCATGGCACCGTAAATAAAGTGGCGACCTCCCCGAAACTCGCCTGATACGAATGGCGGCCCGACTAACAGGTCGCCTCTCTTCGCGCCTTATATTTCTAACAATTTGCGTTGATGCCTCACTCTGCCACGCATTTGCCAATAAGCAATTTTGTGCTGGCCGACTATAAGCGTGAGATGGTGTACAACCGGTTAGTGTGCCGCCTGCGCACGCTGAACATTGACGACTTCGACCGCTATCTGGCGCTGCTGGAGAGCGACGCCAACAGCGCGGAGTGCCAGGCGTTTATAAACGCGCTGACCACCAATCTGACCGCCTTTTTCCGCAAGGTGCACCATTTTTCCCCATTCTGGCGGAACATGCGCTTAAGCGTTCCGGCAGCTTCAACGTCTGGTGCGCGGCGGCCTCGACCGGCGAGGAGCATTAATCTATTGCCATGACGCTGGCGGAAACGCTGGTCGCCGCCGGGCCGGGCAAATTTCAGGTGCACGCTAGCGATATCGACACCTAGGTTCTGGAGAAGGCGGTGGCCGGCGTCTATCGCTAGAAGGAGCTGCGTACGCTCTCACAGCAGCAGCTGCAGCGCTTTTTCCTGCGCGGTACAGGGCCACATGACGGCATGGTGCGCGTGCAGCCGGAGCTGGCGAAGAGCGTTAGCTTCGCCCATTTCAATCTGCTGGCCAACGAGTGGGCGCTGCCGGGACCTTTCGATGCGATTTTTTGCCGCAATGTAATGATCTATTTGGATAAAGAGACTCAGGAGAAGATTCTGCGTCGGTTTGTCCCGCTGCTGAAGCCTAGCGGCCTGCTATTTACCGGTCACTTTGAGAACTTCAGCTAGATCAACAAAGAGTTCTGGCTGCGCGGACAAACCGTCTATGGACTAACGGAGAAAAGATGATGAGCAAAATCACCGTGATGTGCGTGGACGACTTCGCGCTGATGCGACAGCTGATGGCCGAAATCATACAACAGCCATCTTGATATGGAGATGGTGGCGACTGCGCATGACCCGCTGGTCGCGCACGATTTACGACCCACAGGTGCTGACAATGGACGTGGAAATGCCGCGCATGGACGGCCTGCAGCTGCTGCAGACCATTCGCGGCGACGCCGCGCCGGGCAAGCTGCCGATGCTGATGGTTACGGCCGAAGCGAAGAAAGAGAACATTACCGCGGCGGCGCAGGCCTGCGTCAGCGGCTATGTGGTGAAACCCTTCAACGCTGCCACGCTGGAAGAGAAATTAGGCAATATCTTCGAAAAACTGGGTATGTAAGGAGATGAGCGACCTTCTGCAATCAATTGAGAATGCCGCGACGGCACACTACATTATTAACTAGGGCTAGACTAGGCGATCGCTGAAGTGGCGGAGGCGATCCCTGATGCGCGTGATCGTCTCGATTGCGTGGTGCAGATGACTTCCTAGGCGGTCAAGCTCGCCCTTAACTGCGTGGAAGCCGCGCAGCCCCGTATCAGGATAAAATGGAAGCCAGCGCCAGCCAGCTGAAGGGCCCTTGGGACTCTGGTTCGAGAACCCGATTGAGCTGGCGGATACGCGTGAGTTGGTTTCGGATACGCGCCAGTTCCTGACGGCGGTGCCGGAGCACACCTCATTTACCAACGAGCAGCTGCTTGAAATCATGATGGCGCAGTATTTCTAAGACCTGACCGGTCAGGTCATCAAGCGCATGATGGATGTGATTCAGAAAATAGAGCGTCAGCTGCTGGAAAATATGCCGGAAGTGAGCGCCGAACAGTGCTAGCAAAGCACCACCAATCTGCTGAACGGTCTGCAGATCCATGCGGACGCGCCGGGCATCGTCTCTAGTCAGGACTAGGTCGATGATTCGACACCCTAGGTTTCTGACGCCGGTCTCGCCCTTGGATCAGGAGGTGCCACGCCTCCCGATCGATATCCGTTTGCCTTGTGGCAAAATTAACTCGCTTTTTCTCCGCTTAATTCCCGCTTTAACCGATGCGCACTTTGGCATCCTATGCTCAGAATTCCCTTTCACTGAGGTTTGTCGTGGCTGAAGAGCGCGCCGAGGACAAAACAGAATCGCCCACTATGTGAAAGGGCGTATGCACTCGGCGATGCGCGACGCCGCATGATGGCCGACATCCCGAAAGCCGACGTTATCGTCACTAACCCGACACACTATTCCGTGGCGCTACAGTACAACAAGAAGAGGAAGATGAGCGCGGGCGAAAGGCGCAAGCGAAGTAGCGCTGAGGATACCCGGTTCGCTCTATGCGGCGGTCGCGGAAGTGCTGGCTTGGGTTTGGCAGCTGCGGCGCTGGAAGCACGAAAGCGGCCTGATCCCGAACAAACCAAAAAATCTGCCGTTTCCGGCGGATATGAACTTTGCAGGAGAGAAGCAAAACTATGGCTAACCTAGCCGCAAAACTGCGTTTACCGAATAACCTGAAAGACACACAATGGCAGGTGCTCGTCGGTCCCGGTTGATCATGATGATCCTGTCGATGATGGTGCTGCCGCTGCTCACCTTCATCCTCGATATGTTGTTCACCTTTAATCTCGCGCTCTCGATTATGGTGCTGCTGGTGGCGATGTTCACCCAGCGCACGCTGTAGTTCGCCGCCTTTCCCACCTTTGGCCTAATCGCAAAGTCGCTCAAGGCATCCTTGCTCGCTCAGCACGCAATATCCCTGTCGCGGGACACTTTGCTTTTCAGTCCATGCTATCCACTCGTTAAGCCCATCAGCTGTTTATTACATACGCTCGACGGTCTTTATGCCCAGAGTATCCAGACCCTGCTTCAGCGTCTTAGCCGTCAGCGCTGCCAGCTGCAGGCGACTCAGGCGCGTAGCTTCTTCTTCCGCGCTGAGAATTGGACAATGCTCGTAGAAGCCGGAGAAGAGGCCCGCCAGATCATAAAGATAGGCGCACATTACGTGCGGCGTGCCGTCGCGCGCCACCTGCATGATGGTCTCTTCGAACTGCAGCAGGCACGTCGCCAGCTGCGCTTCGCGATCTTCGCTGATGGTCAGCGGCGCGTCGATGCTGTCGACGTCCACGCCCGCTTTGCGGAACACCGAGAGCACGCGGGTATAGGCGTACTGCATATAAGGCGCGGTGTTGCCCTCAAACGCCAGCATATTATCCCAGTCGAAGATGTAGTTCGTGGTGCGGCTCTTCGACAGATCGGCGTATTTCAACGCGCCGATGCCGACCACTTCCGCCAGCTGCTGTAGCTCCTCTTCGCTCATCTCCGGGTTCTTCTCGCGCACTAGCGTCAGCGCGCGATCGTGCGCCTCTTCCAGCAGATCGGCGAGCTTGATGGTTCCGCCGCTGCGGGTCTTGAACGGATGGCCATTTTTACCCAGCATCATGCCGAAGGCGTGGTGCTCCAATGGCACCGATTCCGGCACGTAGCCCGCTTTACGCACGATGGTCCACGCCTGCTGCAGATGCTGATGTTGGCGCGAATCGATGTAGTAAAGCACGCGATCGGCCTTCAGCGTCTCGTAGCGATATTTGGCGCAGGCGATATCGGTAGTGGTATAGAGGTAGCCGCCATCTTTCTTCTGAATGATGACGCCCATCGGCTCGCCTTCTTTATTCTGGAATTCGTCGAGGAATACCACGGTGGCGCCTTCGCTGGTTACCGCCAGCCCTTTAGCGCGCAGATCGGCGACAATGCCAAGTAGCATGTGGTTATAGAGGCTTTCGCCCATCACGTCCTTGGGGGTCAGCGTCACGTTCAGGCGGTCATAAATCAGCTGATTCTGACCCATCGTGATATCGACCAGCTTTTTCCACATGGCGCGGCAGTATTCGTCGCCACCCTGCAGCTTCACCACGCAGGCGCGCGCGCGCTCGGCGAAGGCTTCATCCTCGTCGTAGGTGCGTTTCGCTTCGTGGTAGAAAGCTTCCAGATCAGCCAGCGCTATCTCCTCGTGGTGCTCGTTCTGCTGCTTCTCCAGATAGGCGATCAGCATGCCGAACTGCGTGCCCCAGTCGCCGACGTGGTTAGCACGGATTACGTTATGACCGAGGAATGACAGAGTGCGCACTGCGGCATCGCCGATAATTGTGGAGCGTACGTGGCCGACATGCATCTCTTTCGCGACGTTGGGCGCGGAGTAGTCGACGACGATGGTTTGCGGCTCTAAGGCGGCGACGCCGAGACGCGGCTGCGTCAGCGCCTGCTTCGCCTGCGCGGCCAGCCAGCTGCGATCGAGGAAAATATTGATAAAGCCCGGGCCGGCGATCTCTACTTTGCTAGAGATGCCTGCTAAATCAAGGTGGGTCATTACGCTTTCAGCTAGCTGTCGCGGCGTCTGTCCCAGCTTTTTCGCCATGGCCATAATGCCGTTAGCCTGATAATCCCCAAACTGAACTTTAGCGGACTGACGAACCTGGGGTTCACAGTCGGCCAGCGGACCGGCTAAAATCATCGCCTGACTGACTTTTTCGGAAAGAAGAGCCTGAATATTCACCGCATTACCTTCATATGCTGAAATGTTCGTTTGCCGCGCAGCGAGCCATTGTCATCGTCCTGCCAGTACGCCCGCAGGCCGCGCAGAAATGGAAAAAAGAAGAAGAGAAGAAAAGAAGAAGAGAAGTATACGTGAAATGTCACGTTGCGTCTGCAGTGGTCGCGCAGAGGCAGAGAGAGTGAGGGAAAACGGCGTCTGGCCGGGGGTTTCCCGAAAAGAGGCTAGCGACGGCGAAGATGGCAACGAGGATTTTTGACGCTTTTATCTTCTCGCACCCTCCAGTAGCGGGAAATTGCAAATCCCATCAGTGCGGATCAGGACTGCGACAACAATGAGCATGAACATAGAGCGATTCCTTGTAGTTGTGTTAGGCCAAATTTATAAGAAAGGCGCTGAAGCTGCAATTGTTTGCCAAGCAAACAAGAGTTATCTCATTGTATAAATGAATGTCATTAATTTCATATTGTTAACCCAATTTCATCCAGAAACTACTGGACCTTAAGTGGAGATAAATCCGAATTAAAAGGGCTTATTATGTGATTTCGCGGCAAAATCATTATCAAATCGGATGATCCCTATCATTTAATCGCATCCAGCGCAGAGCTGGCGAGACTTTTAAACAAACAGAGGCGTTTTATGACTTCCAGTTCCACTTTTCCCTCTGAATTAGAGGATTTAGAGAGCGATTTAATGCGATTCAGCGCGGTACTGTAACAGTTTGCACAGCGCCTCGGATTAAACTTAGAGGCGCTCGAAGCCGATCATATCGCCGTACGCTGCCATCAAAACAGTACTGCGGAGTGCTGGCAGCAGGGGCTGGCGAAAATCGGCACCCAGTTTTCAGAGGCGATAATCAACGGCCGGCGTATCCGCCTGTTTAAGCTGCACCAGCCTTTAGCGCTCAACGGCTGGCAGATTGACGTCGTAGAGCTGCCCTGGCCAAGAGAGAAACGCTATCGCCATGAAGGTTTTGAGCATGTGGAAATCGTGCTGCGCGGCGATCACCAGACGCTAGGCTTGCGCGCTATGGCGCTGCTCAGCGACAAAGTACTGACGCAGCCCGGTATCTCGTTAAAAACCAGTTTGCCAAAGGGAGAAAACGAGCACCTGCCCAAGGCCGCATGTAGATCGCGGCTGACGCGTAGATAGCCGAGCTGAGCCGACAGCCTGGCGCCGCCGTCGCGCGGATGCTGCTTCGGCGGCCATCAGCGCCAGAATATCGACATTCGGCACGATGCTATAGTTCGCCTGCTTAAAGCGCGCGCAGGTCGGCATGAGGCGCCAAGCCCGGCGATGTTGAAGCTCTTGAAAGGGGAGATCAGCTTGATGCTGCGCGGCGTCTTCGCTCAGGCTGGCGAAGGGGATATAGCGCGCGCCGGGCGTCAGCAGCAGATCGCAGTGGATTTCATTTGAACAGACGATTAAATCGTGCTGTTGGGCAAAAGCGAGCTGCGCCTCCAGCTCGTCGCGGCGCCGGGGTTCTGCGGGTTTGCAGAGCAGCAGCCTCTCTTTTGCCGTTAAGCTGCGAATCAGCTTGGCTGAGGTCTATTACCCAGCGTCAGCGGCAGATGGATATGTTCGTGTTCCGCCAGCTTAGCCGCGCCGCAAAACGGCGGATAGATGGGTGAGGGCGCGATAGATCGCTCGTCGAGCCGCGTCATAACGCGCATCGTCAGATTGAGGCCGCTCACCCACGCCAAGCAGCACTACTAGCCATTCCGGCTCTACTTTCCACTAGTAGCGCTGTTCGAGGCGCGCCATCGCCGTGTCAATGAAGCTAGCTGGCCGCGCGCCATAGCCGCGCATGTCCGCTCGGCTTTTTATCGCTTCAGTGACGCAGTCGAGCGAGCGGAAATCGGTGTCCGCAACCCACACAGCGGAAGCACCTCCCGGTCACTGTACTTGTTCCTTTTGAGACTATTGCTGTGACGACGGTCTATCAGTTGGTCAAAATTAAATGCTATGCGCTTTTTTCCACGTAAACTGATTTCTGTTGCCAGACTAACCGATAGCCCTGTATCGAGCTAGAGGTCATGTAAAGGAGGAACAGATGACAACACTAGAAATTTGCTGCTATGGCGTGGATTGCGCCAAGACGGAGCAGCAGGCCAGCGCCGACCGCGTCTAGCTGTGCGCCGCACCGCGCGAAAGCGGCCTGACGCCTTACGCTGGGTCACTGGAGGCGGCACGACGTGAAATATCGATTCCGGTTCATCCTATCATCCGGCCGCACGGCGGCGACTTCTACTACACTACGCGGGAATTCGAGATCATGAAATCGGATGTAGCGCGCATCCGCGAGATGGGGTTCCCCGGCCTAGTTATCGGCATGTTGGATGAAGAGGCGCATATTGATCGCGCACGGATGCGGCAGATTATGGCGCTGTGCGACGGCATGCAGGTGAGTTCCATTGCGCGTTCGATCTTTTCCACAGCTCACAAACCGCGCGCTAGACGAGTTAACCGCACTAGGCGTGGCACGCGTGCTGACGTCCGGTCAGCAGCATAGCGCGGAAAACGGAATTGCATTATTAAAGGAACTTAATGAACAGAGCGAAGGTCCAATCATTATGGTCGGTTCGCTGGTCGTGCTGGCGTGCGCCTCAGCAACCTGCAAAAGTTCCTCCACAGCGGAATTTGCGAGGTTCACAGCTCGGCCAACCGTCTTGTAACCTCATCGATGCATTATCAAAAAGCCGGTGTCTCCATGTGTTCTGATACGGAAATGGATGAATTCAGCCGTTACTGCGTGGATAGCGACGTGGTGAAAGCCATGAAAAGTGTGATGCAGCTCAAATACCGTCAGGGTAGCCTGAATCACCAGAGATTTTGCCGCGCAGCACGCCTTATGACGTGATGTTTGCAAGTACCAAGCCCCAGTCATGTTGCTGGGGTTCTTTTTGTCCGCTGAATATTAGCAGGCCGCGCCAGAAGCCGCCAATGCGGTTACACTCAGGTTATTGAGATCACTCGGAGTTACACTATGATATGTTCTCTAACTGCGGCGCTTGCGCTGGCTCTACTTTTCGCCTCTCCCGCACTGCGGGCCGTCGCCAGTAGCAACAGCTGAATTATGCTGGGTGGAAGCGCCAAAGGCGTGGTGCGTCAGGTGATCGCCGGCGAGTTCGGCAAAAATGTGGACTCGCAAAAGCGGGTGCTGGAACAGTTCGATCCCTGCGGTATCCTGATGGTGGTCGACGTCACCTTCGATAAAAAAGAGCGCAACGTCATCCTGAGCATGGAGCAGCATATCGCGCTCGTGCAGGGTGGCTGGGTGGAGGAATACGTCTATCTAGTGAAGGTGCTGAAAGAGGCACAGGAGCAGGTGGTCGACAACCGTTAGGGCACCATTAGTTCGCTCACCGGCCAGCACGGCAATATTGTCATCGCGTCCGATAAATTCACCAGCATGGGCAAAAACGGCTTTACCGACACCACCTACTACTAAGACGCGCAGCTGCGGCTGGCGAAAAGCGTTTCGCGCGGCGCTGATGCGCTGACCAATGGCGAAAGCCTCCGGCAGTGGAATCCGCAAGGGCAGGTGATCATCGCGATCACGGCGCGCAACAAATATCGCTACACCTATGATATAACATCACGCGAATGGCAGCTGCACGGCACGGCGACGACGCCGGTCAGCACGCTGCACTCGGTGGATGAGTGCCAGCTGTGGGACGACATCGGCAACTGTACCTTAAGCTATCTGCACGAAACTGAAGTATTCGATAAAGGCACCATCGAGCGCCCTCTCAGCGCTGCCTATAAATATCAACATTGGGATCGGCCGGCAGAGGCGGAGTGGCGTGGAACTGGCGCGTCTGTGTGAAAATTCTGTTAAAGTAGGTTAAAATAGGCGGCACCCTTTCAGGGAGATGATCACGACCGCTACCTTACTATTTTCCTTTCTGTTCGCCATTAGCATTCTGACGTTGACGCCCGGCTTCGATACCGCGCCAGCCCTGCGCACCGCCGCCGCGCAGGGCTGGCGACGCGGTAGTGTCAAGGCGCTAGGCATCACCTCGGCTGTTTAGGGTTTGATCTTGGCGCGCTTCCGCTGGCGTCAGATATGCCGCAGTTTATTCCGCCGGGCGCGTCGGTGCTGCTCTGGTGCAGCCTGCTAGCGCTGATGCAAATCGCGTCGGGCTGCTGTGGAACGCTGTGCTGATCGGCGGCGGCCACTGCTTCGCCACGCACCTGCGCCGTCCGGCGGTGCTCAAGGTGATGGACCGCCAGACGGGCATGGTGTTTGTCGGCTTTGCGCCGCTAACCCTTAAGGTTTGGTGGCGACCAGCACCGCGCGCAGCGGTGCCGGGTAGCCTTCCACTGTTTTAGTGGCGTCGTGCGGGTCGAGGAACTCCGCCAGCGATTCGCTGGTCATCCAGCTGGTGCGGCGCTGCTCGTCGGTAGAGGTTACCGCATAGTCGACAATTTTGACGTCGACAAAACCGCACTTCTCCAGCCAGCTCTTCAGCGCCGGCGCCGACGGAATAAAGTAAACGTTGCGCATCTGCGCGTAGCGTTCGCCCGGCACCAGCACATCCCGTTCGTCTCCTTCGATTACCAGCGTTTCCAGCACTAGCTCGCTGCCGCTCACCAGCTGATTTTTCAGCTGCAGCAGATGATCGAGCGGCGACCGGCGATGATAGAGCACGCCCATCGAGAAAACGGTGTCGAACGCCTGAAGCGTAGGCAGTTGCTCGATTCCAAGCGGTAGCAGATGCGCGCGTCTGTCGTCGCCCAGCAGTTTGCGCACCGCTTCGAATTGGCAGAGGAAAAGCTGTATTGGATCGATACCGACCACCAGCTGCGCGCCCGCGCCGACCACTCGCCACATGTGATAGCCGTTGCCGCAGCCGACGTCCAGCACGGCGCGGCCCACCAGCGATGAGATGTGAGGCGCGACGCGCTGCCACTTCCAGTCGGAGTGCCATTCGGTGTCAATCTCGGTGCCATAGAGCGCATAAGGGCCTTTACGCCACGGCATCAGGTTGCGAAGCAACTTCTCAATCCCCTGACGCTGGCGATCGCTGAGGTCGTCGCGCTGCGCGCTGACGCTATGCAGCAGATCGAGCTGCTGCGGCTGTAGTAGCGGCAGATGATCGACCGACTTTTCCCAGTTGCGAAACAAGCCATACAGGTTCTCTTTCTGCCAGGCGGCGATCTGCGCCGGCAGCACCTCCAGCCAGCTGGCGAGCGGACCAGTGGCGATTTGCTGATAAAAACGGCCAAACTCAATCATTTCAACGTTACCAGCGAGCCAAAATTAAAGCACTGGAACCAGAGTTCTGCGTGAGAGAAACCTGCCTGTTTCAGGCGCGCTTTGTGCATCTCGACGCTGTCGGTCAGCATCACGTTCTCCAGCATACTGCGCTTCTGGCTGATCTCCAGCTCGCTGTAGCCGTTGGCGCGTTTGAAATCGTGGTGCATATTGAACAACAGCTCGCCCACCTCGGCGTCCTCGAAGCTGAACTTCTCCGACAGCACCAGCGCGCCGCCAGGCTTTAGCCCTTGCCAGATCTTCTCCAGCAGCTGCAGTCGCGCAGGGGGATCGAGGAACTGCAGGGTGAAGTTGAGCACCACCAGCGAGGCGTTTTTAATGGCGATATCGCGGATATCTGCTTCGATCACGTTAACTGGCGTGTCGGCGCGAAAAGCGTCGATACGGCGACGGCACCGCTCGACCATGGCCGGCGAGTTATCCACGGCGATAATCGAGCAGCCCGGCGCCTTAATGTTGCAGCGCACCGAGAGCGCGGCAGCGCCCAGTGAACAGCCCAGATCGTACACTTGGCTGTCGGGCGTGACAAAACGCTTGGCCAGCATGCCGATCATCGAGATGATATTGGAGTAGCCGGGCACGGAGCGCTGAATCATATCGGGGAAGACTTCAGCTACGCGCTCGTCAAAGGCCCAGTCGCCCAGTTTATCGATGGGGGCAGAAAATAGCGTATCGCGGTCAGACATAGTAAATCCGTAAAGAAGATGGAAAGACCGCTATCTTGGCAGAAAGTGCGGCAGGCTGCACCCTTTACGCCCGCGGCCGGTCAATGCAGTGTCAGCACTAGCTCCTAGGGAGGAATAGATCATATTAAACACCACCATGCAGCACAGCGCGAACAGGGTCAGCATCATGCCATATTTACGCTCGGCAAGCGCGCTGCGGCGCAGCCCCTGCGCATGCAATACCCGCGGCCGGCGAAAAAGATCAGCGCCCCATCCAGATATCGGCGCCGTTCATCTCCATCATCACCAGCAGTAGCGTCAGCGGGATGGTTTCGACCGCGTTGCCGTGAATGTGCATCGCCACGCGCAGATCGTGAGCCGAAGGCGGCCCGGTAGTGACGGAGATAGGGCACCACGTGCAGCGCTAATTTTATCACCATCAGTGCGCCTAGTACCACATATAACGAGCTAACCATGCTTATCCTCCTTCATCAGAACAGCGACTCCTGCTGCGGCTAGGCTGGCCCCTCGCCGATATCGGCTTCAATCGCCTGCAGCTAGGGCCATAACCGCCCGCACCAGCGGAAAGACCTGTCCCATATCCGGCGTATGGATAAAGAACAGCGGGTCGCTTTCCGCCTGCCATTGCGCCAGCTTTTCGCGCCAGACCTGAAAAAAATCGCTCGCTTTCGTCCACGTCGTCGCTGCCGATAAAGCGTACCATCGGCCGATCGCCGGTGCGTAGCGCGTGAGGTGGCACGCGCGGCTTCTGCTGACGCGCGTGCAGGGCAGCGAGGCTTTGCGAGGTGGAGGCGTGCGCCGGACGGCTGTCGACGATCACCCTATTAACGCCGCGCTGTTGCAGTTCTTGGTTCAGGGCGCGCTCCGCCTTGCCCTTGGCGAAAAAGGCGACGTGGCGCACTTTGACGCCGTAGCTGAAGCGGCATGGCAGCCGGTCGAGAAAGCGCCAGAGCTCGTCGAGCTGGGCGGGCGAGAACGCAGCGGGCAGCTGCAGCCAGTACTGAACGATGCGATCAGCCAGCGGATCGAGCAGGCGCAAAAAGTCGTTCAGCAGATTGTCGGTATGCTTCAACTGTCCCTGATGGCTGATGGTCTGCGGAAACTTAAAGCAGAAGCGGAAGTCGTCATGGGTCATATCGCGCCAGCGCTGCACGCTGTTAGGCGCGGCAGCGCATAGAGCGTGATGTTGCCCTCCACACAGTGGAACAGACGGGCGTAATCAGCCAGATCCTCAATGCACCAGCGTTTCCAGTGCGAATGCTGTCGCTGCGGCAGCCCAATGCGAAGCATCACGGCGTCTCCTTTCCTTCTTGTTTTGCTCTACAAGGTAGCCTGGTTTGCCCGGTGCAGGAAAAACCGGCGACGAAATACGCGGTCTGGCGCGGCTCTACTTATCCTGCTTGGCTTTTTCCATTATAATGACCGCTTTTTTGCGGCAGCATCTCAAATGGTTACGCGGCCTGATGCCGCTTGGCAGCGTTAGCGAAGTTAAAAGGATACGTTATGCGTACAGAATATTGTGGACAGCTCAATCTGTCTCATGTAAGTCAGCAAGTCACTCTTTGCGGCTGGGTCAACCGCCGTCGCGATCTGGGAAGCTTGATTTTTATCGACATGCGCGACCGCGAAGGCATCGTGCAGGTCTTTTTCGATCCCGATCGTCAGGAGGCTTTCCAGCTGGCGTCTGAGCTGCGTAACGAATTCTGCATCCAGATCACCGGCATCGTGTGTGTGCGCGATGAGAAAAACAAAAACGCCGAGATGTCTACGGGCGAAGTCGAAGTGTTTGCCGAGGCGCTGACCATCATCAACCGTGCCGAGCCGCTGCCGCTCGACTCCAACCAGACCAACAGCGAAGAAGCGCGTCTGAAGTACCGCTATCTCGACCTACGTCGTCCAGAGATAGCGCAGCGCCTGAAAACCCGCGCAAAAATCTCCAGCTTCGTGCGTCGTTTTATGGACAACGAAGGTTTTCTAGATATCGAAACGCCGATGCTGACCAAAGCGACGCCGGAAGGCGCGCGCGACTATCTAGTGCCGAGCCGCGTGCACAAAGGAAAATTTTACGCACTGCCGCAGTCGCCGCAGCTGTTTAAACAGCTGCTGATGATGTCCGGCTTCGATCGCTACTACCAGATCGTCAAGTGCTTCCGCGACGAAGATCTGCGCGCTGATCGCATGCCGGAGTTTACCCAGATCGATATTGAAACCTCGTTTCTCACCGCGCCGCAGGTGCGTGAGATCAACGAGCGCATGATCCGTCAGCTGTGGCTGGAGGTGAAAGGGGTCGATCTCGGCGAGTTCCCGCAAATGACCTTTGCCGACGCGATGCGTCGCTACGGTTCCGACAAGCCGGATCTGCGCAACCCGATGGAGCTAGTGGACGTCGCCGACCTGCTGAAAAACGTCGAGTTCCAAGTGTTCGCTGGTCCGGCTAACGACGCCAAAGGCCGCGTCGCCGCGCTGCGCGTGCCGGGCGGCGCCCAGCTGGGCCGCAAGCAGATTGATGAGTACGGCAAATTTGTTGAAATTTACGGCGCGAAAGGCTTGGCGTGGATGAAGGTCAACGTGCGCGCCGCCGGCTTCGACGGCATTCAAAGCCCGGTGGCGAAATTCCTCAATGCCGAGATCGTGGAAGCGATTCTCAGCCGTACCGACGCCGCTGACGACGACCTGATCTTCTTTGGAGCCGATCGCGCCAAAGTGGTAGCGCATGCGCTGGGTGCGCTGCGCCTGAAAGTGGACCGCGACCTGAAAATCACCGACGAAAACGCTTGGGCGCCGCTGTGGGTGATCGACTTCCCGATGTTCGAAGAAGACGACGAAGGCGGTCTGGCGGCGATGCACCATCCGTTTACCTCGCCGAAAGAGATGACGGCGCAGGAACTGGTAGCCGATCCGCTGAGAGCGGTCGCCAACGCATACGACATGGTGATCAACGGTTACGAAGTGGGCGGTGGCTCCGTGCGTATTCACAACGGCAACATGCAGCAGGCGGTATTCAACATTCTGGGAATTGAAGAGCACGAGCAGCGCGAGAAGTTCGGCTTCCTGCTCGACGCGCTGAAATACGGCACGCCGCCGCATGCGGGCTTGGCGTTCGGCTTGGATCGACTCACTATGCTGCTGACCGGCACCGAGAACATCCGCGACGTTATCGCGTTCCCGAAAACCACCGCCGCGGCCTGTCTGATGACCGAAGCGCCGAGCGAAGCTAACCCGGCGGCGCTGGCGGATCTGAGCATTCAGATCGCGCCGAAAAAAGAAAAGTCAGAGAATAAGTAATGAGGTATAAGCACTCAATCTCGGTTCTAGTGGTGATTTTCGCGCAGGATACCAGTCCGGTGTTAATGCTGCAGCGACGTGACGACAACAGTTTCTGGCAGCCGGTCACCGGCAGTCTGGAAGCGGGCGAAACCCGGCTCTAGGCAGCACGGCGCAAAGTGCTGGAAGAGCTGGCTATCGACGTCGAGGGCGAAAAGCTGGCGTTGGACGATTGTCACAAAGAGATCGAGTTCGAAATCTTTGCGCATTATCGCCATCGCTACGCGCCGGGCGTGACGCACAATCGCGAGCACTGGTTTCGGCTGGCGCTGGCTCGATCCCGCCGCTGCGGCCGCTCTGACTAGGTCCTAAAGCAATCGCCAAGCGATTGAAGAATTTATTTAGCTATTGCTGCGTCTCTGCCGGCGACAGACTGAATCATAAAAATCGGTGCGTTTCCATAGAACGCGCCGCAGAACTCAAACGGTTGGGCGTTATCGGCGGCGCAGCGAGGTCGGCTGCCGCCAGCGCGCAGGAACCGGAGCGTACGCTTGTACGTGAGGATTGCGAGCACTGCCGGCAGGCGAGGTCGCCAGCAAGATAGCCCATGCGATGTTAAAGATCGGAGAATATGCAAGATGGCTGGTCATAGTAAATGGGCGAACACCAAGCACCGCAAGGCGGCGCAGGACGCTAAGCGCGGTAAAATCTTCACCAAAATCATTCGCGAACTGGTCACCGCCGCTAAACTCGGCGACGCCGCGTCCAACCCGCGTCTGCGCGCCGCCATGGACAAAGCCCTGTCCAAAAACATGACGCGCGACACCATGAACCGCGCCATCGCGCGCGGCGTGGGCGGCGAAGATGGCTCCAACATGGAAACCATCATCTACGAAGGCTACGGTCCCGGCGGCTCTGCCGTGATGGTGGAGTGTCTGAGCGATAACCGTAACCGTACCGTCGGCGAAGTGCGTCATGCCTTCACCAAAACCGGCGGTAACCTCGGCACCGATGGCTCAGTCTCCTATCTGTTCAGCAAGAAGGGTGTCATCTCCTTCGCGCCGGGTCAGGATGAAGATAGCGTGATAGAAGCGGCGCTGAAAGCGGGCGCGAAAGATGTGGTTAGCTACGACGACGGCGCGATTGACGTTTTCACCGCTTGGGAAGAGCTGGGCGCGGTGCGCGATGCGCTGGAAGCCACGGGCCTGAAAGCGGACACCGCCGAAGTTTCGATGATTCCGTCGACCAAAGCGGAACTGGATGCCGAAACCTCGCCGAAGCTGCTGCGCCTGATCGACATGCTGGAAGACTGTGATGACGTGCAGGAAGTCTACCATAACGGCGAGATCTCCGACGAGGTCGCGGAAACGCTTTAATGGCGGTCATTTTGGGCATCGATCCCGGCTCGCGCGTGACCGGCTACGGCGTGATTCGGCAGACCGGCTGTCAGCTCAGCTATCTGGGTAGTGGCTGTATCCGCACTAATACTACGGAACGGCCGGCGCGCCTGAAGCTGATCTACGCGGGTGTCACAGAGATCATCACCCAGTTTTTGCCGGACTACTTCGCCATCGAGCAGGTCTTTATGGCGAAGAACGCCGACTCGGCGCTTAAGCTGGGGCAGGCGCGCGGCGTGGCGATCGTCGCGGCGGTAAATCTTGAACTGCCGGTGTTTGAGTACGCCGCGCGTCAGGTGAAGCAGACCGTTACCGGCACCGGCAGCGCAGAGAAGAGCCAGGTGCAGCATATGGTGCGCATGCTGCTCAATCTGTCTGCCAATCCGCAGGCGGACGCCGCCGATGCGCTGGCGATCGCTATTACGCACTGTCACGTCAGTCAGAACGCGGTGCGCGTTAGCGACAGCAAACTGCTGTTGACGCGCGGGCGATTGCGTCCAGGCTAAGCGACCGCGTTGCGTTTCAGGCTGGATATTCATCCAGCCTTTTTTATGTTATAAATTCCGTCACACTCGTTTATTAAGGAAGCGTTCAGGTGATAGGTCGTTTACGGGGCAACATTCTGGAAAAGCAGCCGCCGCGGGTGCTGATCGAAGCGCACGGCGTGGGTTATGAAGTGCATATGCCGATGACCTGTTTTTATGAGCTGCCTGAACTTAATCACGAAGCGGTGATCTTTACCCACTTTGTGGTGCGCGAAGACGCGCAGCTGCTGTTCGGTTTCAATAACAAGCAAGAGCGCGCGCTGTTTTGCGAGCTGATCAAAACCAACGGCGTCGGCCCTAAGCTGGCGCTGGCGCTCCTCTCCAGCATGTCGGCGCCGCAATTCGTGACGGCAGTGGAGAAAGAGGAGATCGCCGCACTGGTCAAACTGCCAGGCGTCGGCAGGAAAACTGCCGAGCGTCTGGTGGTAGAGATGAAAGATCGTTTTAAAGGGCTGCATGGCGACCTCTTCTCCGGCGAATCCGCCTTTAAGCTTACCGTGCCACATGCCAAGCCGGAAAGTAATGACGCCGAGGCGGAAGCGGTTGCGGCGCTGGTGTCGCTGGGTTATAAACCGCAGGAAGCCAGCCGCATGATCAGCAAGGTTGGCAAGCCTAATGCAGACTGCGAAACCCTGATCCGCGAAGCGCTGCGCACCGCTATTTGAGGTAAGTCATGATTGAAGCCGACCGTCTGGTCTCTACAACCAGCTATAACAAAGAAGAGAATCTTGACAGTGCTATTCGCCCTAAGCTGCTGGCGGAATATGTCGGTCAGCCGCAGGTGCGCGAGCAGATGGAAATTTTCATCAAGGCGGCGAAACTGCGCGGCGATGCGCTGGACCACCTGCTGATTTTCGGTCCGCCGGGGCTGGGAAAAACCACTCTTGCCAATATTGTCGCCAATGAAATGGACGTTAATCTGCGCACCACCTCCGGCCCGGTGCTGGAGAAGGCGGGCGATCTGGCGGCGATGCTGACCAATCTCGAACCGCACGACGTGCTGTTTATCGATGAGATCCATCGTCTCTCGCCTGTGGTGGAAGAGGTGCTCTATCCGGCGATGGAAGATTACCAGCTGGATATTATGATTGGCGAAGGACCGGCCGCGCGCTCCATCAAGCTCGACCTGCCGCCGTTTACCCTGATTGGCGCCACCATGCGCGCCGGTTCGCTGACCTCGCCGCTGCGCGACCGCTTCGGCATCGTGCAGCGTCTGGAGTTCTATAACGTGCCGGATCTGCAGCATATCGTCAGCCGCAGCGCTGTCTGTCTAGGCTTGCCGCTCAGCGACGAAGGCGCGCTGGAAGTGGCGCAGCGCTCGCGCGGCACGCCGCGTATCGCCAACCGCCTGCTGCGGCGCGTGCGTGACTTCGCTGAGGTGCGCGCTAACGGCGAGATGAGCGGCAACGTCGCCGCCAGCGCGCTCGATATGCTTAACATCGACAGCGAAGGCTTTGACTATATGGATCGTAAGCTGCTGCTGGCGATTATCGACAAGTTTACCGGTGGGCCAGTGGGGCTGGATAACTTGGCCTCCGCCATTGGCGAAGAGCGGGAAACTATTGAAGATGTGATTGAGCCATTCCTGATCCAGCAGGGCTTTATTCAGCGCACGCTGCGGGGCCGTATGGCCACGCAGCGTGCTTACCGCCACTTCGGCATGGCGCGATGAGTAGTCAGACGGCAGGCTACCGCGCCATGCTGAGGATAAATAGCAGCACGGCGCACAGCACTACCGACGGCCCGGCGGGCGTATCGTAGAAGGCGGAGAAGGTGAGGCCGCCTGAGACGGCAAGAATGCCGACTACCACCGCCAGAGTCGCCATCTGCTCTGGCGAACGCGAAAAGCGGCGCGCGGTGGCAGCGGGAACGATCAGCAGTGAGGTAATAATCAGCGCGCCGACGAATTTCATCGCCGCGCCGATGGTCAGCGCGGTCACCAGCATCAGGATCAGTCGTGTGCGCTGAATATTGACGCCGTCTACCTGCGCTAGCTCTGGGCTGATGGTCATCGACAGCAGCGATCGCCACTGCCACGCCATCACCCCCAGCACCACAGTCACGCCTGCGCCCATTACCCAGAGATCCTCTGGCGTTACCGCTAGCAGATCGCCGAATAGATAAGCCATCAGGTCGACGCGCACGTTCGACATCAGGCTCACTACCATCAGACTGAGCGACAGCGCGCTGTGCGCCATAATGCCGAGCAGGGTGTCGATCGCTAGATGCGGTCGACGCTCAAGAAACACCAGTCCTAGCGCCAGGCAGACGGTCACTAGGATTACCGCGTAGTAAGGATTCACGTTCAGTAACAGGCCGAAGGCGACGCCCAGCAGCGAAGCATGCGCCAGAGTATCGCCAAAATAGGACATTTTGCGCCAGACCACGAACGAACCTAGTGGACCGGCCGCCAGCGCCAGCATCACACCGCCCAGCCAGCCCGGTAATAACAACTCAATCATGATGAACCCTGCCCTCTGCGCAAAACGATACGTCCCTGAAGGTCGTGGCGATGATTATGATGATGGCGATAGATCGCCAGCTGCTGAGCGTCGCGTGGACCGAATATCGCGATAAATTCGGGGTGCTGCGACACCGCT
This sequence comes from Type-B symbiont of Plautia stali, assembly GCA_001485295.1. Classification (GTDB taxonomy): domain Bacteria; phylum Pseudomonadota; class Gammaproteobacteria; order Enterobacterales; family Enterobacteriaceae; genus Pantoea. The sequence continues at coordinate 76,382 of BBOA01000003.1, forward strand.
TCCGGCGTGCCGGAGCAGCAGATATGGTGATTAAGGCAGAGCACTTCGTCGGTTTTCGCCATCACCAGATGCAGATCGTGAGAGACCATCAGCACGGCGCAGTTAAACTCGTGGCGCAGCTGGTCAATGAGATCGTAAAGCGCCACTTGGCCGTTAACGTCGACGCTCTGTGTCGGTTCGTCCAGCACTAGCAGCTGCGGCTGATTGAGCAGGGCGCGCGCCAGCAACACACGCTGCGTTTCACCGCCCGATAGCTTTTGCAGCGGCGCGTTCAGCAAATGACCGGCCTGCACGCGCTTGAGTGCCGGCAGTATGTCGGCGCGGTTCGCACTGCGCGCCAGCAGCATAAAACGCTCGACGTTGACCGGCAGCGTCGGATCGATATGCAGTTTCTGTGGCACGTAGCCGATGTGCAGCCTCGCGGCGCGCTGCACCCGACCCGAAGTCGGCGCCAGCAGACCCAGCACCACGCGCACCAGCGTGGATTTGCCGGCGCCGTTAGGGCCGAGTAGCGTAAGGATGCGTCCCGGCGTCAGCACCAGGCTAACGCCAGAGAGCACAGGACGCCGTGTAAACTGCACGGAGATATTTTCAAGCGTGACGAGTGTGGTCATGTTTGTTATTTACAGGTTGCACAGAATTTCGAATGTTATAATATCACATTCCATCCCCAAGTCACGATAGAATAACGTATTATGTTACACATTAAAAAGAGTATAGTTTTCACCCTTTCTTCGCTGGCGCTGGCTACTTCGCTTTCGCTTCCCGTGCAGGCGAATGTCGTCGCCTCGGTGAAGCCTTTAGGGTTTATTGCGGCGGCCATCGCTGACGGCGTAACGCCGGTGGATGTTCTGCTGCCGGATGGTGCCTCCGAACATGATTACGCGCTGCGTCCATCTGACGTAAAACGTATTAAAAAAGCAGACTTAGTAGTGTGGATCGGGCCTGAGATGGAGGCCTTTATGACCAAACCCGCCGCGGAATTATTGCCCGCCGGTAAAAATTTCGAAATCGCCGTGATGCCGGCGGTGAAGCCGCTGCTGCTGAAAGGCGATGACGAAGATCACCACGATGATGCCCATGACGACGGAGCCCATCATCATCACGGCGAATTTAATATGCATCTGTGGTTGTCACCGCAAATATCCAGGCTAGCAGTGGTTGCAATGCACGGCAAATTATTGGAACTTATGCCTGAAAGCAAAGCTAAACTTGACGCGAATCTGCAGCGGTTCGAAAATGAACTGGCTGTGACCGACAAGCACATTAACGCGCAGCTCGCGCCGGTCAGCAACAAAGGGTATTTCGTTTTTCATGACGCTTACACCTATTTTGAAAAACATTACGGCCTCTCGCCCAGCGGGCATTTCACCGTAAACTCTGAGATTCAGCCGGGCGCACAGCGTCTAAATCAAATACGAACACAGTTGGTTGAGCAGAAGGCCGTTTGTGTCTTCGCTGAGCCACAATTTAGGCCAGCCGTCATCGATGCGGTTGCCCGCGGCACCAGGGTGCGTAAAGGGACGCTGGATCCGTTGGGGACGAATATCAGCCTTACTAAGGACAGCTACGTGAAGTTCCTTTCACAGCTGTCAGGCCAGTATGCGAGCTGCCTGAATGAAGCATGAGGAATAGGTAAAAGTGCAGCAGATAGCCCGCTCTGTCGCCCTCGCATTTAATAATTTGTCACGCTCCCACCGCGTTATGCTGGGGTCTTTAACCATTGTCACTCTGGCCGTCGCTGTCTGGCGGCCTTACGTCTACTATCCCGCCAATGACGCGATACCCATCTTGAAGAGCATCGAACTCGATAAAAACCAGCTACGTACGCTGCTGCCTGAGGCCAGCGAACCGATCGATCAGACCGAAGAGCTGCCTGCGGACGATATCGACAGCGATGTGTCGAACGCGTCAGGTACACAAGAATATACCGTTTCTTCCGGTGATACGCTGAGCAGCGTCCTGAATCAGTACGGCATCGAGCTGGGTGATATCAATGCGCTGGTGAGCAGCGATAAAGCGCTGCGCAACCTGCAGGTCGGCCAGCAGCTAAGCTGGACCCTGATCGACGACGGCAGTCTGCAGTCGTTCACTTGGGAGATCAACCGTCGCGAAACTCGCACCTATCAGCGCTGCAATAAAGGCGCCTTCACCATGCAGTCCGAGATGCAAAAGGGCGAGTGGCGGAACAGCGTGCTGAAAGGCGAAGTGCGCGGCAGTTTCGCCGCCAGCGCGCAGCGAGCCGGCCTGACCGGCAGCGAAGCGAGCGCGGTGATTAAAGCGCTGCAGTGGCAGATAGATTTCCGCAAGCTGTGCGCCGGCGACGAACTTAGCGTGCTGATGTCGCGCGAGATGCTCGACGGCAAAAGCGCGCAGAGCCAGCTGCTCGGCGTGCGCCTGTGCTCTGGCGGTAAAGACTACTATGCTTTCCGCGCCGAAGACGGCAAGTTCTACGATCGCAACGGCTCGAGCTTGGCACGCGGCTTTATGCGCTTTCCGACTGTGAAGCAGCATCGCGTCTCCTCTAACTTCAACCTGCGTCGTCTTAATCCGGTGACCGGCCGTATCGCGCCGCATAAAGGCGTCGACTTCGCGCTGCCGGTCGGCACGCCGGTGCTGGCGGTTGGCGACGGCGAAGTGGTGGTGGCGAAAAATGGAGGCGTGGCAGGCAACTACGTGGCGATCCGCCATGGCCGTCAGTATATGACGCGCTATATGCACCTGAAGAAAGTGCTGGTGAAGCCAGGCGAGAAGGTGAAGCGCGGCGATCGCATTGCTCTCTCGGGTAACACCGGGCGCTCCACCGGGCCGCATCTGCACTTTGAAATCTGGATCAATAACCAGGCGGTGAATCCGCTGACGGCGAAGTTGCCGCGCATGGAAGGCCTGATCGGCAAAGAGCGCATCAATTATCTGGCGGAGGTGAAAACCAATCTGCTGCAGCTTAGCTTCAAATAAAGCTTGCTTTTAGTGTCATGCCTGAAAACCGACGCCCCGTGCGTCGGTTTTCTCCTGTTTGCGTCGTAGATTGAAAATTTACCTGTCGCCACTATCATTATAACGTCATTGATTGAGGCGAGTGCATGGATAACCCGAGAAAAAAGCATATTGAATTCATTCCCGTTTTTAAACCATCTTTCCTGAACCCCCAATACTGGGGCAGCTGGCTGGCGATTGGCGCGCTGGCGGGCATGGCGCTACTACCGGCTAAGGTGCGAGATCCGCTGCTCGGCGGCCTAGGAAAGCAGGCGGGAAGACTGGCTAAGGGTGCACGTCGGCGCGCGCTGATCAATCTTTACTACTGTTTACCGGAGCTGAGCGAGGCCGAGCGCAGCGATATCGTCGACCAGATGTTCGCCACCGCGCCGCAGGCGATAGCGATGATGGCGGAGCTGGGGATGCGCGACCAGGCGCGCGTGCGCGTGCGCGTGGAGTGGCACGGCCGCGATATTATCGACCATCTGCAGGCGGAAAAGCAGAATGTGATTTTCCTCGTGCCCCACGGCTGGGCAGTGGATATTCCCGCGATGCTGCTCGCCTCGGAAGGGCAGATGATGGCAGCGATGTTCCATAACCAGAGCGATCCGCTGCTGGACTACGTCTGGAACCGTGTGCGGCGTCGTTTCGGCGGCCGTATGCACGCCCGCAACGACGGCATCAAGCCGTTTATTAGCTCGGTACGCCAGGGCTACTGGGGCTACTATCTGCCTGACCAGGATCACGGCGCTGAGCACAGCGAGTTTGTCGATTTCTTCGCTACCTACAAAGCGACGCTACCTGCCGTTGGCCGCCTGATGAAGGTATGCCGCGCGTGCGTGGTGCCGCTATTCCCGGTCTACAACAGCAAGACGCACAAGCTAGAAATCTACGTGCGTCCGCCGATGGACGATCTGCTGGAGGCGGACGATCGCACGCTGGCGCGCCGCATGAATGAAGAGGTGGAAGTCTTCGTGCGTCCCCATCTCGAACAGTACACTTGGATCCTGAAGCTGCTGAAGACGCGCAAAGAGGGGGATATCGAGCCTTATAAGCGTAAAGAGCTTTATCCATGTAAATAATAGCAGAAGGGCCTCAATTGCGGCTCTTCTTTTACTGACAACGTACCGTCCTCGTGTATCAACTTTTGCAGCAGCCTATGAATACGATTTTAACGCCTATGATAGCACTGTCGCCTGCGCGCGCCGCTTATGTTCGCGCAGGAACAGCGCCACCAGCACAAACCAGAGCGCGCCGCTGGCGAAGTTGATCAGGCTAAAATAGGGCTTGCTACCGTTGAAGTAGCCGCTTTTCGCCAGCTCAATGCCAGTCGCCAGCGTCAAAATGCTGATCATCCCCAACATCGCCGCGTCGCTGGCGTAGAGCGTCAGCCGATAGAGTCCAGCGTTGACCATGCCCGCGCCGAAGGCGTACAGGTTTAGTCCGGCGGTTAAGAATAGGTAGCTGTGGCGGTCTATCAGGTTTGCCAGCCGCGCGATGTCCAGACTCGACAAAATCGGCCAAGCGGCGAACTTCACCGGCTGCTCGATAGGCACACGGTTCGCCAGCTTGCCGAGCGTAATATTCTCGGCGATCACCGCCAGAAACACCGGCAGCTGCAGCAGCGCATGTGCATACGTGTGACAGTGCTCCTCATGCATCAGGATCACCGGCGAGAGCGCTACCTAGGTCAGAATGGGAATAAACCACCAGCTCAATGGCGAACGAGCTTAACATCACCATGCGAGCACGCGCCAGCTGCGGCAGCGCTACCGAGTGGCTACGGTCTCCGGCGGTTTCCGGCATCACGCGCCATAAAATCAGGAAGGCGATAGCGCTCAGCAGCGCGAACAGCCAGAACATGCTGCGCCAACTCGCCACCGTCAGCTAGGCGGCGCCATGACGCGCACCGCCAGCGCCAGCGGAAACAGCAGCAGACCTGCTGTCAGCTTGCTGACGGGTTGATAGTGGGGCATCCAGATTCCTTTTTTAAAAAATAAAACGCGACCGCTTGGCAGTCGCGTTGTTTACAGCATTGTGCATCAGTGAGGCGCGACGTTAGTCTACGCGCAGCACCCGGCTGGTGTTGGTGGTGCCAGTGGCGCCCATCACGTCGCCCTGAGTCACGATCACCAGATCGCCGGCGACGAGCAAGCCTTTGTCGCGCAGCAGATTGATCGCATCGTGCGCGGCGACCACGCCGTCGTTGTCACTGTTGAAGAAGACCGGCGTTACGCCGCGATAAAGTGCGGTGAGGTTCAGGGTGCGCTCATGACGCGACATGGCAAAAATTGGCAGGCCTGAAGTAATGCGCGAGGTCATCAGCGGCGTGCGGCCGGACTCGGTCATGGTAATGATAGCGGTCACGCCCTGCAGGTGGTTCGCCGTATACATAGCCGACATCGCGATCGCCTCTTCCACATTATCGAAGGTCACTTCTAGACGATGCTTAGAGACGTTGACGCTGGGTATCTTCTCCGCGCCGAGGCAGACTTTGGCCATCGCGGAAACAGTCTCGGTTGGATACTGACCGGCGGCGGTTTCCGCCGACAGCATCACGGCGTCGGTGCCGTCCAATACGGCGTTGGCGACGTCCATCACTTCGGCGCGCGTCGGCATCGGATTGGTGATCATCGATTCCATCATCTGCGTGGCAGTGATAATGGTGCGGTTCAGCTGACGTGCGCGGCGAATAAGCGCCTTCTGAATACCCACCAGTTCGGGATCGCCGATCTCGACGCCCAGATCGCCGCGCGCCACCATCACCACGTCGGAGGCGAGAATAATATCGTCCATCGCTTCTTGGGTTGCGACTGCTTCGGCGCGTTCGACTTTCGCCACCAGCTGCGCGTCGCAGCCTGCTTCGTGTGCCAGACGACGCGCATAGTGCATATCTTCGCCGCTGCGCGGGAAGGAGACCGCCAGATAATCGACGCTGATCTTTGCCGCAGTGATAATGTCCGCTTTGTCTTTCTCCGTCAGAGCCTCGGCCGACAGGCCGCCGCCGAGTTTGTTGATGCCTTTGTTATTGGAAAGCAGGCCGCCGACGATGACTTCGGTGAACACCTTCATACCCTGAACTTCCAGCACTTTCAACTGCACGCGTCCGTCGTCGAGCAGCAGAATATCGCACGGCACCACATCTTCCGGCAGGCCTTTGTAGTCGATGCCGACTTTCTCTTTATTGCCTTCGCCCTTGCTCAGGCTAGCGTCGAGCAGGAAGCGGTCCCCCACGTTGAGTAACACTTTGCCCTCTTTGAAGGTCGACACGCGAATTTTCGGGCCTTGCAGATCGCCCAGGATCGCGACATGGCGGCCCAGCTTCGCGGCGATTTCGCGCACTTTGTTCGCACGTAGCTGATGATCTTCCGGGGTGCCGTGTGAGAAGTTGAGTCGCACAACGTTGGCGCCAGCGGCGATAATTTTTTCCAGATTATTATCGCGGTCGGTAGCCGGGCCGAGGGTTGTAACGATTTTGGTTCTTCTGAGACGTCTTGACATGAAGGACTCCGTTGACAAATTTGCGTATCTTGCGTATCCCTTAAAATAGAAAGGGCATGAACATCATTCTAACTGAAGGGCAGCCTGTGATACGACACACATTGTGAATGTGATGTTAATTTTTTTGCGCTGCCGCGTTTTCCGTCGCGACAGCCTTATCGAGACATGAATCTTTTAAGGCCTCTTTTACCCGCTTTAAATTTTCTCGAACGCGCTGCCGCGTTCGAGAATAAAGCCAGTGGCGAGCAAGTCGATCGCGGTGAGTGGCGGGAAACCATAGGCAAATAGACATGGGTATCTTCCGGGACATCAAGCGTTAGCGCCAGTGTGGCGACCTCTGCCAGCGGCGAAGCGGGAGCGTGACGGCTATTAGGGTGGAACCGTTTACACCGACTAGGCGAGCCAGTTCTACCATATTTTTCGTGCGCCCAGTATGTGAAATCAGAACAAAGACGTCGTCAGGCCGACTATTTATACAACTCATGCGCTGGATCACAATATCCTCTGACAAGACCACTGGCAGATTAAAACGTAGAAATTTATTGGAGGCGCCTAGGCTAAAAAAGGTCACTCTATGCGCCTGCGACAGTGCCGTCATCGCTTTGCGAATGGTGGTGAGATTGAGCTGGTCGCGCACCCGCTGCAGGCCTGCTAGCGCCGAAAAAAATTTTATGGCTGTAGCGCTCGGCGTCGTCATTCTCACCGACGTCCCGGCCCACCCAGCTGGGCGCCTTCGCCAGACTCTGCGCTAGCTGCAGCTTGAAGGCGGGAAAACCGTGCGCGCCCAGCCGATGGTAGAAACGATTAACGGTGGGTTAGCTGACTTCCGCGACGCGCGCCAGCCGGCCGATACTGGCGTGGATCGCCTTCTGCGGTGCGGCAAGGATCTGCTCGGCGACTTTACGTTCGGATTTGCTGAGCGCCGCAAGCTGCGCCTCGATTTTTTCCAGCATGTTTATAGTTGGATGACGGTTATCGCTTTTATCAATGCGAGCGATGGCTAGCTGAGTGAGGACAAAAGCGTGAATATACCTCGTTCGCCATGACCGCGCGCAAGCTAGGATAAATCTACAGTAAGAATTTTTGTCATAATTTGAACCGGATTAGGTTTTGCCGGACATCGTTCGCAACACAAAACAGGGTAAAAGCGCACGCAGCATCACATAGGCCTGCCTGACTCCGTACAGAGTTAACGCTGTAGACTCGCATCGAGTCGGTTTACCTGACCCCCTGACATAAGTACATTGTGCTGAAAGAAAATTACAATACGGACTTGGTGGACGAGGATGCAAACGCCAACAGGATTATCCTGCAATGAGGAGAGGAAAATGGCGATAACACAAACAGCCCAGGCATGCGATCTGGTGATATTCGGTGCCAAAGGCGATCTTGCGCGCCGGAAACTATTGCCTTCACTGTATCAGCTGGAAAGAGCGGGACAGATCCACGAGGAAACCTGCATTATCGGCGTGGGCCGCGCCGAGTGGGATAAAGCAGCCTATACCAAAGTGGTGCGTGAAGCGCTGGAAACCTTTATGGAGGAGAATATTGACGAAGCGCTGTGGGACAAACTCAGTAATCGCCTCGACTTCTGCAATCTTGACGTCAACGACACTTCTCACTTTCCTAAACTGGGCAAAATGCTCGACCAGGACAAGCGCACCACCATCAACTACTTCGCGATGCCGCCCAGCACCTTCGGCGCCATCTGCAAGGGACTAGGATCGGCGAAGCTGAACGCGAAACCGGCGCGCGTGGTGATGGAAAAGCCGCTCGGCACCTCGCTGGAAACCTCGAAAGAGATCAACGACGCGGTGGGCAAATTTTTCGACGAGAGTCAGGTGTTCCGTATCGACCACTATCTCGGCAAGGAAACGGTGCTGAACCTGCTGGCGCTGCGCTTCGCCAACTCGATCTTCGTCAACAACTGGGACAACCGCACCATCGACCACATGCAGATCACCGTGGCGGAAGAGGTAGGCATCGAAGGACGCTGGGGCTACTTCGACCAAGCCGGTCAGATGCGCGATATGATCCAGAACCACCTGCTGCAGATCCTCACCATGATCACCATGTCGCCGCCGTCCGACCTCAGCGCCGACGCCATTCGCGACGAAAAAGTGAAAGTGCTGCGCTCGCTGCGCCGCATCGACCAGACCAACGTGCGCGACAAAACCGTGCGCGGCCAGTACACCGCCGGCTTCGTGCAGGGCAAAAAAGTGCCGGGCTATCTTGAGGAAGAGGGCGCTAACAAGTCCAGCTCGATGGAAACCTTCGTCGCCATTCGCGTCGATATCGACAACTGGCGCTGGGCGGGCGTGCCGTTCTACCTACGCACCGGCAAGCGTCTGCCGACCAAATGCTCTGAAGTCGTGGTTTACTTTAAAAACCCGGAGATGAACCTGTTTAAGGATTCCTACTCCGAGCTACCGCAAAACAAGCTTACCATTCGTCTGCAGCCGGACGAAGGCGTCGATATCGAGATCTTGAACAAAGTGCCGGGTCTGGATCACAAGCACAAGCTGCAGACCACCAAGCTGGATTTGAGCTATTCGGAGACCTTCAACCAGTCGCATCTAGCCGACGCCTATGAGCGCTTGCTGTTGGAGACGATGCGCGGCATTCAGGCGCTGTTTGTGCGCCGCGACGAGGTGGAAACGGCATGGACCTATGTCGACTCCATTATCGACGCCTGGGCCGTCGACGGTAACTCCTCCAAGCCTTATCAGGCCGGCACTTGGGGGCCGGTGGCGTCCGTGGCGATGATCACCCGAGACGGCCGTTCCTGGAACGAGTTCGAATAAACCTAAAATCAGCCTGCTGCGTGCGGGCTTTTTTACGTCTTCGCGTAGAAAACTGAACTGTAGTTTCAAAAACAGCGCAGGGCGGATAGACGATGCAGAAGGCGGTCCTGTATGATAATAACGCATTGATGGCGCGTTGCGCGGTAGTCGCCGGTATAGATAAGCAAGGGGACTGATGAAGAACTGGAAGGCAAGTGCGGAAACGATTCTGACCACTGGACCTGTAGTGCCGGTGATCGTGGTGAACAAGCTGGAACATTCGGCGTGGGCACGGTGATCAACACTCAACAGCTGCAGGAAGTGACCGAGGCAGGCTCGCAGTTTGTCATCAGCCCCGGCATTACCGAGCCGTTGCTCAAGGCTGCGTTAGAAGGCCAGATGCCGCTTATTCCCGGCATCAGCACCGTTTTCGAGCTGATGATAGGCGTGTATTATGGCCTGCGCGAGTTTAAATTCTTTCCGGCAGAAGCGAACGGCGGCGTCAAGGCGCTGCAGGCGATCGGCGGTCCGTTCCCGCAGGTGCGTTTCTGTCCGACTGACGGCATCAAAAAAATCCCCCACGCCATGACCCTTCATGGCGAGATGCGCGTAGATGAATTACTACTGGCTGCGCAACGACAAGCGCGAAAACTAAGAGGTGCTGGACTACCTTCACGCCGAAAATAATTACGGCAAGCAGATCATGACGACCCAGCAGCCGTTGCAAAACCGTATTCTGAAAGAGATTGTCGATCGTCTGCCACTGCAGGATCACTCGGTTATCTACGTGCATAACGGCTATCGCTAACCGAGCCGCTATGAGAGCAGCAACGAATACGCTGCCTATTATCGTCAGCCCGCCGACAGCGCCGTCACCGACGAGTAGACGCTGCTCCCGGCGATAGTGCGGCATTCGCTTTCGCCGTCTGGATAAGAGTAGCTGGTATCCTGAGGTGCTGAAAAACACCTCATCGAGCATTGCCTAGGCCAATGATTCCCACACGCTCTACTACGTGCGTAAGCATGAGCAGACGCTGCTCCTTATCAGGTCTGGCGCCATGAACTCGGCACGCCGCTCAGCGTGCATAAAACCACCTCAAACCACTTTATTCTGATCGTGCTGTTCAGCACTAATACCAGCGAGATCCAGCTGATCGACGCCGGCTTCCACGACGCTACGCCGCAGGTCTTTTTGCTGCACCGCAAGGTGCATAAATACAGTCTGGATCACTACCAGCATCAGTTTTACATTCCGCTCTAACCGGTAAGGAAAAAACTTCTGCCTCTACCGCACGCGCTGGCTGAAAGAGTCGCACTGGGAAACGCTGATCGCGCCGCGCGATCATGTGGTGATGGAGGACTTCCAGCTGTTCCGAGACTAGCTGGTGGTTGTGGAGCGCCAACGCGGCCTGACCAGCCTGCGCCAGATCCACTGGCAAACCGGCGAAGACACCGGCATCGTCTTTGACGATCCCACTTACGTGACTCGGCTGGCGTTCAATCCCTCGCCGGAAACCAGTAAGCTGCGCTACGGCAACGGCTCGATTACCAAGCCTAAACCAAGCTGTTTGAATTCGATATGGAAACTGGCAAACGGCGAATTCTCAAGCAAAGCGCAGTCGGCAATTTCGACCTAGATAACTATAAAAGCGAGCATCACTGGATCACAGTGCACGACGGCAAGGAAGTGCCGGTGTCGCTGGTCTACCACCGCAAACACTATCAGCCGTGCAAAAACCCGATGCTGGTTTACGGCTACGGCGCCTACGGCAGCAATATGGAGGCGGACTTTAGCGTCAATCGCCTCAGCCTCAGCTTGCTGGAACGCGGTTTCGTCTATGCGCTAATCAGCGTGCGCGGCGGCGGCGAGCTGGGACAGCGCTAGTATGACGGCGCCCGCCTGTTTAACAAAATGAACATCTTTACCAACTTTATCGACGTTGACACAGGCGCTGGTAAAAAAAGGCTTCGGTCAGCCCGAGCAGCTCTATGCCATGGGCGGCAGCGCAGGCGGCTTACTGATAGGCGCGGTGATCACCATGTCGCCGCCGCTGTTTCACGGCGTAGTGGCGCAGGTGTCCTTTGTCAACGTGGTAACCACGATGCTGGATGAGTCGATTCCGCTGAATACGGGCGAGTATGACGAGTGGGGCTATCCCAACGAGGTGGACTCTTAACGCTATATCCGCCGGTACAGCCCTTATGACAATGTCGAAACGAAAGCCTACCCGCATATGCTGGTGACCACCGGGCTGTGTATGACTCGCAGGTGCAGTACTGGGAGCCGGCGAAATGGGTGGCGAAGCTGCGCGCGCTAAAGACCAACCTGCTGATGCTCTACACCGACATGAATGCCGGTCACGGCGGGAAATAGGAGGGACGCTATGACCTTCCTGATCGCGCTGGCGCAGGGCAGCCTGCCGCAGCAGCGCGATTACTGATCGTCGCTGATATATTTGCGCAGCGCCCGCCGCTGCGGCAGGCGCAGGTCAAGCATATTTTCCAGCACCCAGCGCAGGTAGAGCGGATCTTTGCGCGCGATAGCGGCGACGGTTTGACCACGGTCCTTGCCAAACGGCAAGGACGTCGCCCGCAACGCTAGCGGGCTGGCAGCGTTGCGCCATCTGCGCCGTGTCCTAGCCGGAGGTTTCCATAATGCGGCTCAGCAGCGCGGTGGTGACGTAGCAGTCATAAAGCGCGCGGTGGGCGTACAGATCTGCAGGCGGGTCACCTCCAGCTTCAGGCTGTGGCGCAGCATATTTGATACCTAGCCACAGCTGACGCGACAACACTATAGTGCAGATCCAGTCGCCGTGCATTTCCGGCAGCACGCGACGATCGAAGCTGGCGTTGTGCGTCACGTAGAAGGCGCTGTCGTAATAGCGGTCAATCCCTCTTCTATAGTTGGCTTGCCTGCGACCATCGCTTCTGTAATGCGGTGCACCGCCATCGCCTGACGGCTGATGGGGCGATTCGGCAGGATCAGGTCACTCATGGGATTGACGATCTGCCCGTCGATTACGTCGACAGACGCCACTTCCACGGCGCCGCCGTGCAGCCCACAGGTTTCGGTATCGATTAAGCGTAACATAATTTACCTCTGTTTGGGTTCGGAGAAGTTACGCGACGCTTGGCGGTAGTTCATTAGACGCTGGCGGAACCAGTCGCGCAGCGCCGCTGGCTGATCATACTCAACCATTTCAGCCACCACCGGCATGTTGTAGCGTTCTTTGAACGCCACGCCGGCTGCGGTCAGGTCAACGTTGACTTTATCTTTCTCTTCCTGAGAAAGCAGGGCGAGGTTATGACTCATGGGGATCTCCTGAAGACAGGTGGCAAAAATAATGCTTATTCCTGTCCGAATCAAGAGCGAAGGATAGCATCGCCGGCCCTCGACACCTCAAAAGACTCGGCGTATGCTTATGTCACTTTTGCCGCCGATCCGTTGGCTAAAAGTATAATCCTATGCAAAAAAGAACGATTTTATCAGACGCTACCGCGCTGCTTTCCGCTTCGCTGTGGCTGTTTAGTCAGCCGACGCTAGCGCATGAGCACCTTAAATCGTCCGAGCCGGCCGACAATGCGAGACAGTCGCCGCCTAGCTGGTAGCGTTGATCCTGACATTCAGCGAAGATGTAGAGCCTGCGTTTAGCGGCGTTACGCTGCTAGCGCCGCTCCGCTATCGGCACGTGCTTCGGTGCCGTTTGGCAGTGGGAAACTAGACAGACTGGCCAGCCTGCTGCGCGGCGAGCGGCGGTAGGCTTGGCTGGTCGGCGTACTGTTGCAGTTGGGCTATATAGCCCTGATCGGACATGCGGTGATGCGCGAAGGATTGGCCGGCGCGCTACGGCAGCGTAATCACGCGCTGCATCTTATCGACGCCACGTTCTGGACGGGCTGCCTGTTGCCGCTGTCGATTCTGATGCGCGAAGTGCGGAAAATCGATCGCCGCAGCGACGCGATACGCACTATGATGTGTATTTCGCGTTACAGTCTCTGGCCGTGGCCCACCGGCATTGTCAACGCGCAGCCTACGCAGGCTGGCCACGCCGGTCTCTGCAGCAAGCTGCAGGTGATAAAGGTGGCGCTAGTGATCCTGATGGTCGCCATCGCGCTCTTTAATCGTTATGTGCTGTTGCCGTGTTTCCGCCTCGCGGGGCGGGGCGGTGCTGGGCGGGCGCGCAGCAAAATTTTATCCGTATGACCCAGCTTGAACTGCTGCTGGCATGCGCAGTGGTTGGTCCGGTCGGCGTCTTCGCCACGCTATCGTCAGCCTGAGTATGACCCATTTTGACTGAGTGAAAATGGTAGGCTATATTGATGAAAAAAATAGTCTCTACAATGCTGTTGTTATCTCTCTGTGGCCAAGCGCTAGCGGCCGAAATCGTTACCGTCAGCCGTTTCGAAGTGGGCAAAGCAACGTGGCCCTTTAGCCGTGAGGAAGTGATGCTGACCTGCGAGAAAGATGGTTCGCTGTTCGCCATAAATCCCAGCACGCTGATGCAGTATCCGCTTAACGATAAAGCCGAAGTGCGAGTGAAGTCCGGTCAGGTGAAAGCGCAGCCAATTTCGGTGATCCAGGCGGAAGATAAAGCGCACCCGGGTCAGATGATGAGCCTGCAGCCGATTGTCGAGCGCACGCAGGCGCTGTGCGATAAATAATTCTCTCAAGGCGCGGTCCGCTTTCGCGCACCTTCTTAGGCTGATTTTGCCGGCAGAATCATAATCTGATTCTGCCGGTTTTCGCTGCCCGGCCGTTCGCTGGCATTTCCGCAGACGTGGTCTAACCTTAAGTTGCAAGGCGTCATAGCCTGCATTAATGCCAACCTTTAGCGCACGGCTTTCAAAGAGCCATTTCCCTGGACCGAATACAGGAATCGTGTTCGGTCTTTTTTTCGATTGTATTTATCCTGCATGTGAACAAACGACTTCTACTAGCTTCGCTATTTTTAACCCATAATATCTACCTCGTAATGCCTTTTGTCAGGTTGGAGCGCGGGTTATCGATCGATCGCGTTATTCAGTCAGACTGGCGAGGAGGCATGCTGCGTCTGGACCTAAAGCAGCACGGATGCAACGAGCGACGGGCCGCATGCTAGCGGCTCGACTCTATAACCTGACCGAAGAGACCGGCATGAAAGATTTTCTCTTGTTCCTGATCGCTCGCGACACCATGTACCAGCAGCAGTGACTAGCGGTGATTGAAGAGACGGACGGACTCAACTTATGTGCTTAATATATCGCTGGATAAACCGCTGACGAAAGGCCGCTGGTACGAAGGTCCGTCATTAAAACCTTAATCGCAACGTGTTCAGGGAAGGGTTGGCACCATTGACTAACGTCAGGGCGATATATGATATATCTAGTAACGAACTGTATCAGATGTGCGGTGAGATAATAGTTGGCTGACAGGGACGTCCTGATTCATTTTATCTTGTTGCTGAATCTTGTCGGCGGAGGTGTGAAAATGAAAAACCCAGCGGGCGCTGGGGTTTAAAGAGACGCTTATTTAGCATCAAGCACCTGCTGCAGCCAGACCAGTTCATCATCGAAGCCGGACTCGCGTAACAGCTGGAAATAGAACTGCTGAATATCTGTTGAGACTGACGCCAACAGCATGCCAAGCATACCTTTTTATTCTCCTGACGAGTGAGCTAATAATGCACTGCTAAGCCGAGCGGCGGCTGCTGGTAGCTGAGGATCTCTTCATCGCGCGACGGCGGCGTATCAGGAAAGATATCTCGTCCATGATAGCACTTTAGCGCTTCCTCGGCGGTTAGCTCGAACGGGTTTTGCGCATCGGACTGTGCCAGCGCGATCGTCGCCTCATGCTGCCAGCGATGGCCTTTAGCGAAAGTCTCGGCCAGCTTCAGCCCGATATGCGAGAAACGCACGCAGTCGAGCAGCGGCGCGATCGCTGCCGGAAACAGCTAAATTTCCTTGTCGCGCTGCCACAGCATCAGATTGCTGCTCCACTGCAGGTAAACCGCCGCCATCTTTTTATTCAGCGTCGTAAAAGGCAGCTTCCTCAGCTTATAGCCGGGCGGCGGCGGCAACGAGCCGGTTTTACGCAGCCGCGCGATAAGGAAGCCTTCGCTGTCGAACCGCTGTGGGAAGACGTGCAAAAAGCCTTCCGGCGTTAATGCTTGGGCGGCGTCGGCAAATAGGCCGTCAAGCGGCGCGATCTCCACCGCATGGGGATAGCGCGCTAGCAGCTAGGCGACCACCTGCTGATTTTCAATCTTATTAAGCGTGCAGGTGGAGTAAACCAGCATGCCGCCCGACTTCAGCGCATGGAAAACGCTCTCGCTCAGATCGTGCTGGGTGGCAGCGATGGCTTCGGTGCTGCTCAACGACCAGTTTTCTAGGTCGTCTGAGTCTTTACGGATTACCCCTTCGCCCGAACAGGGCGCTTCAAGCAGCACGGTGTCAAACCGTTCCGGCGAAAACGCGTGCGTCGAAATGGGTCAGGACGACGTTGCTGACGCCGCAGCGGCTGATATTGGCATGCAGCACAGCAGAGAATTCGTTTTGCCCAGCGAGTGCCGGTCACGGTGCCAACCTCAACGTCGCGAAACAGCACCGGCGTGCCGATAGAGAGTGAGCCTGCCTCGGCGGCATCGACATAGATCGTCAGCTCATTCAGATAGCGCGAATCGGTATCGGTAATGGTACTCTCCTGCAGCTCAAAATTGCGCGCCGGCGCGCCTTTTCCGGGATCGGCGTTGACGTAGGGATGCAGCAGCGTTTCCAGGTGGTTAACACCTGCCGGGGAGATCTCCGGCGACACCACCTGATTATTGTCCCGGCTCAGCGACAGCGACTCGACTTGGCCGATATTGATGCAGATATAGCTAATCGACATTGCTTCCGACAGCTTGCTGGCGTCAAAGGTATTATGCAGAGTAATCTGGCTGCCGATCAGCGGCGACGCCTGCACCGTCAGACCGCTGCCGTTAATCTGTACGCGTGTGCCGCCTTCCGCCCAGAACACGCTTTCGCTGGTAAGCAACTTGCAATATTCCAGTTTAATATGATGCACGGCGATATCGAAAGCGCTGACACGCGGCGTGACGTCGACAATCTCGCTAACCTCATATTTACGGTAGAGCACCACCGATCTGGCCTGCACGTCCGGTAGGCTGTTCGCCGTCAGCGTCGTGGAAGGGCAGTCGCCGATGATAATGCCTTCTTCCGCTTTTTCGGCGTCAGCCTAGAGGGGATAGGCGGATTTAAACTCGCCCTTGTTGCCCGGTGCCGCCATCCACCTACTCGCGGGCGATGGCGCTCAGCACCTTCACGTCGAGCCGGCTGTTAACGATAAATTTGCTATCGCCGTGCACCAGATTGCGATAGCTTGGCTCGATCGCCGCGATAAACAAGGATGCCTTTTCATTCAGCTCGCGTGAAATCACCTGACCGATTTTCATACCGTGCAGTATCACCTGCTGACCGGCGTCGATGTCGTAGCTTTCAGGCACGCTAAATTTAACTGTCAGCACGTCGGGCTTTTGCAGCAGCGATTCGCTGGCAGGCAGCACGGTGACGTGGTTCTGCAGCTCGCCGTCACCCGCGCCCGGCACCAGCGTATTACCGGTTAGCAGGCTGCTGAGATTGGTGTCGGTCAGGCTCACTTTCGGGCTGCGTATCAGGTTAGCTCGCCAGTCATCTTGCCGCCGCTCAGCAGATTCAGTTTCGTCAGGCTGACAACCTCTAGTCCTTGGTACATTAGCGGCGTGCGGCCCGCTTTCAGGTTATTGCTGTCGGGCAGATCGAGTGTGACCATCACGCCGATCTGGCTGTGCACCAGATCGGGGTAGAGCTAGTAGTTTTGATCGGTCTTCGCCTGCAGCGCGTCGT
The DNA here is from genome assembly GCA_001485295.1 of Type-B symbiont of Plautia stali. Taxonomy (GTDB): domain Bacteria; phylum Pseudomonadota; class Gammaproteobacteria; order Enterobacterales; family Enterobacteriaceae; genus Pantoea. Next base: position 93,502 of record BBOA01000003.1, read on the forward strand.
CCGGCAAGTTAAAGGCGATAACGCCGTTGACCAGCGCCACTAGGCTTTCCAGCTGCACCTTCGCGCTGTTCAGGCCGGAAACGTCCAGAAGCGGCTGCTGGTTTTCACCAGATTGTTGAAGCGGCGCTCGATCAGCACATCAATGGTGACGCCGTCCGTATTGCCGTTTATGCTGTAGTCATAAACGCGTCCCACCGGGATTTTACGATAGTAGATCAGCGAGCTGGAATTGAGCGCGCATAGATCCGGTGCGGTGCGTGCGGGTGGATCAGAAGCTCGCCGGTGTTGACGCGGTATTTCGGCTGGATATCCTAGGCGATAAAGTTCTCGCGCGGCTTACCGCTGTCCGGCATTATGCCGATATAGTTGCCGCCTACCAACGCATCGAGTCCCGATACTCCCGCTAGCGAGGCCTTCGGCGTCACCAGCCAGAACTGAGTGTTCTCGCGCAGCGCCTCTTTCATATCGCTTTTGATGCTGGCCTTGATCTGAATCCTGCGGTGGTCGTCGCTCAGGTTAATGTCCTGCACGGTGCCGACCTCCACGCCCTGATAGCGGATCGGCGTGCGTTTCGACACGATGCCGTCTGCCGATTGGAAGTTTATGGTGGTCACCGTACCGTGCTCTTTGTAGTTGGTCTAGAGCAGCCAGTCGGCGATCAGCATCGCGACGATCGGTAGAAGCTAGAATGGAGAAACCTTACGTTTGCTGCGCAGCGTAGCGTTAGTCGGTATAGTCGGCGTTTTTTGCATGTGCATCCTAAAGCAGGCGGCTGTCGAGCCACTCAACGGCCATATAATGGTCAGGATCACCGCCGCGCCGAAGTAAAATGCGGCGTTTCCCATCGTAAAAGCCAGCAGCTGATCGCGATTGACCAGCGACATGGTTAATGACATCACAAAAAGATCCAACATTGACCAGCGGCTAACCCAAGTCACGACCCGCAGCAGGCGAATACGGGTTTTCAGACCCTGCTCGCCGCGGAAATGGATGCTTAACAGCAGCGTCATCATCACCAGCACCTTAGTAAAAGGCACCAGAATACTGGCGATAAATACTACCGCCGCTAACGGCATGTTGCCAGAAGCTAGGTCAAGAATACCGGAGAAAATCGTATCCTCACGCCGCGACCCGTTGAGATAGACCACGGAAATGGGCAGCAGGTTAACGGGGATCAGCAGCACAAATTGAGGCGATCAGCGCTGCCCAGGATTTTTGCAGGCTATAGCGACGTCGGTAATCAAGCGGCGTATGGCAGCGTGGGCAGCGGCCGCGCGCGTCCGGCTGGCCGGTATTATGATAGTTGAGGCAGACCTGCAGCTTGGCGTGTGCGAAGGCGTACTGCTTTTGCGGATAGAAATGTTCCCACAGCTGATCTACGTTGAGATGGATCAACGTCAGCAGGCTCAGCACCGTCAGCGCCAAGTAGGCAGCCAGCCGAGCGCGTAGTCCTGCACTTTAATTGACGCCACCGCGATGCTCACTAGATAGATGTCGAGCATGACCCACTCTTTGACCTTTTCTAGCATCAGCCGCACCGGCCGCAGGTTCATACCCAGCCGATGGCCGAATCTAGATAACGCCGCCGAGCAGGCTGGCGTTGATGCGCATGTCAAGCAGGCGAATATCCACCTGCGGTAGGGTAAAGGCGAAGGGCATCAGCACTAGGATTGCAGCGACTATCACCATCAGACAGGTCATTGACCAGTCGCGGCCGCTGATAATTTGCGCACGGCAGCGTGGACAGTAGGCAGACTGATACGATTTCACATCTGGTAAGGAAAAAAAAGTATCGTATTGCGGACAACGCTGATAACGTGCGTGGGGCAATGGCTGGCTGATGGTGTGAATTTTTATAGGGTGGTGCAGCTTTCGCCCAGATATTTGTCGCTGTAAGCGGATATGGTGGCGGGGCAAAAAAACGTTTTCACGTTTCTGAGGCGCCCGTAAGGAACCCATGTTTCGATCCACGAAAACCCAAGATTGTAGCAACTAACGCTATGATTCACCTTGTGGCAATAGATATTTAGTGTTTGTTTTAACGGGCGGTTAAATAAAGCCGCTCTGTTGTTAATTGTAATGGTTAAATAATGAACAAAACTGCCTTTTACGCCGATTTGAATCACGATATGCGCGCGTTGCTGGCGGGCGAGACGTTGTTTCTCGCCGCCATGGGCAATTTCAGCGCGCTGCTGTATGGACGCCTTCAGGGCGCGAACTGGGCGGGCTTCTATCTGCTATCTGCTGACGGAAGCCAACATCTTGGTGCTGAGGCCTTTTCAGGGCAAAATCGCCTGCGTGCGCATTCCAGTGGGCAAAGGCGTCTGCGGCACAGCGATGGCGCAGGATAACGTGCAATGCGTCGACGACGTGCACGCCTTTCTAGATCATATCGTCTGCGACGCGGCCAGCAATGCCGAGATCGCGATTCCTCTGAAAGTAAATGGCGCGCTGGTAAGCGTTCTAGATATAGACAGCATATAGTGTTCAATCGCTTCGACAGCGAGGATGAAACTGGGTTGGTTGCACTGACTGATGGGCTTTGCGACGTGTAGTAGACATCGATATCAAAAAATTTTTGCAGCTGTCGCGCAGCTAATCGACTGGATCGCATGGCATTTGGCGATGTTGTCATTATAATGTCGCCTGTTTATACCTGCTCTGGTCGGCAAATCCGTTGTAATCAGGAAATTCCATGGAAAATCAACCTAAGTTGAATAGTAGTAAAGAAGTGATCGCATTTCTGGCGGAACGTTTCCCAAACTGCTTTAGCACCGAAGGTGAAGCCCGTCCGCTCAAAATTGGTATCTTTCAGGATCTGGTAGAGTGCGTTCAGGGCGAAATGAGTCTGAGCAAGACCCAGCTGCGTTCGGCGCTGCGTCTCTATACCTCCAGCTGGCGTTATCTCTACGGCATCAAAGCCGGCGCGACACGCGTCGATCTCGACGGCAACGCCTGCGGTGTGCTGGACGAGCAGCACGTGCAGCATGCGCGTCAGCAGCTGGAAGAGGCGAAAGCGCGCGTTCAGGCGCAGCGCGAGCAGCAAAAAGTCGCGAAACGCCAAGAGGGCGCTGAACCGCGTCGTTCGCGCCGTCCAGCCTCGCGCAAACCGGTCGATGACGAGGCACCGCGTGCTGCCGCTCAGGATCGCAAACCGGCTCCGCGTCCGGCCGCGCAAGCGAAACCTATCACCGATACCTCAACGTTGCAACCTGGCCAGAGTATCAAAGTGAAAGCAGGCAAAAGTGCGATGGACGCGACCGTTCTTGAAGTGTCAAAAGACGGCGTTCGGGTACAGCTCGCTTCCGGCATGGCAATGATTGTGCGCGCAGAACACTTGCAGTTCTGAAACGGAGGCTGACCCCGGCATGAACACCCTGTTAAAAATCGGTATAATTGCGGGCCTGCTGCTGGCAGGCCCTTCATTTGGCGCTAAGAATATTACCCGCGCCGATCAGATCCCTCAGCTTCACGAAGATCCGCAGGATCCCACCGTTAGCGAACGGGTGACCTCCCGCTTTACCCACTCACACTATCGCCAGTTCGAGCTCGATCAGGCATTTTCTGCGAAAATCTTCGACCGCTACCTTAATCTGCTCGACTACAACCACAACGTGTTGCTGGCGTCGGATGTGGCTCAGTACGCAGATAAAAAAAACACGCTCGGCGACGAGCTGCGCAGCGGCAAGCTAGACGTATTTTACGATCTCTACAATCTGGCGCAGAAGCGCCGTTTCGAGCGTTACCAATACGCGCTCGACGTGCTGAAACACCCAATGAACTTTAGCGGCAACGATGCGATCGATATTAACCGCGCTAAAGCGCCTTGGCCGAAAGATCAGGCCGAGCTGAACGCGCTATGGGACACTAAAGTCAAGTATGACCAGCTCAGCCTCAAGCTGGTGGGCAAAGATGAAAAAGAGATCCGCGAAGTGCTGACCAAGCGCTACAACTTCGCGATCCGTCGTCTGGCGCAGAGTAACAGCGAGGATGTATTCCAGCTGGCTATGACCACATTTGCGCATGAAATCGATCCGCACACTAACTACCTGTCGCCGCGCAACACCGAACAGTTCAACACCGAAATGAGCATATCGCTAGAAGGTATCGGCGCAGTGCTGCAGGTGGACGACGAATACACGGTGATCAATTACATGGTTGTGGGCGGTCCGGCGGCCAAGAGTAAGTCAATCAGCGTCGGCGATCGCATCGTCGGCGTCGGTCAGCCGGGCAAGCCGATGGAAGACATGATCGGCTGGCGTCTGGATGACGTCGTCGCCAAAATCAAAGGGCCGAAAGGCAGCAAAGTCCGTCTTGAAGTACTGCCGGCGGGCAAGGTCACCAAAACCCGTACTGTCACCCTAACGCGTGAAAAAATTCGCTTGGAAGATCGCGCGGTGAAGATGAGCGTGCACAACGTCGGCAAAGAGAAAGTCGGCGTGCTAGATATTCCGGGCTTCTACGTTGGTCTGACCGATGATGTCAAAGTGCAGCTACAGAAACTGCAAGAGCAGAACGTCGACAGCATCGTTATCGACCTGCGCACGAACGGCGGCGGCATGATGACCGAAGCGGTTTCCCTCTCCGGCCTGTTTATTCCCAGCGGTCCGGTGGTACAGGTGCGCGACAACAATGGTCACGTGTGTGAGGAGAGCGACAAAGATGGCGTAGTCCACTATAGAGGCCCACTAGTGGTGTTAGTGGATCGCTTTAGCGCCTCCGCCTCGGAGATTTTCGCGGCGGCGATGCAGGACTACGGTCGCGCGCTGATTGTCGGCGAGCCGACCTTCGGCAAGGGCACGGTGCAGCAGTATCGCTCGCTGAACCGTATCTACGATAAGATGCTTCATCCTGAATGGCCTGCGCTCGGTTCCGTGCAGTACACCATTCAGAAGTTCTATCGCATCAACGGCGGCAGCACTCAGCGTAAAGGCGTCACGCCGGATCTACTAATGCCGACCGGCATGGAAGCGGCGGAAACCGGCGAGAAGTTCGAAGATAACGCGTTGCCTTGGGACAGCATCAACGCGGCCACCTACACCAAAACCGGCGACGTCAAGCCGCTGGTGGCGCAGCTGACCAAACAGCACGAGGTGCGTATCGCCGAGGATCGCGAGTTCCAGTATATCATGGAGGATATCGCCCGCTTCAACGCTATGAAAGAGAAGCGCAATATCGTGTCGCTTAATCTCGCTCAGCACGAGAAAGAGAACCACAAAGAGGATGAGCTGCGTCTGGAGCGTATCAACGCGCGCTATCAGGCAGAGGGCAAAAAGCCGCTAAAGAGTATGGACGATCTGCCGAAGGATTATAAAGATCCGGATCCTTACCTCGACGAAACGGTGCGCATCGCCAATGATCTGGCGCAGCTGGATAAGTCGCAGCCCGCCGAGCAGTAAGCACAACGGGTTTGAAAAGCACCGCGCCGCGGTGCTTTTTCTACCTGCTGTTGCGGGACGGTCTGCGCGCGCGGCAGAATGTAAAGTTATGTCTTTTTAGATACTAAAAGCTTAATATCGCTTGAAATGCGGCGCGATGGCCATAGGATAGGGCTCCGCGTAGTCAGAGCATGAATAACCGAGGATGATGAACTTTTATGATGCGTATTGCTCTTTTCCTCGTGACCAACTTAGCGGTGATGTTGGTCTTTGGGCTGATCCTCAGCCTCACAGGGATCCGGTCAAGCAGTGTTCAGGGCCTGATGATTATGGCGGGCCTGTTTGGCTTTAGCGGTGCGTTTGTTTCACTGCTGATATCGAAGTGGATGGCGTTGCGTTCGGTTGGCGGTGAAGTAATTGAACAACCCCGTAATGAAACGGAACGCTGGCTGATGCAGACGGTAGGCCGTGAGGCGCAGCAGGCGGGCATCGCCATGCCGCAGATAGCCATCTACCATGCGCCGGATATCAACGCCTTCGCCACCGGCGCGCGCCGCGACTCTTCACTGGTAGCGGTTTCCACCGGCCTGCTGCAGAATATGAGCCGCGATGAAGCCGAAGCAGTGCTGGCGCACGAGATCACCCATATCGCCAACGGCGATATGGTGACCATGACGCTGATTCAGGGCATCGTGAACACCTTCGTGATCTTTATATCGCGTATTATCGCGCAGGTGGCTTCGGGCTTCCTCTCCGGCAACCGCGACGGCGAAGAGAGCAGCAACGGTAATCCGCTGGTCTACTTTGCGGTGGCGACGGTGCTGGAGTTGGTGTTCGGTATTCTGGCCAGCATCATTACCATGTGGTTCTCGCGTTACCGCGAGTTCTACGCCGACGCCGGCTCTGCGAAGCTGGTGGGTCGCGAGAAGATGATCGCCGCGCTGCAGCGTCTGAAAACCAGCGATGAGCCGCAGGAGCCGAGCAACATGATGGCGTTATGCATCAACGGCAAAAACAAATCCCTGAGCGAGCTGTTTATGTCGCACCCGCCGCTGGATAAACGTATCGAAGCGCTGCGCAGCGGGCAGTATCTGAATTAACTGCATAGCCAGCAAAAAGGCGATTCCTTGGAGTCGCCTTTTCTATGCGCGCAGCCTACTGGCTGAAGAGTGCGGCGGCACCGGCAGCAGCGCTAGAAGAAACAATCCCGCCGCGAACAACGCGCCCCAGCCTGCCAAGCAGTCCGGCGTGCACATGCTCGATCAGCTGCCCGGCAATCGGTGCCAGCACTATAGTGGCCAGCAGCAGGCAGGTCGCCACCTCATCGCGGCCCAACACGTTTTGCAGGAAAAAGCGCAGCGACACCATCGTCAGCATTTGCGCGCAGAACGAGCAGACGGAGGCGCAGATCGACAGGCTGAAAAGCGGGATGCGCAGTAGATCGACCGGCAGACGCTGCACGAATAACCAGCCGACGATCGCCAGCACCACTAGCTCGGCCAGTATCAGCGCCGCGACCCAGATAGCGTGATGCGGATGAGCGCCGTATTAACGCTCATTAAAGCCGCGCCGCCAAAGCCCTGCAGCACACGCGCTAGCGTCAGCATTGAGAGCGACGAGGAGAGGGCACAAAACGATAAACAGGCCGGGACCGACCTGATAGACGCGGCAATAGCCAAGCATATCGCCAAGAAAAGAGAGCGACAGCAGCGAGGCGACAATGGCGATCTAGTAGGCGTTGACGATCCACACTCACTGCGCTAGGCTGGCCTGCAGTTCGCGTGCGATCGTCGGCAGCGCAACGTTGGCGATGGCGCCGTCAAGCACTGCCATCGTAATGCTCAGCGCAATAGTAAAGATCACGCCGTAGCGCTGCGAACCGATAGATCATCCTGAAAAGGTGTAGGGGGCATAGAGAGGTAAGTAACGTAGGTGAATATCATCATGCTAACGAAATGTGCGGCGCAGCGCACCGCTTTTGCAGCAAAAAAGTAGCAAAAAAGATGTTAAATGCGTTCCCGGCACGCGAGACGATAGTGCCGCGCGTAACGACCGCGCTATGCTGGGCGCTAAAGCGCTGCAGAGCGTCGATCTGATCCGCAGCGCCGGCGTGCAGATGCATGAACTCTCCCGCCTGAGCAAAGAGACGATTCACCTCGGCGCGCTGGAAGAGGACAGCATCGTCTACATCCATAAGATCGACTCCCTCTACAATTTGCGCATGTACTCGCGCATCGGGCGCCGCAATTCGCTGCACACCACGGCGACTCCAGCGAGGCGCTGATTGCGGTGCTGGATCAGATGAAAGCAAGGGCTATGGCGAAGACAATGAAGAGCAGGAAGAGAAATTGCGCTGCATCGCCGTGCCAGTTTTCGACCGTTTCGGCGTAGTGATCGCCGGGCTGAGCATTTCTTTCCTGACCATCCGTTTCTTAGAAGAGGCGAAAAGCGATTATGTCGCGATGCTGCATCGCGCGGCACGCACGCTCTCTGCCGAAATGGGTTATCACCACTACGACCACTACGGCTTCTGATGAAAAAGCGGGCCAGCGCCCGCTTCCCTTAGTTGTTGATCACCGCGCCGCTCTTCTTCAGCAACGGACAATCCGTAACGCTGATCACGCCGCTGTCAGTATGCAGATACTGCGCGGTGATCAGACCTCGCGCGGTTAGGTAGCTGCACTGCAGGCCCAAATGCGCCGCGTTTTTATTACTATCGGTCAGCACGCCGTAGCCAGTAAACAGCATGGCGATCCAGATAATGGCGTAACGGCGAGCAGAAGGATCGCCCGGATGAAGATTTTCATTTTGTCTCCATTTGATACATAACGCAGCTGTCCACTGTTTGCTGCCGACCATAATATTAACGGCTTGCCGCGCTTTGTCGCTTGAGGCGATTAGAGATTGCCTCAAGCGAAGCATTCAGGGAATTCTGTATTGCGGCGGGCAGCATCGACAGCCCGCACCCGCAACGGGTAGAATGGACCCCCATCAATATCTTCTGTTTTTGAGGCAGTTATGAACGAGTTAGCCGCAACGTCTAGTTCGCTGTTTAACTATGGCGTACTGACAATAATCATTATTGTAGCGTTTATCGCCTGTTTTTTTGTTAACCGGGCCAGCGTACGCGTACGCGCCAGCGAACAGATCACGCTGCTGAACCAGCTGCTGGAAGGGCAGAAAAAGCAGAATGCGCTGCTGCGTCGGCTGGTCGACAATCAGCACAGCGAACAGGAGAAACAGGAGCTGGAAGAGAAACGCGATTTTATCCGTTTGATCCCGGAGCGTTAACCTTGCAAAATCCCTAGTTCGACCCCAGCAAAGCGCATCACAAGCCGGAAGGGTTCCGCAATCTGGAGCCGGATGCGTGTCAGCTTGGCGATCTTGACCGCTGGTGCAAAGAGCAGCAAAGCTGCAGGGCTGCCTTTTCAGCCTCAGACGGGCTATGAGAAGTTCCGGGCGCGCTGGTGGCAGCCTGCCGATCTTGCCGGCGCTGACGATCGCGTCTGGTGTTTGGGCGGCGGCGCCTCAATCAGCGTTACCTGCTAATTGCTAATCTATCCCGCGCTCTCCTCACGCGCCTCGCCGCTGCCCTTTACCGGGCTAAAGCGAAAATTGCCGCCGCTGCGGCGTATTAGTCAGAAGAGGGCCTCCGTGCCGGTACGCCACTGGAGCATGCGCACGCTGTACGATCACAATCGCTCGCTGTGGTGCGGCTGGGTGGTACGCAGCCAGACGCTGAATTTCTGGTTTTCCGGCGACAGCGGTTTTTTTGAAAACCTGACGCAGATCCGGCGCAGGCTCAGTCCGTTTAATCTGGCGGCGTTGCCTATCAGCGCCTATGCATCGAAATGGTTCATGCAGAGCAGCCACATGAAGCCCGACCATGCCGTTTCATTATGGCGCGTAATGGGTCAGTCCTTAACCTTGCCGGTAACTGGGGCGTGGGCTGACGAATCACTGGATGATGAGCTGCCAGCCGAATTAGCGCGCGCGATTGAGCGCAGCGGTGAAGATAAAGGCCAGTTTCCCCCGTGGGGAATAGGAGAGAGTCGAACGCTTGCGAATATAACCTAGGAAAAATCCTAAAGCGCGCTGCTTATCCGCAGGCGGGCGCTGGATTTCAATTGATATTTTATTCAGGATCAAAGAATAAATCGTAATAACAAATAAGCGCGACTCTGCTTTTAATTGGGGTAAGGTTAAATTTTATTTTCCTGATTTTGGTGCAAAACCATTTATTATCGGAGCGAACGAAAAGAGGGAATGCAGGATAAAAATCTATCCGCTGCGTTTTTAAGGTTTAGCTTGTAAAAGACAAATGCCATATAAATGCAATAATTTAGCTGTAAATTAATCTGTTACAGCAAACAAGGTTGGACGAAGAGGCGGTTATCCGCTACAGTTATCCGCCTCATCAGGACGTTGAGGGCTTGCCTTTTTTCGACTATGGTTAAGGCATGATCAGCTTGTGTACCAATAATGAAAAAAGTGTGTGCTCACTTTGAAAATTTTGTGCAGCGTGTCCGGCGTCGATTAAAAAATGCCTTGCCATTAATTTGCGGATATGTGATACTGATTCGTAGATCCAAACGAGGTACAAAAGTTCTAGTTTATGTATGGCATCTTCAGTAAAGAAGTTACTAGTAAAAACGTTGACGTTGAATACCGCTTCCTTGCCGAACCTTGATTCTTGATTAGTGCCTCATTCAGTAACGTCTCTGGTTTCTCTGTAGGTCTGCCTCCGGGTAAAACAAACACTCTAAGGAATTTGAAAATGGCAAAGATTAAAGGTCAGGTTAAGTGGTTCAATGAGTCTAAAGGTTTTGGTTTTATTACCCCAGCTGACGGTAGCAAAGACGTGTTCGTACACTTCTCCGCTATCCAGGGCAACGGGTTCAAAACCCTAGCTGAAGGCCAGGGCGTTGAGTTCGAAATTCAGGATGGCCAGAAAGGCCCGGCTGCAATCAACGTAACCGCTATCTGATTTCGTGCAGCTCGGTGCCATACACCACTGAAAACGAATCCTGCAAAGCCTCGGTCAGAGACCGAGGCTTTGCACTTTCGATAACGGTGCGAACGGAGTGCACTTCAGTGCTCGTGATGATAGAGTGCCTATGTTGCTCTGTCCCCTTTGCCAGTGCGCTTTGCAGCCTGAAAACCTCAGCTGGCGCTGTGAAAACCGCCACCAGTTCGATCAGGCGAAAGAGGACCTTAATTTGTTGCCCGTTCAGCATAAAGGCTCGTGCGAGCTAGGCGACAGCGCGGAGATGATGCAGATGACCCCTTTCGCCTGACGCGCAAAACCCTCGGTGTGGAGCGAACTGCAGGCATCGAAGACCTTTGAATACGACGCCGATTTCCGTTCGTCGAGCTGCTGCAAGACGATGAGCAAACGACGCTGTTCCAGCTGCATAACCAGAATGCTGTCCTGAGAGAGGTTGAGGCTCTGGATGCACCCATAGTATATCCAGACGCTGTGATAGAATAATCTTTTGAGCTTCATCAGCAGCGTCGGGCGATGGCAGCTAGAAGAGCCAGAAAGCGAGAACGCAGAGCACCATCAGCAGGGTTGTGGTCAGCTGCAGACCCTGATGCGTCACGTTATTCCACAGCAAAATCGACAGCCCGATAAATATCAGGCTGTCGATTTTGTGTTTGCGCCGCCGCGCCACGCTTGAGCGCGTCGGCCCTTTGCGGCGCGGCAGGATGAGGTCGTTTATAGAGAAAAAGCAGCAGGGTAGCGATGCAGAGCGCGATGAGGCCGTCCGTTAGTGTCATCCAGTGCTCCTTGTGCGATGCGGCAGGGAAGAGGCAGGGCACGGGCGCGCTAGGCAAGGGAACTTACAGAGCCTGCAGGCCGATCCAGTAGCCGAAGATGCCAATCACGAAGAAGCCGATAATAATCCACAGCACATTGACCTTACGACGCAGCAGCCATATACAGGTGAAGGTGAGCAGCAGCGGCACCCGGTCTGATCGGTAATACGCGACACCACCAGCGGGATGTTGACGTGCGTCTACTTGTTCACTAACGCGCCCATGACAAACAGGCTGAAAATCGACGCCCTTTCTGTGAATTTCTACAGGAAGCCGACGCCCATATCGCTAACGATGTCGATCCATTTGCGATAGCCGTATGCCACGCCGTCGCCAGTCAGCGGCCCCATCAGACCGATTTTAATGCTGCTAATGGCGGCGTCGTCGATTTCCGCGCTGTTCGTGCACTGCTCCTCCATCGCCATAGTGACCTGACCCGCCCACAGCACCGGCGCGGCCACATAGAGATGCGTATTGAGATGAGATGCGTATTGAAGAACTCCAGATAGCGCTTAATAGACTAAGCGCTTAATAGACTATTTGCGCGCCTCGTTGTTTTCCGGGTAGAAACGGCGGGTTACCCGGGGTACTATAGAGAAACAGAAGCCCAGCGCCTGCATAGTTCGAATTTAAACAGGTTCGACCGCATAAACACGCCGCGAATGTCGCCAAGAGTGAGTTTTTTTGCGTTGTCGTTGTATTAACCATGTTGTCACCTGTTCCTTAGTCGAGTTCGTTGTCAAAGCTGGATATAGAGCACCGCCATTACCACGCCGATGTCACCCAGCGCCACTAGGTTGAAGCTGGTGAAGGCCACGGTGACGAAGCCGAGATAAAATAACGGCATCAGATAGCCGGAGCGCATCATATTGATCACCGACCACGACACTCATGCCGCCTGCGATATTCAGGCCGTTGATAACCACTTCCGGGATAGAGCTGAGCAGGTTATGCACCGTGCTTATGCACCGTGCTAGTGCCGACCCAGATGGCCACGATCAGCGCCGGAATAGCAATACGCATCGCCTGCAGCACCAGCGCCGAGACGTGGATCTGCGAAATTGCCATCAAGGTTGCCTTTCTCCGCCGCTTTATCAGCCGCGTGCTGGAAAGCGACGGTAATGGTACGCACGATAATCGTCAGCACTTGGCCTGCCGCCGGCAGCTCAATGCCCGCGCGCTCTGGCCGCCGGCAATAACTAGGATGGTATTGAGGCGAGAGTCGCATCGGGCGTCACGGCGGCGCCGATGTTCATCCAGCCCAGCGCGATCATCTCCAGCGTACCGCCGATAATAATGCTGGTTTTCATATTGACGAGCGCGGCGCCGATCAGGGTAGAGGCCACCAGCGGATGGTGAAACTGAAACTCATCCAGAATCGACCCCATACTCACAATACAGGCGACAATAAATATCGGGATGATTTGTAGCGAGGTTATTTCGATCATATCCCTTCTCCTCAGAAGGATAGCGTTAACTGGCCTGAAGGCGCATCTGGCAGCGTTTTACGCGTTGACCTTTGCAATCCAAGTCCATCATTTCAGTCTTGGATCGTTCGAAACCTTAACTTCCAGCTCTATATGGCGTTCATTAAGCTTACGGAAGGCGGCGATATCTTTTTCATCAACCGAGACGGCGTTGTTCACCTGAGTTTTGCCTTGGCAAAACTCTATACCGCTGCGGTGACGCCAGGCGGTGCGACCTGCGTCAGCAGGGTTTTACGCACATGATATTTCACTACCTTATTGCTGACGACAATAATGCGCAAGACATTGGTCTCTTTGATCCAGCGGGTCGCCACCTAGCCATGGTCAAACGGTGATCGACACGCGCCAGCCCGATTTTCATATGTTCACCTAGGGCGAACAGCGCGGCTGCGGGGCCAGCTGGGTTTTCTACGCTTTCACGCCTTTGCGTCCGGTTTCCACCGCAATGGCGACCAGCTCGGCGAATACGGGATCGTCGTCGCACGCCATCAGCGTCTCCACCAGCATGGGAATATTGATCCAGGCGATCACATCATAATTCTCTTTGTCCAGCACTACGCGGTTAGCGGCGTAACGGACTTCCTCTCTTAGTGTTGACTAAAAACAGCGCGCCTTTCGACGTATCCAGCTACGCCTGATATTTTTCAATAAGCGTTTCTGCATTCTCGCCGGGCACAAAGTCGATCCATCCAACGTTCTCCTGCTCGCCCAATAGCATCTCTGCGGTTTTAAGCAGTTGCTCGATTGCCCAGCCGTATGTACTGATTACTATCGCAATGGTCACTTGCTACCTCCGTTCGCTAAAGAGATTCGTCTGGCGTCGACGAACTATTATGAGTTGTAGCTACGGTTATCCTATAACAAGCGTAGGCAAATCATCTGTATAGTCAGGGTATTCTCGGGACGTATTATTTAATATCAGTAAGTCGCCAATTATTTTAGTGCGCGAAAAAATAATTATATGTGACGGTCGTCAGTAATCCGACGGCTGACGTTGCGACATCGCATTTTTACTATCCCACTGCATCTGAATCATTTGTAAACGAAAGAAAATTTTTTGACGTAATTTACTGGGCTGTTACATTAACGATCTGTTTATTGCTCAGGAGTAACGGGTTATAAGCCCACCTTTTATGGATTGTCATCGACGTCGCTTAACCGCTTTGATGCGCGCATCCGCGCTATCTCTCACGCCCGGCGGTGTTTCCGTAGTCCACCCGATTGCCTTTCTGTCACGTCCGCAGGCGCTAGCACGATATCGTTCTCTCTGTCGTCTCTCGTTCAGGAGTCAATGATGGAATTTCTCTTCGACCCCTCAATCTGGGCTGGTTTATTAACGCTTGTCGTACTGGAAATCGTGCTCGGCATCGACAACCTAGTGTTTATCGCCATTCTTGCCGACAAGCTGCCGCCGAAACAGCGTGATCAGGCGCGCCTGATCGGCCTGTCGCTGGCGCTGGTGATGCGCCTGGGCCTGCTGTCGCTGATATCCTGGATGGTCACCCTGACGCGTCCGTTATTTAGCTTAGGCGAGTTTAGCTTTGCTGGACGTGATTTAATTTTGCTGGTGGGCGGGGTGTTCCTGCTGTTCAAGGCGACGATGGAGCTGCACGATCGGCTGGAGAACCGTCAGCTTGATCATCAGGGCAATCGCAGCTACGCCAGCTTTTGGGCGGTAGTGACGCAGATTGTAGTGTTGGACGCTGTCTTTTCGCTTGATGCGGTGATCACGGCCGTGGGTATGGTCAACCATCTGCCGATTATGATGACGGCCGTGGTGATTGCGATGGGTGTGATGCTGCTCGCCTCGAAGCCATTAACCAACTTCATTAACGCCTATCCAACGGTGGTAGTGCTCTGTCTCAGCTTCCTGCTGATGATCGGCCTATCGCTGATGGCGGAAGGCTTTGGTTTCCATATTCCGAAAGGCTATCTCTACGCGGCAATCGGCTTCTCGATCCTTATCGAGCTGTTTAACCAGATCGCGCGGCGCAACTTTATGCGTCATCAGGCGCATCGTCCGATGCGCGAACGTACCGCCGAAGCGATCCTGCGCCTGATGGGCGGACGTCAGCGTCCGGCGCAGCCCGCCATCAGCGAAGAGTCGCCGCTGGCGCAGGCGATGCCGCAGGAAGCCTTTAAGGATGAAGAGCGATATATGATCAACGGCGTGCTGACGCTAGCGTCGCGTTCGATCTGCAGCATTATGACGCCGCGCGGCGACATCTCTTGGGTCGACGTGTCGTGTCCGCTGGATAAGATACGCATTCAGCTGCTGGATACGCCGCACAGCCTGTTCCCGGTCTGTCGCGGCGAGCTAGACGAGATCGTCGGCGTAGTGCGCGCCAAAGAGCTGCTAGTGGCGATTGAACACGGCATGGACGTCGCAACGTTTGCCGCTACTTCGCCCGCCATCGTGGTGCCGGAAACCTTAGACCCGATTAACCTACTCGACGTGCTGCGTCGTGCGAAAGGTAGCTTCGTTATCGTCACCAATGAGTTCGGCGTAGTACAGGGTTTGATTACCCCGCTTGACGTGCTGGAAGCGATCGCCGGCGAATTCCCGGATGAGGATGAGACCCCGGATATTATCGCCGACGGCGACGGCTGGAGCGACCGACCAGCAGCTGTTTGACGTCAACGATTTGGTGGATCCGGATGAAGATCATGCCTAGCTGGCCGGTCTCCTGATCTATCAGAGAAGTGATCGATCTGCCGCCGCTGCACTTTACTATCCTGCAGGCGATCGACCACCGCGTCGATCTAGTGCGCGTCACCAAATATAAGCCGCACGAGGATGAGGAAGAGGAGCAGTAATCAACCTACGTCTGTGAAGAGTTTATCGAACATGAGAGGATGAAGCTCAACGCGCGAGTGAGATGGACGGAAGAGTAAAGTGTCCCGCAACAGAGATGTTGCGGGACGAGCGAGCAGGGATGCGTAAAGCGATTTTGCGATCGGGCCATCTCATCCGCGCAGGCATCCTCTCTTACAGGCAATCTAAACGGCGAATCTGCACCGTTTTTTTATGGGTTCAGCTGCGCTGATGCTGCGTCAGCTAGGCGGGAAAATCCTTTATCAGCATCGTCCGCGCGTAAAAATAGCCCTGCAACAGATCCACGCCGCGCTCGCGCAGATAGTCAGCCTGCTCGGTGGTTTCCACTTCTTCGGCTACTAGGCTGATATTCAAGACGCTGCGCCAGCGAAATCAACATATCGGTGACCATGGCGTTAATCGCGGCGGTGAAAATCTTGTCAATCTTCATTACGTCTGGCTGCAAATCCTTTAGGTAGGAAAGCGAGCTGTGGCCGGTGCCGAAGTCGTCGATTGCTAGGTGTACGCCGATGCTTTGCAGCTGTGAAATCACCTTCTGATCTACAACCTGCAGGGCGTCACGCTCCCCAGCACTTCGGCAGCGGATTCGCCGGCCACCACAGTTAGTGCAGACCCTCGACGATAGAGCGATCGCGAAAGTGGCTGGTGGCGACGTTAATGGCGATATGGAATGAAGGACAGCGCGACAGACTGGGTAGCTACGCCACCACTTTATCGATGACGAAGCGTGTCAGCGGCAGCGGCGCGATCAGGTTATGCCGCTCGGCCAGGAGAATAAAGACGTCGGGCGGGATATAGCCCTAGCGCGCATTGTGCCAGCGTAGCAGCTCTATGCCGTCGCAGTCGCCGCTCTTTGCATTAATTAGCGGCTGACAATAGACCATAAATTCGTTCGCGGTGATGCCCTAGCTGATCGCCAGCTCAGGATCATGCGATTGGCGGTCGCCAGCCAGACGCTATAGCCGATCAGCAGGCTCAACGGCAGCTGCGACGGGCCATAAAGCGTAATGGTGAAGGGATAGCGCCGCGAGGCCTGATCATAGCTGACTTCATCTTCGGGAGGCATCGTCGGTTCAATCAGCGGATTGCCATACTCTAGGCTCTCGCCGCCGCCGTTGAAAATCGCCCGCTCGACCTAGGGAAGCTATCGCTCCAGCAGATAGGTGCTCATTAGCTCGATATTGATCACCTGCAAAATGCCGGAGTGTTTATCGAGCGATTTGGGCGTCCAGAGCAGCAGGATTGGCGAGCCCTTCAGCAGGTAGTTATCGGTCGCCAGCATCATACGCTAATTATTGATTGCCAGTTCGGTATTCGGGATAGGTTTGGCTAAAGGAAATGGCGCGAGGGCCGTAGATGCTGGAGCAGTAAATGGTATCATTTTCCACCAGCAGAACGGCACACACGGTTTACAGTGTGGCATGCGCAGCGGTCCCGACAGCACGCCTTCAGTATTCAGGCCGCGATCGATACAGGCCTGCATGGTCTGCCAGACGTCGGTAAAGTAGTCGCGGATCTCGGCGCGCGAGTAAAGCGCCAGCTCGTTCTTCATCGCCAGGCCAAAGAGCGGCAGTGTGCCAGCAGCTCTTTGGCCGAATGGAAGGACTAGGGCACACTCACTTCATCGAGCGCTGATTGGCCGAAGTGCTCTTCGTCGACGATAAAGCCGTCGCCGACGGAGTAGGTCTTGCTTAGGATCAGCAGGTCGCCTTAAAAGGCGAGCAGGTGCATGCCATTCTCATGCAGAGAGATGTTTTCGCTGCAGAACACCATGCCGCCTTCGTGCGGGAAGTCGACTTCATGGGCGCCGTTCGCCAGCAATAGACGTTCGCGCTGCTCGACATCTTTAATAAGCGTCAATATCCACGGTGGCCAGCGACGCGCCCGCCAGACCCATAGTAATGGTGATGTCGGTATGGTGGCCTTTACCGGTCAGCGAAAGCGAGCCATAGATATCTACGGCGATGCGTGTCACCTGCTGAAGTTTTCCCTGTTCAGCCAGCAGATCGACAAACTCTTTGCTCGCTTTCATCGGTCCAACGCATGGGAACTCGACGGGCCGATGCCCACTTTTTCAGATAGTAGGATAAAGAAAAATGCGTGTCAGAACGCGATTTGCTCACTCAGGGAACGAATAATGCCGGCCGTCATATATGCCCCAAACTAGATACTCTTGGTAAACCAAGAACCAGACCGGATGACGCAAACCGGCGCGATGCACCTACAGCTCGGCGTAACGGTTAAGGCGCAGCGCCTCTTCCAGCGGCATTTCAAAGGTGTTTTCCACCTCGTATGCAGTGCAATGTCAGGCGCAATCAAGCCGACCGCTGGTGTCACGCGGAAGCTGGTACTGCTGCTGGCCGATCACCTTTACCTGGCGGGGTCGATGCCCACCTCTTCCTGCGCTTCCCGTAGCGCGATGGCGATCGGCGCGGCGTCGCTCTCGTCCTACATGCCGCCGGGAAAGGCGACTTGGCCCGCGTGTCGCGTGCCACAATCGGCACCAGCACCGCTGCTTGGCGACCGACGGGCGACCGCTGCGGTTTTTTCAGCTGCTGCAGGATAAAACTAAAACGGGTAAGAAAGTCGTCGAGCGTCAGCGGGTTCGTTTAGCTTCTCTAGTCAGCGCAGGCAGAATGCGGCTGACTTTATACAGAGTTTCCTGATATTCGGCGTCCAGTTCGCTGTCGGCGACCACGCCGCCGCCCGCCGCGCAGAACAGCTGATGCCGCTCCGCGATTAGCGTGCGGATGGTAATACTAGTATCCATGCGCCCGCACAGGCTGAGATAGCCGATGCTGCCGCACCAGGCATTGCGACGGTGCGGCTCCAGCTCTTCGATGATCGCCATGGCGCGGATTTTCGGCGCGCCGGTAATCGAGCCGCCGGGAAAACAGGCGCGCAGCAGATCGCTGGCGTGCAGCTCAGCCGGCAGGCTAGCCCGTATCGTGCTGACCAGATGGTGTACCGCCGGGAAAGGCTCTACCACAAACAGCTCCGTCACGCTGACCGAACCCGGCGCGGCGACGCGGCCGATATCGTTGCGCAGCAGATCGACGATCATTAGATTCTCGGCGCGATCCTTTTCCGACTGTGCCAGCGCCAGCGCCTCCAGCCGGTCAAGGTCGGCATCCACCGCGCGCGGCCGCGTGCCCTTGATCGGCCGGGTTTCGATCTCATCGCCTTTCAGCGACAGAAAACGTTCCGGCGACAGGCTGAGGATGGCGCTGTCAGGTAGGCGCAAAAAGGCGCTGAACGGCGCGCGGTTTGACGCGTTGAGTCGGCAGAATGCCTGCCATTCGTCGCCCTGATAGCACGCTTGAAAGCGCTGCGCTAGATTGACCTGATAGCAGTCGCCCGCCTGGATATAGGCTTGCACCGCGTGAAAGCGTGTGGCGTAGTCGCTGTAGTTCAGGTTAGATTGCCAGCTGCTAGTGAGCGAGAAAGGCGCGGCGTCGCGCGCTGGCCACTGCAGCAGCCAGCGCAGTCGCGCCTGCGCGTCGGCCAGCGACACCAGCGTGAGGCGTTGCAGACGATGATCGGCGATCAGCGCCCAGTCGTAGAGGCCGACGGCCATATCGGGCGTGGCGAGATCGTCTGCTGCCTGCTGCGGCACGCATTCAAAACGGCGGCCGAGATCGTAACCGAACAGGCCGAGTGCGCCGCCCTGAAACGGCAGATCGTCACGGCCATCGGGACGCAGGCCGAGCGCGTCGCACTGCTGCTGCACCAGCCGCAGCGGATCCTCGGCGGAGCAACGCGTCTCTCCGTCTCTCTCAAGCGTCGTTACATCGCCCTGGGTCACCAGCGTGGCGCGTGGATCGGCGGTGAGAACATCGAAGCGGTTATCCGCATGCTCAGCGTGGCCGGACGTGAGCAGCATTGCCCAAGGCAAGTGCGATATTGGAGCGAAACGCGCGCTGAGCGCATCCCGCGTATAGTGTAGTCTGAGCGTTGAGACCATGATCCAGCATAAAATCTGACATCAGTGAGGGCGCTAGCCTGCCATATTTTTTCCAAGTTGGCACCTGTTTGTTCCGCATGGAATAATGCCAGCCTCTTTATATTTCTCTAGCCTGAACGGTATAGCGCACCGGCGCATTGCCGGGCGACACCCAAGCGTCTCACGCGTGGTTCATCGCCGCGAAATCCGCTTTTCCCACCAGAAAAAGCGTCGCATCGAGGATCTTGCTCTTGTCCGAGCCGACGCGCGTCAGCAGGGCGTCGATACCCGCCAGCAGCGCGTTGGCAGTCTGCGCTTCGGCGTCGAGATTCTCCTGCACACTGGCGTAGTAAGGTGATGGACGCGTGCAAAGTGGCGTGTATTTTTACCTCCGCGGCGTTGGCGGTAGATGAAGATATGCACCACTTCGCCGATCGGCTCGGCGTTAGCACGGCGAAAAACCTGATCCTTAACAGCCCGTTTGACTATGCGCGTCCGGCGCTGCTCTAAGTGCCGCGCAATATGCCGGAGCCGAACCGCCCCAGCGGCGCGCGTTAGTTAGCTGGCACGCATGATGAAACCGCTGATTGACGTCAAGTAAGGGGCGCTGCTTCTTTCTCTGCATCTCGCACCTGATGATGCATGAGCTGGCGGCAGAGTTTCGCGCCAGTATGACGCTGCTGGTGCTCGTGCAGGGCGAAACCAGCAAGGGCCAGCTGCTGAGGTGGTTTATCGAGGTGGGCAACACGCTGCTGGTAGACGACCAGCATCTTCTAGAAGGGCGTCGCCGTGCGCGGCGACGTGCTGTCGCTGGTGATTATCGACAAGCTGCCCTTACCTCGCCGGAAGATCCACTGCTCAAGGCGCGTATGGAAGATTGTCGCCTGCGCGGCAGCGCGCCGTGCAGCTGCCAGATGCGGTGATCACCCTGAGGCAGGACGTCGGCCGCCTGATTCGCGGCACCGACGATCGCGGCGTGTTAGTGATTTGCGATCAGTGGACCGCCGACGCCGCGCACCCTCGATTTAGGCCGCGCCATCGCCTTCACGCAGCAAGCGAAAAAGTAATTTTCCACTGGCTGTGCTAACATGTGCGCCGTTTTAGATGACCCGAGGGGTTGTTATGTCTTCCCGAATCCTAGCGCTGGACACTGCAACAGAAGCCTGTTCAGCCGCGCTGCTTAATCAGCAGCAGATAGATGCCCATTTTGAAATCGCGTCGCGAGACCACACGCAGCGTATTTTACCGATGATCGACACGCTGCTACAGGCGCAGCAGCTGGAGCTGAAGGCGCTCGACGCGCTGGCATTTGGCCGTGGTCCCGGTAGCTTTACCGGCGTGCGCATCGGCATTGGCCTCGCGCTGGGCCTCGCGCTGGGCGCCATGCTGCCTATGATCGGCATTTCGACGCTAGCGACGCTGGCGCAGGGCGCTTTTCGTCAGCAGGGCGCAGCGCGCGTGCTGACGGCGATCGACGCGCGCATGAGCGAAGTCTACTGGGCGGAGTATCAGCGCGACGAGCAGGGCGTCTGGCAGGGCGAAGCGAGCGAAAGCGTGCTCTCGCTGGAGGCGGCGCTGGCGCGCATGCAGGCGCTGGAAGGCGAATGGTTTACTGCTGGCACCGGCTGGCAGGTCTGGCCGCAGTTGCAGCAGCGCCATACCTTAACCCTGAAAGCGAGCGGCGTGGAGCTGCCCGCCGCGGAAGATATGCTGCCGCTGGCACAGCAGGCCTGGCAGCGCGGCGACACCGTGGTGCCAGAGCACGCCGCGCCGACTTATCTGCGTAATGAAGTGGCGTGGAAAAAGTTGCCTAGCCGCTGATTGCAGCGCAACTTATTGTCACGGCGCTAGTCTAATCAACATCTTTTAGGAGAATGTCTATGTCAGTATGTCAAAAAGATCTGTCCGGTATGTTGTTAGGCTGCGCGCTGCTACTGAGCGGCTGCGTGACGGTGCCGGATTCAATTAAAGGAGGCTCTGCGCTTCCTCAGCAGGATTTGGTGCGCGTGATGAAAGATCCATCGCTCTATGTCGGTCAGGAATCCCGCTTCGGCGGTAAAGTGGTCAAGGTGACCAATCTCAACGGCAAAACCCGTCTGGAGATCGCCACGCAGCCGCTGGATGAGAGCGCACGTCCGCGCTTAGGGGCCGTCTCGGTCGGACGCATCTACGCCGATATCAATAACTTTGTCGATCCTACCGATGTGAATAATCAGTATGTCACCGTGCTCGGCGCCATTCGGGGCGCCGAGAAGGGCACTATCGGCGCGGCGAGCTATAACTTCGTGGTGGTGGACGTGTGCGGCTATCAGCGTTGGCATCTGACCCAGCAGATTAACACGCCGCCACAGCCCATCGATCCTTGGATATGGTATGGCCCGACGCGGCGCCATCCAAGCTACTGGGGACCGAACCCCTACTGGGGTATGAGCAGCGGACCGGCGCAGGTGGATACAATCCTGACCGAATAACCATTTATTAAAGAGATTCATGCCCGGCCGCCGCTGCTGCGGCCGGGCTTTTTATTGCCGCGAATAAGCGAGTGAAAAATTAGTGATGCACTTCGCAACCTCGGCATGCCGGATCGGGCAGACTGGTACAATGAGTTAAATACTGTTAACAGGCTGGATGGGTTGAGGCAGTAATGGGTTAAGATGGAAAAACAACATGAATATCGAGGTGAAACCTTGAATAAGGTCTGGCTGAAACGCTATCCGACAGATGTGCCCGCCGAGATTAACGCGGATCGTTATACCTCTTTGGTCGATTTGTTTGAACAGGCCGCGCAGCGTTATGCTGACCAACCCGCCTTTATCAACATGCGGCAGCCGATTACCTATCGTCAGCTAGAGCAAAAAAGCCGCGCCTTCGCCGCTTGGCTGCAGTCCGGGCTGGGACTGAAAAAGGGCGATCGCGGCGCGCTGATGATGCCTAATCTGCCACAGTATCCTGTGGCGCTGTTCGGCGTGCTGCGCGCGGGCATGGTAGTGGTTAACGTCAATCCGCTTTACACGCCGCGCGAACTCAAGCACTAGCTCAACGACAGCGGCGCCAGCGCCATCGTCATCGTCTCCAACTTCGCTCATACCCTTGAAAAAGTGGTGGCGAAAACGTCGGTAAAGCACGTGATCCTGACGCGGTTCGGCGATCAGCTGAAGACGGTTAAGGCGACGCTGGTGAACTTTATGGTGAAGTACATCAAAAAGATGGTGCTTAAATACCATCTGCCCGGCGCTGTCACTCTGCGTCAGGCCTTGCATCAGGGCGAGACGATGTGCTATCTGCGGCCCGACGTCACCAATGACGACCTCGCTTTTCTGCAGTATTCCGGCGGCACCACCGGTGTCGCCAAAGGCGCTATGCTGACCCACCGCAATATACAGGCCAACCTCGAACAAACCAAGGCGACTTACGGCAAGCTGCTACGCGACGGCAAAGAGCATGTGGTCACCGCGTTGCCGCTTTATCATATTTTTACGCTGACGGTGAACTGCCTGCTGTTTCTGGAGCTGGGCGGGCAAAACCTGCTGATCACCAACCCGAGCGATATACCGGGTTTCGTTAGGTCACTGTCGAAGTTTCCTTTCACGGCGCTCACCGGCGTCAATACCCTTTTTAACGTGCTGCTTAACGACCCGCGGTTCTCAACAAGCTCGACTTTTCTACCCTGCGGCTTTCGGCAGGCGGCGGCATGTCGGTGCAAAAGGTAGTGGCAGAGCGCTGGGAAAAGCTCACCGGCCACTATCTGCTGGAAGGGTACGGCCTGACCGAGTGTTCACCGTTGGTCTCGGTTAATCCCTACGACATCACCGAGCACACCGGCAGCATCGGCCTGCCTGTGCCTTCGACGGACGTGCGCATTGTCGATGACGCGGGCAATGACGCCGCGCTAGGCGCGCCTGGCGAGCTCTGGATCCGCGGTCCGCAGGTGATGATGGGCTACTGGCAGCAGCCAGAGGCGACCGAGGAGGTGCTGAAAAATGGCTGGCTCCTCAGCGGCGATATTGTTACCGTTGATCCTAAGGGCTTTATGCGTATCGTGGATCGTAAAAAAGATATGATCCTCGTCTCCGGTTTTAACGTCTATCCCAATGAGATTGAAGATGTTTTAATGCAGCATTCGAAGGTGCGCGAAGCGGCGGCGATTGGCGTGTCGAGCGATCTGTCTGGCGAGGCGGTGAAGGTCTGTATCGTGAAGAAAGAGGCGACTCTGACCAAAGAAGAGCTACTCGATCACTGTCGTCGTCAGCTGACGGGCTATAAAGTCCCCAAAATTATCGAGTTCCGCTACGAGTTGCCTAAAAACAACATAGGGAAAATCCTGCGACGCCAACTACGTGATGAGGCTAAGCGCAGCGTGAGCTGAAAGCAAGCCAGATTTCTGGTTGAACGCCGGCGACTTCCGGCGTTTTTATTGATGATGAGATGGAGCACCGCGCGCAGTCTGTCGCGGTGAAAAAGCGATTTGAATTATTCCCTGATAGACCAAAATGACCAACTGGCTGCCGTGTGCCAGCAGGCCCGCCAGCATGCGGCGGTGGCGCTGGATACCGAATTTGTCCGCACCCGCACCTACTATCCGCAGCTAGGGCTGATTCAGCTGTTTGACGGCAATCAGCTGGTGCTGATCGATCCGCTCACCATCAGCGACTGGCCGCCGTTTATCGCGCTGCTGAGCGACACCCAGGTGAAAAAGTTTTTGCATGCCGGTGGCGAAGATATCGAGGTTTTTCTGCACCGCTTCGGCGTGCTGCCGCAGCCGATGATTGATACCCAGATTCTGGCGGCCTTTAGCGGCCAGCCGCCGTCGTGGGGATTTGCCGCTATGGTGGCGCACTTTACCCAGACGATGCTGGATAAGAGCGAATCGCGCACCGACTGGCTGGCGCGCCCGCTGACGCAGCGTCAGTGCGAATATGCGGCGGCCGATGTGCACTATCTGCTGCCAATCGCGCATCAGCTGATGGCGCTGACCGAAGGGGCGGGCAATATGGCCGCGGCGCTCAGCGAGTGCGATCAGCTGTGCCAGCGTCGTCTCGATGTGCTGCAGCCGCAGGAGGCTTGGCGTGATATCACCAACGCTTGGCAGCTGCGTCCGCGTCAGCGGGCGGTGCTGCAGCGGCTTGCCGCTTGGCGTCTCAACGTCGCGCGCGAAAAAAATATGGCGGTGACCTTTGTGGTGCGCGAAGAGAACCTGTGGAAAGTGGCGCGCTTTATGCCGGGTTCGCTGGGCGAGCTGGATCATCTGGGACTCTCGGGCCATGAAATCCGCTTCCACGGCAAAACGCTGGTGGCGCTGGTGGCTGAGGCGCAGGCGCTGTCGGAAGAGGCGCCGCCGCCGCTGGGCAACATAGTGGATCATCCGCGCTACAAGAGCGTGTTCAAGACGATCAAGGCGCTGGTGCAGGAAGTGAGCGAGGAGACCGGTTTTAGTCAGGAGCTGCTAGCGTCGCGCCGTCAGATTAATCAGATGCTGAACCAGCACTGGGGACTCAAACCGCAAACGCGCTTGCCGGAGCTGCTGGCAGGCTGGCGCGGCCATCTGTTTAAAACCCGCATCGAGGCGATTCTGTCGCAGATTTGACGCAAAAACATTCCCCTGCTTTGAAGCAGCGGAATATCAGGAAAAGGACACGGTCATTTGGTTGCTTCCTCCGTTTCCGGCAGCGTGACGTTCAGCTCCAGAATGGAAATGTCGTCGCCTTTCTGATCAAGATGAACGGTGACCATATCGGGATCGATCTTCACGTACTTGCAAATCACTTCCAGAATGTCGCGCTTAAGCTGCGGAAGATAGTGGGGCTTACTGTCGCCCTTTCTGCGTTCTGCCACGATAATCTGCAGCCTTTCCTTGGCTATGTTGGCAGTGTTCTTCTTCCGGGATAAAAAGAAATCGAGTAATGCCATGATTTATCCCCCGAACAGGCGTTTCAGGAAACCCTTCTTCTCTTCTTCAATAAAGCGGAAGGTGCGTTCTTCACCGAGTAACCGATCTACGGTATCAGCATAGGCTTTGCCGGCGTCGGAATTCGTGTCGAGGATCACTGGCTCGCCTTGGTTAGAGGCGCGCAGCACCGACTGATCTTCCGGGATGACGCCTACCAGTGGAATACGCAGGATATCCAGCACGTCTTCCATGCTCAGCATATCGCCACGATTGACGCGGCCAAGGTTATAACGGGTCAACAGCAGATGTTCTTTTACCGGCTCCTGACTGTTCTCGGCGCGGCGCGACTTAGAGGCGATAATGCCGAGAATGCGGTCGGAGTCGCGTACCGAAGAGACTTCCGGGTTAGTGGTGATAATCGCTTCGTCGGCAAAATAGAGCGCCATCAGCGCGCCGGTTTCGATGCCCGCCGGGGAGTCGCACACGATAAAGTCGAAACCCATCGCCGCTAGGTCGTTCAGCACTTTTTCCACGCCTTCGCGAGTCAGCGCGTCCTTGTCGCGTGTCTGGGACGCGGGCAAAATATGCAGCATATCGGTGCGCTTGTCTTTGATCAACGCCTGATTTAGGGTGGCGTCGCCCTGAATAACGTTAATGAAGTCGTAAACCACGCGGCGCTCGCACCCCATGATCAGATCTAGGTTACGCAGACCAATGTCGAAGTCGATGACGACCGTCTTTTTGCTTTTTTGCGCGAAGCCGGTGGCGATGGCTGCGCTTGACGTGGTCTTGCCAACGCCCCCTTTACCGGATGTAACTACAATAATGCGTGCCATAAATGTTGATTTCCTTAACAGAAGAAAAGGGGCCTAATTAAGTGTGTGGATAGTCAGCCCGCCCTCTTCGAGGCTGAGGCGAGCCGCTTTACCAAAAAATTCCGCCGGGATTTGATCCATGATCCAGTACTCGCCGGCGATAGAGACCAACTCTGCTGCTAGGTTGGTGCAGAAAATCTGGCTGTTGTGGTCGCCGCCGGCGCCTGCCAGCCCGCGTCCTCGCATCATGCCGTAAATATGAATATTGCCGTCGGCGACCAGTTCGGCGCCGGCGCTGACGCTGTTGATGACGATCAGGTCGGCATTGCGCGCGTAAATTTGCTGCCCGGAGCGCACCGGCGTGGTGACGATGCGCGTTTTGCTGACTAGGGGTTCAGCACGTGCGGGCGCTTCGCTGCGCGTTTTGCTTTCTTTGCCTTCCGCCAGCACCGGCAGCCCGGCGCGGGCGATCATCCGCTTCAGCGCCTCGTCTTTACAGCCGCTGACGCCGACGATGCGCAAGCCGGTGGCAGCGATCGCCTGCTGAAGCTGTTTCCAGTTGACGTTGCCGCTCAGCGCCGCCACGTTAAGTACTACCGGCGCGTTTTTTAAAAAATCGGGCGCCTGATCGATTTTGTCCTGAAGCACCTTGCGAATCACTTCAGGTTCGGGATGGTGCAGATGAACAACAGACAGGGTAAAACTACTACCTTTGAATTCGATTGGCGTTTGTGACATCTGTCGCACTCAGTCCTATTTTCTCGCCCGACGAACAAACGTCGATAAAATCGTCATTTCGGCCCGTCCGGTGAATATTCGAAGTTCTGCAAGCATGTTATAGTTACTGTTATTTCTAGGCAAGCCACCATCCAAGATTAGTCGAGTAAAAAATATGTTTTGTGTGATCTACAGAAGCCCGAAGCGCGACCAGACTTATCTTTACGTTGAAAAAAAGGACGATTTTTCCCGCGTCCCCGAAGAGCTGCTGCGCGGCTTTGGTAAGCCTCAGCTGGCGATGGTGCTAACGCTGAACAAACGCGACAGACTGGCCAACGCCGACATCAATAAAGTTAAACAGGCGCTTAGCGAGCAGGGCTATTATTTGCAGATGTCGCCGCCGGTCGAAAGTTTGCTGAAAGTTCATTTTGAGACGGGGAAAAAATATTAATTCATATCCATCTGTAAATATAATCAGTGCTTCTCGCTTCCTCAGCATAACTCTATATAACGATTTGCAACAAAATAAAGGCGCGATTATCGCGCCTTTTACTGTTCATTATTCTCTATCGCTAATGTCCTAGCGAAAAACTTACCATTTCGACAGCGTATATTCACGATTTTTTGACAATTTACGCACACGAATCTTTGCTAAACGATCTTATTATGGCCGTCACGGTGGGTGCAGATCTGCTGAAGCGCAAACATCAACGTGCCGGCGTCGCTGGCATCATAACCAACCAGAGCATGGGATTAGCATGTATCAGCATCGTAACAGGGCGCCTTGTTGTATTTTTGAACAAGATGGTCTGCGTCGGCAGCAACCTTAGGAAAAATCGAAAGGCTTCGATAATTCCTGCCCGCTCTCCGGCTTTATTCCATCAGCGGAGTTTCTGGGCAATCCGCAGGATACCTAACTTAAGCTGGTGGTTAACGGCGAGTTGCGCCAGCATGGCAGAGAGTCGGATATGAACCATAAAATATTGCCGCTTATCGCCTATATGAGTCAGTACTTTACCCTGTGCGCGGGCGACGTGGTGCTGACCGGCACGCCGGAAGGTGTCGGCCCGATGCGTTCCGTCGACACGCTGGAAGTGTCGCTGGCCGCACACGGCATTAACACGCGCGTGCTGTAAAAACTTGCAACGCCACGCCTGACCCGATATAAGGTGCGGTTTTGTGACTAAAACCGGATGCAACCATCATGAGTGAAATTACTTTTTGGCAGACGAAACGCCTCGATCAAATGAACGACGACGAGTGGGAATCCTTGTGCGATGGTTGCGGCCAGTGCTGCCTCAATAAGCTGCAGGATGCCGACACGAACGAGATCTACTTTACCAACGTCGCCTGCAATCAGCTCAATATCAAAACCTGCCAGTGCCGCAACTACGAGCAACGCTTCGAATATGAAGAGGACTGCATTAAGCTGACGCGCGAAAATCTGACGCAGTTTAACTGGCTGCCCTACACCTGCGCCTATCGCCTGCTGGGCGAAGGGAAAGGGCTGCCGGCGTGGCATCCGCTGCAGAGTGGCTCGAAGTTAGCGATGCACGCGCAGCGTATCTCGGTGCGCTATATCGCGGTGCGGGAGAGCGAAGTGCGCGACTGGAAAGATCATATTATTGATCGTCTCGACCGCAACGGCTGATAAACATCAGGCTGCTAGAGCAGCCTGATGTTTTTAGCGGGAAAAAAGCTCGCGGCGTTTCGGTTTAAACAACTGTGCGATCAGCGCAACTACCGCGACAATCAGGTAAGCGGCGAAAATCACCATCATCCACTGCGGCATGCTCAACGTCAGGAAGCTCCAGCCGCGCTCCGCGCAGTCGCCGCTGGCGACGAACACCGACGGCAGCCATTTATCCTGCGGCAGCCAGGCGGGAAAAAGCGCGGCGAAATCGCAGGTAGTGAACGGGTTGGGATGAAGCTGGATGATCGTATGCTCATATGAAAGGCGCAGCCCTTGCCAAGCGCTGTAAATCCAGATCAGCAGGCTAGCCCAGCGCAGCGGAGTGCCGGGTGCGATGGCGCCGACAATGCCCGCGCCCATCACGCCAAACAGCGCGCAGCGCTCATAAATGCATATCACGCACGGCTTAAGTCCTATCACATGCTGGAACCACAGCGCTACCAGCTCCAGTGCCAGCGCCGTCAGCGCCAGCAGCAGCCAAGCAGCTCGGCAGCGCGAAGCTTGATTGAGATATCGCAATATCTTGCTTTCCATGTAAACGGTAATACCAAGCAGTGTAAACCAAAAGCGCGGTGGTACCAGCCGGCCACGGGCGAAAATCTTGGTCATTTTGGGCTCAATCTGATCTAGGGCAGCAATTTACGTCTGAGGCGCTGCAATCCAGCCCCACAGCTGTATGGTTTCGGTGACCGGCACCAGCAGCCAGTGCAGGCAGGCAAAGCCGACCAACGACATCACTAGGGTAAACGGCAGCGCCATCCACACCATACGTCCATATGAGAGCCGAATTAGCGGCGCCAGCGCCGACGTAAGCAGAAACAGAAAGGCTGCTTGGCCGTTGGGCGTCGCCACCGAAGGCAGATTGGTGCCGGTATTGGTGGCGACGGCCAGTAGCTTATACTGTTGTAGATCGATCGCGCCTTGGCTAAAGGCCTGTTTCGCCTCGTTGATAAATATAGACCCTACAAACACGTTGTCGGATATCGACGAGAGCAGGCCGTTGAAGACGTAGTACCAGCTGAGCTGCGCGTGCGACTCAGCCTGCAGCACAAAGGCGATCAGCGGGCTAAAGAGCTGCTGTTCCACAATCACGGCGACGATGGCGAAAAAGACTGTCAGCAGCGCGGTAAAGGGTAGCACTTCGGTAAACGCTTGGCCGATAGTGTGTTCATCCGTTACGCCGCACAGTGAAGTCGCAAGCACGATAACAGAGAGTCCGATCAGGCCGACTTCCGCCAAGTGCAGCGCCAGCGCGGCAATGAGCCAGACGCCGATAGCCGCCTGAATCCATAGTTTGAGCCGATCTTGGCGCGTGCGCTGCGCCGCTGCCTCGCGATCGCTCTGTAGCAGAATAGCGTGCACCTTGTCCGGCAGGGTGGCGCCATAGCCGAAGAGGCGAAAGCGCTCTACCAGCAGGCTGGTAAGAATGCCGCACAGTAGTACCGGCACCGTCACCGGCGCCATGTGAAGGAAGAAGCTGGCGAAGTCCGAGCCCACCGCATGGGCGATAATCAGGTTTTGCGGCTCGCCAACCATGGTCATCACGCCGCCCAGCGCCGTTCCGACGCCCGCTTGCATCATCAGACTGCGTAAAAAGGCGCGGAACTGCTCCAGCGTGGCTCGTTGTTCATGATCTTCGGCGGCGTAGTCGGCGTCGGACGAGACGCGGTGATAGATTTGATAAAAGCCGACGGCGCCGCTGATCACCACCGCGACCACGGTAAGCGCGTCGAGAAAAGCGGAAAGAAAGGCGGCCGCGAGGCAGAAGGTGAGGCTAAGCAGCACCTTCGAACGCAGCGTCAGTATCAGCCGCGTAAACACGAACAGCAGCAACTGTTTCATAAAAAAGATGCCGGCCACCATAAAAATTAGCAGCAGCACTTCTAGGTTTCCTGCCAGCTCCTGTTTAACTTGTTCGGGACTGGCCATGCCGATAGCGATCGCCTCCAGCGTCAGCAAACCGCCGGGCAGCAGCGGATGGCACTTTAGCGCCATGCTGAGGGTAAAAATGAATTCGACGATCAGCAACCAGCCAGCGAGAAAAGGACTGATAAAGAAGAACAGCAGCGGATTGATGACTAGAAACGTCAGCAGCAGCGTTTTATACCAGTTGGGCGACTGGCCAAGAAAGTTACGATGTAACGCTTGGCACCAGATGATCTCCATGGCAAAAAGTCCTGTTCGGAAGTAAAGAGGATGAAAGG
This sequence comes from Type-B symbiont of Plautia stali, assembly GCA_001485295.1. GTDB lineage: Bacteria > Pseudomonadota > Gammaproteobacteria > Enterobacterales > Enterobacteriaceae > Pantoea. Next base: position 124,282 of record BBOA01000003.1, read on the forward strand.
GTAATCAGCGCAACTAGACGACGCAATATCACGCTGCAGGATTGCGCGCTGCTGCTGATTTTTGCGCCAGCGCGCGCTTTTAATTCGTCCGCAGTCTATAACACGCTTAGGGCGTCTGGAAAGCAACGAGAAAACATCGCTATGGTCATAAAGGCGAAGAGCCCTGCGGGATTTGCTGAAGAGTATATTTTTGAAAAAATCTGGAACAGTCGCTTTCCTCTTGGGTCGATCCTTCTCGCTGAGCGTGAGCTTTCTGAACTGATTCGGCGTGACTCGCACCACGCTGCGCGAAGTGCTGCAGCGTCTGGCGCGCGACGGCTGGTTAACCATTCAGCACGGCAAACTGACGCGCGTGAATGACTTTTCTGGGAAACCTCCGGTCTTAATATTGAGGATCAGGCTGACGCATATATCGAACTCGACCCTCATGTGTTCCGCGGGCTAGCTTTCGCCTCCGGCAACCTGATTTACGGGCTGATTCTCAATGGCCTGAAAGGGCTTTATACCCGCGTCGGCCGTTACTATTTCTCTAATCCCGAAGCGCACGAGCTGGCGCGCAACTTCTATGCGCGCTTGGGAGCGCTGTGCGTGAAAGAGCCGTCGCAGGATCAGATTGTCGAGGCAGTGCGCGACTACTGGCGTCGCAGCGGCAAAATCTGGCACAGCATGCAGAAAAGCATGCCGGAAGATTTAGGTAGCAAACGTTAGAAGCGGAAAATCGGACGTTATCCGGTTTTTTTCAGGCTATACCTCTGTTCATGCTACCCGCGACCGCGCCTGACTCACCGGCATAAAAAATCGGATAACGTCCGATTTTACCTCTCTGGCTATCGGTTACAGCGCACTGCCGCGGTCCAGCAGCTCCACGCTGCCATCCTCATTCTGCTGTTCCAGAATCACATCAAATCCCCACAGCCGATGCACATGCTTCATAACCTCGCGACGGCTCTTGTCGAGCGGCGTGCGGCTTTGCGGCACGTAACGCAGCGTCAGCGAACGATCGCCGCGCAGGTCGACGTTATAGACCTGAATATTCGGTTCCAGATTGCTCAGATTATACTGCGCGGAGAGCTGCTGACGGATGGCGCGATAGCCCGCCTCGTCGTGAATGGCGGCGATCTCCAGATAATTATTGCGGTCATCATCCAGCACGGTAAACAGGCGGAAGTCGCGCATCACCTTCGGCGACAGAAACTGGCTGATAAAGCTCTCATCCTTAAACTCGCGCATGGCGAAGTGTAGCGTCTCCAGCCAGTCGGAGCCGGCCATATCCGGGAACCAATAGCAATCTTCCTCTGTCGGCGACTGACAGATACGCTTGATATCTTGGAACATAGCGAGGCCCAGCGCGTACGGGTTAATGCCGTTATACCAAGGGCTGTTATAGGGTGGCTGAAACACCACGTTGGTGTGGCTGTGCAGGAACTCCATCATAAAGCGTTCCGACACTTTACCCTCGTCATAAAGATGATTGAGGATGGTATAGTGCCAGAAGGTCGCCCAGCCTTCGTTCATCACTTGGGTCTGCTTTTGCGGATAGAAATATTGACTCACCTTACGCACGATGCGCAGGATCTCGCGCTGCCACGGCTCCAGCAACAGGGCGTTCTTCTCCATGAAATAGAGCAGGTTCTCCTGCGGCTCGGATGGATAGCGCGCCGCCTCGACGTGCACCGCCTCTTTCTCGCGGCGCGGCAAGGTACGCCAAAGCGTATTCACCTGGCTTTGCAGATACTCTTCGCGGCTCTTCTGCCGCGCTTTCTCTTCCTGAAGCGATATCTTCTGCGGACGTTTATAGCGATCGACGCCGTAATTCATCAGCGCATGGCAGGAGTCGAGCAGCCGCTCCACCTCCTCGACGCCGAAACGCTCCTCGCAGTCGGAAATATATTTCTTAGCAAACAGCAGGTAATCGACGATAGAGCTGGCATCGGTCCAGCTGCGGAACAGATAGTTATTTTTGAAAAAGGAGTTGTGACCGTAGCAGGCGTGCGCCATCACTAGAGCCTGCATGGTCATGGTGTTCTCTTCCATCAGGTAGGCGATACAGGGATTGGAGTTAATCACAATCTCATACGCTAGCCCTTGCTGTCCGTGCTTATAACGCTGCTCGGTTTCGATGAACTTCTTACCGAACGACCAGTGAGCGTAATTGATGGGCATACCGACGCTGGAGTAGGCGTCCATCATCTGCTCGGAGGTGATAACTTCAATCTGATGGGGATAGGTATCGAGTCGGTAGAGTTTGGCTACACGGTCAATTTCCGCAAGGTAGACATCGAGTAAATCGAATGTCCAGTCTGGTCCATCACTGAGTCGTTTGCTGTCCTTAGTCGAATCGTCAAAGATTGTCGTCATAGCGTACCTCTGTTTTGCAAACAGGCCTGCCCGCTGCGAGCAGCCGGTTTCGGTAATTTCAAGGCCCATCCCTAAGAAAGAGAACCCCAAAAACGGAGTGAACACTTCAATTCAATGGTAGCCCAATGTTAATTATCTGATCGCGGAACTCAACCGAATTATTCGACACAAAATCATCTAGAAATATCAGAAAAAGTATTTGATGAGCTGATATAGGGAAAATGCACGCAATGCCAGAATAAAACTCTTTTTTTAAGTGCAGTGTATGGCGTTGGCTTATTCTCCTGAAATAAGTGAATAATCTTGGATAAGATATAATTAACTGCTAAAATAAATATAAATAACTAATTTTGACTCAGGCATAAGATTTTAGTGTTTGAAAAAGTGAAAAACATGTGAGGTAAGTTAATAAGGCAAGGGGAGTTTCAGTGATCGTGAATACGCTGATATTGCCTTGCATTCTAGTGAATTATGCTATTTAATTTGCCGGTGGGGGCGATATGCACGTAGTAATTCTGGGCAGTGGTGTAGTAGGTGTGTGGTAGGTGTGGCGCGCTCAGGTCATCAGGTGACGGTGCTGAATCGTCAGCCCAACGCGGCCGATGGAAAACCAACGCAGGCAATACGGGACAGCTCTCTCTTGGCTATGCGGCGCACTGGGCTGCGCCGGGCGTGCCGCTGAAAGCGGTAAAATGGCGCAGGAAGCAGGCATGACGTTCCGCTTTAACACGCCGGTCGACCAGCTACTGCGCGAAGGCAACCGTATTTATGGGGTCAAGTACAGCAACGAGGTAATCAAAGCAGACAGCTATGTCATCGCGTTGTCATCGCGTTCGGTTCCTGCTCGACCGCGCTGCTGAAGCATATCCTCGATATCCCGGTCTATCTGCTAAAGGGCTACTCCCTGACCATTCCGGTGAAAAACCCGGAGGCCGCGCCGGTCTCCACCATCCTTTGACCCCAGACGGTACGCCGATTGTCTGGCCCGACGTCGCTCAGCAATCTCTATCTAAACACCGGACGCAGCCCGGTCGGCTGGACCATGGCCTGCGGCTCCGGTCAGCTGCTGACCGACCTCATCAGCGGAAAAACCCGACGATCTGTCGGTGTTCCGCTATCTACAGGGTTTTACGCTATCATCGACGCCATTACGCAACGCGAACGCCACGCGTTAACATTCAGGGAGAAGTATGTCACGTCCAGTTTTCGCCACCATCGATCGGCAGGCGCTACGTCATAATCTGGCAATAGCTCGCCACGCGGCACCCGATGCGCGCGTCTGGTCGGTGGTAAAGGCTAATGCCTATGGCCACGGCCTCTCCCGGGTCTGGGAGAGCCTGTCGGAAACCGACGGCTTTGCGTTGCTCAATATGGAAGAGGCCATACTATTGCGCGATAGCGGCTGGCGCAAACCGATCCTGCTGCTGGAGGGCTTTTTTTACCCTGAGGATCTGGTGCTGATCGATCGCTATCGTCTGACCACCAGCGTACACAGCAATTGGCAAATCAAGGCGCTGGCGGAAGCGCAGCTCTCCGCGCAGGTAGATATCTACCTGAAGATCAACAGCGGCATGAACCGTCTCGGCTTTCGTCCCGAGCAGGCACATAGCGTATACCGGAAGCTGCGGGCGCTGCCGGGTATCGGCGATATCACCCTGATGGCGCATTTTGCCGATGCGGAAAACCCCGACGGGCTGGTGGCGCCGCTGCAGCGCATCGAGCGCGCCGCCGAAGGGTTAGCTATTCCGCGATCGCTCTCCAACTCCGTCTGCACGCTCTGGCATCCGGAAGCTCACTACGACTGGGTGCGTCCCGGTATTATTCTTTACGGCGCGTCGCCCAGCGGGGACTGGCAGGATATTGCCAGCACCGGCCTGAAGCCGGTTATGACCCTCAACAGCGAAATTATTGGCATCCAGCAGCTTAGCCCCGGCGACAGCGTCGGCTACGGCTATCGCTATCATGCGCAGCAGGCGCAGCGTATCGGCGTGGTGGCGTGCGGCTATGCCGACGGCTATCCGCGCCGCGCGCCCAACGGCACGCTAGTGTGCGTTGACGGCGTCATGACGCAGGTGGTTGGCACGGTCTCGATGGATATGATCACGGTGGATTTAACCCCGTGCCCGCAGGCCGGTATCGGTTCGAAGGTGGAGCTGTGGGGTGAACAGGTGAAAATCGATCGGGTGGCGAAAGCGGCCGGCACGGTCGGCTATGAGCTGATGTGCGCGCTTGCGCCACGCGTGCCGGTCAAGGTTATTTAAGTGCGGTGAGCGAAACCAGTAAAAAATCGGAATCGTGGTCTGGACTAGGCTAACCGGGATGTTTAGGACAATGGCGATATCCGGCAGGGTAGAAAGATAGAGATAGATGCCCAGCGGTGCCAGCAGCACCAAGCTCAACAGCATCAGGGTAAATTTTTGCATAAAAATCAGAATGTGAACGTCCTGTTAAAACAAGCGGAAAGGGTAATGAGTTGAGGAGGATAAAGAGGAAATTGTGATATCCGCCGCAAGGCGGGCATCGGATCCGCGCTTAGTAAGCGCCATCACGGCGCCAGTTAGCACTACACTACACTGACGATTTTAAACAGAATAGCGATATCGGTCCAGAGCGTCCAGTTTTTCACATACTAGGAGTCGAAGTAGACGCGCGTGTCTTAGTCAATATCGTTACAACCGCTGGACCTGCCACAAACCGGTCAGGCCCGGTTTCGCTATTAGGTAGTAGACGTCGCCCGCGTAGCACTCCAGCTCCGTCTCGATATTCTAGCCGATACGCTTGTGGCTGTAGATAGCGTAGCCGCCGTCGCGTTCCACCATATAGCAGAGCAGGCCCCAGAAACAGCAGCAGCGAGGCGACCACAATGTCGAAGCTGCGCTTGAGGAAGCGTGAGGAGCGTTTCGCCAGGCTGTTGCTGACGCGCATGATTATTTCTTCATGGCTGAAGATAAACGACATGTCGGTGCTGTAGAGCTGCACACGCCGCGTAGGGCAGGGATCACCGAAACCGATTCGAACTCGATAGCGACGATAAACTGCACGTTTTTGCGGTCGATGGTCTGCCAGTTGGTATCCTCCTGTTTGATCATCGGCACGCCGTTGACGGACGAGGGAAGGGTTTCGTCGTCGGTGCTGATAAACACCTGCACGTTGTAGCCGAGGATCTCTTCGCTCTGCAGCGCGGCGTAGGCTTCCATGGCGTTTTTGCCCGAGCCGATGATTAATGGTCTCTTTTTGCCACTGACCGGCGCGCCTCAGCGGCAGCGCATACGTCCAGCTAAACAGCCAGACCATGCGTGAAAAGTCCCATTTAGGGGATGGCGATCCAGCAGCGAAAAGACGAAGAGGGTTTTAATAACTTCCTTCAGCTCGAACCAAAAGGGTTTGCGGTAGGTGTAGTGAGGCATGCGCATCCAAAAATAAGCGGTGCACAAAACAGAGAGCGCAAACTGCGCAATAAACCGGTATTCGATTTGATGAGGCGGAATAAACGCATCGAAATCGCCTCAGATGCCCTGAATAGTTGCCACCGATAAAAGCAGGGCCAGATTAGGGGTAATTAGGTCGGAAAAGCTTAACGCCAGCTTTGCGAGGATATTTTTTCGCCTTCCGCTCCACGAGGGGCTCACATCATTCATCACCAATGTACTTGCCATAACACCTGCTCTCATTTTAGGACTATTTTTCGGAATTACCGCCAAGAATTGTTGCTGGCGGTGAAAATAGCGGGTCAGGGAGGTTTTTTAATACTCACTGGTCTTACTGTTTATCGTAATGCGCAATTTCTAAATTTACCCGTTCGCCATCAATCCAGGCCGGCACGCTGATTTTGTTGATCCCTGCCGTCGAATTGATAACTCAGGCTGGGATTGGTTTGAAAAGGGATGCTGACGGTCTGCAAATTATCGCTGTCGAGTTCGGCATCAATCATCTCGTAACGGCCAATTTTAACGACATATCCTATAACACTATGCCGTTTGCTGGGTTAAATAACCAGCAAACCTGTTTCCGCCGGAATATCGATCCACAGCATATCGGATTATTCTCGCTCTTCTGCGACGCGCACCCCGATTTTAACGATACGGCTATCCTCTTTTTCCGCCCCCGTCCAGGTAAGATGGTTCCACTCGACATGGTCGCCGACCACTGGCGCTCCGTCCAGCATGCTTATGACCAGCTGGCCCAGCGACTGCTGATCGTTGGTTTCTTCATCTAGTTCCAGCCCGTAAATCTGCGCCACGTCGCGCAGGCGCGCTTCGGCGTCGAGAATAAAGTCGCCGAAAAAGCGCTGATCGAGCGCCACTGGCGGCCACTGGCTGAACATCTTGCCCAGCGCGGGCAGATCGCGCTCGCGGCCAATCACGCAGATGACATCGCCCTCTTTCAGGCGCGTATTGCCGTTGGGATGCATCAGTGTATTATCGCGAAACAGCGCGGCGATGCGCAGCGCTGCATCTGTAAATCGCACAGCACCGCCGACGCACCATTTATCGGCGCTCAGCTGATAGACGAACTGCTCCCAAGGATTTTCTGGGTGAATATCCAGCCCGACGCGGCTGACAGGCGACGCGGTCGGCGGTACCACCACTCTAGCTTTTTTTGCGGCGAAGCCGCGCGAGGTGCCCTGCAGCATCAGCGACACCAGTACCACAAAGAAGGCGATATTGAAGTAGAGCGAGGCGTTTTCCAGCCCGGCCATCATCGGGAAGACCGCGAGGATAATCGGCACCGCGCCACGCAGTCCGACCCAGCTGATAAAGATGCAGCTCGCGTCCAGTAAAGCCGCGAAACGGTAGCAGGCCCACCAGAATCGACAGGGGACGCGCTATCAGAATCAGCCACAGCAACAGAAGCATCGCCGGCACCGCGATATGCCAGAGTTTGGATGGAGTTACCTGCAGGCCCAGCACGATAAACATGCTGATCTGGCTCAACCACGCCATGCCGTCGAAGGTCTGCAGGATGCCGTGTCGGTTGCGGATAGGGCTGTTGCCGAGCAGGAAGCCGCACAGATAAACCGCCAGAATGCCGCTGCCTTAGCAGCGGATAGAGGCCGGTAGCGAGACTGATACGGTTGATCAGCTGCTGCAGCGCCCAGCCGCCGCCCAGTCCCAGCACGATGCCGAGACCAAACTGCTGTACTAGATGCACCAAGAACATCCAGTCCAGACCGGTTTCGCTTTTCTGTATCATCTCAATCAGTCCAGCGTTGAGCTGATGCGTTCGTTGAGGCCTTTATCGCCCAGCAGCGAGAAGACCGCGGCGGCATTGGTAGAGCTAATAATCGCTCCGATAAGAAAACCCTGCATTAAATCGAGGCGGAACAGTCAGGCGGCCGCCACGCCGGTCAGGCCTGCGGTGATCATCACCCCGACGGTCGCCAGCGACAGCGCCGGACCCAGCGCCACCTTAAAAGAGCTGGCTTTGGTACGCATGCCGCCGTCTAAGAGGTTGGAGATCAGGTAAGCGGCCGGGTAGTTGTTAAAGGCGATGCCGTCAATGCCTTCGACCCCGGTCAGCATACCTAACGCCAGAAAGATCAACAGGATAGGGATGCTCAGACGAGAGGAAAAAGAACTGAGTAAAATGCTCGCTGCCACCAGCATAGAACCGATAATAAAAAGACTATAGACAATGTTGTGATTCAATGTGGTCTCCTGCGGTTACGATGTTCAGGTAGAGGCTGTCGCGGGGAATGGCCGGGCATCAAAAAAAGACGATGCGTAATCAGTAAGTTGTCGGTGCTGTAATTTTCATTTTACCGGTTTGTTTTTCGGTTAAAGAACCGTCTTAATGTGCAAAAAAAGGCATTGTTCGTCAAGGAGATTAATGGCAGGTATTTCAGCAGTTATTCGCAAGATTAAAGAAAAAGCCGGTCAGCGACCGGCTTATAGCGTCAGGCTTCCACCACCTGTTTGTGAAACAGCTCGCGAAATACCGGATAAATATCATCTAGTTCGCGAATATGCTGGATAGCGAAATTATCAAACACCGACTGCAGATGCTCATATTCGCGCCACAGCGTCTGATGCGCGCGTCGGGTAATCTCGATATAGCTGTAGTAGCGCACCACCGGCAGAAGATTTTTCTCCAGAATTTCGTGACATAGCGGTGAATCGTCGGCCCAGTTGTCGCCATCCGACGCCTGCGCCGCATAGATATTCCACTGCGCCGGATCGTAGCGCTCCTTCACCACCTCATTCATCAGCTTAAGCGCGCTAGAAACGATAGTGCCGCCCGTTTCCTGAGAATAGAAAAATTCCTGCTCATCCACTTCTTTGGCCTGAGTGTGGTGGCGAATATAGACTACGTCAACGTTTTTATAGGTGCGGCTCAGAAACAAATAGAGCAGAATATAAAAGCGCTTCGCCATATCCTTCGTCGCCTGATCCATCGAGCCGGAAACGTCCATCAGGCAGAACATCACCGCCTGGCTGGAAGGTTCAGGACGCTTCTCGAAGTTTTTATAGCGTAGGTCGGAAGTGTCGATAAAAGGCACACGTTCGATACGCGCGCGCAGCTTGGCGATCTCCTTGCGTAAGTGCTCCTCTTCCAGCAGCTGCGCCGGCTCTGCTTTCTCAATCGTCGTCAGCGCCTCTTCCAGTTCATGCATCATACGATGCTTACCCGCCGTCATGGCGGTACGACGCGCCAGCGAATTCTGCAGCGAGCGCACCACACTGATATTGGCGCGCATGCCGTTAGGGGTGAAGCCGGCGCGATGGGTTTTGTACTCGTTAAGCTGGCGATGCTGGTTTTTACGCAGATTCGGCAGCGCCAGATCCTCAAACAGCAGATCGAGATACTCATCTTTCGAGATCTGGAAAACGAACTCATCCTGGCCTTCGCCATCCTGACTGGCGTTGCCCTGACCGCTTCCGCCGCCACCGCCCTGCGGACGCTCGATGCGGTCGTTTTGCACAAAGTGGTCGTTGCCGGGATGGACGCGATGACGGTTGCCGCCGCGTCCCTGATGGAAAATCGGCTCGTTGATGTCGTCAACCGGGATCGATACGGACTCGCCACTTTCAACATCGGTCACCGAGCGTTTATTGGTGGCCTCGGAGATCGACTGTTTGATTTGCGACTTATAACGGCGCAAAAAGCGCTGTCGGTTGACTGCGCTCTTGTTCTTGCCATTAAGTCGCCGATCAATGAAATAGGTCATAAAATTCTCCCAAACGTTGTAAGCAGGTCGGGCCGCTGCCCGACCTTATGGGTATAAATGCCAGCGCATTACCGTGCTTACTATGACGATTTACGCACGCGCAGATACCATTCGCATAGTAGACGCACCTGTTTGCGGGTATAGCCTTTCTCCATCATGCGCTCGACGAAATCATCATGTTTTTTCTGTTCGTCCGTGGAGGTTTTAGTGTTGAACGAGATAACTGGCAACAGCTCCTCGGTATTTGAGAACATTTTTTTCTCAATCACAGTGCGCAGTTTCTCGTAGCTGGTCCAGTTGGGATTGCGGCAGTTGTTATGCGCGCGCGCGCGCAGCACGAAATTGACAATCTCATTACGGAAGTCTTTCGGGTTACTGATCCCGGCCGGCTTCTCGATTTTTTCCAGCTCCACGTTCAGCGACTCACGGTCGAACAGCTGTCCGGTATCGGGATCCCGGTACTCCTGATCTTGGATCCAGAAATCGGCGTAGGTCACATAGCGGTCAAAGATGTTTTGACCATATTCAGAGTAGGACTCTAGATAGGCGGTCTGGATCTCTTTGCCGATAAACTCGGCATATTTCGGGATCAGATAGCCTTTCAGATGCTCCAGATACTTCTCTGCCTGATCTTGGGGGAACTGCTCGCGCTCAATCTGCTGCTCCAGCACATAGAAAAGATGCACCGGGTTCGCCGCCACTTCGTTGTGGTCGAAGTTAAACACGCGCGACAAGATCTTAAACGCGAAGCGTGTTGACAGACCGTTCATTCCCTCGTCGACGCCGGAATAGTCGTGATACTCCTGCCAAGATTTCGCCTTCGGATCGGTATCCTTCAGGCTTTCACCGTCGTAGACGCGCATTTTTGAGTAGATGCTAGAGTTTTCCGGGTCTTTCAACCGCGACAGGATAGAGAAGCGCGCCAGGGTCTCTAGCGTACCGGGCGCGCAGGGGGCGCCGGGCGCGGTGGCCAGCTCGCTGTGATTCAGCAGCTTCTCATAGATCTTAATCTCTTCAGAGACGCGCAGGCAGTAAGGCACTTTGACAATGTAAACACGGTCAAGAAACGCCTCATTGTTTTTGTTGTTGCGGAAGGTGACCCATTCCGACTCGTTGGAGTGCGCAAGGATAATACCGTTAAACGGCAGCGCGGAAATGCCCTCCGTACCGTTGTAGTTCCCTTCCTGGGTCGCAGTCAGTAAAGGATGCAGCACCTTGATAGGCGCCTTGAACATCTCCACGAACTCCATAATGCCTTGGTTGGCGCGGCACAGCGCGCCGGAGTAGCCGTAGGCGTCGGGATCATTTTGAGCGTGGTTCTCCAGCTTGCGGATATCGACTTTACCCACCAGCGCGGAGATATCTTGGTTGTTCTCGTCGCCAGGCTCGGTTTTGGCGATAGCCAGCTGCTCCAGAATCGACGGCCAGACTTTCACCACTTTGAAGCGGGTGATATCGCCGCCAAAATCGTGCAGGCGCTTGGCGGCCCAAGGCGACATGATAGTACCGAGATAGTGACGCGGGACGTTGTACTCTTTTTCAAGAATATTGGCGTCTTCCTGCGGGTTAAACAGGCAGAGCGGATGGTCGTTAACCGGGCTGCGCTCGCCGTCGGCGCTCAGCACGTAAATCGGCACGCGCTGCATCAGCGATTTAAGGCGCTCTGCCAGCGAGGATTTACCGCCTCCTACCGGACCAAGCAGGTAGAGGATCTGTTTCTTTTCTTCCAGACCCTGAGCGGCATGTTTCAGGTAAGAGACGATCTGCTCAATCGCTTCTTCCATGCCATAAAACTCTTCGAAAGCCGGATAGCGGCCAATCACGCGGTTGGAGAATATTCTGGAAAGGCGTATCTCTTGGGCAGTGTCGACCATTACTGGCTCACCTATAGCCATTAGTAGCCGCTCTGCAGCGTTAGCGTATGCACTGCGATCCTGCTTACAGATGGTAAGAAATTCCTGCAGTGTGAACTCTTCGTCCTTGGCAGCTTCATAACGCTGACGATAGTGATCAAATATATTCATAGCGATGCCCGTCCTTTCATTTTTAGCACAGGTAAAGGAGCGTAATTAAAGGCTCTTTCAGCTCCCGGAAGATATTCTCATTTGAGTACAGCAACCCTTATACCAACCTGATCTCTTGTTATCGGGATACACACTTTTTATGGTTACTCTGCTCTGACGATGACTCATGGCTTACTTTTAACTGTAGAAGGCATTTAGGAAATTTCCTCCGCTTAATTTTACTATTTGGCGATATATCAGTAACAAAGTCAGATTGTTGCAAAGCCAGAATGGGGAAAAACATAGGGAGAAGAGAGAAGAATCCAGCAGATGTGGCGCTTTTAGCCGTTCTGTCAGCACGTACCTCAGATAATGGTTAAACCGGCGAGCAAAAATAATTAAACTTTCTAGCGATTTTTATATTTATAGAAGAAATAAATTGTAAACCAATTCAGACTTAAAACGCTTAGCGCAATTATTCCTTGTGTTTTTGTTAATATCGCTGCCGCTGAATCCCTGTCGCTTGGCGCATCAGTGATTTACGTGCAGTCACCCTACCATGGCGGGCAGGATCATTATCTGCCGATTCTGGTTATTAATTATGATGGCGAGAACTTCTGGTTCCGCAGCCTACAGGGCGGCTACTACCTGTGGATGGCTCCGCAAAGCCAGCTCTTTCTAACGCTGTCAGGATCGCCGCAGCAGTACTACACCCGGGCGACAGAAAGATCTTGATAAACGTTGTATGACGCTGATGTGCAGCGCCACCTACAGCCATACGGCGGAGTGGTGTATTCTGTGCACCGCGCTGCGGGGCGACCTGCTGAACAACAGCAACGGCATTATCTAGGATTTAACCTACCTCTATCGCTTCAACTTTAGCGACTTCAACCTAACACCGAGCGTGGATGCGATGTAGAATAGCGCCAATCAAAACCGCTACTACGGCGTGTCGAGTCATGAAGCAGCGCGTATACCGGCATCGATCGCTACCAGCCTGACGACAGCTGGTTGCCTTATGTCGATCTGAGCGCCAGCTATCAGATCTCTCCGCAGTGGAACGCCAGCCTCGTGGGACGCTATACCCGCTTCGACAGCGAGCTAAAAGACAGTCCGATGGTCGACAAGAGCGGGCAGTCCACGCTCTGAACCGGGACTAGCTACACTTTCTAATTCTAATCTTGGACAAGTTTTAACCCCGGTACCGGAATAGTACCCTGATTTAATGGAGGAGCAGAGGAATGGATAAAGCAATCGCTTTTGATGACCACACGGGTTACCCGCTATCGGTCAGGGCACCGGTTATATGGGCGAAGAGGCCGCGCTGCAGGCGGGACTGGATGCGGGCCTCACGCTGTCGACACGGCGGAAATATATGCGGAAGGCGAGGCGCTGCGTCTTTGTCGTCTCCTGCGCCTTAGCTTAAGGGGCGACCGAAGTTGCCCTTGTTGTTTGTCATGACCGGTTTGCTTATTTAGCAACCAGCGCGATTAGGTCGAGAACTTTGTTTGAGTAGCCGGTTTCGTTGTCGTACCAGGAAACTAGTTTCACAAAGTTATCGTTCAGCGCGATGCCGGCTTTGGCGTCGAACACAGAGGTCAGCACTTCGCCGTTGAAATCGGTAGAAACCACGTCGTCTTCAACGTAGCCCAGCACGTCTTTCATTTCGCCTTCTGCAGCCGCTTTGATCGCTTCACAAATTTCTTTGTAAGAAGCCGCTTTTTCCAGACGAACGGTCAGGTCAACAACGGATACGTTTGGGGTCGGTACGCGGAACGCCATACCGGTCAGTTTACCGTTCAGCTCCGGCAAGACTTTGCCCACGGCTTTCGCTGCGCCAGTAGAAGACGGGATGATGTTCTGAGACGCGCCGCGGCCGCCGCGCCAATCTTTATGAGACGGGCCGTCAACGGTTTTCTGCGTAGCGGTGGTCGCGTGAACAGTGGTCATCAGACCTTCGACGATGCCGAATTTGTCGTTGATGACTTTCGCCAGCGGCGCTAGGCAGTTGGTGGTGCAAGAGGCGTTGGAAACGATATATTGGCCCGCATATTTGTCAAAGTTAGCGCCGCGCACGAACATCGGGGTGTCGTCTTTAGACGGACCGGTCAGCACAACTTTCTTCGCGCCAGCGGTGATGTGTTTACGTGCGGTTTCGTCGGTCAGGAAGATACCGGTCGCTTCAGCTACCACGTCCACGCCCACTTCGCCCCACTTTAGGTTAGCTGGGTCTTTCTCAGAGGTAACGCGGATTTTTTTGCCGTTAACAATCAGTGCGCCGTCCTGCACTTCAACGGCACCGTTGAAGCGGCCGTGCGTTGAGTCGTACTTCAGCATGTAAGCCATGTAGTCGGCGTCTAACAGGTCGTTGATCGCCACGATAACGATTTCGATGTCAGAACGCTGCTGAGCAGCACGGAAAACGACACGGCCAATACGACCAAAACCGTTGATACCTACTTTGATAGTCATATATTCCACCAGCTATTTGTTAGTGAATAAAAGATTGACTGTAAAATTACAAAAACCTTACTAGGCGTCAAGCGGAATCGTGTCAATAGTTGCGACAGGTCAATCCGTTTAGCAGGAATAATTTATTGCGCAACAGGAGTCTGAAGTTGCTGCTAAAACCCGATCACTGAAAATGAAGGGATACCGTTAGCAAAAGGTGATCGAAGTCACAAATCTACGCTGTGAAAGGAAAGTCAGACAACTCAGTCAGCGCGGCTTCCACTGTTAAATCAAATCTGCTGATCACGCCCGCATGTTCCAGTGCGTTGTCTGTCGTGTAACGGCCTATGTTCACCTTGCCGGAAATACACTGAGTCAAATTCACCACCACGATGCCGTGATCGCTAGCCTGCTGCAGCCGAAATGCCCGTATAGATGGGTTATCAAGCCAATCGGCTGCGGTGTGATGGTGTACACACCCTCAGCGGCCCGCTACCCTGTGGTGCTGGCAGGATATTCAGCGGTATCGGTTCCATTCAGGATAACAAATCCATCGTAGTAATCATAATTTTGTCAGATATTTTCCGCGATCGACTGCCAGTCTTCAGGCATCATATCAGAAGAGTCGATCAGCGGATCGTATTCGTGAATATGTGAAATCAGGCATTTCAAGCCGGTGAAATTCCGGCATATGGTGCGGTGCCGCCCGTGTAGGCGACATAGATATTTTTCTTTTGCATCAGAAACTCTGACTTGCCGTAAAACGCGCAGTATAAGGGGAAAGCAGCCCGATCAACGACTAGGCTGCGAGCTTTATTGCACTTCGCCGCAGTTGAGACAGAAGGCGTAGCGATTTTGCGGATCGTTCAGATTATTCAGCAGGCCAGGCTGCTGTTTTATAGCGCTCATCACATCCAGCGTAGGCGTTGGCAGCCAAGCCTTCAGCGCGTTCGGCATCATGGACTGAGCCGAAGCGCTGACCTGATTAAGCAGCATATCGAACATGCCGGACTGATCTTGATACCAAGCGAGTTGAGGCGTGGCGACTTTCGCCAGTTCGCCCGCTTTCTTCACCGCGTCGTCGAAGTCGCCCAGCGCGTCCACCAGACCGTTTGCTTTCGCATCGCTGCCCGTCCAGACGTGGCCCTGCGCGATAGCGTCGATCTGCTCCGGCGTTTTGTGACGCGAAGCGGCGACCAAACCGACGAAGTTGCCGTAGCCGTTTTCAATCGTCAGCTGCATCAGCTGCTGCGCTTCCGTCGGCAGCGCTTTAGTGGAGGCGACGTCCGCCAGCGGCGAGGTCGCGACGCCATCGGTATGCACACCGATGCTATCTAGGCTATTTTCCAGCGTATTTATCACGCCGAAAATGCCGATTGAACCGGTCAGGGTGCTGGGGCTGGCGACTATATAGTCCGCCGGGGTTGAGACCCAGTAGCCGCCCGAGGCCGCCATACCACCCATCGACACTACCACGGGGTTACCTGCCGCATGCGCTGCCGCCAGCTCTTCGCGGATCGCTTCTGACGCCGTTACGCTGCCGCCCGGACTGTTGACGCGCAGAATAATCGCCTTGATTCTCGGATCGAGACGCGCATCGCGGATCTGCGCGGCGGTGGTGTCGCCGCCGACATTGCCGGGCGTCTCTTCGCCGTCCATAATCGCGCCGCTCGCCATGACGACGGCGATATTACCGTCCTGCTGAGTAGGCTGCTTGACGTTGTAGTCATAGATGCTAACGCTGTGATAATCGTTATTGGTCTTATCCCAGCCGAAGGTTTTCACCAGCTCTTGATCGGCCACCGCGCGGCTGTCCAGCACATCCACCAGCTTGTTGTTCAGCGCATATTTGGCCGTATCGCCGTTCACCGCCTCAAGATCGGATATAACCGCCGTCGCGCTACGGAAGAGCTGATCCGGCGCGATCTGACGATTACCCGCCACGGTGGTAAGATAGTTCTGCCACAGCTGACCGACCCAGCGGCTGTCAGCGTCTCGCGCAGCCTGAGACATATCGTCGCGCAGGAAAGGCTCGACCGCTGACTTATAGGTGCCGACACGGAAGACGTGCGAGCTAACCTTCAGCTTGTCCAGCAGCGTTTTATAGTAGAGGCCGTTAGTGGCGAAACCTCGCAGATCGACGGTGCCCTGCGGCGAGAGATAAATTTTGCTAGCGTAGCTGGCAAGGTAGTATTGTACCTGACTATAGCTGTCGCCCAACGCAAAGATGGGCTTGCCGCTGTCGCGGAATTCGCGCAGCGCTTTGCCGACATACTGCAGAGAAGGCTGATCGCCGCCGGCGAAATCGCGCAGATCCAGCACCATACCAGTGATATTTTTGTCGCCCTTCGCCTGACGAATAGCGTCCACCACGTCAAACAGCGAGTTCTCCTGCAGGCGATCGCTGCTGGCGCCTAACAGCTGACGGCCCAGTTTGCTCAGCTTGTTGCTAACCGAGGGCTTATCGACGATAACGCCAGTCAGATCGACTCTCAGCGCGCCTTTCTGCACAGTCGCCAAACCGCTGCCGGAGCCGCTGACCTGCAGCCAGATGCCGACGCCAACCAAGATCAATAGGATCAGGAACAGGTTGAGAATAAACTCCCTGATAAAATTCAGCACTCGCCATGTACATCGGAATAGACCGGCAATAATTCGCCACAATGTGCGCATCAGACTCTCCATTTTCGCTAGCGGAAAGCGGTCGCCGCGCGGCTCCGCTTTCCATGATGCCCTTATCCTAAAGAGCGGTGTGGAAAATGTCAGCAGGAAATCGCGGCGGACATATATAAAAGATCAGGCTGTGCCATGATTAGCCAACGCGTTATGACATTAGGAGAAAATCATGGATGCACTTGAATTACTCGTTAATCGTCGCGCCTGAACGAGGGCTTGATGACAAAGCGATTGATAAAGCGGCGCGTTCGCCGTTTCGCGCGCCGATGATTATCACCGTGATTGTCCGCTGCGAAGAGTATCCTAAGGTGATGCGCTGGGAGCAGGTGGTGTCGGCGGGCTGTGCGGTGATAGCGATGTAGATGGCTGCGGCGGCGCAGGGGTTCAACGGCATCTGGCGCAACGCCTTCGACTGCTGCGAACAGGATGCTATCGTCGGCTTTCTCTATCTCGGCACGCCCCAGCTCAAATCTAGCACTACCGTGGTCGATCTTGACACCAAGCCTTTTGTACTAGCGGATAATTTCCTCTTTAATTACGCCCGCGCGGCGGGTTGCGCGGCTCCTGTGCGACTAATCTAGAAGTAACTTGGCAGAGCTTACCTCCGTATACGGAAACGACTAAGATAGCGCAGCGCCTTTGTGGCGTTAGCCGAATTACCCTTATACACCCTTAAGTAAAGGATCTCTCTGACCCATGCGTTTGTTTATTAAGGAAAAACCTAACTTGGGCCGCGCTATTGCCTAAACCCCATCGACGTGGCGACGATCAGGTTGTCACTTGGTGCATCAGCAGGCGCAGCCGGACAGCTATGACAGCCGCTACGCGCGCTGGTCGCTAGCCGATCTACCAATTATCCCGCAAAAATGGCAGCTGCAGACGCGTCCCTCGGTGGCGAAAAAGTAATCGAGGGACTCCTGAAACAGGCCAGCGAAGTAGTGCACGCGGGTGACCCGGATCGCGAAGGACAGCTGCTGGTGGATGAGGTGCTCGACTATCTTCAGCTCCCGGCTGAAAAACGCGGACGCGTTCAGCGCTGCCTGATCAACGACCTCAATACGCAGGCAGTCGAGCGAGCGGTGGGTCGACTGCGCGAAAACCGCGAGTTGATACCGCTCTGTGTTTCGGCGCTTGCGCGCGCCGACTGGCTCTATGGTATCAATATGACGCGCGCTTGGACTCTGTTGGAACGCAATGCGGGCTATGACGGCGTGCTGTCGGTCGGCCGCGTGCAGACGCCAGTTTTATGACTGGTGGTGCAGCGCGACGGAGAGATCGAAAACTTCATTCCCAAAGACTATTTCGAAGTGAAGGCGCATATCGTTACGCCTGACCAGCAATGCTTTGTCGCCAGCTGGGTGCCCAGCAACGCCTGCGAACCTTGGCAGGATGAAGAGGGGCGTTTACTGTATCGCGCGCTGGCGGATCACGTCGTCGCACGTATCGCCGATCAGCCCGCCGTTGTCACTAGCTACAACGACAAGCGCGAGTGCGCGCCGCTGCCATTTTCCCTCTCCAGCCTGCAGATAGAGGCGACGGGCTGATCGCGTAAACGGTGCTAGACGCCTGCCAGAAGCTCTATGAAACTCTATGAAACCCATAAGCTGATCACCTATCTGCGATCCGACTGCCGCTATCTGTCGGAAGAGCATTTTGCCGGACGTCACGCGATGCTGAAGGCGAGCCAGGCGCATGCGGGCGAGATGACGCCGCCCGGACGACTTTAGCACCGATCGCCGCAACCGCTGCTGGGATGACAAAAAAGTCGACGCGCACCACGCCATCATTCCCACCGCGCGCGCCAGCGCGGCGAGGTGCTGGCGAAGCAGCCGCAGTCGCCGTGCCCCTTCACCGACGCTATACTGCTCTCCGCTATGACCGGCATCGCCCGTTTCGTACAGGACAAAGAATTAAAGAAAGTGCTGCGTGCGACCGATGGTTTAGGCATAGAGGCGACGTGCGCCGGGATTATTGAGCTGCTCTTTCACCGCTCGTTTTTAGTGAAAAATGGGCGCTATATCAACGCGACGCCAGCGGAGCGGGGCACGCATTGATCCATTCCTACCTGAGCTGGCGGCGCGTCTCGATACGACCGCGCAGTGGGAGTCCACGTTAAAGCGTACCAGCGAAAAGGCGTGCTGATACAAGGAGTTTATACAGCCGCTGGTCGGTACGCTGACGGAACTGGATTCCATCAGGCGTGCCAGCGGCCCAGCGTGATAGTCTTCCGCAGCCTGCCCGCCTCAGGGCAGAAGAAACGTCCTAAACGGACGGCAAAACGAAAAGTGAAGGAGAGAGCGAGTAATGCGTTATTCCAAGGGTTTATGGTTCATTGTAGCGCTGTCCAGCAATTCAGCCGACGCGAATTTCTCCCACGCGCATCAGCAGAATAACAGCGCGGGTGGCAGCACGGATGTGGTAGTGGATATACCGCCCGAAGTGCGCGCGCGATGAAAAGGTGCTCAGCACGAATCCGCTGATCTGTAAAATCGTCAAATAAGCGGCATGGCGCAACGCCATGCCGCATTATCAGAACTGGAAGGTTGACCAGACCGGCGCATGGTCGGACGGTTTTTTCATGCTGCGGATAGCGTAGTCGATCCCGGTATCCACGCAGCGCGCGGCCAGCGGCTGGCTGGCCAACAGCAGATCGATGCGTAGTCCGCGATTGTCGTCGAAGCCTCTTGAACGGTAGTCGAACCAGGAGAAGCGGTCACTAGCCGTCGGGTTTTGCGCGCGGAAGGTATCCACTAGGCCCCATTGCAGCAGGCGATCCATCCACTCGCGCTCTTCCGGCAAGAAAGAACATTTGCCGGTGCGCAGCCAGCGTTTGCGACTCTCTTCCCCGATGCCGATATCAAAATCGCTGCTGCTGATGTTCATATCGCCCATAATCAGCACTGGCTTATCCACCAGCAGACTCTGTTCCAGATAGCTCTGCAGATCGCGGTAGAACTTCTCTTTCGCCGGAAACTTAACGGAATGGTCGCGGCTCTCCCCCTGAGGGAAGTAGCCGTTAATCACCGTGATATCGCCTATCTGGCTGGGGATCTCCGCCATGATGATGCGGCGCTGCGCCTCTTCATCGTCGCCCGGAAAGCCACGTCGCACCGATACAGGCTGCGTTTTCGTCATCAGCGCCACGCCGTAGTGGCCTTTCTGGCCATGGTAAAAAACGTTGTAGCCGAGTTTCGCCACCCCTTTGAGAGGAAACATATCGTCATGTACCTTGGTTTCCTGCAGGCCGATGACGTCAGGCTGATGCTGCTCGACGAGCGCTTCAAGCTGATGAGGGCGGGCGCGCAACCCGTTGATGTTGAATGAAACAAATTTCATGGTGTGGAACCGTGTTCTGCGAATGTTGCGCCGGATGGTAGCGAGTTTTAAGAGAAAAGTCATGGGAAGGCGCGTTGTCTCGCTGCGCTCGACCCGAACCTTCGAAGTCTGTGACGGCATATTTACAGTCTGCTCCCTTTGGCCGCTCGGGAATCCCACTACTGGCCTGAATAATTGTGCCTTAAAGCGGGGCGTGTCATATCAAATGTGGTCAGCGTGTAAAGCGCCCAGCTGCAAAATGTGAACTGTTTGGCCACTTTTTGCCCGTGCCGCTGAATTTACATACAATTCAGCGCTGCAACTGCTTAAAGAATAATCGTCCAGTTGCCGTAGACAAACACGGGCTGTCCCAACAAATTATAAAGCGCGTAGCTCAGCACGCTCTTCTCTACGTCGCATCCGGCGCGCATCATCTCTTCGGCGGTATAGCTGTGATCGACGTTGATCACATCCTGCATGATGATCGGACCTTCATCCAGATTATCGTTCACTTAGTGCACTGTGGCGCCGATGATCTTCACGCCGCGCTCGTAAGCCTGATGATAAAGGCGGGCAGGAAGGAATAATGAATATTGATGATCTGATTTGGGTAGCGTTGCACGAACGCCGGCGTCAGCACGCGCATATATTTCGCCACACTACATAATCTGGCTGGTAACGGTCAATCTCGTCCGCCATGCGGTTGTCGTGCTCTTCGCGCGACAGGCCTTCATGGCTGACCAGCACGAAGGGGATATCGAAACGTTTAATAAGCGAGCGTAGAGTGTCGTGGTTGCCGATGACCGAGGCGATTTCCACATCCAGCCCGCCAAAGGCGCTTTTCATCAACAGATCGCTCGGGCGTAGCAAATATTGGTGATTTTATCGTTGGGCCGTATGCTGTTCAGCCGCAACATTTCTTGGCGCCACAAGGACAGCGATCGTTGCGCCCGACCTGAGACGCCGTTTGCCTTGGCGACCAGTTTAAGTACCGGCCGAGAGCTATGGCTGAATGAGGGCGAACTTACCAGCCGCTCTGTCCGCAGATTTCAATGCTGAACTTTCATCGCGCTGGAGAGGCCGTCGAGGCAGGCAAGGCCGCCGTTGATGAAGAAAATGGATGAACTATTACCGCTGGTGCGTAACAGATAATCAGGTTATTCATTCACAGATGTTACTTCGGCTTATTCTGAAAGGCGCAACTGCGTTTTATGAGCCACTATTGATTGGTCTGGTACGCAGGGGGAAAGAATGGAGAAACCACTAATCGGCAAAAAGATACTCATTGTCGAAGATGAGGTCGTTTTCCGTTCTATGGTAAACAACTTCGTGCTGGCGCTCGGCGCCAGCACGTTTGAAGCTGGTGACGGCATTGACGGGATTAGGCAGTTGCATCAGCAGGATGTGGACTTGGTGATCTGCGACTTGGAAATGCCGCGCATGAACGGCATTCAGTTTGTCGAGCACATTCGCATGTGCGGCAACAGCGTACCGATCCTGATTATCTCAGCAACTGAAAATATGGCGGATATCGCGCACGTGCTGCGCCTCGGCGTACAGGACGTGCTGCTTAAGCCACTCAAAAATTTTGAACGCTTCCGCGAAGTGGTCTATGAATGTCTTTATCCCTCTATGTTTACCTCCAAGGTGGAAGAGGATGAACAGCTTTTTCAGGACTGGGACGCGCTGGTACGCGATCCTGCCGCTGCCGCGAAGCTGCTGAAGCAGCTGCAGCCGCCGGTGCAGCAAACCGTGGCGAACTGTCGCATTAACTACCGTCAGCTCACTATGGCGGAACAGCCCGGACTGGTGCTGGATATCGCGGCGCTCTCCGATAAAGACCTCGCCTTTTACTGTCTTGACGTCACGCGCGCCGGCGACAACGGCGTGCTGGCCGCGCTGCTGTTGCGCGCCTTATTCAACGGGCTACTGCAGGAGCAGCTTTCAGGGCAAAAACAGCGATTACCGGAGCTAAACGGCCTGTTGCGTCAGGTGAATCTTCTGTTACGTCAGGCCAAGCTGGCCGGCCAGTTTCCGTTGCTAGCTGGCTATTACCATCGCATGCATAAAAACCTCATTCTGGTTTCTGCTGGATTAAACGCCACACTTCATGTTCACGCCCATCAAATTCAACTCATTAATGGCGTTCCCCTTGGCACTATGGGAAGCACTCATCTTAACCAAATCGGCCAGCGTGCCGACAGCTGGCAGTGCCATGTCTGGGGCACTGGAGGCAGGATCCGTCTGATGTTAGCGTCTGAAGAATAGGGAAAAAATTTAACTTCTTCAGGGGCTAAAGACAGGTTTAGAGGTTAACTTTACACTTGGATAATATTTTTAAATTCTAAGGAATGACTCCTTCTAGGATAAATCCGTTCGATGGTAACTGATATACTCATTTCCAAATTTTAACCGACATATCAAGTATTAACTTGAACGGCCTATAAGAGAGGTATCTTGATGTTTGCCTATAAGTCCAAAGTAAAAAAAGCGGTAATCCCTGTAGCAGGTTTGGGCACGCGTATGCTCCCTGCGACAAAAGCGATTCCGAAAGAGATGTTACCGCTGGTTGATAAGCCGTTAATTCAGTATGTCGTTAACGAGTGTATTGCAGCAGGAATTAACGAAATTGTGCTGGTTACGCACTCTTCTAAAAACTCCATTGAAAACCACTTCGATACTAGCTTCGAACTGGAAGCGATGCTGGAAAAACGCGTTAAGCGTCAGCTGCTGGATGAAATCCAGTCAATCTGTCCGCCACACGTCACCATCATGCAGGTGCGTCAGGGTATCGCAAAAGGCCTAGGTCACGCCGTAATGTGCGCGCATCCGCTGATTGGCAATGAGCCGGTTGCGGTGATCCTGCCGGACGTGATTATCGACGAATATGAATCCAACCCGACCAAAGACAACTTGGCGGAAATGCTGAGCCGTTTCGACGAGTCAGGTCGCAGCCAGATCATGGTTGAGCCGGTAGCGGACGTGACCGCCTACGGCGTGGTCGACTGCCAGGGTGCCGAGCTGCAGCGGGGCGACAGCGCGCCGATGGTTAGTGTGGTTGAGAAACCGAAAGCCACCGAAGCACCGTCCAACCTCGCGGTTGTGGGTCGCTACGTGCTCTCCGCGGACATCTGGCCTGTGCTGGCGAAAACCCCTCCGGGCGCAGGCGGCGAAGTTCAGCTGACCGACTCTATCGCCATGCTAATGGAGAAAGAGACGGTAGAAGCTTACCACCTAAAAGGTGTAAGCCATGACTGTGGTAACAAACTCGGTTATATGAAGGCATTTGTTGAGTATGGTGTTCGCCATCCGGTGCTGGGCAAAGATTTTTCTCAGTGGCTCGATAGCGCAGTTGGCAATAAAAAGTAATCATAAACACAGGATAACTCAATGAAAGTCACTGTATTTGGTATCGGCTATGTCGGTCTGGTTCAGGCTGCGGTGTTGGCCGAATTCGGACATGACGTTCTCTGCATTGATGTCGACGCAAAAAAAGTCGAAAACCTGAAAAAAGGCATCATTCACATTTTCGAACCCGGCCTGACACCGCTGGTGATGTCGAACTATGAGGCGGGTCGACTCAAGTTCAGCACCGATGCGGAAGAGGGCGTAAACCACGGCATCGTGCAGTTTATCGCCGTAGGTACGCCTCCGGATGAGGACGGTTCGGCTGACCTTAAATATGTGATCGCGGTTGCTCGTACCATTGCGCAGCATATGAATCATCACAAGGTTGTGCTCGATAAATCCACGGTCCCGGTGGGAACGGCGGATAAAGTGCGGCGCATGATAGAAGAGACTCTGCGCGATCGCGGCGTCGACCTGACCTTTAACGTAGTATCTAACCCGGAATTCCTGAAGGAAGGCGCAGCCGTTAACGACTGCATGCATCCTGAACGCATTGTAGTGGGTACGGACAACGACGCAGTCGAAGAGCTGTTGCGTGAGCTTTATGAGCCGTTCAACTGCAACCACAATCGCATGATCGTGATGGATATCCGCAGCGCGGAGCTGACCAAGTATGCGGCGAACTGCATGCTGGCGACCAAAATCAGCTTTATGAATGAGATTTCCAACCTCGCCGAGCGCTTGGGTGCAGACGTCGAGAAAGTGCGTCAGGGCATCGGCTCCGACTCGCGTATCGGCTACCACTTCATCTATCCGGGCTGCGGTTACGGCGGTTCCTGCTTTCCGAAAGATGTGCAGGCGCTGATCCGTACGGCCGAGTCGGTTGGCTATAAACCGCGCCTGCTGCAGGCGGTAGAAGACGTCAACGACAGCCAGAAAACCAAGCTGCCCACTTTTGTCAAGCGTCATTTCGGCGACGATTTGAGCGGGAAAACCTTCGCCCTATGGGGGCTGTCGTTCAAGCCGAACACCGACGATATGCGTGAAGCCTCCAGCCGCGTCCTGATGGAAGCGCTGTGGGAAGCCGGCGCAAGCGTTCAGGCGTTCGACCCGGAAGCGATGGACGAAGCGCAGCGCATCTATGGCCACCGCAGCGATCTGAAGCTAATGGACACTAAAGAAGCGGCGCTGCAAGGCGCGGATGGCTTGGTGATCTGCACGGAGTGGCAAAACTTCCGTGCGCCGGACTTCGACGTTATTAAAAATTCCCTGAAACAACCCGTGATTTTTGATGGGCGAAACCTGTATGATCCAGAGCGTATTAGCAGACGCGGTTTCGTTTATTATGCAATCGGCCGCGGAGCATCTATTCAAATTGCGTAATTAACGAGGGAATTATGAACATTCTGGTAACCGGTGCTGCAGGCTTTATTGGATTTCACGTCACTCAACGGCTGTTGGCCGCCGGTCACCAGATTGTTGGCATCGATAATCTGAATGACTATTATGATGTCGGTCTGAAACAATCCCGTCTAGATTTAATCGCACAGCACCTTGGCTTCACCTTTATTAAAATGGAGCTGGCCGATCGCGATGCCATTGCCTCACTTTTCGAAAAATATGCTTTTCAACGCGTTATTCACCTGGGCGCGCAGGCTGGCGTACGTTATTCCATCGACAACCCGCACGCTTATGCTGACGCGAATCTTATCGGCCACCTGAATATTCTGGAAGGGTGCCGACACTATAAAATCGAGAATTTGCTCTACGCCTCCTCAAGCTCGGTATATGGATTGAATCGCAAGATGCCGTTCTCTACCGACGACAGCGTGGATCATCCGGTATCGCTCTATGCGGCGACAAAAAAAGCCAATGAGCTGATGTCACACACCTATTCGCATCTTTATCAGCTGCCGACCACCGGGCTACGCTTTTTCACCGTATATGGTCCCTGGGGTCGCCCGGATATGGCGCTGTTTAAATTTACGCGCGCGATGATCGCTGGCGAAGCGATCGACGTCTATAACCGCGGCGAAATGAAGCGCGACTTTACCTATATTGATGATATTGCCGAGGCGATTGTTCGACTGCAGGATGTCATTCCGCAAAAAGATGAAAGCTGGACGGTTGAAACTGGCTCTCTGGCCACCAGTTCCGCGCCTTATCGCGTATATAACATCGGCAATAGTCAGCCGCTCAGTCTGATAAAATATATCGAGGCGATTGAAAAAGCGTTGGGTGTAACGGCCCGCAAAAATTTATTGCCTATGCAGCTTGGCGACGTTCTGGAAACCAGCGTAGATAACAAAGCATTATATCAGGCGATTGGCTTTAAACCGCAGACCAGTGTTGAAGAGGGCGTGGAGCACTTCGTTAAGTGGTATCGCGAGTTTTATAAAGTCTGATAAAAAAGGAAGCTTGGACTCTCTTTTCGTTGGTGATGTACGTACGGGCCACATAAGGTATGTGACCTAAATGAGAGAAGCTTTACCCATTATTTTATTACAGTAAGAAGTCGCCCAGCTGTTTGCCTTCTTCTTCCATCGCTTTTTTGATGACGGCTGGCGTACGGCCCTGACCTGTCCAAGTGCGGATTTCCCCATTTTCATCGACATACTGATATTTAGCCGGACGCGTCGCGCGTTTTGTTTTACCCGGTGCTTTGGTTTCAGAAATTGCGCTTAACAGCTCATTAGGGTCGATTCCATCAGCCAGCAGCATTTCTCTGTATTGCCCAAGCTTACGCGTGCGTTCTTCGCTTTCTGCTTTAGCATGCGTCTCTTCTTCGCGGCGTTCATTTACCACAACCTCAAGTTTTTCCAGCATTTCTTCCAGCGTTTCCAGTGAATATTCTCGAGCCTGTGCGCGTAATATACGGATATTATTAATAATTTTTAGTGCTTCGCTCATTGTCCTGATCTCTGAATATATTAATGAAGAGGTGTTCTGCCAGCTAATAATAGTGGCGGCTAAAAATTACTGCAATAGTAAAATAAATACAAAGTGAAAGATTGATAATTAAAGTCCCCATTGAGGTTTAATCAAAAGAAACGAAATGAGGTTGATATTCTCGTCTGATCACTTTATGCAAAATCCGAAACGTTAAAGTCAGACCGGCACCTAAAATGCCGTGGGGCGACGGGATAGGCATCGTAGGGCGGCGGGCATTTTTTCAATAAATCCTACCATCGCTAATGACTAAACAATTACAAACAGGTGAAGCGGTTTTCTTATCCGCAGCTGGCGACGTTGTAAACAGCCGGTACGCGATAATCGCCGCCATAATTTGACTTTAACTGTGATAGAATTTCAGTCACTCTGTTTGCAATGCTTTGAGAAATCACGCTAATGTTTCAGCTCTGTTTTTATTATTCCGCAATGAATGCAGGGAAATCTACCCCGCGTTATTACGGTCTTCTTAGAATTATCAGGAGCGCGGTATGAGGACGCCGGTTTACACTACGGAGATTGACGATCGCTTCCGCGCGGGTAAGGTCAGTATATCCGCCGCTTTATTAGTGGCCTCTTTGGTGCACGGATGCGGCGAAAAGATAATATCGTTACGGTTTTTCAGCCTGATTAAGGCTTTAAAAATCGCGGTGGAAGTGGGGTTGGTGGTCGGCACGATAACGCAAATCAGGCCAATCGGCTCGGCGATAGTGATAGTGATAGTGCCGAAAGTGTCGTCGATGCAAGCACACCACAGGTTTTTTATCCTTATAGGCATTGTAAATATATTCTAAGGCAAAGTGGTTTTTAATAACTTTATCTTCGACGATACCCATGCCGGATTCGGCGACCGCCTTTTTGACGAGAGGTATGCGGGCATCGGCAGCGCCGAAGATAGTGTCAACTTGTTCTTGAGTGAAGTTGGCGTATTCACGCTGTGCTTGTTTTACACGTTCGACCAGTGCGTTAAGTTCAGCGACATTAGTTACGGCCATGGTGCTCTCCTGAAGGAAGTTAAATGCCTAGAGCCATGATTATAGTCACGCTGCGCTATTATGTTGGCTTAAGCCAAAAAGCCATCATTTTTGTTGATTTACTGAAAGAGTTTCCGCACGCAGTAGAAAACGCTGCCGATCGCTTTCGATGGGAAAAGATTGCGTAGAATGAGGTAGAACAATACTGACGCAGATAAATTTAACCCCAAGCTGACACCATTCAGTAGCGATTTTTCACCTTCTTTCAGGCTGCGTGCTTTTTGCTGGCTTGCGCCGGGATAGCTGACGTAACAGACTCTCTCTCCGACCGTAACGCAGTAGAATTTTCTATTCCTCTGACTGGTTAACGGGCCAATTTTTGCGTAAATTAAGCGCGATTTCCTTTCCCTCATCGGAGCGAACCGTGAACCATGCTTTGCTTGATCTTTCCGGCTATATCCAATTTTTTATTGGCCTGTTCGCGCTGGTGAATCCAGTCGGCATCATCCCGGCTTTTATCAGCCTGACCAGCTATCAGGCGGTGGCGGAACGTAATAAGACGAATATGACCGCCAATCTCGC
This sequence comes from Type-B symbiont of Plautia stali, assembly GCA_001485295.1. GTDB lineage: Bacteria > Pseudomonadota > Gammaproteobacteria > Enterobacterales > Enterobacteriaceae > Pantoea. Next base: position 152,106 of record BBOA01000003.1, read on the forward strand.
GGTCGCCATCATTCTCTGGACCTCGCTGTTTCTCGGCGACGCCATTCTGCATATCTTCGGCATCTCTATTGACTCTTTCCGTATCGCAGGCGGCATCCTAGTGGTGACCATCGCCATGTCAATGATCAGCAGCAAGCTGAGCGAGGATAAACAGAACAAACAGGAGAAATCAGAAACCGCCATCAGGGATAGTATAGGCGTAGTGCCGCTTGCGCTGCCGCTGATGGCCGGCCCCGGCGCCATCAGTTCGACCATTGTCTGGAGCACCCGCTATCACAGCTGGCAAAACCTGCTGGGCTTCAGCGTGGCGATTGCGCTGTTCGCTTTCTGCTGCTGGATGTTGTTTCGCGCCGCGCCGCTGATGGTACGCGTACTGGGCCAGACCGGCATCAACGTGATTACCCGTATTATGGGGCTGTTGCTGATGGCGCTGGGCATCGAATTTGTCGTCACTGGCATTAAAGCGCTTTTCCCCACCTTGCTTAACTAGCGCTTAATTTCCGCCGCAAATGCTGGCGCTGGAATGCTTTTTTATGGTGCAACTGACCGCTCTGTTGCACTATTTAAATGCAATTATTCTTCAGTCTTAACAGACTTCCAAAATTATTAAGCGAATTACTACTCTAAAGCGCGCGCTGCACGGCCTCATCCTCTGCTGTGATTATTCTCACACCATAAAATTTCAGCCCAGCTAAAAATATCGCCATAAACCGGCATGAAATCTGCCACTACCTGATTTTTGTTTCCGTAAAGAAGAAAAAAGCAGAAGGGGTTGCGTACTTCAGCGAGGAAATGCGTGATAAAGGGTGAATTCTGCCCTTGATCCGCAATTGAAGGCGTTCTAGAGTCGCGTATTATTTCTAATCTGCTGGAAGGGCTGGTGACCACCGACAACAACGATGCTATCGTGCCGGGCGTGGCGCAGAGCTGGCAAAATGAAGGCGGTAATGAAGGCGGTAAGGTCTGGGGTCTGGCGACGTCTCGCCAATTCCAAATCGCCTCGCCTTACGCCAGCTATTTCTAGGAGGCGTATCTCAGCAATGTGAATGCTATTCTCGCCGGCAAAGCCGCGTCTGAAAGCCTCGGCGATGATCGAGGTGATGCACTCCAACTTCATCTGCACCGCGCGCTAAAGGATTGCCGCTGCGCCGCATCGTGCTGCGTTATGCGCTCAAGCCTGCTGCGCTGCTGCCGGTACTCTCTCCTATCTGGGGCCCGCTTTTGTCGGCATTATCACCGGTTCGATGTTGATCGAGTCGATTTACGGTCTGCCGGGCATCGGCCAGCCGTTCGTTAACGGCGCGCTGAACCGCGACTACTCGCTGGTGATGAGCCTGATCAATCTAGTCGGGGTGCTGATCATTATTTTCAACGCGATCGTTGACGTGCTCTATGCCGTCATTGATCCGAAAATCCGTTACTAAAGCTGGAGTTCGCGATGATGTTGAGTAAGAAAAACAGCGAAGCTCTTGATACCTTCAGAGAAAAACTGGAGGTAGAAGGGCGCAGCCTGTAGCAGGGTGTGCGCCACCGGTTTATCCATAACGCGCCGTGCTGATCAGCCTGCTGCTGATTACCCTGTTTGTAATTTTTGCCCCGATGTTTGCTCAGTTCATCTATAACGACACCGACAGGGCGCGATCTGCTAGTGCGCATCGCCATCGGCGGACGTATTTCTCTGATGGTCGGCATCGCCTCGGCGCTGATCGCGGTGCTAGTTGGCACGCTGTACGGCTCTGTCGCCGGTTATCTCGGCGGGAAAATTGACTCGGTGATGATGCTTATTCTAGAGATACTGAACTCCTTTCCGTTTATGTTCTTCAGAGAATCTGAAGGATCGAACAGCTCGGCGTCGTCTTTTACAGTAAAGGGCTAAAGAAGTAAAACAGTCGTTCAACGATGCGCTGCCACCATGCACGTTTTGTCCAGCGTTTCGCGTCTAACAAGCGCGAGCGCGCAATATAGTCATCCTGCACGCAGGCGAGGTCGCTGCCGAAGCCGGCGTCGTCCACCACCAGCGTGATTTCAAAATTGAGCCATAGGCTGCGCATATCGAGATTTACCGTGCCGATTAGGCTCAGCTGCCCGTCCACCAGCACGCTCTTGGTATGCAGCAAACCATCCTCGAACTGATAGATCCTGACGCCCGCCTCCAGAAGCTCGCTGAAAAAAGCGCGGCTTGCCCAGCCTACCAGCAGCGAATCGTTGTGGCGCGGCACGATAATGCTCACCTCGACGCCGTGCAGCGCCGCCGTGCAGATAGCGTGCAGAAGATCGTCGCTCGGCACGAAATATGGGGTGGTCATAATCAGTTGCTCGCGCGCCGAGTAAACGGCGGTCAGCAGCGCCTGATGGATCATATCTTCTGGAAAGCCGGGGCCGGAGGCGATAACCTGTACCGTATGACCACTCTCACGCTCGAACGGCATGATATTACCGTCGGGCGGCAACGGCAGAATGCGCTTGCCGGTTTCGATCTCCCAGTCGCAGCTGTAGACGATGCCAATGGTGGTCGCGACCGGACCTTCCATCCGCGCCATCAGATCAATCCACTGTCCAACCCCCGCGTCCTGCTTGAAGTAGCGCGGATCCACTAGGTTCATGCTGCCGGTATAGGCGATGTAGTTATCGATCAGCACCACCTTGCGATGCTGGCGTAAATCCATACGGCGCAGAAACACGCGTAGCAGGCTCACCTGCAGTGCCTCTACCACGTCGATGCCGGCGTTACGCATCATGCCGACCCAGGGACTGCGGAAAAAGGTGACGCTGCCGGCGGAGTCGAGCATTAGGCGGCAGTGCACGCCGCGGCGCGCCGCCGCCATCAAAGACTCGGCGACCTCGTCCGCTAGCCCGCCTGGATGCCAAATATAGAACACCATTTCAATATTGTGGCGCGCCAGCTGAATATCGCGGATTAGCGCCTGCATCACATTGTCCGAACTGGTGAGCAGCTGCAGCTGATTGCCTTTCACCCCGGCGATGCCTTGGCGGTTTTCACAAAGCTGAAACAGCGAGCGCGCCACATCGCTATGTTCAGTGGCGAAGATATGGCTGTGCTGTTTCAAATCGCTCAGCCATTTCGCCGTGGCGGGCCACATAGTGCGCGCGCGCTCAGCGCGGCGCTTGCCCAGGTGCAGCTCGCCAAAGGAGAGGTACGCGATAATGCCCACCAACGGAATTATATATATGATCAGCAGCCAGGCCATCGCGGAGGTGACCGTGCGTCGCTTCATCAGAATTCGCAGCGTGACGCCGGCAATCAGCAGCCAGTAGCCAAACAGTAGCAACCAGCTGATTAGAGTATGAAAGGTGGTCATTAAGTGGACATCCCGTTCGCGCTTGGTCAGAGAAGTTTACGTGCTGACAGGCGACGGCGAAACCCCAAATCGGCGACGACGTTCGATAAGAAATCCGAGTTGGTATTAGCGTGAAGATGTTTATGCAGATCATCATTGATGGCGACGGCTATCAACAGCAGACTTAATACGATGCCGGAATAGCTGATGCCGTGCGCGACATGCGTACGATCAACGATATGCCAGATTGTCCACATCAGACTGACAATAAGCAGCAGCCGACTAGCGACTAGTCAGGGCCGGCCACGCCAGCCCAATAGCCACACCCGCCGCAAACTCCCAGATAATTGGGTTAGTCATCAGATTAAGCAGCCCACTGCGGAAGGCTTAACCCTGCATATCTAACGTTAAAGGTTGTCCCAGTAGTAAAGGCAGCAGTATCAACGATACCATCAGCAAGGCGACTAAGGTTATCCAGTAGCAGGTAAAACTACACTCATAATTTAGTGTCCAGCGGACGCCGTACAACAGTGCGCTAACAGGGTATCGATTTTATCCTGATAGTACAAAAACTCATACCGCCACCGAGCGCAAACGTGAGCAGCAGTAGCAGATAATAAGCGGGCAGTAAACGCAGCAAGTTCACGCAGAGCGTAATAACAAAGCCGCTCAGAATGAAAAAGAGATCGACCCCAATTTCGCTCCAGCCGAACAGACGATCCCCCACGCCTAGAAGGCGCTGGTATCGCCATTCTAGCTGATGGCAAAAACGTCACCCTAGGCAAACACACCACGGCGCAGACGGCCTCTGGCAATACCCTGAGCGGCAACAGAACGCTGGGCGCCAATTTCGGGCCGTGGCGGCTGCGTGCTGACTGGCAAGGGGTACAGCGCAGCGGCGATGGCGGCGCGTATAAACAGTAGCAGTAGAGCCACTACTACCTCTATCGCGCAGTGTGCCGCCTGAGAGCGAAGCTGGTGAGCGGCGAGGATTATCTCGATTCAGATCTGTTTGATAACCCGCATTTCGCCGGTGTACGCCTGATTTTCGAGCCTTACATGGCTCCGCCACATCTTATAAAGATAATAAGATCGCGCTAGATTCAACGGGCATAAATAAATATTCAGAAATAAAAACAGTAGTCGTCGCGTAGCGCCTTGCGCTGGCGCGATGCTGAAAGCAAAATTCAGCGTAACACAGGATTATACGATGCTTATTAACGTGGACGCGCAACAAAAAATTCCTATAGGCGCCAGTATTTATAATTCCAAAAATAATATTGTCGGTATGCTCGGGTAGGGGAATCAGGCTTAGGTAAGAAACGATAAACTAGAAGATATGCCACGCATTGTATGGGTCGATAATAAATCTTGTCAGCTGTACTATGTTATGGATGAAAAACATATGGATGATATTCTTATTCGCATCAAGGAGAGCTGCTGGTGATGAACGCTAAGTGTAAGGTTTTTAACTTTTTATTTTTCAGGCTCGCTATATATTGCCAACAGACGCAGGCAACCTGCACTCGTAAGAATTTTACTAATGTCGGATGCGATGCCTGTGGCGTCGGCATAGGTCTGGGAAATATCAATATCACCAGCGCCTATCTGCAACCGGTTAGCTTGCCGTTAGGGAGTGACGTATTCAGGGTAAACCAAGCCGCCAACTTTAACAGAGTCGGCGGATTCTATGATTTGGGAAGCTTGAACGGCAACGTAAATTATTACGCCACCTAATACAGATCAATGGCTACGTGACCTTTAAAGGTCCGGACATTGACAGCGACGATATCGGATCTAACTCCGTTTATCATTGGGCAACATGGGGGACATGACACTAGATCACTATGGGCATGGGCACCGCGCCGATTTCGACCCTGACGCATACCGCGACCGGCGTGGCGCGCAACGTAACGCCTCTGGTGTTGTTTCCCATCATCAGCGCCTAGGCGCTGGGAGAATGGCAGCTCTGTTCAAAACCTGTTCAATATCACGCTGGAGTGTGATAACGCCGCCGTATCAGTCGTTTCTGGCGGAGCCACCTCGCCAAGGCTACAGGTACCTTATCAAAGTTTCGTCGTGGCGCAATCTCTCTGCTTGGTGAATGCCCGCGGCAGGGTAAATTATCTTTCGGACGGCTATGGTTTAGATGCGAATATTGCCACCGGCGTCAGAATCACTATCACTAACGGCAGCTCAGGAAATGGCATGAACTTTCTCGGCTGGAATATTTGCACGTCGTCAGGCTGTCCTGCCGGCAATGAGAGCGGCTGGTATTCCGTACTTGAAGGAGCGAGTAGCGACCGATTATAACATGTATAACGTGACGATTATCGCGACCCTGACAAAAATAATACCGGGACAAACGGTCACTACCGGCAAAATAGACACCAGGGCTTATATACGGATCAGAGTGAACTGATGAACGGCGCGAAGCTACTATTCATAGCGTGGTTGCCGTTCGCGCTCCAGTCCTAGGCGGGCGTGCTCGCCGACAAAATCCGAATCCAAGGCGGCCTCTCAGGATTAACGCTGGTCAACACCAACCTTATATCCGGTTCTGGTACAAACTTGGATCGATAAAGGCGAGCCAGATAACCAGCGACCGGATCAAAACGCGCCTTATGTTATGATCCCGCCGATTTTTCGCCTGCTCGAAAAAGAGGTTAAATCCGTAAAAATAATTTACAATGGCAAATTGCTGCCGCAAGACAAAGAAACGATGTACTGGATCAACATTTACGAAACTCTTGCAACGGGCGACAGGGCGACAAGGGGTGCTGCTCAACGCCCTGCGGCGCTCTAAGGCGCGATCAGCATATCCAGCTTAGCGTGAGCTTCAAACGTCTCCCCGTTAATCTTCGCCTCAATCGATTTATCGACGCGAGTTGGCAACAGAGTAGAGTAAAACTACATCCATGTTGTTGTGGCGCGTTAAAAGGCGTCGCTACCTTTTTTCCGTCTGCAGATTCGCGCGATTCGGCGGCAACGGTCGCGATTTGCCTTCGTTATCTACGGCGACATAGATAAATACTGCCTCGGTGGCGCAGTAGGTTTGCCTAATCGGCTCGGATGAAACCTTTTTGATCCAGACCTCGACGTTAATGGTCATTGAGCTGTTGCCAGTGCGCATACAGCGCGCGTGGCAGCTCACCACATCGCCGACCGCCACCGGCTTGAGAAATGACATGCCGTCAACGCGCACTGTCACCACGCGCCCTTCAGCAATCTCTTTCGCTAGGATCGCGCCGCCCATATCCATCTGCGACATCAGCCAGCCGCCGAAAATATCACCATTGGCGTTCGTGTCCGCCGGCATCGCTAGGGTACGCAAGACCATTTCGCCTTGCGGCAACTTATGTTTTTCGTCCATCGCTCTACTTCTCCTTTTCGTCCATCGCTCTACTTCTCCTGCAGGTGAAAGCGCACCGCGCCAGCAATGCCCGATCAGGGCGGGATGTTATTTTTCTTCTTGTTGCGGCATCTGTCGCCAGATATAGACGCCGCTAATCAGGGTAAACAGCAGAGACAGGGCGGTCAGACCAAACACTTTAAAGTTAACCCAAAAGGCTTCTGGCAACCAAAACGCCACGTAAATATTTGCTAGGCCGCATGCGAGGAAAAAGAGCACCCAAGCGACGTTGAGACGACGCCAGCTGGTTTCCGGCAGCTGGATCTCTTTGCCTATAAGGCTCTTGATCAACGGCTGTGCCATAAAGAACTGGCTGTAGAGCAGCGCCAGCGCGAATAGGCTGTAGATCACTGTGACTTTCCATTTAATAAATTCATCGTTATGGAAAACCAGCGTTAAGATGCCGAAGACCGCCACTAGCACGAAGGTGACGATGGTCATCTTATCCAGCTTGCGATAGAGCACCCAGCTCGCCACCAGCGCCAGACCGGTGGCGATGATCAGCGCGCCGGAGGCGATGAAGATGTCGTAGAGCTTGTAGAAAATAAAGAAGACCGCTAAAGGAAGGAAATCGAGTAACTGCTTCATAGGCATTCCAGTTCAGACAGGGTAAAAGCCGCGCCCGCAGGCGCGACGGGCTTAACGGGCCAGCATGCTTAACGGGCCAGCATGTAAAGCCGGAAAAGATAGATAATCAACAGCGCGGAAATCAGGTTGCCGATGGCGGTGACGGCGATCGCCAGCGCGCTCAGCGAAGAGGAGACCAATAGAAGCACCATCTTCGCCAGCATCCAGAGCACGATTGCCGGCGCGATCCGCCGCAGGTTTTTCCATGCCAGATGGCAGCTGTCGCGCATCGCGCCCAGCACGCCGCGTTTTTCGCTGGCGAGGATCACCGGAGAAAGCGACAGCAGGATCGCTAGCATCACGCCCGGCACGATCAGCACCATAAAGCCCAGCTGGACTACCATGGTAATCAGGAACGTCTGCAGCAGCAGCTTCGGCAGTAGCGGGGCTGAGGCGCCGATAGCACGCAGCGCGCTGACGCGTTGTCCGTCAGAGACCGTTGGGATCAGGTAGAGCATGCCGCCCAGCAGCAGCGTATTGCCGATAAGCGCGGAGAAGGTGCCGGCTGCCGAGGCGCACAGCAGAATGCTCTGCTGTTCTGGCGACATGTTCTGCACGAGTTCAAACAGCGAAGAGGCGCTGAGGTCGCTCTGCTCGAACTGGGCCAGCTGCTCGCCGCCCGGGGTAAATGCGTGCACAAGAATAACCGTGATAAACGCTATCAGTAACGACATCAGCACGATAGTCAGCAACTGGTGGCGGAAGAAATTTCTTGTTTCACGGTATAACGAGCTTGCCGTGATAGACATGTATACTCCTTGGTGGCGCCGGGTTGATTACCCGGCGATTGTACATGGTCTGGCCCGGCGCTGGCACCCGCTGACGATAACTTTCTATCATGGAAGGTAAGGGTGAAAAAGGAGCGGCAGGCCATAGCGGGCGATTTCTTTATTCGCGCAGGCAGCGCGACGGTGTGACCGACCGAAGGCTCCAACAATGTTTTGGGTATGGGCGGCTTTGACGTCAGCAACAATACTCAACTTTATTTTGTATTAAGATGCGCCGTTACCATAACCAAAGTGTATGGCGGGAAAAGCGAAAGCGGCAACGTCGGGATGTAAAAAAGAGTGAAAAATCATGATCTATCTTGGGACAGGGCATGAAAGGAGCAGCGGGTGGCGGCTTTCAGGCTGCTGACAAAGGCGGTAAGCTTTGTCAGCATCTCTTCCGGCTGCGCATGGTATTGTTCGATGATCTTCACGATCGCCGAGCCGGAGATCGCGCCCGCCGCGCCCGCGTCGAGCGCCTCTTTGACCTGCGCCGGTTCGGAGATGCCGAACCCCTGCAGCGGCGGCGCGGCGTTATATTCACGCAGCTTGTCGATCAAGCGCTGCAGCGGCAGGCTGCTAGCGCGATTTTCAGCGCCGGTTACCCCGGCGCGCGACAGCAGATAGGTATAGCCGCGGCCGTGAGAGGCGACCTCGCGCAGCAGATCGTCGCTGGCGTTGGGCGGACAGATAAAAATGGGCGCGATGCCGTGGCACAGCGCGGCCTGACAGAATGGCGCCGACTCCTCGACCGGCACGTCTGCCACCAGCACGGAGTCGACGCCCGCCTCGGCGCAGCGCGCATAGAAGGCGTCGATGCCGTTGCTGAAGACTAGGTTTGCGTACATCAGCAGGCCGACGGGCAGGTCAGAATATTTCCGGCGCACGCTGCTGAGCAACTCGAAGCACTGCGCGGTGGTGGTGCCGGCGGCGAAAGCGCGCAGGGTGGCGTTCTGAATGGTTGGACCGTCTGCCAGCGGATCGGAGAAGGGAATGCCCAGCTCCAGCGCGTCTGCGCCGCCTGCGACCAGCACGTCGATCACTTTCAGCGACAACTCTGGCGACGGATCGCCCAGCGTGACGAATGGAACGAAGGCGCCTTCTTTACTCGCCTGCAGGCGCGCGAACAGCTGTTGATAACGCTTCATCAGATTTCTCCCTGCGCAGTCAGAATATCGTGAACGGTGAAGATGTCTTTATCGCCGCGGCCGGAGAGATTGACCACCAGCAGCTGCTCTTTCTCCGGATTCTCGCGGATCATCTTCAACGCGTGGGCTAGTGCGTGCGATGACTCCAGCGCCGGAATAATGCCTTCCGCCCGACAGAGCGCTTTAAATGCAGCTAGTGCTTCGTTATCGGTGATCAACACGTACTCGGCGCGACCGATGCTGTTGAGATACGCATGTTGCGGACCCACGGACGGGAAGTCAAGGCCGGCGGAGATCGAGTAAGACTCTTCGATCTGACCCTCTTCCGTCTGCATCATCGGCGCTTTCATGCCGAAATAGATGCCGACGCGGCCATGTTTCAGCGGCGCGCCGTGTTCGCCGGTTTCGATACCGTGACCTGCCGGTTCGACGCCGATCAAACCGACTTTTTCATCGCCGATAAAGTCGGCGAACATGCCTATCGCGTTAGAACCGCCGCCGACGCAGGCGATAACTGCATCCGGCAGTCGCCCCTCTTTTTCTAGGATCTGCGCTTTAGTCTCTTCGCCGGTCATGCGCTGAAACTCGCGCACGATAGTGGGGAAAGGGTGCGGACCCGCTGCGGTTCCGAGCATATAGTGCGTGGTCTCGTAGCTGCCTGACCAGTCGCGCAGCGCCTCGTTACAGGCGTCTTTCAGCGTGGCGGAGCCGCTATGCACCGGGATCACTTCTGCGCCCATCAGACGCATACGGAAGACGTTAGGCGACTGGCGCTCGATATCTTTCGCGCCCATATAGATGCGGCACTTCATGCCGAGCAGCGCGCACGCTAGCGTGGAGGCGACGCCGTGCTGACCTGCGCCGGTTTCCGCGATAATTTCGTTTTTGCCCATGCGCTTCGCCAGCAGCGCTTGACCCAGCACTTGGTTGGTTTTATGCGCTCCGCCGTGCAGCAGGTCTTCTCGCTTCAGATAGAGGCGGGTTTTAGTGCCGTGCGTCAGGTTGCTGCAGAGCGTCAGCGCCGTCGGACGTCCCGCATAGTTTTTCAGCAGGTCGGTAAACTCCGTCTGAAACGCCGGATCTTTCTGTGCGTCGACAAACACGGCTTCCAGCTGGCGCAGCGCCGGCATCAGAATCTGCGGCACATACATACCGCCGAAGTCGCCAAAGTAGGGGTTCAGTAGTGTCATGGTTTCATCTTCCTTTTTGTCCCGCCGCAGCGGACCTGACAAATCAATAGGCCCGCAGCGTGCGAAATACCGCCGCGATTTTGCTGGCATCTTTGACGCCGGGCGTGCTTTCGACGCCGGAGTTAAAGTCGAGGCCCGCGCAGCCGAGACGCGCCGCTTGCACGCAGTTATCCACGCCTAGGCCGCCGGCCAACAGCACGTCGCTTAAATCCCGGTCATGCAGCAGCGACCAATCGAAGCGTTCGCCGCTCCCGCCGTTGCCGTTGTCGAACGTATAGCGGTCGACGTGCGGCCAATCGCGCGCTGGCAGCGCCGTTTTGATGCTAAGCGCCTTCCAGATAGCGACCTCAGCCGGCAGCGCGGCGCGCAGCTGCGCTACAAAAGCGCGATCTTCGTCGCCATGCAGCTGAACGGCGCTCAGCTTCAGCGTGCCGGCTTGCGTGACGATGTCACTTACCGCAGCGTTACGGAACACGCCGACATAGCGCAGCTGCGCGCCCGCCATAACCTGCTGTGCTTGGGCGATATCGATGCGGCGCGGCGAGCCTTCGGCGAAAATCAGGCCGCCGTAGATTGCGCCCGCTTCGTAAGCCGCGCGCGCGTCGTCGGCGCGCGTCAGACCGCACACCTTATTGTCACCCAGCAGCACGCGGCGCACCGCGCCCGCCAAATCCGGCTCTTCCATCAGCGCGGAGCCAATCAGAAAGCCATTGGCGAAGTGGCTCAGCTCCTGCACCTGTGCATAATTGTGAATGCCCGATTCGCTGATCACCGTCACGCCGTGCGACAGACGCGGCGCCAGCTGACGCGTGCGGGCGAGGTCAATCGACATATCACGCAGATCGCGGTTATTGATGCCGACTACCTTCGCTTCTAGCGCGATGGCTCGCTCCAGCTCCGCTTTGTTGCTCACTTCGGTCAGCACGCCCATTTTCAGGCTGTGCGCCACGGCAGCCAGTTGGCGATACGCTTCGTCGTCCAGCACCGACAGCATCAGCAGAATAGCATCCGCCTGATAGTGGCGCGCCAGATAGATTTGGTACGGGTCGATAATAAAGTCTTTGCACAGCACCGGCTGAGTGAGTGCCGCGCTGACGATGGGTAGAAAATCGAAGCTGCCCTGGAAATATTTTTCATCGGTCAGCACCGATACGGCAGAGGCGTAGTGGCGATAGATACTGGCAATGGCCGCCGGATCGAAATCTTCGCGAATCAGCCCCTTCGAGGGCGACGCCTTTTTGCACTCGAGGATAAACACGGTGCGCGCGCCCTGCAGCGCATGATAAAAGCTGCGGCCGGCGTGCTGCACCGCATCCTGAAAGGTAGCTACCGGTTGCTGCGCCTTGCGCGCCTCAACCCACTGCACTTTGTCCTGAACAATTTTTTCTAAAATCGTACCTTGCATGGTTATCCTCTTGCTGCCAGAGCCACAACGCGCTCATAGACTTGTCCGCTGCGGATGGCTTGGAGCACACGCTGCGCGTTTTCACGCAAATCTTCATGACCAAATACTTTCAATAACATCGCCACGTTGACCGCGACAGCTTCCTGATGGGCCTGCTGGCCATTACCTTTAAGTAAATGTGTCAGAATGTCACGGTTTTCTTCCGGGGTGCCGCCTGCCAGCGCCTCCTTGGGATGGAAGCCGAAACCGAAGTTCTCCGGCGTGAGCTGATAGCGGGTGATTTCGTTGTCGCGCAGTTCGGCGATATGGGTAGGGCTGTGCAGCGCCACCTCGTCTATGCCGCCACCGTGCACTACCGCGGCGCGCTGATAGCCCAGCACCTTCAGCGTCTGGGTGATCGGCAGCATCAGCTCCTGGCTGTAGACGCCAATCACCGCCAGCGGCGGCCGCGCCGGGTTGATCAGCGGGCCGAGCACGTTGAACAGTGTGCGGGTTTTCAGCTGCTGGCGCACCGGCATCGCGTGGCGAAAGCCGGTGTGATACTGCGGCGCGAACAGGAAACAGACGTTAAGGTCGTCCAGCGCCGCGCGCGCGCGCTCAGCAGGCATATCGAGATTGATGCCGAACGCCGCCAGTAGATCGGACGAGCCGGACTTGCTGGAGACGCTGCGGTTGCTGTGCTTCGCGACCTTCAGCCCGCAGGTGGCGGCGACAAAGGCGCTAGCGGTCGAGATATTGATGATGTTGCTGCCATCGCCGCCGGTGCCGACGATATCGGCAAAGGCGTAGTTCGGACGCGGAAAGGGTTTGGCGTCCTCCAGCAGGGCACAGGCGGCGCCTGCGATCTCTTGGGGCGATTCGCCACGCACCTTCATGGCGATCAGCGCGGCGGCAAGCTGGGTCGGTTCCAGTTGACCGGTAATAATGGCGCTGAACAGCTGGTGGCTCTCGCCTTGGGTCAGCGTCTGCGCCTGATAGAGTTTTTCCAGGATGGCATGCATGATCATTTTCCCTGTAATGTCGCCAGCGCCCATGCCAGCGTCTGTTCCAGCAGACGAGCGCCCTGAGTGGTTAGGATGGATTCAGGATGGAACTGGAAGCCGCAGACGCGGTCGGCGTCATGGCGCACCGCCATGACCATGCCGTTGAAGCTGGCGTTGACGGTCAGCACCGCCGGCGTGTTTCTGCCCACTAGCGAGTGGTAGCGTGCCACCGGCAGCGGATTGCTCAGCCCGGCAAACATCGCTTCGCCGTCATGATCCACAGCGGACGCTTTGCCATGCAGGATCTCGCCCGCTTGGCCAACGTGGCCGCCATAGGCCTCGACAATCGCCTGATGGCCGAGGCAGATGCCGACAATCGGCAGCCGTCCGCGCAGAGTCCGCAGCAGCTCCGGCATGCAGCCAGCGTCTTTCGGCGCGCCCGGACCCGGCGAGAGCATCAGCACCGGGTTTTTCATGCGCTGCAGGCGCTCTACCAGCAGCGCTGCCGACACGTTGTTGCGATAGATCACCACGTTGTGGCCGAAGGCGCGCAGCTGATCAACGAGGTTATAGGTAAAGGAGTCTATGTTATCGAGGAGCAGGATATCGGCCATCAGAAAATCTCCTTGCAGTGATGGGCGATAGCGATGGCGCGCAGCACGGCACGCGCTTTGTTGCGGCTTTCGTCCGCTTCGGCCTGTGGACTAGAGTCGAGCACCACCCCCGCACCTGCCTGGACCGTAGCGACGCCGTTCTCTACCCAGGCAGAGCGGATAACGATGCAGGTATCGAGATCGCCGTGCGCGGTAAAGTAGCCGACTGCGCCGCCGTAGCTGCCGCGCCGCGTGCCTTCCGCTGCGGCGATCAGCTGCATAGCGCGCACTTTCGGCGCGCCGCTCAGCGTGCCCATATTCATGCAGGCGCGATAGGCGTGCAACACATCGAGATCTTTGCGCAGCATGCCGACTACGCGCGACACTAGATGCATCACGAAGGAGTAGCGGTCAACCTTAGTTAGGTCGGCGACGTAGCGGCTGCCTGGCACGCAGATGCGCGCCAGATCGTTGCGTGCTAGATCCACCAGCATCAGATGCTCGGCCAGCTCTTTATGGTCGGTGCGCATCTCCAGCTCTATGCGGCTGTCGAGATCGCGATCCAGCGAGCCGTCGGCGTGACGACCGCGCGGACGCGTACCGGCGATCGGGTAGATCTCAATCTGACGTGAGTTGGCGTCATATTTCAGCGAGCTTTCCGGCGAGGCGCCGAACAGCGCGAAATCCTGATCCTGTATAAAGAATATATAGGGACTGGGGTTGCTGTTTTTTAACGTCTGATAGGCGGCCAGCGGCGACGGGCAGGGCAGCGAGAAGCGGCGCGACGGTACCACTTGGAAGATCTCGCCGATGCGGATCGCCTCCTGCATCTGACGCACGGTCATACAGTAGTCTTCGTCGCTCTGGCTGACGCTCAGCGTCATCTGCTCGACCTTCTGCACCGGCAGCTTCGGCGCGGGCTGCAGCATCTGGCCGTGCAGCTGTTCGATACGGCTTTGCAGGCGCTGGAATTCGCTGGTGGAGGGGCAGAACAGGCTCGCCTGCAGTTTAGCGCTGCGCGTCTGATGATCGAGCACCAGCAGCGTCTCCGCTAGATAGAAGCAGTAGTCCGGGCAGCGCTGCTGATTCTCCAGCGCCGGCAGATCTTCAAAGCCCGCTACCAAGTCGTAGGCGAACAGGCCGCCCAGCAGCACCGCTTCGCGCTCGTCGGCCGGCGCATTGACTAGGTGCGGGATCAGACGCAGCGCGTCGAACACTGACAGCGCCTGCAGGCGGGAGTCTTCATCCTGCACGACGTCAGTGGAGGGAAAATAGAGTTCTTGACCGTCGGGACGCGCCGCGATGGCGACGCTGGCGGGCAGCGCCGCGTCGAGCAACGGCAGCAGCGCGCGGCCATTCTCAGAAAGTGCCTGCACTGTCACGCAGGTGCCCATGGCGCTGACGCGCAGCGCGCTGTCGACGATCAGCAGACTCTTCAGATTACGTTTGCTGTCTATATCCGCCGACTCGAGTAGCAGGGTAGCCGGACGGGCGCCGCATAACTGATAAAACACTGCGGCCGGATCTTCGCAGTAGGGCGCGGAGCTGGTAATCAACTTCACTGTAGGTTTCGCATTTGGCATGGTGTTCTCTCTGAAATTCGCCTAAAAAAAGCCCGCTTAAAGCGGGCTCGGGTCTCTGCACAGTGTTATGCATAAGGGTGCTCAACGTCGCCCGTCAGTGGAAATATCGCGCCGCCAGCCTGCAGAAAGCATTGAAATCATCGCCATGATCGAGGACCCGTTTAGTTGTGAATCTGTGTACTAGTTAACGGGTTCAGCGCGGAAATGTCAATATGCTTTTTCACCCGTGCTGAAAATCGTTATTATAATGGTCGCTCTAATACGCAGCAGAGGTAAGTTTTGAACGAGATTGCACGTTTTCCGCTTTACGATCTCCATAGTCACACGCGCGCGTCCGACGGGATGCTGACGCCGTAAGCGCTGGCGCTGCGCGCCGTAGATGAGCATGCATTGCCGCTGAAGGTGCTGGCGGGCGTAGAGGCCTCGACGCTGTGGGAGAATCATGAAATCCATATCGTCGGGTTGAATATCGACATTCACCATCCGGCCATTACCGCCTTTCTGGCGGAGCAGGCAAGCTGTCGTCAGGCGCGCGCCAAGCTGATCGCCGAGCGGCTGGAGAAGGCGCCGCCCGGTTAGCCGATAGCGGCGTGATTACCCGCGGCCACTTTGCCCGCTTTTAATTGAGCAGGGAAAGGCTGAGACGGCGGTGCAGGTTTTTAAAAATTATCTGGCTCGCAGCAAAACCGGCTATGTGTCGCCGCAATGGCGTACAACTAAACAAGCTATTGATGCTGCTCACTATTCTGGCGGCTGCGCGGTGCTGGCGCAGCCGGGCCGCTACGGTCTGTCGGCGAAATGGCTGACAGCGTCTGGTCGCGCATTTTCGCGAAGCGGGCGGCGACGCGATGGAAGTGGCATAGTGTCAGCAGGCGCACGCAGCTGGCGCAGTACGCCTGCGACGCCGATCTGGCCGCATCGCAAGGTTCCGATTTTCATCAACCCTATCCGTGGGTTTAGCTAGGCTACAAACTCTGGCTGCCGGCCGGCGTCCAGCCGGCCTGGGAACGTTTCCCGGCGCTGGCGCCCGCAGGCTCAGACACCGACAGGTGATACGAGGTTTTTTATGAGTCAACTGTTTCAAATTCACCCGGACAATTCGCAGCCGCGCTTGGTTTCTCAGGTCGTCGACTACCTAAATAAGGGCAGCGTGATCGTCTATCCCACCGACTCCGGCTATGCGCTGGGCTGTAGAGCCCATTTGCCGCATCTGTCAGGTGGACGGCAACCACAATTTTATCCTGATGTGCCGCGATCTATCGGAAATCTCCAACTACTCCCAGGTGGACAACAGCGCGTTTCGCCTGCTGAAAAACAACACGCCGGGCAGCTACACCTTTATTCTGAAAGCGATCAAAGTGGTACCGCGTTGCATAATAAACAAAAAGCGCAAAACCATCAGCCTGTGCGTTCTCTCAAATCCCATTACGCTGGCCGCCAGCGCTGCTGGAAACTCTCAACAAGCCGATAGGGATATAAAGCGAGACATGCCTTAATACAGTTTTACCACTGCGGTTGCTTTTTATTTCGTTGCTGAAGCCGACAATAAAACCGCCTAGCGTATTATCGGCATTTTATAGACGGCACGGCGCCTGCATTAGACGCCATCGCCATACAGTTTTTTTATTCCAACTATTGCGAATCGCGGTGCGCGCTAAATTAGTGCCCGACGACTCCATCAGCATAGCGGAAATGAAACTGTAGCCATACATTTTAACCACATCGCCGACGTACTGCTACGGAAAATAGGGTGCTAATTCTCCCGGCGCCGTTTCCGGCAGACGAGCCAGCCCGACCAGCGAAATGGCTCCCGGCAAGCCGACATAAATTGCCAGTCTGTGCTAGTGGCAGTCGGTAACCTGCAAAATTTTCACTGCGGTTAGACCGAGAATACTGCTGCCGATTAACGATTCAACCTGCCAGATAACGGCGATACCGCTGCAGCGAATATGGGTCGAAACAGCTCCGGGAACCATGAGGCGGCGCGTAATACATACTGTGACCCAGCGTCAGCGCCACGATTATGGCGAGCTGCGTTGGCCAGTAGCTGTTGTGCTGAAGCGCGAGAAAAAATGGCACAATCGACACCACAATCATCAGCGCACCCAATGGCAGTATAGCGAAAATTTCCAGTATCACTGCAACGATCATGCTCTCCATCATAATAGTGCTGTCAAGCTGGTTGGCTAGAATAATCACCGTAAAGAGTCCAAAGGCGCAGGCCTCTATCAGCTTTGCTGCTACACCGTCAATCACCACGCTAGGATAGGCTTTCAGACGCGATTCAGCCTTCAGGCGGATAAACAGTCCGGCGATCACCTGCAGCACGCTCAGCAAAATAAGGAACGCCCCAGCCCTAGCTCATCATCCGTTCGGCGGTTAAGAACGCATTTGAGGCTGGCGAACAGCGCCAGCGGAAGCAGAAACCTGGTCGGCGCACCTATCTGCACCCAGCTGGCGTAAAAGCCGCTTCGCGCGAGCTGCGCGTATTCCGCCATCATCAAGTACCGCGCCAGCCTGTTCGCCCCCGAAACGCCGTGCTATAGGCGAAAAAATCGTAATATTCGGCTGCGGTGCCGATAACGGAGGCGCTAGCGACCCAGCGAATAATTTGGCTGCTGTCGGTGGCGTCGGATGCCGCGCAGGCAGCAACAGATTGTGCCGTTTCGGATGTCATAAACATGCCCATTTGTCAAAAGGAGGCTCTACCATACAAGTCCACATAAGGCTGCGCTTCGAAGAGGATCACAGTTGATATAAGTAAACGCCGTGTCGATTAAGGCGGCAATTAGTGGCTCTTATATGGAAACAAGTGTTTTATTTATGTAAATGGAAACGCGGATAAAGCAGGTTACAACGCAATGAATTACAGATATAATAAGCGGAAAATGTTAAATTAACTTATTGATTTATAATCTTTTTAAACAAGATGCTGCTTGAGAAGGCGACAGTGAGGCCGCTATGAGCGAAAAGTTACAGAAAGTCCTAGCACGCGCAGGCCACGGTTCCCGTCGTGAAATCGAAGCAAAAATCGCCGCCAGTCGCGTCAGCGTCGACGGCAAACTCGCCACGCTGGGTGACCGCGTTGAAAATGATAAATCCCTGAAAATCTGCATCAACGGACATTTGGTCTCTATCGCCGAGTCGGCGACTGAAGTGTGCCGCGTGCTGGCCTATTACAAAACCGAAGGCGAACTCTGCACCCGCAGTGATCCGGAAGGACGTCCTACGGTGTTCGACCGTCTACCGCGTCTGCGCGGCTCTCGCTGGATCGCGGTAGGGCGTCTCGACTTCAATACCTGCGGCCTGCTGCTATTCACCACCGACGGCAAACTGGCGAACTGCCTGATGCACCCGAGCCGTGAAGTAGAGCGCGAATATGTGGTACGCGTATTTGGTCAGGTCGATGAAGAAAAAATTCGTCAGCTAAGAAAAGGCGTGCAGCTGGAGGATGGGCCAGCAGCCTTTAAAACGCTGCGCTTCGCCGGCGGCGAAGGGGTCAACCAGTGGTACAACGTTACCCTAACCGAAGGGCGCAACCGCGAAGTGCGTCGCCTGTGGGAAGCGGTCGGCGTGCAGGTTAGTCGTCTGATGCGCGTACGCTATGGCAATATCAATCTGCCGAAAGGCCTGCAGCGCGGCAGCTGGATGGAGATGGATCTGGCTGCCGTTAACTATCTGCGCTTGCTGGTGGGCATGGATGACAAAACGGTCACCAAATTTGCGGTGGAGAAAGATCGTCGTCGCACCAAGGCGAATCAGATCCGTCGCGGCGTGAAGCGCCACACGCAGGTCAGCGGCAAACGCGGCTAATAAAAAAGCAGACTTTGAGCTACCGTTTTTTTGCTTACTAGTCTATGCTTTGCTGTGCCTAGATGCCCGCGTCAAAAGCGTGCTTGACCGGGCACATTTCGGTTACGGGTTACGGTATCCGCCATCTCCATCAGCGCGCGCTCCAGCTACGCCAGCGCCATATAATCCATGCTTACCATATAGGTGATCTCATCCAGCAGCACCAGATCGAGCGCCTCGTCCGCCAGCATACATCTGGCGTGCTTGCGGTATCGGTTTTGCGTCGGTCGCCTCCACGCCGTGATGCGCCAGCAGGTGGCGCTCGCCGTTGGGCCATTCGCCCTTGATAAACTGGATCACACTTACTAATTCTCTATTTAATAAGGCAGCTTTTACGGCTTTGCAATCGGGGTCTGCTATTCGCATCGCCGCCTGCCGCCGCACGCTACCGTTAAACCAGCCCGGCTGATGCCAAGTTTTTACGCCAGGTGATAGCGCGACGAGAGCGTCAGCGCCAGATGTTTAAAGATGTTAAACACCGCCGTGGTTTTCGCCGTCGGCAGCCCCTCGTCATCGAGAAAAAAGGGACCGCGAAACACCAGCACGTCTCCCTGCTGAATGACCTCATCCGCTCCCATTCCAGCAAAATAATCATCTTGCTCGCGAATGAGCGTATTGGCTTTTCCCAGTAGAGTCTAGCATGAAATGGCCTCAGTATTCTTCTGCATTGAATATAGTCTTTTTGACATGCACTGAATCTTTTCTATATTACTTGCAAAAAGCGCTGCGCGGTAAATCCGCAAAATGCGGTGAGAGCTGGCGTAAAATTAAACAAAGTGCTAATTAAGTTGCGTAACGAATTTTATCAGGTAAAGTGTGGGCGATTCAGATTTTGGGAAGATCACGCCGGGAAGTATGATGGCTTCAGATGAAAAAATCTCTCTTATTCATACCCTTGCATAAGTATATGCAAGCTGGCCTGAGATTGACTCCGCAACCTTGAAAAGCAGAAAAGGCGTAGCAATATTAAACCCATTGGGTTTCAAGGCAATAAATCCTCTCCCGTTTATCAGGACGTTTTCATTAGGTAAAGGTACATATGGGTAAAGCACTCGTCATCGTTGAGTCCCCAGCAAAGGCCAAAACAATCAATAAATACCTCGGTAGTGACTACGTGGTGAAATCCAGCGTCGGTCATATCCGTGATTTGCCTATCAGTGGTTCAACCGCGAAAAAGAGTGCTGACGGGGCTGGAGACAAAAAAGCCAAAAAGGTGAAAAAAGATGAAAAGGCCGCATTAGTCAGCCGTATGGGCGTCGACCCGTACCACGGTTGGAAAGCGGACTACCAGATCCTGCCCGGAAAAGAGAAAGTCGTTTCCGAGCTGAAGGCGCTGGCGGCGAACGCCGACCACGTTTACCTCGCAACCGACCTTGACCGCGAAGGGGAAGCCATCGGCTGGCACTTGCGGGAAGTGATCGGCGGAGACGAGAAGCGCTTCAGCCGCGTGGTGTTCAACGAAATCACCAAAAATGCGATTCGTCAGGCGTTTGAAACGCCGGGCGAACTGAATATTGACCGCGTCAACGCGCAGCAGGCGCGGCGCTTTATGGACCGGGTCGTCGGGTATATGGTCTCGCCGCTTCTGTGGAAGAAAATCGCGCGCGGACTCTCCGCTGGTCGAGTTCAGTCCGTCGCGGTGCGCTTGGTAGTGGAGCGCGAGCGGGAGATCAAAGCCTTCGTGCCAGAAGAGTACTGGGAGCTGAATGCCGATCTGCATACGGCGAAAGGCGACTTGCTGGCGATGGCTGTAACGCACCAGAACGACAGCCCGTTCTGTCCGGTTAACGGCGAACAGACCCAGGCCGCCGTCGCGCTGCTGGAAAACGCGTGCTACGAAGTGGTGGATTGCGAAGACAAACCGACCAGCAGCAAGCCGGGCGCGCCTTTTATTACTTCGACGCTGCAGCAAGCAGCGAGCACGCGCCTCGGCTTTGGCGTGAATAAAACCATGATGATCGCGCAGCGCCTATATGAAGCGGGTCATATCACCTATATGCGTACTGATTCTACCAACCTGAGTCAGGACGCGCTGGCGATGGCGCGCGGCTACATTAACGAAAACTTCGGCAAAAAATATCTGCCGGAGAACGCCAATACCTACGCCAGCAAAGAGAATTCGCAGGAGGCGCACGAAGCGATTCGTCCTTCCGACGTCAATCTGGTGGTGGAAAAGCTCAAGGATATGGAAGCGGACGCGCAGAAGCTTTACCAGCTGATCTGGCGTCAGTTCGTCGCCTGTCAGATGCTGCCGGCGCAGTATAACTCCACCACGCTGACCGCCGCCGCCGCTGGCTTCAAGCTGAAAGTGAAAGGGCGCACGCTGCGCTTCGACGGCTGGACGCGCGTGATGCCTGTGCTGCGTAAAAATGACGAAGACCGCATGCTGCCACCGGTTGAAACCGGCGAGATGCTGGCTCTACAGCAGCTGACGCAAAGCCAGCACTTCACCAAGCCGCCGGCGCGCTTTAGCGAAGCCTCGCTGGTGCGCGAACTAGAGAAGCGCGGTATCGGTCGTCCGTCGACCTACGCCGCCATTATTTCGACGATTCAGGATCGCGGCTACGTACGCGTGGAAAACCGCCGATTCTACGCCGAGAAGATGGGTGAAATCGTCACCGATCGTCTGGAAGAGAACTTCCGTGATCTGATGAACTACGACTTTACCGCCACCATGGAAGACAGGCTCGACCAAGTCGCCAACAATCAGGCAGAGTGGAAAGGCGTGCTAGACACCTTCTTCAGCGACTTTACTCAGCAGCTGGATAAGGCGGAAAAAGATCCGGAAGAGGGCGGCATGCAGCCTAACCCGATGGTGCTGACCTCTATAGACTGTCCGACCTGCGGTCGCAAGATGGGGATCCGCACCGCCAGTACCGGCGTCTTCCTCGGCTGTTCCGGCTACGCGCTGCCGCCAAAAGAGCGCTGCAAGCAGACCATTAACCTGATCCCGGAAAAAGAAATGCTGAACGTGCTGGAAGGCGACGATGCCGAAACCAACGCGTTGCGCGCCCGTCGCCGCTGCCAGAAGTGCGGCACGGCGATGGATAGCTATCTGATTGATCCGCAGCGTAAGCTGCACGTCTGTGGCAACAACCCGGAGTGCGACGGCTACGAGATCGGGCAGGGCGAGTTCCGTATCAACGGCTACGACGGTCCAGTGGTGGAGTGCGAGAAGTGCGGGTCGGAAATGCACCTGAAGATAGGGCGTTTCGGCAAGTATATGGCGTGCACCAACTACGACTGTAAAAACACGCGTAAGATTCTGCGTAACGGCGAAGTGGCGCTGCCGAAAGAAGATCCGGTGCCGCTGCCCGAGCTGCCGTGCGAGAAATCGGATGCTTACTTTGTGCTGCGCGACGGCGCGGCGGGCATATTCCTCGCGGCCAATACCTTCCCGAAATCGCGGGAGACACGCGCGCCGTTAGTGGAAGAACTCCAGCGCTTTAAAGGCCGTCTGCCGGAAAAACTGCGCTACTTGGCAGAAGCGCCGGCGACCGATGCTGACGGCAACAAGACAATGGTTCGCTTTAGCCGTAAAACCAAACAGCAATATGTCGCCTCGGAAAAAGAGGGCAAAGCTACGGGCTGGTCGGCGTTTTACATTGACAGCAAGTGGCAGGAAGCAAAAAAGTAATCCCTCCTTCTTATTAAAAGCCAGCACTGCTGGCTTTTTATTAGCCTTATATCAAAACGTTCTACATTCCTCCTTGCGAGGATATAGTGGTTATAGCATGTCCAACTTATTCCGATACTTTGCCTCATTTCTCATCGATCTGGCGAAAACCCGTCAACCGGGGATGCGCTCTATAGCTTACTAGGATGAAATAGATATGAAATTGCAGCAGTTGCGCTATATCGTCGAAGTGGTTAATCACAACCTGAATGTCTCTTCAACTGCGGAAGGGCTTTACACCTCTCAGCCTGGCATTAGTAAACAGGTGCGCATGCTGGAAGATGAGCTGGGCGTGCAGATTTTTTCGCGTAGCGGCAAGCATTTAACCCAGGTGACGCCAGCGGGTGAGGAGATTATCCGTATCGCCCGCGAGGTGCTGTCCAAGGTTGATGCAATAAAATCGGCGGCGGGCGAACATACCTGGCCGGACAAAGGCTCGCTCTATGTCGCCACCACCCATACCCAGGCGCGCTACGCGTTGCCTGGCGTCGTCAAAGGCTTTATTGAACGCTATCCGTGCGTCTCGCTGCATATGCATCAGGGTTCGCCAACGCAAATCGCCGAAGCGGTCTCCAAAGGCAAAGCCGACTTTGCCATCGCCACCGAAGCCCTACACCTGTATGACGACCTGATTATGCTGCCTTGCTATCACTGGAACCGCGCTATCGTGGTGACGCCAGATCATCCGCTAGTGGGTAAAGGTCAGGTGTCGATTGAAGAGCTGGCGGAATATCCGCTTGTTACCTACACCTTTGGCTTTACCGGACGTTCAGAGCTGGATACCGCGTTCAATCGCGCAGGGCTGACGCCGCACATCGTTTTCACCGCGACCGACGCAGACGTTATTAAAACTTATGTACGCTTAGGGCTAGGCGTCGGCGTTATCGCCAGCATGGCCGTGGATCCGCAGGCCGATCCCGACTTGGTAAGCGTTGAAGCGGCCGAAATTTTCGCTAACAGTACTACGAAAATCGGCTACAGGCGCAGCACCTTCCTGCGTAGCTATATGTATGATTTTATTCAGCGCTTTGCGCCGCATTTGACGCGCGATGTGGTGGACGCGGCGGTTGCGCTGCGCTCGAATGAGGACATTGAAGCGATGTTTAAAGATATCAAGCTGCCGTTTAAATGAGGCGAAGCATCGTTTAGCGTTATTAACGCTGTCTAGGGCAGCCTTTTTTGTCGATAGCGGTTAACGCCAGCTTAATGTCTATAAATGTGATCATTTTTTATAAATGAAACATTGATCACATGTTTTTCTGTTTGCGTTTCTTAAATGAGAAACAGTACACAAAATTTATCTTGCCGCTTTGCGTGCTGCCACGACTCAAATCTGCAATCCAATAATTCAATCAAGAAGGAAATGTATCGCAGTTCATTATTCCTTAAGTTATTTGGCGATTTTGATAGATAGCGTTAATCGTTGTCCTCAATAAAAATAACTAGATTTTCGGCCTTTTAATAAAAGTGATTTTTCAGAAACAATGGCTACGAGACTAACTTTACAACCCGACTTTCGGGCAAAAAGCACCAAGGTTGAGCGCTCTGGTAATATCCGCTGCAAAGCCTAGTTAACTGTAATAACTGCTTCTGCGCTGTTCTGTGTTCTGGGTAGCAAGTAGCCTTGATGATATGGCGTATATGGAGTTAAGCCATGTGGGCAAATACACTCAGCCGTAAACAATTGTTATCTGTGCCTCAGCTCACTGCACCAGCCTGCAAAGGCAAAGAGAGCGGCGTGAAGAAACACAAAGTGGCGATCTTGGACAGCTGGGAATTAAGTAAAAATCAGCGTCATTTCATGGAGTCTTTCATGGACACGAAAGCCAAATAAGCTGCCAGCATCTATACCATTCTTCTTTCTGGTTATCCGGCGGGCAAATTAAAAGCACACTTTTTACACTCAGCATATAAGAAGGGTGTCATCACAACAGAACAGCAGGACTTTTTTAAGCCCGTTTTCGGGAGGATTAAGCGATGAATATGAATATGGACATGATTAAGATGTCCTAGCTTAGCACTTATGCCTTCTCGCTAGCAATTCTGGTCAGCTGCCGTCTGGATCGCTGTATAAGCTGACCCGGTAATCCTCTCATTCTTCAGCAAAACGCCCCGCATAGCCTGCGGGGCATTTTCGTTTGTCTCTTCGCCAAGTGTAGCGATTCGTGTTGTAATCAAAACGTTAAAGAAAATGTAATCTATCTTTAACATAAACCCTGTTCTCTCTGAGGTTAACGCAATCACGAAAAAAAGGAGGAGCTATGTCGGACACTCTACGCGAGCTGAGTCAGGACAGGCTGCAGGTCGACGAGCAGCAGTACCATATTTTTAGTCTTCCCCGCGCTGCCCAACACTTTGGCAATATCGATCGCCTTCCCAAATCGCTGAAAGTGCTGCTGGAGAATCTCCTGCGCTGGCAGGATGGCGACTCCGTCACGGAAGAGGATATTCAGGCGTTGGTCGGCTGGCAGCAGAACGCGCACGCCGATCGGGAAATAGCCTATCGGCCCGTGCGCGTCCTGATGCAGGATTTTACCGGAGTGCCGGCGGTGGTCGATCTGGCGACTATACGCGAGGCGGTAAAGCGCCTCGGCGGCGATGTGGCGAAGGTCAACCCGCTGTCGCCGGTCGATCTAGTTATCGACCACTCGGTGACTGTAAACCACTTCGGCGACGATAGCGCGTTTGAAGAGAACGTCGAGCTAGAGATGCAGCGCAACCATGAACGCTACGTCTTTTTACGCTGGGGTCAGAAGGCGTTTAATAAATTCCGTGTTGTGCCGCCAGGCACCGGCATCTGTCATCAGGTAAACCTAGAGTATCTGGGCAAATCGGTCTGGCATGAGCAGATCGACGGCAAACAGTTCGCCTGGCCCGATACGCTGGTCGGCACCGACTCTCACACTACCATGATCAACGCGCTCGGCGTGCTGGGCTGGGGCGTCGGCGGCATCGAAGCCGAAGCGGCGATGCTAGGCCAGCCGGTCTCCATGCTGATTCCCGACGTTGTCGGCTTTAAGCTGACCGGCAAGTTACGTCCAAGCATTACCGCAACCGATTTAGTGCTAACCGTAACTCAGATGCTGCGCAAGCATGGCGTGGTGGGCAAATTTGTCGAATTTTACGGGGATGGGCTGGCGGATCTGCCGCTGGCCGACCGCGCAACTATCGCCAATATGGCGCCGGAATATGGCGCCACCTGTGGCTTTTTCCCGATCGACGACGTGACGTTGGACTATCTAACGCTGACCGGCCGAGACGCCGAGCAGGTGGCGCTAGTGGAAGCCTATGCGAAAACTCAGGGGCTATGGCGTAATCCCGGCGTCGAGCCGATCTTCACCAGCTCGCTGGCGCTTGATATGGAGAGCGTAGAATCGAGCATCGCTGGCCCCAAACGCCCGCAGGATCGCGTTTCCCTAGGCGACGTGCCCGCCGCGTTCAACGCCAGCAACGAGCTAGATGTTAATCATACCCAACAGGCGTGCAAAACCGTTACCTATACCGACAGCACGACCGGCCTAAGTCATGAGCTTGAGGATGGCGCGGTGGTGATCAGCGCGATCACCTCCTGCACCAATACCTCCAACCCCAGCGTACTGATGGCGGCAGGGCTGCTGGCGAAGAAAGCGGTCGAGCGCGGCCTGAAGCGCCAGCCATGGGTCAAAGCGTCGCTGGCGCCCGGCTCCAAGGTGGTCTCTGACTATCTGGCGGTGGCGCAGCTGACCCCTTATCTTGATAAGCTCGGCTTCAATCTAGTGGGCTACGGCTGCACCACCTGTATCGGCAACTCCGGGCCGCTGCCCGATGAGATTGAAGCTGCGATTAAAAAGGGCAACATCACGGTGAGCGCGGTGCTCTCCGGCAACCGTAACTTCGAAGGCCGTATCCATCCGCTAGTGAAAACTAACTGGCTGGCTTCGCCGCCGCTGGTGGTCGCCTATGCGCTGGCCGGCAATATGAAGGTCAATCTGCAGACCGAGCCGATGGGACAGGATCGGCAGGGCAACGACGTCTTCCTAAAGGATATCTGGCCGTCGCTGGAAGAGATCGCTACCGCGGTGCAGCAGGTGACCAGCGACATGTTCCATAAAGAGTATGCCGAAGTCTTCTACGGTACCAAAGAGTGGCAGGCGATCAAAGTGAGCGAAGCGGCCACCTATGCGTGGGATGAAGGATCAACCTATATTCGTCTGTCGCCTTTTTTTGACGATATGGAGCGTGAACTGAAGCCGGTTGAAGATATTAAAGGCGCGCGCGTGCTGGCGATGCTGGGCGATTCTGTGACCACCGACCATATTTCACCGGCGGGCAGCATCAAAGCGAACAGTCCGGCAGGACGCTATCTTCAGTCGTACGGCGTGGATTGCGCCGACTTCAACTCCTACGGCTCACGACGCGGCAACCATGAAGTGATGATGCGCGGCACCTTCGCCAACATCCGCATCCGCAACGAAATGGTGCCGGGTGTAGAGGGCGGTTATACCCGCCATATCCCGAGCGACGAGCAGCTGGCGATTTACGACGCGGCGATGAAGTATCAGCAAGAGGGCACGCCGCTGGCGGTAATCGCCGGTAAAGAGTATGGCTCCGGCTCCAGCCGCGACTGGGCAGCGAAAGGTCCGCGTCTGCACGGCGTGCGCGTAGTGATCGCCGAATCTTTCGAGCGTATACACCGTTCCAACTTGATCGGCATGAGCATTCTGCCGCTGGAGTTTGCGCCGGGCGTGACGCGCAAAACCCTCCAGCTTACCGGCGAAGAGGTGTTCGATATCGATAATCTGTCGCAGCTGCAGCCTAGCTGCACGGTGAAGGTGAAGATGACGCGCCCAAATGGCGCGCAGGAGACGCTGGAGACGCGCTGCCGTATCGATACCGGTAATGAGTTGACCTATTACCGCAACTACGGCATTTTGCACTATGCGATCAGAAATATGCTCGACTAAGCGCAACGCCGGGGAAACCCGGCGTTTTTAGTTCGGCGCGTGAGGCTTTGCTCTTCGGACCCTGCCGCCCCCGTCTCTGCATTTGAGCACTCAACGCGGCTATTCCGATTTCGGCAGCAGATGCCCCATTTTTTCCGCTTTAGTATCGAGATAGTGCGCGTTCTTTGGGTTACGCCCGACGATCAGCGGCACGCGTTCGATGATATTGATCCCCGCTTCGCTGAGGATTTCCACCTTGCGCGGATTATTAGTCAGCAAACGCACCTCGTTTACCCCCAGCAGATTGAACATATCGGCGCACAGCGTGAAATCGCGCTCGTCAGCCGCAAAGCCTAGCTGATGGTTGGCTTCGACCGTGTCATAGCCTTTATCCTGCAGCGCATAGGCGCGAATTTTGTTCAGCAGGCCGATATTGCGGCCTTCCTGACGATGATAAAGCAGCGCGCCGCGACCCTCTTCGGCAATAGCGTTCAGCGACGCTTCCAGTTGAAAGCCACAATCGCAGCGAAGACTAAACAGCGTGTCGCCGGTTAGACATTCCGAATGAACGCGCGCTAGCACGGGCGTGTTATCGCTGATGTTGCCGTAAACCAGCGCGACGTGATCGTGTCCGGTTGCCAGTTCTTCAAAACCGACCATGAGGAAATCGCCCCAAGACGTGGGCAGTTTGGCTTCTGCCACCCGTTTAAGCTGCATGTGACTCTCCAGAACCTTCAGAGGATGCGCTATTCTAAAATAGCGCACAGGCCAGTAGGGCCTGAAAAAATTGACAATATTGTGCCACAACGTGAAGTTGGGCTGGTAATTTGTCGAAGCCATTGTAGTGATAAAGCACAATTATCTAACGCGCAACCGGTTATATTATTATTTTTTAAGCTAATGTTATTAGCCTGCAGCGAAGAAACGCCGCATTGAAGGAGAAAGGATGCTGGATATTTTGCATCGTACCACGGCAGCCATGCTGCTGCTTATTCTAATTCCCGCCACCGTCTGGCTTTCCGGCTGGCAGTGGCAGCCAAGCGAGAGCAACGCGCTGCTGTGCTTTCTGTTCTGGATGACGGAAACTGTCACCCGCCCTTGGGGCGCGCTGACCAGTCTGTTACTCAGCCTGTGGGTGCTATGGTGCCTGCGTTTTCGCCTCAAGCCCGCTCTACTGCTGTTGCTGATCATGAACGCTACCATTCTGACCGGCCAGTACACCAAGTCCTACATTAAAGATCAGGTGCAGGAACCGCGACCTTATGTGGTTTGGTTAGAACATAGCTACGGTCTGGACGATCACGAATTTTACCGCATGACACGCAAAGCGCGCAGCGAGCTTGTTGACCAGCTGCTCGCCAGCGACCAGCAGCAGCCAGGCTGGCTGAAGCGCTACTGGACGTTCGAAACCGGATTTGCTTTTCCTTCCGGCCATACGCTGTTCGCCGCCAGCTGGGTGCTGCTGGCGGTCGGCCTGCTCTGGCCGCGCCGCCGTTTTATCACTATAGCGGTTGTAGGCGTGTGGGCGACAGCGGTCATGGCCAGCCGGCTACTTTTAGGCATGCATTGGCCGGGCGATCTGGCTATGGCGGTGGCGCTCTCTTGGCTATTGGTCACGCTGGCGACTTGGCTGGCGCAGCGTTTTTGCGGCCCGCTGACGTTGCTGCCGGAAGAGCAAAAGAGAATAGCGCAGAGTGAAGGCAGATTGTAATTCCGCACTTTATCCCCATATTATTGATTGCACTTGCGTAAAAGCCGTTCGCGTGGCGCTGCAGGGAGCAGCATTGTTACCGCTTTTTTGGCATACTTCTACCGTATAACCTCACAACAGGATGCACTGTGAAATATTTGCTGATTTTCTTAGTGGTATTGGTCATTTTTATTATTTCCGTCATTTTAGGCGTGCATAACGGCCAAGTCATCACCTTCAACTATCTGCTGGCGCAGGGCAAATTCCGTATCTCTACGTTGCTCGGCGCGCTGTTCGGCACAGGATTCATGCTGGGCTGGGCCATTTGCGGTCTCTTCTGGCTGCGCGTCCGCGTTTCGCTGGCACACGCGCAGCGCAAGATCAAACGTATGCAGACTCAGCTGGACAAAAGCAATCCACCTGTAACCACGTCGACGACCATCGTGGGTCGGGAATAACACTCCATGCTTGAATTGCTGTTTCTGTTACTGCCCGTCGCTGCGGCTTACGGCTGGTATATGGGGCGACGCAGCGCGCAACAGGACAAGCAACAGGAAGCGAGTCGCCTGTCACGGGATTACGTTGCCGGCGTTAACTTTCTGCTCTCCAACCAGCAGGATAAA
The DNA here is from genome assembly GCA_001485295.1 of Type-B symbiont of Plautia stali. GTDB lineage: Bacteria > Pseudomonadota > Gammaproteobacteria > Enterobacterales > Enterobacteriaceae > Pantoea. The sequence continues at coordinate 181,876 of BBOA01000003.1, forward strand.
GCGGTCGATCTTTTTCTCGATATGCTGAAAGAGGACAGCGGCGCGGTCGAGGCGCACCTCACGCTGGGTAACCTATTCCGCTCGCGAGGCGAAGTCGACCGCGCGATCCGCATCCACCAGTCGCTGATAGAGAGCGCCTCGCTCAACTACGATCAGCGTCTGCTGGCGATTCAGCAGCTGGGCCGCGACTATATGGCGGCGGGCTTTTACGATCGCGCCGAAGATACGTTCAAACAGTTGACGGACGAGACCTATTTTCGCATCAGCGCGCTGCAGCAGCTGCTACTGATCTATCAGGCGACCAGCGACTGGCAGCAGGCGATTGAGGTGGCCGAACGGCTGGTGAAGCTGGGCAAAGATAAGCAGAAGGGCGAAATCGCCCATTTCTACTGTGAGCTGGCGCTGCAGGCGATGAGCAGCGACGATCTCGATCGCGCCATGGGCCTGCTGAAAAAGGGTGAAGCCGCTGATCGTCAGAGCGCACGCGTCTCGATTATGATGGGGCGCATTTTGATTGAAAAGGGCGAGTACACAAAGGCGAGCGATCATCTTCAGCGCGTTCTGGATCAGGATAAAGAGCTGGTGAGCGAAACCCTGCCGATGCTGGAAACCTGCTATCAGCGTCTTAATCAGCCCAACGCTTGGGCGGCGTTTCTCCAGCGCTGCGTGGAAGAGAATATCGGTGCGGCGGCGGAGCTGTACATGTCCGATATCCTCGAACGTCAGGAAGGGCCGGAAGCCGCGCAGCTTTATATTAACCGCCAGCTGCAACGCCATCCCACTATGCGTGTTTTCCATCGGTTTATGGATTTCCACCTGCACGAAGCAGAAGATGGGCGGGCTAAAGAGAGCCTGATGGTACTGCGCGACATGGTTGGCGAGCAGATCCGCACCAAGCCGCGGTACCGCTGTCAGAAGTGCGGCTTTACCGCCCATGCACTCTACTGGCACTGCCCGTCGTGCCGCACCTGGTCTTCGGTGAAACCAATTCGCGGGCTTGACGGCCAGTAGCGGGCAGTTGCGCCGCACACGTTTTCTTAGTTACAATATACTAAAATATATCTCTCTAGTCTGTTCGATGCCATGCAACTTATTATCGCCAAGCAGACGGCGAGGGTGCCGCAAACTTTGCCCCTAGCCATAACACGCGGGGAGGTAGAATGCCTGCCGTTTGTCTTCTACGCCATTCACCGTTAACTACGAGGACATGCTATGCCCTTATCGCCAACCGTGACCGCTTCGCCCATTCTCGTGGCGCTCGATTATCATGATCTCAATAGCGCATTGCGTTTTGTCGAACAGATTGATCCGCGGAGCTGTCGCCTGAAGGTCGGCAAAGAGATGTTTACCCTGTTCGGACCGTCGCTGGTGAAAGATCTTCAGCAGCGCGGCTTCGAGGTATTTCTCGATCTTAAATTTCATGATATTCCCAACACAGCCGCGCATGCCGTCGCGGCGGCGGCCGATCTAGGCGTTTGGATGGTCAACGTGCACGCTAGCGGCGGGGCGCGCATGATGAATGCCGCGCGAGAAGCGCTGGTGCAATTCGGCAAAGAGGCGCCTTTGTTAATCGCTGTTATGGTGTTAACCAGTATGGACGCGGACGATCTTCTGGGCATCGGCATCACCTTATCCCCTGCAGAGCAGGCGCTGCGCTTGGCCAAGCTGACCCGTGACTGCGGACTGGATGGCATCGTCTGTTCCGCCCATGAAGCCGCGCGTTTTAAAAGCGCCTTCGGTGCTGATTTCGCGCTGGTAACGCCAGGCATCCGTCCGGTAGGCAGCGACGCCGGCGACCAGCGCCGTATTATGACGCCGCCGCAGGCGCAGCAGGCGGGCGTCGACTATATGGTAATCGGGCGTCCTATTACGCAATCAGCTAATCCGGCCGAGACATTGTCGACCATTTTAACCAGCCTTAAGGAGCTGTCATGAGCCGCAACAGTCCTCCAGTCTATTCTACCGACGCTGGGCCACATCGACCAGCCGAAAGATAAGGTCGAACGTCCAAAAGGCGACGGCATCGTGCGCATTCAGTGCCAAATCAGCAGCCTTAAAGGCATATGGGTCTGTTTGATTACCGGACTCGATCTCGACGATGAGGCGCTGAACAAGCTGGGCGCTAAGCTGAAAAAGAAATGCGGCGGCGGCGGCTCTGTGAAGAAGGGCGTAATTGAGATTCAGGGCGATAAACGCGATCTGCTCAAGCAGCTGCTAGAAGCGAAAGGTCTAAAGGTCAAAAACTTCTCCTTAGTTGTGCTCACAGAGGCAATACAATAAGTATAGGTTTTTTTTGCTCTGTTATATCGGTGTGTTACATCATCGCTTCTTCCCTAAAGATACCGATCTGCCTTTCACTATCGACAATGTTGTCTCGGGGAGATAAATGCAACCGGCAAACAGATCCACCCATTGTGTGAGGAAATTCTAAGCTTTACGCAAAAGTGATACCAGAAGGCCATCATAGCATGTCTGTTGAAGACGTCGGTGATGATGTGCGCGCTACCCACCGCAAAGGTCGGCGCTCCGCCCGCGCGCGATGCCACTCAGCATTTCTAGCGTTACCACGAAGCACCAGCCGTTAATCACCTGCGAGGTGTTCTCTACCGTGGTGCCGATTAGCGCGGCGGGGGAGTTCATAGCGAAGTAAACGCTAGGGTCGCTCACCGAGGCGCAGAGCAGCGCCATTCGGCGTCGGGTCGTCCAGCTCAAAAATATTGCGCGCGGTAAACAGGCTGTAAAAGCGATAGGCGATGCTGTAACAGGCGACGGCGGCCACCACCAGTCAGAGACTTGCGTTGACGTGTTCGCCGCGATTCAACGCCAGCATAGCGAATGCGCCCGCGCCGACTAACGCCACCGCTAACTAGATGACGCTAGTTTTGACGTTCTTCATGACCTCACCCCTTGTATGAACCGAAAGGGATGTTCAAAGACAACGAGTCAAAGGTAATGTAATGGAATGTATTAGAGAGGAAATTGCGGGATAATAAAGGTTATCCCGTAGGTTTTCATGCTCAGACAGCCGGGCGGGCCACCACGCTGCGCGTTTCCGTGAACACTTCGGTGATGGTCACGTCAATCACGTCGGTCACGCGGTAGGCAACTTCGCCTTTGATTTGCACGGTGCCGTTCTCTTGGCTGCACACCAGCTCGTCACGCACCGCGTGGATAAAGAGCGCGGGGATAGAGGCGACCGCGCCGTTCTCCATCAGGCGTACGCGCATGCCGCCACGCGACACGTCGATGATCTCGGCGCTGAACTTGCGGTCGGTGCCGGCGTGCGGCGTTAGCCAGCGCGCGTAGAGCCAGTCGCCGACGTCGCGCTCCGCCATGCGGTTAAGGCGACGACGCTCGCTCATGGTCGTCGTCAGTGCCTCGTCCGGGCGCGCGCCTTGCTCGCCGCGGATAATCGCTTTCAGTAGACGATGGTTGATCATATCGCCCGACTTGCGGATCGGCGAGGTCCAAGTGGCGTACGCCTCTAGTCCTAGACCGAAATGGGGACCCGGCTCGGTGCTGATCTCGGCAAAAGACTGGAGTCGACGGATGCGGCTGTCGAGATACTGGGTCGGTTGCGCTTCCAGTTCACGACGCAGCTGGCGGAAGCCCTCCAGCGTGGTGATAGCGGCGGCGTCAACGGTCACGCCGTGGCTCGCCAGCACGGCGGCAGCCTGTTCGGCGTTGGTGGCGTCGAAGCCGGTATGCACGTTGTAAACGCCGAAGCCCAGCTTCTCGCGCAGCACCTTGCCGGCGCAGACGTTAGCGAGGATCATCGCCTCTTCAACCATGCGGTTGGCGATGCGGCGCGCTTCGGCGACGATATCCAGCACTTCGCCTTTTTCGCCGAGCACAAAGCGGTAGCTAGGGCGGTCTTTAAACACCAGCGCGTGGTTATGGCGCCATTCACTGCGCGCCAAGCAAAGGCGATGCAGCAGACGAATCTGCTGGGCGATCGCCTCGCTCTGCGGCTGCCACTCGTCCTTGTTCTCCAGCCAGTTGGAGACCTCGTCGTAAACCAGCCTGGCTTTGGACTCGATCCAGGCGGCGAAGAAGTGCACGTCGTCGCCTAGCGTGCCATCTTGCGCGACGGTGACGCGGCAGGCCAGCGCAGGACGGCGCACGTTGGGACGCAGCGAACAGACGTCGTCGGAGAGTTCGCGCGGCAGTATCGGGATATTAAAGCCTGGCAGGTAGTTGGTGAAGGAGCGCTGTGCCGCCAGCTTGTCCAGCTCGCTGCCTTCCGGCACGTAGGCGGTGGGATCGGCGATAACGATGGTCAGGCGCAGCGTGCTGTCGGCGTTCTCTTCGACGTAGAGCGCATCGTCCATATCTTCGGTGCTGGCGCTGTCGATGGTGATGAAGTCGAGTGCGGTAAGATCAACACGCGTCAGCTGTTCGTCCTGCATCTCGCCAAAGCCGACCTGCGGCGCTTGGCGCTCTAGGTTATGGCGCGACAGCGTGACCCACCAAGGCGCCAGATGATCGTCGGCTTTAACGATAAATTCGGTCAGTTCGGCATAGAAGCCGCGGTCGCCTTTCAGCGGATGGCGGCGCATCTCGGCCGTGGCCCAGTCGCCTGCCTGAAAATCATGGTTCAGGCTGCGCACCGGACGGCAGGGAATGGCATCTTTCAGCAGCGGATGATCCGGCACGATAGAGAGACGATCGTCTTTCTTCTGAACACGGCCGACAAAACGGCTGAGGAAAGGCTCGATCAGCGTTTCCAGCTCGGCGCTTTCGCGATCTTTATCGCTGTGGATGATGGCGGATACGCGGTCGCCATGCATCACTTTCTTCATCTGCGGCGGCGGAATGAAATAGCTTTTCTGCGCGTCGACTTCAAGAAAGCCGAAACCTTTTTCGGTGCCTTTGACAACACCTTCTGCGCGAGGCGTCTGCGCGTGGAGCTTTTCTTTAAGCTGCGCGAGCAGCGGATTATCTTGGAACATAATAGTAGTTTAGTTTCGTGGCCTAAGATCGGCTGCTAGTTTTACGCGAATCAGGGGCACGCGGCAAGGCAAAAGAGGGGAAAAAGCCGGATTAACCGGCTTTTAGAGGCGTAACGCGTGTCGTCAGGCGATACGCTGCGTCGGCGTGGAAACCGACAGTTCCAGCTTCACTGGAACCGATTTAGAAGTCGGCGTACCGCTGCCGTCGCCGAAGCTATTGAGTGGCACCAGCGGGTTGGTTTCCGGGTAATAGGCCGCAAGGTTGCCACGCGGAATATTATAGGGCACCAGCTTAAACCCGCTGACGCGACGTGTGATACCGTCGTTCCATAGGGTTTCAATATCCACTAGCTGGCCTTCGCTGAAGCCTTGCGCCTGCATGTCTTCCGGGTTGATAAATACCACTTCGCGCTGGCCGTACACGCCGCGATAACGGTCATCAAGGCCGTAAATCGTGGTGTTGTACTGGTCATGCGAGCGCAGGGTCTGCAGCGTAAACGGCACCTCAGCGAGATCCTGCGGGAAGAGCGATGTCGGCAGCGCAGCGCTGCTGAATTCCGCCTTCTGCGTCGGGGTGTTGAAACGCAGCTCTGCCGCGGCGTTGCCTAGGTAGAAGCCGCCCGGCTGATCGCACTTCTGGTTGAAGTCGGCGAAGCCTGGAATGGTCGCGGCGATATGGTTGCGGATCAGATTGTAATCGGCGGCCAAATCCAGCCACTGCACCTTTTCGTCGCCCAACACCGCGTGCGCGATGCCCGCCACGATAGCGATTTCAGAGCGCTGCGTCTCCGCCAGCGGGATGCTGATGCCCTCAGAGGCGTGCACCATGCTAAAGGAGTCTTCTACCGTAATGAACTGGTTGCCGCTCGCTTGGATGTTGCGCTCGGTGCGGCCCAAGGTCGGCAGGATCAGGCTTTCCGCGCCCGGCACCAGATGGCTGCGGTTGAGTTTTGTGCTGATGTGCACCGTCAGACCGCAGCGCTGCAGCGCCTCTTCAGTGCGCGGCGAATCGGGCGCCGCGGCCGCTAGGTTGCCGCCCAGCGCGATCAGCACTTTGATTTTGCCGCGCAGCATAGCGTTCAGCGATTCAACGGTGTTGTGGCCGTACTCGCGCGGCGGCTCGAAGCCGAAGTGGCTGCCCAGCGCGTCAAGGAAGGCTTTGTTAGGCTTCTCGTCAATGCCCATGGTGCGGTTGCCCTGCACGTTGCTGTGGCCGCGCACCGGACAGAGGCCAGCACCTTTCTTGCCGAGCTGGCCGAACAGCAGCTGGAGGTTAACGATTTCGCGTACCGTGTTGACCGAATGCTTGTGCTGGGTGATGCCCATCGCCCAAGTGATGATGACGCGATCGGCGCTCTGGTAAATCGTCGCCGCTTCGCGGATCTGCGCTTCGCTCAGGCCGGACTGCTGCACGATCTGCATCCAATCGGTGTTGTCGACCGCCTTGAAGTAAGACTCAATACCGTGAGTGGTGGCGTTGATAAAGGCTTCGTCGAACAGGCCTTTCTCGCCCGCTGCCAGACGCGCGCGATGGGTTTCCAGCAGCGCTTTCACCATGCCGCGCACCGCCGCCATATCGCCGCCGAGATTCGGCTGGTAATAGGTAGAGCTGATAGTGCCCGCCATCGAGGTGAGCACTTCCAGCGGCTTCTGCGGATCGGCGAAACGCTCAAGGCCACGCTCGCGCAGAGTATTGAAAGTAACGATTTTCGCGCTATGATCGGCGGCGTGGCGCAGGCTGTGCAGCATGCGCGGATGGTTGGTGCCTGGGTTCTGACCAAAGACGAAAATCGCGTCAGCATGGTCGAAGTCGTCGAGGCGGATGGTGCCTTTGCCGACGCCGATGCTGCGCTTCAGGCCGATGCCGCTCGCTTCGTGACACATGTTGGAGCAGTCGGGGAAGTTGTTGGTGCCTGCCAGGCGACCAAACAGCTGATAGAGCCAGGAGGCTTCGTTGCTGGCGCGGCCGGAGGTGTAAAGCTCCATCTGATTCGGGTTGTCCATCGCATTGATATGCTGCGCGATCAGCGCAAAGGCGTCGTCCCAGCCGATCGGCTCATAGTGATCGGTTTCGGAGTTATAGCGCAGCGGATGAGTCAGACGGCCCTGGTACTCTAGGAAGTAGTCGCTCTGCGCGTAGAGTTTAGTGACGCTGTGCTGGGCAAAGAAGTCGTTGTCGACCACGCGACGCGTCGCTTCCCAAGTCACCGCTTTAGCGCCGTTTTCACAGAAGCTAAAGGTGCTTTTGTTATCGTCGCCCCAAGCGCAGCCTGGGCAATCGAAGCCGCGTGCTTTGTTCATGCGTATCAGGTTGCGCATATTTTTCAGTGCGGCTTTGCTGTCGAGAACGAAACGGGTAGTCGCTTCCAGTGAACCCCAACCGCCCGCAGCGGCGCGGTAAGGCTTAATTTTACGTTTGAATTTCATGATCAGCGCAGGCTTATCTTTTTTGTAGGAAGTTTGTTATCAGGATATATCCTGACAGTGAGGTAAGTGTGAGACTGCAATCATAAGTTGTCTAATTAATTGACTTAATTGTGCGATAGCCCGTATTTATCGCGCGTAGTAGAGAAATATGATGCTGTTCAAAGTTTATCCGCTGTTAACCTGCTCATAATGGGAGTTACCGGCGCATCGGGTCAATAACTTGCTCATCTTCCTCTAAAAGGGCGCACTTCATGAAACAGCTTACCAGTTAGATCGATGCGTTTGGCAAGGCGTTAATGTAACGGGCATGCTGTTCGCCAGCCTGTCGCTCTTTTTCTCGCCGTATCCAGCGGCATTTTTGCGTAAGGCGAAGGATCATTTTATGAAGCTGAAGAACACCATTCTGGCGTTAACCTTGTTATCGCTGCTGACGGCCAACGCGTTTGCCGCGCAGAAGCTAGCGCCGGAAAAAGCGGCCGAGCTGAAACCATTTGAACGTATTAACGTCACCGGCCTCTTTAACGCTATGGGCGATGTGGCCGATGCCGTACGAAACGTGCAGATGAAGCTGGGCGCGGCCGCCTACTTTAGGGCATCAACGACAGCAACGGCAACAGTGGCAACTGGCGCGTCACGGCCGACCTTTATAAAAAAGCAGACGCGCCGAAAGCCAGCGACGCCACCAGCTACCGCGTGATGAACGGCGTTAAAGAGCTGCTGAAAGCAGAGGCCTTCCGTCTGGAGCCGTTCGACACCGTAAGCGTCATCGGTTTCTTCGCCAGCCAGCCGAACGTCAACGACGCCATCAGCAAAGCCGCGAAAGAGAAAGGCGCAGCCTCTTTCTTTATCGTGCGCCAAGTCGATGCCAACAACGGCGGCAATCAGTATATGTGACCGCCTATGTTTATAAAGCTGACGCGAAAGCGCGCCAAGTACAAAGCCCTAACCTGATCCCGGCTGACTCTGACGCGGGCAAAGCGGCGAAGCGCGTGGAAATCCCAGGCGTCGCCTCCTCTGAAACCTCAAGCAACAGCGTGGGTCGTTCCTTTGAAACCCAAAGCTCCACCGGCCAGCGCTATACTATGAAGCTGGCGAACGGCAACTCAATTCAGGAAGTGAGCCATGATCGCCGCGCGGAAGAAGTGGCGAAACGCGCTGCAGACAAAGGGGCGAAGTACTACCACGTCACTCGTCAGTGGCAGAACCAGAGCGGCGGCAACCTCACCGTCACCGCCGACCTCTTTAAGTAATTTCCTCCTGCATCTAGCTGAATCCGTCATGTAAAAGCGAAACAGCGCGGTTAAATTCGACGCTCAGAACATAATCCAGCCAACTTATGCTAGCTAAGGGTATTTTGGAGAAAAATTAGGTCTCAGCGCGCTTACCGTGCTAGTGCTTAGCTTAATGCTCGGCGCGGGTGTGTTCAGTTTGCCGCAGAATATTCTGGTGAAGCTGACGCACGACAAAGGGCAGCTGCTAGCGATGGCGATCGGTCTGGGCGCTAGGGCCTTTACAGACTCTGACTGCTGCTCTACGCAGCCGGGCCGCTGCATCTTGGTGCTTTATGCGCTAGGGCTTTTGTTGTTTCTGTTCGCCCATCGCAGCGGACGCGGCGGCGTCTCGCTCACTCAGCTAGAGTGGCTTGCTGATGGCAGCTGGCGGTTTAGTGCGGCCGACTGGGGATCACTATACACAGCAGGTCATCCTGCTGTGTGAGGCTTAAAGGTTTGCGGTATTCTTGATGGATGGCGTCCAGCTGCTGCGCGGAGAGCGGATAAGGAAGCTGAATGTCAAAATGGCGGATGTTCTGCTGTTCGGCCAAGGTGATTAAGCGCGCAATATTGATCTCGTCGCTGACTTGGGTTGAAATGATTTGTAATGCTAATTCTTTCAAATGCTCGTCGCTCGCCTGTACACTGCGAGTATAGGACTTGCGCGTCACCATGCCGAAAATCGGCATTACGCCGTAAATAGCGTCAACGAAACTCCAGCGTTTTTTGCAAGAGGCAGAGAGGAAATCGCTGTAGTTGAAGCAGATGCGGTCACTGTACACGGCTGAAGCCAGCTCTTTATCAGACACCCTCGCACTCCCCTTCATTAGGGTTCAGAACCTTGCTTAAACGCAGTGTCAATGATGGCACATTTTGCCGTGTAGGCACCAGTGAAGTTAAGGATATTTCGTGCATTAGCATAGTGCCTAGGACTGGGAAAAGTTATGCAGCTCGCTGGGCTAATTTGTCGCAAGAGATTATAAACAAAATCGTTTTTGTTAACGAGCCAGAAGTCGGGCCGGTATCGCCGACGATCAGCAGCAGCGCGTCATGCAACGCCGGCGCCGGCTCGCGCGGGGCCTCCAGCGGGCGAGCGAAATCGATACGCGGCTTGAGTTTTTCACCATTCATCGTAGCTTGTTTCCTATTTCCTAATACAAATTCCAGCGTGGCGTCCATGCGGATATGGGGCAGCGGCTGTCAGGAATTTAGCCGTATTAAGAGGCTTGAGAAAAATTATCAATTAGAACCTTACAAGTAATAACAAGAATGATTATTATTTCATTTCGCTTCGACGGTGGCCCTACCGAATAAAAGCACGACATTGCTCACATTGTTTCAGTTAAGTCTCGTCGTGCGCCTGTATCCCGTGCCTCTTCATCATCGCCCGTAGCTGGTGATAGGTCACGCCCAGCAGATCGGCAGTGCGGCGTTGATTATATTTCGCCTGAGCCAGACTGGCTTCCACCATGGCGCGCTCCTGCTGGTTCTGCCAAAGTCGCAGATCGAGCGGCAAAGCGGGCACGGCGTCAGTTCTCTCATCCAGCACTGCCGCTGGCTGCGCGCGCGGCGCAAAGGGATTAATGATAATCCGGTCGAGCGGCTCTTCGCTGCTGTGATGGCGATAAACCGAACGCTCCATCACATTTTTCAGCTCACGCACGTTGCCCGGCCACTGATACGCCAGCAGCGTCTCCTGCGCTTCGGACGTAAAGCCCGGAAACAGTGGCAGGCCCAGCTCGCGGCACATTTGAATGGCGAAATGCTCCGCCATCACCAGAATATCGCTGCGCCGCTCGCGCAGCGGCGGTAGCTGCACCACGTCAAAGGCGAGACGGTCAAGCAGGTCGGCGCGAAATTTCCCCGCCGCCGCTAGCGCGGGTAGATCCTCATTGGTGGCGCATACAAGCCGGACGTTAACCTGCAAAGCGTGATTGCCGCCGACGCGCTCAAGCTGGCCATATTCGATCACGCGCAGCAGCTTCTCTTGCACCAGCATCGGTGCGGTTGCCAGTTCGTCAAGAAACAGTGTTGCCGCTATCCGCGCGCTCGAAGCGGCCCAGATGACGCTTCTGCGCGCCGGTAAAGGCGCCTGCCTCATGGCCGAACAGCTCGGAGTCAAGCAGGTTTTCATTAAGGGCGGCGCAGTTCAGCGAGATGAACGGGCCTTGCCAGCGATCAGAGAGATAATGCAGCCGGCTGGCGATCAGCTCTTTGCCGGTGCCGCGCTCGCCTGCCACCAGTACGGGTTTCTCAAGCGGCGCCAGCATCGATACCTGCTCAAGCACTTCAAGAAAGTTATTGGATTCGCCCAACAGATTATCTGTGCTGCCAGCCATGATAAAATTCACTATCTCTTAATCAATTTCACTACCTTAAGCGAGGCGCGCTGCGCTGTAAAATATAAATAAAGATATTAATCAATAAGTTAAAAACTGGCACACCTTTTGGGTATAATAATCAGGGTATAGCGCACCAACATAATCAAAGAGGAACATCCTTATGGGTATTTTTTCTCGTTTCGCCGACATCGTTAACGCCAACATCAATTCGCTGCTGGAACGTGCGGAAGATCCACAGAGACTGGTACGCCTGATGATTCAGGAGATGGAAGACACGCTGATTGAAGTGCGTTCGACTTCAGCGTGCGCGCTTGCGGAGAAAAAGCAGCTGAATCGCCGTATCGAGCAGGCGGAAATTCAGCAGGCCGAATGGCAGGAAAAAGCCGAGCTGGCGCTGCGTAAAGAAAAAGACGAGCTGGCGCGGGCGGCGCTGATTGAAAAGCAAAAGCTCACCGAGCTGGTCGCTTCGCTGCAGCAGGAAGTAGTTCACGTTGAAGAGACGCTAGATCGCATGAAAGGCGAAATCGGCGAACTGGAGAAAAAGCTGAGTGAAACACGTGCCCGCCAGCAGGCGCTGACGCTGCGTCATCAGGCGGCCTCTACCTCGCAAGATACGCGCCGTCAGCTCGACAGCGGCAAACTGGATGAAGCGATGGCGCGTTTTGAATCTTTTGAACGCCGCATCGACCATATGGAAGCGGAAGCGGAGAGCCAGCGTTTCGGCAAGTCAAAATCGCTGGACGCGCAGTTTGCCGATCTGCAGGCAGATGACAAAATCAGCCAGCAGCTGGAAGCGCTGAAAGCCAAAATGAACCGTAGCGAATAATAACTATTTGAACTGCGAAACTGATTAAGGAGAGTCAATGAGCGCGCTTTTTTTCGCCGTACCGCTGACCATTTTCGTGCTGTTTGTGGCGCCGATCTGGTTATGGCTGCACTACAGCAATCGCCGCAGCGGCAACGACCTGTCGGCAGGCGATCTTCAGCGCCTGCAGCAACTGACGCAGGAGGCTGAACGTATGCGCGATCGCATCCATGCGCTGGAGTCAATTCTGGATGCCGAGTATCCTAACTGGAGGCAGCCATGATTAAACGCAAGCTGTGGCGTAAGCCGGAAGAAGGGAAGCTGATGGGCGTCTGCGCTGGCGGGGCGGAGTATCTCGATATCCCGGTGCGTCTGCTGCGTGTTATTTTGGTATTGTCGCTGTTTTTAGGCCTGTTCGCCATTACCGTCAGCACCTACTTTATTCTGGGCTACGTGCTCGACCCTAAACCGGCGGATGCCGCAGAGGGACCCGGCACACCGAGCGCCGGCGAGTTGCTAGACCGGCTGGAAAGCGCGCTGCGACGCGATGAGCGCAGTGTGCGCGAGATAGAGTGCTACGTTACTTCTGAAACCTTCAGCGTGCGCAGCCGCTTTCGCCAGCTCTAATGTTTCCTGAACGCGGAACCGCTCCGGTTCCGTTATCCGGTTCAACCGGAGGTTTACTTTGTCATATTCACGCACGTCCTCTTTTCGCCGCCGCGCGACCCCCGCGTTGAAATCGGTCGGGAAATTCATCATTATCAATGCCGTGAGTTACGGATCTGCCGGATTGACCGGCTGGGCGGTAAAATCGGTTGCGCATCGTCCTCTACGTATTATGCTTTCCTTGGCGCTGGAGTCGTTGTTGCAGCGCGTGATGAAGCGGGCGACGGCACGCTTCATTAGGGAAAAAAGATGATAAACAAGTCTGAACTACTTTAAAATTTTGTTTTTTTACTTTATTAACAATACTTATTGATTTTCTGATCATCAGCAAGCAACCCTGTGCCATAAATAACTACCATGTTTTGCAGCGCCTAATTGTGAACAAATGGCCTAGGATATAAACCGGATTTATCTCTAAAGGGTTCGCGAGAGAAATTATGAGAGGGTTCTGATGAAAAAAGCCTAATTAACCGCAGCGGTAAGAAAATAAAACAGCCTGAAAGCACATTTGATTATGGGTGATGCCATCTCGCTAATCAGATGAATAATATTATTCAACTAAAACACGATATCTACGAATAACAGCGTTCTAGATTAGCGATAAAAACTTTTTACAGAGAACATTGTTATGAGCACTACACCCTATAAGCTAAGCGTTATCAGTCCAGACTGACGTGCGTATTCTCCGCGTCCCCGCCGGTATGACACAAGAGCGGGCTCCGAGCGTTTTAACCTGAGTTTGCGGGTCTGGCAACTTAAATAGTTGGCTAAAAATCCCGCGTTGTTCAGCTAAGGGAGTATGAACTTCTGCTCTTGCTGAGCGCGGCGGTACTGCGGAGCGGAAGCCTAGCGCCGGGAGCGCTAATTCAGTTTGGTTTAACCCATTTGCCCGAGACATGCTAGAATCCGCTCGTCGATTAACTTAGGTCGCCCATTTTTTAACCAATGCGACCGCCAACAACAATGACCATAAGGATTACAGCTATGGGTTTTCTTTCCGGTAAGCGCATTCTGATTACTGGCGTTGCCAGTAAACTCTCTATTGCCTACGGAATTGCGCAGGCGATGCACAAGCAGGGCGCAGAACTGGCTTTCACCTACCATAACGACAAACTGAAAGGTCGTGTGGAAGAGTTTGCTAAAGAACTGGATTCAGACATTGTTCTGCCGTGCGATGTGGCCGAAGACGATAGCATCAAATCGCTGTTTACTGAACTGACAAAAACTTGGCCGAAGTTTGACGGTTTCGTTCACTCCATCGGCTTCGCCCCGGGCGACCAACTGGATGGCGACTATGTGAGCGCCGTTACCCGCGAAGGCTTTAAGATTGCTCACGACATCAGCGCCTACAGCTTTGTGGCGATGGCGAAAGAGTGCCGCGAGATGCTGAACCCAAGCTCCGCCCTGCTGACGCTCTCCTACTTGGGCGCAGAGCGCGCCATCCCGAACTACAACGTGATGGGTCTGGCGAAAGCTTCGCTGGAAGCGAACGTGCGCTATATGGCGAATGCGATGGGCCTAGAAGGCGTGCGCGTCAACGCCGTTTCCGCCGGTCCGATCCGTACCCTAGCGGCGTCAGGTATCAAAGATTTTCGTAAGATGCTGGCACACTGCGAAGCGGTTACCCCGATTCGCCGCACTGTGACTATCGAAGACGTCGGCAACTCTGCCGCGTTCCTCTGCTCTGACCTAGCTGGCGGCATCACCGGCGAGGTCGTTCATGTTGACGGCGGCTTCAGCATCGCCACGATGAACGAGCTGGAACTGAAATAAGTTTTAAGGGCGAGCATAAGCTCGCCCTTCTCTTTATCTGCGCAATTTTCCCGCCTTATAGCATCCTGCTATTAATTATTACCGATCATTATAGAGGTGAGTGAGCGCGCCCGCCATCATCAGCGCTGTTTATGTCCAAGACGCGCGGTATGGCAACATATCGTCGAGCACCGAGCCGGGATGGGTCAACGACGCGAGACATTAAGCGTGCCCACCGTGGCGATGCCGCCAATCGGCGTAAAGCGCACGATTTCATTGAGAATATGGTGCAGGCCGGTGGGAATTAGAATGCACTCCGCCGTACCGAGCAGAAAAGCCCCATACTGCGCGCTTTTGCCGATCATCTGGCCAAGCCAAGCGTCGGCCAGATCAGCGCCAGCAGCACGCCTAGTTGGGTATAATAGAAGCGGTTATGTTGTAGATGAATATACCCAGCATCTGGTGGATATATTCTGCCGAGATCATCGTAGTCGCCGTCGTCAGCCCTTTCGCCGCCAGCGTGGCGTTTGATGCCGACGTTCATGGCAGTATAGCCGATTACCGCCGCGAAGGCCACCGTCGGCTTTTCCGCTTTCGCCAGCCTAATAAGTACGAAAACGTGCTGCATTCTTGATAAATAACAGATTAGCTTAGCCGCTGATTATTGCCTATTATAAACAGACTGTCGCAGCCAATTTATGCGACAAATCTCGTGAAATTGATAGCGAAATTCATTCGGCTATTATCACGCAAATTCGTTAGGGCCATTTTTTGTGCCGATTAACGGTAAAACGGATAACTCTTTAACTCTTAAATAGTTAATATTTTGTTAAATAAATGTTTTTATTAACAAAATATTCGATATAACACGATTCTTCTTGACAGGAAATAGGTGAAAGTCACGTATTTTCAGTTGAATAACGCGGCTTTTCTCTTTAGACGCTGAATATTCGCATGAATGTTATAAGTACAGGTTCTGGTCGTAGATCGCTGTTCATATTTTCAGTAGGTTATAAATACTTTGATACAAGTGCATTCCGTTCATAAGCGCCTGAAACCTTTTTTCGGGCGCTGTGTCGTTTTGCAGTCAATAGGCCATCATCACTCGATGAAAGGGAAGAATATGTTAATTGGAATACCCAAAGAGCGACTGCCCAACGAGGCGCGCGTGGCGGCAACGCCGAAAACCGTTGGGCAGCTTATCAAACTGGGTTTCAGCGTCGCCGTTGAGCATGACGCCGGCAAACGTGCCAGTTTTGATGATGACAGCTTCGTCGCTGCAGGTGCTACGCTCTGTGACAGCCAGCAGGTGTGGCAGTCCGATATCGTACTGAAGGTAAACGCGCCCGACGATGAAGAGATTGCGCTGACGCGCGCTGGCAGTAAGCTGGTGAGCTTTGTCTGGCCGGCGCAGAACGCGGCGCTGCTGGAGAAACTGGCGGCGCGCAAGGTAACCCTGATGGCGATGGACGCCGTGCCGCGCATCTCGCGCGCCCAGTCGCTCGACGCGCTCAGCTCGATGACCAACATCGCCGGCTACCGCGCCATCGTCGAAGCTGCCCATGAGTTCGGCCGTTTCTTTACCGGTCAGATCACCGCTGCTGGCAAAGTGCCGCCGGCGAAGGTGATGGTAATCGGCGCTGGGGTGGCCGGTCTGGCGGCAATCAGCGCGGCGGGCAGCCTCGGCGCTATCGTGCGCGCCTTTGATACCCGTCCCGAAGTGAAAGAGCAGGTGCAGAGCATGGGCGCCGAGTTCCTAGAGCTCGATTTTGAAGAGGAGGCAAGCCGCGGCGACGGCTATGCGAAGGTCATGTCGGACGCTTTTATTAAGGCGGAAATGGCGCTGTTCGCCGCGCAGGCTAAAGAGGTGGACATTATTGTCACCACGGCGTTGATCCCGGGCAAACCCGCGCCGAAACTGATCACCGCTGAGATGGTGACCAGTATGAAGCCGGGCAGCGTGATTGTCGACTTAGCGGCGCAAACCGGCGGCAACTGCGAGCTGACCGTGGCCGACCGCGTCACCGTCACCGACAACGGCGTAAAAATCATCGGCTACACCGATCTGCCTAGCCGTCTACCGACGCAGTCCTCACAGCTTTACGGCACCAATTTGGTTAACCTGATGAAGCTGCTGTGCAAAGAGAAGAACGGCGAAATCGCCATCGATTTCGACGATGTGGTGGTGCGCGGCATCACTGTAATCCGCGACGGCGAGATCACTTGGCCCGCGCCGCCGATCCAAGTTTCCGCCACGCCGAAAGCCGCGCCGGCGGCCGCCCAGCCGGCTATTAAGGAAGCGGCGAAATCTGCGCCGACCTGGCGCAAATATCTGCTGCTGACGCTGGCGATCGTGCTGTTCGCCTGTCTGGCCAATGTCGCGCCGGCAGAGTTCCTGTCACACTTCACAGTGTTCGCGCTTGCCTGTGTGGTTGGCTACTACGTGGTATGGAACGTCAGCCACGCACTGCATACGCCGCTGATGTCGATCACCAACGCCATCTCCGGCATTATCGTGGTAGGCGCGGTGCTGCAGGCGAGGCACGGCGGCTGGATCACTTTTATTTCGTTTATTGCGGTGCTGATCGCTAGCATCAATATTTTCGGTGGTTTCATCGTCACTCAGCGCATGCTGAAAATGTTTCGTAAGGGGTAACCGATGTCTGGCGGATTAGTCACTGCGGCATACATTGTTGCCGCGATTCTGTTTATTTTCAGCTTGGCGGGACTCTCGAAGCATGAGACCTCGAAGCAGGGCAATCTGTTTGGTGTTAGCGGGATGGCGCTGGCGCTGCTGGCAACCATTTTTGGTCCCGACAGCGGCAATGTCGCCTGTATTTTGCTGCCGATGGTGATCGGCGGCACCATCGGTGTACGTCTAACGCAAAAGGTCGAAATGACCGAAATGCCGGAGCTGGTAGCGATCCTGCACAGCTTCGTCGGTATGGCTGCGGTGCTGGTGGGCTTTAACAGCTTTATCGATCATGCCCCGGACCTGCCTGCCGTGCTGGAAAATATTCACCTGACTGAAGTGTTCCTCGGCATCTTTATCGGCGCGGTAACCTTTACCGGCTCGCTGGTGGCTTTCGGCAAACTGCGTGGCAAGATCTCTTCGCGTCCGCTGATGCTGCCGCATCGTCATAAACTGAACCTGCTGGTGCTAGTGATCTCTTTTCTACTGCTGCTGTGGTTTGTTCGCAGCGAAAGCGCTGGCGTGCAGGTGTTCGCGCTGCTGCTGATGACGCTGATCGCGCTGGCGTTCGGTTGGCATCTAGTGGCCTCTATCGGCGGTGCCGATATGCCGGTAGTGGTGTCGATGCTCAACTCCTATTCGGGCTGGGCGGCGGCTGCGGCGGGCTTTATGCTGAGCAATGACCTGCTGATCGTCACCGGTGCGCTGGTCGGGTCGTCGGGCGCGATCCTCTCTTACATCATGTGTAAGGCAATGAACCGCTCCTTTATCAGCGTTATCGCGGGCGGCTTCGGCACTGACAGCAGCGCGGGCGGCGAAAGCGAAGAGGCGGGCGAGCACCGAGAAATCAACGTGGAAGAGACCGCCGAGTTGCTGAAGCACTCTTCATCGGTTATAATCACCCCAGGTTACGGTATGGCAGTGGCGCAGGCGCAGTATCCGGTGGCGGAAATTACCGAAAAACTACGTGCGCGCGACATTAGGGTGCGTTTCGGCATCCATCCAGTCGCCGGCCGCCTGCCTGGACATATGAACGTGCTGCTGGCGGAAGCGAAGGTGCCCTACGACGTGGTGCTGGAGATGGACGAGATCAATGATGATTTCGCCAACACCGACACCGTGCTGGTAATCGGTGCCAACGACACCGTTAACCCAGCGGCGCAGGACGATCCGCGCAGTCCTATTGCGGGCATGCCGGTGCTGGAAGTGTGGAAAGCGCAGAACGTCATTGTGTTTAAACGCTCGATGAATACCGGCTATGCCGGCGTTCAGAATCCGCTATTCTTTAAAGAGAATACGCAGATGCTGTTTGGCGACGCCAAAGCGAGCGTGGAAGGCATACTAAAAGTACTGTAATGAAAAGGGCGGCCAACTTGCCGTCCTTGTTATTTGTCATTATCCTCTTCGTCGTCCAGCGTAACGGGTGATTTGAAGTCGGTACGACTAATAGTGCCCAGCACCACTGATCCCGACGCTCAACCAGATAGCCAAGCCCTAAGCGCATAGACGAACGCTCATCGGGCGATATCAGTGTGTTCATCTTATAGGAGAAGTCGTAGATCGGCAAGAATGCACAGCTCTGGCTCCAGCGCCGCCATCTGCAGAATGTCGTTGCGTTTCTTCAGAAAGGTTTTAATTTTGCCGCTGATACGCTGGTTAAGATAAACCGCGCAGTACAGGCTGATTGTCTTGCTGGGCGTCGATGGCGACCAGAATATTTTGGCAGCGGGATATAGCGGAAAACTCCTAGCCGCGTCGGCCTGCACAAAACATATAAGGCGGGCTTATAACCGTGAGCGGCATGCGAAACGCAGCCGCTAAGCGGGCGATTTGCGAATGACCGCCATCAGAATTTCAGCGCTCAAGCTAAGGGGATGCCCGGTGCGGGTAATAATGCCCACAGGCTCGCTTGGGCCGGATGAGCTGACGGGCAGTGCGCACAGGGCATTATGGCTAAAATCTTCTTTAATCGCGCCGGAAGGTACAAACCAGACGTAGTCATATCGCAGCGCCAGCTGACGCGCCAGCGAAGTTGACGAGGTTTCAACACAGGTGCTAGGCAGGGTGCATTCCTGCTTATTCAGCATCTGCTGGGCAATTCGTCGCGGCGCTGTGCCTTCGGGTGAAATCACCACCGGCCACTGCATGACGCGAGAAAGCGTGACATTGTCACTTAAAAGCGGGTGTTCTGGGCGCACCACCAGCTTCAGCGACTCGAGAAACAGCAGCTCATAGGTTAAACCCGCCATCAGTTCGCTGTCCGCTATACGGCCGATGCCGAGATCAAATTCTCCCGCGCGCAATCCTGCTATCAGCACGTTATTGTGCAGCGTGGCGACCTGAATGGTGGTATGTGGCTGCTGTTGGTGAAAACGATCGAGAATTTGCGGCAGCATGCCCATCGCTGCTGTGGTCAGGGCGCCAAGGCGAATGATCGCCGGTCGCGTCGACACCGGCAGGTTAAAGGTCTGGCCGGCGTGATTGAGCGCATCGAGTACCTTTACCGCATGAATTAAAAACTGCTCGCCTATGGTGGTCAGCTGCGCGCCCAGTCGACTGCGCTCAAATAGGCGAACGCCCGTCAGCTCTTCCAGCTCGTTTAGTGTCTTTGACAGCGCCGGCTGGCTCAGGCTGAGCATTTCCGCCGCACGGCCTAGTGTCCCATGTTGCGCTACCGCAACAAAGATATGAAGGTGACGCAGGCGAATGCGCTGATTAAAAAGAAGGTTTTTGTTCATTCCATAAACCTAATGATTTTAGGGCAGATTCAGCAACTATTAAAACCGGGTAAAGCCGGGTTTTGTTAACTTTGCGGATTTATTAAGAAATCGCACCGCTTATTGTTAACGATCAGCTATCCTAGCTGCTAGGGCGGCATCCTGCCGGCTTCTTCAGCAGCGCCAACACCGGCATGAACGCGCTGTCGGCCACTATCCCACTCATGCGCGCGCGACAGTTTTCGTGCTGCTGACAACCTTGATGCTGGTGCTAAAAAATCGCTACGATCACAAATCCATAACTTTTTCGCCTGCCGACGTCGGGTTACCCTATAGTATAATAGCAGCAACCCGAACGATGTCAGGAGGCAATATGGGACATTTCCTCAGCGCGAACTCTATTAGCGGAAAATCCGGCGCTGAAAACCCGACTAGACGCGGCAGACGAACTGAGCCGCCTTAACCCAGAGCGGCTGTTCGCAGTAATTAGGGATGGCGTCGGCCGGTTACTATGACCTCTCGCAAGTGGGCGTGCCGTGCACTCGCTGGCACGCTCTTAGCACCGTCAACATCGCTCCCAAAGCGGTCATCGAAGGTCCGTCGCGCCGCGAAGTATCGATTTTGCTATGGCAAGCCGCTGGGCGGTGCGATCGTGACAACGTCCCTATAGCGCCGACGATCACACCTTTTCGCAGTGTGTGGCGGATTACTGGTTTACTTTTGCGCGCGACGCAAGCGAATTTAGTCACAAAGATCGCCTGCTGGTGAAACACTTTTCTTCAGAGCGGCTGTGACTGAACCAAATAGTTTCAAGATTCAGCTCAACGCTTGCTTTTTTATCTACTTACAAATCAATCTATTGTTTTTTTTGACGGCGCGCGCGCGTGGCGTGATTAATGCATTAACAGCGTTAATCAAACATCTGCCGGAGCTCAATTATGTCGCATTCAGAAGAGAAAGCATTACTGTACGGGCTGAAGGAGCGCATTCACCTAGCACCCGCTTTTTTCGCCGCGCTGCAGCATGTGCTGGCAAGCGTTATCGGCATTATTACGCCGCGGCCCCGTGCTTATGACTGAGAGCGCATACCTGCAGGTCAGCCATCGTGGCTGGATCCTCTTCGCCTGTATGCTGGCGATGTTTATGGCCGCCATCGAGGTGACTATCGTCGCGACGGCGATGCCCACCATCATTGCGGATTTAGGCGGCTTTTCGCAGTTCGGCTGGGTTTTTTCCATCTATCTGTTTACTCAGGCGGTAAGCGTACCGCTCTACGGGCGGCTGGCAGATATGTGGGGCCGGCGCAAGATGCTCTTTATCGGCACCTCGCTGTTTCTTATCGGCTCGGTGTTGTGCGGCTTCGCCCGCAACATGCTGTGGCTCATTCTGTTCCGCGCCTTTCAGGGACTGGGCGCGGGCGCGATTATGCCGCTCAGTTCCACCATCGTCGCCGATATCTACTCGCCGCGTGAGCGGGCCAGCGTGCAGAGCTGGCTTTCCAGCGTCTGGGGCGTGGCGGCGATCGTCGGTCCGCTGACCGGCGCCTGGCTGGTGCAGCACTTCAGTTGGTCATTAATTTTCTGGGTCAACCTGCCGATAGGGCTGGTCAGCATGGCGCTGCTGGCGCGCTTTCTGCCCGAGCGCTGCGTCGAACCGCAGTCGCTTAACGTCGCCGGTAGCGTCTGGCTGATGCTCTGTATCAGCGCGCTACTGATGGCGCTGCTGCAGGCGGAGTGGCTCGGCTACTGGCTGATCCTATTCCTGCTGCTGGTGCTGTTCGCCGGCTGGCAGTTGAAAAAGCATGAGCTGCACGCCGCCGCGCCGCTGTTTCCGCTGGAGATCTGGCGCAGCCGCCTGATTATCGCCGGAAATGCCGGCAACCTGATTATCGGCGCGGCGATGATGGGCATCAGCGCCTTTTTGCCGACGTGGATTCAGGGGATTAACGGCGGCACGCCGCTGCAGGCGGGCAGCGCGCTGGCGATGATGTCAATCGGCTGGCCGCTCGCCAGCACTCTGAGCGGTCGTCTCATGCTGCGCACCTCGTACCGCTTTACCGCTCAGCTCGGCGCACTGCTGCTGGTGGCGGGCAGCGCATTGCTGCTGCTGCTGCGCGCCGACAGCGCGATCTGGCGGGCGGGCGCCACCGCCTTTGTCATCGGCACGGGCATGGGGATGACCAGCACTACCTTTCTAGTTTCGGTGCAGAACCATGCGCACTACGATATTCGCGGTATCTGCACCGCTTCGATCATGTTCAGCCGCATGATAGGTTCGGCTATTGGCACTGCCCTGATGGGTGCGGTGCTGAATCTGAATCTGACGCAGCGGCTGCCGCACGCGCAGGATCCAGTGCAGCAGATCATGTCTGCGCCGACGCGCGACGCGCTCTCCAGCGAAACCCTGCGCCAGATGGTACAGGCAATCGCCGCCTCGCTGCACTGGGTCTTTGTAGTGGCGCTGCTTATTGCGCTGTTTGCGCTGGGCGTAGCTTGGATGATGCCGCGACAGCGGCCGGATGCGGAATAGAAATAGAAAAGGGCGACGGTGTCGCCCTTAAAGGCTACTGCGTAGGCGCGTCTTGCCAGCTGTCCGCGCTGTCGGGCACGCTGCCTTCGTCGCCACGCCCTGTGCGCTTATAAACGATTTTTTGCGAGTCGTTTTCACAATGTCCCACCACTTGGCTGCCGGCCTGCTCCGCCTGATCGTCAGGCACGATATCCAGCGTAAAGCCCGATTTGGGCACGCCGTTTTGGATAATCTTATGACTGATATTCGCCTTCACGGATTCACAGGAGGCGTGTGCCAGCACAGGCAGCGCTAGTAAAGTTGCTATTAACATTCCGGTCTGTATCATCACTTTTTCTCCTTTTGCATAGTGAACCTTACTGACTGTAATAGTAGCATACTAAGAGTCGCTGTTTGTTTAAATGCGCACAATAATAATTATGTTAAATATGTATTGAATGTTGTAACTATGGAGAACAAATGGAGAACAAATAATGCGTTATGACCTGATATCCGACCTGCATGAATGCGCAAACAGCCTAGAACAGTCACTCGGCGAGCTGCGCGAGATGATAATGGTGCAACCCCTGCTGATTGCGCGGGTATTCTCCTTGCCCCCAGTCGAAAAAGGCCAAGAGCACGACGCGGTGACGAAAATCTCCATTGAGCAGCATCTAGACTTAAGCGCGCGCGACATAGCGCTGGCGCACTTCTGTCGCCTCTTTATGCAGCATCAGTCCGAGAAGCTGAGCACCAAAGCGGCGGTCCGCCTGCCTGGCGCGATCTGCATCGAAGCAGATAACGAGCATGAAGCCACCCTCACCGCCCAAGTCGCACAGGTCAATCAGTACAAGGCGCGACTGGAGCAAATCATCACAGTGGAGTCGGGCCTGCCAAGTGAGGCACGGTTTAAGTTCGTGCACCAGCACCTGCGCGGCCTGATCACGCTCAATGCCTATCGCACCATTACTCTGCTGCAGGCGCCGAACAGCCTGCGTTTCGGCTGGGCCAACAAACACGTAATTAAAAACTTTAAGCGCGAAGAGATTATCGCCCAACTGGAGCGAAGCCTGAGCGCCAATCGCGCGCAGGCGCCCTGGACGCGCGAACAGTGGGCAGAGAAAGTGCAGGATGAGCTGGAGAGCGTGCGTGCTCTGCCCGCCACCGCGCGGCTGAAGATCAAGCGCCCGGTGAAAGTGCAGCCAATCGTCCGCATCTGGCGCGTCGAGGAAAAAAAGCAAACCCAGCTTGCCTGTCCGTCGCCGATTATGGTAATATGTCGTAATCGTATTCAGGTGCCGGTGCTAGGAGAGCTGCTGAACTACAACGCGGATAACGTGCAGCATCGTTATAAGCCGGCGGCGGAGCCGCTAAACCTGCTGATCCCACGGCTGCACCTGTGGGTCGACTGCCCGGTATAAAAAGGCCAGCAGCACTGGCCTTTTTATACCGGTTGGATTACAACTTCATGCTGCCGACCATCTCTTCCGGGCGTACCCAAGCGTCAAACTCCTCCTCGGTAAGATACCCGAGCTTCAGCGTCGAGTCTTTCAGCGTTAAACCCTCTTTGTGCGCTTTTTTCGCGATTTCAGCTGCTTTGTCATAGCCGATATGGGTATTCAGTGCGGTCACCAGCATCAGCGATTCATTCAGTAGCTGCGAAATGCGCTCGCGGTTCGGTTCAATGCCGACGGCGCAGTGGTGATTGAAGCTATCCATGCCGTCAACTAGCAAGCGCACCGACTGCAGGAAGTTATGGATCACCATTGGACGGAAAACGTTCAGCTCGAAGTTGCCCGATGCGCCGCCAATATTGATCGCCACGTCGTTGCCCATCACTTGGCAGCAGAGCATGGTTAATGCTTCGCACTGGGTCGGATTTACCTTGCCCGGCATGATCGAGCTGCCCGGCTCATTCTCTGGGATGGAAAGCTCGCCGATGCCGCAGCGCGGTCCTGACGACAGCCAGCGCACGTCGTTGGCGATCTTCATCAACGAAGCCGCCAGCCCTTTCAGCGCGCCGTGCGCGTGCACCAACGCATCGGTGGTCGCCAGCGCCTCGAACTTATTCGGCGCGGTCACAAACGGCTGTCCCGTCAGCTCGGCCAGCGATTTCGCCACGCGCACCGCATATTCGGGATGGGTATTCAGCCCGGTGCCGACGGCAGTGCCGCCCAGCGCTAGTTCCGCCACATGGGGAATGCTCTGCTCGATGTGCTTAAGGTTATGCTCCAGCATCGCTACCCAGCCGGAAATCTCCTGGCCCAGCGTCAGCGGCGTCGCATCTTGCAGATGGGTACGGCCGATCTTGACGATATCTTTAAAGGCGTTGGACTTTTCGCTCAGCGTTTTCTTTAACACTTCGATCTGCGGGATAAGCTTCTCGCGCAGCGCGATCACCGCCGCGACGTGCATCGCGGTCGGGAAGACATCGTTGGAACTCTGGCTTTTATTGACATCGTCATTCGGATGCACTAAGCGTGACATGCCGCGCTCGCCGCCGAGGAGTTCGCTGGCACGGTTGGCCAGCACTTCGTTCATGTTCATATTGATCTGGGTGCCGGAGCCGGTTTGCCAGATGGCCAATGGAAATTCGCCGCTGTGCTGGTCCGCTAGCACCTCATTAGCGGCTTTAACAATCGCGTCCGCGCGCTCGGTCGGTAGCAGGCCGAGATCCCGGTTGACGGTGGCGGCGGCGTACTTGGTCTGCGCTAACGCATAGACCAGCTCGGTAGGCATTTTTTCTATCGAGATACGGAAGTGTTCCAGCGAGCGCTGCGTTTGCGCGCCCCATAACCTGTCGGCAGGTACATCAATGGGCCCCATTGAATCTTTCTCAATACGCGTGGCTGTCATGTCTATGCCTCCTTAGCACAGGTTATAGTGAGTAGTCGCCCGATGTAAGAAAACACCGGGCGCGTAGAATGCTTACATACAAGAATTTAACATTATGCGAGTCTGACGCGCTGTTTGCACTTGATATGTATTATCAGCACCATTTTCTTCTTTAAGAGTCGCAATAACTTCCCGTGACTAAGTGTTAATCATGCAAGAAATGGTAAATTCTCTGCAAAACTACGTATGGGGTAGCAAAACCTCCTTAACGGAACTCTATGTCGTCGCTAATCCTCACCACACGTCGATGGCGGAGCTGTGGATGGGCGCGCATCCGAAAAGTCCGTCGCAGATTGAGGTCAAAGGCGGACGATGCTCGCTGCGCGATATCATCGAAGCCGATCCCGAAGCGATGCTGGGTTATGCGGTGGCGAAACGCTTTGGCGAGCTGCCCTTCCTGTTTAAGGCGCTGTGCGCTGCTCAGCGGCTCTCAGTTCAGGTGCATCCGAGCAAAAGCGCGATTGAAGAGGGTTTCGCACGCGAAAACGCAGCAGGCATTTCGCTTAACGCGGCAGAGCGCAACGATAAAGACGCCAACCATAAACCTGAACTTGGTATTACGCCCTGATGCCCTTTCAGGCGATGAACGGCTTTCGCGGACTGAGCGAGATCGCCTCGCTGCTACAGCCTGTCGCGAGCGCGCATCTGCAGACCGCCCATTTTTTACAGCAGCCTGATGAAAAGAACCTAGCGACGCTGCGACGCTTTTTGCCAGGCTGCTCCAGCTCTCGCCTAGCGAATCCTGCTTCGTTCCCGCCAGCGACAGCGCGCTGAAAGCCACGGGTAGCGGTCGTCTGGCGCGTGTTTTTAACGCGTTGCGCTGAAGCGGCTGACGAATCTGGACCTAACTGCTATTATTTCAATCTATTAGATATAAACGCCTACGGGCGGTTTTCTATCCTCACCGGGCGTCGGACAGCGGCGTAGGCGGATACAAGGATAAGGACGACTCAGCAATGAAAAAGACCAACGTTGCCGTAGGTGTGATTATCGCCCTAGGCGTAATCTGGACAGGCGCGGCATGGCTTACGGGTAAGCAGCTGGAAAGCCATATGGATGAACTGGCGCAGAACGCCAATACTCAGTTTAACGCCTGGGCGCCGAACAACCGCCTGAACGTGAGCTATCAGGACTATCAGCGCGGGGTCTTCAGTAGTAAAGCGAAGCTAGTGCTACAGGCTAGCTCACAAACTGAAAATAACTCGCTGCTGAAGCAGGGGCAGAGCATCGTCTTCAACGAAACCATCGACCACGGCCCTTTCCCGTTCGCCCAACTGCGCCGCTTTACGCTGATCCCGAGCATGGCGTCGGTGCATAGCGAACTGGAAAATACCGATGCGCTGAAAACCCTGTTCGCCCTGACCGACAACAAGTCGCCGATTAAGGCCGATACGCGCATTAGCTACAGCGGCGCTACCTACACCGCCCTGCAATTTTTACCGCTCGATTACCAGAGTGCGCAGAACAGCCAGCGCGTCGCGATTAAGGGCGGCACGCTGAACGTCAGCGCCGACAGCAAGGGTGATAAGGTATCTGTCGATAGCGATATTGGTAGCATCGCCGTGACCAGCAAAAACGAGATGGGCATGCCAGTGCTCTTCACCGCCAATGGCGTCAAGCTGAGCGGCAATACGCATCTGACGCCGGAAGGCGTGCGCATCGGCGATCAGAAAGTTGAGCTGGAAAAGCTTAACGCCAGCGTCGACGGCAAAGAGGCGTTAACGCTGCAAGAGCTCAACGGCACCTCGTCGTTTCACAATAAAACCGGTAAAATCAGCGGCGATATTGACTATCACGTCAATAACGTACGCCTGCAGAATAACGATTTCGGCGAAGCGAAGATGAGCATGAAGCTGGCGCAGTTCGATGCCCAAGCGGTGAAGGCGTTCTCCGACAGTTACAACGCGCAGATGCAGGATTTGATGAACCAGCAGGGTCTGGCAAACGATCCGATTCGCTATCAGGCAGGCGTCAATACCATTCTGATGAATAATTTGCCGACGCTGTTAAAAGGCGCGCCGTTGATGAGCATCGCGCCGCTGAGCTGGAAAAACAGCAAAGGCGAAAGCATCTTCAACCTGACCGTTAATTTTAACGATCCAGCTACCGTCACCGGCCAGCCGAAAAACCTAGCAGGCATGGTGGATCGCGTGATGAAGAACCTGTCGGGCAAGCTGGTCATCAATATCCCGATGGCGACCGAGGTGGTGCGCAACGTCGGCATGGTCGAAGGCTACACAGGCGCCGCCGCGCAGAAGCTGGCGAATCAGCAGGTGAAAGGCCTAGCGGCGATGGGACAGATGTTCCATCTGACCCGGCAGCAGGACAACAATATCGTCACCAGCCTGCAGTACGCCAACGGCCAAGTGAATATGAATGGCGATACAATGTCGCTGGAGCAGTTTATGTCGCGCTATATGCTCGGCCTGCCCACCAGCGAAGGCGTGCCGCAGTAAGCGGCGGACCGACAAGAAACGACCTGCGGGTAGCTTTTTTATGACTCATCTCGTGCGATCAGCGTCGGGGTGATAATCATATGCTAGCTGGCCGTCTCAGGCACGCTGAACCTCAGCAGCATATGCGCTGGGCTGCGGATAAAGGTCAGCGGCGGATCCGCTCAGATTCGCCTGCCGCTCATCGCTAAATCCTAACAGCGCCGTCTGATGCGCTAACCGCGCCCTTGCCCAGCGTACGGCCGCCGTGCGCTTGCGCATATAGCCTGTCTGCTTGATCGCCTCATTGACCTGCGCCCCTTGAAAGCACCAGCGAAACGGTAGTAACCGAGATGCCAGCCGCTGCGGCGACGTCGTTAATGCGACGTCGTTAATGGTGGTTTTTTGCTGTGTCATGATGGGTGCCTGCGGAACGAAATAGAATGCCCGTATCATAATGGCAATGAACTACAACCTGCCGGTGGCAAGCGTGGTGGAAGCGGTCATTGACGGGATCAAAGCTAGGTGCCCGAAATATAATCTCGACGCGCGTCTGTCGGTATCATGAGCCGCACCTTCGGCGACGAAACCTGCCTGCGCGAGCTGGAAGGACAAGCTTGCGCACCGCGATCATATTACCGCTGTCGATCTGGCGAGCGGCAAACTGGGCTTTCCCGGCAGCGAGTTTTTTAGCCACTTTACTCAGGCGCGCGACGCCGGTTTCCGTGTCACGGTGCATGCAGGTGAAGCGGCCGGCCCGGAGAGTATCTGGCAGGCGATCCGCGAGCTGGACGCCGAGCGTATCGCGGCCAGGGCGTCAAGGCGATTGAAGACCGCGCGCTGATGGATTTTCTTGCTGAGCACCGCATCGGCATCGAGTCCTGTCTGACCTCTAATATCCAGACCAGCACCGTCTCCTCGCTGGCGCACCATCCGCTAAAACAACTCTTGGAACACAGCATTCTTCAGCGGTGACCACCGTCATATAAGAGCGATTTATCTTTCACTCGGCTGAATGCTAGCCAGATTCAGAGCCGATCTAAGAGAAGCCGACCTTCATATCCGCCGCCAAAACCTGCGCGGTTAACGAGGCGCTGGCCTGGCTAGTTAAAAGTAAACGTTTCCACATAGTTTGCATTCCTCTGAAGAGCTTTTGCATGTAATGCGGCCGAGCTAACCGGCTGAGGGTAAAAAAAGATAAACCCTATTGAAAAAAGGATGGTTACTCTAGTGAAAAACGGCGAGCCTAGCCTGCCGCTGTGTCTGGAAGTGGCCTTTTTGGCTTATTGATTAGCGTAAATAAATCATTTATTCATTTTTTAGCATAAGGCGCTGGACAGCGGGCGGCGGCCCACTATACTGAGCGCTTCTCTGTTCTCTTCATTTATGGCAATCATGACTACGCAAGATTATCTACTCAAATTGCTTTCCGATGATGATAATGATAAAGAGATTATCAATATATACCGCGCGGTTAATCGCGGCCGCCTCTACGATTTTGGCCGCGTCCCCAAAACATTCCAGCACTAAGTCGTCTAAACCGCAATGTTCGGGCCTGCTGACGGCGCGGCAGCTGCGCACAGGCAGGCCTTGCTGAAAGCTGTTATCCTCCTCGCTTTTCTTGTCGCAATAGGATCGTCTCAATGAATGAATCGGTAACCGCGCCGTGTCTTGGCGGCTGGCTGCTTCTCCCGCTTGCCTGGCTGATTATGATGATGCTGACCAGCGCCATAGTGCTGGCGATGTACCTTAGCCCGCTGTTTAATCCGGCTTGGTGCGCCACGTTGTTTTCCCACGGCGGCATGCTAGTAACCAACTGGGCGGTTTCCCTGCTCACCGCGATGGCGGTATGGCTTTATAGCCTGTGGGTTTGCTGGATCTTTTTTAAGCGTTCGCGCCGCCTGCCGCGCCACTACATTATCTGGCTGCTGGTGACCCTATTACTGGCGCTGAAAACCTTCGCCTTTACGCCGGTCTCCGACGGCAAGGCCGCGCAGACGCTGCTGCTGACGCTTCTCGCCGCGGCGGTTTTCGTGCCCTACTTTAAACGTTCTCAGCGGGTAAAAAACACCTTTTATACAGCCGTAACGCCGTGAGTTTGATCAAGAATTTAATTTTGAATGCGATAGCGCCCACTGCGCCTCGCGCAGTGGTTGAGATAGTGGTACAGATCACAGATAATAGGACTCTTTCCGAATTAATAGCGAAAAAATGACTGATTATCTCTTACTTTTTGTAGGCACTATACTGGTGAACAACTTCGTGCTGGTGAAGTTTCTCGGCCTGTGTCCCTTTATGGGTGTTTCCAAAAAACTGGAAACGGCGATTGGCATGGGGCTGGCTACCACCTTCGTCATCACGCTGGCGTCTATCTGCGCCTGGCTGGTGAACCACCTGATTCTAGTGCCGCTCAATCTGATCTATTTGCGCACCATGGCCTATATCTTAGTCATCGCAGTCGTGGTGCAGTTCACCGAAATGGTGGTGCGTAAAACTAGCCTGTCACTCTACCGTCTACTCGGAATTTTCCTGCCGCTGATCACTACCAACTGTGCAGTGCTCGGCGTGCCGCTGTTGAGCGTCAACCTTAACCATACCTTTTTGCAGGCAGCCCTCTACGGCTTCAGCGCCTCGCTCGGCTTTTCGCTGGTGATGGTGCTGTTTGCCGGCATGCGCGAGCGCTTGGTGCTGGCCAACGTGCCCGCGCCCTTTAAGGGCTCCTCCATCGCGCTGGTGACCGCCGGCCTGATGTCGCTGGCATTTATGGGATTTACCGGTCTGGTGAAATTCTGATGAGCGCGATCTGGATTGCTATTATCGTTCTCAGCGCACTGAGCCTAGTGTTCGGCGCTCTGCTGGGCTACGCCTCGTGCCGCTTCGAAGTTGAAAAGGATCCTATCGTCGAGCAGCTCGACGAGCTACTGCCGCAAAGCCAGTGCGGCCAGTGCGGCTATCCCGGCTGCCGCCCCTACGCAGACGCAGTGGGCAACAACGGCGAGGCGATCAACAAATGCGCGCCGGGCGGCGCGCAGACCATGCTCAAGCTGGCGACGCTGCTGAACGTCGATCCACAGCTGATTGACGGCGACGAGACGGCGAAAGAGCCGGTGCGCACCGTGGCCTGGATTGACGAAGCTAACTGCATCGGCTGCACCAAATGCATTCAGTCCTGTCCGGTCGACGCCATTGTCGGCGCGACGCGCGTTATGCATACTGTGCTGAGCGATGTCTGCACCGGCTGCGATCTTTGCGTCGCGCCCTGTCCTACCGACTGCATCAAAATGCGTCCCGTAGCGACCACGACCGCTAACTGGAAGTGGGATCTTGAAACCATTCCTGTACGGATAATCCCGGTAGAAAGCCATGCTTAATCTGTTGAATATCTTTCATCATAAAGAGAAGCTGTGGGATTTCCAAGGCGGCATTCATCCACCTGAGATGAAAACCCAGTCGAACGGCACACCGCTCAGCCAGCTGCCGCTGCCGGACCGTTTTATTATCCCCCTGAAGCAGCATATCGGCCATGAAGGCGAGATCTGTGTAGAGCCTAGCGATCGCGTGCTGCGCGGCCAGCCGCTTACTTTCGGCAATGGCTGCATGCTGCCGGTGCATGCACCGACTTCCGGCATCGTCTACACGATTGCGCCGCATATGACCGCGCATCCTTCCGGGCTGTCGGAACTCTGCATTTTTATATCGCCGGACGGCGAGGATCGCTGGACCACCTTTGAGCTGCTGGCGGATTATCGTCAGCGCGCGCGCGCTGACATCGTGCAGCGCATTCATGATGCAGGTGTCGCCGGTCTTGGCGGCGCGGGCTTCCCGACCGGCACTAAACTGCGCAGCGGGTGGCGCGGCGTGAAAACCCTGATTATCAACGCTGCCGAATGCGAGCCTTATATCACCGCCGACGACCGCCTGATGCAGGATTATGCCGCCGAAGTACTGGAAGGTAGCCGCATTCTTGCTTGGGTTTTGCAGGCCGAGCGCGTGTTGATCGGCATCGAAGACAACAAGCCGGAAGCGATTGCCGCGCTGAATCGAGCGCTGGACGGTGAACACGATCTGCAGATCTGCGTGATTCCGACTAAATATCCCTCCGGGGGCGCGAAGCAGCTGACTAAAATACTTACTGGTCTGGAAGTGCCGCACGGCGGACGCTCTACCGATATCGGCGTGCTAATGCAGAACGTCGGCACCGCTTGGGCGGTGAAACGCGCGGTGATCGACGGCGAGCCGCTGACCGAACGTGTGGTGACCCTGACCGGCGAGGCGATTGTGCAGCCGCGTAATGTTTGGAGCCGCATCGGCACGCCCATCAGTCATCTGCTGCATCAGGTCGGCTTTACGCCCGCTGCGCGCCAGATGGTGATTATGGGCGGTCCGATGATGGGCTTTACCCTGCCGTCGCTGGATGTGCCGGTGGTGAAGATTACCAACTGTATTTTGGCGCCCTCCGCTAGTGAAATGGGCAGTAACGAGGAGGAGCAGTCCTGCATTCGCTGCTCCGCCTGCGCCGATGCCTGTCCGGCTAAGCTGCTGCCGCAGCAGCTCTACTGGTACAGCCAAGGGGGTGATCACAATAAAGCGCGCACCTACCACATCGACGACTGTATTGAGTGCGGCGCCTGCGCCTACGTCTGCCCAAGCAATATTCCGCTGGTGCAGTATTACCGCCAAGAGAAGGCGGAACTGCGCGCTATCGACCTTGAGGCGAAGCGCACCGCGGAGGCGAAAGCACGCTTCGAAGCGCGCCAGACGCGTTTGAAACGCGAAAAGCTGGCGCGTGAAGTGAAACATGAGCAGGCGAAGCTGCGCGTCACGCACAGCGACGAAAGCGAGCTGGCAGCGGCGCGCCAGACGACAGCCGACCCTCGCAAAGCGGTGGTAGAAGACGCTATCGCGCGCGCCAAAGCGCGTAAAGCGCTAGGCTCCATCGATGTTTGAGGAATAAATGGCTTTTCGTATCGCAAGTTCTCCCTATACCCACAACCGCCGCAGCACCGGCAATATTATGCTGCTGGTGGTGCTGGCGGCTGTTCCCGGCGTTGCCGCGCAGTGGTATTTCTTTGGCTACGGCAGCCTGTTGCAGGTGCTGCTGGCGATTCTGACCGCCTGGCTGGCGGAAGCGGCGATCCTGCGTCTGCGCAAGGCGCCGATCGCGCCCAGCCTCGTGGACAACTCCGCGCTGCTGACCGCCGTGCTGATCAGCATCAGCCTGCCGCCGCTCGCTCCCTGGTGGCTAGTGGTAATCGGCACCCTTTTCGCTATCGTGATTGCTAAGCAGCTCTACGGCGGGCTGGGCCAGAATCCCTTTAACCCGGCGATGGTCGGCTACGTGGTGCTGCTGATCTCCTTCCCGGTGCAGATGACCAGTTGGCTACCGCCCGCCGCGCTGCAGGCGGTGAAACTCGGCCTGCTCGATTCGCTGAGTATGATCTTTACCGGCCATACGCTGGCGGGCGACACTATGCAGCAGCTGCAGCTCAGCGTGGACGGCATTAGCCAAGCAACACCGCTAGATAACTTCAAAACCGGACGGCGCGCCGGCCATAGCGCAGATCAGCTGCTGGCTCAGCCGATCTACACCGGCGTACTAGCCGGTCTCGGCTGGCAGTGGATTAATGTCAGCTATCTGGCGGGTGGCCTGTTTCTACTGTGGAAAAACGCCATTCGCTGGCATATTCCAGCCGCGATGCTGCTGTCGCTAGCGTTCTGCGCCACGCTGGGCTGGCTGATCTCGCTACAGAGCCTGAACACGCCGCTGATCCACCTCTTTTCCGGTGCCACCATGCTCGGCGCGTTTTTTATCGCCACCGATCCGGTGACCGCCTCTACCACCAACCGCGGGCGTCTGATCTACGGCGCGCTGATCGGTCTGCTGGTGTGGCTGATCCGCAGCTTCGGCGGCTATCCCGACGGTGTCGCCTTTGCCGTGTTGCTGGCGAATATCTGCGTGCCGCTGATCGATTACTACACACAGCCGCGCGTTTACGGCCATCGTAAGGAGTGATCGATGCTTGAGACTATCCGTAAAAACTCCGTTACCCTAGCGTTATTCGCCGTCTTCACTACTAGCCTGACTGCGGTGGTGAACTATGTAACCAAACCAACCATTGAGCACCAGACGGCGCTGAATCAGAAAAACCTGCTGGATCAGGTAGTGCCAGTGGATCTGTACGATAATCAAATCCAGCGCGAATGTTACCTTGTCACTGATGCCGCGCTCGGCACCGCCGCGCCTCATCATCTCTATCTAGCGCGTAAAGGCGATACGCCGTTCGCGGCCGCCCTTGAGACTACGGCGACAGATGGCTATTCTGGTACGATCCAGATACTGGTGGGCGCCGATTTTCACGGCAAGGTGCTGGGCGTGCGCGTGATCGAGCACCATGAAACGCCCGGCCTCGGCGACAAGATCGAGCTGCGTATCTCTGACTGGATTAACAGCTTCAACGGCAAAGTAGTGCACGGCGCCAACGATAAAGCCTTTGCGGTTAAGAAAGACGGCGGCGAATTCGACCAGTTTACCGGCGCCACCATTACTCCGCGCACGGTGGTCAACGCCACCAGACGCACCGCGCTACTGATTGAAAACCTGAGCGGCAGGCTCTCGTCGCTGCCGGAATGTGGAGACGCAAATGAGTGAAGCTAAAAACTTGCTGGTTGGCGGCTTGTGGAAAAATAACTCGGCGCTAGTGCAACTGCTGGGGCTTTGTCCGCTGCTGGCCGTCACCTCCACCGCCACTAACGCGTTCGGTCTAGGCCTAGCGACCACGCTAGTGCTGACCATCACCAACAGCGCCATTTCCGCATCGCGCCGCTGGGTGCCGTCGGAAATTCGTATTCCCATCTACGTAATGATCATCGCCTCGGTAGTGAGCTGCGTGCAGATGCTGATCGACGCCTACGCTTATGGCCTCTATGAGTCGCTCGGTATCTTTATTCCGCTAATCGTCACCAACTGTATCGTGGTGGGCCGCGCCGAAGCAGTCGCCTCGAAGAGCAGCATCTCGCTCGCCGCGCTGGATGGCTTCGCTACCGGCATGGGCGCGACCTGCGCCATGGTGACGCTCGGCTCGATCCGCGAGCTGATCGGCAGCGGAACGCTGTTTAACGGCGCGGATCAGCTGCTCGGTCCATGGGCGAAAGTGCTGCGCATTGAGGTGGTGCATTTCGATTCGCCAATGCTGCTGGCGATGCTGCCGCCAGGCGCCTTTATCGGTCTAGGCATGCTGCTGGCGGCGAAGTTTCTTATCAATCAGAAGATGAAACAGCGCGCCGCGACGGCCGAGCTGCACGCTCCTACCGGGAAAGTGGTGTGAACAAGACCAAACGTGTAGAAATTCTCAGCCGGCTGCGGGCCAATAACCCGCATCCCACCACCGAGCTTAACTTCTCCTCGCCGTTTGAACTGCTGATCGCTGTTTTGCTTTCGGCGAAGGCCACTGACGTCAGCGTCAATAAAGCCACGGCGAAGCTCTATCCGGTAGCCAATACACCCGCCGCTATGCTGGCGCTGGGCGTAGAAGGCGTCAAGGAACATATTAAAACCATCGGCCTGTTTAACAGTAAAGCGGAAAATGTCATCAATACCTGCCGCATGCTGCTAAAGCAGCATGGCGGCGAGGTGCCGGAAGATCGCGCCGCGCTGGAGGCACTGCCTGGCGTAGGCCGCAAGACCGCCAACGTGGTGCTCAATACCGCTTTTGGCTGGCCGACTATCGCGGTCGACACCCATATTTTCCGCGTCAGCAACCGTACCCGCTTTGCGCCGGGAAAAAACGTCGAGGAAGTGGGAACCAAGCTGCTGAAGGTGGTGCCGAAGGAATTTAAGGTCAATAGCCATCACTGGCTGATCCTGCATGGCCGGTACACCTGCGTGGCGCGCAAGCCGCGCTGCGGCGCCTGCCTGATAAAGGATCTGTGCGAGTTTCCCGACAAGACCGAGATCTAAGGGGCGTCTCAACGCCCGTTACCCCTCAGCGCTTCGCCTGCCTAGCTATAGCTAGGCGCTAACCAGCAGGCGAAGCTTTATCCTGCAGCGCGCCCCACTCCGACTGAAACAGTGGGGCGATAAAGAAAGGGGGATCCGGTCAGCTCGATGCCGCGCAAGTCTCCTGCGGCTTCCCATAAGGTAATGCGCAGATTTTTGCCTTCCAGAGCGCCTTGCTAAAGGCGGGATTGACGCCGAAATTATGTGGTAGCACTCATCGCTCGACTGTGCGCTATAGGCCTCGGTGATGCGCGATCCCGGCCCGGCGCAAGCCTCATCTCGCCCGGCTTGTTCCACCAGCGAATAGCTCAGCGGTGCAATCACCATACGGCCGCCTTCATCGGTTTCGGCGTGACTGGCATCCTCCTAACCCAGCGCGTTGCGCTCATACTCAATCACAGCATACTGAAATACGCTGCAGGATACAAGAAACTGATGGCAATGCTCGCGCGCCTAGCGAATGGCCTCAAACACGGCGTCATCGTTTTTATAAGAAGGGCTGTCCGGCCACTACACCCAGAGAGCGTCGCTGCGGTGCGCAGCGTCGACCATGCCGGCCAGTTAAAGGAGCCGGATGCGCCCAGATGCTGTGGGGCCGCCTCGATAGCCAGAGGAATAGCCTAGATGCGCAACGGCGCTGGCGTGGTAATCGCCCATCAGCGGTAGATTCAAAGAAGCTGCCATGATAACGTCCTGTAAGGGGAAATTTCGAGTTTCGAGATTACCGGATCGTTAATTTGTTGTCGAGATGGTAAAAATCGCAATTATTATCTGACAACACTGCCTCTGTCAGGCGCTGGAAACGCGCTCAGCCGTTCATTGAAACGATATCTTTTTTTCCGCTTCCGTTTTGCCTTATTGCCGCTTTTTTCCGCCCTTTTCGCCACTGTAAACACTTTCTTCTACTTCATGAATTAATTTAAGTTTTAAACCTTATCTCGCTAGGGGTTTCAGCGTTCAAAAAATTCTTGCCCTGATGCGCTTAATCAGCCATATTAAGCACCATGGATTTTCCCTCATGGGATCCTGAGCCAAACGCGTCCTACCTGATCTTCTCGATTGAGTTGTGGGAACGTTTCGGCTTCTACGGCCTGCAGGCCATCATGGCTGTTTACCTAGTACGGCGCCTTTTCACTGTCCGGTGGTGGACAGGTGATCAATCTGCTCAACTTCCTGTTCTACAAAGGTCTGGTGAAAAACTATGTTTCGTGAAAAACTATGTTTCAAAGCCGAACTCTTCGCCCCGCTCAACGTCATACCTTTGGTGTGGTGGCGCTGGGCATTACCCTGATCTTCGCCAAAGAGGTTTTCTCGCTGCACGGCGCGTCGCAAAATGATCGTAGCCTTTCTGCTGGATGGTCGAGGGGATTGTCTTCTTCGTGCTTCAGCTGAAAAAAAGCGCAGGCCTGATGTCTCAGGTTTCCTGCAGCCGGGCCATGCGCCCGGCTTTTTTTATCTTTTTCCGGGCCAGCGGCGACGCTTGATCGTGGTCACTAGCAAACCTGCGGCAACGCATTAAGCTGCAATGATCCTGTCGAAACCTAGAGGTCCGTGATGAAACTGTTCTGTAAGGCGAGAACCTGCTCGCTTTCGCCACATATCGTGCTACGTGAGTGGGGGGCTTGACTTCACGTAAATGAACGTCGATCTGGCAAAAAAATCAACCGAATGCAGCGAAGATTACTAGCAAATCAATCCTAAAGTAAGGTGCCGGAGCTGGAGATGGAGATGGATGACGGCGCCCTGCTGACCGAAGGAGTGGCAATTATACAGTATCTAGCGGATCTGAAGCCCGATCGCCTTCG
This sequence comes from Type-B symbiont of Plautia stali, assembly GCA_001485295.1. Lineage (GTDB taxonomy): Bacteria > Pseudomonadota > Gammaproteobacteria > Enterobacterales > Enterobacteriaceae > Pantoea. Next base: position 219,136 of record BBOA01000003.1, read on the forward strand.
CCTTGCCCCGGTCGGCAGCCTGACGCACTACCACGTGCTGGGTTGGCTGCGTGATGGCATTCTGAGCGGTCACCAGCTGCAGCTCATATTCGCCATGGCGTGCGTTGTCAGCATCACCTCATAGACAGCGGCGGTGACGCCGCTCCAGCACGCTTCATAGATCCTTGCCGTGGAGCAGGTTGACCAGCAGCAGGCGGCTGGTGAAGTCGCCGACGCCGACCAGCGGACGGCTGATGTGCCAAGCCTCCTCCGCCCGTCACCAGTAGGTATCTCGAAGCGATCGCGGCGGCGGCCGGCGCGCGCCAAGTGTTTCACCAGTACCACGCGAGGCCCCTGCGCGCTGCAGAGATCGCCTCTTCTACTACGCTGACGACACTGCGCTCGCTAAGTATCTCCAGCTACAACTCCAGCAGGTTGGGCGCGATAATACCGCTGGCGGGCATGGCGTATTTGTAGTGATACTCCGCCACGCTAGGCGCCACGATACAGCTCTTCTCAGGATGTCCCATCACCGTATCGCAAATTTCCTTACCTATTTTCCTTACCTACCGTAAAAAAGGGCCGGAAACGGGCCCTGAAGCGCTTACTGCCACACGATTAGGCAGTAGTGTTTTTTACCACGACGCAGCAGCGTGTAGCGGCCGAACAGCTTGTCGCTGTCGCTGAAGTGGTACTCCGCGTCCGACTGTTTCTCGCCGTTGAGGGTAACGGCGTTAGATCCGATCATGGTGCGCGCCTGGCCTCGTGACGGCACCAGTTCGGCCTTGACCAGCGCCTGCTGCAGATTGTCTTCCGCGCTCAGCTGCACGGTCGGCATGCCGTCCTGCGCTAGCTGTTCGAAGTCCGCTTCGGTCATCTCGCTCAGCGTGCCGGAGAAGAGGCTGTCAGTGATGCGTTTCGCCGCTACTAGGCCCGCTTCGCCGTGCACCAGGCGCGTGACGTTCTCGGCCAGCACGTACTGCGCGCGCGGCGCCTTTCCGCTATTCTTATCCTTTTCTTCCAGCGCATTGATCTCGTCAAGGCTGAGGAAGGTAAAGAACTTCAGGAAGCGGTAAACGTAGGCGTCCGCGGTGTTTATCCAGAACTGGTAGAACTTATAGGGGCTGGTTTTCTTCGCATCGAGCCACACCGCGCTGCCTTCGGTTTTACCAAACTTAGTGCCGTCCGATTTAGTGATCAGCGGAACCGTCAAGCCGAAGACTTGGTTCTGGTAGAGACGATGCGTCAGATAGATGCCGGAGGTAATATTGCCCCACTGATCGGAGCCGCCAATCTGCAGCGAGACACCGTGACGCTTGTTCAGCTCGGCGAAGTCGTAGCCCTGCAGCAGGTTGTAGGAGAACTCGGTGAAGGAAATCCCTTGGTCGTCGCGCTTCAGGCGCTGTTTGACCGCTTCTTTGTTGATCATCTGATTCACAGAGAAGTGCTTGCCGATATCGCGCAGGAAGGTCAGCACGTTCATACCGCCAAACCAGTCGTAGTTGTTGGCGGCGATAGCGCTATTGTCGCCGCAGTCGAAATCGAGGAGAGGCCTCACCTGACGGTGGATTTTCTCGACCCACTCGCCGACGGTTTCGCTGGTATTGAGTTTGCGTTCTGCTGCTTTAAAGCTGGGATCGCCAATCAGACCGGTGGCACCACCCACCAGCGCGACCGGCTTGTGCCCGGCATCCTGAAAACGTTTCAGGCAGAGCAGCAGCACCAGATGGCCCAAATGCAAACTGTCAGCGGTTGGATCGAAGCCGCAATAAAGGGCGATCGGTCCTTGCGCCAGCCGCTCTGCTAACGCTTCCTCGTCCGTTACTTGGGCGATTAAGCCCCGTTCCTGCAATTGTTGCATTAGGTTACTGCTAGTCATTACTGACTCCAAATTGATCAGACTGCACCTATGCTGGTACACAGCTTTCTGCTGAGTGCGGAAGAAAAAATAAGGGCTATAGCATAAAACGCTGGCGTCTTCTGTACCAGCGCTCAGAGCGAAGAAAAACGCTGTTTTACGGGGCTAATCGGTCAATTTTCCAGCCATTGTCGTCGCGTTGGTAGAGGAAACGGTCGTGGAGGCGGTGCTCGCCGCCCTGCCAGAACTCCATGGTATGAAATTTAACCCGGTATCCGCCCCAGAAGATCGGCAGCGGCACCTCACCCTGCTGGAACTTCTGCTTCAACTCAAGGAATTTCCTCTCCAGCACGCTGCGCGCCGAGATGCGGCTCGACTGACGCGACACCCAAGCGCCGATCTGACTGTCGCGCGGACGGCTGTGAAAATATTTCAGCACCTCCAGCGGCGAGAGCTTTTCGACGTCGCCCAGCACCATCACCTGACGCTCAAGGAAGTGCCAAGGAAAGTGTAACGAAATACGCGGGTTGTTCGCCAGCTGTTGCGCCTTACGGCTACCTAGATTAGTATAGAATAACAGGCCTTCGTCGTCATAGTGCTTCAGCAGAACGATGCGCTGGTAAGGCTGACCCTGTTCGTCCACGGTCGCCACGGTCATGGCAGTGGGATCGGGCAGCTGCGCGTCACACGCCTGCCTTAACCAAGTTTCGAACAGCGCTAGCGGCTGCTCTGGCAGCTCCTTGCGGTGCAGCCCGCCGCGCGTATATTCGCGGCGCAGGCTGGCGATATCTTGCAAAGTAAAATTCGTGCTCATACGGGTTACTCAAAAGGCAGTGTCGCCTTTGCTCCAGAATACATACTTTCCGTCGCTGTAGCGCGCGCCAGAGGCGGAAATCGCACGCTTCAACGTTAACGGCTGACTGTCCATCATAATAATGCCGATCGCCCTGCCACCAGCTGGTTATTATCGCCGATTTTCAGCGTATTGGACGCGGCGCTCTTCGGCTCATACCAGACAGTCTGTCCATGACAGCCGATGGCGACGATATCGCTTGGGTCCAGCGCCTCGCGCCGCATCAGGGTATTGACCGCCTCGGCGAAGAGCTGTCCGAGCCGGGTATCACGTCAGCGTCTGCCCCTAGCAGATTGCCAGAATCTGTTGACCCAGTTCGCCCGGCATGGGATGCCAGTAGCTGGCCTGCTACGCCACTATTATATTTTCATCGATGGCGGCACCACGTCGATGCCATCCAAGCTGGTGCCCGACATCACGCCGATATAACGTCTTGATTTCATTCCTAGTCCTTACTCCGTAGCAGAAGTGCGGTTCAACTGCCTTCAGTCTGGCAAATTCCCGCGTTCGATTCGACGTTTACCTGATGGTTTCTCTCAACTTTGTGCAACAAACGGCATTGCGTCCAGTTTTTTGCAGTCCGGTTGAGTTATTGTTCACCGCCCATAGTCTATGCTTGGTTTCGCTTAGACTAAGATTAATTTGCTTTGTGTCTTATACTATTTGCAGGATTTTACGGTACACATGGCGTATTGCTTAAGAAAGGAGTTACAGATGATAAAGCGTTTCGTTGCAGTCGCATTGGCTGGCATTACGCTGGCTAGCTGCTCAAATACAAGCACTCTCTCAGGTGATACCTACAGTGCGAGTGAGGCTAAACAGGTTCAGAGCGTCTCTTACGGCACGCTGGTATCGGTCCGTCCGGTGAAAATTCAGGGCGGCGATGCTAACAACGTGATCGGCGCTATCGGCGGCGCAGTGCTAGGGGGTTTCCTCGGCAACACTATCGGCGGTGGCACCGGACGCAGCTTGGCTACTGCCGGCGGCGCGATCGCCGGCGGCCTAGCAGGCCAAGGCGTGCAGGGTGCGATCAATAAAGCCGACGGCGTGGAGCTGGAAATTCGTAAGGATGACGGCAATACCATTATGGTGGTGCAGAAACAGGCAGCGAGCCGTTACTCGGTCGGTCAGCGTGTAGCGCTGGCGTCCAACGGCAGCCAGATTACCGTTTCTCCGCGCTAATATCCCGCCGACAAAAAAACCGACGCCGCGGCGTCGGTTTTTATTTTTCTCGTTGCTGTAGCTCGAGGATATTTTTCTCCAAACGGGCAATAAGCGTCATCATCTGGTTGATCTCCTCGCAGCTAATGCCGGCAAGGATATCGTCGCGCGTCGCGTCGATGACGCTCTCGACCTGTTCGATGATCGGCTCCACCTGACGTGTCAGCTTGATACACTTCGCGCGGCGATCGTTGGCGCAGGTAGAGCGGGTGATCAAACCTTTCTCTTCCAGCTGATCCAGCGTACGCACCAGCGACGGCTGCTCTATGCCGATGGCCTTCGCCAGCTGAATCTGCGACTGTTCAGGCGGCAGCTGATGGATATTATGCAGTGTGACCCAGTGCGTTTGCGTCAGCTCAAGCGGTTTCAGGCGCTGATCGATCAACGCGCGCCAGATGCGCACCAGCCGAGACAAGTCCGTCCCAAAAGGCGTATCCATTTCATCTCCTTATAATTAGCTTGCTAGCTATCAAGCCAAATTTGACACTATTCTGCGAGTTTAAAGGACAAATTACAAACCCAAGGACAAATTACAAACCCTAGGCGGAGCCGCACCGGTTCATCTGCGCGGCTGGATCTGCTCGGGCGAGGTCTGGCATCCGACGCTGCTCTATCTCTCGCTGTTCGTGCTCTGCGTCGTCGCCGGGCTTTTTCTGTTGGGACAGGTATATTCGTCATGAGATTCAATCCGAAAAAATACTTTTCGATGCTAATCGTGTTCGCGGCTGCCCTGCTGGCGGGCGGATGGATTCGGCCTAGTGGTGCAGAGATCTCCCAGCTGTGGCAGTTTCTGCTATTTCTCTTTATGTAGCAGAAACAGCGCGCCGCGCTCTGGGGGCAGTTTATCGTTTTAATGACAACATCGCCAAAGTCTGCGGCGTGATGCTCGCCTAGCTGGTGTTTCAGATATTGCTTCCCAACTCTGACCCGCGCTGCGCCTCGCCTTTCTCGATCAGCTGCGCTGGCGTCCACGCCTGAGCGAAAACCGCTTTGACAGGCGCGCGTCTGGCTGCTGCGCTGGGGCGTGGCGGTGCTAAGCTGCTCGCTTGCTAGCACAGCTCAGGCAGGCAGTACTGGACTAATTAACTACACCGAGAGCCTGCATAACGACGGCATTATCGTGCTGCATTAGATGAGCAGCCACGGCCACGCCTACTACCGCCTCTATCCGCCACAGTTTCGCCAGTTCACGTCGACCTGCGACAGCAACCAAATTCAGGACTGCGATCGTCAAGCGCTGCTGAACACCTATGATAATACGCTGCTCTACAGCGACTATATGCTGAGCCACACTATCGATACCTTGAAATCGCTCAGCGACCGCTTCAACCTAGCGCTAGTCTATCTCTCCGATCACGGCGAATCGCTCGGTGAGCACAGCATGTATCTGCACGGCGCGCCCTATTTGTTTGCGCCTTCGCAGTAGACCCATATTCCGCTGCTGTAGATGTCGGACGGTTATGGGAAGGCCTATGGCATCAATGAAGCCTGTTTACACCGTTAGGCGACTACGGCGGAGGTGTCGCAGGACAACCTGTTCCATACACTGCTAGGGATGTTCGATATGCAGACTGGCGAATATCAGCTGTAGCTTGACATGATCAGAACGCGCCGAAAAGCGGGTTAAGCGTTGCATTCGACCGATCAGTCTACTACCTTAACCGCTATGAACAAGACGCTACCTCGCCTCGATACCCGTGAACATATACTCGCTACCAGCGAGTAGCTCTGCCTGCAGCGATGCCTTACCGGAAAATAATGGGGCTTAGCGAGCTGCTAGCGCGTGCGGAGGTACCGAAAGGATCCTTCTATTATACTACTTCCGTTCGAAAGAGGCGTTCGGCGTGGCGCTGCTGGAGAGCTATGCGCCATCTGCCTCTGCCCCGCCAGCAGCCGCACCTCGCTGCGCGCGGAAGACGGAGCGGAAGACGGAAATGTCTATCGCAAAGGGACCTCCACGCCGCGCGTGCTGACCGTCGCCTACATCAAGCAGATTGTGGCGGACTTCAGCCAAGCGGCCGCTAACGCGCGCAAGGCGGATGATGCACTAGTTCCTGGCGCCCGACTCTAACCATCGTACCGATGAGTACGGCGGTAGCATCAAGAAACGCGGCCGGCTTCGCGCTGGAAGTGGTTAAAGTGCGCGCGCTGTTCCCCGTCGTCGTCAATCGGCGCCGGCGCCTATAGCGTCGAGAAAGCGGATAACCTTATCGCACGGGGCCTGATCGACGTCGTGGCCTTTGGCCGCGACTTCATCGTCAACCCCGATCTAGTGGCGCGTCTGTAGCAAGCAGGACACGCTACTCACCCCGCAGCACCCGGAGAGCTTCTACGGCGGTGGCGCGGAGGACTATACCGACTACCCCACGCTTTAAGCGCGACGCTGGCGCGATAACGGTTAGGCTACCGCCCGTTTTTTGCTATTTTCATCGCTATACTTAGCGTTTGCGCTATCGGAAAATGGCAATTCAATAAAAGAGAATTTTATGCGTTTACTTCATACCATGCTGCGCGTTGGTGATCTGCAACGTTCAATCGATTTCTACACCAGCGTGCTCGGCATGCGCGTACTGCGTCAGAGCGAAAACACGGAATACAAATATACGCTGGCATTCGTGGGCTACACCGAAGAGAGCGAAGGCGCGGTCATTGAGATGACCTACAACTAGGGCGTAGGTAGAAAGCTACGATTGATCTCAACAAGGTCTACGGCCATATCGCGCTGGGCTTTGACGACGTAGAGGCCACCTGCGACCTCAGACGTTTTCCCTTCTGCTGCACCCTCTCTCTTTTTTTGCCATAATGGGCGCTGCCCAATTCCTGCTATGAGATGCTGATGTCTGAAACGAACTCCCTGAACGCGCTGAATCAACGTTTCCGAGGTTTCTATCCTGTGGTGATTGATGTCGAGACCGCAGGCTTTAACGCGCAAACCGATGCACTGTTGGAGATCGCTGCCACCACGCTGAAAATGGACGAAGATGGCTGGCTGCACCGCGACCAGACGCTGTATATCCACGTCGAACCTTTCGAAGGCGCGCTGCTCCACCCGGAAGCGCTGGCGTTTACCGGCATCGATCCCAGCAATCCGCGGCGCGGCGCGGTCAGCGAATATGAGGCGCTGCACGCTATCTTCAAAATGGTGCATAAAGGCATTAAGGATCACCATTGCAATCGCGCGATCATGGTGGCGCACAATGCTACTTTCGATCTGAATTTTATGATGGCCGCCGCCGGACGCGCTGGGCTAAAACGCAACCCTTTCCATCCGTTCGCCACCTTCGATACCGCCGCGCTAAGCGGTCTGGTACTGGGGCAAACGGTACTGGCGAAAGCCTGTAAAGCGGCGGGTATGGATTTCGACAGTACGCAGGCGCACTCCGCGCTCTACGACACTGAACAGACGGCGACGCTGTTTTGCGAGCTGGTGAACCGCTGGAAACGTCTGGGCGGATGGCCGCTGACGATGGCGGTAGGCGACGCCGAGGATAAGGCCGCATCGGCCTGAGCATAAAAGAGCCGACGCAAGTCGGCTCTTTTTATTCCGCTTCTTTATGCTTTTCCGCGGTCTCTTTAATCAGAGACTGCAGTTCGCCGCGCTGGAACATCTCCACGATAATGTCGCAGCCGCCTACCAGCCCACCGTCAACCCACAGCTGCGGGAAGGTAGGCCAGTTGGCGTATTTCGGCAGCTCGGCGCGAATATCAGGGTTCTGAAGAATATCCACGTAAGCAAAGCGCTCACCGCAGGCTGAAAGCGCCTGCACCGCCTGCGCAGAGAAACCGCAGCTTGGCAGCTTCGGCGAACCTTTCATGTACAGCAGGACCGGGTTTTCTGCGATCTGGCACTGAATTTTTTCTACAGTACTCATAATTTCCTTCCTTAATTCCTTACTTCGTGTTTGTTTATTGTAGCGACTCCGCCCCGTCACTGAAAACGACAATTTCTTGCTTGTCGGTTAAAACCGCCATGATTGTTAAGTTCTCAACTAAAGCTCTGCTTTTCCCTGACCATAAGCCGTTCATAACTGGCATTTTTATGCTATAAACTGTTGAATTTACTCATTTAATAGCCAGTTGCAACCCTATAAGAGTTTAATAGAAAAATTGCTTACCGTTTAAAAAACTTGGCTTAGAATGGTCTCGGCGCTGATCACAGATCAGATTTTTCTAACCTCGTTACGCCCTGCTGTCGTAACCAGCTAACCCTGTAACTGGACTATGCGATTTGCGATTTCGGAAGATTACTAGCAGTGCCATTACATCGGCACGCGCCATATGATGACGCCGAAAACCATTCCTTAAATACAAAAACCGGGGAGTTCCCTAGTTTTTTTCGCTGCGTATCAGTGCATCACGGCGGTAAAGCTAAAAGCCATAATCATCAGCAGTGCCGCGCCAGTCGTCATTAATGCCAGTTTTAAATTTAGTACTCATTTCCACTCCTTACCCATATAATCACGAGGGTCTTACAGGATTTTCCCATAGACGCAACGCCGGTTCCGTTCGCACGGAACAGCCCCTATTTTGTCCTGCCCTGTGAGTATTTCACTGACAAAAAACTTTAGCGAATTAACAGAAATATCGCTTAGCAGACGCAAAAAATGTTTAACATGATGCTTATCAGCAGGTTACTGATAAGTTCCGGAGTCTCTTTTTAATGGCAATAATCAAAGATGTCGCGACGCGCGCCGGTGTCTCTACTACTACCGTTTCTCACGTTATCAATAAAACGGCGCTTCGTCGCGGAAGAGACGAAGCGCCGTCTGGCAAGTTATTCAGAAACTGCACTATTCGTCCAGCGCAGTCGCGCGTAGCCTGAAGGTCAATCACACCAAAACACTGTGGTTGCTCGCCACCTCCAGCGAGGCCCCCTATGCGGTCAAGGCTACGTCGCGATGCTGGTGTTCAAACAGCGGCACCGCCAGCCAAGTCTACAGCTATTGCACCCTATAGCTAACGGCAGATGGCACGCGGGGCAGCTCCTCGCCGGCGGTACTAAAACTGCCGGTGCGCGCCACCGTGTCCACCACCTCAAGCGCATATTCAGACCGCATCTTTTTCCCTTCAAATTTTTTCACAGCAATTTGCAAATATTAGCGTTTCACAGCGGCAGGCGTACCCTTTTACACTTTGCCGCGTTTAACATGCCTGACCCATTACGAAAATGAGTAAAACCATGCCGTCACCTGCAGCTTAGTTTCAATACATCCCCCGGCGTGATAGCGCTAGTATGAGCCTATTTCTAGAGGGCTTCGCCGTCGGCCAGCTGTTCTGGGAGCCGCTCTCCGATCGCATCGTTCACAAGCTGGTGCTGCTGATGGGGCTAGCGCTTGCTGGCGAACGGCGCGATTTACCCCATCGTGGTGTCGAATGCGTTGCTGCCCTTTCCGCGCGCCACCGGTAAAGCCGCCGTGCTGCAAAACACCCTGCAGCTGGGCCTCTGCTTTCTCGCCATCCTTATTGTCTGCGCGCCTGCTACCTGCCAAGATAATCACTAAGGCAACTTTTATAGTTAGCTGAATAATAATTATTTGAATATTGGCTTGGTTGAGCATATACGCGATTAAGTCAATAAATATGTAATAAATAACATAATTATTTTATTATTAGGCGATCCTTATCGCCCGGATAAGGTCCGCACGACTACTTCTCCTGTTATGTCAGACTAAGATTTTTCAGATTCAATCCTCTGTAAAACGTCGGATATCAGGCCGCGCAGAGCGCTGCGTGACTTTTCTCACAACCCCTAGGAAATTGGCTATTCTTTTTTCTCAGGTTCAAGCGGACAGGTGATGGAGAAACTATGAGTTCATCATGTATAGAAGAAGTGAGCCTCGAAGAGAACTACTGGTATCGCATCGTCCACGAAATGCTGGAAAAAGCGGATATCGTCATCAACGGCAGCCGTCCCTGGGATATTCAGGTTAAGCATCCTAACTTTTTCAAGCGCGTCATTCAGGAAGGCTCACTGGGTCTGGGTGAGTCTTATATGGCTGCCTGGTGGGAGTGTGAACGGCTCGATATATTTTTTCACCGCGTGCTGAAGCACAAGCTGGATCAGCAGCTGCCGCACCACTTTAAAGATACGCTGCGCGTGGCTGCAGCGCGTCTGACTAACCTGCAGTCGAAAAAGCGCGCATGGATAGTAGGCAAAGAGCACTACGATCTTGGGAACGATTTGTTCTCGCTAATGCTCGATCCGTATATGCAGTACTCCTGCGCCTACTGGAAAGAGGCTGACACCTTAGAGCAGGCGCAGGAAGCGAAGCTCGATATGATCTGCCGCAAACTGCAACTTGAGTCGGGCATGACGCTGCTAGATATCGGCTGCGGCTGGGGCGGGCTCGCGGCTTACGCCGCGAGTCATTACGGCGCTGCCGTGCACGGCGTCACTATCTCGGCCGAGCAGCAAAAGCTTGCGCAGCAGCGCGTCGAAGGACTCAACGTAACCATCTTGCTGCAGGACTATCGCGATCTCGATCGGCAGTTCGACCGCATCGTGTCGGTCGGCATGTTCGAGCACGTTGGTCCGAAAAACTACGCCACCTACTTCGACGTGGTAGACCGCAATTTGAAGCCGGACGGCCTCTTTTTGCTGCACACCATCGGTGCTATTCGCACCAATATGAACGTCGATCCCTGGATAGATAAATATATTTTCCCCAACGGCTGTTTGCCGTCGGTGCGCCATATCGTCGACACCAGCGAACCCTACTTTATTCTCGAAGACTGGCATAATTTCTGCGCCGATTACGACACCACGCTAATGGCCTGGCATGAGCGATTTCTGCAGGCCTGGCCGCAGCTAGCGGAAAAGTATGGCGAGCGTTTCAAACGGATGTTCAGCTACTACCTTAACGCCTGCGCAGGCGCGTTTCGCGCGCGTAACATTCAGCTCTGGCAGGTGCTTTTCAGTCGCGGCGTAGAAGGCGGTTTGCGCGTGGCGCGCTAAACCTCAACAGTGAGGAGGTGTTCTGAGCGCCTTTTTTATGCTTTGCCGGACATCACGCCAGCGGTGGTTTCACGCTGCGCCAGCACGCGCTCCACGGTGTCGACGATCGCCTGAGTATGCGGATCGATCTCGATGTTAACGCGATGGCCCAGCTTTTTCGCACCTAAGGTGGTGCGCTCCAGCGTCTCAGGAATTAAGTAGACGCAGAATTTGCTTTTCGTCACGTCGCCTACCGTCAGACTTATGCCGTCGATGCCGACGAAACCTTTATGCAAAATATATTTTATCTGCGCCGGATCTTGGATTTTAAACCAGATCTCGCGGTTATTTTCTGACTGAACAATTTTGCAGATTTCCGCAGTGGACATAATATGGCCAGACATCAGATGACCGCCAATCTCATTGCTGAATTTTGCCGCGCGTTCAATATTAACGACATCGCCTTCCTGCAAGTCGCCTAAATTGGTGACGTGCAGGGTTTCTTTGATCAGGTCGAAACTGACGCGGTTGCCTTCAATGGCGGTGACGGTTAAACAGCAGCCGTTATGCGCTACCGACGCGCCTAGCGCCAGTCCCGGCAGTAGCTCTTCCGGCAGCTCGGCGACGTGGGTGCGAAACAGCTCTTTCTCCTCAATGGACACAATCTTTGCGGTGCCCTGCACAATTCCGGTAAACATAGTTTTGGCCTCTGCGAAGTTTGCCCTAGCTTATCACAGCTTAGCGCGCGGAGATTATTTCCGCGTTGCATTCATTTTATGGTCGCAATCTAACACACGGCGTAACAAAGCTTGGTAAATCCGGTTAATCCCGCTGCACTAATCGCGCATTGGTTTCATTCCCCTTTTCTTTTTTAATAGGTGTTAACGTGCAGAAGTATTTAACAGAAACGCGTCTGCGGTAAACGCTACGGATATGGCCGCCGTCGCGGTCGGCACCTCTATCTGGCTTCCGGCTATCTTGTTTGGCCACGTTCTTCTGCTTGCATTGACGCCAACTGTTGCGCAACTCAACGGCACCGGCCGACGCGAACGTATTCCCGAACAGATTCGGCAGGCTTATTGGCTGGCGTTTTTCGTCGCTGTTCTGATTATGGTGGTGCTATGGAATGCCCGTTACGTCATCCGCGCGATGCACAATATCGACGAGCAGCTGGCGCTGAAGGCGGAAGGCTACCTTCACGCGCTGCTGTGGGGCGCACCGGGCTATCCTTTCTTTCGGATGATACGCAACCAGTGCGAAGGCCGTGATGGGATTCATAGGTCTGCTGGTGAATATCCTGCTGAACTGGATCTTTATCTACGGCTATTTCAGCAGGCCGGCGCTGGGCGGCGTGGCGACCGGCTCGGTTTACTGTGTGATGTTTCTGGTGATACACTTTTGGGTGTGCTGCATGAACAGCATGCGTGACATCCTCATGGCGTCTCGCTGGTCGCCGCCGTCGCGCCGTCTTGCAGCACCTAGTTTCCCTTGGCCTGCCGGTGGCGATAGCGCTATTCTTTGAAGTAAAGCTGCTCGCCGTGGTGGCGCTAATAGTGTCGCAGCTCGGCATCGTCGACGTGGCTGGGCACCACATCGCGCTCAACTTTAGCTCGCTCATGTTCGTGCTGCCGCTTTCGCTGGGCGTTGCCACCACCATTCGCGTCGGCTATCGGCTAGGTCAAGGCTCGGCCGAGCAGGGCGTCTGCATGACTATTACGGCGCTGTTTACCGTGACCGATCGCCCTGCTCTACAACGATAATCTCGAGGTGGTGGCGCTGCTGCTGGGGCTGCCCAGCAGCTATACGTTGGCGATGACCGACTGGGTGGTGCCACGTTTCGGCCTAGCCGTTTCGTCGTCTGCAGCAGCTGCCTGCGCCGGTGATCCTCGCGCATGCGGCGCGCTAAGTTGCTGGTCAGTCAGCGTGAAAAAGCGTTTTTCCTCTTGCCAGCGTTGCGGCCTGTCGTTAATATCTGTCCCCGCTGTCGCCCTGACAGCGTGTTGCGCTCTTAGCTCAGTTGGTTAGAGCACCACCTTGACATGGTGGGGGTCGATGGTTCGAGTCCATTAGAGCGCACCATTCTTGTTATTTTTCTCCCTTGCACAACTTCACCTTTTCTTGATCTCAGTCCTCTCCTTCTCCGCTTTTTAATTTTTTTCTGACACTTAGCGTCTATACTAGCCGCTTGGTTCTACTTGAAAGCTTTCAGCGCGGCGTGCCTATGATGATAACTCATACTCTTTGCGCAACACGCGTTTGTCGGTTTCCAGACGTAACTTCACAACTTCTCTACACGCTCTGCCTGCGTCACCTATTCTTACTCTGTCTGTCCGTTTTGATATCAACCAGAATTTTCATTTCGATGCGTCGTTATCGAATCCCAACCTTTATCATCCATCATAACTTATAGATAACCTGTCATGAAAAAGACCAAGATCGTTTGTACTATCGGTCCAAAGACCGAATCGGAAGAGATGCTTACTCAACTGCTTGAAGAGGGCATAAAAGTTATGCGCCTCAACTTTTCGAACTGCAACTACGCCGAACATGGCCAGCGCATCGCCAATATGCGCGCGGTGGTGCAGAAAACGGGGCGTCAGGCCGGCATTCTGCCCGATACTAAAGTGCCGGAAATCCGCACCATGAAGCTGGAAGGCGGTCATGACGTCGGACTAGACCTTTACCTTCACCACCGACCAGAGCGTGATCGGTAACAGCGAGCACGTTGCCGTCACCTACGCCGGCTTTACCAAAGATCTGAAAATCGGCAACACCGTGCTAGTGGACAATGGCCTGATCGGCATGGAAGTAATAGAAGTCAAGGAAAACAGCGTGGTGAAGGCGTCAACCTGCCGGGCGTCTCCATTCAGCTGCCTGCGCTGGCGGAAAAAGACAAGCGCGACCTGATCTTCGGCTTCGAGCAAGGGGTCAATTTCGTGGCGGCGTCATTTAGCCGTATGACGGCATCATGGTGGCGCGCGGCGATCTCGGCGTGGAAATCCTAGTTAAAGAGGTAATCTTCGTGCAGAAAGCGTTAACACAAATACCGCGTCGGTTCACGTCATTTAATTAGCCTGAAATTTAATTTAAGAGCGCCTTTCAGGGCGCTTTTTTTATTCCGTTACTAATACAAAACCCAAAAATTCCCAATCGATAATAACTATTCAATATCCTCCGAAATTAAGGTTAATCCGATTAAATATCTCTTTTTTCGCTAAATATTTCTATCATATACGGTTAAGTGCTGCTTCTTTGAGCAAACGATCAAGTTTAAGCATCTTATCATCAAAAATTTATTCTCAACTTAAAAAGCTTTGTGTAATACTTATAATGCTACATGGATATTAACTCAATCTAGAGGGTATAAATAATGAATCAAACTAAACTGGTACTGAGCGCGGTAATTTTGGGTTCAACTCTGCTGGCTGGTTGCTCAAGCAACGCTAAAATCGACCAGCTCTCTTCAGACGTTCAGACTCTGAACGCGAAAGTTGACCAGCTGAGCAACGACGTGAACGCAATTCGTTCTGACGTGCAGGCTGCTAAAGATGACGCAGCCCGTGCTAACCAGCGTCTGGACAACCAAGCTCACTCTTACCGTAAGTAAGAGTTCTGGTTTGAAAAATGGCGCCCATGTGGCGCCATTTTTTTGCCCTACTTTTTCGCCTTCAGGGGGGGCCGCTGCCGTGTGCCAGACGCAGCGCAAACAGCCCCATCGGGTTCTCCGGGCCTGCAGGCACCACCGCCGGCAGCGTAATGCCTTCTTTGTAAGATTAGGGATTTTCTAGCTAATACTAGTGACCATTACCGGCGTCGCGGCGCCGAGCTGGCCGATTGCCTTGGGGTAGACGATTACCTTGTCCTCACCTTTGGGGTAGTAATAGAGGCGTAATTCGGCCAAGTTGACCACAATCCCCTCGCGCGGCGCGTGTCCGCTTTGGTAGCCAAGGATCGGTGGTGAGATTCGCCTCCAGCATGTTCAGCAGCCCAATCTGATACTTAGCCGCAATGGCTTCAAGGGGCGCTTGTCGTCGGAAACGGTGGTTAACTGGTTTTCGCCGATAAGGCGGCTGTCGGCGAAGGAAGCGGATATTCCGTGAAAATAGCAGGCGCGTTGAGTCCAACGCTTAGCAGCAGCACACCGGCGAAACGTAAGGCTTATTTCATACAATCTCTCTTTCAGATAAAAAATAGACGCCTGTGGGCATCTGCTAGTTTACCTCAGAGGAGATTTTGAGCATTATGGCGAATTGCCCGAATCATCGCCTCAAGGCCCTGCGACCGCGAAGGCGTCAGATGCTGCGTCAGCGTAAGCTCTTCGAACCAGTGACGTACGTTCAGCGTGACGATATCCACCGGCGTAAGGTTCTGATAAAGACTAAACAATACGGCGATCAAGCCCTTAACGATAGCGGCGTCGCTGTCGCCCTCAAAGGCGATAGTGCCATCGCTCTGTGTGTTCATCTTGATCCAGACCTGGCTCTGGCAGCCGGCAATGACATTTTCCGGCTGATGCAGGCTTTCGGATGATTCTGGAAGTTTAGCTCCCAGCTCAATAATGTAGAGGTATTTATCTTCCCAGTTGGTGCAACAATTAAAGTTGCGCACTAGTTTCTCTTTCTCTGGCAACGTAGCCATCAATTACTCCTGAACTATGCTCAACTGCCCAGTAGACGATGAATACGGGTCAAACCAGCCGCCAGACGATCGACCTCTTCTTCGCTGTTGTAGAAGGTGAACGAAGCGCGGCACATGGCCGGGACCGCGAAGTGACGCATTAGCGGCATCGCGCAGTGATGGCCGGTGCGAATGGCGATACCATATTGATCGAGGAAGCTGCCGACGTCGTAGGCATGATGCTTGCCAAGGTTAAAGGCGATCACGCCGATGCAATCCTGCGGGCCGTAGATCACCAGATCGGGTACCGAGGCGAGCTTGTCGAGCGCGTAGCGCATCAGCGCCTGTTCGCGCTGCTGGATGACATCAAGACAGATCGACTCCACGTAATTCAGCGCCGCGCCAAAGCCGATAATGCCGCCGGTGTTAGGCGTGCCCGCTTCGAAACGCCACGGCGCTTTATTCCATGTGGTGCCGGTCGGCAGCATGACCTGATCGATCATCGAGCCGCCTCCTTCCCATGGTGGCATCTTGTCGAGCAGCGCTTTCCGCCCGTAAAGAATTCCGACGCCGTTAGGTCCGTAAATTTTGTGGCTTGAGAAGACGTAGAAGTCGCAGTCAATATCCTGCACGTCAACTTTGCCGTGCATCACCGCCTGCGCGCCGTCCACTAGCGTCACCAGCCCGGCGGCTTTCGCCTGCGCCACCAGCGCTTTAGCCGGGTTAACAGTGCCAAGCACGTTGGAGATGTGCGTCACCGCCAGCAGCCGCGTACGGCTGTCGATCAGCTCCGCCAGTGCATCGAGCGCCAGCTCACCGTTGTCATTCAGCGGCAGCACGCGGATTTCTGCGCCGGTGCGCTGCGCCACCATCTGCCACGGCACGATATTGGCATGGTGCTCCATCTCGGTGATGATTAGGTTGTCGCCGACTGTCAGCTGGCTTGCGCTCCAGCTGTTCGCTACCAAGTTAATCCCCTCGGTGGTACCTTTAACGAACACGATCTCTTCCGGCGAAGAGGCGTTAAGAAAACGCGCTGCCTGTAGGCGGACGTTTTCCATATCGGTGGTGGCCTGCGCGCTTAGGCTGTGAATGCCGCGGTGCACGGCCGCATAACCGTGCTGGTAAAAATGGTTTTCGGCGTTAATCACCGCCAGCGGACGCTGGGCGCTAGCCGCGCTGTCAAGGTAGGCTAGCGGATGACCGTTGACCTCACGCTTCAGGATCGGGAAGTCAGCCCTGATAAGTTCGAGATCGAAGTTCATCATGATGCATCTCCAAGGAAACGCGCCGCGATGCGTTGCAGAACCGCCTGACGCAGCGCCTCGTCATCCAGCGCTTCGGTCAGCTCGGCCGTGAAAGCGTGAATAATCATCTGCTGCGCCGCTTCTTCTGCAATGCCGCGCGAGCGCAGGTAGAACATCTGCTCGTCATCGATGCGGCCGATAGTTGCGCCGTGGCTGCACTTGACGTCGTCCGCGTAGATTTCCAGCTGCGGCTTGGTGTCTACTTCCGCCAGACAGCCCAGCAACAGGTTTTTGTTGATCATCTGCCCGTCGGTTTTCAGCGCGTGCTGCGCTACTTTGATGTAGCCGTTGAACACCGCGCGGCCTTTGTCGCGCGAAATGGTTTTGTGCAGCTGACGGCTCAGGCAATAGCCTTTGTTATGCTCCAGATAGCTGCGAGTATCCGCCACTTCCGCATTCATCGGCAACACTAGGCTGTTCAGCGACAGCTGAGTGTTTTCGCCGTTGAGCTGCACGCTGGTGTTATGGCGAGAGAGGCCCGCGCCCAATAGGAAGCTAGTGCTGCTGACCTGCGCATCACTGCCGATAACGATGTCGTTATGCGCGAAGTGGTAGCTGCTGCTCTCTTCAAATGCCAGCTTGGTGTGCGTCAGTTGCGCGTTGTCGCCCACTGCAAAGGTGAAGCGCGTGCCGGTAAAGTGCTGCGCACCGTTGAGCGACACGTAGTGCTCGATCACCTGCGCTTGCGCGCTCTCTTCTAGCTCGAAATGATGGCGATGATGCATGATATTGAGCGCATCGGCCTGACCGCTGGTGATATGCAGCAGGTAGAGCGGACGCGCCGCCGCCTTACCGCGCGTAAGACGAATTGAGGTCACCTCTTCCGCCAAGCTTTCGGTCAGATGCAGAAAAACCTCCGGCTGCACCGGCGCCGGCAGCAGACGACGCTCGGCGGCGCGGCTATGCTGAATGGCGAACAGCTCGGTGTCGGCTGCGCTCAGCGACGGCTGAAACTGGCCGTCTAGGAACACCAGACGGATCGTGTTTAGCGGCAGCGCCAGCGCGTCGACCTGCGCCTGATTCAGGCTCTGCGACTGCTGCAGCACGAACTGGTGGGCGAACAGCCCGTCCAGCGCGGTGTATTTCCAGTTTTCATGCTTACGCGTCGGCAGGCCGACGCGCATCAGCTGTTGCCAGTGCTGCTGAGCCTGTAGCGAGCGTAAATCGCCGCGCGACTCGAACAGATGATGCCACTGCTGTAGGGCGTTATCACTCTTCGTCGGTAAGCCAGTCATAGCCTTGCTCCTCCAGCTGTTTTACCAAGGTAAAGTCGCCAGATTTAACGATCTTGCCTTTGTACAGCACGTGCACGAAGTCTGGTTTAATATAATCCAGAATGCGCTGATAGTGAGTCACTATAATAAAAGCGCGCTTCTCGTCGCGTAGGCTGTTTACGCCTTCCGCGACGATTTTCAGCGCATCGATATCAAGGCCGGAGTCGGTTTCATCAAGAATGCACAGCTCTGGCTCCAGCGCCGCCATCTGCAGAATGTCGTTGCGTTTCTTCTCGCCGCCGGAGAAGCCGACGTTAACGGAACGGGTCAGCAGATCCACCGGCATTTTCAGCAGGTGGATTTTATCTTCAATAAAGCCTTGGAAATCGAAGCGATCCAGTTCTCCATTGCCGCGATATTTGCGTATGGCGTTAACCGCCGTACGCAGGAAGAACTGGTTGCTGACGCCCGGAATTTCCATCGGATACTGAAACGCCATAAAGATGCCTTCGCCCGCACGCTCTTCCGGGTCGAGCTCCAGCAGATCTATGCCTTTGAAGCTCACGGAACCGCCAGTGATTTCGTAATCTTCACGGCCTGCCAGCGTGGCGGAGAGCGTACTTTTACCTGAGCCGTTCGGACCCATAATAGCGTGGACTTCGCCCGGTTTCACTTCGAGGTTAAGACCGCGCAAAATCTCTTTGTCTTCAACGCTAACCTGTAAATCTTTAATGCTTAACATACTTATTAATTCCTTCACATTGCTTCCGGCAATGCGTGTAACAGCATCAGCCTATACTGTGCTCAAGGCTGATGGCTAATAGTTTTTGCGCTTCCACGGCGAATTCCAGTGGCAGCTCAGAGAAAACGTCTTTACAGAAGCCGTTGACGATCATCGATATCGCGTCTTCTTCGCTGATACCGCGCTGCAGGCAGTAGAACAGCTGATCTTCGCCGATGCGTGAGGTGGTCGCCTCATGCTCCAGCTGAGCGGTGTTGTTGCGGGTCTCCACATAAGGGAAGGTATGGGCGCCGCAGTCGGGGCCGATCAGCATCGAGTCGCACTGGGTAAAGTTACGCGCGTTGGTCGCAGTCGGCATGATCTTCACCAAGCCGCGATAGGTATTCTGGCTCTTACCGGCCGAGATACCCTTAGAGATGATGGTCGATTTGGTATTTTTACCAATATGGATCATCTTGGTGCCAGTATCCGCCTGCTGGCGTCCGCTGGTCAGCGCCACCGAGTAAAACTCTCCAATGGAGTTATCGCCGCGCAGAATGCAGCTCGGGTATTTCCAAGTAATGGCGGAACCGGTCTCGGACTGGGTCCAGGACATTTTGCTGTTCTCGCCTTCGCACAGCGCGCGCTTGGTGACGAAGTTAAGGATACCGCCTTCGCCTTCGCCGCCCGGGAACCAGTTCTGCACGGTGGAGTATTTCACTTCCGCGTTTTTTTGGATGATCACTTCCACCACCGCCGCGTGCAGCTGATAGGTGTCGCGCACCGGCGCGGAGCAGCCTTCGATATAGCTGACGTAGCTGTCTTCATCCGCAATCAGAATAGTGCGTTCGAACTGACCGGTTTTCGCCGCGTTGATGCGGAAATAGGTTGACAGCTCCATCGGGCAGCGCACCTCTTTCGGGATGTAGATAAAGGTGCCGTCGGAGGCGACCGCCGAATTCAGTGCCGCAAAGAAGTTGTCGCTGGCCGGCACCACGGTGCCGAGATACTTCTGCACCAGCTCAGGATGTTTCTGAATCGCTTCGCCGAAGGAGCAGAAGATAATGCCTTGCTGTGCCAGCTTGCCGCGATAGGTGGTGGCGACGGAAACAGAGTCGAAAATCGCGTCGACCGCTACTTCGCGCCCTTCGCGCCCTTCGCGCACCGGCACGCCGAGCTGATCGAAGGCTTTCTCAACTTCCTGCGTCAGGTAGTTGTTGGTCTCTTCGATGCCAGACGACTGCAGTGCGCCCGGCTCTGAGGCGCAGCTGTCGTCGCAGTTGCCGCAGGAGGGCGCCGAGTAATAGCTGTAATCCTGATAATCCAGTTTATCGTAATGCGCTTTCAGCCAGTGCGGTTCTTCCATTTCGAGCCAAGCGCGAAAGGCTTTAAGACGAAACTCTAGCATCCACTCTGGTTCGCTACGTTTAGCCGAGATCGCGCGCACTACATCTTCATTGATGCCGTGTACCATTTCGTCGGTTTGCAACTGGGTAAAGAAGCCTTCTTTATAGTTGAGCTTGCCTTCCCATATTTGTAAATCGTCAGATGTTTCGCTGTGTCGTGACATATTTCACTTACTCGACGCCAAAACTTTTACCGCACCCGCAGGAGTGTTGAGCTTTAGGGTTATTGAATTTAAAAATCTTATTCAGGCCTTCTTGGACGTAATCCACTTCAGTGCCGTCGATAAACGGCATCGCCTGAAGCGGCACATAGAGTGTTGCGCCGTTATGGGTAAACTGTAGATCGTCATCGGCAGGCGTTTTCACCAGATCCATGACGTAACCGAAACCAGCGCAGCCGGATTGTTTCACACTGAGGTGCAAACCTTTAACGTCAGGATCTTGCGCCACTAGGTTAAGAATTTGCTTCGTAGCGGAATCAGTGAGCATGACTCCTTTCCAGACGAAATCGTCAGGAGAGAAAGTTGTTGCATTTACAGATGCCATATTGATACCTCGTAAGTCCGGACCTTTTCAGGCTATCCCCTATAGTAAGAATGTGGGGTGATCAATTCAACCTATTGTTTTAAAGGGATAATCATCTTGTACTGTTTTTAATCGCTGCTTCATTAAGCATAGCTACTTCGCAGCCTTTTGCGACGAGACAGCGCGCGCAAACCAAGCGCCATGACGTTTTCCGTCTCCGCCTGGTTACAACACAAAATCAACGACTGTAAATTTTCGGTACACGATCTCACCGTTGATTTCTATATGGCTCAGACAAAGCTCAACCGGGCCGACTGTACCATTTTCATTAGCTGCGTTAGTTTAACGACGCCTGTCTGGATGGATATGGCGGAAATCTGCCACATCAACGGGAGTGCAGGAGATGGGCAACAACGAACGCGATAGACTGTTCCGCATTCAGGCCTATCAGCTGGCCCGCCTCTCGCCCACCCGCCCGTGCCATCAGCCGGCGCTGGTCGGAGAGTGGGACAAAGCCACCGCGCTATAGAGAGAGCGACTTCGTGTTCGTGCGTCACGCGGGCTGGATATTCTAATCCAGACGCGCCGTGACGTCGCGCACAATTTTGTTACATCAACGCCAGCAGTGCCTGTAACGGATGACGCATGCCGTTGCCCTCCACTCTTTTCACCTGACTGCGGCAGGAAAAGCCGGTCGCCAAGCAGCGCTGACGCGGTAGCTTCTGTAGCTGCGGATGCCACGACAGGCCGTAAATCCCCAGCGAGTTGTCGAGATTCTTGCTTTCATGGCCGTAGGTGCCCGCCATGCCGCAGCAGCCGACGTTGATGTTTTCCAACTTCGCACCGAAGCGGGAAAAGATCTCCTGCCACTGATTCGGCGTGTCCGGCAGCGCCGTCACTTCGGTGCAGTGCGCGAACAGATACCAGCTTTCGCCGCTGGTCGGCTGCGAGGCGCGCGCCCTCAGAGCCTCGCACAGCCACTCATGCACCAGCTGCACGTGAAAATCGCCGCGTATCTCGCCGAGCGTCTGTTTATATTCGTCGCGACAGCAGAGCACCGTCGCCGGATCGACTCCGACCATTGGCATGCCGAGTTTCGCCATACGGTTAAGGAAGCCAGCGGTTTTGGCTGCGGTGTGCGCAAAGCGCTGTAGGAAGCCTTTAACGTGCTGCGCCTTGCCGTTCGGCATAAAAGGCAGCAGCACCGGCCGCAGGCCGAGCTTTTCAATCAGGTGAATAAAGTCGGTGATCAGCTGCGCCTCGTAGAAGCTGGTAAACGTATCTTGCACCACTAGCACCGTAGTGGTGCGCGCCTCGGCGCTCATCGCTTCCAGCTTCTCCAGCGTCATGTTCATCGCCGGATGGCCGCTTAGCGTCTGCTTTAGCGACGGCGATGAGAGCAGCGGTAGATCGACCATGCCGATATGGTTCTTGCTCAACTCGCGCATCCACGGCTGTTTCAGAAAGAAGTTAAAGGTCTTCGGCGCCTTCGCCATCAGCGGCGTGTAGCTCTCTACCGCCGCCACCAGATGGTCGCTTACCGGGCGCAGATAGCGCGTATAGTAGAGCTGTAAAAAGCGCGCACGAAAATCGGGCACGTCGATTTTAATTGGGCACTGCGTTGAGCAGGCTTTACAGGCGAGACAGCCGGACATCGCCTCATGCACCTCGTGGGAAAAGTCATACTCCCCTTTGCTGGCGTGCCAGCTGTTGCGCACGCGGCCAATCAGCGCCCGCAGCGACAGGCTATTTTCCGGCAGCTGCTTCTCCAGCTGCTGCGGATCGACGCCCTGCTCCGCCAGCAGGCGCAGCCATTCGCGCGTCAGGGTGGCGCGCCCTTTCGGCGAGTGAATGCGGTTTCGGGTGATCTTCATCGACGGGCACATTGGACTGCGCGCATCGAAGTTAAAGCAGAGGCCGTTGCCGTTGCACTCCATCGCCCCGCGCCAGTCGCTGCGCACCGCCAGCGGAATCTGGCGGTCATAGCTGCCGCGCTTCACCGCATCTACCTGCATCATCGGCTCGTTGCTGCCGACCGGGGTACAGATCTTGCCAGGGTTCATGCGGTTGTTGGGATCGAACGCCGCCTTGATGCGACGCAGCTCGTTGAACAGGGTTTCGCCAAAAAACGCTGGGCTGTACTGCGCGCGGAATCCTTTGCCGTGCTCGCCCCAGAGCAACCCGCCGTAACGCGCCGTCAGCGCTACTACCTCATCCGACAGGGTTTTCATCAGCATCTCCTGCTGCGGATCGCACATATCCAGCGCCGGCCGCACGTGCAGCACGCCCGCGTCGACATGGCCGAACATGCCGTAGCTCAAGGCGTGGCTGTCGAGCAGCGCGCGAAACTCGACGATATAGTCGGCGAGGTGCTCCGGCGGCACGGCGGTATCCTCTACAAAGGGGATTGGCTTGGTGCGCCCTTTAGCGTTGCCCAGCAGACCCACCGCTTTTTTACGCATGTTATAGATGCGCTCGATGCCGTCGAGGTCGTCGCAGAGCTGGTAGCCGATCACGCCGCCTTGGCGCTGCACCATCAGCGCATCCAGCCGCGCGCGGAGCGAAGAGACCTGCTGCTCGATTAGCGCGCCATCGTCGCCGGCAAACTCCACAATATTCAGGCCAAGCATCTCTTGAGCCTGCACGTCGACGATCAGCTCGCGCACCGAATGCCAGACGATATCTTCCCGCGCCAAGTTCAGAACCTTAGAGTCTAACGTTTCTACCGACAGAGCCTGCGCCTCTACCATAAAGGGCGCGTTGCGCAGCGCGGAGTCGAAGGAGTCATATTTGATGTTCACCAGACGACGTACTTTGGGTATCGGCGTAATGTCGAGCCGCGCCTCGGTGATAAAGGCCAGCGTGCCCTCTGCGCCGCACAAAATGCGCGTCAGGTCGAAGGTCTGCATATCGTCGCTGAAAACGTGGCGCAGATCGTAGCCGGTTAGGAAGCGGTTCAGCTGCGGAAATTTTTCCAAAATCAGCGCACGCTGCTCGCGGCAGCGCGTCAGCACTTGCTGATAGATACGCCCTTCCAACGTTGCCGTCTGCGCCAGCGTCTCCGCCAGCGCGGTAGCCATCGGCCAAGTATCGAGAATATCGCCGCCCAACAGCACCGCGCGAAGTCCCAGTACGTGATCGGAGGTTTTACCGTAGACCAGCGATCCCTGGCCTGAGGCGTCAGTGTTGATCATGCCGCCCAGAGTGGCGCGGTTGCTGGTAGAGAGTTCCGGCGAGAAGAAAAAGCCGTAGGGTTTCAGCCAGGTGTTGAGCTGATCCTTAACCACGCCCGCCTCGACGCGCACCCAGCCCTGTTCAGGGTTAATCTCTAGAATGCGGTTCATATGGCGCGACATATCCACCACGATGCCTTGGTTCAGCGATTGCCCGTTGGTGCCGGTGCCGCCGCCGCGCGGCGTAAAGACCAGTTCGCTGAAGCGCGCCTCGCCTGCCACGCGCGCAATCAGCGCAACGTCAGCGGTGGAACGTGGAAAGAGCACCCCATCCGGTAGCAGCTGGTAGATGCTGTTGTCGGTGGACATGAGCAGGCAGTCGGCATAGCTGGTGGCGGTATCGCCGGTGAAACCCTGCGCTTTCAGCGCCTCAAGGAATGTCGGAACTCGCTGAACGAGGCCGGGCGCCTGGGAAATCTGTGGGATCATTGTTAGAGGACCAGATGTTGTAGACGTTTGCATTGTGTGTTCTGTCTCAACCTTTCATTTTAACACATTTTTTCACGCCCGCTGTTTTTTCAGAAAAGGTAAAAAGCGCCTGTTTCTACTCTGTTTAAAGCCGGCAAAATAGCTCATCATTAAGCTGGGCCTGATTGAAGGATTAGTTGAAGTAGTTACTCGCTATGAAAAACCTGCACTGCACTAAGGATTTACCACAGATGTTTATCCTGCTGATGATCGTCCCCTGCATCTGGATTATTCAGCCTTTTATTCTCGGTTTCGCCTGGATGAGTATGGTAGTGATCGCGACCTAGCCACTAATGCTGCGCGTACAGTGGCTGCTGTAGAACCGGTGTTCGCTGGCCATCGCGGTGATGACACTGCTGCTGTTTATTATTCCTATCGCACTGCTGGTCAACAGCCTGATCGACAATAGCGCGCCGGTGATCGCCATGGAGATGCCCTCGCTGCTGATGCCCTCGCTGCTGTAGCTAAATGATACCCGTCCATCGGCGACAAACTCTTCTCCAGCTACCACAAGCTGGTGGCGGGCGGCGGCTCGGCCATTATGGCGAAGCTGTAGCCCTATGCCGGCCGCACTATCGGGTTTTCCGTCGCTCAGGCGAGCCACTTCGTTCGACTTTCGACTGATGATCCACCCCGGCGTGATGTTACTGTTCAGCGCCCTACTGTTCTAGCGCGGCGAACAGGCAGCGCAGGGCATTCGCCACTTCGCCTTTAGCATGGCGGGCCGGCGCGGCGGTGCTGCTGGCCGGTCAGGCGATCCGCGCCGTGGCACTCGACGTGGTGGTCACCGCGCTGGTGCAAATCGGGCCGCTTATTGTGCTGGTTCCCGCCATTGTCTGGCTCTACTGGAGCGGTGACACCACCTGTAGCACGGTGCTGCTAATCTGGAGCTGCGTGGTCGGCACGCTGGATAACGTGCTGCGCCCGGTGCTGATCCGCATCGGCGCGGACCTACCGATTATCCTGATCTTCTCCGGCGTGATCGGCGGGCCAGTGGTGCTGGCAGTCTCCTACCGTCTGGTTTGCGCTGGATGCATGAAGCGCCGGTGCCGGCAGACGATCCTGCCATCGTGGTGGATATTCTCTCCGATCACGATAAAAAACAGCTGCCCTACTGACAGATAAAAGGGGCGGTTAATCGCCCCGATTCATTGTTGTACTCATCGAACAACGCCGACACTATGCCGGAGTCGCGATCCAGCCCCAGCTGAGTCATATCGTTCGAGCCGATAGAGAAGCCGTCGAAGTACTCAAGGAACTGTTCGGCCAGCAGGGCGTTCGAGGGAATTTCGCACATCATGATGATCTTCAGACCGTTCTCGCTGTGCTTCAGTCCTTGACGCGCCGGCTCCTCGACCACGGCCTGCGCTTAGGCCACGGTGCACACAAAGGGAACCATAATTTCGACGTTAGTCAGGCCTATCTCATAAAGGCGGCGCCCAGCGTGGCGATCCCTTCGGTCAGGCGCGCGATATAGAACTCCACTGGATCGTCGAAGCCTTTCATCATGGCGCGAATTTGCTGCTGCAGCTCCGACGTCTGTTGATCAAATTCCAGCAGCGCTTTCGGGTGCACGCCGATCATGCGGTTAATGATGAACTCCAGCGCGGGCATTTCATCTGAGGCAGCGGTTACCACCAGCAGCATCTTGCCCTGCCAATTTTCCAGCGTGGTGTATTCGCCGTCGATCGTCGACAGTTCAGTTTAATAAAGGCTCATTGCACTCTCCTATTGTGAATACAGATACGCCAGCCGTAGCTAGCGCGAAGATTTGACCAGCAGCACGATAAACAGCGGCGCGCCTAGCGTGGCGGTAACCATGCCGATGGACAGTTTCGCCGAAGTCAGCACTAGACGCGCGATAATGTCTGCGCCCGCCAGCACCGAGGCCATCAGAAAATAGCGGTGGTCGCTGATGCCGCTCAGCCGCAGCAGATGCGGGATCACTAAGCCGAAAAAGCCGATCGCGCCCTCCATGGCGACGCTGACGCCGACTAGCTAGTCCATCGCCAGCACCAGAATATTACGCCAGAAAAAAAAGCGGCAGGCCGAGCTCACGCGCTCAGTGGCGATCAGCTCGGCGGTGGCCGGCAGCGGCGCCAGTCGATGCCGCTAAAGCCGCCCATCATCCAGTACATCAGCTAGCGCAAATCGAGGCTGGTGCTGAAGTAAATCGTCCAAGTCATGATGACGTTGCAGATAATGCCCAGCGCCACGCTGGTCAGCAGCGCGCCGGCCATTGCCTTCAGGCTCAGACTCCAGAGCGAGCCGCTGCCGAAGAGCACACCCAGCACTAGCCCGATCCCTGCGCCGTTAGAGACGCCGAGCAAGCCAAGTTCCGCCAGCGGATTGGTAAACAGCGCCTGCATCACCACACCGCACACCGCCAGCGAGCGCGTCAGGCGCAGCTGCCAGACAAAGAGCTGGCCGGCTACTGCGACGGGACGATCCAGCTGTCATCCGCGCACAGGCTGAGAATAATCAAGCCCAGCAGGATGAGGCTTAATGCCGCTATCCCGCGTCGGCTGCGGTGATCCGCCTGACGAGCGAGCTGCTCCAGCAAAGACATAATTGATGATTCGCTGAGAAAACAGATAGTTAATTGTAGAAGGATTGTCGGAAAAAGAAAGGCTGGTTTAGGTGGCACACAGAAGCATTAACCGTGGTTCGGGCACGGCGGCACCCGCTCGCGATCGTTATGCCTTGCCAGCCGTTGCTGTTCCAGTAGCTGTGAGACCCTTTTAGCCCGACGTTGCGGCTATGGTGCGATTTCCACTAGGTTGGCGCGCGCTAGTCGTAGCCATCCCAGTAGTAGCCGCGATGATCGCGGGTACCGATACCGGCGAGTTGTTGTAATTCGGCGAGTTAGCGCTCGCCAGTAGGATGCTTAAAATCAGTGCGTTTTTTCATCAGAGTGACCTCTTGTTACCTGTCGGCGCGGTTATAATAAAAGGATCACCAGCGTCTCTATCGGTACGCGCCGATTTTCGGCTCTTTTTCTAGACACTTACGAAATTCTGACACTGTGAAGGAAAGCAGGAGAACAACAAAATGCGCCAATGAAAAAGGCCGCGTAAGCGGCCTTTTTAGTATACTGAAATCGGTCAGTCGTTATCTTTCGGAGAAGCGTTTTCGACTCGGCTTTTCAGCTTCTGACCCGGGCGAAACGTCACCACGCGGCGCGCGGTAATCGGAATATCTTCCCCCGTTTTTGGATTTCTGCCTGGACGCTGATTTTTATCGCGCAGGTCGAAATTACCAAACCCAGACAGTTTTACCTGCTCGCCATTCTCCAGAGCACGGCGAACCTCTTCAAAAAACAGCTCCACCAGCTCTTTCGCGTCACGTTTGCTCAGCCCAAGTTTCTCAAACAGGTACTCTGACATTTCAGCTTTTGTAAGCGCCATAGGTTCAATCCCTCAAGGTTGCCTGGAATCGCTCTTTTAATGCCGCAACGCATTTGCCAACAGCCGCGGCAATCTCCTCTTCTTCGAGTGTCCGGCTGGTATCCTGCAAAATCAGGCTGATGGCGAGGCTCTTGAAACCCTCTTCAACACCCTTACCGCGGTACACGTCAAACAAGTTTACGCCAACTACTTGATTTAAGCCAACTTTCTTACACTCGGCGATGATATCTGCTGCGGGGACGTTTTCCGCCACCACAACGGCGATATCACGACGGTTCGCCGGGAAGCGTGAAATCTCGCGCGCATTAGGCAGGACGCGGTGTGCGACCTTATTCCAAAGCAGTTCAAAGACTAAGGTGCGACCGTTGAGATCTAGCTTACGTTCCAGCTCAGGATGAATCATCCCTATAAATCCGATTCGCTCGTCTTGCAAATAAATTGCCGCGCTTTGCCCCGGATGCAGCGCCGGATTGGGTTCGGCACGGAAACGGATATCGTCCAGTTTGCCGGTTAAATCGAGCAGAGATTCTAAATCGCCTTTTAAATCATAGAAGTAAACCGACTGACGCGCTAGATCCCAGTGCTCTTCATTGCGGTTACCGCTCAGCACACCTGCCAGCATAAGATCCTGACGGATATCTAAATCTGCTTGGGTATCAGGTACAAAGCACAAACCGCTCTCAAACAGGCGCACGCGGCTCTGCTGGCGGTTCTGGTTGTAGACCACGGCGATCAGCAGGCCGGTCCACAGCGACAGGCGCATCACCGACATATCGCTGGAAATCGGGCTAGGCAAGATCAGTGCCTCCTGACCCGGATGCAGCAGCTGCTGGATTTTCGGGTCGACGAAGCTGTAGGTAATCGCTTCCTGATACCCTTTGTCTACTAGCATGGTTTTAGCGCGCTTCAGCGAGAGATTCGCTTCGCGATGCTGGGTCATCACCAAGCCTGCCTGCACCGGCACGTCCGGGATATTGTTGTAGCCGTATACGCGAGCGACCTCTTCAATCAGGTCTTCTTCAATCGCCATGTCGAAGCGCCAGCTCGGCGCGAACACTTTCCACTCGCCCTGGCCTGACGTGACCTCGCAGCCGAGGCGCGTTAGGATGTCGGTCACCTGCTCGTCGGCGACAGCGTGGCCGATCAGACGATCCAGCTTTTCGCGACGCAGCGTAATGGTGGCACGCGTCGGCAGCGCCACATCGTGCGTCTGGTCGATAACCGGGCCAGCATGGCCGCCGCAGATCGCCAGCAGCAGCTCGGTGGCGCGCTCAATGGCTTTGTGCTGCAGCGCCGGATCGACGCCACGCTCGTAGCGGTGCGAGGCATCGGTATGCAGGCCGTGACGGCGCGCGCGGCCGGTGATCGCTAGCGGATAGAACCAAGCGCACTCGAACAGAATGTTCTGCGTTTTTTCATTGACGCCAGAGTGCTCGCCGCCGAAGATACCGCCCATCGCCAGCGCTTTATGGTGATCGGCGATCACTAGCGTGTCGCTGCCGAGCATCACTTCGCTACCGTCGAGTAGTATCAGGGTTTCGCCCTCTCTCGCCATGCGCACCACGATGCCGCCGTCGATGCGGTCAAGGTCGAAGGCGTGCATCGGCTGACCCAGCTCAAGCAGCACGTAGTTGGTGACATCCACCACCGGATCGATTGAGCGGATACCGCAGCGGCGCAGCTTCTCACGCATCCAGAGCGGCGTAGCGGCTTTGACGTTGATGCCTTTCACCACGCGGCCCAAGTAGCACGGGCAGGCGTCGGTGGCCTCGACGCGGATTGGGAGGGTGTCGCCGATCGTGGCAGTCACCGACTCCATCGCGGGCGAGGTAAGCGGCAGGCCGTTCAGCACTGCCACGTCGCGCGCAACGCCGATAATACCCAAGCAGTCGGCGCGGTTCGGCGTGACACTGATCTCGATGGTGTTGTCGTCGAGCTTCAGGTAATCGCGGATATCCGCGCCGATCGGCGCATCAGCCGGCAGTTCGATAATGCTGCTATGATCATTGGAAATGCCCAGCTCGGAGAAGGAGCAGAGCATTCCTTCGGACAGCTCGCCGTGCAGCTTCGCCGCTTTAATTTTAAAATCGCTTGGCAGCACGGCGCCGACGGTAGCGACGGCGACCTTAAGACCCTGACGGCAGTTCGGCGCACCGCAGACGATATCAAGCAGGCGGTCACCGCCGCCGTTGATTTTAGTCACGCGCAGCTTATCCGTGTTCGGATGCTGGCGGCATTCCACTACTTCGCCCACAACCACGCCGTGAAACGCGCCGGCAACCGGCTCCACGCCGTCGACTTCCAGACCGGCCATTGTGATCTGTTCAGAGAGTGCAGCGCTGTCCAGAGCCGGGTTTACCCATTCGCGTAACCAGAGTTCACTGAATTTCATTGGATAACCTGCCCTTATTTAAATTGTTGGAGGAAACGTAAATCATTTTCGAAGAAGGAGCGCAGGTCGCTAACGCCGTAGCGCAGCATGGTGAGACGCTCCATGCCCATACCGAAGGCGAAACCGGAGTAAACTTCCGGATCGATGCCGACGTTGCGCAATACGTTCGGGTGCACCATACCGCAGCCCAGCACTTCCAGCCATTTGACATTTTTGCCCATCACGTCCACTTCCGCTGAGGGTTCGGTGAACGGGAAGTAGGACGGACGGAAGCGAATCTGCAAATCTTCTTCAAAGAAGTTGCGTAGGAAGTCGTGCAGCGTGCCTTTCAGGTTGGTGAAGTTGATGTTCTTGTCGACGATCAGCCCTTCCATCTGATGAAACATCGGGGTATGGGTCTGATCGTAATCGTTTCGGTAGACACGGCCCGGCGCGATGATGCGAATCGGCGGCGGCTGATTTTTCATAGTGCGGATCTGCACGCCAGAGGTCTGGGTGCGCAGCAGACGTTTGGCGTCGAACCAGAAGGTGTCGTGATCGGCGCGCGCCGGGTGATGGCCCGGAATGTTTAGCGCATCGAAGTTGTGGTAGTCATCCTCGATTTCCGGGCCAGTCACCACTGCGAAACCCAGCTCGCCGAAAAAGGTTTCGATGCGATCGATGGTGCGCGTTACCGGATGCAGCCCGCCGTTTTCTATGCGGCGACCCGGCAGGGAAACATCAATGGTCTCGGCGGCCAAGCGCGCGTTGAGCGCGGCGGATTCCAGAGTCTCTTTGCGCGCGTTAAGGCGCATCTGCACCCACTGCTTTGCCTCATTGATCACCGCGCCTGCAGCCGGACGTTCTTCCGGCCGCAGCTCGCGCAGCGTAGTCATCAGCTGTGTCAGATACCCTTTTTTACCGGTATATTCGACGCGCACCGCGTCAAGGGTGGCGATATCCGTCGCCTCGTTGATAGCGGCTGTGGCGCGGACCACCAGTTCTGCGAGTTGGGACATAGTTTCCTCTTATTCCAGCCGGGCTGGTCAGTTCTCGTTGGGACGTAGCCGTTCCAATATGCTTCGCCAGAAACACAAAAGCCTCCACGAGGGAGGCTTTTGGCGCGATTTTTCGTTTCTTTTCTATGCGCAAAAGCCCCTAGATGTCAGGCGCTAAAGTAAAAAAAGAAACGGAAAATAGCAGCATTCATGCTTGCGTTACCTTGCTGTGATTCTGAGGGCACTATTGAAAAACCTTGCGGTGAAAATGTCAATCTTTTGCTCGAGTTACAGGCAATAAAAAAGGGAGCAAGCTCCCTTTTTTATCTGACTTACGCCAGAGCTGATTTTGCTTTTTCGACCAGTGCGGTGAACGCGACTTTGTCGAATACAGCGATGTCAGCTAGCATCTTACGGTCAATTTCAATGGACAATTTTTTCAGACCATTGATAAAACGGCTGTAAGAGATGCCGTTCTGACGCGCGGCGGCGTTGATGCGCGCAATCCACAGTTGACGGAACTGACGCTTACGCTGACAACGGTCACGGTAAGCGTACTGACCAGCTTTGATAACAGCTTGGAAGGCAACGCGGTATATACGTGAACGTGCACCGTAATAGCCTTTAGCTTGTTTTAGGATTTTTTTGTGACGTGCACGAGCAAGTACACCACGTTTAACGCGAGCCATGGGAGCTCTCCTCCTGTATCAATATTCTGTGATGCCCTTATTCCCTGCTTATCGCGAAGTCGTCGGGGCAGATTTATAAAAAGTTAACTTATGCGTACGGCAGGCAGGCAACAACTAGACCTAGATCGCCTTTAGATACTATGCCTTTCGGACGCAGGTGACGTTTACGCTTAGTTGATTTTTTAGTTAGAATATGACGCAGGTTTGCGTGCTTACGCTTGAAGCCGCCAGAAGCGGTCTTTTTGAAGCGTTTAGCCGCGCCACGTACGGTTTTAATCTTTGACATTTTAAAAAATATCCACTTCGCATTGTTAATAAAACGAATCAGAGTTAATAAAACGAATCAGACAGGCGAACAAAAGGCCGCACAGCGCGAACGCTGGTCATTGTTACTTGAAAGCCCTACTGTTTCTTCTTGGGAGCGAGCACCATAATCATCTGGCGGCCTTCAATCTTCGATGGGAAGGATTCGACTACCGCCAGTTCTGTCAGATCTTCTTTCACGCGGTTAAGCACTTCAATACCGATCTGTTGATGCGCCATTTCACGGCCGCGAAAACGCAGCGTGATTTTGGCTTTATCGCCTTCTTCCAGAAAACGAATCAGGCTGCGGAGTTTTACCTGATAGTCGCCTTCATCGGTACCAGGACGGAATTTAATTTCCTTAACTTGGATAACTTTTTGCTTCTTCTTCTGTTCCTTAGAAGATTTGCTTTTTTCATAAAGGAATTTGCCGTAGTCCATAATACGGCACACCGGCGGTTCGGTGTTCTGGCTGATTTCTACTAAATCAACACCTGCTTCTTCAGCTTTTTCAATAGCTTCGCGAAGTCTGACAATACCAATCTGTTCACCATCCACGCCAGTTAAGCGTACTTCAAAGGCACGGATTTCACCATTAATACGATTCGGACGCGTCGGTTGTACTCGTTTTCCGCCTTTAATAACCTTATTCCTCTAATTGGTGAAGATTGCGGCTGCTAATCTCTTGTTGCAGCTTCTTAACAAACACATCGATGTCCATTGTCCCGAGGTCTTTACCACGGCGAGTGCGAACGGCTACTTTGCTAGCTTCCACCTCTTTGTCACCGCAGACCAGCATATAAGGGACACGACGTAATGTGTGCTCGCGGATCTTAAAGCCTATCTTCTCGTTTCTCAAGTCTGCTTTCACACGAAAGCCAGCATTCTGCAATTTGCGTGTCAATATGTCGACATATTTTGCCTGCGCATCGGTAATATTCATCACTACCGCCTGCATCGGCGCCAGCCACGTCGGGAAGAAACCGACGAACTCTTCAGTCAGGATGCCAATAAAGCGCTCCATCGAACCGAGAATAGCGCGATGAATCATCACCGGCGTCTGCCGATAGTTGTTTTCGTCCACATAGGTGGCGTCCAGACGTTTTGGCAGGGAAAAGTCTAGCTGAACTGTGCCGCACTGCCAGGCGCGATCGAGACAGTCATACAGAGTAAATTCAATTTTCGGACCGTAGAATGCACCTTCTCCGGGCTGAAATTCAAATGGAATTCCGTTTTCATTCAGCGCGGCGGCTAAATCTTCTTCTGCGCGGTCCCACATTTCATCAGTGCCGATGCGCTTCTCAGGACGCGTGGAGAGCTTCACCAAGATCTTTTCGAAGCCGAAAGTGCTGTACATGTCATAAACCATGCGAATACAGCTGTTCACTTCGTCGCGCACTTGATCTTCGGTACAGAAGACGTGGGCATCATCTTGGGTGAGGCCGCGAACGCGCATCAGGCCATGCAGCGCGCCTGACGCCTCGTTGCGGTGACAGCTGCCGAACTCCGCCATACGCAGCGGCAGATCGCGGTAGGACTTAAGTCCCTGATTGAAGATCTGCACGTGGCCCGGGCAGTTCATCGGCTTGATGCAGTATTCACGGTTTTCAGAAGAGGTGGTGAACATCGCCTCTTTATAGTTTTCCCAGTGCCCAGTTTTTTCCCACAGTACGCGGTCCATCATAAACGGACCTTTCACTTCCTGGTACTGGTACTCTTTCAGCTTGCTACGCACGAACACTTCCAGTTCGCAGAAGATGGTCCAGCCGTCATTGTGCCAGAACACCATGCCCGGCGCCTCCTCCTGCATATGGTAGAGGTCGAGCTGCTTGCTGATTTTACGGTGATCACGCTTCGCCGCCTCTTCCAGACGCTGCAGATAGGCGTTGAGCTGTTTTTTATCCCCCCAAGCGGTGCCGTAGATACGCTGCAACATTTTATTGTTGCTGTCGCCGCGCCAGTAGGCGCCCGCGATTTTCTGGAGCTTGAAGTGGTGACAGAAACTCATGTTCGGCACGTGAGGACCGCGGCACATGTCGATATATTCTTCGTGATAATAGAGTCCAGGATGGACGCCGTGGCTGATATTCTCATCCAGAATAGTGATTTTATAGCTCTCGCCGCGCTCGGCGAACACGTCGCGCGCCTGCTGCCAGCTCACGACTTTTTTCACCACGTCGTAGTTGGTTTCGGCCAGCTGGTGCATGCGTTTTTCCAGCGCGTCGATATCCTCCTGGGTCAGGGTATGATCGAGATCGACATCATAGTAGAAGCCATTGTTGATAACCGGACCGATCGCCATTTTGGCGTTGGGCCACAGCTGTTTGATGGCGTGTCCCAGCAGATGCGCGCAGGAGTGGCGAATAATTTCCAGACCCTCTTCATCTTTTGCGGTAATGATGGCGACAGAGGCGTCCTCGGTGATGGGGTCGACCGCATCCACTAGCTGCCCGTTAAAGCGTCCGGCAATGCAGGCTTTCGCTAGGCTAGGACCGATATCCAGCGCGATATCCATCACGCTCACCGCGCAATCGTAGCTGCGCTGACTGCCATCAAGAAGAGTAATTATAGGCATTTCATATCCTTAATTACAGTGGTAAGCCACACGAAAGCTTACATACAACATTGAGTAAGAGTCGTTGCCTAGCGTGATATCAGACCTACGTTGTCGGAATGACGCTAGGATTGTAGTGCGCGGCTGATGATAACAGCTTTGATTGACCAGCAAAACCCGTCCACTCACCACTAAGTCGAGGAACCGGCGAAAAAAACCGCAGCCAGGCTGCGGTCAGGAAGCGGTATACGCGGGAAAATTACATCGCGTAGGTCAGCATAATGCTGGTTTTGGTGTCGGTGCGATCGGGCGCGGATTCCGACGGATTGTTGTTCCAGTGACGTTATACGTCAGCTTCACAAAGACGCCGTATACGCGCGATCCCGCTTGATTATTAATACTTTTCTCATTAACGGCGCGCATTTAGTAGTCTTCAAAGAAAAAACAGCTCAGTTGCGACAAGATTTTCCACGCGCCTGTTTCCATGGCTTTACCCAGCTTTATTTTTATTATGATTAGGGTAAACTGTATGTTTTATCCTGTTCATTATTCGCGCATTTTTTCATCATGGTCTACACTGAATACAGTCATGACGCACAGGGGTAGAAAATGAGCGATGAACTCAAGCGTTACATTCAGCCACCTTTCATTATCAGGAATCGGGCCTCAGCGACATCCAGCCGCTTAACAGCGTGATGTTCGGCCGTATTCAGCACCACGCTCAACGACGATGAAGGTAAATCGCACGAGCTGGACACCAACAGCTTTGGGCTAGTAAGCGCCCTCTCGCAGGAGGATCTGCAGCAATAGGCCGTTGCCGCCAGGGAAAACGTGCTGCAACAGCGGTAAGATCATTAATATCGCCTCCATGGTATCTTTCTAGGACGGCATCCACGTGCTCTCACAACGTTAACGCTATCGCGCCGGTATATATGGCGACTAACAATACTGAACAGCTGCGTAGCGATGAGAGCCGCAGCGCGGAGATTGTGGGTCGTATCCCCGTCGCACACTGGGGCGTGCCGGAAGATATGCTGGGACTGGTAGTGTTTCTTGCTTTTGCCGCCTCTGATTATGTTGACGGCGGCTGACTGGCGCGTTAAGCGTCCGTAACGGCAATTCAGCACGCCGCGACGGCGCAATGCTGTCGCGTCGCTAAAAAATTCACGCTTCGTTACAGCGTCACAACTTCTCATTCACTAGATAAATCCCTATACTGGATGCATCGACAGTTTGCAGCTAGGTTTTATCATGACGGGCGAAGGCCACATAATTTTCGCTATTGCCACCGCCATTTTCGCCAAACGCGCGGAGCTGACGCCCGTGCTGGCGCAGGCTGACTGGTGGCACCTTATTTCCGCCTCGCTGCTCACCTGTCGGCTGCCCGATATCGATCATCCTAAATCGTTGCTCGCCCAGAGGTTAAAGTGGCTCTCTTATTCCATCGCGCGCGCCTTTGGGCATCGCGGCTTTACCCATAGCCTGCTGGCGGTGGCTGCCAGCCTGTGGCTGTTTCAGGTCAACGTGCCCACCGACTGGCTGCTTCCTGCGGATGTGCTGCAGGGCATGACGCTGGGCTATCTCAGCCACATTGTAGCCGATATGCTGACGCCCGCCGGCGTGCCGCTGCTGTGGCCGTGCCGCTGGCGCTTTCGCCTGCCTATTATTAGAAGCCAGAAAGGGAATCAGCTAGAGCGCACGTTCTGCTTGGCGTTGGTGGGTTACGCGCTCTGGTTTCCGCCCGGCGCGCCCTCTTTTGGTGCGCAAGGCTGGCCGTCGCAGCTCTTCGATACGCTACAAAATGGCGTTTCCCGCCTTATTTCCACACAAAAAGTGCACTAAAGCAGCAGAAAACGCTGTCTGGTTATAAGCCATTCTATTTGGATAATAAGTAGACGCACAGGGTAGTTGGTAACATACCGGCACTTAATTCGTGCATCACATTATCTGGCGTGCTGGCGCTCAATACGTAGCCGGACATTCTCTCTGGAGCTAATATGGATCTACCTCTGATTCTTAATCTTATAGCCTTTCGGCGCGCTGCTGCTGTCGCGCCTCGGCCGTCAAGGCTGGAGCCTGTCGAAAAAGATGCTGGTCGGCCTATTAATTGGCGTGCTATTCGGGCTGGCGCTGCAGACCATTTACGCTCATCAGAGCGAACTGATGAAAATCTCCATCAGTTGGTTCAACATAGTCAGCAACGGCTACCTGCAGCTGCTGAAAATGATCATTATGCTGCTCGTCTTCGCCTCGATCTTGCTGATTGGCACGCCGGTGCTGGGCGGCGTGCTGATGACAGTACTGAACTAGCGCAGCATCTTCTTGGTGCTGGGCGCGACGGCGCTGCTACTGATCCTGCTGACACGCTGGAAGCTGCATGAAACCCTGCCGCCTGAACGCCGCAGCCAAGGCTCGGTCTTTTCCGCTTGGGCGGCACTGGACTAAGTGATCGTCTGCCGCAGGCGTTTAGCTTCTGCTTCGCTGCCTAGTGATTACCTCGCAGACCAGCGCGCGCCTCTACCCGCTCTGGGGCGAGTATCGCGTGCTGAAAGGCAGCCTGACGCTGGCGTTCGTCGCCTCCAGCCCATTACTGAGCTGGGCGGCACCTCGCTGCTCAGCATGACCGGCACTATCTTAGGCTCATTTATGCTAGCGAGCCTGATGTTTATTTTTCTAGCGTAGAAACCCGCCCTCGCGAATAAACTGCCTGATATAGCAGCAGTTAGCAGGAAACAACTAGCGCTTTAGCTTGTTGCTTTCGGCGATGAACGTTAGCTTTAATGAAGGGTTCTAACGGGCCGACAGGCCTCTAACTTGAGGAGAGATTCGTGTCACACCAGCAGGAAATCATTATCGAACTCGGCGTAAGCCCGGTTATCGACGCGCAGCAGGAAATTCGCCGCAGCGTCGATTTCCTCAAAAGTTATTTGAAGCGCCATCCGTTTTTGAAAACGCTGGTGCTGGGCATCAGCGGTGGGCAGGATTCGACGCTGGCTGGCAAGCTGTCGCAGCTGGCTATCAGAGAACTGCGCGAGGAGAGCGGCGATAGCGCCTATGCCTTTATCGCAGTACGCCTACCTTACGGCGTTCAGGCGGACGAGCAGGACTGTCAGGACGCTCTGGCATTTATCCAGCCGGATCGCTCGCTGGCGGTCAATATCAAGGATTCGGTGCTGGCCAGCGAACGCGCGCTGCGCGAGGCAGGCATCGAACTCTCTGACCTTGTGCGCGGCAATGAAAAAGCGCGCGAGCGCATGAAGGCGCAGTACAGCATCGCCAGCATGACCAAGGGTCTGGTGGTCGGCACTGACCATGCGGCGGAAGCGATTACCGGCTTCTTTACCAAATATGGCGACGGCGGCACCGACATTAACCCACTGTTCCGTCTTAACAAACGTCAGGGCAAGCTGCTGCTGAAAACCCTCGACTGCCCGGAGCATCTCTATCTGAAACGTCCGACGGCGGATCTAGAAGATGACCGTCCCGGCCTAGAGGATGAAGTGGCGCTCGGCGTTACCTATGAGATGATTGACGACTATCTGGAAGGCAAAAGCGTCTCGCCGGAAACAGCGAAGATCATTGAGAACTGGTATCAGAAGACCGAGCATAAGCGTCGCCCGCCGATCATGGTGTTCGACGATTTCTGGAAATAAGCCGCTTTCCCCTGCTTACCGGCAGGGGAAATTTTCCCATTTTAGCATTCTCCGATTAACCCGCTGGCGAAAGCCTAAACAGACAGATATTCTGTTTAAATAAACGGTTACAGGAGTCTGTCTTGGTTCGACATGCTGCTACGCACCGCCTCGAGTTCGACGCGGCTTCTATATACGAATATCCAGAACATCTGCGCGAATGGCTGGAAGGGTTGCCTACATCAGCCGGGCGTTTACACCTTTCACGGCGACAGCGATCCGCCGCCCTATATCGGGAAAAGCTGCGATCGCGCGGGTGATGTCCCATTTCCGCAGCAGCTGTTTAACAAGCGCCTGCGCAAAAATCGCCAGTTCTGCTCGATTCAGATCGCCGACAGCAAGCCTCAGGTGATCTACGCGCGCGCCGTCGACTTTTCCCACTCGCCTAACGTGTTCGGCCTCTACCGAAGCGGCTATAAGGCGCTGGAGACGCTTTCTGCTCCGGCGTCAGCACAATTATGATGGAACTTGTTCTGGGTTTCCATCATCGCCACCGCGCGCTCTTTGGCGTGGTAGAAACTGTCTCACGTGGCCAGTGCGTCGCTCTTCCAGCGACGGACTTTTGAACTCTTTATGGCTCTCTTTCATTATGTCGCGGATCTGGCTCTTCTGCACGTCGGTCAGGTTAAAGACAACAGTCGGTTAATCATGGAGAGAATGAAAAGAATTGCATGAGAAATTGCAAAAGAGTATGAGTTTAAAGCAAATATGGTAGGAATATTGGAGGAGTATAAGGGTTACGGCAGCAAAGCAGAAGGAAAATTCCTCGCCCTGCCGCCGTTTTTTCGTTAGCGCAGCAGCGCCTCGGTTTGGGCGCTCTCTTCCGCCAGCATCAGCCCTGCACGTAGCCCCAGTGCCACGGCCGGGTTAGGAAACAGCACATACTCGCGCGTCTGCTGCACCACGTAGCGCGTTTCGCCATCTTCGGCCAGCAGCGCCCCTTGGGGAAAAGCGGCGAAGTTGTGCGTCTCCGCGTCTATATAAAGTTCGAACCGCTCGCTGAGACGGGTAATCTGCTGCACTACCCGATAGCGGCGCGGCGTCTGTTGCGTAGCTGGCAGCGGCTCACCGCTCAGCAACGCCGCCAGTGCCTGCTGCACGGCGGCGAACTGGGTTAAATCGTTGGCGCCGAAAAGCAGCGCTTTGCCCAGCTCCAGCGTGCAGCTGGCGGCGTTGAAGGTGGCGCAGCTCAAATGTGTAAAGGTGCCGCTAGGCATGGTGTGGAACACCAGCGCCTCCAGTCCTGCCGCCGTCAGCCAGTGAATAAAGGCGTCTGGCCAGGGCTGCGGATTGAGCGGCAGTACGCCAAAGCGCGTATGCCAAGAGCCGCGAATAGCCGTATGCAGGTCAAGATGCCAGCGCGGCTGCTCCCTTTCGCATCCCTGCAGCCAGAAGCTTTCTATCGCCTGTTCCAGACGCCGCGCACGCCGCGCCTCATCGCAGTCTTCAATCTGCTGCCAGCGTCCGCCGAACAGCCGATTGACATCATAGCGCAGATAGCGCTTGCCCGCGCGCAGGGCGGCCGGGTTGCCGAGAATCGCCAACACGCGATGCCGCAGTGCCATCTCGCCGCGCAGCAGCGCACCGATTATCCCGTTCAGTATCTCTACCGGCGCGGTCTCATTGCCGTGAATGCCCGCCGACAGCACCAGCGCCTGCAGCGGCTCGTCGATCGGATCGAGCTGAAAAATGCCGTGATCGAGCCACTGCCAGCGCAAATAAGGTGTGTCGCCAGATTGCCGCTGCGGCGCCTCGCCTGACAGCGTTTGCTGTAGAAAATCCTGCATCGTTGTTACTCCTGTCCGCGATGAAAAAGAACGCCTCCGCCGCTACTGCTGGAACGTGTACACGTTACCTAAATCCAGCAGTTGCGTCAGCTCGTCCAGCGCGTCGCGTCCCTCGATCAACAGCTGCGGATCCGCTAGATCCGCCTGCGTCAGCCGGTCGCGGTAGTGACGATCCACCCAGCTATTCAGCGTGGTGAATAGCCGATCATTCATCATGACTGCCAGATTAAGCGCCTGCTGCTCCTGCGGCGTCAGCACCACGCGCAGCCGCAGACAGGCGGGACCGCCGCCGTTGTGCATGCTTTCGCACAGATCAAAACTGAGCAGCTCGCGTAGCGGTCCGCCCTGCTCCACTTGTTCATTGAGGTAATCCCAGACGCCAGCATGCTGGCGCGACTCCTCAGGCAGCACCAGCAGCATCGCGCTATCTTCTCGCGTTAGCAGCTGGCTGTTGAACAGATAGGTGCTGACCGCGTCCGCTACCGAGACGCGGCTGGTGGGCACTTCGATGGCGGTAAAGCCCGGCACGCGTCGCTGCAGCGTCGCCAGCAGCGCAGGTTGATCGACAAACGCCTGCTGATGACAGAACAGCACCTCGCGGTTGCTTACCGCAATAACGTCGTTGTGAAAAACGCCCTGATCGATCACCTGCGGATTCTGCTGAACAAAGAGCGTGTGACGCTCGTCCAGCTGATGCAGCCTAGCTACAGCCTGGCTCGCCTGTAGCGTCTGGCGCGCGGGATAGCGCTCCGGCGCAATGCCGCCGTTGTCGTCGCG
Organism: Type-B symbiont of Plautia stali; assembly: GCA_001485295.1. Classification (GTDB taxonomy): domain Bacteria; phylum Pseudomonadota; class Gammaproteobacteria; order Enterobacterales; family Enterobacteriaceae; genus Pantoea. The sequence continues at coordinate 260,050 of BBOA01000003.1, forward strand.
TCCGTACACAAACAGCTGCAGGCTGCGTTCGCCAGCTTCCGCACCGAGGCGGTTATGGTTTGCGGCTCCTTCGTCGCCAAACAGCACTACCTGCGGCAGCGCGTCGTGCACGGCGAAGCGCTGCGGATCGCGAAAAATAGCGCGTAGCAGCTGGGCAGTCTGCGGCGCCTCCATGGCCCGATGAAATTTATTATTTAGGTTGGCGACGGTGAAGTGCACCCGCCCGTCGGCGCTGTCGGCCGAAGGCGACACTGTCGCTGCGTTGGCGACCCACATCGCTGAAGCGGAGCTGACCGCCGACAGTAGCCTAGGCGATGTTTTCGCCGCCTGCGCCAGCACCTGCGCATCGCGGCCGCTGAAGCCGAGCTGGCGCAGCAGCGGCAGGTTTGGCCGCTCATGCGGCGGGATGACCCCCTGAAAAAATCCACGGTCCGCCAGCACCTTCATCTTCAGCAGCCCCTGTTTCGCCGCCAGACGCGGGTTAGACGGCTGATGCTGGTTTCGCGTCGAGGCTTCGTTGCCGAACGATAGCCCGGCGTAGTGGTGCGTCAGGCCCACCAGTCCGTCGAAGTTCGCTTCTATCGCTTTCATGCCTGCTCCTCGCGCGCGGAGAAATCGAGTCCCGGCGAGAGCGCGGCGGGCAACGTCAGGTCAGGCGTCTTCAGAGACGCCATCGGCCAAGCGCAGTAGTCCGCCGCATACCAAGCGCTGGCACGATGGTTGCCCGAGGCGCCGATGCCGCCGAACGGCGCGCTGCTCGCCGCGCCCGTCAGCGGTTTGTTCCAGTTGACGATCCCGGCGCGCGCCTCCAGCAGCAGCTGGTCGAAATGGGCACGCGACGGCGAGACTAGTCCGCATGAGAGGCCGTAGCGCGTGGCGTTGGCCAAGCGGATCGCCTCGTCGTAATGGTCGTAGCGAATGACGTTAATCAGCGGGCCGAACACCTCTTCGTCCGGTAGCCCGCTGACCTGGGTGACGTCGATAATGCCCGGCGTCAGCAGCGCGGCGCAGCGCTGCTGCCAGAGCATCTCCAGCAATGGTCTACCGCCGAGCGCCACGCGCTGCTGCCACGCCTGATGAATTTTTTCCGCCGCCTCGATAGAGATCACGCTGCCCATAAAGGGCTGCGGTTTGGCGTTCCACGCGCCGGGCTGTAGTCGCGCGCTCACCTCCACTAGCCGCTGCAGAAAAGCGTCGCCCGCCGCGCCGCGCTTCACCAGCAGGCGGCGCGCGCAGGTGCAGCGCTGGCCGGCGGTAATAAAGGCCGACTGAATAACCAGATGTACCGCCGCGTCGATATCGGCCGGATCCTCGATAATCAGCGCGTTGTTGCCGCCCATCTCCAGTACAAGCATCTTCTCTGGCTGCCCGGCGAACTGGCGATGCAGCTGATAGCCAGTGTCCGCACTGCCGGTAAAGAGCACGCCGTCAATCTGCACCTCCGCCGCCAGCGCCTGTCCGGTGGCGCGCGCGCCCTGCAGCAGAGCCAGCACGCCGCGCGGCAGACCCGCCTCCAGCCAGAGCCACACGGTTTTTTCCGCCGTCAGCGGCGTTAGTTCGCTCGGTTTAAACAGCACGCAGTTGCCCGCCAGCAGCGCCGGGACAATATGGCCGTTGGGCAGATGGCCGGGAAAATTGTAGGGGCCGAACACGGCCAGCACGCCGTGCGGCCTATGGCGTAGCGAACTTTCGCCCTCGTGCTGTTCGCCGGTGCGTGTATGAAAGGCTTTTACCGAGATAGCGACCTTATTGATCATCGCCTGCACTTCGGTCAGCGCCTCCCAGCGCGGCTTGCCAGTTTCCGCAGCGATGGTTTCCGCCAGCTCGTTTTTACGGCCCTCCAACAGCGCGGCAAATCGCTCCGCCAGCGCCTGGCGCTCGGCAAAGGGACGACGTGCCCAAGCGGGAAACGCCTCACGGGCGGCGGCGGCGGCCAACGCGATCTGCTCCGCCGCAGCGGCTTCGCCATGCCACAGAGTTTCGCCGAATACCGGATCGACTTTACGCAGGGCGTCGCCCTGGCCCGGCAGCCATTCGCCGTTAATCATCTGCGTCATGCTTTTTTCTCCTCGCCGCCCAGCGTCACCACGCGCAGGCTGTCGCCTGGTTGCGCGCGCAGTGCCCTGAGCTGATTCTCATTTAGCACCACGTCGTGCTGCTCAATACGCGCCGGCAGCAGCGCGACGCGGAAGTAGTGGTAGTCCAGATTCGCCACCAAGCAGAGCGGCACCTGTGCGTCCGGCTCGCCGAGCGCGGCGCTGCGCACGTGGCTTTTGCGAATGGCGTGAATATCGTCGATCTCGCACTCCAGCGTCGGGCCGCCGTCAAAGATATCGATATAGTTCCGGTAGCGAAAACCCTCCGCCTCCAGCACCGCGCGCGCGCGCGCGGTTTTCTCATGAACCTCGCCGATCACCGCCTTCGCCTCAGGCGAGAGATAGTCGATGTAGAGCGGATGCTTCGGCATTAGTTCGGCGATAAACGCCTTCTGGCCGGTGCCGCTGAGAAAGTCCGCCTTGCGAAACTCCATGGAGAAAAAGCGGCTGCCGACGCTTTCCCAGAACGGCGAATGGCCGTCATTGTCGCTGACGCCGCGCATCTCCGCCATCACGCGATCCATAAACAGATGACGAAAGTTGGCCATAAACAGAAAGCGCGACTTCGACAGCAGATAGCCATTTTTGCCACCGCGGTAGTCGGGATCGAGAAACAGCGTGCAGAGCTCGCTGCTGCCGGTATGGTCGTTGCTCAGCGACAGCGTCGGCAGCGCCGCATAGACGTTCAGCTCTTTCGAGGCGTGCACTTGGGTGCCGACGCGAAAATTGTACCAAGGCTCCTGCAGGCCAACCGCCACCTCAATGGCGCAGATGCCCACGGCGCGGTTATCTTCGCTGTCCACCAGCACGAAGACGTATCCCTGTTCGGCGCGCGGCAGCGCTCCCCGCCAAGTTTGCAGCGATCGCTCAATGCGTGCTTGCAAGGTTGGGCTGTCCACCGGCAGCGAGGTCAGCCCGCCGCCAGCTTTTCCCGCCAGCGTCAGCAGCTGCGCCAGATCGTCATGTTCAACGGGGCGGATCACCATCATGATGTCGATCCTCGCGCCAAGTATTCACAGGCGACCGCAAAGCGCGTCATGCCGGTTTTCACTTCCTCTTCGCTGATATTTAGCGCAGGGGCGAAGCGCACCACGTTGGCGCCAGCGCTCAGCACCATGACACCCTGCTGGGCGGCCGCCAAGTTGAACTGCTTCGCTTTGCCGGCATAGTCTTCGTTCAGCACTGCGCCGATCAGCAGGCCGAGACCGCGCACCTCTTTAAACAGATACAGCCGCTGGTTGATCTCTTCTAGCGCTTCGACGATCCAGCGATGACGTTCCGTAACGCCTCCCATCGTCGCCGGCTGGTTGATCAGCTCCAGCACCTTGCCCGCCACTACGCCCGCCAGCGGATTGCCACCGTAGGTGGTGCCGTGGGTGCCGACGTTCATCACCTGCGCCAGATCTTCGCGCGTTAGTATGGCGCCGATAGGGAAGCCGCCGCCCAGCCCTTTGGCAGTAGTCAGCACGTCCGGGGTGACGCCGTAGTGCATATAAGCGTAGAGTGAACCGGTGCGGCCTACCCCGCTCTGCACTTCGTCAAAAATCAGCAGCGCTTGGTGCCTGTCGCACAGCTCGCGCAGGCCGTACAAAAAGGCGGGATCGGCGGGCAGCACGCCGCCTTCGCCCTGAATTGGTTCGATAATCACCGCGCAGGTGTTGTCGTCAATCAGCCGGGCCGCCGCCTCCAGATCGTTAAACGGGGTATGCCGGATTTCGGGCGGCAGCGGCGCGAAATATTTTGAGTAAGCGGGCTGACCGCCGGCGGAAACGGTAAATAGCGTGCGGCCGTGAAAGGCGTTATTAAAGGCGACGATGCCGCTTTTCTGCGCGCCGAAACGATCGTGCGCCGTTTTGCGTGCCAGCTTAAGCGCCGCCTCGTTGGCTTCGGCGCCGGAGTTGCAAAAGAAAACGCGGTCAGCGAAGGTGGCGTCGATTAGCTGCTTCGCCAGGCGCAGAATCGGCTCGTTGGTATAGCCGTTGCCGGTATGCCACAGGCGCGCCGCCTGTTCAGTCAGCGCCTGCTGGAGCGCCGGATGCGCATGGCCCAGCGCGTTAACGGCGATGCCGCCGGCAAAGTCGATATACTCTTTGCCGTTTTGATCCCAGAGCGTCGATCCCGCGGCGCGTACCGGTACAAAGTTCGCTGGCGCATAGACCGGCACCATCCATTGATCGAAATCGTGACGCGAAACCTGCAGTGACATAACTGTTTCTCCTGCCTTCCCGCCCGGCGTTCCGGTGAGTAAAGCGAATATTTTAAATTTGTGAAATTGGGATAAACGCAGCACTACTCTAGAGATTGCAGCTAACGTCTAGAGATTGCAGCTAACGTGCCAGCCAAGCGAAGAAATGCATAAGAGCCAACGCCCGACGAAATATCAATAGGTTACGTCAGGAAGTTATTCATTAAAATTGCATAAATAGTGAATAATTTTGTGCATTCCGCGCTCTCGCCGCATAATCGGCAGAAGATTTATGCAATTCCCAGAGTAAATATTGCTTTTGTGATCACCACTGACTTTTATGTTCATCATCGGGCAAAAGATGCACCATAAAAGCGCATTTTGCCCTGCTGTCAGGCAAGACGTGTTTAAAAAAGCGCTGCCCTGCCTATGGAATAAATCGCATTCTGTTATTTTGCCTGTGCAAATAAAATGGAGCACGGTAAAATAATGAGGTTATTTTAAAGCAGAAAAGCCCCTATAAAATGAAGCCAACAACAATTATTTTTGACGTTATCATCATTCCATAAATAAATGGAAGGCAGATGGAAATATTTGTAAGAAGGCCAATAATTAGAGAGATAATTTTCTATTTTACTTAACAATTTTTTGGTTAAGCTTGAATTTTTCCCGGGATTGTCTAACGCTCAATCTTCGCATTACCCTCCAAGAAAAAGGCCATTGACTAAATTTAAATTATTTATAATCATATAGATAATAAGCTAATAGCTGATTACACTCTTTTGTCAAATAATCTTTATAAATCTGCGAAAGTCGAAAAAATTGCACCATAAAAAGGGAAACCGAAATAAAAATTTTTAGTTACACTTATTGCACTAGGTCAATTTATCCTCTCGTGTTATTTTTCTTTCACGCGCCATAGCGGAGAATAATAACTAATAAAGACAGGATAAATATGAATAATGAAGTGCGCTTTACTGGCGACAGTGGTGTCGTCCATGCTCAGAATATCTGCCGGTCAGGCAGCGGAAATTTATAATATGGTAACAGGCTCGAGTATCAAGGTAAAAACGATCGCATCGCCAACACCCAACGGCGACGGTTATGCGCTCTCTGTGGGCGACCGCGGTGAAGTATGACGTCAACCAGATCTACCTAGCGGTGATATATGGGAAAATCCCTGAACGTCACGCCGACCAGCGGCGGCTTCGCCAACAAAGCTCAAAACGTTGAAGCGGTAGTGCAGTATCAGTTCCTGAACGGTATCCGTCCGTCGCTGGCCTATGTTTTATCGAAGGGCAAAGAAATGCGACGCCGACATCTTCAAATATGTCTGCGCTGGCGTCACCTACTACTTGAACAAGAACATGTCTACCTATCTAGAGTACAAGGTCAACCTGCTCGACAACAACCCGCTCAGCCTGAAGACCGACGATATCACCGCCGTCGGCCTCATCTACCAGCTCTGATCCGCTTTACTCTCACGGGCGCCCGGTTTATTTCAATCGGGCACGCAAAGGCTGCGCAAGCAGTCGTTTTATTGCCTTACGTCAGCCGGTAGCGCACGTCGGACCGCAGCGGCGTCGGCAGCGTATCGAGCGACAGAAAGATAATAGACAGTGCAGTAGCAGACCGTAGGGCAGACCGTAGGCGAACGGCACCAGCATGCTCGCCAGCCGCATTGCTCCACACTAGGTCGCTGATGTTGCCCTAACGACGCTGATCCGCCAGCTAGTACGCCAGCTTCAGGTGCAGCATATTGGTCGGCGAATGGCGCGACAGCACCTGCGGCTCGGTCATCAGCGCCTTACCCAGCACCACTTTCTGCTGGTTGCTGCCGCTCATCGCCCTAACGATCCTACGGCACCAGCGCGCTGCCTGTCAGTCGCACCTTGCCCGACTGAGGCCGATCAGCCCTTTGAACAGCTCGGTGCGTCCGGCGTCGAGCTAGCCATAAATGCCGATCACTTCCCCTTTGCGCAGTAAGAAGCTGACGTTGTTCAGCCAGTAGCCGCCATTCTAATGTAGCGCGGTCAGGCCCACCATTTCCCCCTGCGTCGCCAGCCGCTCATACGCCACCGGATGGGGCTAAGCGGCGTTGGAGCCGACCAGCACTACCAGATGCCGCCGCGAAATCCTCATAGCAGCAGGGCACCACATCCGCGCCGAAAGCGCGCTTGTAGCCCGCCACCGCCTCGGGGCCGTGCCGGTCGATAATAGCGCGCAGGCACGCGGCGGCGCCGTCCAGCGCCACACCTTTGCCGCAGAGGCGGCCAAAGTTGGCCAGATGGCTAGCGTCGCCCGCGATGCTGCCGTCATCGCGCCCACTGACGCCGCAGTAGGGACAGGAGTTTAAAGGGCCGGTTTACCACCCAGATGCACACCGCCTCCAGCTTCACTGGCCAGTAGCGCAGCTGGTGCTGCAGATTGCCGAGGCTCTGACCGTCACGCAGCCGCACGCGCTGCTTATAGTAGAGCGGCGAGATCACCACCGGCTCGCCCGTCACGTCGCCGAGGATGCCGTGCGACAGCACGCTGGCCTCGCTGCCCGATTCACGATCCTCTAGCACGTAGAGATCGTCGCCGGAGCGGAACAGCGCGATGCGCTCGCTGCCGAGATGCCCGCCTGCGGCGGCACCGCCGCGAGATCGTACAGCACGCTCTAGGACTCGGCGGACAGCGTCTCGTCCAAGCCGCGCGGCCATTGACGGCGTCGGTAAAGAGCGCGCGGCGCGACGGATCCGCATTATCCAGCCACACGCTGGTGCGCTGCAGCCGGTCGGCCGTGCGCACGTAGAACATCAGGATGCGATCGACATAGAGGATCAGCGTCTCGTCGTCGAGATCGCTGGCGAAGAGATCGGCGTGTCGCGGTTTCATGCCGCCGTTGCCGCAGACGTAGAGGTTCCAGCCTTTTTCAGTGGCGATGACACCGCCATCTTGATCTCGTGCGATGCGCGCAGCCCTTTCTAGCGCTGCTCCAGCGCGATGGCGAAGGCGTTAGAGTCCTGCACGCCGTAGCGGCACTAGCTGGAGCCGACGTAAGATTTCACCGTGCGTAGCGATTTGCCGTAGGCGTGGCCGGTCTCAAAGCCCGCCGCCAACAGCGCCTCCTAGATGGCGGACAGCTGAGCAAGCCGTGCGCCGAAGAGATCGATACGCTGGTGGCCGGTGATTTTGGTGTAGAGATCGTAGCGTGCCGCTACCTCGCCGAGGGCGATCAGCCCCTGCGGTGTGATCTCGCCGCCCGGCACGCGCGGCACTACAGAGTAGCCGCTATCTTTCTGGATATTGGCGAAGTAGCGATCGTTGGTCTCCTGCAGCGGTAGGTACGCCGGTTTCAGCAGGAGGCTGGCAGCGACGCCGTCAGCGGCTTGCAGACCTCGCAGCCGTGGCCGCGCCCGTGCGCCGCTAGCAGTGCGTTCCTGCTTTTCAGCTCGACAATGCGCACCAGGTGATACAGCTCCTGACTCGAATAGGCGAATATCCTTTTTCACCTCGACGCCGAGATCTGCCAGCTGATGCTCCAGCGTCAGCGCGCACCAAGTCGGCAGATATAGCAGCCGGTGATCATTTAGCGCTTCCACAGCGGCTCCAGCTCTTCATACAGGCGTGTTTCCGGCAGGCGAAACGCTCGCTAGCGATCCACAGCCGAAGATCCAGACCGGACTTTGGTCGGGATGGCAGGCCAGCGTCGCCGCCAAGGACGCCGCGTGCTGCTCGCAGCTCCAGAGCATGGATTTCTCAATATTGTCGAATGACGTTTTGCAATCTGCTTTTAATAAAAATTCTCAGGTTAACAATACGACCTCCTGACGTCATTAACATCCTGTCCGACGGGCTCCGGCTTGCGGGCGGCATACTTGAACCGTGGCATTCACTGCCAGTGTGCTTTTCCACAGCGCTTTTAAGGTTGCAGCAGGAAGGGAAATTAAAAAAATCTAAGAAAAAGGCCAGTCTCGCTGGCCTTTACTGCAGAGAGTTATTTTTTTAGGATGCTACTTGTCGTCGTGGCCCTTTTCATACTCTTTTTTCACCGCCGACTAGGCAACCTTATACGCTACCTCTTGCGACTCGTCGCCGCGGCGCTCATCTTTATCTTTGTACTGATCCCAAGCGCTGTTGAAGGCCTTCTGATAGATCTACTGCGCGTAAGGCGGCAGCACATGTTTCAAATTGTCCGGCAGCGCACCTCGGTTTTTATAGAGCATGATATTCTCTCCATTGTGGGCCTAGTTTAAGCTAGGCCCACGCTGACAAAATTGCCACACGCTCTTTCCTCGACTCTAACCACGCAACGTAGATAAACCTCTTTAAAAAGCATGATAACTGGCGTTTTTATTACGCTTAATCATGTTTAAATTAGATTAAATTAAAAGTTAATATCTTGAATTTAAATAAATAATTCTGCTTTGCCTCTTCTTTCAAGATTATCGACCTTTATTAAGTTAAAAGTAAAAACCGGTAAATTTTCTACGCAGACATCAGCGAAAAGTTACACTCTTTAAGTTCTACACTTTTGTGAAGCCCCGTTTTGGGTTTCGCGGATGCTTTTTCCTCCAAGAGGATGGTGAATGACTACGCATGAAAAAACCCGTCACAAAGAGTTCTCGCTGATACTTCCCTTCGCCGCGCTGGGCGTGCTGTTTTTCTTCGATGGCCAGACCGGCCTGCCGGTGGTAATTGGCATCAATCTGCTGGCGCTAGTAGCGATCCTCAGCAGCGCCTTTAGTGTAGTACGTCATGCCGACGTACTGGCGCATCGTCTGGGCGAACCCTACGGCTCGCTGATCCTCAGCCTGTCGGTGGTGATTCTGGAAGTCAGCCTAATCTCCGCGCTGATGGCCACCGGCAATGCCGCGCCTGCGCTGATGCGCGACACCCTCTACTCCATCATTATGATTGTCACCGGCGGTCTGGTCGGCTTCTCTCTGCTGCTGGGCGGACGCAAGTTCGCTACCCAATATGTCAATCTGGCCGGGGTAAAACAGTATCTGATCGCCATTTTCCCGCTTGCGCTCCTAGTGATGGTGTTTCCTAATGCGCTGCCGGGCAACAACTTCACCACCACGCAGGCGCTTCTGATCGCCGCCATTTCCGCGGCGATGTACGGCGTGTTTCTGCTGATCCAGACCTGCACGCACCAGAACCTGTTCGTCTATGAGCATGAGGACGACAGCGACCCGCATCAGGGCAAGCCGTCGGCGCATAGCAGCCTCTGGCACACTGTCTGGCTGATCGTGCATCTGATTGCGGTGATCAGCGTCACCAAGATGAACGCCAACATGCTTGAGCATCTGCTGTCGGAGTTTAATGCGCCTGCGCAGTTCACCGGCTTCCTAGTAGCGCTGCTGATCCTGTCGCCGGAAGGCCTAGGCGCGCTGAAGGCAGTGCTGATGAATCAGGTGCAGCGCGCCATGAACCTCTTTTTCGGCTCTGTGCTGGCGACCATTTCGCTAACCGTGCCAACGGTGACCATTATCGCTACTCTGACCGACCAGCATCTGGTATTCGGCTTGGAGCCGCCGCAGATGGTGGTGATGTTGGCGGTGCTAATCCTCTGCCATATCTCGTTTTCCACCGGGCGCACCAACGTGCTGAACGGCACGGCGCACTTGGCGCTTTTCGCCGGCTATCTGCTGACTATTATGTTCTAACAAAAAGGTCTGACAGACTACACGCTATAGCTGTAACACATTGTAAAGCGAACATAATCAAAACGCGGGTGAAGGGGAGCTAAGAGCAAAGCGTCCCGCGCGGGCCAAGCGGCAAGTATGCCAACTGCGGATCCCCTTCACCCGCGTCAGCATCCATGCAGCAGACGAAAAAAAGAGCAACAAGTCGCTCTTTTTTTAGCGCGGCTTACTTGCTGGTATCCAGCTCCGGGAAGCTTTTCACCAAGTCGTCAATCGCCTTCATCTGCACTAGGAACGGCTCAAGCTTGTCTAGCGGCAGCGCGGACGGGCCATCGCATTTGGCGTGATCTGGGTCCGGGTGCGCCTCTATAAACAGACCGGCAATGCCGACCGCCATACCGGCGCGCGCCAGTTCGCCCACTTGCGCGCGACGACCGCCGGACGCGGCGCCGAACGGGTCGCGCGTCTGCAGCGCGTGAGTAACGTCGAAAATCACCGGGCTGTTGTTGGTGACCTTCTTCATCACGTTAAAGCCGAGCATATCGACAACTAGGTTGTCATAGCCGAAGTTGCTGCCGCGATCGCACAGGATCACCTTATCGTTGCCGCCCTCAGCGAACTTATCCACGATATTGCCCATCTGACCGGGGCTAACGAACTGCGGCTTCTTCACGTTGATCACCGCGCCGGTCTTTGCCATCGCTTCCACCAAGTCGGTCTGACGCGCCAAGAGAGCGGGCAGCTGGATCACGTCCACCACGTCGGCCACCGGCTGCGCCTGCGCCGCCTCATGCACGTCGGTGATGATTTTCACGCCGAACGTCTGCTTTAGCCCCTGAAAAACCTTCATGCCCTCTTCGAGGCCGGGGCCGCGATAGGATTTAATGGAAGAGCGGTTCGCCTTGTCAAAAGAGGCTTTGAACACGTACGGAATGCCGATCTTGTCAGTGACCTTAACGTAGTGTTCGCAAATACGCATGGCGAGATCGCGCGACTCTAGCACGTTCATACCGCCAAACAGCACAAATGGCAGATCGTTAGCGACCTTGATATCACCAATATTGATGACTTTCTGAGGCATGCCCTTTCCTTACACTGTGGGGTGCGCTTAGTGTAGCGTCACCTGTTTCTGTTCAATTGAGTGAATTTGCACTTTGATCATCTCGCTGACCGGATCCTCAGGACACTGCTCAACGAAGTAGGTTAAATCGTCTAGCGCAATATGCTCGCACTCCAGCTGCGCATAGATCAATCCGCGATCGCGGATCTCGTAAGGGTCGTCGGGATCAATCTGCAGCAGCACTTGACTGACGCCGAGCGCCAGCTCCATCTGCTTCTCCTCCATCAGCGCCGCCTTCATGGTATCGAGCATCTTGCGCATCACGTTGATGGTCTTCGCCTCCTCCAGATCGTCGTCGTAGAGCTTCGCCGTAGGGCTGATATTGCCTTTCAGCCACACTTCCAGCGTATGGGTGTCCAGCATCTCGCCGTTGAAAGGATTGATCAGCCACATAACGCCGTCGATCCAGTCGGCGCGCAGGATAAGCTGGGTAGGAAAAATGACCGGCATCAGCGGGATGTCGAGCGACTGTGCGATATGAAGCAGGATCACGCCCAGCGACACCGCCGTGCCTTGGCGCGTCTTCAGCACTTTATCCAACCACAGCGCGTCGGAAAGGTTATAGACGCCGCTGGCGCCGCCGAAGCCCCACTGACGATAAAAAAGCTCCAGCAGCTTTTCCAGCTGCATATCGGCGTCCTGTTCGTCACTGACATAGCGGCAGGCTTCTGCCACCAGCGACGCCAGCTGTTCCTGCACGGACGACGCCGGAAAATCGGCGCGGATGGCGCGGGTCGCGCCAATCACCGCTTCGCACAGCGGCGTCTGGCTAAAATCTAATTGTTCTGCGGAGGTCATACTATCCCCAATAACGGCATTTTGGTCACCGCCAGCTTAATCACTGTCACCAGTGCGACTAGTGTGACTAGGAAAGCGATAGCGGGTGCGGCTGGCGTGCAGGCGACGACTCAATGCCACGGAACCTAAGGCGATGTAGATAATAATGCCTAAAAGCTTCTCCGTCAGCCAGCTTCCTTGCAGCGAGAACGGGTAAAAGTAGGTAACCACTAGCAGCATGCTGGTAAGCAGTAAACAAGGCGTCGTTAACAGGCGGCGTAATGCGCACCCAGCAGCGCTGCAAAAGCGGCGAACCGCTGCGCAACCAGTAAAAACGCACAATAAAAAGCAAAATGCTGATAAACACCGTCAGCAGATGCTGTTGTTTGATAAGCAGGTAGTAAGCGGCCATAAAACGTCCTTTTTAAGAGTGAATGCGACCGAGCGTGACGCGCGGATTGCCGCCGTAGTCATGCACGGTCGCGACCTGAAAAAAACCGTGCTGCTGCATCAGCACGCGTGCAGCCGCATCCTGCTGCCAGCCATGCTCCAGCAGCAGCCAGCCTCCGGGCGCGAGCCACTGCGGCGCCTGAGCAATCAGCAGAAGCAGCTCCGCCAGCCCTGCATCGTCGGCCACCAGCGCGCTACGCGGTTCGAAGCGCACGTCACCCTGCGATAGATGCGTATCGCTTGCGTCGATGTAGGGAGGATTGCTGACAATAAGATCGAAACGTGCGGCGGGCAGCGCGTCGAACCAGTGACTGAGCGCAAAGGCAGCGTTGGGGATCGCCAGCCGGTCGGCGTTGCTTTGCGCCAGCGCCACCGCAGCTTCGATGCGATCGACGCCCAGCACCGCGCAGTCGGACCGTTCGCTCGCCAGCGCCAGCGCAATCGCGCCGGTGCCGGTGCCGAGGTCGAGAATGCGAGACGGCGCGGCGGGCAGACGCGCCAGCGCCTGTTCCACCAGCAGTTCGGTATCGGGCCGCGGGATCAGCGTGGCGTCGGAGACGCGCAGCGGCAGCGACCAGAACTCGCGCTCGCCGGTCAGATGCGCTACCGGCACGCCGCACACGCGCCGCGCCAGCAGCGCGTCGAGGCGCGTAAGCTGCTCGGGCAGCAGTTCGGTTTCATCGAACGCAACCAGCCAGCTGCGCGACCTGCCGGTCACGAACCCCAGCAGGATCTGCGCGTCGCGCTTCGGGCTGTCGCCGCCCTGTAAGGCGGCGACAGCCTGTTTCAGCCAGTCACGAAAGGTCATTACTCCTGACCAGCCAGCGCAGCCAGCTGATCGGCCTGATGCTCCTGCACGATCGGCTCAATCAGATTGTCCAGCTTGCCTTCCATTGTCTCGTCTAGACGATAGATGGTGAGGTTGATACGGTGATCGGTGACGCGGCCCTGCGGGAAGTTGTAGGTGCGAATGCGGTCGGAGCGGTCGCCGCTGCCCAGCAGGTTGCGGCGCGTGCTCGCCTCCGCCTCGTGGCGCTTTGCCATCTCTGCGGCACGAATGCGCGCGCCCAGCACCACCAGCGCTTTGGCTTTGTTTTTGTGCATCGAGCGCTCGTCTTGGCACTCCACCACGATGCCGGTCGGCAGGTGGGTGATGCGGATAGCAGAGTCGGTGGTGTTAACGTGCTGGCCACCCGCGCCGGAAGAGCGGAAGGTGTCGATTTTCAGATCGGAGGGATTGATCTCCGGCAGCTCTGCTTCCGGCACCTCCGGCATCACCGCCACGGTACAGGCCGAAGTATGGATGCGTCCCTGAGACTCGGTTTCGGGCACGCGCTGCACGCGATGGCCGCCCGACTCGAACTTCAGTCGACCGTAGGCGCCATTGCCAGTGACGCGGGCGATGACCTCTTTATAGCCGCCGTGCTCGCCTTCGTTAGCGCTGACGATCTCCACGCGCCAGCGGCGGGCTTCGGCGTAGCGGCTATACATGCGGAACAGATTGCCGGCGAAGATCGCCGCCTCGTCGCCGCCGGTGCCGGCGCGAACCTCAATAAAGCAGGCGCGCTCGTCGTCGGGATCTTTCGGCAGCAGCAGCACCTGCAGCTGCTGTTCCAACCGCTTACTCTCTTCGCGCACCTGCTGTATCTCTTCCTGTGCCATATCGCGCATTTCCGCATCCTCCAGCATTAGCTGGGCGGTTTCGATATCGGCCTGGGTCTTCTGCCACGCGCGGAAACATTGGGTAACGTCGGTTAACTGCGCATATTCGCGAGATAGCGCGCGGAAGCGGTCCTGATCGGCGATAACGCGGGCGTCACCCAGCATCGCTTCCACTTCTTCGTGGCGCTCCTGCAGTGCTTCCAGTTTGGCAACAATAGAAGTTTTCATTCGTGATGGGATTGTCGTCACAGAGGGCAATAGCCCCGCAGTTTACTCGAGACCGAGGCTGTCGCGAAGCAATTGCAGGCGTTCAGTGTCGCCGTCGCGGGCGGCCTGCTGCAGAGATTTAGTTGGTGCGTGAATTAAACGGTTGGTCAGCTTGTGCGCCAGCTCCTGCAGCACTTTCTGCGGATCGGCGCCCTGCTGCAGCGCGGCCAGCGCGCGCGATTCGAGATCGGTGCGCATGCTTTCCGCCTGAGAGCGGTATTCGTGGATGGTCTCAACCGCGCTCTGGGCGCGTAGCCAAGACATAAATTCGCCGCTCTCCTGCACCACGATGCTTTCGGCCTGGACGGCGGCGGCTTTGCGCTGAGTCATATTTTGCTCGATGATCGCCTGCAGATCGTCAACGCTGTAGAGATAAGCATTAGGTAGCTTGCCAACTTCCGGCTCGACGTCGCGCGGCACGCCGATGTCAACCAGCAGCACCGGCTTGTTGCGGCGCGCTTTCAGGGCGCGCTCCATCATGCCTTTGCCGATAATCGGCAGCGGGCTGGCGGTCGAAGAGATGACGATATCGGCGTCTCCGAGGCGCACGTCGATGTCGACGAGGCCGATCACTTCCGCGCCAACCTCTTCCGACAGCCGCTCGGCACGCTCGCGCGTGCGGTTGGTAATAATCAGCTTCTGCACCTTATGCTCGCGCAGATGGCGCGCCACCAGCTCGATAGTCTCGCCCGCGCCGACCAGCAGCACATTAACCGTCGACAGCGATTCGAAGATCTGGCGCGCCAGCGTACAGGCGGCGAAGGCGACCGACACTGCGCTGGCGCCGATTTCCGTCTCGGTGCGCACCCGTTTGGCGACCGAGAAGGTTTTCTGGAACATGCGCTCTAGCTCGCTGCTCAGCGCATGGCCGCGCTGCGAGTCGGCGAAGGCTTTTTTCACCTGACCGAGGATTTGCGGTTCGCCCAGCACCAGCGAATCGAGGCCGCTCGCCACGCGCATCAAATGGCTGACCGCCGCGTTGTCCTGATGCCAGTAAAGACTTTGACGCACGTCCTCTTCTTCATTGAGATGGTGGTAGTCACACAGCCAGCGCACTAAGCGCTCCTGCAGATCCGCCTGCTGTTCTACGCTAAGGTAGAGTTCAGTGCGGTTGCAGGTAGAGAGAACAACGCCGCTCTGCACCATCGGCTGGAAGAGCAGGCTGTCGAGCGCCTGTTCCAGCACATCCGGCCCGAACGAAACGCGTTCACGCAGGGCGACAGGTGCAGTTTTATGGTTGATTCCGAGAGCGAGCAGCGTCATGGCGATAAAAGTTGGGATGTCTCAATAATAATGTCAGGGTTTTATGATGCGTCAGGGTTTTATGATGCGCATTCTACAAGATGCGGCAGATCATGAAAAGCCATACAAAAGCTATGACTGTAATAAGATTAAACTGATCGTGCTCAATTTTCCTGTTATCAGCATTGACGGTTTATAAGCGGATCGCTAGCGTTAATCGTTACGAATTAAAAACGTGTCCGAGGAGATGACCACGTGATAACCTTTACACCACGCACGATGTTGTGCCTTTTGCCGCTGGCAAGCGTCTTGTTAGCCGCCTGTACCGTTAAACAACTTCAAGGTCCGGGTCCGAACACCACCGCGCCACCGTGGCAGCAACACCAGCAGGCCGTGACGAACGTCACGCGTTACCAGACACGCGGCGCCTTCGCCTACCTTTCCGACAAGCAGAAGGTGTATGCGCACTTTAACTGGCAACAGACCGCGCCGGATCGCTATCGCCTACTGCTGACCAACCCGCTGGGCAGTACCGAGCTTCAGCTTGACGCGCAGGGCCATACCGTACAACTGGTGGACAACAAAGGCAAACGCTACGTCAGTAACGACGCGGAGAAGATGATCGCTCAGTTGACCGGCATGGATATCCCACTCGCCAACCTGCGCCAGTGGATGATGGGCCTGCCCGGCGGCGCCAGCGACTATCAGCTTAACAGCAGCTACCAGCTGAAAAGCCTCAACTACCGCAGCAACGGCCAGACGTGGCAGGTGACTATTCAGGACTACGACAGCAAAGTGACCCCACCGCTGCCGGCGAACCTAGAGCTGCGCGAAGGCGACCAGCGCATTAAGCTGCGTATATATAGCTGGACCCTGTGATGATGACATCATGGCCCGCACCGGCAAAGCTTAACCTGTTTCTCTATATCACTGGCCGTCGCGCAGACGGTTACCACAACCTGCAAACTCTATTTCAGTTTCTCGACTACGGCGACAGGCTGCACATCATGCCGGACAGCAGCGGCCGCGTCACCCTGACCACGTCAGTCGAGGGCATCGCCCATGACGACAACCTGATCGTGCGCGCCGCGCAGTTGCTGTGCCAAGCGGCGCAGGCGCAACATAGGCTGCCTGCCGAGGCCGGCGCGCAGATCGCCATCAACAAGCGGCTGCCGATGGGCAGCGGGCTGGGCGGCGGATCCTCGAACGCCGCGACGGTGCTGGTGGCGCTCAATCACCTGTGGGACGTCGGTTTCTCCAGCGACGCGCTGGCCGAGCTGGGGATCCAGCTCGGCGCCGACGTACCGGTGTTCGTCAGGGGTTTCGCCGCTTTTGCTCAAGGGGTTGGCGAACAGCTGCAGCCCGCTGATCCGGTGGAAAAGTGGTATCTAGTGGCGCATCCTAGCGTCAACGTGCCGACTCCGCTGGTGTTCAACGATCCGCAGCTGACGCGCGACACGCCGGTGCGTCCGCTGGCGGCGCTTTTATCGACGCCCTTCCATAATGATTGTGAAGCCGTGGTAAGAAAACGTTTTCGCGAGGTTGATGAACTTGTTTCTTGGCTGCTAAAATACGCATCGGCGCGCCTGACTGGCACTGGCGCTTGCGTGTTTGCCGAATTTGACACCGAGTCAGCCGCTCGTCAGGTGCTGGAACTCTCCCCGAAATGGGTATGCGGATTTGTCGCGCAAGGCGTTAACGTCTCGCCTCTGCATCGCACCCTTTCCGGGCTGTAAACCGTATGTGTGATAGTGTCACCCTGTTCCAGACACTGCACACGGCACATTAATACACCCGTATGAACATGCATCAGGGTGCGCCCGCCGGTTACCCTAATGCCGTTCATTCTCTGGATGCAAAGCCTGAGGTTCTTCTCGTGCCTGATATGAAGCTATTTGCTGGTAACGCTACCCCTGAACTAGCACAACATATTGCCAACCGCCTTTACACCAGCCTCGGAGAAGCCGCAGTGGGCCGTTTCAGTGATGGCGAAGTGAGTGTACAAATCAATGAAAATGTGCGCGGTGGTGATATTTTCATCGTCCAATCCACCTGTTCTCCCACCAACGATAATCTAATGGAATTGGTTGTGATGGTCGACGCGCTGCGTCGAGCTTCTGCTGGTCGTATTACCGCAGTTATTCCCTACTTCGGCTATGCCCGTCAGGACCGCCGCGTGCGCTCCGCTCGCGTACCGATTACCGCTAAAGTAGTCGCGGATTTCCTTTCCAGTGTTGGCGTCGATCGAGTTCTGACGGTCGATCTTCACGCCGAGCAAATTCAAGGCTTCTTTGACGTCCCGGTTGACAACGTTTTCGGCAGCCCGATCCTGTTGGAAGATATACTGCAAATTGGTCTGGAGAACCCGATTGTGGTTTCGCCGGACATCGGCGGCGTCGTGCGCGCCCGCGCCATTGCCAAACTGCTCAACGATACCGATATGGCTATTATCGATAAACGTCGTCCGCGCGCGAACGTTTCTCAGGTGATGAACATTATCGGCGACGTGGCGGGCCGCGACTGCGTGCTGGTCGACGATATGATCGACACCGGCGGCACGCTGTGCAAAGCGGCGGAAGCGCTGAAAGAGCGCGGCGCTAAACGCGTCTTCGCCTACGCCACCCACCCGATTTTCTCCGGCAACGCGGTGGAGAACTTGCGTAAATCTGTTATCGATCAGGTTATCGTCTGCGACACCATCCCGCTTTCCGAAGAGATGAAGTCGTTGCCGAACGTCCGCACACTGACGCTTTCCGGCATGCTGGCTGAAGCGATCCGTCGTATCAGCAACGAAGAATCGATCTCGGCGATGTTTGAGCACTAAGTTTCGCTTAATAAAAACCGGGCGCATGGCCCGGTTTTTTATGCCTGAATTGCAGTATTAGGGGTACGGCGTGCGGCGGCAGCGTTTGTCATAGCGGCGATACCAGAAGTAGCGATCTTCTCGTGGCCGCTGACGCGCGTCCGGATCACCCGTAACAGCGCGCCGATAAAGATGCCTAGAACCGCGCCCTGCGCCAGCAGCACCGGCATCTGGGCACTCAACAGCTGGTTGAGCACGGACACGGAGAAGAAAAATGCTGGAGACCATCACGATCAGCCCCACTGCCATCATGGCGTTTCCTGCTTTGTGACAATGTTGATGTTTCATAACTCACCTCTGTTCATATGAACAAGCAATGCAAACCGAACGTAATGTTAACTTGTCCTAAGTTTAGGCAATGCCATGCGTACAAATTGCGTTCAGAATCACACAGAGGTAACAAAAACTGACCCAACTTTACCCACAGCAATTTGATTTCAATAATAAAAGTAGTTAATCATGTTGCGTAGCAACCCACCTTTCGCGACGTTTGTTCTCTTCCCTGCCGCGAAGTATACTATCTCCTTTTCACTACCTGAGCAGGATAATCATCGTGAGCAGCATTAAACTGATTGCGGGCTTGGCCAATCCAGGCACGGAGTACGCCGCAACGCGGCATAACGCGGGCGCCTGGTATCTTGATTTACTGGCGGAACGTCACAATCAGTTCTTAAAGGAAGAGGCGAAGTTTTTCGGCTACACCGCGTGTATCAGCCTAGCGGGCGAAGATGTGCACCTGCTGGTACCGACGACCTTTATGAACCTCAGCGGCAAAGCCGTGGCGGCGATGGCGACCTTTTTCCGCATCGCGCCGGAAGAGATCATAGTGGCGCACGATGAGCGGGATCTGCCGCTTGGCGTGGCGAAATTCAAACACGGCGGTGGACACGGCGGTCATAACGGGCTGAAAGATATCATCAGCAAGCTGGGCAACAACAATAACTTTTACCGCCTGCGCATTGGTATCGGCCATCCGGGCGATCGTAACAAGATGACGGGATTTGTGCTGGGCAAGCCGCCCGCCAGCGAACAGAAGCTGATCGACGACGCCATCGACGAAGCGGCGCGCTGCACCGAAGTGTGGCTGAAGGAGGATCGCCTGAAGGCGATGAACCAGCTGCACGCGTTCAAGGCGACCTAAACGCCCTGCCCGCGTGATTTCTGTGCATAATTAGAAGGATAACCAACCATGGGATTTAAATGCGGTATCGTGGGCCTGCCGAATGTCGGTAAATCCACCCTGTTCAACGCGCTGACTAAAGCGGGCATCAAAGCGGCTAACTTCCCGTTCTGCACCATCGAACCTAACACCGGCGTGGTGCCGATGCCGGATCCGCGCCTTGATCAGCTGGCGGAGATTGTCAAACCGCAGCGTATGATGCCAACCACCATGGAGTTTGTTGACATCGCGGGCTTGGTGAAAGGCGCGTCGAAAGGCGAAGGCCTAGGCAACCAGTTCCTGACCAACATCCGCGAAACCGAAGCGATCGGTCACGTGGTACGCTGCTTCGAGAACGAAAATATCATTCACGTCGCGGGCAAAGTCGATCCGGCGGAAGATATCGACGTGATCAACACCGAGCTAGCGCTCTCCGATCTGGAAACCTGCGAGCACGTCATTCAGCGCGTGCAGAAGAAAGCCAAAAGCGGCGATAAAGACGCGAAGGTGGAACTGGCCGTGCTGGAGAAGTGCCTGCCGCATCTGGAAAACGCCGGTATGCTGCGCGCGCTAAAGATGGACGCCGACGAGAAAGCGGCTATCCGCTATCTCAGCTTCCTGACCCTGAAGCCAACCATGTACATCGCCAACGTTAACGAAGACAGCTTCAAGAATAACCCTTACCTTGACCAAGTGCGCGCCATCGCTAGAGCGGAAGGCTTCGTGGTGGTGCCGGTCTGCGCGACAATGGAATCGGATATCGCCGAGCTGGACGACGAAGATCGCGCCAAATTTATGGCGGAGCTAGGTCTGGAAGAACCGAGTCTGAACCGCGTGATCCGTGCCGGTTATGCGCTGCTGAACCTGCAGACCTACTTCACCGCAGGCATCAAAGAAGTGCGCGCTTGGACCATCCCGGTCGGCGCCACCGCGCCGCAGGCGGCGGGTAAAATCCACACCGATTTCGAGAAAGGCTTTATCCGCGCGCAGACCATCGCTTTTGACGACTTTGTCGCTTATAAAGGCGAACAGGGAGCGAAAGAAGCGGGCAAAATACGTTCGGAAGGTAAAGAGTACATCGTGAAAGATGGCGATGTGATGAACTTCCTGTTTAACGTCTAATATTGTTCCCGCTTTTACGCTCTTGCGTGAGAAGCGGAATAGTTGATAAATCTAGTTCCTAGCGTGGATTTATTTTTTATCACGCTCATCCGTTTCAGATAGTAGTTTTCATTGCTGTTAAAAATAACATTCACTCTCAGATGATAAAATCACCCGCAGAGAAAACCTGCAACTTAAATTGATTAACTCAATAATCATGGCGCGAAATAAATCACCACGCCCCTTTTTTATAAAACAGCATTGAAATAATTACAGCCGATTATTTACCCGAAGCGCAGAATGATTGCCGTTTATCACTCAATTATCAGCCAGCTGCAAAAAGTCTCAATTTAAGCTTGATCTGCGCGCACTTTCCACGCTTTATTTTCGGCACCTTTAAATAATGACGCAACGAACTACGTCATTTAAAAATTAAGGGAAATAATGATAGAAAACCATTACACTCACGGCGCCGCTGGCACCGTCGCCACGCTGTAAACTCTCGCCGATCTTCGCGCTTATGAACCCACCGCCAGCGGTAAAAGCGTGCTGGTTATCGAGTATAATACCGGCACGCTCTACGGCGTGCGGCATCTTCGTCAGCAACGTTACCGACACCGCGACGCCTAATGATGACAGCGTCAACGTCAGAACCACCAGCAGCAAGCTATGGACACAGCAAAGCAGCGATTACAACTAGGTGAACGTCACCCACTTCGGCTCGGTCCCGGACGGCGCCACTGACTGTCTGGAGGAGGTGATCAGAATGTATCTGCTGAATACCCTCGACTGCAAAATCGACCAGTGGGACACTTCGCAGTGTCGTGCTTCGGTGATTTACGGCGCCTAGTCCGGCTAGGCCTCCGGCAACTTGGACCATATCACCGCCATTAAACTGAGCAATTTCAATATTCAATATGGCTACGACAAGCCGATGATAAACCTGCAGCGCGCCACTCAGTGCATTCTTTACAATGGCTGGATCGAGTATACTGGAAAATCCCGTCGATCTCTCCAACGGCGAATGGGCGATAAATACGTTAAGCCTAGAGGACAACGGCAAGCTGCTCGCCTGTCACTACGCGAGCCTGACTATCATCGCGCTCAGTGAATATTCACGGCTCGCTGAGCTATGACTATCCTTCTACCCTGAAGTCGATGGATAACCGCTCCGACACCGCCGCCTAGTTCCTGCTGGGCGAGATTGAAGCCGGCGATTACACCACTCGGGCAACAGATCCAGCTGTTGGCCAGCGCCGCCTTTAATGCCTAGACTGAGATACAGACCGATTACAGCAGCAAAATGGCGGAAGGGCCTCGCACATTTGCCTGCAAAACATCAACGGCACCGTCAATGGCATCTAGTCGGCGACCGACGCCTCACCCATCGTCGCTGCCTACGTCGAGCCCAGGTAGCAACAATATGGCGAAAATTTATACCAATGCGCATAACCGTTTCGAAGCCGGCGTCCATTTCCGCTTTATCCCGGCCTACAGCAAAGCGGATGCCGCTATCGTCGCCGATCTGGAGAGCAAATCGGACAGATAGTGTTTTATGCCGCACTGGATAGGCAACGATCAGGTCGGCTTTTAGCTACAACAACGACCACGAGCTGCTGTTTCACGTTCCTGCCGTCAGCAATAACCAGCTGCGGATCCGCGTGAACGGCCAGCACTATACCCTCGGTTGACGCCGGCCACCGAGTAACCCGCTTCAGGCCCGCGCGCTGGCGCGGGCATTTTTGCTAAAAGCCTTTGCAAAGCCGCCGAGAAAGGGATAGTAGTCCACCGCTTTCCAACAAAGGCCCGACGATGCGCGAGACCTCGCAAAGCAAGCTGACCCGCAAAAAACATATGAAGCTGAGCGCGGTGGTGACCTTCATGCTGCTCAGCGTGCATCTGCTTTACTTTTTTCAGATTGGCAACGCTACCCCCAGCGTTAGCTGGAAGACAAATGGCCGTCGCCCTACACGCTGGCGGACGTGCTGGCCATTCAGCAGGCGCTTAGCACATCGCCAGACACCGGGATTATTCAGCCTATAGCACGCGGGCGTAGCAGCACAAAAATCTGCTGTTCGTGGTAGTGACCAATATTCAGGGCATTCGCTACTCTCATCTTAATCCGGTGCTGTAGGATTAAGAGAACCTCTCGGTGAATCGCGGCTCGCTGGAGGCGATGAGCGACCAGATTGACCAGAGCCGCTGGACATCATGATCGGCGCGTTGGCGCTGGTGAAAATCCTGAAGCGCATTGGAACCTCGGGAGATCTCCTCTCTGTTCGAACAGCGTCAGGCGATCCTGCATTCGGTCAAAGAGGGCGTGATCGCCGGCTTCCTCCTGAGCAAGATCAACCGCGTCTCGGACAGCAGCCATCGCCTGACGCTGAGTGACGCCAGCTTATTGCACGATATCGGCAACGAGCAGCAGATCGCCGTGCTCGGCAACCTGATTGAGAACGCGCTGGGCAGCGAAAACAACGGCGATATCCACGTGATGCTGCAGGCTAGCTGGCGTGCGAAGTCAGCAACGACGGCCCAAGCATCCCGACCAAGCAGCTGGATGCTATCTTTGACAAAGGCTTTTCAACCAAAGGTGACGATCACGGCGTTGGGCTTTATCTGCTGAAGCAGCGGACGGAAAGCCTCGGCGGCAACGTTAGCGTAGAGTCGGAACCGGGCGTGTTCACCCAATTTTTCGTGCAACTTCCCTAGGATGGAGGCAACAAAACTGCATGATCACAGCGCGATAATCTGCGCAGAAACCGTGTTGCGGGTCTCCATCTCGTTAAAGAAGCGTTTGCCCTCCTGCGATACGAAGATGGCGCCGCCGCCGCGAATCGACTCGGAGATCAGATAGGATGTGGTCCGTCCGATGGTCGAATGGATCTGGATTTCGCCCATATCCACGGTATCCGAGCCCAGCTTCTACAGCATGGCGATGCCGCTGCCGCTGCCGCCTTTGTGATAGAGGGACGCAGCAGCTGGCTGACCGAGAAGTGCATGTAGTCAAGGCCGTGCTCCGCTAGTTTCTCCAGCAGATAAAGCGTATCGGCCGGGCACCTCGATCTCTTCGGGCGAGAAGCGATAGCCGATAATAAAGGTGTTGTGCGCGATGCGCTCCGCCATTTTATGGGCAATATAGAGCACCTCCAGCGGGAAACGGGCGCGGTTTTCGCGGTGGCCGCCCCACTTTGTCGTCGCGCTGGTTGGAGTTAAGCGAATAGAACTGCTGGATCAGATAGGTGCGCCGTGCAACTCGATTCCTTCGAAGTCCAACTTGATGGCGCTATTCACCGCATCGCCGAATTTGGTGATCATCACCTCGACTTCCTCGGCGGTCAGCGCCTACGGCATGGTAGCGCCTCCGCGCGGCGGGCGATGGCGCTGGAGCCGCCCGGCATTTTGCCACCGATCAACTCCAGCTCGACTATGCGCCCGCCGTGGTAGATCTACAGGATCGCCGTCGAGCCTTAATATTTGATAGCGTCGGCGATGCGCGCGAGGCCGGCGATTTTGTTGTCGTTGTCGTTGTCGTTGTCGATGGCGATGGGAAAAGCGGGGCCTTTAGCGTCAATAAAACAGCACTCGGCGATAACCGTACCGAGGGTACTTGCGCGCCCGGTAGTACTCTACGAGTTCGCTGGTCACTGCCGTCGTAAAATCCCGTACAGGTAGTCATCGGCGTTATTACCAGACGATTTTTTTAATACCGCGTCGTTAGGCAACGTGAGCGGCTTTAAAAGCGTGGTGCGAATATTCATCTCGATTAACTCTGGAAATTAAAAGCTAAGAAATTTCTACGGAGAGAGCATCCTAGTAATTATCTAAAGGTCAGACTTTATGCCACTAATATATTAGTAACTTTAACTATAAAAGAAATGAATATAGTTATAAAAATTTTGAAGTAGCTGAGTTATTTATTTTACAAAAACTACAATTTTAATTGTATTAATGTTAGCTAAAGCGCTGAAAAATCTAATTTTTGTTAAAATTATAAAATAACCATTCAAAAAAATATGATAATCTGATGGCGATTTGCAGAAAATTTAGGATTTTTTAACGAAAAGGGTTTAAGTCAATAAAAACGCGCACTCACTCTTTGATCTAAATCAGAATTACGTCTAGAATATAGAGACCTTATTCAATAAGGTTTTGCTGACAAGCATCTCACGTGCGCTAATATTAAACCGTGCATCAATAAATCCGACATTCTCTTCTTTATAACTTGCAGACTAACACTATGAACATGAAAATGACGCTGAACGAAGCCTTGCAACCTGCGCTCATCCTGCCGCCGGGACAACACAAACACTGGATCATGCTGGCCCTGCCGATTGTTGTCGCCGCCGTGGTGCTGGTGCTGACGCCGGCGGGCCTAGAGCCTTACGCCTAGCACTTCTTCGCCATTTTTGTCGGCGTGATTGTCGGATTGCTCTTAGAGCCCTTGCCGAGTGTGGTTATCGGCCTCACCGGCGTGGTGATTATCGCCCTGTTCAGCCAGTATGTGCTGTTCAGCCCTGCCGAGCTGGCGGGGCCGAGCTTCAAAATCGCCACCGAAGCGTTTAAATGGGGCGTCAGCGGCTTCGGCAACTCCACCGTCTGGCTGATCTTCGGCGTCTTTATGTTTGCCGCCGGCTACGATAAAATCAAGTTCGGCTGCCGCCTAGCGCTTTTCGGCCTGCTGTTCCTAGTGTGAATGGTGATGATGTTCTAAAGCAGGCGACGAAACAGGTTAATAAAAAAAGTGTAAAATCCTTTCCCTTCTGCTTACGTCGACCACGTCCTGCGCGGCTGACGAAATAAAAACCAACAATGTTTGCGGCGGCGCCGGCTCGCGCAGCGCGAGCCGGCGCCGCCGCATAAGCGAGCCGAGATGTCAAACAAACCTTTCTACTACCAAGAACCCTTTCCGCTATCCCATGATGACACCCAATATTATCTGCTGACGCGAGAGCACGTTTACGTCGCCTATTTTGAAGGCGAAGAGGTGCTAAAGATCGATACTAAAGCGCTAACGCTGCTGGCGCAGCAGGCGTTTCACGATGCCTCCTTTATGCTGCGTCCGGCGCACCAGCAGCAGGTCGCCTCTATCCTCACGGACGATGAAGCAAGCGAGAACGACAAATATGTTGCCCTGCAGTTTCTGCGCAACTCGGAAATCGCCGCTAAAGGCGTGTTGCCGACCTGTCAGGATACCGGCACGGCGATCATTATGGGCAAAAAAGGGCAGCGCGTCTGGACCGGCGGCAACGACGAAGCTGCGCTGTCGCAGGGCGTCTATAACACTTTTATCAAAGACAACCTGCGCTATTCGCAGAACGCCGCGCTCGATATGTATAACGAGGTGAACACCGGCACTAACCTGCCGGCGCAGATCGATCTCTACAGCACCGATGGTGATGAGTATAAGTTCCTCTGCATCGCCAAGGGAGGCGGCTCAGCTAATAAAACCTATCTCTATCAGGAGACCAAAGCGCTGCTCTCTCTGGGCAAG
The DNA here is from genome assembly GCA_001485295.1 of Type-B symbiont of Plautia stali. GTDB lineage: Bacteria > Pseudomonadota > Gammaproteobacteria > Enterobacterales > Enterobacteriaceae > Pantoea. The sequence goes on from BBOA01000003.1 coordinate 286,102, forward strand.
TTGAAGAACTATCTGGTGGATAAGATGATGTCGCTCGGCACCGCTGCCTGCCCCCCCTATCACATCGCCTTCGTGATTGGCGGCACCTCGGCGGAGAGCACACTGAAGACTGTTAAGCTCGCCTCGACCCACTATTACGACAGCCTGCCCACCAGCGGCAACGAGCATGGTCAGGCGTTCCGCGATTTGGCGCTGGAGCGGGAGCTGCTGGAGGCGGCGCAGCAGCTGGGTCTGGGGGCGCAGTTCGGCGGCAAATATTTCGCCCATGATATTCGGGTGATCCGTCTGCCGCGTCACGGCGCCTCCTGTCCGGTGGGCATGGGCGTCTCCTGTTCGGCGGACCGCAATATCAAAGCGAAGATTAACCGCGACGGCATCTGGATCGAGAAGCTGGAGGACAATCCGGCGCAGTATATCCCGGAAGCGCTGCGTCAGCAAGGTGAAGGCGGCATGGTCAGCGTCGATCTTAACCGGCCGATGAAAGAGATCCTAGCGCAGCTGTCAGCCTTTCCGGTCTCTACGCGTCTTTCGCTGAGTGGCACTATTATCGTGGCGCGCGATATCGCCCATGCGAAGCTGAAAGAGCGCATCGACAGCGACGAAGGGCTGCCGCAGTATGTGAAAGATCATCCAATCTATTACGCCGGTCCGGCGAAGATCCCGGCAGGCTACGCTTCCGGCTCGTTTGGCCCAACCACGGCTGGCCGCATGGACTCCTACGTCGATCTACTGCAGTCGCACGGCGGTAGCATGATCATGCTGGCGAAGGGCAACCGCAGCCAGCAGGTGACGGACGCCTGCCACAAGCACGGCGGTTTCTACCTCGGTAGCATCGGCGGCCCGGCAGCCGTGCTGGCACAGCAGAGCATCAAGAAACTGGATTGCGTGGAGTATGCCGAACTCGGCATGGAGGCGATTTGGAAGATTGAGGTAGAGAACTTCCCAGCCTTTATCCTGGTGGATGACAAAGGCAACGACATTTTTAAGCAGATTCAGGACAGCACCTGCGCGCGCTGTTTAAAATAAACTTTTTCAGGGGCGCTCTATGGTTAAGTCGTTAGCGATAGCGATCGCATCTGCCTCATCCTTAAAGGTGGTAATACCCACCACCGGCCCGAAGATTTCCTCTTGGAAGACGCGCATGCTGTTGTCGCCCTTCAGCAGCGTTAGCTGAATGTAGTAGCCGCTAGCGAGATGCCCCTCCTCCAACTTCTCTACGTTGCCGAGGGTAAGCACTTCCGTGCCCTCCTGCTGGGCGATCTCCAGATTAAGAGAGGATTTTGTCGAACTGCTGCTGCGACGCCTACGCACCGACCATGGTTTCGCTGTCCGTCGGATCGCCGTGCTTAATAGTTTTTAATGCGCTTCATCACTACCGCCATTCGCGAGAATATGACCGCCGGTCGCTATAGATCCGGTAAACGCTACTTTGGCGATGCCGTAGGCGTGCACCATGTTAATTAAGCCCGGCGGCGGGTAGATCTTTAATCAGCTCGACAAACAGCGTGATGCTCTGCAGGCTTCAGCACCACGAAATTACCCACACCCGGCGCTGGCGCCAGCTTCCACGCCGCCATCAGCAGCGGGAAGTTTTAGGGAATAATCTGCGCCACCACGCCTAGCAGCTCGTGAAAATGGTAGGCGGCGGTAAATTCGTCAATCTTGGCGGCCGTGCCCTCCTACGCGCGCGCCGCCTGCGATCTCCCGCGTCAGAACCGTTGACCTACGAGGTGAGGTGTTGGTAAAGTAATTGACGTTTACAGGCATCACTAATTCGCCGTTAATAAAGTTGCTGTATTTTTTCTGCAGCTGGATCAGAGAACCCTGTTCTCCCGGAGAGGCGTAACGCATGGTCAGAAACTTGTTATTAACGCTGACGCACAATCGCATATAATCGGCGGGCGCGTCGTCGCCCGGTTGCCAGCGCCTCACGCGCGTCTGCGGCAGGCGCCGCTGCATGCCCTCCAGCCAAATCGGGACCGTCCTGCGTCGGGTAATACCAGATAATATCCATCTTGTCAGGGCAAGCAAAAAGCGCCACGTCGAGAGGCGTCGCTCTTCTGGTCTGCTTCACATTTCCGCAGCCTGATAGCAGCACGTTGTCAGATTGCGACTAAAGTTGTTTGAATGGTCAATGCGTTACGCACGACCGCCTTTCGGACAAGGAGAAAAACCGATGAAGAAATCTGTCGTAACCGCGCCTGTCAGGCGTCATGGAGTCGCACCAGTGTTGCTGACTCTGCTGCTGGGTTTGCCTGCGCTGGCGGCGCACGTAGAGGATCAATCCCGTATGCTCAGCAGCCAGCCGCAGCCCCTAGACGTGCGGCTCGGCCCATTGTTCAGTGCGGTGCAGCAGGCTCAATTTTATCCAGATCAGAAAACCTTTGCCGACGCAGTCCCTAAATTCGATCCCGCGTCGATCCTAGCGGACTGGCAGATGCAGAAAAATCAGCGCAATTTCGATCTGAAGCGCTTTGTCGCCAGCAACTTCACCCTGCCCGCCACGGGTGAAAAGTATGTGCCGCCCGCCGGTCAAAGCTTACGCGCACATATCGACGGCCTGTGGCCGGTGCTGACGCGCACCGCCAAAAGCGCAGGGCGCTACGACTCGCTACTGCCGCTGCCGAAACCCTACGTGGTGCCGGGCGGCCGCTTCCGCGAGGTTTACTACTGGGATAGCTATTTCACCATGCTCGGCCTAGCCGAGAGCGGCTACTGGGATCGCGTGCAGGATATGGTGGATAACTTCGCTTGGGAGTTGGATACCTACGGCCATATTCCCAACGGCAACCGCAGCTACTACCTCAGCCGCTCGCAGCCGCCCTTCTTTAGCCTGATGGTCGATCTGCTGGCGACGCACGAGGGCAACGCGGCCTACCGCAAATATCTGCCGCAGCTGCAAAAAGAGTATGACTACTGGATGGCGGACAGCGACAGCGTCGCTGCCGGTCAGGCGAGCAAGCGCGTGATCAAGCTAACGGACGGCACGGTGCTCAACCGCTACTGGGACGCGCACGACACGCCGCGCACTGAATCCTGGCTTGATGACATCAATACCGCGAAGAAGGCGCCGCTGCGCGACAAAGGCAAGCTGTACCGCGATCTGCGCGCCGGCGCGGCGTCCGGCTGGGATTTCAGCTCGCGCTGGTTCAGCGACGCGCACAACCTAGCGTCGATTCGCACGACCCAGCTGGCGCCGGTCGACCTTAACAGCCTAATGTTTCATCTGGAGCAGACGCTCGCCAAAGGGTATCGCATCGACAAGCAGCAGGATAAGGCGAAGCAGTTCGACGAACTGGCGGAGAAGCGCCAAGCGGCGGTGAATCGCTACCTGTGGTATGAGAAACAGGGCTGGTACGCCGACTACGATAGCAAGACGCGCCAGGCAAGCCCGCCGCTGACCGCCGCGGCGCTCTTCCCGCTCTATATTCAGCTGGCCAGTGACAAGCAGGCCGATCGCACCGCGTCAGCAGTGGAGAAACAGCTGCTGAAGGCAGGCGGTCTGCTCACCACCACGGTGAACAACGGCCAGCAGTGGGACGCGCCGAACGGCTGGGCGCCGCTGCAGTGGGTAGCGGTGAAAGGTATGGAGCACTATAACAAGCCGCAGCTGGCGCAGCAGGTCGGCATGCGCTTCCTGTTGAACGTGCAGAACACTTACGACAAAGAGCACAAGCTGGTTGAGAAGTATGTGGTCGACGGGCCGAATCTCGGCGGCGGCAGCGGCGGCGAATATCCTCTGCAGGACGGCTTCGGCTGGACCAACGGCGTGACGCTGATGCTGCTCGACAAATACTGTCCGAAAGAGAAAACTTGTAACAGCGCGCAGGATATTCCTCAGGCTGATGCGACAGCGAAGTAACAAGCGAAGGGTTCGCTCTTCTTTTCAGAATCCTGTCCTGTTACAACACTTGAAATACTTTTCACATAGTGAAAATAATTATCACAATGATTTTTATCACTTTTACTATTTATCCGACGTACCCCTTTTGCGGCTCGAACAAGAACAGGACATGACACTGCCATTTTCCCCTCATCGCTGCGCGCTGACGATCGCTCTGCCTGGCGCCAGCCTTGCGGCCGAGACGCTTGTAGTTACCGCCTCGTCATAGGAGAACGCGGAAAGCCCGACTCAGGGATACCTCGCCGCTATCACAGCGCAGGCGTCACCAAAAGTGATCGCCCGCTGGTGACGACGCCGCAAGGGCGCGATCGATCTCAAGCAGGTGCTGAATTATACGCTAGGGGTGTTTAATAACTTCGGCGTCGCGGCGACGCGCTACGACAACATTTCGCTGCGCGGCTTTCACGGCGGCGACGTCGATAACACCTTCCTTGACAACTTGACAACCTGCGCCTGATGAGCAACGGCGGCAGCTATAATGTGCTGCAGGTCGATCCCTAGTTCTTGAAGCGCGTTGAAGTGATCAAAGCTCTCTCTTCCTCGCTCTGCGGCCAGACGGTACCGAGCGGGCTGGTGAATCAGACCACCGTCATCCGCAGTTCAGCGAAGCTGGCCACTTTAGTCTGTCGGTGGGCAACCACGACGCGCGCGGCGCGGCATTCGACTACACCAACGCCATCAAAGACCAGTGGGCGTTTCGCCTGACCGGCATGACATGAAACAGCGATAACCCAGTATGACCATACGTGCGAGGAGAAGTATGCGCTGATACCGCCGCTGATTTTGCAGCCCTCGGAAGATACCCGGCTGCGGCGGCGCGCTTATCTGCAAAAGAATTCGTCGGGCGGTAGTGCCGGGCGACAGTGCGAAGCTCAGTACCGGTTTTTACGACGGCGATCCGTTGCACTAGCAGTTTAAACGGCGCGAGCAGATCTACAGCTATGATTTCCAGCATCGTTTTAGCGAAGTCTAGTCATTTAGCTTGGTCGGCAGCTACAACTACACTAACGTTGATCTCGATCAGGTCTACCAGATCGGTTGGCAGGCGCCCGACAGCACGGTGCTAAACCGCTACTATTCCAGCGATCGGTCCTCGCTTTCCGCCTAGGCGACAGATAACCGCGTTACGGCTAAGTTCACCACTGATGAGTGGCGCATCGCCTGTCGCTAAGCGCGGAGTATTACCGCTATAAAAACGCTCTCAGCGAGGCAAGCGGCTCGGCCAGCGCACTCGACGCCGCCACCGGCGCGGCGCGCGCCGTCAGGACGACCATATCAGCGGGCACGCGGCGCTACTCTACGCCTTTGACAGCGGCGTCTCCTCTTACGTCAGCTACAGCCAAGCGATCACCCCCACCGCCCTGACCGGCTCGGACGGCAATCTGCTGCATCCGACCACGTCAGAGCAATATGAGGCGGGCGTGAAACATCAGCCGCCGGGGGCACACGCGATCTCTACACTCTAGCGCTCTACTATCTGACGCAAAAAGATGTCACCACGCGCAATATCGTCGACTCTACCTACACGCCGACCGGCAAGGTGCATTCGCAGGGTATCGAGCTTGGAGGCTCATAATCAGCTGACGCAGCAGCATCGCCTCGTTCTGGGGCCACTATTATCGGTGGGATATGGTTCTTAAAACGGGACGACCAGAGGTCGTCCCATTGCAGTTCTGACGCAATGCGTATTAGCTACGGACTTTACGGTAGATAAATAGCAACACTAGAGCGCCGATAACCGCCACCAAAAAGCTGCCGAAGTTAAAGCCATCTACTCGGCCGAAGCCGAACAGCGTACTAATCCAGCCGCCGACCACCGCACCGATAATCCCCAAGATCACCGTGACGATAAAACCGCCGCCATCGCGACCCGGCATGATCCATTTAGCGAAAATACCGGCGATTAAACCAAAGATGATCCATGAAATGATACCCATCAACTACTCCTTTCTTTTGCGTTTAATTTGTGGCCGCCTGATTAATCAGGAGAATTACAGAGATAAGTATAGACAATAAATTCTTTACTGCAGGGTAAACAGCGGCAAAAAATTGGCTTAAAAATCTAAAACTCCCGTAGCGGTCGCCGATAATGGTCAAAGAATAATAGATTAACGAACCGCAAATTTGCCCTCTTTTGGAGCCAAGAAGTAAAAGAAGCCGGCAACTAACAGTATCTCAAACGTGGCAAGCTGGCGGCTTTAGGCGTAGTAAAGGATCTGCTGCGTTTTCGGACGTCTTTTGATAGTCACTTTTTCTCGCGGTCAGTTTATCAGCCGCATGCTGGATGCGGATGCAGAGCACATTATTTTTGATCTCGGTAGCAATAATCTGGATAATTAATAAAGACATCCCCGCCTGCAACAAGGTGAGCGTGTCCGCCGAAACCTAAGGCGCCAAGGTAGAGTTCAGCCTCGGCGCACTGGAGAAGAGCACCTTCGACGGGCTGCCCGCCCTTAGTGCGCTGCTGCCCGAGCTGCTGTGGCAAATTCAAGCGCCGCGAATTTTTCCGCATTTCCGCACCGCTGGAGCCGACGTTTTACTGTCACAGCGAATGGCCCAACGGCAAGAAGGTCCGTTTTCGCCTGCAGGATCTGTCGCTGGTAGGCATCGGCGTACTCTACTAGTAGTAGAAGAGATGAAGCGTAGAGATGAAGCGCTGCCGGACCGCCTGAACAGCAGCGATAAGTTCAACAAGCTGCGCGTAGAGCTGGGCGAATATAGTCAGCAGTAAAAACGAAACGCTCGTCACCCCGCGCCTCAGCTATAGGAGCATCAGCTACAGCAGGTGATCTTCGCCTTGGAGCGCTTAGCGCGCGATAAAGAAAATCGATTTCAGTAATTATTCAGTGATTTGCGCTGTATCCAAACGCATACGGGGTATACTTCTCCTTGCCCTTTTTTAAAGAGGCTCCCAGCAAGGAGAATCTCTCCAATGGAAAACTGGCTCCCATCCGGCTATTTTCAACGTCTTTTTCTTAAAAAAACCTTCTGGATCAACAGCGCGATCGTGGTGGTTAGCACGCTGCTGATCTACTGGCTATTGCGTAGCGACATCTGCTTTACCTCCGGTCGTATCGCGCGCTACAGTTAATAGTGGGCTGCTCGTCCTGCGCTTCTTCGACGTGTCCGCCAGCTGGAGCGGATTTATCTCCCACGGCTGGTTCCTAGCGTTCGCCGTTCAGCTCGCTATGTGGATCGACCTTTTGTCACACGCGTCTGCACTCTGCCTCGTTTAATCCAGTGTCAGCGTTCACGCTGGCTGAAAACGACAGCACGCCACCGCCTCCAGCCAGCCCTAGTAGTTCTCCCGCATCGCCTACGCCAGCTCGCGGCGCGGCTCGACGCCGCGTGCCGCAGCGGCTGGCTGCCACGCGCCACCGTTGACGTTGTGCTCTTCCACGCTGATCACGGCTGGATAGTTGGTTTAACAGGTTGCGCAGCTGTTGGGTATCGCAAGGTCTGATGGATGGAACGCTTATCACACCTGCAGAGATCCCTTTTTCAGCTAGTTGCTCCGCCGCGTGAACAATCTCATACACCGTCGACCCCATCGCCACAAGCGCGATATTCTTGCCTTCGCGCAGCTGATCGATTTTGCCCGGCTCGAAGCGGTAGTTTTCATCATGCGGCTGCGGCAGATCTTTGCCATCGAGGCGGATATAGACCAAGCCGACATGCTCAATGGCGTAATCAATAATCTGGTGGCATTCCAGCGGACAGGACGGCACATAGATTTCAATGTTGCCGAAGGATTTCAATGTTGCCGAAGCCGCGCATCACCTCAATATCGTCGATGCTGTGGTGGATGCTGGTGAGCTGGCCATATCTGGCGCCGGAGTTGAGGCCGAACAGCTTGACGTTAGTGTTGTTGTAGCAGACGTCGGCCTTCACCTGCTCGTTGGCGCGCGACACTAGGAACGGCGCCCTTGCCGCCGAGCGCTAGCCCGGCGGCGGTGACGACATTGACCAGTCGATTGGGAAAAGCCTTGATAAAGTGCGAAATTTTAGCGGTGCAGGTGGAGTCGGCCACCACCGGCACCAAATCGACGCCGCGATTCACAGCGTCGATAAACGCAGTCACCATTACGCTGGCTAAATGTTGTGCATTACTCATCTGTGTCAGTTCAATATCTTCACCCTTCGGCACGCGGTGATGCCACTCCGCCTTGCTCTGAATAAGGAGATGCCAAACCCCTTCTCGGTATGCGCCAAAATCACCTGAGGCTTGCCGTTCTGCAGCAGGCTTTCTAGGGTGTCGATCAATTGCGCCATATCGTTGCCGTTGCACTCCGTCACTTCCAAGCAGAAGGCGCACCATTTTTCCGGCAGCGGATCGGTGTTCATAATGTCGCGCGTCGCATCCGCCAGCTACAGCTTGTTTTTGTCATTGATAATAATTAGGTTGTCGAGGTCGTAATGGGTCGCCACCAGCGCCGTCTCCCAGTTGCTGCCCTCCGCCAGCTCGCCGTCGCCGGTCACTACGAAGATGCGCCGATTGCTGCCATCTTTTTTCGCCGCCAGCGCCCGCTCCACCGCCTCCGGCAGGCCGTGGCCAAGTGCGCCGGTATTCAGCTCGACGCCGGGGATTTTCTGCCACACTGAATGGCCCGGTAAATGCGAGTCTGAGTACTGATAGGTCAGCAGCCACTCGGTCGAGAAATAGCCAGCCTCCGCCAGCACACAGTAGTAACCGCCGACGGTGTAGCCTTTCGACTGGATATAGATGTCGCTCTGCGGATCCTCGGTGCGATCCGGCGCGCAATTGAGAATGCGGAAATAGAGCACGGTGACGATATCCGCCTGCGATAGATCCGCGCCGGTGTGACCGCCCGCCGGGCTGCCGGCGTCGGCATGATCGGATTGCCGCTGGCGTCAAGATCCACTACGGTACAGCCGCTTACTGCTAACGCCAAGCTAACGGCCAGAACGGCCCGCATCCGCTTCATGCTGCCTCCGGTTATTTCACTAGGTTAAAGTTTTTCAGCTTCGACGCGTTGCTGTCGTCAATCAGCACGCAGTCCATCAGCTGCTTCTCTTCTTTGCTGCGCTTTGCCGTTTTTTAGGTAGCCGTCCGCCTGCTCGACCGCCATCTGCGCCTGCGCCCAGCCCGGCTGCAGCACCATGGCCTTGATGTTGCGTTTGTTGATAATAAGAGTCGCGAGTGTAGTCGCTACCGTGGAAGCCCACCACGATGACGTTGGTTTTGCCCGCCGCCTTCAGAACCCAGCGCCATGGTGTCGTTGCCGGAGATGACGCCGACGATGTCAGGGTGCTTCTGTGGGATGGTTTGCATGCGACTGAACGCCTCGGTCTGACTCCAATTAGCGCTCTGCTACGCCACCATTTTAAGGTCAGTGTAGTCGTCCAGCACGTCTTGATAGCCCTGCGAGCGCACGCCGGTGTTGGTGTCCGACTCTTTGCCCAACAGTTCAACGTAGCTGCCTTTGCCGTTAAACAGTTTGGCGAACTTCTCCGCGCCGAGCTGAGCATCCTGATAATTATTGGAGACGATCTGCGCCACGGCGACGCCGGTTTTGTTGATCTCCCGGTCAATGAGGAACTTCCGGATACCGACGTCTTTGGCTTTATGCACCGGTCCGACAGTGGCATCCGCGCCAGCGTTGTCGAGAATAATCGCCTTCGCCTTGCGCGCGGTGGCGGTTTCAATCAGCTGGTTCTGCTTGCTGACGTCATCGTCGTGCGACGCCACTCTGGTGGCGTCACCGAGCGCTTTGGCTTTTTCCTGCGCGCCGGCCGCCTCCGCTTTTAAAGAAAGGGTTGTCGTGCGATGGCGTGATGATCACCAGCAGGCCTTTGTCGGCGGCGAGCGTGGCGGCCGAGAGCGATCAGTGAAGCCAGTAGGGTAAGTTTGACGAGAGGTGCGCTCATTCGTTATTCTCCGATTGAATAAATATTCACTTTCGATTTTATATGCAATATGACTATGCACCCGCTTCGGCCGCGCGCGCACCCCTAAATGTTTAAAAAGCGAAAAGGAAAAGGATCACAAAATATCCTGCATTGTGATTTGCGGCATCTTAGTTAACAATACTAGGCCGATTAGTTAACAATACTAGGCCGAAACTGAGAGGAAGGATGAATGGCGAAATAGGATGAGCAACGGCTGATAGTGAAGATTGCCACGCTTTTAGTACAGCGAAGGAATGAAGCAGTCAGATATCGCACAGATGCTGGAGTTATCGCAGTCGTTTATCTCGCGTATTCAATATTTTTCCGGCGATTGAGAAGGCGATCGAGCAGATCTACAGGCTGCCGCAGGCAATTGTGGTGGACGTGCCTGAAAACGCCTCGTCGCTACAGATCAAGCAGGCGATCGGCTCGGCGGCTGCGCACTATCTAGAGATCCGACTGCGCGCCAACGAGCTGATCGGCATCTCCTCTTGGAGCGGCACCATTTGCGCCATGGTCAGTGCGTTGCATCCGCTGAACGTGCCCTGCAAAGGGGTGATCCAGCTGCTGGGCGGCGTCAGCGACAACGGCAATATGCAGGCGACTATCCTCAGAATCTGGCGGCGCTGCTGAACTGTACGTTTTGGCTGCTGCCGTCGCAGTCAATCGAGCATTCGGTGCGGGAGAAGTTCGAGCAGGTGGATCTGGCGATCGTCGGCATCGGCGACTTGGAGCCGTCGGCGCTGCTGCTCAACTCCGGCAACTATTACGATGAAGAGATGCTGCGCACCCTAGCGCAGCGCGGCGCGGTGGGCGATATCTGCTTGCACTACTTCGACGCGCAGGGCGAACCAATGCTGAGAGCGGAAGAAGATCCGGTGATCGGTATGGAGCTGGCGCAGGGGTGGTGGTGCTCTGGCGGGCGGCAAAAAGAAAAGGCGCATGCCATTCGTGGCGCGCTGCGAGGCGGCTGGTCGAGTAACCTGTTAAATGGTGCGGCCCGCCGTGGGGACCTTCCAGAGGTAGCGCGGCGCCTGCGCGACAGGATGCTTGTTCTGCACGTGCTGGTAGAATTCGTCCGGCGACATGGCTTCAATCACGGCGATGGCCTGATCGCGATCGCGCGAGAAGGTATGTAGCAGCGCGCCCGCGCCGTTGGCGTAGGAGATGATGGTGGCGTAGCGCAGTGTCAGCGGATCGCGAATGCCGTAGAGCGCCGACTGCTGCAGGATCTTGATATAGGCGGCGCCGATATCGATATTTTTCGCCGGATCGAGCAGCTTGGCGTTGGAGGGCTGGCCGCAACGTCCCTGCATACGATAGACCTCTCTTTCAGCCGTCGAGGCTTTGATCTGCATCAGACCCACTGCGTTGGAGCGGCTGACGACGCCGGGATTGCCGCCCGATTCGACAGTGATAATGGCGCTGAGCAGCTTCTCATCAACGCCATGATGACTGGCGGCATCTTCGGTGAACATCGCCCAAGCCGTGATGTTTAACAACGACGCTTAGGTTAACCGCGTCTTGGGTTGTCTGACGACCTGTTTTGACGGCTCGCTGGCGCAGCCGGCGAGCCGTAGCGCAGAAAGGGCAAGGTATCGAAATTTCACCAATTATTCATCCTGATGCAATAGGGTAATAGGTTGTTATACCTAGCGCGCGCGGCAGCGAAATTGCCGTTTATCTTAATTGCGTAAAAAAGCGTGGCGCGCAGTGACTTCCGTCGCACTTTTCGTCATCATCGGCCAGATAATCGCCAGCTAACCGCAGGAATAGCCTTATGATTTCGCGCTCCATCTACCTCGTTTCGCCCTCTGGGTATTGTCACAACCAGCCCGCCGCGTGGCGCGGCGTCGAGCGGCTGCGCGCGGCGGGCCATCAGGTCGATAACCTAGAAACCATCGCCCGCCGTTTTCAGCGCTTCGCCGGCACCGATGCTGAGCGGCTCGCCGAGTTCAACCAGCTGGCGCAGCGTGAAACCCTGCCCGATATCGTGCTGGCGGTGCGCGGCGGCTACGGCGCCAGCCGCCTGCTGGCGCAGATCAAATACGTCGGCCTGCAGCGTTGCCTGTTCAATCAGCCGCTTGCCCTGTGCGGCCACAGCGACTTTACCGCCTTGCAACTCGCCTTGCTAGCGCAGACCGGACTGGTCAGCTTCAGCGGACCAATGCTGGCCGGCAACTTCGGCGCGGAGGCTTTATCTGAATTTACCCTGACGCACTTCTGGCAGGCGCTGACTTCGCCTACAGTCAAGGTTGGCTGGCGTAGCGCCTCGCCGGAGAGCGGCGACTGGCAGGGCACGCTTTGGGGCGGCAATCTAACGATGATCTGCTCGCTGATCGGCACGCCTTGGTTGCCGCAGTTCGACGACGGCATTCTAGTGATCGAGGATGTGAATGAGCATCCGTTCCGCGTCGAACGCATGCTGATCCAGCTGCAGCAGAGCGGCGTGTTGGCGCGGCAGCGCGCTATTATTACCGGCAGCTTCACCAGCGCCGCGCTGAGCGACTATGACAACGGCTACGATTTCGCCGGCGTCTGGCAGTATCTGCGCGACGTCACCAGCCTGCCAGTGATCAGCGATCTGGCCTTTGGCCACGACTCAGACACCGTCACGCTACCACTCGGCGCCTGCGCCCGTCTGCGCGTGGCCGACCATCAGGCCGAACTGCAGGCCACTGGCCATCCCGTTTTACCCGAGCATTAAGCCGTTCTCAGGGAGATCGCTATTGAAGCCGCTGTACGACAATTTATGGATCTCCACGCCGGAATTTCCGGCGGAAGATGCCGTCGACGACCTGATGATGCACGGCTTTATGCTGCGCTATCCGCGCGGCAATCTGCTGATTGGCCGCGTCGAGCATCCGCTCGATCATGAGGTGCTGGCGGACGAAAGCGGCGTGATCCGCCACTATCTGACGCGGTGCCCGGCGCGAGCCATCCAGCAGCGTGCTCTACTGACACATCCGCTTGCTGGGTCCGGTCAACCACGTGCTGGAGCCGGACGATACTTTTACTCAGCAGGAAACCCAATTCGGCGACTTCCGCCTGCTGTCGACGCCAAGCAATACGCCGGGCAGCAGCAGCTTTCTTTACCGTTCGCCGCTGGGACGCACCTACCTGTTCGTCGGCAATACCCTGACGCGCGACCATCATCGCTGGATCACCGTGCTGGTGTCGGAGAGCAATCTGCACGAGCTGCAGCAGTCGCTGGAGTTCTACCGCAAGCGGCGTCCAGACGTGGTGCTGCTGAGCACCACGTCTGGACATCTCTCCTAGGTCGAGGTCACGCAGCAAAGCTGGCTGGCGACGATTGACAAGGCGGAGCAGCAGCCGCTGTTTTACCTACAACGCCTTGCTGTAGTTATCGAGGCTGAAACGCAGGGTATAGCCTAATTTTTCATAGAACGGGCGCGCCTGAAAGCTAGCGGTGTCGACCTGTGCGTAGCGGCAACCACGCGAGCGCGCCTCTCTTCAGCCGCCTTGATCAGTTGCGTACCGACGCCCTGCCCGCGCAGCGCGTCGCTAACCCACAGCATGTCGATGCGTAGCTAGTTGCCGGTAGCGGAGCCGCTCAGCCCCGCCAACTTTTTGCAGCGCTCGTCGGTGACGAAAAAGCCAATCGATTTAGATTCGTCGATATTGATAAAGCGGCTTTCGTCACGTTTAGTTGCATAGGCTCTCCAGCTAAAGCGGGTTATAGAGTGCGGCTGGTCGCGATCGTTATAGAGCTTCAGCGACAGCTACTCGACATCGCGCGTTTCGCTACGGATACAGGGTAAAAGCCGGTCGCTGTCGTAGTAACGGGCGCAATCTGGCAGCTTAGCAGGCCTAGAGTCACGAGAGTGCCTTTCATTTTTCAGGCTCCGTCGAATTTATGCTCTGATTTATCTAGTTATTTTCAGAGTAACATATTCAGCGGCCCCATAAAGCGAAATAGCCCGCGCGAGCCGGGCCGAAGTGTGTCAAAAGCTGTCTTTAATCCTCGATTTCCGACATATCTTTGATGTTGTCGCAATTAATCTGCTGATCTTTACCGTAGACGTCTTTATAAATGATCATATCGGTGTCTTGATCAACCGTCGGCAGCCGTCACTGGTGTGCATCATATAGTCGTTGGCGTCGCCGGCTAGGCATCAGGCCTACGCTTAGCATACCGATCATTGTGAGTGTTTTTTCATATTTCTTCCTTGCCTAGGTTCGCATTAGGTTTAGCATAGCCTGGCGAAAGCGAAACCAGTAAGAGGTCGAAAACGCATTGATCCCTAAAGGACTAAAGGAGATTATATAATCCGAGAGGATGCCCTGTTTCAGCGGCTAGCGCAGTCACCGTTTCGTCGCCGCTTTCATCTGAGAGCGTCTGGCGACGGCGGAATCGAAGAACAACGGCAAGCAGACGCCGATGCACGGCCATCCGGTGTTTATTGCTCAGCATGCGACGGCGACCTGCTGTCGCGGCTGTCTGGCGAAGTGGCACGATGTTGCGGCCTATCAGCCGCTGAGCGCCGCGTAGCAGGCCTAGATTGTCGCGGTGATCCATAGCTGGCTGGTGAGTGAGATAAACCATTAAAAGTCCGTCGCCGTATCCTGCCGCGCTGGACAGAGAATTATTCGGCGGCGACCAGCATCAGCGCCAAGGATGCGTTTTCCTCGTCGAACGACTGCATAACGTCGCGGATCGCCCCTACGCATGACATGACCTGCTGCTTCTTTTCAATTTCAAGCTTCTCAATCACATGACGAATAATCATTCGACTGGCTTGTTCTTTCATTAAATTTCCTTTAAATCGCCCAACTGATGCGTGAAGATGGCAAGAATACCTTTAATGTGCTAACTAACTCACCCTCTGGCACGCTTAACGCTTAACTATTAATCGAACAGCAAATGGGAAGCTGCGCCAGACATGCTATGATCACAATAGTCGGGATCTAATGCATCAAAATCAGCGCCACGGGATTCCCAAGGATTGAAGCAGGTACAGGATATATTGCGACTCACTGTTTTCACTTTTATTACGCTGCTTGCCGGCTGCGCCTCCGGCCCGAAAGGAGTGGAGTGCTCTGGCGAAGTCAGCAACATTTACGGTCAACCAATGGGCCAGACGCGGGCGACGATTTTCGATCTCGTCAGCGCCTTTACCATCAGTCGCGACGGGGCCCGCGTTCAGAGTGGGATACTACAATCGCTGAATCGTTTCAAATATGTGCCCTCCGCCGTCACGCCTGAAGGCTTTTACGCGCAGCGGCTGTCGGATAAGCAGTTCCGCCTCATCAACCCGCATGAAGATACAATGATTACTTGGACGTGCCGCTGAGCGTGCATCCTGCGACCAGATGGTTTATCGTCAGGACTTTTCAGTCTGCACCCTCTCTTCTCTTATGGAAAAGCGACTGGATAATAACGGCTATATTGATTTTCCCTTTCCCGCCACGCGTAACGAGGACGGCTCGCTGAACCCGTGCGGCATCGATCTCCCTTACAGACCAATCTTACCGACGAGATTGCAGTACTGGCGCGGTCGGTAAATTTGCGCCTTCTGCTGGAAGAGTTCAACCTGCAGGATGGGCTGTTTATGACGCTCGCCCGCGACTGGCAGTAGCGCGCCGACGCGG
This sequence comes from Type-B symbiont of Plautia stali, assembly GCA_001485295.1. Lineage (GTDB taxonomy): Bacteria > Pseudomonadota > Gammaproteobacteria > Enterobacterales > Enterobacteriaceae > Pantoea. Next base: position 301,529 of record BBOA01000003.1, read on the forward strand.
TATGCGGGTTTGTCAATTTCGCCTTTTGTCCCTAGTTGCCCGAGACGCAGCAGGAAACGCTGGCGCTTAACACGTAACGCACCTAGGTAAACGGCGACGGGATACACCACGTTGGCTGCGTCGTAGGACGCATATGAAACAGCTGGTAATGATTTTTTAATGGAGACTGGCGCGCCGGACGGCAGCATCTTGGTTTAGTAGCAGCCATCCTAGAGGATAAAAACGTAACAAAAGCGTAAGCCGCCAGCATATCCATCGAGCTTTGCTACGCTTTAGTGAGTACTAACACAAAGGAGACAAACTATGTTAGGCAAAATTGAAGATACCGTAAAAGAAGTTGCCGGTGCCGCTGAACAGCAATGGGGCGAAGCCACTGATTCTCTGCCTCATCGCGTTCGCGGCGTGGCGCGGCGTTATTCTAATCAGGCGACCTATGCTGCGCGCGACGCGGCTGACTGCATTAAAGACCAAGTTCAGTCCAATCCGCTTGCCGGTCTAGCAGTCGCGGCAGGCGTCGGCGTCTTTATCGGCTTCCTGCTGGGCCGTAAATAACTCCGCGCGCCTTCTCGCGTCACGCAGGAAGGCCCAAAAGGGGCATTTGCCCCTTTCTTTCTCGTTTCGTTACTTTTGTGCCTGCCGCAAAATCGTCATCCGTCCTTCCAGCGCCCACGCTGTCGCTTTTGCCGGTAAGGCGTCAACTTTCGCTACACCGCAAGCCTGTTTTCTCGTCAAACACGCATAAATCGATACAGTGCAATTTTATTGGCCGTACGAGGCCTCCTGACGCTATTGACTACACGAGTTGCAAACGAACCCCTTAAGGCAGTAGAAAAGGTGTTGCAGCAGGTGGCGTCAGTACGCGGCGCTGTTAATGGCCTAATGAGCCAGCTACTGGAAGGCTATATGCGCGAGCATCTGAGCGATTATCCGCTCCTATCTGAAATAGCCGCACTCGCAGCGCGATCCTGACGGATAACATATGTTCTAGGTTATCTCAAAATATGAGATAATCGTCTTTAATGGTGGTGCTTATTTCAGAAACGGCGAAGCGCAGCGATCGCCTCGGCGGCCTTGCCGCTAATGACCGTGCTGGTGCTCATCTGGATGAAACTGAGAGGACCAAGCGCAAGTGAAGACGAAGACGCTGCCCACGGTATATCTTCTGGTATGTGGTGCCGCCGCTGCCGATGTTTATTCGGTTTCAGTTTCTCTACCAGCGCACCGGCTTCTGGCCCACGCTGGGTATCCCTTGCATCGTCACTATTGCATTCTTCGCGTTGTGGGCCTTGCTGTTAAAGCGTTTCGGCATTGCGCTGTATAGCGGCGATAGGCTGACCGGCCCCGCGCAGCCGCCTCAGCGTGACGCAAAGCGACGCGGCCTTTCCATACGAAGCCTCATATTGAACAGGCGACCAAAGACGAAGCGCAAGGCCACTTGCGCAACATGCCCGGCGTCAGGTTTTTGCCGCTTGTCCCCGCCTTTTTGCGGCTCATTACCCTGCCGCGCCGCAGCGCCTGCGTGAGGAAATTGTCGGCAGCCACCGCATCCTGAATCGCCAGATTCACGCCGACCCCGCGGAGATGGGCGACATGGTGTGCGCCGCATCGCCAATGCAGAGCATCCCGGGCTTCATCCAACTTCTCCAGCCGGTCGATGCGAATCGACAGCAGCTTTTCCAGCAGGCCAAGATAGTGCATAACCTCCGGAGTTTAAGGATGAACGGTGTCGCCGCGAAAATCGCTCAGGAAATCGGCGTGTTTTTTAATGACCACCACCTGCACGCCCACGCGCGTCTGCATATATCCGGTCATCAGCCCCGCTGGGCCGCCACCGACGATACAGCAGTCAGCGGAAAGCGTGTGTAGTGACATAGTGATTCCTCGGTTATCGCCAGACAGTATAGGCCAGCCGTCAGCCATAAAGTACAAATAATCCGCAGGGATTTGCCGTCTGGCTTGAACGATCCTGTCTGGCTGCCAAGCTCAAGGGTAGTATTACTTACCTCCACAATAAGGAGAGAGCATGTTGAGATTTACAGGAAAAGTCGTCGTTATCACTGGGGCGAGATCGGGGATTGGTCAGGCCACAGTGCTACCGTTTTCCCGTGAAAGCGCGGCGGTAGTGCTGGTCGGCAGAACCGAGAAAAACTTCAGAAAACTCTGTCCCAGCTAGCGGCAGGCGATCATCTGGTGGCGCCGTGCGACGTTACGGAAGCCGATCAGGTTAAGGCGCCGCGCGATCGCGTCGCCGAGAAATACGGGCGCGTCAACGTGCTGATCAACAACGCGGGTAGGGTGGTGCAGGGCCGAATTCACGAGGTGCATCCACTATTTTATGCCCAACCTGCTGAAAACCTAGGGCGGTGTCCGGCCTTGACGGCGACTAAGGCATGAACGTTTATAACGCGGCGAAAGGCGCAGTCACCAACTTTACCCGCTCGCTGGCGATGAACTACGGCGCCGACGGCGTGCGCGTCAACGCTATCTGTCCCGGCTTTACACTGATCGACCTCACGGAAGATATGAAAGATGACGAGCCATTGCTGGAGCGCTTCTACGAAGATCGCATCCCGCTGCACTGTGCCGGTCAGACGGACGATATTGCCAGCACCGTGCTGTTTATCGCCAGCGACGACGCGCGCTATATCACCGGCGTTAAAGCGGCGCGCTATAGCGCGAGCCGGCGATCTCAGCAATAAACACCGGCACAGTGGAGGATCCGCCGCCGACCGCGATCGCCAGCAGCAGGCGTATGGCGATCATGATCTCGACGTTGGGCGCGACGGCGGCGCCGATGGCGCCCGCGACGAAAACTAGTGCCAAGCTGCTTAGGGTGATGCGATGGCCAAAGCGATCCGAGACGTAGCCGCTCAGAAACGCGCCGACCGCAGCGCCGCCGACGTTCCGTACAGATTTCCGTCTTACCCTTTGCAGCCTGCATCGCCGGTCCTGAGCCGCACGGTATGGTTTGTCGATCACATTTTATTCAGACGAGGTTATTGAATGGAGTCAGCATTATTTACCAAAAGCTGGAGCGCTGAATATGTCGCCGACGATGCCGTTCACTTTCGTCTCTGGGCGCCTAGTCAGCAGCAGCTTACGCTGCGCCTTTACGACGCCAATACGCCGATGCGTTCGGCTGAGCATGGCTGGTTCGAACTGCTCCCTACCGGGGTCGCGCCTAGCAGCGAATATAACAGCAAATATAACTTTGTGCTGGCTAACGGCACGGTGGTTGCCTGACCCCGCTTCACGCGAGCAAAAAGATGAGGTCAACGGCCCGTCGCTGGTCGTCACTATGATCGAAGTGCTGCCGGTGTCACAGTTCGGCGGCAACCGCGGCTGGGGCTACGACGGCGTGCTGCTCTACGTGCCGCACGCCGCCTACGGCACGCCTGACCACTTCAAAGCCTTTATTAACGCCACGCACGGTCACGGGCTGTCCGTGGTGCTGGATATCGTGCTGAACCACTTCGGCCCGGAAGGCAAACACCTGCCGCTGCTGGCGCCCGACTTCTTCCACAAAGAGCGCGCCACGCCTTGGAGCGCTGGCATCACCTACGACGTCGACGACGCGCGCCGCTATATCGTAGAGGCAGCCGCTCTACTGGCTGCAGGAGTATCACCTCGACGGGCTGGGCTTCGACGCTATCGATCAGATCGAAGATACCTTAGCGAAACATGCGCTAATCGAGATCACCGAGCGCATCCGCGCAGAGATTACCGACCGGCCGATCCATCTCACTACCGAAGACAGCCGCAACGTGGTTTTCCTCCATCCACGCGATGAACAAGGCAACGCGCCGCTGTCCAGCGGCGCATGGAACGACGATTTCTACAACACCGTTCACGTTTTCGCCACCGGCGAAACCCACACCTATTACCAAGATTTTACTATCTCACACCCGGAAAAACATGTCGCCCGCATGCTGGCGCTGACGGAGCGCAATTTCAGTGGCTACCGGGAGTTGGAGACGTTGCTGCGGGATAAAGGGTATAGCATCGGTCGGGCGCAGATTTCCCGCTACGGTCAGAAGGTGCAGCGCCGCTTTGCCGCTATTCGTGAAGCCACCGAGATGGCACGCGTCATTACCGAAGGCGCGGAGGACGATCAGGATAAGCGCTCGGAGGCGATTATCGCCACCATTCAGGCCGATATCCTGATGGCGCTCATCGACGTGCGTGAGGCCAGTGATGAGGAGATGGCGCCCGCAGAGCGTGCGTCGCTCCTGGCCAGGGTGGGCAAAAGCATTGCCACCCTGACCCGCTCGTCGGTCAGTCTCAAACGCTATCAGGCGGAGGTGCGCGAGAAAATCACCGCCCGTCTTGATGAGCTGGAGCAGGAAGTCAAAAACAACGACGGCCACGTCAGCCTGGAAACCGTGCAGCGTGTCCGTCAACAGATTTACGGGATCATCCAATGAGCGCGGCACTGGAGCTTTACCCTTACCAGCAGCGCTGGCTGCTTGACCGGTCGCGCTTTAAAATCGGCCAGTTTGCGCGCCAGACCGGCAAAACCTTTACCACCACGCTGGAGCTGGTTGATGACTGTTTTGAGACCGAGGCCCGTGGCGGTCGCACCCGCTGGGTCATTCTCTCGCGCGGGGAACGCCAGGCCAAAGAGGCGATGGAAGAAGGGGTCAAAAAGCATTGTCAGGCGTACGGTCTGGCCATCCGTGAAATCGAAGGCAGCGTGAAAGGCTCGGGCAGCGAGCGTTACACCCTGCTGGAGGCAGTGCTGCCCGGCGGCTCACGCATTACCGCACTTCCCGCCAACCCCGATACGGCGCGCGGCTTTGCCGCCAATGTGTTTCTCGATGAATTTGCCTTTCATGCTGACAGCCGCAAAATCTGGGCCGCGCTGTTTCCGGTGATATCGAACGGCTACAAGCTGCGCGTCACCTCCACCCCGAACGGCAAAGGCAACAAATTTTATGAACTGATGACCGATGCGTCATTAGATACCGTCTGGTCACGCCATGTGGTGGATATCTACCAGGCGGTGCGTGAAGGGCTGCCGCGCGATATTGCCGACATGCGCGCCGCCCTGAACGACGAGGATGCGTGGGCGCAGGAATTTGAACTCAAATGGCTGGATGAAGCATCAAGCTGGCTCTCCTATGAACTGATTGACGGCGTAGAGCATGACCTGGCGGGGATCCCCGAACACTATGCCGAGGGCCCCTGTTTTGTCGGGGTTGATATCGCCACCCGTCATGACCTGTTTGTGATTTGGGTGATTGAGCAGGTGGGCGATGTGTACTGGACGCGCGACATCATTACCCGCAAACGGGCCACCTTTGCCGAGCAGGACGCGCTGCTCGATGATGTCTTCTTCCGCTACCGGATACTGCGTTGCTGCATTGACCAGACCGGCATGGGCGAAAAGCCGGTGGAAGATGCCAAACGCCGTCATGGTACCCATCGCGTCGAGGGGGTGCTGTTTACCGCCAGCAATAAACTCACGCTGGCCACGCGCGGCAAAGACATCTTTGAAGATCGCCGGTTGCGTATTCCTCAAGGTGACAAGGCGTTACGGGCTGACCTGCACAAGTTAACGCGCGTGACCGGCCCGACCGGTGCCCCGCGCTTTGTGGCCGACAGCGATGCCAGTGGCCATGCTGACCGCACCTGGGCCTGTTTTCTGGCGCTCAATGCCGCTGACAGCCCGACCGGGCCGGGACGTGTTTATTCCCGCCGCCCCCGGCAGGCTAACCGATTACTGGAGGGTTATTAATGGCACACGGACTCTATGTGACACCGACCGAATTTGTCGCCTTCGCCGACCCGCGTCGGCCACTGATGCGCACGATTGCCTCGCGCGAGCGCAGCCCGGCAGGCATTCTGGGGTTTACCCAGTGGCTGCCTAACCCGGACGTTATTCTTAAATCCCTGGGGCGCGACATCAGCGTCTACCGTGAACTGCGCGCTGAGCCGCTGGTCGGCAGCAGCATTCGCCGCCGTAAATCAGCGGTCAAGGCGCTGGAGCGGGGACTGACGCCCCGCAATGCCGACCAGGCGGTGGTGGATTTTCTGCGTAAGGTGATGGAAGGCTGGGATATCGACCGTATCATCGGCGAGCTGCTGGATGCGGCCTTCTTTGGCTACCAGCCCGCCGAACTGACCTGGATCAAACGTCACGACCGCCTGCAGGTCAGTGATATTGTCGGTAAACCGCCGGAGTGGTTTAGCTTTGATGACGGTAACCAGCTGCGCTTTCGTGCCAGACAGGCCGGGCTGGCCGGTGAATTGTTGCCGCCGCGCAAGTTTGTGGTGGCAACACAAGATGCCACCTTTGATAACCCCTACGGCTTTCCCGACCTGTCAATGTGCTTCTGGCCGGTGGCGTTTAAAAAAGGCGGCTGGCGTTTCTGGATGCGCTTTACCGAGAAGTACGGCAGCCCCTGGCTGGTTGGCAAACACCCACGCGGCACCGCCGATGCGGAAATCGACCTGCTGCTCGATTCGCTCGACAAGATGGTGGAAGACGCGGTGGCAGTTATTCCCAATGATTCCACGGTAGAAATCATTGAATCCGCGAATAAGGGGGCCTCCAGCGACATCTATCGCCATCTGATTGAACTGGCGCGCTCTGAAATCGTCATTGCCCTGCTGGGACAAAACCAGACCACCGAAGCGGATACCACGCACGCCTCGGCGCAGGCCGGACTGGAAGTCGCCGCTGATATCCGCGATGGCGATGCGGCGATGGTGATGAGTGTCATCAATCAGGTACTGCGGTTTATGGTGGAGCTTAACTTCGGTGAGGTGCCAATGCCTTCATGGGAGCTGTGGGCGCAAGAGACCATTGACGAGACCCAGGCCAAACGCGATTTGAGCCTGTCTCAGGCCGCCACGCTGTTTACCCCGCAATACTTTATGCGTGAGTACAACCTGCAGCCGGGCGACCTGCGCGAGTCTGCGGTCATGACGCCCCTGACGAACGCGGCCTTTGCCGAAACGCAATCCGACGCCGCCGGGCTGGCAGAGGATGAACTGGAGCACGCGCTGGAGAGTCTGATAACCAGCGGGCAGCGGGATAAGGCCATGGAGCCGATACTGGCTCCGCTGTTTGCCGCCGTCGAGCAGGGCCAGTCTCCCCAGGCATTAATGGGCATGCTGGCAGAAATGTATCCGCGTATGGCGGCTGACCGTCTACAGGCGCACCTGGCGCGGATTTTATTTGTGGCGAACATCGCCGGGAGGCTCAGTGCTCAACAGTAACGACATTGCCGTCTGTTTTGGCCTGCCGCCTGCACGCGCCATTGCCTACCTCCGCGCCAAGGGCTACCGCATCGCCTGGGACTGGGATGAGATGTGGCAGGAAGCGCATGCACAAGCCTTTACCGTGGCGAAAGTGATGCGCCTCGATATTCTGGAGGATATCCGCCAGGCACTGGAAAACGCCCTGGCGGAAGGCAAGACACTGCAGTGGTTTAAAAAGGAACTGACATCGGTGCTACAGGCTAAGGGATGGTGGGGAAAAACCGATACCACCGACCCCGTCACCGGCGAGCCGGTCACCGTCCAGCAGGGCAGTGCATGGCGGCTGGAGACGATTTACCGCACCAATCTCTCCCTGCTCTACAGCGCTGGACGCTGGGCCGAGCAGCAGGCCAATATCGATGATCGGCCTTACTGGATGTACGTGGCCATCCGCGATAACCGTACGCGCAAAAGCCATCTGGCACTGCACGGATTGGTTTTTCCGGCGGATGATCCGTTCTGGCAGACCTTCTATCCCCCTAACGGCTGGCGCTGTCGCTGCAGCGTGATTGCGCTCTCCGCCGACAACGTGCGTCAGCGCGGGCTGGCGGTGGGTACGGCAGCCGGTCGACTGGAGACGGCGCTCAGATTGGTCTCTGAAAAAACCGGGGAAATGAAGCCGGTGACCACGTTTCATTTACCGTCCGGTAAAACCCTCAGCCCGGATATTGGCTTTTCCTATACACCCGGTCGTGCTTACGCCCCTGACCTCGCGCGCTACGGCGGCTCGCTGGCTGCACTGGCGCGTCAACAGTGGCGAGGGCCATCATGAAAGACCTGATGCACATTCAGATTGATGCCCGCGAACTGGCAAAGGGACTACGCGACCTGAGCCTCGCCGGGCAGGACATGACGCCGCTGATGCGCGCCCTGGCAGAAACCCTCAAGACCGAAACCGACCTGAACTTCGAGGATGAGGGGCACCCGGCCTGGCAACCTTCCGTGGCCGCCCTAGCCAGAGAGGGCATGACCTTGTCGGCCAGCGGCCAGCTACGCGGCAGTGTCACCACCGACTACAGCAGCCATCATGCCACGGTGGGCAGCCACCTCGATTATGCGCGTATTCATCAACTGGGCGGCAAGGCCGGACGCCAACGCCGCATCACCCTGCCCGCGCGACCGTATCTGCCTGTGGATGAGCAGGGTGCGCTTCAGCCCGGTACCGAACAAAAACTGCTGGCGTCGGTGCTGCGCTATCTGGAACGGGCCACCCGCCGCTAACGCCTTGTGGTGCGTTTTACGGCGTTCAGGCGGGTCAGTTTACCCCTGAACGCCCTGACGGCCTTTATAAACCTTTATAAAGGCTTTCCTGCGCCCTTTTTATCACCTGCGTTGACGGTCGTCGCCTTTTAACGGCATGATAAGGGGGCAACTGCCGTTATCTGCGCATTCTTAAACCCCTTTAAAAGCTTGCCCCGTTTTCACACGCCACACTGTCCCCCTGTCTATTAACCGGAGGGGACATGAGCACACTCCATATTTTCAAAGCCGGTACGCATACCGATATGCACGGCAACAGGATCCAGTTTAGCGAAGCGGCGGTCGCGGCGATGGTGCAGGCTTACGATCCGGCGCTGTACGATGCGCCTATCGTGGTCGGGCATCCTGCGCTCGATGCGCCTGCCTACGGCTGGGTAAAAAGCCTGGTGGCACAGGGTACTGATGTGCTGGCTGAACCCCAGGACGTCGACCCGGCCTTTGCCGAACTGGTGGCGCAAAAACGCTACAAGAACATTTCTGCCTGTTTCTACTCCCCCGATGCGCCCGGCAACCCGAAGCCCGGTAACTGGTATTTGCGCCATATCGGCTTTCTCGGCGCACAGCCGCCCGCGATTAAGGGCCTCAAGCCTGCCGCGTTCAGTGAAGCGGAAGAAGGCGTGGTCGAGTTTGCCGACTGGAGCAGCACAACCAGTGCGTCACTGTTCGCCCGGCTGCGTGACTTTTTGATTGAGAAATTTGGCCGTGAAGCGACCGATGCGGCGCTCCCTGCGTGGCAAATCGACGCGCTGCGCGACGCAGGCCAGGAAAGCGACAGCGTGCGCCCGGCTTTCACTGAAAACACACCTGCCGCCCCAGCATCCCCTACACCATCAATGCCCCCCACCACTGAGGACAACACCGTGGATGAGAAAGAAACCCTGCGCCTGGCGCAGGAGAATGCTGACCTGAAGCGTCAGCTTGAGGCACGTCGTCAGGCCGACAGTCAGGCCGAACAACGTCAGCGCCATGAAATGAATGCCGCCTTTGCCGACAGTCTAGTCAGCGAAGGGCGTCTGGCCCCTGCCGCCAAAAATGTGGTGGTGGCGTTGCTGGATGCGGTTGAACGCGGCGACGCGCCGGTGGCCTTCAGCGAGGGCAGTCTTACCCAGCCGCTGGGCGAGGCGTTCCGACACGTGCTGAAAACCTCCCCGCCGCTGGTTTGTTTCAGCGAGGTGGCGACCAAGGCACGCGGTACCCCGTCAGGGCAGTCGGTGGAGTTTGCCGATGCTGACCCGGTCGCGCTGGCCCTGCACCAGAAAGCGCAGGCCCTGGCGACGTCTGAAAACATCAGCTATGAAGCGGCGGTCAAGCGCTGCCTGTAAGGAGAGAGTATGTCTGATTATCTCAAGGGGAAGCGCATCGCTGACCCGGTACTGACCACCGTCGCCCGTGGCTATAAAAATGCCGCGTTTATCGGTGAGCAGCTGTTCCCGATGGTGATGATGGAAAAGGAAGGGGCGAAAGTACCCACCTTCGGCAAGGGTCTGTTTGCGGTGTATGAGACGCAACGCGCCGTCGGTGCCGACAGCAATATCATGATCCGCGAAAAGCAGGACGCGATGGACATCGTGCTGGATGAACATGATTTGGCGGCACCGGTGGATCACCGCGAACAGGCCGAGTCGATGTTCAATGAAGAAGCCAAGGCGGCGAAACGTGCCACACAGGGGATTGCCCTGCGCCGTGAGCGGTATGTGGCCGAGCTGGCGCAGGACAGCAAAATTTATCCGAAAGAAGCCGTCAAAAAACTCACCGCCGCCACAGGCTGGGGTGCCAAGGACAGTAATCCCCTCAAGGATATTGAAGCCGGTATGGAGGTGGTGCGCAACAACATTGGTCTGCGACCAAATGTGATAACGCTCGGCGCGTCGGTGATGGCGCTGCTGCGCTTTCATCCCGCGCTGCAGGCCGCTAGCGGGGCTAATGAACGTAAACGAATCACAGAAGAGATGCTTAAAGACCTGTTCCAGGTCGACAGCGTGCTGATTGGCCAGCCGCGTGCCCTCTCCCAGGATGGCAAGACGGTCTCTGATTTGTGGGCGGACAACGTGATGCTGCATTACGTGTCCGGGCCGCAGGCCGGTAGCGATAGCGCCGATGAGCACGAGCCGTCATTTGGTTACACCTTCCGCCGTCAGGGCATGCCGATGGCCGATAAGTTTGACAGTGCCGGGGGCAAGGTGGTGAACGTGCGTTACACCGATATCTACAAGGTGGCGGTGGTAGGCAGTGATGCCGGTTATCTTATCACCAACGTCAAAGGAGCCTGAGTCATGGTGACCCAACAGGTGGTACTGACCACCACAATAGTGGCCGTCGAGACGTTAATCCAGCACCGACTGGTCGGCATCTCCGGCAAGGTTTTTAAAGGCAGCGGTACCGAACTCGGTGTGGCTGACATCGCGGGCAAAAAAGGCGATGTCGTGCCGGTCAATGTCCTGGGCATTATGGCGGTCGAGGCCGGTAGTGCCATCAGTGTCGGCGAATTACTGAAATCCGATGACCAGGGTCGGGTTATGCCGGAGTCTGCTCTGGAAAAAGGCGCATTACCGGCCTCCACGGTCGGTGTCGCGCTCGATAGCGCCACTGCCGAAGGCCAGCTTATCCGCATGGTGCGAGGTATCTGATGGATTACTGCACACCTGATGATGTGGCGGCGGTTATTCCCCGTCAGACGCTGATTGAGCTGACGCAGGACGGGATGACCATGGCGATTGACCAGGCGCTGCCGGACGTCGTTAGTGAAACGGTGGTGAATGACGCCATCCGGTATGCGGTCGAGCTGATTGATGCCCATCTGCGCGGGCGCTATACCCTGCCGCTGACCCAGGTACCCACTGTCCTCAGGGATTTGGCGCTGAATCTGGTGTGCCATGCCCTCTATCGCCGCCGCCCTGAAGGTGACCTGCCGGACGCGGTGAAGGAAAGCTATCGCGCCACAGAGAAAACCCTGGTGGCGTTGCGCGACGGCAAGCTGACGCTGGGCATTCAGGCAACGCAACGGGATATGCCCGAGCCGGGGGAATACCGTGTCCGCAGCCGGGAACGGCAGTTCGGTGGCCCTGATGGCCTGCTGGAGCGCTACTGATGGATACCTGCACCCTACTGAGCGCGGTGGTTGAACGCTTGCGCCTTCAGCTGCCAGGGCTGCATGTGGATTTCTTCCCTGAACGGCCTGAGCAGTTTCGCCTGAATCATCCGCGCGGGGCGGTGCTGGTCAGCTACGGCAAATCAAATTTTGGCCAGACGCAGGATATCGGGGTGGTTATTCAGCCGCAGACCGTCAGACTGACCGCCACGGTGGTGGTGAGACAGCTTAACGGCAAAGACGGCGCGGTGGCGGTGCTTGACCAGGTGCGCCAGTGTCTGGGCGGCTGGCGGCCACCCGACTGCCAGCGTGATATCTGGCTGGTCGAGGAGGTCTTTTTGGGGCAGCGCGAGGGGCTGTGGCAGTACGCGCTCACCATTGAGACCGTGACGGTTTTTATCCAGAACGACAGCCCCGAAGACCATCCCCCGTTAACCCAGATAAACCCTGAGGAGCAATAAAGATGGCCCTGTTTCGTTATGACGGCCCACCCAGTGGCGTCACCCTGCGTACCGGCGAGGTGCTGCAGGAAGTCCTGCTCTGGCCGGGGCGGGAGGTGAAAATGCCGGAAGATCATGAGTACACCCAGACACTGGTGTGTCTCGGCTATCTGACACGCCTGGATGCGCAACCGGTCTACCTTGAACCGGCGGCGCGTCCGGTCAAATCCCGGCCCGCCACCCCCCTCGCCGACAGAGAAGGCGGGCAAGCAGAAAACAGACAGCCCGGGCACGGAGGGAGAAAAAACATGAGTGCTAACTATTTACACGGCCCGGAGACCATTGAGGTCGAGCGCGGCCCCGTCCGGTACGCGCCGTCAAATCATCGGTGATAGGACTGATAGGCACTGCCCCAACCGGCGCGGTGAATCAACCGATACAATGCCTGTCAGAAAAGGACGCCGCCCAGTTTGGCCCGGAAATCGCCGGTTTTACCCTACCGCAGGCGCTGCGGGCGATTTACGATCATGGGGCCGGTACCGTGGTGGTTATCAACGTACTGGATCCAACACGACACACCCAGCATGTGGATGAAAGCGACCTGAAATTTGATGCACAGCATCAACGTGCCCGCCTTCGCTATGGGTACGTGAGCGCACTGGTATTGAAAAGCGCCGACAGCAAAACCACGTATCGGCGAGAGACGGATTATCAGCTTGAGCCGGTGAGCGGGACGTTAACGCGGCAAGCCAAAGGCGCTATCCCGGCAGGCGAAGCCTGTATCGCCAGCTACGATCATCTGGATACCGGTCAGGTCACGGCGGCAGATATTCTGGGCAGTATCGATACCGCCGGACGACGGAGCGGCATCAAGGTGCTCGACGATGTTTATAATCTGCTGGGCTATGACGCCAAAATTTTGATTGCGCCAGTCTATTGTACCCAGACCTCGGTCACTGCCGAGCTGGCGGCCTATGCCGACAAGCTCAAGGCCATCGCCTATGTGGATGCGCCGATTGGCACCACCTTTGCGCAGGCTATCGCCGGTCGTGGATCGTCTGGCACCATCAACTTCAACACTGCCTCCGAACGGGTGCGCCTGTGCTATCCGCATGCCCTGGTGTATGACAAGGCCAGCAACAAAAATCGCCTGGAGCCGCTCTCGCAACGTGCAGCGGGATTGCGGGCGAAAGTCGACCTGGAAAAAGGGTTCTGGTGGTCGTCCTCCAATCAGGAGATTGCCGGGATTGTCGGCATGGAGCGGGCGCTGTCGGCGAAGCTCGGGGATGCCCAAAGTGAAGTTAACCAGCTTAATGAAAACGGCATTACTACAGTATTTAACGGTTTTGGTACCGGCCTGCGCCTATGGGGCAACCGCACGGCGGCGTTTCCGGCCGTCACCCATATGAAGAACTTTGAAAACGTGCGGCGCACCGGCGATATGCTCGACGAGGCGCTGCGTTTTTTCAGTCTGCAGTATATGGACAGGCCCATAGATCAGGCATTGATTGATGCCCTGTGCGAGTCGGTCAATGCCTACGGGCGCAAGCTGATAGGCGATGGCGCACTGCTTGGCTTTCGCTGCTGGTATGACAAGGCGCGTAACACGCAAGAAGAGCTGTCTGCCGGGCATCTGCTGCTGAATTACGCCTATACTCCGCCCCCGCCGATGGAGCGGCTGACCTATGAAACCGAAATTACCGCCGAGTTTCTGGCTAACCTGAAAGGAAGCGCATCATGATAAGGAGAGGTGGACACCCGGTATTGAGTCAGCGCTACCGGGTGGCGGTGATAAGCGGGCGTGCAATAAAGGAAAGCAGAAGTGATGCGCGGGCGTGGTCTGTCGGCGGCATTAATGTTATCGAGGAGAATGCGTATGACCGGTAAAATTCAGCTTAACGCCATCAGCAATGCCAATATTTACGTTAATGGCAATAATCTGCTGGGGCGAGCCGAAGAGGTGAAATGCCCGGAGATACAGGCCATCATGCAGGAGCGCAAGGCGCTCGGTCTGGTGGGCAAGATAGAGTTGCCCTACGGTTTTGACAAACTGGAGGGAGAAATCAAGTGGAACAGTTTCTACGCCGATGTCGCCCGGCTGGTCGCCAACCCGTTTAGCACCTACCAGCTGCAGTGCCGTTGCAGTGTTCAGCAGTTTGGTAGCCAAGGGCGGTTCAATGAAGTGCCAATGGTGACCTATATGACGGTGATGTTCAAAAAGAACCCGCTGGGCACCTTCAGGCAGCATGAGGATCCGGATTTAAGCAGCGCCTTTACCTGCACCTATATCAAGCAGGTACTGGATGGCGAAGAATTACTGGAGCTGGACTACATGGCGAATATTTTTCGCGTGGGCGGGGTGGATATGCTGGCAGACTACCGGGCCAATATTGGTGGTTAGCGCGCCATCCGTTTTCAAGGGGGCGTTATCGTCCCTGTCTTCTTAATGGCGTTTAAAAGCCCCTGACCCACCCGAATGCCAGACTGTCAGGGTCAAGAAATCCCCTCAACCCAGGAGCTTATTATGCACGACACTTACCCTCTGCGTTTTCCCTATCCACTGGCCAATGGCGAGATGCTGACGCAGGTCACCGTGCGTCGTTTGACCGTGCGCGACATGAAGCAGGTACGCAAGCAAAGTCAGGATCCGTCTGATTTAGATGAATTGCTGGTTGCCAGCATGACCGGGCTGTTACCGGAAGATTTGGACAAGATGGATTTGGCGGATTACCAGGCATTGCATGGCCGATTTCGCGGCTTTGCGGGGCTGGATACAGTATCCGGGACAACTGCGTAAGGCGGAGGCGTTACTGGCGAGGTGGTTTCGCTGGCAGCCCAGTGAGATTGACGGACTGCCGGTGGAAGAATTTGAGGGCTACCTTAAGGAAGCGGGCGAGCAGATAAAGCGCGAATACGGCGAATAGTCCAAAAAAGAAAGCGAAAAAAACCTTCAGCGGCGAAAAAAGCCAGTGCGATAAAGGGGCCAAAACAGAACGCAAGAAGGGCTAAACCCAGGCCAATCACCGCTGTAGCGATGCCGGACATCATAAAAATGGTTATCCATGACTCGCTTCTGGCCACCATGGGCGCTATTACCCAGTACAGGCCATAACAGTAACATGCCGCCAGCACCATACCGATCAGCCCGTTATAGAGGTTAAGACTCGTTTCCATGGTTGCTCTCCTTATTCATTATTAGTGAGTTTACCCTTATGGCGAGTCGTTTTTCAATTGGTGTTGTCGTCTTCGCCGCCCTGCACGGCACGTTCCGGGCTGTTATGGGGAATTCTCAGCGTACACTGGAACGGCTGAGTTCGGCGACCACTCAACTACAGCAGCGTCAGGCATCGCTGACCCGGGCGGTTAGCCGATACGGCGACATTGGCGGAGATGCAGCCCGCCGCCTGAACGGTGAACTGACCCACGTTGGCCATACCCTGTCCCGACTGGAAAGCCAGCAGGCACGCCTGACTCGCGCCACCGCCACCTCGACCGCCTTGCGTGATAATCGCATGAAGATCTACGGTCAGGGACTGGAGAGCTACGGCATGGCTCGGGCGGCCTATGGTGCCGTTCAGCCGTCAGTAAAAAAGTACATGTCCTTTCAGGACAACATGATCGATATGGCGATCACGGCGGGCTTTAACACGAAAACCCGCGACGCACTGGGCAAGGATATTCGTGCCTGGAGCCTGAAGTACAACCAGACTCAGGATGATTTACAGGCAGCAAGCAGTTCACTGATTGGCAATAATATCGATAATCTGGATGATCTGCGCGCCTACCTGCCAAGTATTGCCCGCGCGGCGACGGCCACAAAAACCCCGGCAGAACTGTGGGCGCAAGCCGCTTTTACCACCAAACAATCATTAGGCATCGCAGCCAAAGATTTTGCTGCCGTACAGAACATCATGACCTATGGGGGTAAAGCAGGATCGTTTGAAATTGCTGATCAGGTGAAGTGGTTACCCGAGCTAGCCCCACAAATGGCGAGTGTAGCGCAGGGTAAGGAAGCCGTTGCGGAGATGGTGGCCGCCTTACAGGTGGCAAAAATTGGGGCGGGCAGTTCAGATAAAGCAGCGAACAATTTTAATAATTTTCTCGAAAAACTGTATGCCCCAGAAACAAGAAAACGCTTTGCCGATGTGCATATCGATATTGAAAAGTCGTTAATGCAGCAAAAAGCGTATGGCATTTCGCCGATTGAAGGGATGATGAATACCCTGCAAACCTATCTGGCGCGAAAAAGTCCGCAAGCCCTGGCACAATTTAAATCGGCGATGGCACTGCAAGACGATAAGGCACGCGATAAGGCGTTATTGGCACTTCAGCAAAATTTTGGGCTGGGTGAGCTGTTCGCCGATATGCAGATGATGGCTTTTGTCCGTCCGATGCTGGCCAATAGGGAGAAGTACCGCACTATCCGTGCTGAATCCTTGAGCACCGCCAACACCGACGTGCAGGCAGAGGACTATTCCAAGCGACTGGCATCGCCGATTGAGAAAATGAAGCAATTGATGATCGCCAGCAGTGATTTGGGGATCAGTATAGGGGAGCAGCTCACACCGCAAGTCGTCGGATTTGTCGATACGGTTGTGCCCTTGATAACGCAGATCAACTGCTGGGTTCAGGCTAACCCTCAACTTGTGCAAAGCATTGCCGGTGTGGTTGGGGGATTGCTGGCCTTTAAAATCGGGCTATTGGGTGTGCGAATGGTGTTAAACCTGGTTGCCACCCCATTTATCTCGCTTTGGAAAGGCTTTCAGACAGTTCGCAGCGGCGGGTTACTGATGTCTGCCGCTTTTAGCCGGGGTGGTAGCCTTCGCCGTCTGGCCGGACTTATGAGCAGACTTTCACGCGGCGCGTTGCGTCTGGGGGCAGTGCTCGGCGGCGGACTGGTGCGTGGCCTGATGATAGCGGGACGTGCCGTGCTGTTTATTGGCCGGGCACTGATGCTTAATCCCATTGGGCTGCTGATCACCGGTATTGCTGTCGGCGCTTTTCTGATTTACCGCTTGGGGGCCCATTAGCGCCTGGTTCAAAGCCCGCTGGGCGGATATCAAACAGGCGTTTTCCGGCGGCATCGGTGGCATCGCGGCGCTGATTATCAACTGGTCGCCGGTGGGACTGTTCTATAAGGCGTTCGCGGGGGTCATGCGCTATTTCACTATTGAGTTACCCGCCAATTTTACCGATTTCGGTCGCAACCTGATTGAGGGACTGGTCAGTGGTATTCGCAGCAAGCTGACCGCGGCGAGAGAGAGTATCACTGAGTTTGGCGGCAGTATCAAAAGCTGGTTTAGCGAGACGCTGGGTATTAATAGCCCCTCACGGGTCTTTATGGGCTTTGGGGACAATATCGTTGAGGGGGCGGCAATCGGTATCCGACGCACCACCCCAAAAACTCGCAGCGCGACCAGCGACTGGCTGGCGGCGTTGTTGCAGGCAGGCGCAGGGCTGGCACTGCCGGGTCTGCCTGGATGGCGACCCGCTTCCATCCCCGCGGTACCGAACGGGGCGGGGCCGATGGGGCATGGGACGACAGGCCAGGGCGGTATCGTGGTGCATTTTAGTCCCAATATTGTGCTTGATGGTCGGTCGCAAACCCCCGGTTCAGCGGTGCAGCAGGCGTTGAGTCTGGGTGTGCGCGAACTGGAGCAGATGCTGGCGCGCGTACTGCAACAACAGCAGCGCAGGAGGCTGGAATAATGTTTGCCGTATTGGGGGATATCCCTTTTCAGCTGGGCACCAGCTTTGATGCCCTGGACGGGACTTTTGGCAATGACTTTGCCGAGCAGACACGCATTGGCCACAAGCCGGGCTTACAGTTTACCGGGGCAAAACTGGATGAGTACCATCTGACCCTGGTGCTTCATCAGCGTTACTGTGATCCGGCGCGTGAGTGGCAACGGTTGCAGGCGGCGAGCCGTGCCCATCAGGCGCTGGCCTTTGTGCTGGGTAACGGCGATTACAAGGGCTGGTTTGTGATCACCGACCTGTCGCTGAGTACCCAGCTCTGCAGCGCGCAGGGCAGTGCCCAGGCGCTATCGGTTGAGGTAACACTGCGCGAATATACCGGCGACCCGCAAAAGCCGCTGAGCCCCCCTGCCGTCAAAGGCGGGTTGCCAAACCTGAATCAGACCCGGCAGGCGGCCTTGCCCGCGTCGGGGCTGGGCCAGACGCTGCGCCAGGCGGTGGGCTTTGCCCGGCAGGCGCAATCGGCGCTACAGACCGCCTCCAGTGTCATCCGGGTCGCACGACAGATGAAAAGTAACCCGGTGGCGGCGCTGACCCGCGTACCCGGCGTATTGACCAGTCTCGGCGATGTGGTCGCCCCGCTGGCGCAATCGCAACCCTGGCTGCGCCAGTTAACCGACACCTTACCCGACGCTATCCCGCTCCTGCGGGCGAGCGGTGAAGCGGCAACGATGATAGACCATGCCCAGGACACTCTGCGCGGCCTTGCGCCGGGCGAGAGTCAACATCTGCCCGGTGCGCTCGATACCGTCGCCGGTCTGGTTGGCAATGCCGTGACGGTTTACCAGCATCAATCCGCACCGCTGAGTCGCCTGGCCAGCCGTATTATTAGCCGGAGGAGATAATGATGTCTGCTGATACGCCTGCCGTCATGATCCATACCACCCGTGAAGGCGAACGCTGGGACACCCTGGCGCATCACTATTATGGCGACCCGCTGGGCTATGGGCGCATCATTATGGCTAACCCGCAGGTGGCCATTACCGCGTCACTCCCGGCAGGGGTGCAGCTGCTTATCCCTGTCATTGCCGCGGATGACACCGAGGAGAACACACCACCGTGGCTGCGCTAACCCCCCGGTCTGACACGATAACCCCGGTAGATACGCCTACCTTTACCCTGCACTACGACCAGAAAGATATCTCGCGGGAAGTGACGCCTTATGTGCTGTCGGTGAGCTTTACCGACCGGCTGGCCGGGGAATCGGATGAAATTGAAGTCGAACTGGAAGACAGTGACGGTCGTTGGCGCGAGGCCTGGTATCCGGGCAAAGGCGACAGCCTGACGCTGGCGATAGGTCTGGCCGGTCAACCGCTGCTGGCGTGCGGGACGTTCTCCCTGGATGAGCTGGAATTTTCCAGCCCGCCGGACAGCGTACGGTTACGGGGGGGCTATCGGCCCCGGTCACCCGCGCGTTGCGTACCCGCAGTAACCGGGCCTTTGAGGCCACCACGCTGCGGGCTATCGCCAGCCGGATAGCCAAAAAACATCATCTGCGGCTGGAAGGGTCCCTTGCGCTTTTGACGCTCGACCGGGTGACGCAGTATAACGAAACCGATCTGGCGTTTATCACCCGGTTGGGACGTGAGTATGGCTATATTGTCAAGGTGACCGATAAGGCGCTGGTGTTTTCCCATCGTGCGACATTGCGTGAAGCCACACCGCTGTTGACGCTGACGCCATCAGCGGTGAGCCGCTTTACCCTGCGCGATACACTGAATCGCATTTATCAGCAAGGCAAGGTTAAATACCAAGACACCCGCACCAAAAAACGGGTCACCGTCGGGGTGCTGGCTGATGGCAGCATTGGCACGGTGGCAGAGGAAACCGTCCCTGCCAAGGGAAGCCGAACCACCAGTGCGGATACGCTGCACATGCAAAACCGGGCACGCACCCGCGATGAAGCGGTCAGCAAGCTATGTGCCGGACTTAACCGCCATAATGAATACCAGCGCACGGCAAATCTCAGCTTGCCGGGTCAGACCCGGCTCAAAGCGGGTATCACGGTGCAACTGACGGACTTCGGTCGCCTGTCCGGGGTGTGGCTCGTCACCTCGGTGCGGCATGACCTTAACCGGCAAAGTAGCTATACCTGCGAACTGGAGTTAGGTCAGGGGCCGATTGCCAACCCGCATAAAAAAGGCAAGGCCAGCAACCCACAGAAGCTGATGGTCATCGGCAAAAAAGCCGACGGCAGTATTGGCGTGGTGACAACAGAGCACTCCGCTGAACAGGAGAAAACCCGATGAGCGGTATCAAATTTACCACGGGCACGGTGAGTGCGGTGGATGAGAAAACGGTGCGGGTACGCGTTCGTTTGCCTGAGCTGGATAATCTGCGTACTGCCTGGCTTGAGGTATTGCAGCGCAACACACAGAATAACAAGGACTACTGGCTACCGGATATTGGCGAGCAGGTCAAACTGTTACTTGACCCCTATGGCGATGATGGTGTGGTGCTCGGCGCGGTTTATTCGCAAATCGATCGACCGGCGATTGCGTCACGCGACAAACGCCGGGTCGACTTTGCCGACGGTACCTTTGTCGAGTATGACCGCAAAACCCATGTGATGGCCGTCGGCGGCACCCTCCAGACCCTGATACTGACCACCCAGGACACAGTGCATATTCAGACGCAAAATGCGACGGTGAAAGCGAGTAAACTGCTCACACTCGATGCGCCTGATACCCTCTCGACCGGCAACCTGACGGTGCAAAAGCGACTGACTTATCAGGGCGGACTGTCCGGGGACGGTGGCGCGAATATTAACGGGTCACTGGATATCAAGGGGGGTATCCAGACCAGTGAGGACATCAGAACGGCCTACACATCAGTGGATAACCACATGCATAGCAATGGCAATAATGGCACTCCAACGGGCACACCGATATAAGCGCTCGTAGGCTTTAACGCGCTTTAATACCCCCAGTCGCCCGCCTGTGTCAGGCTGCCAGTATGAAAAATGATTATGCAACGTCCGTTTACTGGCAGCCCGCGCTAAACCGTCCCGGTGAACGCGTTTCTGGGCTGGCCGATATTGCGCAGTCCATGCGTATTATTCTGGGTACGCCCTGTGGTGCAGACCTGCATCGACCCGATTTTGGCAGCAACCTGTACCGCTATCTGGATATGCCCATCGAGCAGGCCATTCCCCATGTGGTCAGAGAGACGGTCGATGCGCTGCGCCGTTGGGAGCCACGGATACAACTCCTTGAGGTAAAACCGCGTGCTGAAGCAGAGCATCTCTGGTTGCGGATACGCTGGCAGCTGATAACGGACGGCACGCCGCAGATGACGGAGGGCGCATGGCGTTAACGGACAAGAAGCCGGTATTTATCAACACCGATGCGGCGGCACTGACCGCTGAAATGATAGCCTGGTATGAAAAAGTCAGTGGCAAGACGCTCTATCCTGCGCAGGATGAACGGCTGCTGATTAACCTGATGGCTTACCGTAAGGCGCTGGTACGCCTGGCGATTCAGGATATCGCCGAGCAGAATCTGGTGGCCTTTGCCAGCGCCCCGATGCTGGACTATCTGGGTGAACTGGTCGGCGTATACCGCCTGGCGGCTGCGGCAGCCCGTACCCGCCTGCGGTTTCAGCTCGAAGCGCCTCCCGCCACACCGCTGGTTATTCCGGCGGGCACGCGCGTCAGTGCTCGCGACAGTATTGTTTTTGCCACCGATGAAGCGGTCACCCTGAGCGACACCACTGCCAACGTGACGGCTACCTGTACCGAGCGCGGCACACTCGGCAACGGCTGGCAACCGGCGCAAATCAGCACCTTGCTCGACGGCATCAACGATGCTGACCTGAGCGTGACCAATACCGAACCCAGTACCGGTGGTGCTGATCCGGAAGAGGATGCGCATCTGCGTGAGCGTATCCGGCTGGCCCCCGCGTCATTTAGCAACGCCGGTTCGCGCGAGGCGTACCGTTTTCATGCCATGAGTGCCCATCAGGATATCCGCGATGTGGCGGTGATGCGCCCGGTACCGGGTACGGTGGCGCTTTATCCACTGGTCAAAACCGGTCTGCCGTCCGACACCTTGCTGGCCCTGGTCAACGGCACATGCGCGGATGAAAAGGTGCGCCCATTAACGGATACCGTCAAGGTGGCCTCGCCGGTTAAGGTGACTTACCGGATTGAAGCGGCTATCCGCGTTTATGCTGGCTACGATAGCGCCGAGGTCATGGCAGAAGTGAAGCAGGCCGCCCGGCATTATATGGACAAGCAGGCCGCACAGCTGGGTCGTGATATCGTTCCCAGCCAGATACAAGCCACCCTCTCGGTCAACGGGGTTTACAGCGTCGAGCTGGGTTTACAGCGTCGAGCTTAAACAACCGACCCTGCAGGTGGTGAAAGAAAACGAATGGCCCTGGTGTGAAAACATCGACCTGACGTTAGTGGGGGTGGTCAATGACTGATATTACACCCGATACCCCTGCCCACGAGACCTTACTACTCCCGCCATTAGCCGACGATAGCCGCTTTCAGTGGCTGGCAATGTTAGCGGGCCGATTGCAGCAGCTTGACCTGACGCCGCTGCTGGTTTACCTGATGGATATGACCGAAACCAGTGCCTTACCCTGGCTGGCCGAACAACTGTCGCTGACCGGCGATAATGGCTGGGATCTAGCCGAATCCGACGATGCCCGCCGGGCGATGCTGAAAAACGCCATTGAACTGCACCGCTATAAAGGCACCCCCTGGTCGGTACGTGAAGTCATTCGCCGTCTGGGCTTCGGAGACGTCGAATTAAGCGAAGGGGAAGCGGCATTGGGGGAACCCCTGACCCGTACCTGGCCAGCAGAATGCCGCTGGGCGCTTTACCGGGTGGTATTGAAACAGATTATTAACAATGACCAGGGGGCGCTGTTACGCCAGACGCTGGCGGCGTTTGCCCCGGCACGTTGTGAACTGGCGGCGCTCGATTACACCGCCGTCCCGTTACGCTATAACCACACCGCCCAGTATGACGGAGTTTATAATCATGGGAGCAGCTAAGATGAGTTATTTGAAAGAATCCCCGGCATGGGAAGACGGCATTTACCAGATAGAAACCTCAGACCCGGTATTGGGTGGCCCGGAAGGCATCACCAACCGACCGCCCAGGGAGCTGGCCAATCGCACCGCCTGGCTAAAGCAGCAGCTGGAAGGCACACAGGCGGCCCTTGAGGCCCATGCCAATTCGCGCAACCATCCGGATGCCACATTGGCCGCGAAAGGGTTTGTGCAGCTGAGTAATGCCACGCACAGCGCGGACGAGAGCACTGCAGCGACGCCTAAAGCGGTGAATGAGCGGGTGAATGCGGTTGTTGACAACGCGCCGTCTGATTTAGATACGCTGAACAAGCTCGCGCAGGCCATCAGCAATAACCCAAAATTTGCCGAAAGCGTGACGCAACTTCTGAGCCAAAAGCTGGCAAAAAATGAAAATGGGGCCGACATCCCGGACAAAAATCAATTTATAA
>BBOA01000004.1 GCA_001485295.1 Type-B symbiont of Plautia stali
GGTGGAGCTTTTTTATTGGACAGCTTACAGGTGTGCCCTATGAATCCCGACAATCCTTTGCTGGCGCTGCGTGACCAAATCAGCGCCGTTGATGAGAAACTACTGACGCTGCTGGCGGAGCGTCGTGCCCTTGCCGTTAAGGTCGCCGAAGAAAAACTAGCGACGCACCGCCCCATTCGCGATACAGAACGTGAATGCGCGCTGCTGGAACACCTCATCGTACTTGGCAAAAAGCATCAGCTGGATGCGCACTACATTACGCGACTATTTCAGCAGATCATTGAGGATTCCGTTCTAACACAGCAGACTTTGCTGCAGAAAAACCTGAACCACACGCACACGCTGGCCGCCCGCATCGCTTTCCTCGGCCCTAAAGGCTCCTATTCGCATCTTGCCGCGCGCCAGTATGCCGCGCGCCACTTCGACAATATGGTAGAGATCGGCTGTCTGAAGTTTCAGGACATCATCCGCCAAGTAGAGAATGGTCAGGCTGACTATGCGGTGCTACCGATTGAGAACACTAGCTCCGGCTCGATTAATGACGTTTACGATCTGCTGCAGCAGACCAGCCTTTCTATTGTCGGCGAACTGACTCAGCCAATCGATCACTGCGTGCTGGTCACAGGCTCGACCGCTCTGCAGCAGATTGAAACCGTCTACAGTCATCCTCAGCCTTTCCAACAGTGCAGCCAGTTTATTAGCCGCTTTCCGAACTGGAAGATCGAATATACCGAGAGCACTGCCGCCGCCATGGAAAAAGTCGCCGTGCTGAATTCGCCGAAAGCGGCCGCGCTGGGCAGCGAAGCGGGCGGCGAGCTTTATCATTTGCAGGTGCTGGAGCGCAACCTAGCGAATCAGCAGCAGAACCATACACGCTTTATCGTGCTGGCGTGCAAAGCCATCGCCGTTTCCGATCAGGTTCCGGCAAAAACAACGCTGCTAATGGCAACCGGCCAGCAGGCGGGCGCGCTGGTTGAGGCGCTGCTAGTCCTGCGTCAGCATAACCTGATTATGAGCAAGCTGGAGTCGCGCCCGATTAACGGCAATCCGTGGGAAGAGATGTTTTATATCGACGTGCAGGGCAATCTTGAATCCAGCAGCATGCAGCAGGCGTTGCATGAGCTTAAAGGATTGACGCGCATGCTGAAGGTGCTGGGGTGCTATCCCGGCGAGAATGTTGTCGCGGTAGAGTAGAGCCGCCCCGCGCAGCGTATAAGAAAACGACATCCGTGAGGATGTCGTTTTTTCTACGGCCGGCTGTCGTTAGCAGAGCGCAGCAGGCTGCGGCTTTCGCCCATAAAGCGTTTGGCGTGATCTCCAAACCAGTGTTCGACGCGATTGAAGCTATCGATAAAGGCCTGCTTATCGCCTTGCTCCAGAAGCTTAATCGCTTCGCCGAAGCGTTGATGGTAGCGTTTGATCAGCGCCAAGTTGCTCTCCGAGGACATAATGATGTCCGCATAGAGCTGAGGATCCTGCGCGAACAGCCGCCCTACCATCGCCAGTTCCAGACGATAAATCGGCGACGAGAGCGCCAGTAGCTGATCGAGGTTGACGTTCTCTTCCGCCAGATGCAGCCCATAGGCAAAGGTCGCGAAATGACGCAGCGCCTGAATAAACGCCATGTTCTGATCGTGCTCCACCGCGCTGATGCGATGCAATCGCGCGCCCCACACTTGGATCTGCTCCAGGAACCACTGATAGGCTTCAGGCTGACGGCCGTCGCACCAGACCACTACCTGCTTCGCCAAGCTGCCGCTGTCCGGACCAAACATCGGATGCAGGCCCAGTACCGGTCCTGCGTGCGCCGCCAGCATCGCCTGCAAGGGACGGTTCTTGACCGACGCCAGATCCACCAGAATACAGTCCTCCGGCAGCGGAGGCAATTGGACGATCACCTGTTCAGTAACATGGATCGGCACGCTGATAATCACCATGCCAGCATCGCTCAGTAGCGACGGCGCGCTATCCCAGTCCTCTTTATCCAGCGTTTTGACGCTGTAGCCTGATAGCGTCAGCATACGCGCAAACAAGCTACCCATTTGCCCTTTACCGCCGACAATGACAACCGGACGCAACGCCGGGTTAAGCGTTTTAAAGCCTTTATCATTCTCGCTAGTGTAGGACTCGCGCATCACGCGGCGCAGTATATCCTCAATTAGATCGGGCGGAACGCCGAGCGTCTCCGCCTCTTTGCGCCGCGAAGCCAGCATCGACGCTTCACGCTCCGGTACATAAATGGGCAAGCCGTAGCGGCTCTTTACTTCGCCAACTTCAGCCACCAGCTCCAGCCGTTTTGCCAGTAGATTCAGCAGCGCCTTATCGACGGTATCAATTTGATCGCGCAGCGCGGTCAGTTCAGCCACCATTGCTCATCATACCTCATGTGACAGACGCGCTGACAACACCTCTTGCAGATCCTGATGCATCTCGCGCAGCAGCGTTTCGGTGGTTTCCCAGTTGATGCAGGCATCGGTAACGGAAACGCCGAATTTCATTTCGCTGCGCGGCTGCTCGGAAGATTGATTGCCTTCATTGATGTGGCTCTCCAGCATCAGGCCAATAATCGAGCGGTTGCCATCTTTAATCTGGGCAATCGCCGATTCGGCGACGCTAGGCTGGCGGCGGTAGTCTTTGTTAGAATTGCCATGGCTGCAATCTATCATCAAGGCCGGGCGAAGTCCCGCTTTGACCATCTCTTTTTCACACTGCGCGACGTCTTCCGGGCCATAGTTCGGTGCTTTGCCGCCGCGCAGAATGACATGACCGTCTGGATTGCCCTGCGTCTGCAGCAGGCAAACTTGGCCCGCCTGATTGATGCCGACGAAACGGTGCGGCATGGAGGCGGCGCGCATGGCATTGATCGCGGTGCCGAGGCTGCCGTCGGTGCCATTCTTAAAGCCGACCGGCATCGAGAGGCCAGACGCCATTTCGCGATGCGTTTGCGACTCGGTAGTGCGCGCGCCGATCGCCGACCAGCTGAAGAGATCGCCAAGGTATTGCGGGCTGTTGGGATCAAGCGCCTCGGTAGCAAGCGGCAGGCCCATCTCCACTAGGTTCACCAGCAGCTGACGCGCAATATGCAGGCCCGCCTTCATATCAAACGAATTGTTCATATAAGGATCGTTGATCAACCCTTTCCAGCCGACGGTAGTGCGGGGTTTTTCAAAATAGACGCGCATAACAATATAGAGCTGATCCTTCAGCTGGTCAGAGAGATCTTTCAGGCGGCGAGCGTAATCCAGAGCGGCTTCAGTGTCATGAATCGAACAGGGGCCACATACCACCAGCAGACGCGGATCGCGACCGGCGATGATATCGGAGATCGTCTGACGCGAAGCAGCGATTTGCGCTTCCTGCTGAGCACTCAGCGGGAATTTTGCTTTCAGCTCTTCCGGCGTGATTAAAATTTGTTCGTCAGCGATATGGACATTGTTCAGCGCGTCTTTTTGCATGATTACGATCCTTTTTTCCTCGTTATGCGATTAGTGATCCTCTGACAGGAGGTAAGACACTTTATCACAGCACGTAAAACAAGCAATCCATTAATGTACACTTTGTATTACCATAAGAATTTATGAGGCGAACATTATTTTAATAATTCATTTTTAATGAAAAAATTAATATAATTAATTGCACATAAATAAAAGTAAAGTCATCGTTAAACATTCTGTTTAACCTTTGGCAACGCCGCCTGATAAGCTATCTTCACCCGTTATTTCAACTAGAAAGCCAATGTCTCTAGTGATCCAGCTCTGCCCTTTTACTCTGGCAGATATCCCGGCTTTTACCGCTGCCATTAACGCCTCGCTGGATACGCTACGGCCTTGGATGGTCTGGGCATATCCAGACTATCAACCTGAGGAAGCGGCCAGCTGGATCACTTTTACGCTGCAGCAGAGAATAAAAGGCGAGGCAGAGGAGTGCGCCATTGTCGATGCCAGCGATCGTTTACTAGACGGCGCAGGGATACGGTTTGCCCGCGAACCTGACCAGCTTGCCGCACTGGGATACTGGGTGCGCAGCGATATGCAGCGACAGGGCGTCGCCAGCCGCGCTGTCGCGCTTTTGCTTGAGAGGGGATTTGCGCGACGAGAGATAAAGGTTATTGAAATCCTCGCGGCGAAAGAAAACCACGCCAGCCGCGCGGTAGCAGAGCGCTGTGGAGCACACCTTGTCGCGATGAATTAAGGCTTGATTATGCTGGAGATCGAGCCGGTGAATACCGCGGTTTATTAGGTGCTGTGCTCGGAAGCACAGACGTAAAACAAGAGGCTGGCATCACGCCAGCCTCTTGTTTGCTATTAACTTTTAGACGTCGCATTAGCTATACTTTAATTAAGACGCTCTTTGATACGAGCTGACTTGCCAGTACGCTCACGCAGATAGTATAGTTTGGCTTTACGTACAGCACCACGACGCTTGACAGAAATGCTGTCAATTACTGGAGAGTGAGTCTGGAAGACACGCTCAACGCCTTCGCCGTTAGAAATCTTGCGAACAGTGAATGCAGAATGCAGACCGCGGTTACGGATAGCGATAACCACACCCTCGAATGCCTGCAGACGTTTCTTAGAACCTTCAACGACCCATACTTTCACTTCCACGGAATCACCTGGGCGGAAGGAAGGTACGTCCTGTTTTATCTGCTCTTGTTCAATTTGCTTGATAATGTTGCTCATAATTAAATCTCTTATCCTGGGTAAACTAATAGTCGCGGAAGATTACTCTGCCGCCTCATCGTTTTGTTGCTGATGTTCCTGCTGAAACGCTTTCAGCAACCTTGTTTGCTCTTCAGTCAGAGCCAGGTTTTCCAGAAGTTCAGGTCTTCTTAACCAAGTTCGGCCCAGCGACTGTTTCAGGCGCCAGCGGCGAATCTCTGCATGGTTGCCGGACAGCAAGACTGCCGGTACCTCCATGCCTTCCAGCACTTCAGGTCGGGTATAGTGCGGACAATCCAGCAAACCATTAGAGAACGAATCCTCATCGGCCGACGCCTGTTTGCCCAGTACGCCAGGAATTAACCGCGCCACTGAATCAATCATCGTCATGGCTGGCAGTTCGCCACCGCTGAGCACGTAGTCGCCGATTGACCATTCTTCGTCAATTTCGGTCTGGATCACGCGCTCATCAATACCTTCGTAGCGTCCGCAGACCAGAATCAACTTCTGCTGCATCGCCAGTTCGCAAACGCCCTGTTGGTCGAGTTTGCGTCCCTGAGGTGACAGATAGATCACCCTAGCCCCTTCTCCCGCCGCCGCTTTCGCTGCGTGGATAGCATCCCGTAAGGGCTGCACCATCATCAGCATTCCCGGTCCGCCGCCGTAAGGACGATCGTCCACCGTGCGGTGCCGGTCGTGAGCGAAGTCGCAAGGACTCCAGCTCTCTATACTGAGCAGGCCATTTTTTACTGACCGGCCAGTTACCCCGTAATCGGTAATTGCGCGAAACATCTCTGGAAAGAGACTAATAACACCAATCCATATCGTTTTCGCCGTTACATTACTTTGCGATTCGGAGATCAAAAACTAGGATCCCAGTCTACTTCAATAACGCCAGTAGCGAGATCGACTTTCTTGATAACCTGTTCATCGAGAAACGGTATTAACCGCTCTTTCACACCGAACGCATCTTTCAGGTTCGCCTTCACGACGAGAACGTCGTTCGAGCCGGTCTCCATCATATCGGTGACTTTGCCCATCTCGTAATTGTCAACGTTGACTACTTGGAGACCCATCAGGTCTTTCCAGTAGTAATCGCTATCGTCGAGTTCCGGCAGCTGCGCCGAGTCGACCGTAATTTCGCAATTGGTTAACTGCGTCGCCGTGTCCCGATCGTCAATGCCTTTGACTTTGATGATCAGCTCCTGATTATGATACCGCCAACTTTCCAGCTCAACTTGGTGCCATTTACCGGCGCGCTGAATGAACCAAGGTTGGTAGTCGAAGATACTTTCGGCCGCTTCGGTGGAGGAAAACACTTTGAGCCAGCCACGTATGCCATAAGCAGCGCCCATTTTGCCCAATATAATGTGCTTAACGGGAAGCTGTGCGGCAAGTTCTCTGCTCATGCACACCACCGTGACAGATTAAGCTGTTTTTTTTGCTTCTTTGATCAGCGCGTTAACGCGATCTGAAAGCGTTGCGCCTTGGCCAACCCAGTGCTCAATGCGGTCCAGATCCAGACGCAGCGTTTCAGCCTGACCAGAAGCAATCGGGTTGAAGAAGCCTACGCGCTCGATGAAGCGACCGTTACGTGCATTGCGGCTGTCAGTAACGACGACCTGATAGAACGGACGCTTTTTCGCGCCGTGACGTGCCAAACGAATTGTTACCATAACATCCTCTTAAGTTAATAAAACACCCGGGTCCCATCGAGGAACGGGGCCCGGGTGCTGTATAAAAAGCCCGAAAATTTTACTCATTTCGGCGCAAAAAGCAACCTGCGAGCGCAACCTTTCGGGCTTTTATTTATTGCTGAAGGCTTAGCGTCCGGAGAATCCTGACCGCATCATGCCTTTCATACTGCGCATCATTTTCGCCATGCCGCCCTTCTTCATTTTCTTCATAATGCGCTGCATGTGGTTGAACTGCTTAAGTAGGCGGTTAACGTCCTGCACCTGCATGCCGGCGCCGATAGAGATGCGACGCTTGCGCGAGCCTTTGATAATCTCTGGCTTTTCACGCTCTTTGCGCGTCATGGAGTTGATAATCGCCTCCATACGCACCAGCACCTTATTATCCATCTGCGACTTCATATTGTCCGGCAGCTGGCCCATGCCGGGCAGCTTGCCCATGAGGCTCGCTAGGCCGCCCATATTGCGCATTTGCTTAAGCTGCTCAAGAAAGTCATTGAGGTCGAAGCCGTCGCCGGTTTTGAGTTTTTTCGCTAGCTTTTCCGCTTGATCGCGGTCAAACTTGCTCTCGATATCCTCAATCAGCGACAGTACGTCACCCATGCCGAGGATGCGCGAGGCGATACGTTCGGGATAGAACGGCTCCAGCTCCTCGGTTTTCTCGCCGACGCCCATAAACTTAATAGGCTTGCCGGTGATATGACGAATCGACAGCGCGGCACCGCCGCGTGCGTCGCCGTCTACTTTGGTCAGGATCACACCGGTCAGCGGTAAGGCTTCGTTAAAGGCTTTCGCTGTGTTCGCCGCATCCTGACCGGTCATAGCGTCAACCACAAACAGCGTCTCTACCGGATTGATTGCGGCATGCACCTGTTTGATCTCGTCCATCATCGCTTCGTCGACATGCAGACGCCCGGCGGTATCAACCAGCAGCACGTCATAGAACTGCAGCTTCGCTTCTTTCAGCGCGTTCTTAACGATGTCGACCGGCTTCTGGCTCAGATCGGACGGGCAAAAATCGACGCCGACCTGCTGTGCCAGCGTTTCAAGCTGTTTGATCGCCGCCGGGCGATAAACGTCCGCGGAGACGACCAGCACTTTCTTTTTGTGCTTATCACGCAGGAATTTACCCAGTTTGCCGACGCTGGTGGTTTTACCCGCGCCCTGCAGGCCCGCCATTAGCACAACAGCCGGCGGCTGCGCTGCCAGGTTAAGCACGTTATTCTCCGCGCCCATCGCCGAGACCAGCTCGCTGCGAGCGATTTTGATAAATTCCTGGCCCGGCGTCAGGCTTTTGTTAACGTCGTGATCTACCGCTCTCTCTTTGACGCAGTTGATAAAGTCACGCACCACCGGCAGCGCGACGTCCGCCTCCAGCAGTGCCATGCGCACTTCGCGCAACGTGTCTTTAATGTTATCTTTAGTTAGCCTTCCGCGACCGCGGATATTGCGCAGGGTTTGCGATAAACGATCGGTTAAATTGTCAAACATTGTCTCTCACTCAAAAAAATCGCGAGGCGCCTGATCGGCATAATGCAGCGGATTATAACACGAAGTTGCAACGATCTCTGCTATCGTGCCTCAGATCGGTTGGAGGCAGCTTCCGCTGGCGCTATACTGCCTTTTTGCTTTCATCTGACTGATACCTGTAAGGATCTATGTCCGTTTTCTCGCTTCTAGCGCTGTTCGCCTACTCACTGAGTCTTGCACTGATCATTCCCAGCCTGTTGAAACGCAACAGCGGCTGGCGGCGAATGGCGGTGCTCTCCGCCTGCGTTTCGCTAGTGGCGCACGCCGTGGCGCTGCGGCAGCGGATCTTTAACGTCGACAGCGGACAAAATCTCAGCCTGTTGAATATCGGCTCGCTGGTGAGCCTGCTGATTTGCGCCATTATGACTATAGTCGCTTCACGCAATTGCGGCTGGCTACTGTTGCCGCTCGTCTACAGCTTCGCGCTGATCAATCTGGCGTTCGCCACCTTTGTGCCTAACGCCTTTATCACCCATCTGGAAACTACGCCAGGCATGATGATCCATATCGTCCTGTCGCTGTTCGCCTACGCGACGCTGATTATCGCCGCGCTCTACGCGCTACAGCTGGCGTGGATCGACTATCAGCTGAAGAACAAAAAGCTGGTCTTCACCCAAGATATGCCGCCGCTGCTGAGCATTGAGCGCAAAATGTTTCATATCACTCAGGTGGGCGTAGTGCTGCTGACGCTGGTGCTCTGTACCGGCCTGTTTTATATGCATAACCTGTTCAGCATAGAGAACGCCGACAAAGCGTTGCTCTCTATCCTCGCTTGGTCCGTCTACATCGTTTTGCTGTGGGGACACTATAATAGAGGCTGGCGCGGTCGTCGTGTAGTCTGGTTCAACTGCGGCGGCGCGCTGCTGTTAACCATGGCCTACTTTGGCAGCCGTGTCTTACAGCACCTGCTGACTCACTCGTCTTAACACAGGGAATTGCTTCGTTGGAACAGGTTTTAACCACTACCTTATTATTATCTTGATCGTTATAGTTCTGATTTCCGCTTGGTTCGCCGGAGCGGGAACCGGCATGATGAAGCTTAACCGCTACAAACTGCGCCATAAGGCGAAAAACGTCAGCCGCGCCGCGCGCCGGGTGGAAAAGCTGCTGCACTGTCCCGATCGCTTGCTTAACCTAATGCTGATCGGCAATAACCTAATCAATATCCTAGCCTCCGTGCTGGCCATTATCGTCGGCATGCGTCTGCACGGCGACGAAGGCGTGGCGGTCGCCACCGGCATTTTCACCCTTGTGGTGCTGGTCTTTACCGAAGTGCTGCCGAAAACCGTGGTAGCGCTCTATTCCGAACGTGTCGTCTTTCCCAGCAGCTTTCTGCTGGTGCCGCTGCAGTACATTATGCTACCGCTTGTCTAGCTGCTGAACACTATCATTCGTCTGCTAATGCGCATGGCCGGTATTAAAACCGAGAGCGCCAGCAGTTCGGCGCTGAGCAAAGAAGAGCTGCGCACCATCGGCTATGAGTTGCGCAGCCTGATGTCGCGTCGCAATCAGCAATCAGGATATGCTGCTGTCGGTGCTCGACCTAGAGAAAGTCAGCGTCGACGACATCATGGTGCTGCGCAACGAGATCGTCAGCATCAATATCAACGACGACTGGAAATCGGTGATACACCTCGCTTCACGGCCGCATCGTGCTGTTTCACCACTCGCTGGACGACTGCGTCGGCATGCTGCGCGTCCGTAAAAGCCTAGTGCATCATGACCGAGAAGAAAGAGTTCAACAAAGAAACCTTGTTTACTACGTGCGGGAAGGCACACCGCTCAATATCCAGCTAGTAAAGTTCCAGCACAACAAGAAGAAAGCGGGTCTAGTGGTCGACGAGTATGGCGATATCAAAGGGCTGGTAACCATCGAGGATATTCTTGAAGAGATCGTCGGCGATTTCATCACCTCAATGTCCCCTACTCTTGCGGAAGAGTAATGCTGCAAAATGATGATTCCGCTCTGGTGGAGGGCAACGCCAACGTGTGCTAAATCAACAACGCCTTTAACTGGCGTCTGCCGGAGCAGGAAGCGCGCACTATTTAATGGCATGCTGCTGGAAGGGTTGGAGAAGATCCCGGAGATTAACACACGCGTGAAGGTGGCCGATTACGCCATCGATATTCTCAACGTGCAGGACAACATGGTGAAGCAGGTGCGCATTACGCTACAGACGCCGCTGGAAACCTCTGTCGGCTCCTGACGCCCGCCCATAAGAAAACGCCGCAACAATGCGGCGTTTTCTTATGGGCATCGGTCGTAAAGCTAGATGTGCAGTTCTTTCAGCTTCTCTTGCGGCAGCTTCAGATCTTCGTTGTGGTTCACGCCGATATCATGCGCCAGCACGTTACGCGCAATCTGCTGCGCCTCGTCCAGCGAGTGCAGCTTGTAGCTGCCGCACTGGTATTCGTTTAGCTCAGGGAGCTGATTCTGATCTTTCACTTTCAGAACGTCCTCCATCGCGCCTTTCCACGCGCTGACGACGCGCTGCTCGTCGGGCGTGCCGATCAGGCTCATATAGAAACCGGTGCGGCATCCCATCGGAGAGATATCGACGATTTCAATGGCGTCGTCGTTAAGGTGGTTACGCATAAAGCCTGCGAACAGATGCTCAAGCGTATGAATGCCGCGCTCGGTGAGGATCTCTTTATTCGGACGGCAGAAACGTAGGTCAAAAACGGTGATGGTATCGCCATGGGGAGTTTTCATGGTCTTTGCAACGCGCACTGCAGGAGCGACCATGATGGTATGGTCAACAGTAAAACTGTCCAGTAGTGGCATACGTCACCTCCTGATAGAAATTTTTCTATAAATGATGAAACTTTTCTGTTCGCCCAGCGTCATGAATATATGAAAGACGCATTTGTTATATCATCCCTGACAATACTGAAAATAGAGATTTTAATTTGGCCACATTGATGTGGCCTTTTTCTTTTCTAACCTTCGCGACTGGCAAGATAAGCCTCAAAATCGAGTGTATCGCCCTCTTCCAGCTTCTTCTGCGCCGCAACCGACTCCTGCGCCTGACGCGTAAAATCTTCTTCGCTAATCGCTTCCAGCGGCTCTTCGCAAAGCATATGACGATACTGTTCCGCCAGCACGATACCGGTGCCGGTCACGTCGTTCTCTTTCATGGCGTGCAGGATACGTGCCGAATAGGTTAGCTCAGGATCGTCGAAGGACGCCACTAGTTGATCGCAAACCTGTTGATACTGCGTGCTGCCCTGATTGCTGTCGAGCACTTCGGCTACGCGATGCAGATCGACGAACAGCGCTTTACCGACCTCAACTAGCGAGTGTTCGGCTTCGCTACAGCCGACCAAAATTTTTTGGTTCGGCTTGCGCCCTTCCAGCACCACGCGATTCCAGTTCTTACAACTGCATAGCATTTCGTCGGCGCTCATTTCCGGCGCGTCGGCCAGCGTGCACCAAATCAGGAATAGGTCGAGGAAGCGCACCTGGTTGGCGTCGACGCCGATAGCGGAGAACGGGTTTATATCGAGCGAGCGCACCTCGATATATTCGATACCGCCGCGCAGCAACGCATCGGATGGTGCTTCGCCGGATCGCGTGACGCGCTTTGGACGGATCGGCGCGTACAGCTCGTTCTCAATCTGCAAGACGTTGGTGTTGAGCTGCAGCCAGTTGCCGTCGGCGTCTTTGGTGCCCATAGCGGCATACTCTTCGGACGGCGTTTTAATCGCGGCTTTTAACGCTTTCACATAGCTGTCGAGCGAGTTAAAGGTGATGCCGAGGCCACTCTGTGACTTATTGGTGTAACCAAGGTCGCTGAGGCGCAGAGAAGTGGCATAAGGCAGCCACAGCGAATCTTTGCCGTCGGTCTCAAACGGCAGCAGGCTCTCGCGTCTCTGCAGGAAGCTGGAGCTGATTGCCGGAGAAGCGCCGAACAGATAGGGGATCACCCAACCAAAACGGTAGTAGTTGCGGATCAGACGCAGATAGCCGGCAGAAATCGTCTCTTTTCCACTCTCGGCATCTTTAACGTCTGCCCACTCCTGCCAGAAGCTCAGCGGCAGCGAAAAATTGTAGTGGATACCGGAAATGGTCTGCATCAGCGCGCCGTAGCGGTTTTTCAGTCCTTGGCGATAGAGAGTTTTCATGCGCCCAATGTTAGAACTGCCGTACTGCGCCAGTTCAATATGATCGGCGTCGTCGATCAGGCAGGGCATGCTAAAGGGCCACATACACTCCTCGCCCAGCTCGCGCGCTACATGGCGATGAACATCGCGCAGGAACGCCAACATATGGTCGATGTTCTGATCGACCGGCGTAATGAATTCAAGCAGCGTCTCTGCAAAGTCGGTGGTGATCCAGTCGTGCTTAAGCGCCGATCCCAGCGATTCGGGATGACCGCTTTCAGCCAGATGACCATCAGGCTTTACGCGCAGCGTTTCGCGTTCAATGCCGCGGCCAATACCTTTCAGGGCATTGGGATGCGCCTCCAGCCAAGAGAGCGCCTTAGATACGTCCGGGATCACATTAATCTCCCGCTGGGACAGTAATTTATTTTTGTTCAGCATAATGTTAACCCTAACCTCGAATCTGTGCGAATCAATGCCACCATTCCATGCCCTGTAAGGTGCCGGTCGCAATAACGATATAACGCAGTGTTTTCCCGACGGCGAAAAACAGCAGGACCGGCAGCCAGCTCAGCGGCACGGCAGGTCCCAGTCGGTGCAACCACGTTACTGCCGTATCATGCCATCGCCCCTGCTGTTTCAACATCAGTAAGCAACCAAGAAAATATTAGTTATGCCACCCAGCGTAGCGTATTTCCCACTGATGCAACGACAATCAACCCAAAAACGGAAGCCTTTTTAGCTACCAGTAATGCTATCAGCAGTGCATCAGAGCTTCCGGCAGTAGCATTGCGTTGAAAAAGCTGCTGCCAAACAAGGAGGCCAGCGCCAGTGCGTCACTCACAGCAGACGGATATCAACCACATCCATATCGGCCGCTTTCGCCGCCTGCACGCCGAAATCAGCGTCTTCAAACACCACGCAGCGCGTGGGATCGACGCCCATCAGCGCGGCGCAGCGTAAAAAGGTATCCGGCTCCGGCTTATGACGTTCAACGTCGTCAGCGCCCACGACGGCGGTAAAGAGTTCGCGCACGCCCAGCTGTGTGAGCAGCGCATCCGCCATGCTGTGTTCGCTGCCGGTGCCGACCGCCATCGGACGTCGGCCGTGGTAAGCTTTCGCAACCTCAAGCAGCGGAAGCGGCAAAACGTTTTCCAACAGCATGGCTTTAACCGCCGCGGTTTTTTCTGCGGCGAGCTGATACGGATCGTGAGAGGAGTGATTTTTTTCGATAATAAATTGCGCGAGCCGCCAGCTAGGCGCGCCGTTAAAACTAACCATCTGCGATTCGCTTAACGTCAGTCCATATTGTTCCAGTACCTGATGCCACGCTTTTCGATGTGTCGGCTCGGTATCGAGGATCGTGCCGTCCATATCGAAAATCAGTGCGTTATATTGATCGTACATCGTCACTCCGTACATCCAACGAATAAGCCATTACATTAGCCTAATGTGCACAGGTTGTCACCAAGTGGTGTGAACAGCTAATACTTTGAAATAATTATCAATTTTTATTTTAAGAGAAAGGTGATATCGCGACCCCGAACGTAATTGTCGGAAATTTCAGTGGGTTTGGATTTTATTAGGGGTGCGAATTGGTAAGCGCGGAAAGGAGAGTAAAGCGTATTAGAAAAGGTCTGTCGGGAAGCGAGTGCAGTAAGGGTAGTAACTGAGAAATATTTAGAAAGATGGTGCATCCGGGAGGATTCGAACCTCCGACCGCTCGGTTCGTAGCCGAGTACTCTATCCAGCTGAGCTACGGATGCATCGGGAAATGGCGGTGAGGCGGGGATTCGAACCCCGGATGCAGCTTTTGACCGCATACTCCCTTAGCAGGGGAGCGCCTTCAGCCTCTCGGCCACCTCACCTTACACGTTCTTCCGAACTGTGCGTCTGAACTTTATTTCCGCTCATCGGCATTGCGTGGCGCACATGTTACTTTCCCGCACTTATAAGTCAAACAATTTTTCCCACCTTCCCATCGTTTGCACAAATGATGCGCAATTGGCGCAATTTGCCGACAAAAAGAGTGAATTATCAACAGTAAAATCCATAGGGTGGGAAAATATGAAACCAAGATAAACGCAGGAAGAAAACAGAAGAAATGCAGGAAAGCAGTCGCGCCTCGCAAAAGCGTGCGAGGCGCTGAATCTGTTAGTAACTCGTTTGCTGAGTTTTTTCGGCCTGAATGCGCTGATAAATCTCTTCACGATGCACTGAGACCTCTTTCGGCGCGTTCACACCGATACGAACCTGGTTACCCTTCACTCCCAGCACCGTTACAGTCACCTCATCGCCAATCATAAGGGTTTCACCAACTCGACGAGTTAGAATAAGCATTCTTTGCTCCTTGAAAGATTAAAAGAGTCGGGCCTGTTTGGACTCCCGGCATTATCCATCATTTAACGCTGAACATTGACTATGACAAATACACTAATGCACGTCGCTACGCCAATACGTTCTGCTGATAGTTATTTTAGCCGAAATACACTACATCGACCTGACTTTGTCATTACTTGATGCACATTGTATTAAAAGCGCCGGAACCTCAGTCCCTAGCGCTTTTCACGATGCATTGTTCATTTCATTACAGGCGGCTGCTGACCCAGCCCTCAACGCCTGCCAGCGCGCCTTTTAGCGCCTGCGCATTGGTGCCGCCTGCCTGCGCCATATCGGGGCGTCCGCCGCCTTTGCCGCCGACCTGCTGCGCCAGCTCGCCCACTAACTCGCCCGCTTTAACACAGTCAGTCAGATCTTTGGTCACGCCCGCAATCAAAGATACTTTCCCTTCCGCTACGGTCGCCAGCACAATCACTGCCGAGCCTAGCTGATTTTTCAGATCGTCAACCATGGTGCGCAACATTTTCGGCTCCATGTTGTTCAGCTCGCTCACCAGCAACTTCGCGCCTTTGATGTCGATAGCGCTGCTGCTTAGCGAGGCGCTCTCCTGCGCGACCTGCTGATCGCGCAGTTGCTGCAGCTCTTTCTCCAGCACACGGACGTGATAGACCAAGCCGCGCACTTTGTCATTCAGGTTGTCGCTGTTGGCTTTCACCAGCTGCGCGATATCCTGCAGCTGACTGCTCTGGGCATAAACCTGCGCCAGCGCGCCCTCGCCGGTGACGGCTTCAATACGACGCACGCCTGCTGCCGTGCCAGATTCAGAGAGAATGCGGAACAGACCGATATCGCCGGTACGCGCGGCGTGCGTACCGGCGCATAGCTCAATGGAGAAGTCGCCTATGGCCAGCACGCGTACGCTCTGATTGTATTTTTCGCCGAACAGCGCCATCGCGCCTTTGCCTTTGGCAGCGTCAATATCCATAACTTCAGTCTCAACAGGCAGGTTCCGACGGATCTGCGCGTTGACGATCTCTTCGACCTGATGAAGCTCCTGAGGCTTCATTGCCTCGAAGTGCGAGAAGTCGAAGCGCAGATATTTATCGTTGACCAGCGAGCCTTTCTGCGCAACATGCTCGCCCAGCACCTGGCGCAGCGCCGCGTGCAGCAAATGCGTCGCCGAGTGGTTCAGACGAATGCGCGCGCGACGCGCTTCATCAACCTGCGCCTCAACGTGATCGCCGATACGCAGATGACCTGCCGTCAGCTTACCGATATGGCCGATGGCCTGACCATATTTTTGTGTGTCCTGAACGTTAAATTCAGCATTCTTCCCTGTCAACAGGCCTGTGTCGCCAACCTGGCCGCCAGATTCAGCGTAGAACGGCGTTTCATCCAGCACCACGACCGCTTCCTGCCCCGCTGCTGCTTCCTCTGCCACCACGCCGTCGACATAGATTGCCTTCAAGGTTGCCGCGAGATCGAGTTGGTCATAGCCTTTAAAGGCAGACGCCGCGTCGATGCTGATAATGTTGCTGTATGCAGCGCCGAAACCGCTCGCCTCGCGGGCGCGCTGACGCTGCTGCGCCATCGCTTTCTTAAAGCCGGCTTCGTCAATTTTCAGGTTGCGTTCGCGGCAGACGTCGGCGGTCAGGTCAACCGGAAAGCCGAAGGTATCGTAGAGGCGGAAGACCGTCTCGCCGTCCAGCGTATCTCCCTGCAGCTTCGCCAGCTCGTCGTCCAGCAGCGCCAGACCGCGCTCTAGGGTTTTCACGAATTGCTCTTCTTCAGTCTTGAGGACTGTTTCCACCTGGCTCTTCTGACGCTTCAGGTCTTCACCCCCAGGGCCCATCACCTCAACCAGCGGGGCGACCAGCTTGAAGAAGAACGCCTCTTTCGCGCCCAGCATATTGCCATGGCGTACCGCGCGACGAATGATACGACGCAGGACGTAGCCGCGGTTTTCATTAGACGGGATCACGCCGTCTGCGATTAGGAAGGAGCAGGAGCGAATATGGTCGGCGATGACGCGCAGCGACTTATTGCTAAGATCGGTCGCGCCGGTTACGCTGGCTACCGCTTTGATCAGTTTGTCGAACAGGTCAATTTCATAGTTGGAGTTGACGTGCTGTAGCACGGCGGAAATACGCTCCAGCCCCATGCCAGTATCGACCGACGGCTTCGGCAGCGGCAGCATAGTGCCGTCCGGCTGACGGTTGAACTGAATAAAGACGATGTTCCAGATTTCGATATAGCGGTCGCCGTCCTCTTCCGGGCTTCCCGGCGGTCCGCCCCAGATGTTGTCACCGTAATCGTAGAAAATTTCGCTGCAAGGGCCGCAAGGGCCGGTATCGCCCATCTGCCAGAAGTTATCGGAGGCGTAAGCGCTGCCTTTGTTGTCGCCGATACGAATAATACGTTCGCGCGGTACGCCGATATCGTTGGCCCAGATGTCGTAAACCTCGTCATCGGTTTCATAGAAGGTCACCCACAGGCGCTCTTTCGGCAGAGCGAACCAAGTTTCTCCCGTCAGCAGTTCCCAAGCGTAAGCAATCGCCTCTTTCTTGAAATAATCGCCGAAGCTGAAGTTGCCCAGCATTTCAAAGAAAGTATGGTGACGTGCGGTATAGCCGACATTTTCCAGATCGTTGTGCTTACCGCCGGCGCGTACACAGCGCTGCGAGGTAGTCGCACGCGAATAGTCGCGCTTGTCCTGGCCGAGGAATACATCCTTGAACTGGACCATGCCGGCGTTCGTGAACAGCAGCGTCGGGTCGTTATTCGGTACGAGGGAGCTGCTGGGTACAACCTGATGTCCCTTGCTATGGAAAAAGTCGAGAAACGCTTGACGGATCTCAGCGGTGCTCTTGCTCATATCTATCCTAGAATCACGCTAACGAAGGTTCCGTCCTGTTAGGCAAGCCGCATCCGCGCAGCTTTCCGCTCAGTGGAACAAAAAAGTGGGAATAAGATAAATTTTCTTCACTGAGAAGTAAAACCCCGTGCGACTTTCAGTCGTCAAAATTTCTGGAAACGGCCTGAATATCCTCCACGAAAAAACCTTTTGCCTGTAAATAAATAAAGCTGAACTTTCGCTTTCGCCTTCCATTCTGTCGGCAAGGGTAAACCGAATTTGCGTTCCGCCAGCTGCGCGGCGCAGGCCCTCCAGTCGATCTTCACAGGCTCCCATCGCTATGTTGATGTCAGGATGCGCGATGCCTTTCTGCCCCAGCTCCAGCCGTATACGCTGCGGGCCAATAAAACGCTCGTTAAACCGGGCGTCATTGAGCCAGCCGTTCTCATAACACCAGCCGACGACTTTATCTAACTGCGCTTCGGTAATGATTTCCGGATCGCTTTGCTGGATAAAGGCTGCTTGCTGCACCGACTGTTGCAGTTTTTTACGCAGCTCGGCTTCGCTGTGATCGCGCTGCGTCAGAATGCGCATGGCGCGATCGAACAAGCGCGGAAAAGCAATTTCCTTGGGTTGGGGTTGTTCAGACATAGACCTTACCTTGTTTAGTCAGAAGGGAATTATGGCGGCAGAACGAAGAGGTAGAAAAGAGAGGAGAGGTAAAATGAAAAACGGGAGTGGGCAACCACTCCCGCTGGAGGATTAGAAATCTTCTTTAGTTTCGCGGGCAGCATCTTCCAGCGCACCGCCTGGCGCTTCGGCCGCCGCGCTGTTCAGTAGCATGTCACGCAGTTTCACGTCCAGTTCGTTAGCGATCGCCGGGTTTTCCTTAAGGAAATTGGTCGCGTTCGCTTTACCCTGACCGATTTTATCGCCGTTATAGCTGTACCAAGCGCCGGCTTTTTCCATGAGCTTGTACTTCACACCCAGTTCAACCAGTTCGCCGAAGGTATTGATGCCTTCGTCGTACATGATCTGGAACTCCGCCTGTTTAAACGGCGCGGCGATTTTGTTTTTCACCACTTTCACGCGTGTTTCACTGCCGACCACTTCGTCGCCCTCTTTGATTGCGCCGATACGACGAATATCAAGACGGACAGAGGCATAGAACTTTAGCGCGTTACCACCAGTAGTGGTTTCCGGGTTGCCGAACATCACACCAATCTTCATACGGATCTGGTTGATAAAGATCAGCAGCGTGTTGGACTGCTTCAGGTTACCTGCCAGCTTACGCATCGCCTGGCTCATCATACGCGCCGCGAGGCCCATGTGAGAGTCGCCGATTTCGCCTTCGATCTCTGCTTTCGGCGTCAGCGCCGCGACGGAGTCGACGATGATAACGTCCACAGCGCCTGAACGCGCCAGCGCATCACAGATTTCCAGCGCCTGCTCGCCAGTGTCCGGCTGCGAACAAAGCAGGTTATCGATGTCAACGCCGAGCTTTTTGGCATAAACCGGATCCAACGCATGTTCAGCGTCGATAAAGGCGCAGGTTTTGCCTTTGCGCTGCGCCGCGGCGATAACCTGCAGCGTCAGCGTGGTTTTACCGGAAGATTCGGGACCATAAATTTCGACGATACGGCCCATCGGCAAACCGCCGGCGCCCAGCGCGATATCCAGTGAAAGCGAACCGGTAGAAATGGTTTCTACGTCCATTGAGCGGTCTTCACCCAGACGCATGATAGAGCCTTTACCGAATTGCTTTTCAATCTGGCCCAGCGCAGCAGCTAAAGCCTTCTGTTTGTTTTCGTCAATTGCCATTTCTACTCCTGACTCATACGACGGGGATAATCACGCTACAGATGCCTGCTCGCTTTGTGTTGCCGGTAATTATACTGTATTTATATACAGTATCAAGCTTAATTTGCCAAAAAATCGCTCTGTAACGTCTGCAGCGCAAAGGCCACGGACTGACGGCGAACTTCCTCGCGATCTCCTTGAAATAGCTGGCTTTTCGCCACGACTCTCCCGTCCGGCACAGCGAAGCCGAACCACACGGTACCGACTAGTTTTTCCGCACTGCCGCCGTCTGGTCCAGCGATGCCGCTCACCGACACCGCATAGTCCGCCTGCGCGACCCGTCGGGCGCCCTGGGCCATCTCACGCACTACAGCCTCACTCACCGCGCCATACTGCGCAAGCGAAGCCGCTGAGACGCCCACCAGCTCCTGCTTGGCGCTGTCGCTGTAGGTCACGAAACCGTACTCAAACCAAGCGGCACTGCCGCCGATGTCGGTAAACACTTTGGCGATCCAGCCGCCCGTACAGGACTCGGCGCAACTAACCGTCGCCTCTTTCGCCTTCAGGCGTTCGCCGATTGCCGCGCTTAATTGCTGTAGTTCCTGATCGTTCATCGCAACATTTCCTTTCTGCTCAGTAAGAAGAACATGGTGCAGAGACAGGATATTTTCAACCCATCTGCTGTAAAGGCCGCCCTATTTGCGCCGCTTCTTACAGTTTTCTCAGCTCGTTTTCACTGCGACGATAAAAAGACGCGGGAACGCTAGCAAAACGCGACCGTCAGCGCGAACCGGATAAGCCTGCTGCAGCGCCTGATGATACTGCTCCAGAAAACGCGGCTGCTCGTCTAGCTCGAGCGCATTCAAAAAGGGCCGCAGCCCGGTCGCTTTTAGCCAGTCGACAATCGCCTGCACGTCCGCTATGACGTGATAGTAGGTGGTGCGCTAGATATCCACCTCGTAGCCCACATGCGACGGCAGGTCGTAATAGCGCTCGCTGCTAAGCAGCTTTTTACGCTCAATGTCGCCAGTGCGCTGATGCCAAGGATCGCATGCAGCGATTTCGCGCATCAGGCGGTGCGAATGCTGACGATGATCTCCGGCGACACGTCGTAGACCTGCTGAGCGCGTGCTAAAGCGTCCTGATATTGATCCCACCAGAAGGCGACGCCGTTTTGCACGTTGTCCGGCGTAATGAACTGCTCGCAATAGCGAAGCCAAGCGCCGTTAGGCGCGGCAGGCGGCGTATAGGCAGGCGCCTGACGATCCATCAGGCGCAGAACGTAATCCAGTCGTTTCGCCTGGCCGATAACGGCATGCAGTTGCTGCCGGTCAAAGCCAT
Source organism: Type-B symbiont of Plautia stali (assembly GCA_001485295.1). Taxonomy (GTDB): domain Bacteria; phylum Pseudomonadota; class Gammaproteobacteria; order Enterobacterales; family Enterobacteriaceae; genus Pantoea. Next base: position 20,325 of record BBOA01000004.1, read on the forward strand.
GCTTCTCCACCATCCGATCGATAAACTGCTCGGCGGCCGGATTGCCGGCGAAATCGCCGCACGGGCTGCACGGCGTGGGACTGTTCCAGCAGAAAGCCCCCTTCCGGCGCGGCTATAGGGTTGCGGTCTGCGGCGCGGACTCAGGTTTACTGCTGCAGGCGGCAAGTAAGGCGATAAGCGGAAGTAAGGTGGTCTTAAAACGCATTTGATATCCATAAGCATGCAGTGAAGGTAACAATTTATGGTAAACACTCACTCCCAGAATGGACAGGGCGAAACGCAAAAATAGCGCCAGCGCAACGTTGCGAACTGGCGCAAGAAACAGCAGCAAAATCCTGAGTGCGCCGCTAAAAATCCGAGGCACACCGCGCAAAGCTAATGAAAAATAGCGCGTTTTTCTGCGCAGCGATAATAAAGAGGATAGAATAGGTTGCTGTACCACCTGCGGATGCTGCTCAGGCCTGGATCATCAATGAAGAGGAGGCAAAGCCGATGGGCTATGACCTTATTTGCTGGCTGCTGCTGGGCGTGCTGGCACTCTGTATCGGCAGTTTTATCAATGTCGTTATCTACCGGCTGCCGCTGATGCTGGTGCACCCCCGCTAAGGTTTTCGCTGTTACTGCACTGTTCCCACTGTCCGCGCTGCGATACGCCCGTGCATGCCGCCGACCTTATTCCCCTACTTGGATGGCTGAGGCTGTGCGGCCGCTGCCGCGATTGCCGTCAGCCCATTTCATGGCATTATATCGCCACTGAACTGGCCGCTCTGGCGGATAAGCCTGCTGCTTGCCCTTTGGCTGCCGTGGCGCGGCGCGCTGCTGGCGGCGCTGGTCATGAGCGGTTTTCTGCTAACGCTGTCGCTGATCGATCTGCGTAGCCAGCTGCTGCCGAATGCGCTGACCCTGCCGCTGCTCTGGATCGACCTGCTGTTTCAGGCACTAGGCATTCTGCCGCAAAGCAACCCGGCAAATGCGATTCTCGGCGCAGCAGGCGGCTAACTGCTATTTTGGCTGCTGGCCTGAGTTTGCATCGGAACGGGCTGGGCGGCGACGACGCTAAACTGCTGGTAGCGCTCGGCAGCTGGCTGGGCTGTCAGTTGCTCTCTCTGCTGCTGATTGCTGCCAGCGTCGGTTTGCTCGCCGCGCGGCTGGCTCGCCTGCTGTGAAAATGTGCGCTGCATCTGCCCTTGCCTTTCGGACATTGTCTGGCGCTGGCGGGCGAAACGCTGCTGCTCTGCGACCTGAAATAATGCCGTGAACGGCCACTTTTTGCGTCTCACCTCGCACAGGCCGGCGTCCAGACAGGATTTCGTTAGGTTTTTGTGCCGCGGCCTGATAACGCCACGCCCGATATCACTCGTTTGCGCCGTCTCTGACCGCGAGCGGCATCGGATTCGGGCTGTCCAGCTAGGCGGCAGTCTTGATGTTCAGGAGGCAACTTTTCATAATGGCTGCCAGACGCTGTTTATCTTACACCTAAAGCCGCCTTATCCCATTCACGCTCTTTCAGAATGAGTTTGCTCGTTTTTAACCGCCAGAACACGTAGTCTGGCGCAAGGCTTGCCCCATAACCGAATAATTTAAGAGCTAACTATATTATGAACAAATCAGTCGATAAGGATATCACCGCTCATACGCCCATGATGCAGCAATATCTGCGTCTGAAGGCGGAACACCCTGACATCCTGCTGTTTTACCGCATGGGTGATTTCTACGAGCTGTTCTATGACGACGCGAAACGCGCTTCGCAGCTGCTAGAAATCTCGCTCACTAAACGCGGCGCGTCGGCGGGAGAACCGATTCCGATGGCTGGCGTCCCCTATCATGCGGTAGAGAGCTATCTGGCGAAACTGGTGCAACTGGGCGAGTCGGTGGCGATCTGCGAACAAATCAGCGATCCGACGCTGAGCAAAGGGCCGGTTGAACGCAAAGTGGTGCGCATCATCACGCCGGGAACCATCAGCGACGAAGCGCTGCTGCGGGAGCGCCACGATAACCTGCTGGCCGCCATCGTGCAGAGCCCGCAGGGGTTTGGCTACGCCACGCTCGATATCAGCTCCGGCTGTTTTCGCCTGAGCGAGCCGGCGGACGCTGAAACCATGGCCGCCGAGCTGCAGCGCACCAATCCTGCTGAACTGCTCTATCCAGAAGATCTGCAGGCGATGTCGCTGATTGAACAGCGGCGCGGCCTGCGCCGCCGCCCGCTGTGGGAGTTTGAGATCGATACCGCGCGCCAGCAGCTGAATCTGCAGTTCGGCACGCGCAATCTGAACGGATTCGGCGTTGAGCAGGAGTATCAGGCGCTGCGCGCGGCGGGCTGTCTGCTGCAGTATGTCAAGGATACCCAGCGCATCAGCCTGCCGCATATTCGCTCACTCAGCATGGAGCGTCAGCAGGACAGTATCATTATGGATGCCGCCACGCGTCGAAATCTAGAGATCACGCAGAACCTCGCCGGCGGCACCGAGAACACGCTGGCGGCGGTGCTGGATCGCACCGTTACGCCGATGGGCAGCCGCATGCTCAAGCGCTGGCTGCATATGCCGCTGCGCGACGCGCAGGTGATTACTCAGCGCCAGGACGCCATCGCCGAACTCCAACCGCTCAGCGATACGCTGCAGCCGATGCTGCGTGAGGTCAGCGACCTGGAGCGTATACTGGCGCGTCTGGCGCTGCGCACCGCGCGTCCGCGCGACCTAGCACGCATGCGCCACGCTTTTCAACAGCTGCCGGAGCTTAACGCGCTACTGGCTGACGTCGAGTCGACGGCGCTGATCAAGCTGCGCGAGCGGATGGGCGAGTTCACCGAGCTGCGGGAGCTGCTTGAGGCGGCGATTATCGAGACCCCACCTGTGCTGATCCGCGCCGGCGGCGTCATCGCGCCGGGCTTCAACGCGGAGCTAGACGAATGGCGCGCGCTGGCGGACGGCGCCAGCGACTATCTTGACCTGCTGGAGATCCGCGAGCGCGAAGAGCTCGGCCTCGATACGCTTAAGGTCGGCTTCAACGCCGTTCATGGCTACTATATTCAGGTCAGCCGTGGTCAGAGCGACCATGTGCCTATCCACTACGTGCGCCGCCAGACGCTGAAAAACGCCGAGCGCTATATCATTCCAGAACTCAAAGAGTACGAGGATAAAGTGCTGACCTCGAAAGGCAAAGCGCTGGCGCTGGAGAAAGGGCTGTATGAAGCGCTGTTTGACCAGCTGCTGCCGCACCTTGAGGCGCTGCAGCTCAGCGCCTCCGCGCTCGCCGAGCTGGACGTGCTGAGCAACCTAGCGGAAAGAGCCTGGACCCTAAACTACTGTCGCCCGACGCTGCAAGAGAAACCCGGCATCAAAATCACTGGTGGACGCCATCCGGTGGTTGAGCGGGTGCTGAAAGAGCCGTTCATCGCTAACCCGCTGTCGCTGGCGCCGCAGCGCCGCATGCTGATCATCACCGGTCCCAATATGGGCGGTAAAAGCACCTATATGCGCCAGGCAGCGCTGATCGCGCTGACGACCTGGATCGGCAGCTTTGTGCCGGCGGAAGAGGCGGTGACCGGCCCGCTGGATCGCATCTTTACCCGCATCGGCGCGGCGGACGACTTGGCATCGGGCCGCTCGACCTTTATGGTGGAGATGACGGAAACCGCCAATATCCTCCATAACGCCACCGAACACAGCCTAGTGCTAATGGATGAGATCGGACGCGGCACCTCGACCTATGACGGTCTTTCGCTGGCGTGGGCCTGTGCAGAGAGCCTAGCGAACCGCATCAAGGCGATGACGCTATTCGCCACCCACTACTTCGAGCTGACGACGCTGCCGGAAAAAATGGAGGGCGTCTTCAACGTTCATCTCGACGCCGTGGAGCATGGCGACACCATCGCCTTTATGCACAGCGTGCACGAAGGCGCCGCCAGCAAAAGCTATGGTCTGGCTGTCGCGGCGCTGGCGGGCGTGCCGAAAGAGGTCATCAAGCGCGCACGCAACAAGCTGAAGGAGCTGGAGACGCTGTCGAATAATTCCGCCTCTTCGACCACTGATGGCTCGCAGCTGCCGCTGCTGGTGGAAGAGACTTCGCCAGCCTTGGAGGCGCTTGAAGCGCTAGATCCCGACACGCTGACACCGCGCCAAGCGCTGGAGTGGATTTACCGGCTTAAGTCGCTGTTGTAACGGAGGCGCGGGCAGGCGATATCTCTGCGCAGCGCACCAAAAAAAGCGATGGCATTAGCCACCGCTTTTTCGCACCTACAACCTTGTTAATTACTCACGAAACAGTGCCTCAATGTTGAGACCCTGCGCCTGCAGGATTTCACGCAGACGACGCAGACCTTCAACCTGAATCTGACGTACGCGTTCGCGGGTCAGACCGATTTCGCGGCCCACATCCTCAAGCGTTGCCGCTTCATAGCCCAGCAAGCCGAAACGACGCGCTAGCACTTCGCGCTGCTTGGCGTTCAGTTCGAACAGCCACTTAACGATATTCTGCTTCATATCGTCATCCTGCGTGGTGTCTTCCGGACCGTTGTCTTTCTCATCGGCCAGAATATCCAGCAGCGCTTTTTCGGAATCACCGCCCAGCGGCGTATCAACCGAGGTAATGCGCTCGTTGAGACGCAGCATACGGTTGACATCATCAACGGGTTTATCCAGCTGCTCCGCAATTTCTTCCGCACTCGGCTCATGATCGAGCTTGTGAGAGAGTTCACGCGCGGTGCGCAGATAAACGTTCAGCTCCTTAACAATGTGAATTGGCAGGCGGATAGTACGGGTTTGATTCATGATCGCCCGTTCAATCGTCTGACGAATCCACCAAGTGGCGTACGTTGAGAAACGGAACCCACGCTCTGGGTCGAATTTCTCAACGGCACGGATCAAGCCGAGATTACCCTCTTCAATCAGGTCGAGCAGCGCAAGACCACGATTGCTGTAACGGCGGGCAATCTTCACCACCAGTCGTAAGTTACTTTCAATCATGCGACGACGAGAAGGAATATCGCCTCGTAATGCACGGCGAGCGAAGAACACTTCTTCCTCTGCCGTTAACAACGGAGAATAGCCTATCTCCCCGAGATAGAGCTGCGTTGCATCCAAAACGCGCTGCGTCGCACTCAGTGACAACAACTCTTCTTCCGCTACGTAGTTATCACTGGGTTCGTTTTCAACAAGAGCCTTCTCATCAAAAACCTCAGCTCCGTTCTCCTCGAATTCCGCATCTTCATAATATAACTCGTTTACTTTCAGCGTATTCTGGCTCATAAGCGGCTCCTACCCGTGATCCTAGGGCAGAACAGCAGGGTTCTGCCAGTTTATCGCTGCGGCAAATAACGCAACGGGTTGACGGATTTCCCCTTGTAACGAATTTCAAAATGTAATCTAACTGAACTGGTTCCAGTGCTACCCATGGTAGCGATCTTTTGCCCCGCCTTAACTTCCTGCTGTTCCCGGACCAGCATTGTATCGTTATGGGCGTAGGCACTCAGATAATCATCATTGTGTTTTATGATGATCAGGTTGCCGTAACCTCGGAGCGCGTTGCCTGCGTACACTACCCTTCCTGATGCGGTAGAGACGACAGGTTGTCCGAGCGAACCAGCGATATCGATTCCTTTATTCCCCCCTTCAGAGGCAGAAAAGTTATCGATAATCTTCCCATCGGTCGGCCAACGCCAGCTTCGAACCAGCGTCGAACTATTCGTTGTACTGCTGACCGTAGGCGGTGCGGCAACTACGGGGGGAGCTGTTGTCGTTGCAACATTTGTCCATCTCGACGGTAACATTTTGCTACCAGACGAGTTACCCGAATAATCAGAATACGTAATAACTGGTTGCTGTGCAACAGGGACAGGTTTAATTTGCGGTAAAGTCGGGACGCCGACCTGTGTTGCGTCCGCTGCGGTAATCGCATTACCGCCGGTAATCGGCTGGCCTGAGCCGTTGCCAACCTGCAACATCTGACCTACATTCAGGCCGTACGGGACCGGGACATTGTTGCGCTGCGCTAGATCGCGGAAATCGTTGCCGGTTATCCAAGCGATATAGAACAGCGTGTCGCCGCGCTTGACGGTATACGTCTCGCCCGCATAGCTACCTTTCGGAATATTCTGATAACTGCGATTGTACAAAATACGGTCGTTTTGCGTCTGCACATTATCATTGCCGCTAACCATTGCGCCGCTGCTCGGTGCAGAAAGTACAGTATTGCTAACCATTCCATTTTGACGTGAGGTAGAAAGAACGCCGCTAGATGCGCTTAACATGCCGCTGCTGCTGTTATCTCCAACCTGGCTAATGGATGCTTGTGTGTTGTCGCCTGAGCTACAGCCTGCTAGCCAAAATCCAACCAGAGAAAGCGCCGCAAGGCGGCGTAACTGAAATATTGTGCTTCCCGTGCTCATTGTTCCCCCGTGATGGCAAACCTGAATAACTCTGTTTTGCTAACACACCAGCATAAAGCTCTGTGAGGCGTATTAAAGCCTGCGTAAGACGTATGAAAATGGATAGTAACAAGATCAAAAGGATGGTGCTATGAATCTCAGGCCAAGTCGCCTTGAACTAGCGGAACGAAGCGCACTGGCTCGATAATTTCCTCCACAATGTCGCCACCCTGACGGCGCAGACACTTCAGCACCTGCTGATCGTTGCCCACCGGCAGCACTATAATGCCGCCTTCATCCAGCTGCGCAATCAGCGCAGTCGGAATTTTCGGTGGCGCGGCGGTAACGATGATGGCGTGGAAGGGGCCGCGGCGCGGTCCAGCTCTGCCAGCCGTCGCCGTGGCGCGTCGATACATTATGCAGATCGAGCTGTTTCAAGCGGCGTTTCGCCTGCCACTGCAAGCCTTTGATACGCTCGATAAAATAGATGTGGTCCACCAAACGCACCAGAATCGCGGTCTGATAGCCCGATCCGGTGCCGATCTCAGCACACAAGACTCGGCTTTCAGCTCCAGCAGCGTGGTCATGCGCTCCACCATATAGGGCTGTGAGATGGTCTGGCCGGAACCGATAGGCAGCGCCACATTATCCCAAGCTTTATGCTCGAAGGCTTTGTCGATAGAACGTTCGCGCGGCACCTCCGTAATGGCCTTCAACAGATTCTCCTCGTGGATGCCCTGCTGGCGTAGCTGCGCCAGCAACGCTTCGATACGCCGGTTCACCATACGAGATTGATCTCCGACTTCTCCAGCCAGTCGATAAGCACATCCTGCACGCCTTGAGCGGTCAGATCGACATGCAGAGCGGTCACGGAGACGTAGCCCTGATCCACGGCAGCGAAATCGGCATCGGGACCGGCATCGGATTTTCTCCCTGTGGCCCAATACAGTAAAGGGTATTGCCGCGCGGATCCTGCTGAGCGATGAACTGATCGGCGGAATGACGGCTGCCGCAGCGCGTCACGCGGATGCCTTTGATCTCCTCCAGCGGCAGATCCAGCACGTTGATATTGAGAATACGTCTGATGCGCAGCGGCTCGCGCGTCAGCGCCTGCAGCAGCGCGCAGGTCACCGCCACCGCCGTTTCGTAGTGCTGCTGGCCGTTGGGCGACACCGCCAGCGCGGGCAGGCCGAGATGACGTCCTTCCATCGCCGCCACCATCGTGCCGGAGTAGGTGACGTCGTAAGCCTAGGTTAGGGGCGGCGTTAATGCCCGGTACCACAATGTCGGGACGCGGCGGCATCAGCGCGTTGATGCCGAGGTAGAGACAGTTAGTCGGCGTGCCCATCTGCACTGGGATATCACCGTTTTCATGAGTAAAGGTGCGAAGCGGCGTCTCTAGCGTCAGTGAGTTGGAGGCGCCGCTGCGATTACGATCGGGCGCGACCAACTGCACCTCAGCAATACGACGCAGCGGCAAGCGCCTCCGCCTGCGGGCCTAGCTCGCCGCGTCCGGGCAGCGGCGCGGTGATACACAGCTCGTGATTATCGATGCACATCTGCAGCGCCTCAAGCTCGTCTGCGTGGGCGACGAACCAACTGCCGCGACCGGTCAGCTGCAGCGCGTCGCCTGTCATCACCTGCGTCAGCGCCCCCTGTTGCAGCAGTCGCGCGCTGGTCACCTGATTAAACAGCGCGCTGCGGAGAGGATTAAGCTGCGTCTGTTGCGATCGCGCAGGCTGATTTCGCCACGCGCCCATTGCTGCGCCATGGTCAGGTTATTGCCACCGCGCCTGAAGCGCTGCGTGCCAAAATAGTTGGGCGCGCCGGAGTCGCGGATCAGCGCCAAGCGCGATTCCACCGCGTCGCAGTCACTGATATGACGCACCACTAGACGAAAGGCGTTGCCCACCAGTGCGCCGATGTGCAGGTTCTCCAGCATCATGCCACGTCTGCCTTCAGCAGCAGCGCCACCGCCTCGCAGGCGATGCCTTCGCCACGTCCGGTAAAGCCCAGCTTCTCGGTAGTAGTCGCTTTTACGTTGACCTGATCCATATGGCAGCCGAGATCTTTAGCTATATTGACGCGCATCTGCGGCACGTGCGGCAGCATTTTCGGCGACTGAGCGATGAGTGTGACGTCGACGTTGCCGATGCGGTAGTCCTTCGCCGCGATGCGCCGCCAAGCTTCGCGCAGTAGGCCGCGGCTGTCCGCGCCCTTAAAGGCGGGATCGGTATCGGGGAACAGTTTGCCAATATCGCCCATCGCCACCGCGCCTAGCAGTGCGTCGGTCAGCGCATGCAGCGCCACGTCGCCGTCAGAATGGGCGATAAACCCGTGCTCAAACGGGATCCGCACGCCGCCAATCACCAGCGAACCTTTGCCGCCAAAAGCGTGAACGTCAAAACCGTGGCCGATACGCATTATGCGCTTTCCTTTAACTGAATCTGGGTTAAATAGAATGCCGCCAGCGCTAGATCTTCCGGCCGGGTGACTTTGATGTTATCGCTGCGCCCGCTGACTAGAAGCGGATGATAGCCATAATATTCCAGTGCGGAGGCTTCGTCAGTAATGGTCGCCCCTTCCGCGAGCGCGCGCGTCAGGCAGGAGGTCAGCAACTGATGGGGGAAAAACTGCGGTGTCAGTGCGTGCCAGAGATCTTCGCGCTCGACAGTATGGGCGACGGCGGCGACGCCCGGCTCGCCGCGCTTCATGGTGTCGCGCACCGGCGCCGCCAGAATTGCGCCGACGTGGCTGGTTTCCCGCATCTGCAGCAGGTGCGCAAGGTCGTTGGCGTGCAGGCAGGGGCGCGCGGCGTCATGCACCAGCACCCAGCTGGCGCCCTGCGCGGCGTGCAGTCCCGCCAGCACCGACTCCGCGCGCGTCGCGCCGCCGGTCACGCTGATAACGCGCGGGTCGCGCGCCAGCGGCAGCGACGTGAACTGAGCGTCGTCCGGGCTAAGCGGGACAATGACTTGTTTAATAGCGGGATGGGAAAACAGACGTGCGATGCTGTGTTCCAGAAGCGTCTGCTGACCAATAGTCAGATACTGCTTAGGACAGGCCGCCTGCATGCGGCTGCCGATACCGGCAGCCGGCACGACGGCGATCACCTCCGCAGGGAGAGGGAGCATATTCATGAGTTATTGTTGTTGGTTTTGCGCAGCCTGCGCGTTGCGTTTGTTCTGATCCGGCACCAGACGATGAAAGGTTTCACTAGGCTTGATCATACCTAGTTCATTGCGCGCACGTTCTTCGATCGCTTCGGAGCCGCTATTAAGATCGTCAATCTCGGCGAACAGCTGATCGTTACGCGCTTTGAGTTTGGCGTTATTAGCCTGTTGCACTGTGACGTCTTCATTGACAAGCGTATAGTCGTGAATACCGTTTTTGCCCAGCCATAGCGAATATTGCAGCCAGCCAAGCAGCACCAGTAGTAGTAACGTCAGTTTTCCCATCCCCGCCCCCTGAAAAACTGCTCAATCATCCCATAACTTTATGCAAGACTCCACTCCAGCGGAGAAAATGGCGCGCTTTCGCGGCCGTCTTCTCATCATCCTGATTAGGATGATGAGAAGACGGGCAGGTAAAGTTTTATAACCTGCCGACGTGTTTACACATGGGGCGCGTCACCAACCGGACAAAAACGAGAAGAGCAGCCAGAAAAGAGAGATAACGACAAGGGTGGTGGCGGGTGTGGTCTAGAGAAAATTGCCGTGCAGGCCATGCTAAATATGATGCCGATCAGCACCGATACTGGCAGCAGCGCCAAGAAAAAAGGCCAAGTATAAAAGGAAGAGAAAAAGCGTGTTGGAGCCGTACAACAGGAAGGGGATCGCCAGCGGGCACTAGTAAAAGAGGAAGCCGATGATGCTGCCCGGCAGCGACGAACGCGACTCCTCCGGGGTGCTTTCATCTTTGCAGGCCAGCATTGGGGTAACGTGCTGTATAGAGATCGTGTTGACGCTAAGGCGGCAAATCAATCTCGATTTGCCGCTTGTCTGTTCAGGATCCGATGATATCGCGGCGGCGCAGCAGATCTAACAATTGGCCAGTCAGTTTTGTAACTAATTGTTCGCCTGCTAAGCGTATGTCGGGCTGCTCCGGCGCCTCATAAATGCTGTCGATGCCGGTAAAGTTACGCAGCTCGCCCGCGCGCGCCTTCTTATATAAGCCTTTAGGATCGCGCGCTTCGCACACCGCCAGCGGCGTATCGACGAACACCTCGATAAAATGCGCCTCCGGTAGCATATCGCGTACCATCTGACGCTCGGCGCGGTGCGGCGAAATGAAGGCGGTCAGCACCACCAGCGCCGCATCCACCATCAGCTTCGCGACTTCGCCGACGCGACGGATATTCTCTTTCCTGTCCACGTCGCTAAAGCCCAAGTCGCGGCAGAGGCCATGTCGCACGTTGTCGCCGTCGAGCAGATAGGTGCTGACGCTGAGCTGGTGCAGCGCCTGCTCCAGCGCGCCGGCGACCGTCGATTTGCCGGAGCCTGACAAACCGGTAAACCACAGAAGCACGCCCCGATGGCCGTGCTGCTGTTCACGCGCGTCGCGCGTTACCGGATGGTCGTGCCACACCACGTTATCGTCGTGCTGCGCCATTACTCACCGCCCAGCAGATTGCGCGCGTTCCAATGCGGGAAGTAACGGTGGATCAGTGCGTTCAGCTCCAGCTCGAAGTCGCTGAACTGACCCGCCTGCTGCACCGCGCTACTCAGCGGCTGATGGATCATGCCGGCGCCGACGGTAACGTTGCTCATACGATCGATAAAGATCATTCCGCCGGTCACCGGGTTCTGCTGGTATTGATCCAGCACCATGGGTTCGTCGAAGGTCACCTCTACTAGGCCGATACCGTTCAGCGGCAGCGTTTCGGCGGTGCACTTCTCCAGTGTATTGATCTCAATCTGATAGATCACCTTCGCTACGCTGCCGCGCGCTTTTTTGCCGGCGATTTTAATATTGTAGCTCTGGCCCGGCTGCAGCGGCTGTTCCGCCATCCACACCACGTCGACAGTGGCGGACTGCACCGTTTCCAGCTCGGCGGCGCTATCAACCAGCAGATAGCCGCGGCTGATGTCGATCTCGTCGTTTAGCACCAGAGTAATAGCTTCGCCCGCGCCCGCTTGCTGCAGGTCGCCGTCAAAGGTGACGATGCGCGCGACACTGGACTCGACGCCGGAAGGTAGCACCTTCACGCGCTGGCCCACTTTCACCGCACCGGAGGCGAGCGTGCCCGCATAACCGCGGAAGTCCAGGTTCGGGCGGTTAACGTATTGCACCGGGAAGCGCATCGGCTGCGCATCCACCACGCGCTTTACCTCGACGGTCTCCAGCACGTCAAGCAGCGTCGGGCCGCTGTACCACGGCATGGTCTGGCTCGGCGTCGCCACGTTGTCGCCTTCCAGCGCCGACATCGGCACAAAGCGGATATCCAAGTCTTCCGGCAGCTGCGCCGCGAAGTCGAGGTAGTCCTGTTTGATCTGCTCGAAGGTATCCTGGCTGTATTCCACTAGGTCCATCTTGTTAATCGCCACCACCAGATACTTGATGCCCAGCAGCGTCGAGATAAAGCTGTGGCGGCGCGTCTGGTCTAGCACCCCTTTGCGCGCGTCGATCAGCAGGATCGCTAGCTCGCAGGTAGAGGCGCCGGTCGCCATATTGCGGGTGTACTGCTCGTGTCCCGGCGTGTCGGCGATAATAAATTTACGCTTCTCGGTGGAGAAGTAACGGTAGGCCACGTCGATGGTGATGCCCTGCTCGCGCTCCGCCTGCAGACCGTCAACCAGCAGCGCTAGGTCGAGTTTCTCGCCTTGGGTGCCGTGACGCTTGCTGTCGTTGTGCAGTGAAGAGAGCTGATCTTCATAAATCTGGCGCGTGTCGTTCAGCAGACGGCCGATCAGTGTGCTTTTGCCGTCGTCGACGCTGCCGCAGGTCAGAAAACGCAGCAGACTTTTATACTGTTGCGCGGTCAGCCAAGCTTCCACGCCGCCCTGATTGGCAATCTGTTGTGCAATAACAGTATTCATCTGCGTCTCCTTAGAAATAACCCTGACGTTTTTTCAGTTCCATCGAACCGGATTGATCGCGGTCAATCATGCGCCCCTGACGTTCGCTGGTGGTAGAGACCAGCATCTCTTCGATAATCTCCGGCAGCGTCTGCGCTTCGGATTCCACCGCGCCGGTAAGCGGCCAGCAGCCAAGCGTGCGGAAACGCACCATGCGCTGCTTAATTACCTCGCCTAGCTGCAGATCGATACGATTGTCATCCACCATCATCAGCATGCCGTCGCGCTCCAGCACTGGACGCAGCGCGGCGAGATAGAGCGGCACGATTTCGATATTTTCCAAGAAGATGTACTGCCAGATATCGAGTTCGGTCCAGTTTGACAGCGGGAAGACGCGAATGTTTTCGCCGTTGTTGATCTGGCCGTTGTAGTTGTGCCACAGCTCTGGACGCTGGTTTTTCGGGTCCCAGCGATGGAAGCGGTCGCGGAAGGAGTAGATGCGCTCCTTGGCGCGCGACTTCTCTTCGTCGCGACGCGCGCCGCCGAACGCGGCGTCAAAACCATATTTGTTCAGCGCCTGCTTCAGCCCTTCGGTTTTCATGATATCGGTGTGCTTGGCGCTGCCGTGAACGAATGGGTTGATGCCCATCGCTACGCCTTCTGGATTGCGGTGGACCAGCAGCTCGGCACCCATCTCTTTTACGGTGCGATCGCGGAACGCGTACATCTCGCGGAACTTCCAGCCAGTGTCGACGTGCAGCAGCGGAAGCGGCAGCGGGCCGGGATAGAAGGCTTTACGCGCCAGATGCAGCATCACCGACGAATCTTTGCCGATGGAGTACATCATTACCGGATTGCTGAACTCTGCCGCGACTTCGCGGATGATATGAATGCTTTCTGCCTCTAACTGACGCAGATGGGTGAGTCTTTTTTGGTCCATAATTTTTCCTCAAGCCAGTGTGACAACGGCGGACTCCCGGGTCGCCTGCTGTGCGGAATGTTGAAACCACGCCAGTTGCTCGTGCAACTTCACCACTTCCCCGATCACTAGCAGCGCTGGCGTCGGCGCGGCGGCAGCCAGCGTCTCAAGATGTTCCAGCGTGCCGGTTAGAACCTGCTGATCCTGGCGCGTGCCGCGGCCAATCACCGCAACCGGCGTGTCGGCGGCGCGACCGTGGCGGATCAAGCCTTCGCTGATTTCCGCCGCCTTTACCGTGCCCATATAGATCGCCAGCGTCTGGCGCGTGCGCGCCAGCGAAGGCCAGTCGATATCGTCGCCGGCGGCGCGGCATTGACCGGTAATAAACAGCACGCTCTGCGCTTGATCGCGGTGCGTCAACGGGATGCCGGCATAGGCGGTGGCGCCCGCCGCGGCCGTGACGCCAGGCACCACTTGGAACGGGATGCCCGCTTCCTGCGCCGCCTGCAGCTCTTCGCCGCCACGGCCGAAGATAAAGGGGTCGCCTCCTTTCAGACGCACCACGCGCTTGCCCTTACGCGCCAGCTCCACCAGCAGACGATTGGTCTCTTCCTGCGGCACTAAATGCGCGCCGGCGCGTTTGCCGACGCAGATGCGGTCAGCGTCACGACGTACCAGATCCAGCACCTCGCCACTGACCAGATGGTCATAAAGCACTACGTCGGCCAGCTGCATCACTTGCAGGCCGCGCAGCGTCAGCAGCCCACTATCGCCGGGTCCGGCGCCCACCAGAATAATTTCGCCCTCGCGGTTCGGCTCTTCCTGCAGTTTTCGCTGGAGCGTGCGTGTCGCCTCATCCACATTGCCTGCCGACATCTGACTAGCGAACAGGCCGTTAAAGGCGCGTTCCCAGAAGAGGCGGCGGTCGGACATGCAGCTGAAGCGCTGTTTCACGCTGTCGCGAAACGTTCCCGCCACCTCCGCCATCTGTCCCAAGCTGGCGGGCAGCAGCGACTCCAGCTTTTCCCGCAGCATACGCACTAGCACCGGCGCGGTGCCGCTAGAGGAGATAGCGACCACTAGCGGAGAGCGATCGACAATCGAAGGGAAGATAAAGCTGCACTTCGGCTGATCGTCCACTACGTTAACCAGCCGGTGACGGGCATTGGCCTCGTCGTAAACCTGACGGTTAAGTTGGTTGTCGTCGGTGGCGGCTATCGCTAGGAAAACCGCATCTAGCTGTACCGGATCGAATGTTGTCGCCAGCCATTCGATCTGCTTCTCCTGATGCTGCGCCTGCAGTTCCGGGCAGAGTTCGCGCGACACCACGCGCACCTGAGCGGAAGCGCGACGTAGCAGCTCGATTTTACGCGCGGCAACGTCGCCGCCGCCCACGACCAGCACCGAACGACCTTTGAGATCGGCGAAAAGAGGCAAGTAATCCATGATAATCCTAGCGTTATAACCGTAATTTAACGCGACTATAAGTTGTGCCCTTCTGGCAGATGAAATTCCAAATTGGAATGAGCAGTTACCGAATGGAATAACGTACCAGGACAAGGTCATAACAAAATGTGCTTAACGGATGAAGGCTTTCAGAGTGAATCAAATTGTTTAATGGCGATCACAGTTTCACACTGCATACTGAGAGGCGAAAAAATTTCGGCTTCCCGTCACAGGGTGACCCACAAGGATCACAGCATGTTTGCCTTTCTCCGCCTGACCGCGCTGGCTGCGCTGTTAAATTACGGTTTCGCTCTGCACGCCCAAGCCGCCAGCGCCGCGCCGAGGGAATTTGCCGATTCAATACCGGCTATCGTTGGCATGAACCAACGGCAAGCTGCCTTGGCATAAAGTGACGGCGACATCGGTGATTGCCTCGCGCGCTGACAGCGCGCCGCAGGAGATCCTGATCGTGGCACCTCTCGATACCTAGACGCCGCTCAGCAGCAGCGACGCGGAGCATAACCTCGGCGGCCTACGCCTGCAGGGGGCCCATCCGAGCTAGGCGACATGCAGGATTACGTGGCGCGCATGAGCGCGAAAGAGAAAAAGAATACGCTGCTGGTGGTGGATCTTAATAGTCTGATCACCTTTATTTCAACAGCGGCGGTAATACGCCACGCGCGGTGCGAAAGCAGACCAGCGAGCACGCTCTGCGCCTGGCTGGCAGCTCGGCATCTCCGCTGCCAGCCATCAAATGACAGCGCGCGACTATAGCGGCGCCAACGCTTTCGATAAGGCGGGCTTTCCGCTGCTAGCAAATGGGCGCTGGGCGGCCGAGACGGGGCGCAGCAGCGCAGCCGTTCGACGCGTTTCCCGGACGGCACCACGCGCCATCAGACCGATCGCGATAATCTTAATTATCTGGATCGCTGGCTGCCGGGCCGCATCTCGCTGCGCACGCGCGACAGCGTCAAGGTGCTGCTGTCGCTGCTGGCCGAGCTAACCAACCCCAAAGTATAAAGGTGTGAAACGCAGAAGCGCGCTGTTCAGTCACAGCGCGCGCAGTAAAACTCAGCCTTCGTGCAGACCGCACTCGCGCTTCAGCCCAAAAAAGCGCGTCTCCTCTTCCGACATGCCGGGTTTCCATTTGCGCGTAGTGTGCGTATCGCCCACTGATAAATAGCCCTTATTCCACAGCGGATGATATTTGAGGTTGTGCTGTTGCAGATACTGGTGAATCTGACGATTGTCCCAGTCGATAATTGGCAGAACTTTGAACACGCCGCGCTGCACGCCGAGCACCGACAGGCCGCCTCGGCTGCTGGACTGATCGCGACGCAGCCCGGCGAACCAAGTCTGCGTGCCCAGCGTCTGCAGTGCGCGGTTCATCGGCTCAACCTTGTTAATCTTGTTGTACTGCTCGATACCCTCGACGCCCTGCTCCCACAGCTTGCCGTAGCGCGCTTCCTGCCAGGCCGGCGAGATTTCGGCGCGAAACACCTGCAGGTTCAGGCCTAGCTGTTCCGTCAGCTGGTCGATAAAGCGATAGGTTTCCGGGAACAGGTAGCCAGTATCGATGAGGATCACCGGAATATCGGGCTGCTGACGCGTCACCAGATGTAGCGACACCGCCGCCTGAATGCCGAAACTCGATGAGAGCACAAAGGTGCCCGGCAGATTCTCCAGCGTCCAGATGACGCGCTTCTCCGCCGAACGTTTCCCCAACTGCGCATTAATGGCCGCTAACGCCAGCGTGCGCTCGACTTTGTTCATTTCACTCAGTACTGCGAGGTCGAACTGATTCATACTGCCTCCGAATCCCAGAAATCGCGCGCCGGATCGATCACCGGCTTGATGATACCTGAACGGATAGTGAAATCACCGAAGCTTTCTGCGCCATGGCGCTCCTGCGCCCAGCGCCCTACCAGCTTATCAATGCTGGCGAGGATCTCGCTTTCGATAATGTTCTCGCGGTACATGCGCGGAATGCGCGTGCCGATGCGGTTGCCGCCGATATGCAGGTTGTAACGGCCTGGCGCTTTGCCCACCAGCCCGATTTCGGCTAGCATGGCACGGCCGCAGCCGTTGGGACACCCGGTGACGCGTAACACGATGTACTCGTCGCCCACGCCGTGGCGGTGCATGATTTCTTCGACTTTGGTGACGAAGGCAGGCAGAAAACGCTCCGCCTCCGCCATCGCCAGCGGACAGGTTGGAAACGCCACGCAGGCCATTGAGTTCTCGCGCTGGGAGGTGACGCTCTTCATCAGGCCATGTTCGCGCGCAATCGCTTCAATCTTTGCCTTTTCACTCTCCGGCACGCCGGCAACGATCAGGTTCTGGTTGGCGGTCAGGCGGAAATCGCCCTGATGCACGCGCGCAATAGCCGCCATGCCGCTCTTCAGCGGACGAGCTGGGTAGTCGAGCAGCCGGCCGTTTTCGATAAACAGCGTCAGGTGCCACTTTTTGTCTATGCCTTTGATCCAGCCAATGCGGTCACCGCGCGTGGTGAACTCATACGAGCGGATCGGTTCGAACGTCAGACCGGCACGCTTCTCGACTTCCGCTTTAAAGGTCTCGACGCCGACGCGCTCCAGCGTGTATTTAGTTTTAGCGTTTTTACGATCGGTGCGGTTGCCCCAGTCGCGCTGCGTGGTCACCACTGCCGCTGCCACCTCCAGCGTTTTATGCAGCGGCAGGTAGCCGAATTTGCTGGCGGTGCGCGCATAGGTCGCTTTGTTGCCGTGTTCGATAGACAAACCACCGCCGACCAGCAGGTTAAAGCCGATCAGCTTGCCTTTTTCCGCCACGGCGATGAAGTTAAGATCATTGGCGTGCAGATCCACGTCGTTGTGCGGCGGGATCACCACGGTAGTTTTAAACTTACGCGGCAAGTAGGTTTCGCCGAGGATTGGCTCCTCATCGGTAGTGGCGACCTTCTCTTTATCCCACCAGATTTCCGCATAGGCGCGGGTGCGTGGCAGCAGATGCTCGGAGATCTTTTTCGCCCACTCGTAGGCTTCCTGATGCAGCTCCGACTCAACCGGGTTGGAGGTGCAGAGCACGTTGCGGTTGACGTCGTTGGCGGTCGCCAGCGCGTCGAGACCGACTTCGTGCAGCATCTGGTGCGACGGCTTGACGTTCTTCTTCAGAATGCCGTGAAACTGGAAGGTCTGACGGTTGGTCAGACGAATGCTGCCGTACAGGGTTTTCTCGGTAGCGAATTTATCGATCGCCAGCCACTGCGTCGGCGTAATGATGCCGCCCGGCAGACGGCAGCGCAGCATCATGGCGTGACGCGGCTCCAGCTTCTGCTCGGCGCGCTCGGCGCGAATGTCGCGGTCATCCTGCTGGTACATGCCGTGGAAACGGATCAGCAGGAAGTTATCTCCGCTAAAGCCGCCGGTCAGCCCCTCGTCAAGGTCTTCCAGAATAGTGCCGCGTAAATAGTTGCTCTCTTTTTTAAGACGCTCGGCGTCAACCAGCTTACCTTCAACGACCAGAGGTCCAAGATGTTTTTCGCTCATCAGTAAACGTCTCGTTGATAACGGCGCTCAATGCGCAGCTCACTTAAAAATTCGTCGGCCGTTTCACGATCCATTGCGCCGTGTTCGACCACCACATCCAGCAGCGCCTGCTCGACATCTTTCGCCATACGGTTGGCGTCGCCGCAAACATAAATATGCGCGCCCTCTTCGATCCAGCGCCACACTTCCGCCCCTTTCGCACGGATTTTGTCCTGTACGTAAACCTTCTGCTCTTGGTCGCGCGACCAAGCGAGATCGATATGGGTCAGCCGGCCATCTTTCACATACTGCTGCCACTCGACCTGATAAAGGAAGTCTTCGGTAAAGTGCGGGTTGCCGAAGAAGAGCCAGTTTTTGCCGCCGGCGCCGTCGTTGTCGCGCTGCTGCATGAAGGCGCGGAACGGCGCGATGCCGGTGCCCGGCCCAATCATAATCACCGGCGCGTCGGGATTCACAGGCAGGCGGAAGTTATCGTTGTGTTCGATAAAGACGCGGACCGTCGCATCCTCTTCCAGACGATCGGCCAGATAGCTCGACGCGCCGCCGGCGCGGGCGCGGCCGTCGATGTCGAAACGCACCGCGCCGACGGTGATATGTACTTCGGTTTCATTCTCCGCCTGCGACGAGGCGATAGAATAGAGGCGCGGCGTTAGCGGACGCAGCAGCGTGGTCAGCTGCTCGACGTGAAGTTCGGCCGGCGCGTTGCGCACCATATCGACGATGGGAAAGGTCTGCGCATAGTGCTGCAGTTTCGCCTTGTCGCCCGCCAGCGCCAGCAGCGTCTCATTGCGCGACAGCGCGGCGTACTGCTCGACGATCTGCGCGGTGTTGACCGTCAGCTCGAAATGTTTTTGCAGCGCCTCGCTGAGCGGTAGTGTTTCATTGTTGATCGGCACTGGCTCGTCGCCTTTCAGCCACAGCAGACTCAGCAGCTCCGCTACCAGTTCAGAATCGTTTTCATACCAGACGCCCAGCGCGTCGCCCGGCTGGTAGCGCAGGCCAGAATCGCCTAGGTCGATTTCGATATGACGTACGTCTTTGTCGGAGTAGCGGCCAGTGATTTTCTGGTTAACGGCAAAGCTAGCGCTCAGCGGCACCTCTTTGGTGTAGGGGCTACTGTGCAATTCATTGACGCTGCCCGCCACGGTGGCGATTGCCTGCGCCGGCGTTTCGCTCGGAACGCGCTGCTTCAGCACCTCGACCAGCGCTCGGCGCCAGTTCGCTACCGCCTCGGCAAAATCGACGTCGGCGTCGACACGATCTAGCAGACGCTCTGCTCCCAGCTCCGCCAAGCGGCCGTCAAAATCCTTACCCGCTTTGCTGAAGAATTCATAGGAGGTATCGCCCAAGCCAAGCACCGCAAAGGCGGAGCTATCCAGCTTCGGCGCTTTTTTCGACATCAGGAATTTATGGAGAGCCACCGCCTCTTCCGGCGGATCGCCTTCGCCCTGTGTCGAGGTAACGATAACCAGCAGTTTTTCCTGCGCGATATGCTTGAACTTGTAGTCGCCGGCGTTAACCAGCTTAGCCTTCAGCTTTGCCGCCTGCAGATCGTCGCGCAGCTGTTCCGCCACGCGGCGCGCATTGCCGGTTTGCGACGCCGAGATCAGCGTAATCGCCGGGATCTCCGCCGCCGCTGGCGCGCTGGCCGCGACGCTGCCTAGCGTCTGATTAATCATTCCCCAGAAGTAGCCAGAGAGCCATGCCAGCTGGGTGGGAGAGAAATCAGTGGTTGCCGCCTGTAAGCGTGCAAGCTGCTCCGAGTTGAGCGGAAGCAGAAAACCTGGAGGTGCCTGAGTCGTCATCGCGTTAAAAATTCCAGTATCTGAAGTCCGGACCGTAAGTAGCGGGAAGAGTGGTAGGTTACCGGCCCGTATATTAACGATTAAATACGGCTTCGACATAATTAATAACCAAAATGACTAAGTGTTTTTTTAGTAGAACTAATCACTAAAACTGGTATAGAAAAGCCTTATCTATCATAAAGTTAAATCATGGCCTTTTGAATGAGGCCGTGAAATTTATCCTTTCTGGCGATGCGGGTGCGAAAATTCCGTATTTCAGTTAGAATTTCCCGATTTTTAAGCCTGAGAGCCACAATGTTTACCACACTATTTAAAGAGTTCCAGTTCGAAGCCGCTCACCATTTGCCTAACGTCCCGGCAGGACACAAATGCGGTCGCCTACATGGCCACTCGTTTCTAGTGCGACTGGAAATTACCGGCGAAGTGGACTCGCATACCGGCTGGGTGATGGATTTCGCCGAACTGAAAGCGGCATTCAGCCCCCTTTACGACCGTCTCGACCACTACTATCTCAATGAGATCCCAGGCTTGGAGAATCCGACAAGCGAAGTGCTGGCGAAGTGGATTTGGGATGAGATGAAGCCGCTGCTGCCGAAGCTGAGCGCGGTAATGATCAAAGAAACCTGCACCGCAGGCTCCGTCTATAAAGGCTAATGGCCGTTCAGAGTGCGGTTGACGCAGCCCACTCTACGCTTCTTTACGCCCATGTCATCTCTGTCGTCTGCCGCCTCTACGTTGTTCTCTCCTTATTAAAGATCAAGAAAATCAAAGATGAATCTGAAGCACCTTGCCGCCTTCGCGCTGTTTTTTACCGCCTCTGCCACCGTTCAGGCGAAAAAGTCCTCGACTCTCCCTAGCCGGAAAACGTGCCGGATGAATTTTACGCCGTGACCGAAATCCCGGCGGGCGGCATCATTAAATATGAGAACGACGCCAAAACCGGCTTTATCTTGGCGGATCGCTTTCAGTCGATGCCGGTGTGGCCTCTCCGGCCAACTACGGCTACCTGACGCATTCGCTGGACGGCGATAATGATCCGCTCGACGTAATCTTCTATACCCGTGCGCCGCGGCGGCGCCCGGCACGTTGATCAAGCGGCGCGCCATCGGCGTGCTGAAGCTCATCGACGGCGGCGAAGTGGACGATAAGATCGTCGCGGTACCGACCAGAAAAATCGATCTCACTTATGACGACATCAAGAGCCCTGAAAGATTTGCCGAAGATCGAGCAGAAGCGTCTGTAGGCGTTTTTTCGCGTCTATAAAGCAAGCTGCCGGACGAGCGCAAAAGGTTGAGCTAAACAGGATTTGAAAGAGCCGACACGTGGCGAAAGGCGAAATTAAGAAGGTGTTTGACGCCTATAAAGCGAAGCAGTAACGCGGGCGGCGCTGACGCCGCCCTGCTCTCTCTGTCGTCAGACGATATTGAGATACTTGTGCGTCTGCATCGACAGGCGCCAGTTACGCGCGATGCAGGTATCGATACAGAGTTTGGTCGCCGCGTCTTTGCGGCTGATGGGCTGTAGCGCAATGATACGCGCTTTGCTGTCGCTTAGCGTCGCCAGCAGTTCATCCAGCGCCTCGATGTCACGCCCACGCGCCACCGGATACTTGATCTCGTCCGCGCGCTGCAGCGCCTGCGCCAGCACATCATAGCCGCCGCGCATATTAACTTTCGGCGACACCGTCACCCAGGTTCGATCTGAGCAGTGCACTTCATGGGTACCGCTGGTTTCAATCTGGCACTGAAAGCCGTGCGCTTCTAATGCGGTGGTCAGCGGGCGTAGATCGTAAATCGACGGCTCACCGCCGGTGATGACCACATGTCGCGCTGTCCAGCCCTGGCGCTGGATGGTTTCAATCAGCAGCACCGCATCGGCGTTGCCCCATGACTCGCTCTCGACCGTTTTGATCAGAATATCGCCCAGCGCCGTTTCCCGATCGGCTCGTTTTTCCCAAGTGTGTTTGGTATCGCACCAGCTACAACCTACCGGACATCCCTGTAAGCGGATAAAGATGGCCGGGACGCCGGTGTAAAATCCTTCACCCTGCAGCGTCTGGGACATTTCGTTAATCGGGTACTGCATTACGGACTCGCTAGAAAAAAACAGGGCACTGATTATGGCAGATTTGCCGCGCAGCTCAACCAAGTGATGTGCCTTTTCTCTGCCGCTATTAAAAGCAAAAGCCCCGCGCAAGGCGGGGCTTTCTCTCAGGCGAATGCCGTCAGCTGACAGCATCACCAAGCGATTACGACTGGCCTTTTACTTCTTTCAGACCGTTGAAGAGCGCTTTTGAACCCAGCGCTTCTTCGATACGGATCAGCTGGTTGTACTTAGCAACGCGGTCAGAACGGCTCATAGAACCGGTTTTGATCTGGCCTGCTGCGGTACCGACCGCTAAGTCAGCGATGGTGGCGTCTTCAGTTTCACCTGAACGGTGTGAAATCACCGCGGTATAGCCGGCGTCTTTAGCCATTTTGATCGCTGCCAAGGTTTCGGTCAGAGAACCGATCTGGTTAAACTTGATCAGAATAGAGTTAGCGATGCCTTTATCGATGCCTTCTTTCAGAATTTTGGTGTTGGTCACGAACAGGTCATCGCCCACTAGCTGGATTTTATCTCCCAGCACTTTGGTCTGGTAAGCGAAGCCGTTCCAGTCTGACTCGTCCAGACCATCTTCGATAGAGAAGATCGGGTACTGTTTAGTCAGATCTTCTAGGAAGTGAGTGAACTCTTCAGAGGTAAAGGCTTTGTTGCCTTCGCCAGCCAGCACATATTTGCCGTCTTTGTAGAATTCAGACGCCGCGCAGTCCATCGCCAAGGTGATGTCTTTGCCCAGCTCGTAGCCTGCCGCTTTTACCGCTTCCGCGATAACGGCCAGCGCTTCGGCGTTGGAACCCAAGTTCGGCGCGTAGCCGCCTTCGTCGCCCACAGCGGTGTTTAGGCCTTTCGCCTTCAGCACTTTCGCCAGGTGATGGAACACTTCAGAGCCCATGCGGATCGCTTCTTTCACTGTTGAAGCGCCAACCGGCTGGATCATGAATTCCTGGATGTCGACGTTGTTGTCAGCGTGCTCACCGCCGTTGATGATGTTCATCATCGGCAGCGGCATAGAGAATTTGCCCGGGGTGCCGTTCAGCTCAGCGATGTGCTCATACAGCGGCTGACCTTTAGAGGCCGCTGCCGCTTTCGCCGCAGCCAGAGAGACCGCCAAGATGGCATTTGCGCCGAAGTTGGATTTGTTTTCAGTACCGTCCAAGTCGATCATGATCTTGTCGATGTTCGCCTGATCTTTCGCGTCTTTGCCTTTTACCGCATCCGCAATCGGGCCGTTAACCGCAGCAACGGCTTTGGTCACACCTTTGCCCAAGAAACGAGATTTGTCGCCGTCGCGCAGCTCCAGCGCTTCGCGAGAACCTGTAGATGCGCCTGACGGTGCCGCTGCCAGACCTACAAAACTACCTTCCAGATGTACTTCCGCTTCTACAGTTGGGTTGCCGCGGGAGTCAATGATTTCGCGACCGATGACTTTAACGATTTTGGCCATTACGATTTTCCTCAGCACAAGTTAGTAAATCCTAAGACAAACAATGTACGAAAAGTTCGCGCATTGTTCGTGAAACTTACTTCGCTAAACGCTTCTGATGATCCTGCGCGGCCTTAACAAAGCCGGCGAACAGCGGATGACCGTCGCGCGGTGTTGACGTGAACTCCGGGTGGAACTGGCAAGCCACAAACCAAGGGTGCTTCGGGATCTCGATGATCTCGACTAGCTGGTCGTCGCCAGAACGTCCGGCAATGCGCAGTCCTGCGGCTTCAATCGGCTTTAGCAGCAGATTGTTGACTTCGTAGCGGTGGCGATGGCGCTCGACGATGGTGTCGGAACCGTAAAGCTGACGGATTTTGCTGTCCGGCGTCAGCTGGCACTGCTGGCTGCCGAGGCGCATGGTGCCGCCTAGGTAGCTGCTTTCCGTGCGCTGTTCCACGTTGCCGTTTTCATCACGCCATTCGGTGATTAACGCCACCACTGGATATTTACAGTCTGGCACAAATTCAGTGGAGTTGGCACCTTCCATCCCGGCGACGTTGCGCGCGAACTCCATTAGCGCAACCTGCATGCCGAGACAGATGCCCAGATATGGCACGTTGTTTTCACGCGCGTACTGCGCGGTCATCAGCTTACCTTCCACGCCGCGGTGGCCGAAGCCGCCGGGGATCAGAATCGCATCGAGATCTTTCAAAATTTCGACGCCGCGCGCCTCGACATCCTGCGAGTCGATCAGCTTGATATTGACCGTAACGCGGTTTTTCAGGCCGCCGTGCTTTAGCGCTTCAATCACCGATTTATAGGCGTCTGGTAATTCGACATATTTGCCGACCATGCCGATGGTCACTTCGCCGCCCGGGTTAGCTTCTTCGTAGATTACCTGTTCCCATTCGGATAGGTTGGCTTCCGGCGCGTTGAGGTTGAAACGCTTACAGATATAGTCATCCAGACTCTGCGATTTCAGAAGGCCCGGAATTTTGTAGATGGAGTCGACATCTTTCAGCGAGATAACCGCTTTTTCCGGCACGTTACAGAACAGCGCGATCTTGCCGCGCTCATTCGCCTGCACGGCGCGGTCGGAACGGCAGATCAGCACGTCTGGCTGAATGCCGATAGAGAGCAGCTCTTTAACCGAATGCTGGGTCGGCTTGGTTTTCACCTCGCCCGCCGCCGCCATATATGGCACTAGCGTCAGATGCATATACATGGTGTGCTCGCGACCCACGTCGACCGCCATCTGGCGAATCGCCTCTAGGAACGGCAGCGACTCGATATCGCCCACGGTGCCGCCGATTTCCACCAAGACGACGTCGTGACCTTCGCCGCCGGCAATGATGCGCTCTTTAATGGCGTTGGTGATGTGCGGAATAACCTGAATGGTCGCGCCGAGATAGTCGCCGCGACGCTCTTTGCGCAGCACTTCGGAATAGATACGGCCAGTGGTGAAGTTGTTGCGGCGCGTCATTTTAGTGCGAATGAAGCGCTCATAGTGACCCAAATCCAAATCGGTTTCGGCCCCGTCGTAGGTGACGAACACTTCGCCGTGCTGGGTAGGGCTCATGGTACCCGGATCGACGTTGATGTAGGGATCCAGCTTCATGATGGTCACGTTCAGACCACGTGCTTCGAGAATGGCTGCGAGAGAGGCTGCGGCAATGCCTTTACCCAGAGAGGAAACGACCCCGCCGGTGACAAAAATATAATTCGTTGTCATGCTGAACTTGGAAGTTTAGGTTTAAAGACGGTGGAATAACAAAGACGGAGAAACATTATACTTGAAACCTCTGCTAGCTACAATTGATGAATCACCGCCATCTTCCAACGCATTGCTACAAGCAGCATAGCGGACAGTAGCATGAGAAATGTTGACGCAGGTCACAACTTTTTTCTCACGCTGAATCGAGTAAGCGTGACCGGCTACATTCTGTGCAGCTTTGGAGTAATCAGCGTTTTTCCTCTGCTTTTGCTTTCACCTGCTGCTAGACAGCTTCCATCTGCTCTAGCGTCGCCTCGGGCATCGCGAGTCCCTACATTGGCAATAATCACCTCTACCGCGCGAAAGCGGCGCTCGAACTTATCGTTCGCCTTCTGCAGCGCGGTTTCCGCTTTGCTGCCGAGATGACGCGACAGATTCACAGTGGCGAACAGCAAATCGCCGATCTCCTCCTCCAGCTTGTGTGGATCGACGGTCGCCTGCTGCACCTCTTGCATCACTTCGTCGATCTCCTCATACACTTTATCCAGCACCGGGCCGATCGAGGTCCAGTCAAAGCCGACGTTATGGCAGCGCTTCTGGATTTTATGGGCACGCATCAGCGCCGGCAGCGCTTTAGAAATGTCGTCGAGCGCCGAATGCTGCGCCTTTTCCGCCCGCTCCGCGCCTTTAATCGCCTCCCAGTTCTTCAGCATCTCGGTGCTGTTCTCGACGCTGGCGTCGCCGAAAATATGTGGATGGCGACGCTCCAGCTTGTCGCTGATAGCGTTGCAGATATCGTTGAAGTTAAAGCGCTCCTGCTCGCTGGCCATCTGTGCGTAAAACACTACCTGAAACAGCAGGTCGCCCAGCTCGCCGCGCAGGTCGTTGAAGTCTTCGCGCTGGATGGCGTCTAGTACTTCATAGGTCTCTTCCAGCGTATAGGGCGCGATAGAAGCGAAGGTTTGCTCGCGATCCCACGGGCAGCCGCGTTGCGGATCGCGCAGAGTTTGCATAATGCCCAGCAGGCGATCGAGTGCGCTCATGGTCAGTCCTTGTTCAATCGGGGGAGAGGAAAGCGGGGATGAGCGCACTCATCTAGCAAAATCAGTGAAGACGTCGGGCGTTGATGATATCAGGCACCTTGGTTGAGCCACGACAGCATGTGGCTCAGCACCTTCTAGTTGTAGATTTCGATATCCATATCAATGGTCGCCAGCTGCTTTCGGGTGTCGCTGCTGCTGGAGACGCCCAGCACGTTGACCTTCTCGTTGGCGAGAATAGTGGTGATGTCGCGCAGCAGGCCGCTGCAATCGTTGGCGAAGACACGTACCACCAGCGAGAGCCGCTGGTGTGGCTTTCGCCCCACACCGCGTTGATGATGCGCTCCGGCGCGTGGGAGATCAGCTCCGCCAGCTGTTCGCAGTCGGCGCGGTGAATCGAGATGCCCCGTCCCTGCGTGATAAAGACGACGATGTCGTCGCCTAGAATAGGCTGGCAGCAGCGCGCGATATGGTGCATCAGGTTGCCGACCCCTTCGACCACCACGCGACTGCTCTCTTTGCGCGACGACGGCGAGTAGCTTTTCTGCGTCAGCTGGCGCAGCGCCTCGCGATCTTCCTCTTCCGCGCTCGGCTTGTTAAGCTTCGCATGCAGGAAGTTCACCATTTGATTGAGGCGAGTATCGCCGCCGCCGATCGCCGCCAGCACCTCGTCAAGTGAGGTGACGTTATAGCGCGGCAGGATCAGCTTCTCCGCCTCGTGCAGACTGATATCGAGCTGGTTCAGCTCGCTGTCGAGGATCTGGCAGCCCGCCGCAATGTTTTTGGCGCGATCCTGCTTGCGGAACCAGTTGTGAATTTTGGCGCGCCCGCGGCTGGTGGTGATATAATCGAGATTCGGATTCAGCCAGTCGCGGCTCGGGTTCGGCTGTTTCTGGGTGATCACTTCGATCTGATCACCCATCTGCAGCTGATAGGTAAAGGGCACGATGAGGCCGCCGATCTTGGCGCCGATGCAGCGGTGACCGATATCGCTGTGAATATGGTGGGCGAAATCGAGAGGCGTCGAGCCGGCGGGCATATCCACCACGTCCCCTTTCGGGGTAAAGACGTAGACGCGATCGTCGAACACCTGACTGCGCACCTCTTCCAGCATCTCGCCGGAATCGGACATTTCTTCCTGCCAGGCGATAAGCTTACGCAGCCAAGCGGATACGCTCTTCGTGGCCGCAAGCGCCGCGCGTGCGGCCAGTGCTCGTCCCCTCTTTGTATTTCCAGTGCGCGGCGACGCCCTGCTCGGCGTCTTCGTGCATCTGCCGGGTGCGGATCTGGATCTCGACAGTTTTGCCTTTCGGACCAAGCACCACGGTGTGAATCGACTGATAGCCGTTCGGCTTGGGGTTGGCGACATAGTCGTCGAACTCCGCCGGCAGGTGGCGATAGAGGGTGTGTACGATGCCGAGCGCGCCGTAGCAGCCCTGCAGGCGCTCGGCAACGATGCGCACTGCGCGCACGTCGAATAGCTCGTTGAACGCCAGCGACTTCTTCTGCATCTTGCGCCAGATGCTGTAGATATGTTTCGGGCGGCCGTAAACCTCGGCGCGCACGCCCTCTTTCATCATCTCTTTGCGCAGCGAATCGACGAAATTCTCGATGTACTGCTCGCGGTCGATGCGGCGCTCGTGCAGCAAGTTGGCGATGCGTTTATATTCGTCGGGATGCAGGTAGCGGAAGCAGTAATCCTCCAGCTCCCACTTCAGCTGACCGATGCCGAGGCGGTTGGCGAGCGGCGCGTAGATGTTGGTGCTCTCTTTCGCCGCCAGCACACGCTCATCTTCCGGCGCGTCTTTCATCTCGCGCAGGTTCATGATACGTTCCGCCAGCTTGATCACCACGCAACGGAAATCTTCCACCATCGCCAGCAGCATGCGGCGCACGTTGTCCACCTGCTCGGAGGCCATCGAGTCGTTGTGGATCGCTTTAAGCTGACGAATGGCGTCCATATCGCGCACGTCATGCACCAGCGTGACGATGCCGTTGCCGAAGGTTTCGCTTAGTTCCTCTTCGCTTACCACCTCCGCATTCGCCAGCGGGAAGATTAGCGCGGCGCAGGAGCTTTCGGTATCCATGCTAAGCATGGAGAGGATCTCTACCATCTCGATGCCGCGCCACAGCAGCAGCGACTGATCGGGATGATCCTGCGTCTGGACTTCGCAGTAGCGCCAAGTTTCAGCTATGCGTTCACATGATTGCGGGTTGGCAATGCCAAGACTAGCGATCCAATGCTCGGGAGCGAACTCCCCTGCCATATTTAAATACGCACTTCTGACCGCAACCATATACTCTCCTGCCACAGCAGCATTAATTGCCGCTTATGTTTTGCTGAACTGCACGATGGATTCGAGATGACGGATATGAGGAAACATATCCAGCATCGCGACTCTTTCCATGCGCCATAACGCCCGCCGCTCCGACGTGCGCTGGATAGCGCAATACCTTGTTAAATCCCTGCGTCGCCCACGGCTGGCGCGCAACGTCTTCCTCTAGGTTATGCTGGAAGAAGCGGACATTTTTCAGATTATTCAGTTGTGAATTATACGTTCCCTATCGCACTAAAGCTGCAACACCCTCCACACTCACTACATTTTGTACGAATGTTCCTACAGGAACCATGCCATCGCTTGCGTTACCATCTGCTGATTTATCGCGTCGTTGACCTGAATAAAGTCCTGTGAACTAAGGTCAGCCGCGCTTCGCCTGAATGGCAAAACGGCTCGTCGCCGCGGACTTTTTCTAGCGCGTCGTCGCCGTCGAGAAACAGCATCAGGCTCTGCTTATGTGAAAAACGTTCCAGTTTTTCATGATCGTCGGCGTGCAGCAAGTCGAGCTGACGCATCACCATCAGCGGGCCGTTATCCGCCAGCACCAGCTCGACGTCTCCCAGTCAGCTGGCCGCTTTCAGCGCGCCAAGGCAGTCGCGAAGCGGCAGCAGCAACGCCTCAAGTTCGGGCGCCAGAATGGGGCACGCGCGGCTCGCCACCAGATCGTTGCTCACTTCCTGACGAAACCCCATATGCAGCTCGCGCGTTTTCGGCTGCCACTGAAAGCCGCCACAGCGCGTAAAGTGCGGGCAGCGCGGCGCGGACCTACTCCGGGCTGGTGCTCTGAGGAGCCGCGTTGCCTTGCCGCGCCCGTAGTGGCGCTTCTCCTCCACCAGCGTGACCTCCGGCCCGCTCGCCAGGCAGCGCGCTTCTGATAAACAGGGTTTTACTCTGATGCCGCGCCACGTCCTGGCCGAAGGGATCAAGCTCATCGACGGTGACGGTGATGCGTTGCTTAGTCGTCACGCGCTGTTTTGCTGAGTAAAATTGCGCCACAGTGTTCACTGTTCTCAAAAAATTTCAGCGTGCACATGACTGAGCACGTCACAGGGATAATGGGCTTGCAAAAGCCGGCGACTATTATGACGAAATACAGCCTGCAGGCGCGAATGATGATTTTAATTCAGGCGCCGACATTGATGATTGGTCTGCTGCCCAGCTCGTTTTTCGTGGTGCACCGCTACAACGAACTGCAGCGTCAGGTGATCGACGCGGACGCTAGCATTATCAAGCCGCTGGCGGTCTCCAGCGAATACAGTATGACTTGGCACGACCGCGACGCCACCTGCGCGCTGGTCAGTCTGCTGCACCGTCGCCACTCCGATATTGTCCGCACCCTCTCGGTGTTCGATAACTACAACTATCTTTATGTCACCTCGAATAACAACCTGAGTCTACTTCAGCAGCAAGAGGATATCCGCACGCTGCCGGATGAGGTTTCTATGGAGCGCCACGGCAAACTGCTGATCCTGCGCACGCCGATCACTTCGGAGCGCTACACGCTGGACGAACTGCCCAGCGTCAAAACCAAACTGGCAGATAATCCGCTCGGCTGCGTGGCGATCGAGCTTAACCTGCAGTCGGTGCGCCTGCAGCAGTATAAAGAGGTGTTCGTCGCCACTCTGATGCTGCTGTTTCGCCTCTGCATCGCCATACTGTTCGCCTATCGCCTCTGATGGGCGACGTCACCGGCCCGCTCCGCAATATGGTCACCGCCGTCGACCGCATTCGCCGCGGCCAGCTCGACAGCCGCGTCGAAGGCTACATGCTGGGCGAGCTGAGCATACTAAAAACAGCATTAACGCCATGGCGACGCTGACCGCCTACCATGAAGAAATGTAGCACCATATCGATCAGGCAGACCTACGATCTGCAGGAAACTCTAGAGCAGGTGTAAATCCAGAACATCGAGCTGGACCTAGCGAAAAAGTGCGCGTAGGAAGCGGCGCGCATTAAGTCGGAGTTTCTCGCCAATATGTCCATGAGCGGCGCACGCCGCTCAACGGCATGATCGGCTTTCTACCCGTCAGATGCTGAAAACCTCGCTTGGCGTCATGCAGCGCGACTATATGCACACTATCGAGCATTCGGCCAATAACTTACTCAGCATTATCAACGATGTGTTCGGCTTCTCTAAGCTGGAGGTGTGCAAGCTGGTGCTGGAGTCGATCCCCTTCCCGCTACGCGCCACGCTGGACGAAACCATCGTGCTGCTGGCACCTTCGGCTCATGAGAAAGGGCTGGAGCTGACGGTGCTGTGCGACTGCAGCATGCCTGATAACGTCAGCGGCGACCCATTACGCCTGCAGCAGATCCTGATCAACCTGCTGGGCAACGCTATCAAGTTTACCGAGCGCGGCACTATATCGATCTGCGCGTCGAGCTAGAAATCTAGGTGCACAACTCCGGCATTGGCATTTCTGAGCAGCAGCAGACGCAACTGTTTCATGCCTTTCGCTAGGCGGACGCCAGCATCTCTCGCCGCCACGGCGGCACCGGGCTGGGACTGGTGATCACCTAGAAGCCGGTTAGCGAAATGGGCGGCGAAATTACCTTCCACAGCCGCGTCAACGAAGGATCGACCTTCTGAGTGCGGATACAGCTCGATCTCAATCCCAACGTGCCGACGCTGCAGCGCGCGCTCGACGCCCTGTCGCGGTAGGCGATCGCCGCCGCGCGCGGCCAGCCGCTGGATATTATTCTGATAGATATTCAAATGTGGCGGTCACAGCGCATGCCATCGACGGCGAGCGCGAACACCTTATCAAAGCGGGGGTAAACGACAAAAGCCGGCTGAGCTAGCTGCTGGCGCGCTACAGCCCGACGCTGCCGGCGATCGCCACGCCGGTGCCTGCGGTATCGCCGTCGCTCGACTGGGAGCTGGCGCTGCGTCAGAGCAGCGATATCGACGATCTGGAGCCGGAGCTACTGTAGCTACAGGATGAGATGGAGAACGTGCCGCGCGAAGCGCGGCGGTTACTGGGTGAAAGCTAAAGAGCAGAAAAGCGCGCGCGGCGACAGGTTACTCAGAAAGCGTCCTGCCGCCACGTCGCAACAGCAGTGGCGGCAGGCTAACACTGCGGGGCTGGCCGAACTCAACCGAATAACGGAAGCGCACGGTTTATTATCGGACCAGAACCCGCTGTTTTAACGCTTGACGGCTTTCGGCCGCCACACCCCCACACAACATCGCAATCGCTAGCGTAAACAGAACGCCGACGCTCGCCTTGCCGCTCACCTGCAGCACGGCGTTGAGCGGCACAACGAAAAAGCCGCCCAGCGCACCCGTGACGATCAGCAGCAGGTTGGCGCTGATCAGCGAATGCTACATTGAGAAGATCACCATCATCACGCCGATCAGCACGCCCACAGGCATACAGCGGCGCACCGTCTCCAGCGTTACTAGCTTCGCCGCCGTGCCCGCGCCGAACACGATGCTGATCGCCACCATGGCGTTCAGAATGGTCGGCGTGGCGTTGTCGCTGATGCTAAGCGGCGCAGGGGCGATAAAAACTGCGCAGGATCGCACCGGGATTCCAGCTCTAGCCGGGACGCGCCGCCGCCAGCGTCGGAATAAGGAGGTTCGCCACCACCGCGTAGGTCAGTATGCAGACCGTCAGCGCCGCCAGCAGGCTCCAGTCGGTGAGCACGCCGTCCGACACCTAGCCAAGCAGAATGGCGGCGATAGTGGAACTCTCCATCATGCCGTTGGCTTTCACCAGCTTCTCGCCATAGGTCAGCTCGGTCAGGATCCCATACTTGACGGGCGAGTAGGCCGCCGTGCCGACGCACACCAGCGTATAGCCGATAAAGGGATCGAAGCCGAAGCAGATCAGCAACGTGCCCAGCAGCTTCAGACTGTTGGCGAACATCACCACCCGGCCCTTGGCGAAGCTGTCAGCCAGCTGGCCGACAAAGGGTGCCAGCAGGATATAGGCAGCGGCGAACAGCATCTGCATCACCGGCTGGCTCCAGTCAGGATAGCGCTCGCTTTTCAGCAGTGCTAGGGTGGCGAACAGAACCAGCGCTTCGCCGCGGTTGCCGTCGGCGCGCAGTGACGCCGCATGCTGTTTCTCCGGCGACGCTTTCAGGGCAATCTGCTCGACGCTCTCCAGCGACACCATCTCGCCGGCAATCTTGGCGAAGCGTTTAGCACGGCCTTAGAGCTGACAGAAGCCGTCTTCGTCGAAGCTGACGACATCGCCGGTATTATACCAGACCGCTTCCAGCTGCCCTTCACCGTTGTCGGCGGCGGGCGCTTCCAGCACGCCAAGCTTCTCGACGCGCAGATAGCCTTTCATGATATTCGGCCCGCGCAGCTACAGGCGTCCGCTCTGCTCAATGCCATCGACTGACATCAGACGCGATCCATGCCTAGCAAAATACGGCCGACGGTGTGTGCGCTTTCGCCGCCATCGGCACGTTGATCGCCACCACTGGCGCGCATTCGGTCACGCTGTAGCCTTCAAGAATGCGGATGCCATATTTCTCCATAATGCGCGAGGATCCAGAGCTTATCCTAGGTCGTCACGCTGTCGCGCAGATCCTCTAGGTAGATGCACTCCACCTCGCTCAGCCCCTGCGGCAAATGCCAGAGATTACCTTTTCCCAGAAACTGGCGCGAGGTAAAGACAGTTTTCACCTGCGCCGCGGTCAGCGCCGCGCGCATGCCGTTGATATCAGCGGGTTGATATCAGCGGTGTAGTTAAGCATCGCCGGGACGCGGTCGCGCGCGTATTTCGCCTCTGGCATCGGAGTGCACGGCGCGGGCAGCAGCGTCAGGGTGATACGGGGAAAAATCGGCGCTTAAAGACGCCCGCCAAGCGGCCGAAAGGGGTGAACTCCGCGCCCTCGATGCGCATCGGCACCACGCTGGCTTGGGATTTAGCGACGACGAACCCGGCGCCGCTGTAGATCTTCATCAGCGAGCCAGTGACGGTAATGTGCCCTTCCGTGAAGATCACTACCGGACGACCGCTGCCGATCAGCCGCACCAGCTGTTTGATCGCCGTGGGGCGCGTCGGATCGAGTGGAACGAAGTCGATCAGCGGCTTCACCAGCCGCATATACCACTGCTCGCTAACGGAGGAGTAAACTGCGAAAAACGGCCTGATCGGTAGGAACATCACCAGCAGCACGCTGTCGAGAAAAGACATATGATTTGGCGCGATCAGCACTTTTTCCTGATGTTGCAGCGCGGCGGCGTCGCCGCGCAGTTCCACCAGCCACAACAGGCAGCAGACCAGACGTAAAAATGTAAACAACATGCCCGCCGCCGAGCGTGGCGATCAGCGCCACGCTGGCGACATCCTTCAGGCGGATTTGCAAGCCGTCGCTGTTGACCTAGAGCAGCGCGTTTTCTCACCTATCAATACCTCTAGAAGCGCTATACTTGCACGCGGCGTCAGGACAAAACAGCGCGAAAACGCAACGAAATTTGGGGCAATGAAACCAAGTATGAATAAGTTTTACAACCTATCATACATTGATTTTACTAATATTTATCCGAAGATGCGCTGTAGATGACGTCCGGCGCGATATTCATATGCTTCAGCACCGGCTCTATGATATTGCTAAACATGGGCGCTGCGCCCGAGCCGCCGAAGTGATCCCCGGCGGGGGGATAGTTAATCATCATCAGCGCCACTTCCGGGTGGCTGGCGGGCGCGATGCCGGCGGTGTAGTTGATGTAGCCGCCGTCACACTTGCCGCTGTCGCCTATCTTCTCCGCGGTACCGGTTTTAGTCGCCAGACTATAGTCCGGCACTGCTGCCTTGATACCGGTGCCGCCTGGCAGCACGTCGCTCTCCAGCATATGTACCACCTTCCGGGTTCGCCACCTGCTTGCCGAGCGCCGGCGGCGTGACGCGGGTGATCGACAGGGGACGATAGACGCCGAACGAGCCAAGGATGGCGTATTTGCGAGCGATCTACAGCGGCGTCACGTGCAGGCAATAGACTAAGGAGAAGGTAGCGCGCTCGATATCCGCCCAGCGCTGACGGTACGCCAGAAAGTAGCCGACGCTTTCGCCGGTCATCCCCAGCTTGGTGGGTTTGCCCAACCCAAACGCCTAATAGGTATTGACCAGCGCCTCGGCGGGCATCGTCAACGCGATATGGGAGACGCCAATGTCGCTCGACTTCTGAAGGATGCCGGTCATAGTGAGGCGCGGCTAGTGGCCGACGTCGCGGATCAGGTGGCCGTTAACCCCGATAAGGCGTGGTGTCGGTCACCGAATCAGGGCGCACCAGATGGCGTTCCAGCCCTTCCATCATCACCAGCGGCTTCACGGTCGAACCCGGCTCGTAGCTGTCGTTGATAGCCGCGTTGCGCATCTGCGCCGGAGTCGCGCCGTCGTAGTTATTGGGGTTGAACGGCGCATAAGAGGCCATGCCAAGGATTTCGCCGGTGTCTATCTTCACTAGCACCGTCACGCCGGAGTCCGCCTTGTTGAGCAGCACGCCGGCGCGCAGTTTGCTGTAAAGAGTGTACTGATCGAACTTATCGATGCTCAGCTGCACCGTCGACATGGCGCTGAGCTGGCTCTGTGAAGGCGATCTGACGGCTGGATGGAGATCATATGCATCGGGAACGGCGCGCTCAGCTACTCCTGCGGCTCACGCCGCTCTGGATGGGGCGAAATCGCCTAGGCCGTAATCGGCAATAGTCTGGCTGAACAGCTCGATCTTGCCGCTGGCGGTCTGAATCTGATGGCTGACCGGATCGGCGCGGAAATCTTCTATAAAGACGTAGTGCTTGCCCCCTTCCGTGATCTCGACGAAGCTGCACGACCAAGCCAGCACAAAGCGGTCGTGCGACGAACCGCCGATATCATTACGCTCCAGCGTAGTGGTGGCGGGCAGGACGATATCCGCCATCTCCGCCGCCAGCGTCCAGACTGGATCCTGCACCACCACGGTATCGTGCTTCTGCCAGCCCTCCAGCCGGTTAGGCGATGGAAGGTATTGCCGCCCGCCCAGTGCACCGTGTGGATATCGGGATAAGTCAGCGTCTCGCCCAAGAAGCTGTAGCGCTGGCCGGGATTAAGCAGCATATCGCTGATGCATGCCACCGGAATCGACAGGCCGGACGGATTAGGACCGGCGGCCATCAGCAGCGCCGGGCCATCCTGGCGCGGGTGGCCGACGCTGTTCATCCAGCCGTGGCCGAACGAGAAACCCGCGCCCGGCAGTCCAGGCTAGCAGAGCATCGACGACAACGCGATCATCATCCAATAGAGCTGCTTGCCGCGATGGGCGCGCTGAACCGAATATGAGCAGGTGATAAAGTGGCGCTTGCCGATCAGCTGTTCAGCCAGCTGGACGATACGCGCCGGCGGAATGCCGGTAATGCGGCTTGCCCAACCAGCGATCTTGGCGATGCTGTCGCTTTCGCCCAGCAGGTAGGCGCACAGCTGCGGCTAGCCGGTACAGTGACTGGCGAGGAACGCCTTGTCCATCATATGGCACTGGGTGATTTCGTAGCCAAGCGCCAGCATCAGTGCCACGTCGGTATTGGGGCGAATCGGGATCCAGTCAGCCTTTACCCACTCAGGGCAGTCATCGAGCATCGGACTGATATTGATCACCGGCGTGCCTTTGGCCGCCAGTTGTTCCAGCGCCGGTTTCAGGCTGTGCTGACCGGCGCCCCAGCGTGCTCGCGTGGTTGACGCCGCCCGCCGTAAGAACTATTAAAAAAGATGCCTGAAGCGCCGTAGCGCTCGCGAACGCGACGATTCTCATCCGCCACCAGATCCAGCGTCGTCTCCTAGTCGACGGCGACGAAATCCTCCCGATCGCGCAGCGTGTGATCGCTGTTTGCGCGCGATTTCAGCCAAGAGCGACGCACTATCGGCTGACGAATGCGTTTGTCGGAGTAGACCGGTTCGGAAATAGTATTCAGCATCGACGACGGATCGGCGTCGGCAAAAAACGATTCGCAGACGATCAGGCGGTCGTTTTCAGTCATGGCAGTGAATGCGTCCCAGTGTGCTAGATGTGGCACTTGCTTTTTCATGGTTTCTCATCAAGCCAGGTAAAGGAATAAAGCAGGATACTACGCGAGCCTGCGCCGGGTTAAACTTGGAGTTTTGCCCCTTTTTGAGACGGCGCAGACATTCTGTTAGCTTGATACAGGCGCGCTTTTCCATAACACTGCTGTCATGTGTAAACGTTTTCCCTAAAGCAGGACGACGCATGGCTACGATTAAGGATGTTGCCAGACTGGCGGGCGTTTCCGTCGCGACAGTTTCCCGTGTGATTAATAATTCGCCAAAAGCCAGCGAGAGCTCGCGACAGGCCGTCGGCCAGGCGATGGAGGAGCTGCAGTATCATCCTAACGCCAACGCGCGCGCCTTAGCGCAACAGTCGACAGAGACTTTAGGCCTAGTGGTTGGCGACGTCTCCGACCCCTTTTTCGGCACCATGGTGAAGGCGGTGGACGAAGTGGCGGGCGGGACCGGCAACTTTTTGCTGATTGGTAACGGTTACTACAACGAGCAAAAAGAGCGTCAGGCAATTGAGCAGCTGATGCGTCATCGCTGCGCTGCGCTGGTAGTGCATGCAAAAAAAATCCCCAATGCCGAACTGGAAATTTTAATGAAACAGGTGCCGGGCATGGTGCTGCTGAACCGACTTCTGAAGGGGTTTGAACAGCGCTGCATCGCGCTCGACGACCGCTACGGCGCCTGGCTGGCGACGCGTCATCTGATCCAGCAGGGACATCAGAACATCGCCTTTATCTGTTCGACGTATCCCATCTCTGACTCGGAAGATCGCCTGCAGGGCTACTACGATGCGCTCAAAGAGCACGGCCTGCCCTGCAACGATCGGTTAGTGACGCTCGGCGAACCGGATGAAGTCGGCGGCGAACAAGCGATGACTCAGCTGCTGGGACGCGGCCGTCACTTTACCGCCGTCGCCTGCTACAACGATTCGATGGCCGCCGGCGCGCTTGCGGTGCTGAGCGACAACGGGATGCGTGTGCCGGAAGAGATGTCGCTGATCGGCTTCGATGACGTCCTGGTGTCGCGCTACGTGCGTCCGCGCTTGACCACGGTGCATTACCCTATCATCACCATGGCGCAGCAGGCGGCGCAGCTGGCGCTGGCGCTGGCTCACGCGCAGCCGCTGCCGGAAGTCACCCATATGTTCAGTCCGACGCTGGTGCGCCGCCACTCGGTGAGCGGGCCGAGTTAAATCTCGCGCTGGTAGAGCCGACGGGTTTATCGGGGTAATCCAGTGCATCGCCCACCGGCGTCTAGCCGCAGCGTTCGTAGTAACCGCCGAAGGTTGACCACAGCCACAGGTAGCCGCGCTGCAGCGCATAGTCGGTCACATGCTGCTGCAGCGCTATCTCAGACCGCTGCCACGCGCGTCTTTATCGACATAGAGCGCGGCGAGCCAAGGAAAGAGATTCTAGCGGCTGATCAGGTCGCAGTGCCAGAAACCCGCCTTAACCAGCGCCCTGCCCGCGTCGTCGATGGCAAAGAAGGTGACGGGAAACTCTTCCCCACTTGACGAACTCTCTACCACGCTTGCCATAAAATCGCGGCTGTTGTCGGCGTCAAAGGCGCGCTAGAGCCAGTCGGCGCCCTGCACCGCGAATTGCGGCGCGGCGCGCAAAGAGAGAATATTCACCTGCGCTCCTTAGCCCAGCTCCAGTGCCAGCAGTTCCTGAATGGTCTGCGCGCGGCGGATTTCACGCGGCTGGCCCTGTTCGAACAGCACTTCCGGGATCAGCGGACGGCTGTTGTAATTAGAGGACATTGACGCGCCGTAGGCGCCAGTATCGTGAAACACTAGATAGTCGCCTACCTGCGCCGCAGGCAGCGCGCGCGTCTCGACTTGGCCGCCTTCCAGCTGGGTAAAGACATCGCCCGATTCGCACAGCGGCCCGGCGACCACGCTGTCGATGGTAGCTTGCTGGTCGATGGCGCGGCCATCGCCTGGTAGCAGCGAAATATGGTGATAGCTGCCGTACATCGACGGACGCATCAGATCGTTGAAGCCGGCGTCTACCAGCACGAAGTGACGGCTGCCCATCGCTTTCACTGCGCGCACCTGCGATACCAGCACGCCGGACTCGGCGACTAGGAAACGACCCGGCTCAATCTCCAGCTTGACCGGATGGTCGAGATAGGCGGCGATGCGCTGGCGCGCCGCGTCCCACAGGCCGAAATAGTGCGCGGTGTCGATCGCCTCTTCGCCGAAGCAGTAAGGAATCGAGAGGCCGCCGCCCGCCGAAATCGCCTCTAGGTCATGGCCGAGCGCGATCACCTGCTCCACCATCGCGTCGCACACCTGCTGCAGATGAGCGTAATCGACGCCGGAACCGATATGCATATGCAGTCCGACCAGGCGCAGCCCCCACTGCTCAATCGCCGCCAGCGCCTGCGGCAGTTCGCTATGCCAGATACCGTGCTTGCTGTTTTCGCCGCCGGTGTTGGTTTTCTGGCTGTGGCCGTGGCCGAAACCGGGATTGATGCGCAGCCACACCGCGTGGCCCGGCGATACTTCACCCAGTTGATGCAGCATATCCACCGAACCGGCGTTGACCGGCACCTTCAGCTCGGCGATGCGCGCCAGCGTCAACTTGTCGAATACGTCGGCGGTAAAGACGATATCTTCGCCGCCCGGCTGAAAGCCCGCCGCCAGCACGCGCTCGATCTCGCCGAGCGAGACGGAGTCGACCCTGACGCCCGCAGCGCGCATCAGCCGCAGAATATGAATGTTGGAGCACGCTTTTTGCGCGAAGCGCACCACGTCGAAGGCGTGCAGCAGCGCAATGCGCTGCTGAATAATCTGGGCGTCATAGGCCCAGAACGGGCCGTGGTACTGCTGCGCCAGCGGCAGTAGCTGCGCGGCGTTGAGCGCAGTGGTCTGGTCGGTTAAAGCGCGTGGCATAAAGATTCTCCTGTGGTTACACCTATTAAGCCAGAAGCATGCCATGTTGAAAAATATCTGTTTTAATAGCCTTTATGCAAAATGGATATAACTTA
Organism: Type-B symbiont of Plautia stali; assembly: GCA_001485295.1. GTDB lineage: Bacteria > Pseudomonadota > Gammaproteobacteria > Enterobacterales > Enterobacteriaceae > Pantoea. Next base: position 60,025 of record BBOA01000004.1, read on the forward strand.
CCATGGCGAAAATTAACTGGCGACACATCGAAATCTTTCACGCGGTGATGACAAGCGGCAATCTGACGCAGGCCGCCATGCTGCTGAACACCTCGCAGCCTACCGTCAGCCGCGAGCTGGCGCGGCTGACCTGCGACGAGGTGTGCGTACTGCCGCAGAATCATCCGCTCTGCGCGCGCGGTGCTGACGCCGCAGGATTTCGCCGGGGAAAACTATGTCAGCCTGTCGCGCGCCGACAGCTATCGTCAGCTACTGGATACGCTGTTTCATGAGCAGGGCGTAGAGCGCAGGCTAGCGCTGGAGACGCACAGCGCGGAGTCGGTCTGCGCGATGGGACGCGCGGGCGTGGGCATTTCAGTAGTGAATCCACTGACGGCGCTCGATTATGCCGACAGCGGCGTGGTGATGCGCCGGTTCAGCGTCGCGGTGCCGTTTACCTGTCAGCCCAGTGCGGCCGCTGCATCGCCCCACATCGGCGCTAGTCGCCGCGTTCGTCGACCACCTGCAGAGCCAAGTGGCCGACTTTCTTCAGCGCATTGCCGACGTTAAAGGCGGAGATGTTCAGGGTCGATACCAAGTTCGGCGCTTCTTTGCCGTGGCGCACCACGTTGATCTGCAGGCTCGGCACAGTGGCGAAGATCGCCATCGCCTACAGGAACAGCGTCACTTCCGCTAGCCACAGCGCATGGCTAGTCCAGCTAAACAGCAGCTAGAAGATGGCGATCAGCGAGAAGCTGAGGATCAGGCTGAAGGAGACTTTCCAGTCCGCCAGCTTACCGCGGAGGATGTTGCCGACGGCCAAGCCCGCACCGATCAGAAACAGCGTCCAGCTGACGCCGCGCGCGCTGATACCGAAGAAGATGCCATGGCAGAGCACGGTGATCACCCGCGCTATCATCAGCAGGTTGTAGTTGTAGGCCAGCGCGCAGAGCGCGTTGCCAATACATCAGCAGGATAAGCGTTTTCTTACGCGGCAGTCTGGCGGTCAGTAGCGCCATAATCGGCGCGCCAATGGTGACGCTCAGTGCATAACCGCTGATCAGCCAGCCAGCCGACGGGATCGAGACCCGCAGATCGCCCGTTACCTCGGGCAGCAGGCCCATGATGACGAACTCGGTGATTCCGATCGCAAATGTACTCAGCGCCAGTAAAGCAACAGGCATAACACACTCCCCCAATCGATGAGCAGGTGAACGCCGCCGCGGACGCTGAGCGTGGACGATTATAAATATTTGAACTTCGTCACTGTAAGTATTAAATCATATCCGCCTGTTTGCATATACCCTATGTGCGACAAGGCTCTTTTTTCGCAGGCGCAATAATGGCGCGCCTGACGCTTGATAAAATCTTAACAATATCCCGTTCGGTTACGCGCTGCACTTGGTAGCAAGGTGCAATTGCGTGACATAAAGGCGCTTTGCGTGTTGGTTTAATGGCTTAGCCTTGCCGATACCCCAGATGTATTGTCTGATAATCTAAAGCCATTCTTAAGCGGGGAGAGAAAACGCAGCGGCTAATCGCTCTGCTGGCGCTCGGTCTTAGTGACTGCTCCGTCATTTTCGCTTTATCTTGTAAAGGCGTGGCATCCGTGCGAACTCGCTGTGGTTTACCACAAAAACGCCGAGGCGAATCTGACGCCGCGCTTTCGCAACAGCCGAATCGGCGACAAAGTGAACCTATACGGCTACAGCTTTATTAGCGCGATGCCGGTCAGCTCTAGCGGCGAGAACCTGATCAATACCTCGCTGGCAAACAGCTGGAACAAGGTGGCCTGCGTGGTAGTGGCGGCCAATGCGGGCGTGGTGAAAGGTATGTCGGTTGGCGCAGTCTGTAACGCTTCGGACGACACGCTGGCGGGGGTGATTGTCGGCTACAGCAGCCGCATCGATAATAACCAGAGCGGAAAAACCCTCTACCGCGACGTCGCGCTCTACGTGCCCTTGCCCTAAGCGCGCTTCGAGGCATGGCTAAACGGCGTGGTGAAGTCCTGACTGTATGAGTATAGGCACGGAAGCCTAAACGCGGCGGTTAGGGTCCGAAGAGCAAAGCGTCCCGCGATAGGAACAAAAACGCCGGGAGCGTTTTTGAACAATGTGGCGCGTTGACCCAGTGACGGGCGCAACTCAGGGATGAGGTGCATATCTGCGCAGGCCGAGCGCGCATGGATGCCTTGAGCGACTTTGCGATCGGGCCCTACCCGTCGCGCTAGCGCAGGCCTTACAAGAGAAAGGCCGGTATTTCCGGCCTTTTTAGTTACTTCGCGGTCGGGCGCATTAGTTACTTCGCGGTCGGGCGCAGCGCAGGGAACAGGATCACGTCGCGAATGGTATGGCTGTTGGTGAACAACATTACCATGCGGTCGATACCGATGCCCAGACCCGCCGTCGGCGGCAGACCGTGCTCCAGCGCCGTAACGTAGTCTTCGTCGTAGAACATCACTTCGTCGTCGCCCGCGTCTTTGGCGTTTACCTGCTGCTGTAAACGCTCCGCCTGATCTTCCGCATCGTTCAGTTCAGAAAAGCCGTTGCCGATTTCGCGGCCGCCGATGAAGAATTCAAAGCGATCGGTGATTTCCGGGTTCTCGTCGTTGCGGCGCGCCAGCGGCGACACATCCGCCGGGTATTCGGTGATAAAGGTCGGCTGAATCAGGTGCGCTTCCGCCGTCTCTTCGAAAATCTCCGTCACCACGCGGCCCAGACCCCGGCTCTTCTCGACCTTTATGCCGATTGACTGCGCAATCGCCACTGCCTTGTCGAAATCCTCCAGATCTGCTAGATCGGTTTCCGGGCGGTACTTTTTGATCGCTTCGCGCATGGTCAGCTTCTCAAACGGCTTGCCGAAATCGAACTCCTGGTCGCCGTAAGGTACTTTAGTGGTGCCGAGCACATCCTCCGCTAGGGTGCGGAACAGGCTTTCGGTCAGCTTGATCAGATCCTTGTAGTCCGCATAGGCCACATAGAGTTCCATCATAGTGAACTCAGGGTTATGGCGCGGCGAGATCCCTTCGTTACGGAAGTTACGGTTGATTTCGAACACGCGATCAAAACCGCCAACTACCAGACGCTTCAGGTAAAGCTCCGGCGCGATGCGCAGGTACATATCGATATCGAGAGCGTTGTGGTGGGTGATAAACGGACGCGCTGAGGCGCCGCCTGGGATCACATGCATCATCGGGGTTTCCACTTCCATAAAGTCGCGGCCCACCATGAACTGACGAATGCCGGCCATGATTTTTGAGCGCACTTTGAAGGTGTGACGCGACTTGTCGTTGGCGATCAGATCGAGGTAGCGCTGACGATAGCGGGTCTCCTGATCGGTTAGGCCGTGGAATTTGTCCGGCAGCGGACGCAATGCTTTAGTCAGCAGACGCAGTTCGTGGCAGTGAATCGACAGCTCGCCGGTTTTGGTTTTGAACAGCTTGCCGCGCGCGCCGAGGATATCGCCCAGATCCCATTTATTGAACTGCTTGCTGTAAATTCCTTCCGCCAGATCGGCGCGCGCCACGTAGAGCTGAATACGGCCGCCCACGTCCTGCAGCGTGATGAACGATGCTTTGCCCATAATGCGGCGGGTCATCATACGCCCGGCGACGCTGACCTCAACGCCCAGCTCTTCCAGCTCTTGGTTGCTCTTCTCGTCATACTGCGCGTGCAGCGCATCTGAGGTGGTGTCGCGGCGGAAATCGTTAGGAAACGCCACGCCGGTTTCACGCAGCGCGTCGAGTTTTTCGCGACGCGTTTTCATTTCGTTGTTTAACTCAAGGGTGGCATCAGCGCTCTGTGGTTGTTGTTCAAACATGTCGGTTCCTTATAGCCCTGCTTTTAAACTTGCTTCAATAAAACGGTCGAGGTCGCCATCCAGCACCGCCTGGGTGTTGCGGGTTTCAACACCGGTACGCAGGTCTTTGATGCGCGCGTCGTCCAGCACGTAGGAGCGGATCTGGCTGCCCCAGCCGATGTCGGACTTGTTGTCCTCCAGCGCCTGCTTCTCAGCATTTTTCTTCTGCATCTCAAGCTCGTACAGCTTCGCCTTCATCTGCTTCATCGCCTGATCTTTGTTCTTATGCTGAGAGCGGTCGTTCTGACACTGAGTGACGGTGCCGGTCGGAATATGGGTGATACGCACCGCCGATTCGGTCCGGTTAACGTGCTGACCGCCGGCGCCCGACGCGCGGTAGACGTCAATGCGCAGATCCGCCGGGTTGGTGTCGATATCGATATCGTCATCCACTTCCGGGTAAACAAACGCAGAGCTGAATGAGGTGTGGCGACGGCCGCCGGAGTCGAACGGGCTTTTGCGCACTAGGCGATGCACGCCGGTTTCGGTACGCAGCCAGCCAAACGCGTAGTTACCGGAAATGCGCACGGTGGCGGATTTCAGACCGGCCACTTCTCCTTCTAATTCTTCGATGATTTCGGTTTTAAAGCCTTTAGCGTCGGCCCAGCGCAAATACATACGCAGCAGCATGCTGGCCCAGTCCTGCGCTTCGGTGCCGCCGGAACCGGCCTGCAGATCGATATAGCAGTCGGCGCTGTCATATTCGCCAGAGAACATACGGCGGAACTCCAGCTCGCCCAGCTTGCTTTCTAGTGTGTCGAGTTCGGCGACGGCCTCTTTGAAGGTCTCTTCGTCGTCGGCTTCCACTGCTAGCTCCAGCAGACCTTCGACATCTTCCAGGCCCTGTTGCATCTGATCGAGCGTGCTGACGATAACTTCTAGCGAGGAGCGCTCTTTACCCAGCGCCTGCGCGCGTTCAGGCTCGTTCCAGACGTCTGACTGCTCCAGCTCGGCGTTTACTTCTTCGAGACGTTCTTTCTTCGCATCGTAGTCAAAGATACCCCCTAAGAACTTCGCTGCGCGCGGTGAGGTCCTGGATGCGGTTTTTAACCGGATTAATTTCAAACATGGCTTCGGGTCTTTTCGCTGAATGTCGGGATGGAAACCCCGCAGTCTAACTGAAATGGCCGTGAGATTGTAGGGTTTCAGTCGCGCGCCGAGCGCGCCGCCGCGCGGCGAAACCTGCGCCGCGGCGCACGCTTTTATGCACTTTGCAGACACGGCGCCTGACGTCCGGCAGCTTTGTCGAAGAAGATCTGCGCGTACTACAGCAATATCCTCTACAGCAATCTCCTCTACTCGCTACAAAACTTGGAAAAAACGGTCTACCTCTATGTCATTATCGAGCATCAAAGCTCGCCGGACCGGCTAATGGCAGTTCGGCTAATGCGCTACGCCGTCGCGGTGATGCAGCGCCATCTGGACGCCGGCTACCGTCATCTGCCGCTGGTAATCCCGCTGCTCTTCTATCATGGCAAGCAGTGTCCCTGTTCCTACAGCAGGCGCTGGAGCGCTTTTCAGCGAGCCGGAGCTGGCCGCTCGCCTCTACGGCGGCCCCTTTCCGCTGGTGGGTGTCACCGTGATCAGCGAGATTGCGCGTCATCGTAGCATGGCGGCGCTCACCCTGCTGCAGAAACATATTCGTCAGCGTGATCTCACCGGGTTGCTTGAACAGCTGGTAACGCTTATGCTGCAGGATTATGTGACCCGCAAACAGCGGCTGGCGCTGCTCAACTATATGGTTCAAGCGGGCGAAGCGCCGCAGGCGAAAAGTTTTATCGAGCGGCTAGCGCGGCGCATGCCGCAGCAGAAAGAGGAACTGATGACGATTTCGGAATAGCTTAAACAGCCAAGACGTGAACAAGGGCTTAAGTAGGGGCTTAACAAAGGTCAGCGCGCGGCGCCGCTGGCGATTACGCGCAATATGCTGGCCCGAGGATTCAACCTAGCACTGGCGCATAAGGTGGCCGGGCTGTCAGGGTGGCCGGGCTGTCAGAGGGGGATCTGATGAAGATCCGCCATTTGAGCGCGATCAGTTCAGCGGCCAGAGGTGCTCGATAATTAGCCGTACAGAGCGGTTGCCGCGATACTCGTTGATATCGAGCTTGAAGACGATTTCTACCTGACGCACGCTGCTATCGGGCCATAAAATAGTGTCGACGTTGAAAGCAATGCCGTCGAGCCGCGGACCGCCGCCGAGCGGTTCCAGCATCACTTTCAGATGCTGCTCGCCCACCAGATGCTGCTGTAGCAGTTTGAACTTGCCGTCAAAGGCTGGCTCAGGGAACGCCTGTCCCCAAGGTCCCGCTTCGCGCAGCATTTCAGCCGTCTGCAAACTGAACTCGCCAAGCTGCAGCACGCCGTCCGACCAGATCACGCTCTGCAGCGTCTCTTCGCTCAGCCACTCGCCCAGCAGCGCGGCGAAGCGCTGGCGAAACTCGTCGAAGCGTGTCTCTTCTAGCGACAGACCCGCCGCCATAGCGTGGCCGCCGAACTTCAGGATCATGCCGGGGTAAAGCGTATCGAGCCGCTCCAGCGCGTCGCGCAGGTGCAGATTAGGGATCGAGCGTCCAGACCCTTTTAGCGTACCGTCGCCCACCGGCGCGAAGGCGATAACCGGACGGTAAAAACGTTCTTTTAGCCGCGAAGCCAAAATGCCAACTACGCCCTGATGCCATTCGGGATGGTAAAACGCCAGCCCCAGTGGCAAGTTAGTCTGCTTGCGCTCTAGCTCCATGCAGAGCGCAAGCGCCTCGCTCTGCATGCCTTGCTCTATCTCTTTACGAGTCTGGTTCAGCGCATCCAGCTCGCTGGCCAGCATACGCGCCTCGCTAATATCATTGGTCAACAGCAGCGCTACGCCGACCGACATATCATCGAGCCGCCCCGCCGCATTGAGGCGCGGGCCAAGGGCAAAGCCGAGGTCACTCGCCACCAGCTGGCGCGCATTGCGGTTGGCGATCTCCAGCAGCGCGCTAATGCCCGGACGGCATTTGCCGGCGCGGATGCGGCTCAGTCCCTGCCACACTAGAATGCGGTTATTGACGTCAAGCGGCACCACGTCGGCGATGGTGCCGAGCGCGACTAGATCCAGCAACTCCGCCAGATTCGGCTCCGCCCGCGTGGCGCCGAACCAGCCCAGCTTACGCAGATGGGCGCGCAGCGCTATCATCAGATAAAAGGCAACGCCGACGCCCGCCAGCGCGCGCGACGGGAAAGCGCAGTCGCGCAGGTTGGGGTTAACGATCGCCTCCGCCTCCGGCAGGGTTTCGCCCGGCAGATGGTGATCGGTGACTAGCACCGGAATGCTGTGTTGACGCGCGCAAGCGACGCCGCTGTGGGACGAGATGCCGTTATCCCCCGTCAGGATCAACTGCGCGCCGCGCACACACGCCTGCTTCACCACTTCCGGGCTCAAGCCGTAGCCGTCGTCAAAGCGGTTAGGCACCAGATACTGCACGTTATAACCGCCCATGCTGCGTAGCGCCAACACCATCAGCGCGGTGCTAGTAGCTCCGTCGGCGTCGAAATCACCCACCACCATAATGCGGCGTCCGTCAAGCAGCGCTTGGTGTAGCAGCTCGACCGCCTCGTCCAGCCCATTCAGTGTCGAGAAAGGCAGCAGATGCTTCGTGCCGCGCTCCAGCTCGGCCGCGCTGCCCACGCCGCGCTGCAGATAAAGACGCTTCAGCAGCGGCGCGAGATCCGTCGGCAGCTGATCCTCGACGCCCGTCTCGCGCCGTCGTAGTTCGACTGTTTTCATCACTGGTAATTAGCCACCGCGCTTCTGCTGATCCAGCACCTGTTTCAGCTCCTGCGGCCCCTGATAACCCGGGATCATCATACCGGAGTTGGTCAGGATCGCCGGGGTGCCCTGAATGCCGTAGAGAATGCCCAGCTTGTAGTGCTGATCGAGATCGATCTTGCAGCTCTCCGGCGCGCTCATCTGCGGCGCGTTGCCCTTCATCGCTTCGTCAAAGGCTTTATTGCGATCGGCAGCGCACCAGATCACCTTCATAGCATTCTCCACCTGGCTGTGCAGCCCTTCGCGCGGGAAGGCGAGATAGCGCACCGTGATGCCCAGCGCATTGTAGTCGGCTATCTGCTCATGCAGCTTACGGCAGTAGCCGCAGGTGATGTCGGTAAAAACGGTAATGACGTGCTGCTCTTTCGCCACTTTATAGACGACCATCTGCGGCGCCAGCGCCTCGACCTTTTTGTCGAGCAGCTGATTGGTGACGTTGACCGGCTGCGCGCCGCTGACGTCATAGAGCGGCCCCTTAATCATATGTTTGCCGTCTTCAGTCACGTAAATCACGCCACTCTCCGTCAGCACGGTTTTAAAGCCCGGCAGCGGCGAAGAGGTGATTTCGCTCTGCTTCAACCCCAGCTTTTTCAGAGACTGCAGGATCGCGCCGTCATCGGCCTGAGCTGCGCTGCTAAAGGCGCCAGCCAATAGGGCCAGCAGGAGAAATTTCTTCATCTTCTTTCCTTAATGTCCGCGTCAGGCGCGCGGATGATGCTGTTGATGCAACTGACGCAGCCGCTCGGTGGCGACGTGCGTATAAATTTGCGTGGTCGAGAGATCGCTGTGTCCCAGCAACATCTGTACGACACGCAGGTCGGCGCCGCGGTTCAACAAATGGGTGGCGAAGACGTGCCGCAGCACGTGCGGCGACAGTTTTTCACTGTCAATGCCCGCCAGCACGGCGTAATGCTTGATGCGGTGCCAGAAGGTCTGGCGCGTCATCTCAGCCGTCAGCAGCGTCAGCAGCGTCAGGCCGTGATGCGTCAGCCAGTTGGTCAGCGTTTCCAAATCTTGGCGATAGGAGGACAAGGTATTTTGCGCCAGATTGCGTTCAATCCAGAGCACATCCAGAAACTGTTCTATCAGGTCGCTATCTTGCACGGTATCGCCGCCCTTGAGGTGAAATCGTACTCATTATGCCTGAATCCACCCTGCTTCTGGTACAATTGCGCCAAAGTCAGTCTTACCCAGAGCACTATCTGCATGAAAATTTGTCTTTTTTATGGCTCCAGCACCTGCTATACCGAAATGGCCGCGGAGAAAATCCGCGACTTTATTGGCGCTGAGCCGGTTACGCTGCACAACGTGAAAGATGACGATCTACTGTTGATGGAACAGTACGATTTGCTGATTTTTGGCATTCCAACTTGAGATTTCGGCGAGTTGTAGGAGGACTGGGAAGCGATCTGGCCGCAGCTGACGACGCTCAACTGCGCGATAAAATCGTCGCGCTGTACGGCAGCGGCGATTAGATCGGCTACAGCGAATAGTTTCTTGACGCGATGGGAATATTACATAAGCTGCTGCTGCCGATGAGCATGAAGTTCGTCGGCCTAGCGCTGGACGACGTCAATCAGTTCGACGTCACTGATGAACGCATCGAACATTGGTGCGAACAAGATTCTGAGTGAAACCGACGCACTGCTGTAGTGCGACGCTACGGCCTCTCCGTGCGCCCTTTCTCGCTAAGCAGCAACTAGCAGCGCCGCGCCCCGCCGCTGCGCTAGACGTCGCTGCTGTTGCATGCTTTCTTGCATTATCAACAGCAAAAGCGGCAGTTTGATCAGCCAGCAAACGGCGGGCAACGGCGCGCCCATCAACAGCAGCAGTGCGGCTGACGGTAAAAGCGCCATGTAGCACGCGCGCCTGACGCAACGGGCGCAGCTTACATTGCCACGGTGCCGCGTTCACAGTTGCGCTGCTGGATCAGCCGGATGATGCGCTTTAGCTCGGGATCGGCCGGTTCGCCATAATCCATCATCCAGTTGAAAAGGTCAGGATCGTCGCTCTTTAGCAGCGCCACGAACGCTTTTTTATCGCTATCGCTGAGGGTGTCATATTCATATTTGAAGAAGGGCATGATAGCGACATCCAGCTCCAGCATGCCGCGACGGCACGCCCATTGAATACGCGATTTGTCATGAATATCCATATGTGTTGTTCCGCATTTCAGACAGTCCGGCTAGTATAACCTAGTCTTTGACGCCTGCAGAGGCGCGTTGGCATGCTGTGCGACGCACCGCATGCGTCTGGCTGTCGTTGCCGCGCCCTCTCGCGATTTGTGCGCCTGATCCCTTAAACCGGTTGCAAAGCCAGTGCACTCTTTTAACATCAAGTCAGGATTAACTTCTTTAACCAAGAGAGCCAATGCCTATTTTCAGCTTACCGCCGCGCCAGCCCGTGGCCGCCTCTCGCCTGCCGTTAACCCTGATGTCTCTGGACGGCTGGGCACTGGTGTCGGTTCAGGGTCCCGACAGCACCTCTTATCTGCAGGGTCAGCTTACGCTGGACGTCGCCGCGCTGGCGGCGGATCAGCATCGTCCGGCGGCCCACTGCGACGCCAAAGGCAAAATGTGGAGCAACCTGTGCCTGTTTCATCGCGGTGAAGGCTACGCCTATCTGGTACGCCGCGAACTGCGTGATACGCAGCTGACTGAACTGAAAAAATATGCGGTGTTCTCTAAGGTGACGCTGGCGCCAGACGACGACGCGGTGCTGCTTGGCGTGGCGGGCTTTCAGGCGCGCGCAGCGCTGACCACCCTGTTCGACGCCCTGCCGGATAGCGAACATCCGGTGGTGCAGCAAGCGGAGAGCACACTGCTGTGGTTCGCCGCACCGGCGGAGCGCTTCCTGATCGTCACGACGCGCGAGCAGGCGCAGGCGCTGCAGCAGAAGCTGGCCGATGACGCGCAGCTGAACGACAGCGTGCAGTGGCTGTCGCTGGATATTGAGGCAGGCATTTCCGTGATCGAGCCGGCGACTGCCGCGCAGCTGATCCCGCAGGCCACTAATCTGCAGGCGCTCGACGCCATCAGCTTCAAAAAAGGCTGCTACACCGGCCAGGAAATGGTGGCGCGCGCTAAATTCCGTGGCGCGAATAAGCGTGCGCTCTACTGGCTAGCTGGCCAAGCGAGCAGGGTTCCCGCCGCGAATGATTCGCTGGAGCTGCAGATGGGCGAGCGCTGGCGCCGCACCGGCACAGTGCTGGCCGCCGTTCAGCTTGACGATGGCGCGGTATGGATTCAGGTGGTGATGAACAACGATCTGGCGCCCGAAAGCGTGCTGCGCGTTGAGGGCGATGAGGGCGGCCGTCTGCTGATTCAGCCGCTGCCCTATTCACTGGAAGAGTGATCTCCCGCCGCAACTGGCTGACAACCGGTTGCGGCGCGTTACAATACATACAATATATAGAAGTAGATGGAGTAGAAATGACAGGCGCTGCCGCCCAGCACGAAGCCGTGTCAGATGGCATAGTTATAGGGTACGCGCCTCGCCACGTAAAAAATGATGCCGAGCAAAAAAATGATGGCGCCCGCCGAGAGTTTCAGCGCCAGCTGATAGACCACGACCAGCGACAGCGCCTTGAAACGGTGCGCGATAGTGAGCTTAAAGATAATGCCCGCCAGCGCGAGGCTCCAGATCACCACCATCAGCCGGGGCGCCAGCGGCGACTTCAGCCCCACCAGCAGAAACAGCGTATAGACGCCAGCGATCAGCAGATAGATAGCGCATAGATCGAGTTTTTTCAGCCAGCGTTCGGCCTAGTTATGGGGTATAACGTGATAAAGTATCGACGCCAGAAACAGTAGGATCATGCTGCCGCCGTACAGGCTGTAGCTGGTAATGGCGGTAGCGTTCATTTCGACTGCCTGCATCAACAGCAGCACTAATTAAAATACTACGCAGGTGCCGGTCATATATATTCTCGAAGCTGTCGGCCGCATGCTGATTAAATAAAAAAGCCTATTTTCGTCGCGTAACAAATTACGCCGACGCGCCGGTGTTATATTGTGACTTCATTTTTTGCTTTGCTACACTCGCGACAATATTTATTTCGCTGAGAGGGACATATGCAAAATGAATCAGGTTTCCCGCACGGTTTTTATGGGGCGGCTCAGTGGCGGCGCATCAGGTCGAAGGCGGCTGGGATAAAGGCGGTAAAGGTGTCAAGCATCGCCGACGTGCTAACCGGCGGTGCGCACGGCGTCAGCCGCGTTATCACCGACGGCGTGCAACCAAGCAAGTATTACCCAAACCATCAGGCAGTGGAGTTCTACTCGCGCTACAAAGAGGATATCGTGCTGTTTGCCGTGATGGGGTTTAAGTGTTTTCGCACCTTTGTCGCCTAGACGCGTATCTTTCCCAACGGGAACGAGCAGGAGCCGAACGAGGAGAGCCTGCAGTTTTACGACGACCTGTTCGACGAGCTGCTGAAGCATGATATCGAACCGGTTATCACCTCTCCCACTTTGAGATGCCTTATCATCTTGTGAAAGAGTACAGCGGCTGGCACAGTCGCAAAGTGGTCGATTTCTTTGTGGGATTTAGCAAGGTGGTGATGCGTCGCTATCAGCACAAGATGAAGTACTGGATGACCTTTAACGAGATCAACAACCAGCACAACTGGCAGCACCCGCTGTTTGGCTACTTCTGTCCCGGCGTCATTTTTACCGAGCATGAAAAGCCGGAAGAGACGATGTATCAGGTGATGCATCATCAGTTCGTCACCAGCGCGAAGTTAGTCAGACTCGGCCACGCACGCCATCAATCCCAATTTTCAGATTGGCTGTATGATCGCCATGCTACCGATCTATCCCTATTCCTGCCACCCGGCCGACGTGATGCTGGCGCAGAAGGCGATGCATCAGCGCTATGTCTTCAGCGACGTGCAGATGCACGGCGCTTACTCAGCCTACACGCTGAAAGAGTGGGCTATCAGATCCAGATGGAAGCGGACGACGCCGAGACGCTGCGCAATGGCTGTGCCGACTACGTCGGCTTCAGCTACTATACTGTATGAGCAACGCGGTAAAACATGAGGATAGCGGCGTCGACGATCCCATTGCCGGCTTTGACGGCATGGTGAAAAATCCGCACGTCGGCGCATCTGACTGGGTTTGGCAGATCGGTCCGGTAGCGCTGCGCTATATGTTAAACGCGCTTATGAGCGCTACCAGAAGCCTCTGTTTATCGTCGGGAACGGCTTTGGCGCCATCGACAAGCCGAAGAGCGAGAACGTGATTAAGGATGACTACCGTATCGACTACCTGCGCGCGCATATCGCCGAGATGAAGAAGGCGGTGGCGCACGACGGCGTCGAACTGATAGGTTATACGCCATGGGGGTTGCATCGACTGCGTCTTGTTCACCACCGGCTAGTACGACAAGCGCTACGGCTTTATTTACGTCAGTAAAAACGACGATGGTAACGGCGAAACGATTTGCCGCGCCGCAACGGGCGCGGCCCCACGCTTAGCAGCCGCCGGCGGCGTCGATAAAGGTGCCGGTAATATAGGAGGCAGGAGGCTGTCTCACTCGCCAGCCAGACGATCGCTTCGGCAATCTCCTCTGCTTCGCCGCCGCGTCCCATCGGGATAACGTCCGCCATAGCCGCCACGCGATTGACCCGCACCGGCTCGCCGTCTTCCGTATGCATCTCGGTATAGATAAATCCCGGCCTGACGCGAATGCCATGCGCCGCCATCTCCAGCGACAATCCCTTCGTCAGTCAGTGCATTTATCCCCCCTTTCGACGCTGCGTAATCGACATACTCTCCCGGCGCGCCAAGACGCGATGTGGCCGAGGGGACGTTGATGATCGATCCGCCTAGGCCGCTGTGCTGCGTGCCCATGCGTTTCACCGCTTCGCGGCAGTAGAGAAAGGCGCCGGTGATGTTGGTGGCGAAGACGCGCTGCAGGCATTCGGCGCTGAGATCCTCAACCCGACACTGCGTAAACAGGATGCCAGCGTTGTTGACCAGCACGCCGAGCGGTCTCTCTTCTTCACCTGCGCTTCGTCGGCGATATCCGCCTAAGGGTGGCGCCCCAAGCCTGCGCGTGCTCGCCCATCCACGCCAGATCTTTCTCGCACGTCGCCGAGTTGACAACCAGACGGAAAAGGCGTCGGTCATAAAGTAAACAATCAAATCGTCGATGACGCTACCGGAGGGTGTTAAGTATGCCGGTGTAGAGCAATTTGCCGGGCTGCGTCAGCCTAGCGACGTCTTTGCCAGCAGATAGCGCAGGAAGTCGCGCGTCGGCGCGCCGTGCAGATCAACGATGATCATATGGGAGACATCCAACATGCGGCATCCTGACGCACTGCGTGATGCTCGTCCATTTGCAAGCCGTAGTGCAGCGGCATCATCCAGCCGTGGAAGTCCACCATGCGGGCACCGCAGGCCTGATGTTGTTCAAACAACAGAGTTTGCTGAGTCATAACCATCCTGTCGCGAAGCGGGTAAGTTTTAGGTTGTCAGCGCCGTGGCGGCAGCCCGCGCAAACGTTCTCTTTTCCCTGACATTATCATTGAAAAGACAATTTAACCATAAGCTGTACAAGGCCGAATTGAAGCATGCTCTTTGCGGTGCGCGCAAAGTGCTCAGCATAATAAACTGTGAATTTGTGACTTATTGCTCAGGAAATCGGAGTCTTCGGGTTTAACGCAGCAAGATAATTAGCAATGGCACACAAATTGTTAATAACCCAGTCTGCACAATGCATTAAATAAAAGTAATGTGAAACATGCGGTAAAATTAGAATAAATCAAACGAAGCGCGCTTGTTGTGCAGCGACGCCTTTTTTTGGTGCATAGCGCACAGCGGGCATAAAAAAGCCAGCGCAAGGCTGGCTAAGGTAAGGAGTGAAGAAGGCTTAACGCAGCCAGTTGGGCATATCATGCAGCCCCATAGCTTGACGCAGCATTGCCGGTTTCACGCCAGGCAGCGTATCTGCCAGCTTCAATCCCAGATCGCGCAGTAGCTTCTTCGCCGGATGGGTGCCGGCGAAAAGCTCTCGGAAGCTCTGCATCCCGGCGAGCATCATCGCCGCGCTCTGTTTGCGGCTGCGCTCGTAGCGGCGCAGATAGAGGTGTTGGCCGATATCTTTCCCCTGCTGATACAGGCGACGGATCTCGCCGATCAATTCCGCAGCGTCCATAAAGCCGAGATTAATGCCCTGCCCCGCTAGCGGGTGAATGGTATGTGCGGCGTCGCCGATCAGCACCAACCGATGCGCCGCGAAATTGCGAGCATAGCGCGCCATCAGCGGAAAGGTTTTGCGCTCGCTCTCCAGATGGCAAAGGCCGAGCCGCATATCGAACGCCACCGCTAGCTGCTGATTGAACAGCGTCTGCGGCATGCTGGCCAGGCAGCTCGCCTCCTGCGGCGACAGCGACCAGACGATCGAGCTGAGATGCGGATCCTGCATCGGCAAGAACGCCAGAATGCCGTCGCCGTGGAAAACCTGGCGCGCCACCGCGTCGTGCGGCAGATCGGTAAGAATATTCGCCACCAGCGCGTGGTGCTCGTAATCCCAGAAGGTTAAGGGGATATCGGCTTTTTTGCGCAGCCAAGAGTTGGCGCCGTCTGCGGCGATCAGCAGAGGCGCGGTCAGCATTGTGCCGTCCTGCAAGGTAATAAAGACTTCATTTTCGCCGAACGCCACCTGCCGCAGCTGCGAAGAGACAATCAGCGTCACATCGCCGCAGCGGCTGACGCGCTGCCAGAGCGCGCTATGGATCGCCGGGTTTTCAATAATATGCCCTAGATGCGTCAGCCCCTGCTGCTCGTCATCAAAGCTAATAGCGCCGAAGCTGTCGCGATCCCACACTTCCATACCGTGATAGGCGCTGGCGCGCCGCGCTAGAATATCGGACCAGACATCGAGCTTCTGTAGCAGTCGCTCGCTCGCGGCGTTGATCGCCGACACGCGCACCGACGGCGCCGCGCTGGTGTCAAACTGCGGCTCCGCCGATTTTTCCAGTACGGCGATGCGCAGCCCGCCGCCCTCTAATCCACATGCGACCGCCAGTCCTACCATGCCGCCGCCGGCGATGACCACATCAAAACTTTGCATCGGTGCCCCTTAGTTAACGCTTGACCCAGCCAAGCGTGCGCTCAGCCAGTTGATTACGCAGCCACGGCAGATGATCCATCGCCAACAGCCCCAGATTTCGTCCCGCCACCAGCGGTGCGTAGCGATTGGCAAACAGCCGCACTAGCTCGTCGGTAATGCCGATAGTCGCGTCGCGATCGGGCTGGCGGCGCAGCTGATAGCGATGCAGCACGCCATAGCTGCCGATATCCTGCTGCTGACGATGCGCTGCCGCCAGCGTCTCCGCCAGCGACATGACGTCGCGCAGCCCTAGGTTAAAGCCCTGACCGGCGATAGGATGCAGAGTCTGCGCCGCGTTGCCTACCAGCGCGAGGCGGTGTGAAACCTGCCGCGTAGCGCTCTGCAGTGCCAGCGGATAGCTTTCGCGCTGGCCGGTGTGGGTAAAGCGTCCCAGCCGCCAGCCGAACGCGCACTGCAGCTGCGCCAGAAATTTGCCGGCGCTCCAGCCTGCCACCTTTTCTCGCGCCGATAGCGGATGAGACCACACTAGCGACAGACGATTGTCCGACATCGGCAGCAGCGCCAGCGGGCCGTGCTCGGTAAAGCGCTCGAAAGCGCGCCGCTGATGCGGCAGCTGGGTAGAGACGTTAGTGATGACCGCCAGCTGTTGATAATCCTCGCGCTGCCACTGTATGCCGAGCGAGGCAGCGAGTGGCGAGCGGGAACCGTCTGCAGCCACCAGCAACGCCCCTTCCAGCTGATCGCCGCCCTCCAGCGTCACCTGTACGCTCTCCTGACGTCGCTGCGTGTTGGTTACCCGCGCCGGACAGCGCAGGGTAACGCCCGGCGCGCCTTGCAGCCTTTTGAACATCCGCTGGCCCACCTCGAACAACTCTACCACATAGCCGAGCGCGGGGATCTGATGCGCCTCCGCGTGCATGGTGACGAAGCCGGCGTGCCCGCGATCGGAGACGTGGATAGTGGTAATGGGGGTGGCGTACGCTTCTATGCTGCGCCAGAGATCGATATCCGCTAGCTGCTGTCGCGTACCGGCCGCCAGTGCAATAGCGCGGCTGTCGTAGCCCGGATGCGCACGGCTGTTGGGCGCGCTGTTCTCGATCAGCGTCACCGGCAGCTGGCCCTGCGTCAGATGGGAGATGGCCAGCGCCAGTGTCGCACCGGTCATGCCGCCGCCGACAATGATAATGCTCATGCCTGACGCGCCGCTGCCATCAGCGCCTCAATTGCATCCGCCTCTTTCACGACACTGTCGGTGAGATTCTCATTACCGATTTCGGTAATGAGGATGTCATCTTCAATACGAATGCCGATGCCGCGATACTCCGCAAGCACGTCGGCATCCGGCGCGATGTATAGCCCTGGCTCCACGGTCAGCACCATGCCTGGCTCAAGGATGCGGTCGCGTGAGGCAGTGCCGTAATGGCCAACGTCATGCACATCCAGACCCAGCCAGTGGCTCAGTCCGTGCATAAAGAACGGACAGTGCGCCTCTTCGGCGAACAGCATTTCTGCTTCGCCTTGCAGAATGCCAAGCTCCACCAGCCCGCCGTTCATGATGCGCACTACCTCTTCATTGACCTCGCGAATGCTGATGCCGGGACGGAAAAGCGCCAGAGCCTTGTAGAGCGAGGCCAGCACGATGTCGTAGATGGCGCGCTGCGGCGCGGTGAAGCGTCCGTTTACCGGAAAAGTGCGGGTGATGTCGCCGGCGTAGCCGTAGAGTTCGCAGCCAGCGTCGATCAGCACCAAGTCGCCGTCGCGCAGCTCGCTCTCATTTTCGGTGTAGTGCAGAATGCAGTCGTTTTCGCCCGAGCCGACGATGGTATTATAGGCGGGAAAACGCGCGCCGTGCTGGTTAAAAACGTAGTGAATCACGCCTTCCAGCTGATATTCGAACAGGCCGGGACGGCAGGCTTGCATCGCGCGGGTATGCGCCAGCGCGCTGATGCTTCCGGCACGGCGCAGAATGTTAATTTCCTCCGGTCCCTTAAACAGGCGCATTTCATGCACCCAAGGACGCCAGTCAGTGAACGTCGCCGGCGCGCTGAGGTTCTGCCGAAAACCGCGGCGCAGTTTACCCAGCGCGGCGAAGACCAGTGCATCCGCCGCGGCGTATTCACCCTGCGCGTGATAGACCACGTCAAGCCCGTTCATCAGCAGATGCAGCTGCTGGTCGATATTATCCCAGGGCAGCGCGCGATCGACGCCTAACTTTTCTGGCGCGGCGTCCTGCCCCAGCCGACGGCCAAACCAGATTTCCGCCGTGAGATCCCGCACACGGTTGAAGAGCACGCTGTGATTGTGGGTCTCGTTGCTTTTAATCAGCACCAGCAGCGCCTGCGGCTCGTTGAAACCGGTGAAATACCAGAAGTCGCTGTTCTGACGGAACGGATACTCACTGTCGTTGCTGCGGGTCACTTCCGGCGCGGCAAAGATCAAGGCGGCGCTGCCCGGAGACATTTTCGCCAGCAGCGCCTGACGACGCTGCTGGAAAGTATCCAGAGAAATCATGTTTGCACTCCCTGTAGAAAGGGACACGTCCGCGCCCTGAGGTATCTAGCTTAGTGTAGCGTCGGTTTTTCACTTCGGGAGATCGGCTGCGGATGATTGAAGGTGTCATGGCACAGCAGCGCCGCCACGCGCACATATTCAATCATCTCTTCCAGCTCGTCCTGATCCTCGTCTTCATCGTAGCCAAGCTGCGCGATGGTGCGCAGATCATCGATCGCGTCGCCGGTTTCGCCGATCACTTTCTCGAGCTTCGGCTGGGTTACGCCCAGTCCCAGCAGAAAGTGGTTAACCCAGCCCGCCAGCGCATCGGCGCGGCCGAAGACGCTCATATCCTTTTCATCCGGCAGCATAAGCTGAAATAAAAAGCCTTCGTCTTCCAGCATATTGGCGGTGCTTTCATGCATCGCTCGCAGCGACAGCGCGAGGCATTGCTGCCACACAGAATACCGCTGATCAGGCTATACATTTCCGCTGGCATCATCCCCACGCCTTGCTGAGAGAGTGCCGAAGCCAGCGCGTTGTAATCGGAGGTTGCGTTCTGTAAAGACATAAGGATTCGTCGCGTTGGTAGAATAAGTTCGTGTTATACTACCATTAGTTGTATCAAGATTCCCAGAAAAGGGGGTTGTAAGTTATTTTGCGGGTCTGGGATTATATAGTCGACCGCCTCCCAACGGCATTGCGTTGAGCACAAAGGGAGCTGCGGGCGAAGTAATCAGTCAGGAAGGTTGCATGTCTTCACAACCAGTAGATATACAAATTTTTGGTCGTTCATTGAGAGTGAATTGTCCGCCTGAACAGCAAGATGCGTTGAATGCGGCTGCCGATGATCTTAATCAACGGTTGCAAGATTTAAAAGTTCGCACTAGAGTCACAAATGCCGAGCAACTGGTGTTCATCGCCGCGTTAAACATCTGCCATGAACTGGCGCAAGAGAAAGTGAAAACTCGCGATTATGCTGCTAATATAGAACAACGTATCCGTATGCTGCAGCAGACTATTGAACAGGCTCTTGTTGAGCAAGGTCGCATAACCGACCGCCAAAGTGCAAAGTTCAAATAATACTTTATGGTTGCTGTGCTACAGTAACAGTGAAGTCAATTTTCACTGAGATGTTTGCAAGAGGACCAGTCCCCTGAGCCGGTATTTCATACGAACAGAGTGTGGCGCTCTGTAATCTGTGAGCATGCTCGGTCCGTCCGAGAAGCCTGATGGTTGCGACGGCACATTCACCTTGAACCAAGGGTTCAAGGGTTACAGCCTGCGGCGGCATCTTGGAGAGATCCTTACATTCTGCATCTGTTTTTCCCCATTGTGAATGATATGATATAGTTGCTCAATCAGCGACTTATTAACGGGGTTCCTATGTCCCAGCCCTCACTGCTCGATCGACACTCTATCCGTCAGCATGTGCGCCATTTGCGGCGCGCCCTAACGGAAGAACAGCAGATACAAGCCGCCGGTCTGCTGGCGGAACACGCTGTTAACTTTGCCCCCCTTGCCAACGCACGTTATATCGCGCTCTTTCTTTCGGTCGATAACGAGCTTAATACCCGTCCGCTTATCGCTAGACTCTGGCAAAAGAAAAAACAGGTTTCTCTACCAGTGCTACACCCTTTCTCTGCAGGCCATCTGCTGTTCTTGCGCTACACGCCGGAAACGGTGCTGACGACGAATAAACTGCGTATCCTCGAACCGCCGCTCGATATCCGTCAGCTCATCACACTGGATCAGCTGGATGTAATGATAGTACCGCTGGTGGCTTTTGACAGCAGCGGACAGCGCCTTGGCATGGGCGGTGGCTTTTACGATCGCACCCTGCAAAACTGGCGTCAGCACGGCTTTTTACCGGTTGGCGTCGCGCACGACTGTCAGCAGGTCGAGTATTTGCCGACGGCGGAATGGGATGTGCCTTTGCCTGTTGTGATGACGCCGTCGCGACTATGGCAGTGGGAATAGCGTGTTAACTAAGGTTTGCATCGAAGTGCAGTCGCCTGCCCTTTTTTAACAGGGCGGAATTAGTAAAGCAGACGGGCGCGGATGGTGCCTGGAATCGTCTTCATCAGCTGCAGCGCTTTGTCCGCGAGATCCTGCGGCGCGTCGATATCAATCACCACATACCCCATCAGCGGCGAGGTTTGCAGGAACTGCGCAGCAATATTAATGCCCTGCTCGGCAAAGATCTGGTTAATCGCCGTTAGCACGCCCGGACGGTTCTCATGGATATGCAGCAGACGGCTGGCGCCGTGCATCGGCAGCGACACTTCCGGGAAGTTGACCGCAGAGAGCGTAGAGCCGTTATCGGAATATTTGGCCAGCTTGCCTGCGACTTCGATACCGATATTCTCCTGCGCTTCCTGCGTCGAACCGCCAATGTGTGGCGTCAGGATAACGTTGTCGAACTCGCACAGCGGCGAGGTGAACGGATCGCTGTTAGTAGCTGGTTCTACTGGGAAGACGTCGATAGCGGCGCCGGAAAGGTGTTTGCTAGATAGGGCGTTGCACAGCGCCGGAATATCCACCACGGTGCCGCGCGAGGCGTTGATCAGCAGAGCGCCTTTCTTCATCTGCGCCAGCTCTTGCGCGCCGATCATATCCTGAGTAGAAAGCGTTTCCGGCACGTGCAGGCTCACCACGTCGCTCATATTGAGCAGATCGGCAAAATGATGCACTTGGGTGGCGTTGCCCAGCGGCAGTTTATTTTCGATGTCGTAGAAGTAGACGTACATCCCCAAGCTTTCCGCCAGCACGCCGAGCTGCATGCCGATATGGCCATAGCCGACAATGCCCAGCTTTTTACCGCGCGCTTCAAACGAGCCGCGCGCGTTTTTATTCCAGATGCCGCGATGCGCTTTGGCGTTCGCTTCGGGAATGCCGCGCAGCATCAGCAGCATTTCGCCGATCACCAACTCGGCGACCGAACGGGTGTTGGAGAACGGGGCATTGAACACCGGAATGCCGCGCGTCGCGGCCGCGTTGAGAGCGACTTGGTTAGTGCCGATGCAGAAGCAGCCCACGGCGACCATTTTTTCCGCCGCGGCGAAGATCTCTTCCGTGAGTTGGGTGCGGGAGCGAATGCCGATAAAGTGCGCATCGCGAATTGAGGATTTCAGCGCATCGGCATCCAGCGCGCCTTTATGGAATTCGATGTTGGTATAACCTGCCGCCCGCAGATTCTCCAGTGCGCTCTGGTGTACGCCTTCCACCAACAGGAACTTAATCTTGTCTTTTTCCAGTGATACCTTTGCCATTTCCCCGGCCCTATTGTGATTTCAACAATGGCCGCCATAAGCGCGCCTTCTGTCAAAATATCAAAATTTACTCCTGCGGCAAGACAACCGTTTGCCTTGCCGCCAGCACGGGGAGGCCTGAGCCCAGCACATTGCCACAGAAAATCGGGAGATGAACCGGGAACAAAGAACGAACATGCTGCCGATGACGGTTATGTGAAATAAGTCACCAAACTTAGGCTGCGTAAGAAAAGATGTTTTGCGTGCACAAATAACCGGCGCGCTAAGGGCCGCCGGACAGATCATTTTTTGATGGTTTTCACGCCGTCTGGCATGCCAATCAGCGCGATATCGGCGCCGCGCGTGGCGAACAGCCCCACGGTGACCACGCCTGGCAGCGCATTAATAGTTTTTTCCAGCGCGATGGGATCAAGAATACGCAGATTGTGCACGTCGAGAATAATGTTGCCGTTATCGGTGACGACGTGCTGGCGATACTCCGGCAGGCCGCCAAGCTTGACCAGTTCGCGGGCGACATAAGCGCGCGCCATCGGGATCACTTCGACCGGCAGCGGGAAGCGGCCCAGCACATCCACCTCTTTCGAGACGTCGGCGATGCAGACGAACTTATCCGCCACTGCCGCCACGATTTTCTCGCGCGTCAGGGCCGCGCCGCCACCTTTAATTACCTGCATCTGCGGGTTGATCTCATCCGCGCCATCGACGTAGATGGCAAGATCGTCAATCTCGTTGAGATCGAATACCGGAATGTTGAGCGCTTTCAGCTTCAGCGTGGAGGCTTCCGAGCTGGATACCGCGCCTTTTATCTGATGTTTCATGGTGGCGAGCGCGTCGATAAAGTGAGTGGCAGTGGAACCGGTTCCGACACCAACGACGGCGTCCGGCTGCACATATTTCAGTGCAGCCCAGCCTACGGCTTTTTTTAGTTCATCTTGGGTCATGGTATGTTTACAACCTGTGCGACAACGAAGTGCGCGTAGTATAAAACAACGCTTGCCGAATGTGTGCGACTGTTTCCACTAACGTGATCGCTTTGTAAGCCAGCCCGCAAAAATGGCGCTAGCCGCCGTGTTTCTGCGGCACGGCGCCCGTAAAGATCCGGGGCGCGAAGCGCGTCAGATGATTTTTTTGTGGCATAGTATCGTCCATCCTGAACAAGAGAGAACAACAATGAAACGCCCCGATTATCGAACGCTTCAGGCGCTGGATGCTGTGATTCGCGAACGCGGCTTTGAGCGCGCTGCACAGAAGCTATGCATTACGCAGTCGGCCGTCTCCCAGCGCATCAAGCAGCTGGAAAATCTGTTCGGCCAGCCGCTGCTGGTGCGCACCGTGCCGCCGTGCCCGACCGAGCAGGGCCAGAAGCTGCTGGCCCTGCTGCATCAGGTAGAGCTGCTGGAGGAGGAGTGGCTGAGCGACGAAAATGGCGGCACGACGCTGCTGCTGTCGCTGGCGGTCAACGCCGACAGTCTGGCGACTTGGTTGCTGCCGGCGTTAAAAGAGGTGCTAGCGGACTCGCCGGTGCGTCTCAATCTACAGGTTGAAGACGAAACTCGTACCCAAGAACGACTGCGCCGTGGCGAAGTGGTCGGCGCGGTAAGTATTCAGTCGCAGCCGCTGCCGAGCTGCTTAGTCGATCAGCTTGGCGCGCTCGACTATCTGTTCGTTGCCTCGCCCGAGTTTGCCGCACGCTACTTCCCGAACGGCGTGACGCGCTCGGCGCTGCTGAAAGCCCCGGCGGTCGCTTTCGACCATCTCGACGATATGCATCAGGCCTTTTTACAGCAAAATTTCGATCTCTCACCCGGCAGCGTGCCCTGCCATATCGTCAACTCGTCGGAAGCTTTTGTGCAGCTAGCGCGACAGGGCTCCACCTGCTGTATGATCCCGCATCTGCAGATCGAGCGCGAACTGGTGAACGGCGAGCTGCTGGACCTGACGCCCGGACTTTGCCAGCGCCGCATGCTTTACTGGCACCGCTTTGCGCCAGAGAGCCGCCTGATGCGCCGCGTGACCGACGCGCTGATTTCGCACGGCCACCGCGTGCTGCGTCAGGATGATTTAGCGGCTTGATTAAGCAATTCAGTTTACTGCAGTAGTAAAAAAGGGCGCTAAGCGCCCCTTTTCTTTTTTGGGTGTTCGCGGTATTGGATTTGATATCGAATACCACATTCACCTAATCGTCAAAGTGAATGCTCTGCTGCTCGTAGGTCTGTTGCGCGGAGGTATCCATAGCAGGCGTGGCCGTCTTATACATGCGTGCCATCGGCTCGGCTGACAGTTGGCGACGTGATAGAGAATGCTGTAAAACTGGGCCAAGCTTCGCGTTAAAGCCCTCCGCCAGCGCCTCCGCCTGCTGCGTGGCGTTGTCGATCGCCGCCTTGCGCGCCTGCGCCTTGTAGCTGTCTGGATTAGTAACGCCCAGCCTAACCTGAGCGGATTTTGTTCAGGCCGCTTTTCAGCGCGCCTCCAACAGCTCGTTCAGCTTATCCAGCTGACGCAGCGTCATCTGCACCTGGCACCCCGCGCGGTAACCTTTCAGCACTGACTTGCCCTCTTTAGCGTAGTCATATTCCGGCTAGGTGCTGAGATTGGCGGCATCGATATCTTTCTTCTCAATGCCGTTTTTCTGCAGGAAATCAAAATACTGCGCAACGTGGTCGTCTGCCTGTTTTTTCGCGTCCGCCGTATCTTTAGAAGAGACGTTAACCACAATCTCGTGGTGATATTCGAGCGCGCATCCACGGTTGCCTGACCGGAAGTCACCACATACGGGCCGTTTGGCAGTGTCGGCTAAGGCGCTTAACGGCAGCGCTAACGCGCCTGTCATGGCGGCCAGCGCCAGTGCTTTCAGTTTCACGAAATCCTCCTTGAAATCTCTGTTTTGCTGGCATCAAAGGCTCGAGCCTGAGCGGGATAATAGGCGCTGCCAAGACGTGTTATACCGCAAAAGTTCGGCATTTGCTTATCCTATTCAACTGCTTTCAGACTATTCAAATCAGAAATTCGCTATCCCCTGTAGCGCCAGCTGGCTGGCCATGATCCACATCACCGCGCCCACCAGCAGATTGATAACGAGCTGCGCAGCGCATTCTAGCCATACCAGAGCAAAAAGAACACGCCAGCTCAAGTAATCAGCATTAGCAGCAGCGACTAGTGCAGCAAAGCGCTGCCGCCGAAAATGCCGCCGCAGATCAGGGCGATATTTGACGCCCTAGTTCATGATAAAGGCGCTTTGCGGCCCCAGCGGCAGAATAAGCGAGTCGCTAAGGGTAAGTTCCTTGTAAATAGATAGATATAGATAACACAGAATTTTCCTTACATCAGCGAGATGCAGGAGGGTGAGGGTATAGACATGCAAGATTATTAGCGGAAATGGAAAAAATTAATCAGGTATTAGACAGGCTGATACGGGCGACACCATCGCCGCCCATACTCTGTTACTGCACTTTGGCCTCCGCTTCTGGCTGGCCTGATGGCAGATGCACATCCATTTGCGGATTAGGGAATGCCGATGCCCTTCGCGTCGACCGCACGCTTGAAGTTCTTCAGCAGATCCCAATAGACGTTCTGCAGATCGCTGCTGCTGCTCCAGCAGCGCACCACAAAGTTAAGCGACGAGGCGGCCAGCTCGTTCAGGCCGATCTGCACGCCCATATCCTGCAGCACGCGCGGATCGTTTTTCACCACCTTTTCCAGCAGCGCAATCACTTCATCCACGTCTGCATCGTAGGCGACGCCGATAATGAATTCGTTGCGACGCACCGGCTCGCGCGAGAAGTTGACGATGTTACCGGCGATGATTTTACCGTTCGGCACCACCACGATTTTACCGTCGGCGCTCTTCAGGGTGGTAGAGAAGATCTGCACGTTGAGTACCGTGCCCATCACGCCGCCAAGATCGACGAACTCGCCCGTGCGGAAAGGACGGAAGGTTACCAGCAGCACCCCCGCCGCTAGGTTAGAGAGCGATCCCTGTAGCGCTAGACCGACCGCCAGACCGGCGGCGCCGAGCACTGTGATGACCGACGCGGTCTGCACGCCAACGCGTCCCAGTGCAGCGATCAGCGTAAAGGCGATAATGCTATAGAGCACCAGCGCGGAAAGAAAATCCGCCACCGTTTTATCGATGTGGCGCGCCACTAGCACGCGGTTGATGCCGCGTGAAATTACACGCGCTACAATCATCCCCAAGATCAGGATAACGATAGCCGCCACGATATTGACCACGTAGCTGAGGATCAGCGCCTGATTGCGCACTAGCCAGCCGCCGACGTTATGTATGCCGTCTACGATATTTAAGTCTTCCATATGAGTGCCCTGTTGTTGAATTCCCTGCCGGGAAGGTCAAGTCGCAGCTAGAAAGTTCCGGCAAAGAAACTATCAAGGATAATCAAGATTTGGGAGATATGCCAAATCTGCGTTGAATTTCTGTGAATTTGAGCGGAATGACGCGATAGCAGCATAAAAAAGGCCAGATCCGAAGATCTGGCCTACGCTGCTAGCCCGCGTAGTGGATTACAGACGATCAATGGCGTTCAGCTCTTTGAAAGTCCGCTCAAGGCGCACAACCATAGAGGATTGCGCAGCGCGCAGCCAGACGCGCGGATCGTAGTATTTCTTATTCGGACTGTCCGGGCCCTGTGGGTTGCCCAGCTGGCCTTGCAGATACTCTTCGTTCTTTTTGTAGTACTGCAGAATACCGTCCCAAGTCGCCCACTGGGTATCGGTATCGATGTTCATTTTGATCACGCCGTAGCTGATCGACTCTTCGATTTCCGATGCAGAAGAACCGGAACCGCCGTGGAAAACGTAGTCCAGCGCGTTGTGCGGTAGTCCATGTTTTTCACACACGTATTTCTGCGAGTCGCGCAGAATGGTCGGAGTCAGCTTGACGTTGCCTGGTTTGTACACACCGTGCACGTTGCCGAAAGAGGCAGCGATGGTGAAACGCTTACTAATTTTACTCAGCTCGGTGTAGGCGTAATCGACATCTTGCGGCTGGCTGTAGAGTGCAGAATCATCAACGTGGCTGTTGTCCACGCCATCTTCTTCGCCGCCGGTTACGCCCAGCTCGATTTCTAGCGTCATGCCCAGCTTGTCCATATGCGCCAAGTATTTGCTGCAGATCTCGATGTTTTCTTCCAGTGACTCTTCAGAGAGATCGATCATGTGGGAAGAGAACAGAGGTTTGCCAGTTTTTTCGAAGTGCGCTTCGCCTGCGTCCAGCAGACCGTGGATCCACGGCAGCAATTTCTTCGCGCAGTGGTCGGTGTGCAGGATAACCGGCACGCCATACTGTTCAGCCATCAGGTGAACGTGATGCGCGCCTGCGATGGCGCCGAAAATGGCTGCGCCCTGCGGCTTATCGGTTTTAAAACCTTTACCGGCGATAAAAACAGCGCCACCGTTAGAGAACTGGACGATAACCGGCGCTTTTACTTTCGCAGCGGCTTCCAGCACAGCGTTGATGGAGTCAGTGCCGACGCAGTTTACCGCTGGTAGCGCGAATTTGTTCTCTTTGGCGACTTGGAAGATCTTCTGAACGTCGTCGCCAGTGACAACACCGGGTTTAACGAAATCTAAAATTTTAGACATGATTGTGTCCTGTTTCGTGACCGACTATCCCCTAACTAAGGGACAGCGCTTTAAACGCCCTACGGGCAAGTCTTCAGGCGCCGCGACAGCGCGTCGCTCCCAAAGGATTACTGCTTAGCACGCTCTTCCAGCATGGCGACCGCAGGCAGTTTTTTGCCTTCGACGAACTCCAAGAACGCGCCGCCGCCGGTAGAGATGTAAGAAATTTTGTCTTGGATGCCGAATAGGTCGATAGCCGCCAAAGTGTCGCCGCCGCCCGCGACAGAGAACGTGTCGCTTTCGGCAATCGCATTGGCGACGATCTCGGTGCCCCTACGGAAGTTCAGGAATTCGAACACGCCGACCGGACCGTTCCACAGAATGGTTTTCGCCTCTTTCAGCAGCTTCGCCATGTGCTGCGCGGTTTCGTCGCCGAAATCCATAATCTCTTCGTTATCCGCCACTTCGGAAACCTTTTTCACGGTTGCCAGCGCAGCTTCAGAGAATTCCGTGCCAACGCGTGAGTCAGTCGGTACCGGAATGCCGTACTGATCGCGCAGGCCTTTCGCCACTTCGACAAAGTCCGGCTCGTAAAGCGATTTGCCGACGTTGTTGTCGATAGCGACGAAGGTGTTGGCGATGCCACCGCCAACGATCACGGTATCGGCGATTTTCACCAGCGACTGCAGCACGTCGAATTTGGTCGAGACTTTAGAGCCACCGACCACCGCTACTAGCGGACGCTCCGGGTTGCTCATCACTTTGCCTAGCGCTTCCAGCTCCGCCGACAGCAGCGGGCCTGCGCAGGCAATCGGCGCGAACTTGCCGACGCCGTGAGTCGACGCCTGAGCGCGATGCGCGGTGCCGAAGGCGTCCATGACGAACACGTCGCACAGCGCGGCGTATTTTTTCGACAGGGTTTCGTCGTCTTTCTTCTCGCCTTTGTTAAAGCGCACGTTTTCCAGCACCACCAGCTCGCCCACACTAACTTCAACGCCGTCGAGGTACCCTTTCGCTAGGGTGACTTTGGTGCCGCTTAATTTATCTTTCAGATAGTTAACAACAGGCAGCAGGGAGAATTCTTCGTTGTATTCACCTTCGGTCGGGCGACCCAAGTGAGAGGTTACCATCACTTTTGCGCCCTGTTTCAACGCCGATTTGATGGTAGGCAAAGAAGCACGGATACGTGCGTCTGACGTCACTTTCCCTTCTTTCACTGGTACGTTGAGATCGGCGCGGATTAGAACGCGTTTACCAGCCAGATCCAAATCGGACATCTTAATTACAGACATGGTGACCCCTCTCGTTGATTCTCGTAAGTTTTGTCAGGCGCAAACCGTGCCTTACCTTAAACCGCTTGCGGCCATCGCTAACGTCGTGTCGAGCATTCGGTTAGCAAAGCCCCATTCGTTGTCGCACCATGCTAGGGTCTTGATCAGGCGCTGACCGCTGACCCGCGTTTGCGTGCCGTCCACAATGGCACTGTGTGGATCGTGGTTAAAATCCACTGAGACTAACGGTAATTCCGTATAGTCAATTATACCACGAAATACCCCCTCTGACGCGTTTTGCAGCAGCGCGTTGACTTCGCTGGCCCTTACCGCCTTGCGCACGAACACACTGAGATCGATGGCCGTCACATTGATGGTAGGCACGCGTACCGCGATCGCTGCGAAGCGGTCATTAAATTTCGGAAAAATACGGGTGATGCCGTTAGCCAGTTTGGTATCGACCGGAATGATCGACTGACTGGCGGCGCGCGCGCGGCGCAGATCGCTGTGGTAGGCGTCAATCACCTGCTGATCGTGCATCGCCGAATGAATGATGATAACGGTGCCCGATTCAATGCCAAATGCGTCGTCTAGCAGCTTGATCACCGGAATAATGCCGTTGGTGGTGCACGAGGCGTTAGAGACGATGCGGTCCGTTTGTTTCAGCGCCTGTTCGTTCACGCCAAACACCACGGTCGCGTCAAGATCGCTGCCGCCCGGATGGGAGAACAGCACTTTCTTCGCGCCCGCCTGCAGATGCGTTTCGCCGTGTGCCCGACTGCCATAAACGCCAGTGCAATCCAGCACGATATCGACGTTAAGCTCTCGCCACGGCAGCGCGTCGATATCGGCATGATGCAGGATGCGGATGGTATCGTCGCCGACCAGCAGCAGGTCACGCTGCTGGCGCACGTCAAAAGCAAAGCGTCCATGGCTGGTGTCATACTTCAACAGATGCGCCATCCCGGCCGCTTCCGCTAGTTCGTTGATCGCCACCACCGTGATTTCCGCTCGCCGCCCGGTTTCGTAGAGCGCGCGCAGCACGTTGCGTCCGATGCGACCAAATCCATTAATGGCAATGCGAACTGTCATATCACCCCTGTAGTTAAACTCAGTGCAAAATCGGAACGTTAGCCTGAGATAGGCGTTCACGTTTGTACAGGAAATTCTTGCGCTTTTGCAACGGCAAGCCGCCAGAAAAAATGCCGTTACAGCTTGGACTGAAACGGTTCAGCTACAATAAAGAGAAGCAGTAATAATTGGAATGCGTCAGATCAAATCAGAATTTAAAAATCTGAGCCGGATCACACTTGAAAAGTCGCGATGGATATAAAAAGACCACCAGATACGCCCCGCTTTAGTAAAGCAACCCCGCTTAGCGCCACCTGACCGAAGAGCGGCACTAAGCGCTTCCTGACGATAACAACCCATGAACTACAACCTGCTTTGGTATCTTTGGTTTCTCTAGGCTTGCGCGCTGGGAGCCTAGCTCTTCGGCTGAACATGCCGCTGCTGGTCGTCGCGGTGACGCCGATCGCTGCCACTATCACCGCCATCCAGGAGAGCTGCGCGATCGTCGGCAAAACTACCGCCGAGGGCGGTATATATATCAACGGCAGCGTGACCGGCAAAATCATCGCGCAAAAAACCGTGGTGCTGCAAAAACAGGGACACGTCGACGGCAAAATCTATGCGGCAGCGCATGGAGATCGGCGGCAGGCTAAAAGGATTATATCGCAGTCGCGAAGTCGCGGTTAACTTCAAAGGTGTGATGGAGGGCAATATTGAGTGCGCCTCGCTGGCGGTGCATCCGCAGGGGCATTTTTATAGTTCTTCCCTTCGCTAGGAACAGGATAAGAAAGAGAATGGCCTGACCGAAGCGCCAAAGCTCGCCGGTCAAGCGTTACAACTGCACAAAGCGATGCTGTTGCAGCCGTAAGCCCTGTTGGATTTGCCCGCCTGAGCGGGCAAATCTTGGTCGCTTACAGTACCGCTTTCGCCTGCGTCACGACGTTATCGACGGTAAAGCCGAACAGCTCGAACAGCCTCTTGGCTGGAGCGGACTCACCAAAGGTGGTCATGCCCACCACCGCGCCGTGCAGACCGGTATATTTCTGCCAGTAGTCAGCAATGCCCGCTTCGATAGCGACGCGCCCGCTGATCGCTTTCGGCAGCACTGCTTCGCGATAGGTGGCGTCCTGCCTGTCGAACGCGTCGGTAGACGGCATGGAAACCACGCGTACCTTAATGCCTTCGCTGCTCAGCTTGTAATATGCCGCGACCGCCAGTTCGACTTCAGAACCGGTGGCGATCAGGATCAGCTCCGGCTGGCCGTCGCTCTCTTTCAGAATGTAGCCGCCGCGCGCGATATTCGCCAGCTGCTCGGCGCTGCGATCCTGCTGCGCTAGGTTCTGGCGAGAGAAGATCAGCGCGCTCGGGCCATCTTTGCGTTCGATGGCGTATTTCCACGCTACCGCCGACTCGACCTGATCGCACGGACGCCAAGTGCTCATGTTCGGCGTGGTGCGCAGGCTGGCGAGCTGCTCGACCGGCTGGTGCGTCGGGCCGTCTTCGCCCAAACCGATAGAGTCATGGGTGTAGACCATGATCTGACGGATCTTCATCAGCGCCGTCATACGCGCCGCGTTGCGCGCATATTCCACGAACATCAGGAAGGTGGCGGTGTACGGCAGGAAGCCGCAGTGTAGCGCGATACCGTTGGCGATGGCGGTCATACCGAACTCACGCACACCGTAGTGGATATAGTTGCCCGCCGCGTCGACGTTGATCGGCTTAGAGCCGGACCACATGGTCAGGTTGCTCGGCGCCAGGTCAGCGGAGCCGCCTAGGTACTCCGGCAGCAGCTTGCCAAACGCTTCGATGGCGTTCTGCGATGCTTTACGGCTGGCGATTTTCGCCGGGTTTGCTTGCAGCTGTTCAATAAATTTCTGCGACTCCTCCTGCCAGTTGGCCGGCAGTTCGTTGCTGACGCGACGTTTGAACTCGGCGGCCAGCTCCGGGAACGCCTGCGCGTAGGCGGCGAATTTCTCGTCCCACTTTGCTTCTTTCGCCTGACCCGCTTCTTTCGCGTCCCACTCGGCGTAGATCTCTGACGGGATCTCGAACGGCGCGTGCGCCCAGCCCAGCTGTTTACGCGTCAGCGCCACTTCGTCTTCGCCCAGCGGTGCGCCATGCGAGTCGTGGGTGCCGGCCTTGTTCGGCGAACCGAAGCCGATAACGGTTTTGCACATCAGCAGCGAAGGCTTGTCACTCACCGCTTTGGCCTCGTCGATCGCTTTCGCGATCGCGTCAGCGTCATGACCGTCTACGCCGCGCACGACGTGCCAGCCGTAGGCTTCGAAGCGTTTCGCGGTGTCGTCGGTAAACCAGCCGTCGATGTGGCCGTCGATAGAGATGCCGTTGTCGTCATAGAACGCAACCAGCTTGCCCAGCTTTAGGGTGCCGGCCAGCGAGCAGACTTCGTGCGAGATGCCTTCCATTATGCAGCCGTCGCCCATAAACACATAAGTGTTATGGTCGACGATATCGTGGCGCGGACGGTTGAACTGCGCCGCCAGCGTACGCTCGGCAATAGCGAAACCGACCGCGTTGGCGACGCCCTGGCCCAGCGGGCCGGTGGTGGTTTCGACGCCTGGGGTGTAGCCGTATTCCGGGTGACCTGGAGTTTTAGAGTGCAGCTGGCGGAAGTTCTGCAGCTCGCTCAGCGGCAGATCGTAGCCGGTGAGGTGCAGCAGGCTGTAAATCAGCATCGAGCCGTGACCGTTCGACAGCACGAAGCGGTCGCGATCGGCCCATTGCGGGTTGGTCGGGTTATGGTTCAGATAGCCGCGCCACAGCACCTCAGCAATATCGGCCATACCCATCGGGGCCCCCGGATGTCCCGATTTGGCTTTCTGTACTGCGTCCATACTTAACGCGCGAATGGCGTTGGCAAGCTCTTTACGAGAGGGCATGTTCTACTCCAAGTCGGATGAATGATTCGCCTGTTTAAAGCATTGTTATTAATGGTTTATTAGGCAAAAAAGGGGAAAGTCGCTCATCAATGTACATGAAAATCGGGGCAAAAGTACATGCCACGCCGTGCTAAATGTCGCCGTCCCGTCTGGTATCTACGGCAATGTCTGCTAGCGAAGTCGCGGATAACAGGCTATAACCCACTCTTTACCCTATCTGAACCTTTTCAGGTATCGGCTTTTCATACCTTGTTAATCACAGTCAGAGAGACGTTAATGCTCGGACTGACGTTATCTGCTACATCGGTAACCGTAACGCTCAGCGGATGCGTGCCCGCCAGCAGCGTCGGTGTAGTGAAGCTCCACGCGCCGTCGCTGCCGACTGTGACCGATCCCAGCACCGTGGTGCCGTCATAGATGGTGACTACGCCGCCTGCTTCGGCAGTGCCCCTTAACACTGGCGCCGCATCTTTACTTGTAAATTCATTAAGATAGCGCATTTCCCACTGGGGACCCTGTAAAAACCCACTACGGATTTATTCGCCATCCAGTTCAGATGCTGGTGCGTATCGACGTCCTGCACGATTGCGCCACGACATAAATCATTGATATGGTTCAGCAAGGCATCGAATGCACGGCCTTCGCCATATTTCCAGAAGAAATTTTTGTCTGTTTCGACGTATTCAAATATTCCGCTGCTCAGCATCCATAAGGTTGAACTGCCTGCGCCGAAGTCGTCAAGCCATAATAACGTTGGGGTGATGCCCGTCAGTATCGCTGGCAAGAATATTGTTAATCCTCGCTATCGACGTTCAGGCTGACAATGTGCACAAAGCCGGTTTGATAGAACGTGCTAATCTGCTCAAGCTGTGGCTGAAACAGCTGCCATTTTTCAGGCCCGAGCAAATTGCCGAACAGCTGATGGCCGCTGTCGGCGCCTCCCTTCGCCTGCGTGGCGCGTGTTAACAGTTCCCATACCATCGTGTCGCCTGAAAGCGCATGAATCGGCCCAAGCAGAAATTCGTAATGCTGATATAGATGTAATTGGCAACCCATTTTGCTGCTACCCGATAAACCCGATAAATCAGCCACTCAGAAAACAGCAACGGAAATGACAGGAATACTCATATGAACGTTAAGAAAACTCAGAAGAATCTTAACACCTTAACTCTATGCTAACTTACGCTTTGAAAAATAGATTTAAGCCAAACTTGAGAAAATCCTCAATAGCCAAAACCAATCAATAAAAATTTTTAGGGCACGTTATGCGACAATAAAAACGATAAAAGATGCTTTAAATTAATCACTCACTTCCACCTAACGAACGCATAAAAATATACTTAGTTAAGCACACTGACAAAAATACATATTAAAAAACTAAAAACATCGCAAATACTGATATTTTTCACTGAAAATCATATGCAATGCAAGCAACATTCCAGAAAGCGCCATTAAAACAGACGTTTTGCCAATTCAGCTTTAACCATAATGTTTAATTCTTATAATATATAAGCTAAAAATTGCGACAGTTAACCTAGCCTGAATTTAACAATCGAGGCAGTTCAAAAAGATTGTGCATATTAACGCCACGTTTTTCCTGAAAAATTTGATGGGGAGAAATGAGATAGGGAAAAAAGAAAAATTTGCAATTTCTTAACAGTTGGCAAAGTTAATATCGATCTCTTTCACCTGATTACGGAACAGCATCATCAGCTTACCCGGGTTCAACTGCACATACTCCAGCATATCCGCAACGGTATCGCCTTCATCTGACAGCTCGACTTCAATCTCGCTGCCAGCGCGCTCATAACGTTGACCGCCTAGGTGTCGCCGAACAGGTTGTGCATATTGCCGAGCATCTCCTGATAATAGGCGTTGCCCATTATCGGCGGATTCTAAGGATCGTACTTCGGCATCGGCATGGTGGTCGCCATGCCGATGCCGTCGACGTAGTGATCGATGGTGCCGTCGGAGTCGCAGGTGATATTCAGCAGCACCGCGTAGCGCTCTGGCTTTTTATGCAGCCCTTCCAGCGGCAGCACTGGGAACAGCTGATCGATGCCCTAGGCATCCGGCATCGACTGGAACAGCGAGAAGTTGACGTACATCTTTCCGCCATCCGCTCCGCAGCTCGTCGATAATCGGACGGTGCGCGCGATTGCCCGGATCGAGATGCTGCTGAATATAGTGGCAGATGCTCAGATAGAGCTGCTCCGCCTAAGCGTGCTGCGTCAGATCGTAGGTGCCGGCGGCGTAGCCGGTGTGGATATCATGCAGATCCATCTGATTGTCGTGCAGCCACTCGCGCAGAGAACGGTGCACGTCAGGCTCGTGCATCTCTTGCTAGGTTTCCCACATGCTGCTGAGGATCGGGCGTGGCGCATCCTCCTGCGGCGTGATGAAGTCGTTACGCTCGACGCCGATAATGTTAGAGACCAGCACAGTGTGGCCCGCGATTCGGTGATCACCGGCCGATGCTCCAGATCACGCTCTTCGCAGGCGTCACCAATCGCCCAGATAAAGTTGTTGGCGTATTCGTTCAGGCCGTGGTTGACCGAGCAGTCAGACTGCGAGCGGGTGCCTTTGTAATCGACCCCTAGACCGCCGCCGACGTCGAAGCATTTAATGTTGACGCCCAGCTTCGCCAGCTCGATGTAGAAACACGCCGACTCGCGCACACCGGTGGCGATGTTGCGAATGTTGGCCATCTGCGATCCGAGGTGGAAGTGCAGCAGCTGCAGGCTGTCTAGACGGCCCGCGTCGCGTATAATCTCTACCAGCTTCAGCACCTGCGACGACGCTAGGCCGAACTTGGATTTCTCGCTGCCGCTCGACTGCCATTTGCCGGAGCCTTACGGACGCCAGACACGCGCGGATGCTGAGGTGTGGCACTACGTTCAGACACTCCGTCTCTTCCAGCACCAAACGCACCTCGGTCATCTTCTCGATCACCAGATAGATTTTGTGGCCCAGTTTTTCGCTAATCAGCGCTAGACGGTTATATTTGCGATCTTTGTAGCCGTTACAGACGATCACCGTGCGGGTTTTGCTGGCATGCGCTAGCACCGACATCAGCTCCGCTTTGGAGCCAGCCTCGAGGCCCAGCGACTCGCCGGAGTTAACCAGCGATTCGATGACGTGCTTATGCTGGTTGACCTTAATTGGGTAGACCAGAAAGTAGTCGCCGCGATAGCCGTATGGTTTGCGCGCGCCTGAACGCCGCGTTGATGGAGCGCAGACGGTGCTGCAGGATCTGCAGAAAGCAGAACAGCGCGGGCAGACGCTGGCCCTGCACCAGACCAGCCAGATCGACGCACAGCGTCGGTTCATCGGGATTGGGGCAAACGCTGACATGGCTGAGTTCGTTGACGTCGTAGTAATTATTGCCCCACTAGGCAACGTTATAGGTATGCAGCATCTTGCTGGCATCCTGGTTGTTCGTCGCAACCTCCTACATTGAGCGGAGCCCACCCTGTTCGCTAGGTGACGAACCCTTCATGTCTTCAGACATCACGAACCTCGAATTTATGTTGGACGGTGAAAAAAGATAAAAACTAAGTGTAAAATACCCAAGGCGGTTACGTGTAAATGACCCCAAATGCATTACGACGTTCACTGACGCGCGAACGTTAGCAACAGTTAACAGAAAGGTACAGATTAACCGGCGCGCGTGTCGGGAGAATGACCGCAACACGCCAAGCGTCGGTAAAAGAGGACAAGTAGGAAAAGGATAACGCCAGCGCGCCGGCAGAGCGCAGAGAACCGCAAGAGAGGAAAGCGTGGTTCATTACTTCTGTCACCTCTACACATGTTTTCGCATGTGGAAACAAACTGGGCGAACGTCAGAAAGTGGCTCTGACAGTGTGGCTACGCACGGCGGTGCTATCCTGTTGGCTGCGTCAGGCAGCAGCGGCGTTTTATACCGTCTGACGGCTAAAAATGTAAAATGTTTCGCTGGCTTGCCGCCGTCTGGCATCACGATTTTTTGCCAACTGCCCTGTTTTCGAAAAATGCGGAAACAGAAAAAGGGCTGGTATTTCACTCATCCCTTAACCTAAAATAGCCGTCCAGATGGTTTTCCATCTAAACTGGTTAACATCCAACATCCAAGCGGTTGACGCCTGACACACTGATACTTATTAACTGCTTGCGGCTTTGCCTGAAGGGGCGTCAAGTTAGTTCATCTCGCTTGCGCTATGCAGTGAATTCAAACCATTTGTAAGGTAAAGAACAGAATGGCTAAACACCTTTTTACGTCCGAGTCCGTATCAGAAGGACATCCTGATAAAATCGCCGACCAGATTTCCGACGCCGTACTGGACGCCATCCTCGAACAGGATCCGAAAGCGCGCGTGGCCTGCGAAACCTACGTAAAAACCGGTATGGTGCTGGTTGGCGGTGAAATTACCACCAGCGCATGGGTCGATATCGAAGAGATTACCCGCAATACCGTACGTGAGATCGGTTATGTTCATTCCGATATGGGCTTTGACGCCAACTCCTGCGCCGTCCTGAGCGCCATCGGCAAGCAGTCGCCTGACATTAATCAGGGCGTTGACCGCACCGATCCGCTGGAGCAAGGCGCGGGCGACCAAGGCCTGATGTTCGGCTACGCCACCGACGAAACCGACGTTCTGATGCCGGCGCCGGTGACCTATGCGCACCGTCTGATGCAGCGTCAGTCTGAAGTACGTAAAAACAGCGCGCTGCCGTGGCTACGCCCGGACGCGAAAAGCCAGATCACCTTCCAGTATGATAGCGGCAAAATCGTCGGCATCGACGCGGTGGTGCTCTCTACCCAGCATGCGGAAGATATCGATCAGGGGACCCTGCGTGAAGCGGTGATGGAAGAGATCATCAAGCCGGTGCTGCCGAGTGAGTGGATCAACGTCAACACCAAATACCACATCAACCCGACAGGGCGTTTCGTTATCGGCGGCCCGATGGGCGATTGCGGCCTGACCGGCCGTAAAATCATCGTCGACACCTACGGCGGCATGGCGCGTCACGGCGGCGGCGCTTTCTCCGGCAAGGATCCGTCGAAGGTTGACCGTTCCGCTGCCTACGCGGCGCGCTATGTGGCAAAAAACATCGTCGCCGCCGGCTTGGCCGACCGCTGCGAGATTCAGGTCTCCTACGCCATCGGCGTGGCGGAACCCACCTCTATCATGGTGGAAACCTTCGGCACCGAGAAGATCTCGACCGAGCAGCTGACCCTGCTGGTGCGCGAGTTCTTCGACCTGCGTCCTTACGGCCTGATCCAGATGCTGTATCTGCTGCAGCCTATCTATAAAGAGACCGCCGCTTACGGTCACTTCGGCCGTGAACATTTCCCGTGGGAAAAAACCGATAAAGCCGCGCAGCTGCGCGAAGCCACCGGTCTGTAAGTTTACCGCTCTGTGCTGTCCTCTGAACCGGAGGACAGCCCTCTTTTTTCTCGCCTTTGGCTCCTGCTCTCCCCACCTTTTAGCACTTTTTCTTTTCTCAACTACACTTCTCGGACTCGTCAACCCTAAACGTGTTACCGATTACAAATTGAAACGCTTTATTTATCTACTATTCAGGATTTAACCGCCGTGGTTATTCTGCTGAAAATGCGTTATTTTCAGCATATTCTGATAGCCGATAATTGACGCCATGTCAGAAACTTAACAGGTGCTATACCTTATTGGTTATTTGATCTTTTCGGGCTGAATATGCTGAATTTCAGAGTTTCGGCGTATGTAAGCGATTACATTAGCGTGATCGACCTCACTTTTTCCCAGTAAAAGGTTTTTTAACATTAGATAATAACAATGATGGATAAACTCGGAGGCAAAATGCCTAGCAATACTCATAAAAGCAGAACCTCAAACAAGGCAATGACCTTGTTTGTCTGCTTTCTTGCGGCTCTCGCAGGGCTGTTATTTGGACTGGATATCGGCGTTATCGCAGGGGCGCTGCCGTTTATCGCCAAAAGTT
Source organism: Type-B symbiont of Plautia stali (assembly GCA_001485295.1). Lineage (GTDB taxonomy): Bacteria > Pseudomonadota > Gammaproteobacteria > Enterobacterales > Enterobacteriaceae > Pantoea. The sequence continues at coordinate 98,291 of BBOA01000004.1, forward strand.
TTAACGTTACCGCACACCAGCAGGAGTGGATCGTCAGCTCCATGATGTTCGGCGCGGCCGTCGGCGCTGTCGGCTCCGGCTGGATGTCTTCGCGTCTTGGCCGTAAAAAGAGCCTAATGGCGGGCGCTATCCTGTTCGTTATCGGTTCGCTCTGGTCCGCCATGGCGTCGAACCCGGAGATGCTGATCGTCGCGCGCGTGGTGCTGGGTCTCGCCGTCGGCGTCGCTTCCTATACCGCGCCGCTCTACCTTTCTGAAATCGCGCCGGAAAAAATCCGCGGCAGTATGATTTCGCTTTATCAGCTGATGATTACCATCGGTATTCTCGGCGCCTACCTCTCCGACACCGCGTTCAGCGCCTCCGGCGATTGGCGCTGGATGCTGGGCATCATCACCATTCCGGCGATGCTGCTACTGGTTGGGGTGTTCTTCCTGCCTAATAGCCCACGCTGGCTGGCCGCGAAAGGCGATTTCCGCGATGCCCAGCGCGTGCTGGATCGTCTGCGCGACACTAGCGAGCAGGCGAAACTTGAGCTGGAAGAGATCCGCGAGAGCCTGAAGATCAAGCAGTCCGGCTGGCAGCTATTCCACAGCAACAGCAATTTCCGCCGCGCGGTGTTCCTCGGCGTACTGCTGCAGGTGATGCAGCAGTTCACCGGTATGAACGTCATCATGTACTACGCACCGAAAATCTTTGAGATCGCCGGTTTCTCCAATACCACCGAGCAGATGTGGGGCACCGTGATCGTCGGTCTGGTCAACGTGCTGGCGACCTTTATCGCGATTGGCCTAGTGGATCGCTGGGGCCGTAAGCCGACGCTGATCCTAGGCTTCCTAGTGATGGCGGCCGGAATGGGCGTACTGGGCACCATGCTGCATATGGGCATTCATTCGCAGGGCGTGCAATACTTCGCGGTCGCGATGCTGCTGATGTTTATCGTCGGCTTCGCCATGAGCGCCGGTCCGCTGATTTGGGTGCTGTGCTCGGAAATTCAGCCGCTGAAAGGCCGCGACTTCGGGATTACCATCTCTACCGCCACCAACTGGATCGCTAACATGATTGTCGGCGCTACCTTCCTCACCATGCTGAACACGCTGGGTAACGCCCCGACTTTCTGGGTCTATGCGCTGCTGAACGTCTTCTTCATTATGTTGACGGTGATGCTGATCCCGGAGACCAAAAACGTCTCGCTGGAGCATATCGAACGCAACCTGATGTCGGGCAAAAAACTGCGCGATATCGGCTCGCACAACTAAGTTACCCAAGCGGGCCTTTAAAGCCCGCCTTTTTTATTTCGTTGAGTTCTCTCTATGCGCCGCTTATCTTTGCCGGCATGAAAATCCCTCGCCTCCCTATCACTCTGCAACAGGCGGTGATGCGCTCGCTGCGCCATTTTCTACAGCTTGCCCGCGAGAAGCTGGAACACCTTTTGCCGAACCGGCGCTGGTCTATCAGTAGCGCGGCACGGCAGCGGGCACCGCCTAACTGGAGAAATGGGAAATACGCCTTAACCCAGTGCTGCTCATGGAAAACCAGCAGGCGTTTGTCGACGAGGTGCTGCCGCACGAGCTAGCGCATCTGTTGGTGTGGAAAGTCTTTAGCCACGTGTCGCCGCACGGCAAAGAGTGGAAATGGATGATGCAGGAGGTGCTGGGCGTGCCCGCGCGCCGCACCCACCCGTTCTCGATTGCCTTGGTGCGCGCCAAAACCTATCCCTACCACTGCGGATGCCAGCAGCATCACCTCACCGTCAGACGTCATAATCGCGTGCTGAGCGACGAAAGCGAGTACCGCTGCGTGCGCTGCAAAAGCCTGCTAAAACTAGGCGACTATTCGTCCGCCTGAGCGCAATTCCCATTACGCTCGCCGCCTCATTCTGCTACCCTGCCGCCCTTTTTTAGCGACTGAGTAGAATTGAACATGTCTCGCAACTTTATCGCCACCGCCGCGATGCTGCTCTCCCCTGCCGCCGCTCAGGCGATCTCGCTGGATGACTACCATCAGAATAACTTTCAACGGGCGAAAACCTTTGCTGTGGCGATTAACGCCGATACGCCCGGCTCGTTTTACTGCGGCTGTAAAATCAACTGGCAGGGCAAAAAAGGCGTGCCCGATCTCAATAGCTGCGGCTATCAGGCGCGTAAAAACGCTAACCGCGCCGCACGCATCGAGTGGGAGCATGTGATGCCCGCTTGGGAGTTTGGCCACCAGCATCAGTGCTGGCAGAACGGCGGCCGCAAAAACTGCAGCAAAGACGCCGACTATCGCCGCATCGAAAGCGATCTGCACAACCTGCAGCCGAGGTAAACGGCGATCGCGGCAACTTCGCCTATAGCCAGTGGAACGGCAGCGAGCGGCAGTATGGCCAGTGCGAAATAAAAATCGACTTCAAGAACAAGCAGGCGGAGCCGCCGGCCCGCGCGCATCTGCTTCTTCTATATGCGCGACCAGTATTATCTGCGCCTGTCGCGCCAGCAGACGCAGCTTTTTCCCGTCTGGGACAAGCAGTATCTGGTCTCCCCCTGGGAATGCGAACGCGACCAGCGCATCGCTCGCGTGCAGGGCAATCACAATCCTTACGTGCAGCAGGCTTGCCAGCGTTAAAATCACTGTTTTACACTACGTCTTCTCGATTCCGCCGCGCCGCGAGCGCGGCGCTCAGCTTTTAGAGCCCGTATGCGCATACCCCGCATTTATCATTCTGAACCGTTAACCAGCCACAGTGAAATCACGCTGGACGAAGACGCCTCAAATCACGTTGGCCGCGTGCTGCGCATGACCAGCGGCCAGCGTCTGGAGCTCTTTGATGGCACTAATCTGACTTTTGCGGCGGAGATTACTCTTGTCGATAAAAAGCGTGTTTGTCGATAAAAAGCGTGTAAAAGTAAGAGGCCTTAAAGGCCAGCCGGACGATCGCGAATCTCCCCTCTTTTTGCATCTCGGCCAAGTGATGTCGCGCGGCGAGAAGATGGATTTCACTATCCAGAAGTCGATTGAGCTGGGCGTGAGCGTGATTACCCCACTCTTTTCCGAACGCTGCGGTGTCAAACTGGATACCGAACGGCTGGCGAAAAAACGCCAGCCGTGGCAAAAAATCGTCATTGCTGCCTGCGAACAATGCGGCCGCAATCGCGTGCCGGAAATCCGCCCAGTGATGATGCTGGAGGCCTGGTGTGCAGAAGAGGACACGGACCTGAAGCTCAACCTACATCCGCGCGCGCAGCACAGCATCAACACGCAGTCGCAGCCGGTCAAACGGGTTCGCCTGCTGATAGGCCCGGAAGGCGGGCTGAGCGCCGACGAGATCGCCATGACCGGCAAGCAGGGTTTTACCGACATTTTGCTCGGACCGCGCGTATTACGCACAGAAACCACCGCGCTTACCGCCATTACGGCACTCCAAGTGAGGTTTGGCGACCTCGGCTAGGGAATAATCAGGGTTTATATTTAGACGCGCACAGCACTTACTGGCTTCCTGACTGGTCAGCCTGCGCTGACTGCACAGAATGGGGCGGAAAAGACCGCCTCTCTGAGGAGAGAATAATGATTAAACTTGGCATCTTAATCGACCCGATTTCATCCATTAACATTAAAAAAGACACTAGCTTCGCCATGTTGCTAGAAGCACAGCGCCGCGGTTACGAAATTCACTATATGGAGATGGCCGATCTCTCGCTGCACGGCGGTGTCTCTTATGCCCGTACTCGCCTGCTAAACGTCGAACAGAATTATGATCAATGGTATGCGTTCGGCAGCGAGCAGGAGATCAAGCTGGCCGATCTTAATGTGATCCTGATGCGTAAGGATCCGCCGTTCGACACCGAATTTATCTACGCTACCTACATTCTGGAGCGCGCCGAAGAGCAAGGCACGCTGATCGTTAACAAGCCGCAGAGCCTGCGCGACTGTAACGAGAAGCTCTACATCGCCTGGTTCTCGGAATTCACGCCCGATACGCTGGTGACGTGCAGCAAAGAGAAGCTACGCGCCTTCTGGCAGAAGCATGGCGACATTATTATGAAGCCGCTGGATGGCATGGGCGGCGCGTCGATTTTCCGCGTCGAGCAGGATGATCCGAACTTCGGCGTGATCACTGAGACGCTGACCAACCATGGCCAGCTCTTCTGTATGGCGCAGAACTACCTAACCGCCATCAAAGAAGGCGACAAGCGCGTACTGGTGGTGGACGGCGAGCCGGTGCCTTACTGCCTAGCACGTATCCCGCAGGGCGGCGAAACGCGTGGTAACCTAGCGGCCGGCGGCCGTGGCGAAGCGCGCCCGCTGAGCGAAAGTGACTGGGAAATCGCCCATCGCGTCGGCCCGACGCTGAAAGCAAAAGGACTGATTTTTGTCGGCTTAGATATCATTGGTGATAAACTCACTGAAGTGAACGTCACCAGCCCGACCTGCGTGCGTGAAATCGAAGCCGCATTCCCGATCTCCATCACCGGTATGTTGATGGACGCGATCGAGAAGCGTCTGAGCTGAGCATGACCCTAGAGCCAAGCTCCGTGATCAACCCAAACCGGCGCAGACCCGCGCCGGCTATTTTTGGTACATCGAGTGAGAATGAATTTACAGCATCATTTTTTGATTGCCATGCCTTCCCTACAGGATCCCTTTTTTAAACGCTCCGTGGTCTATGTCTGCGAGCACAACGAAGAGGGCGCGATGGGTTTGATTATTAACAAGCCGATGGAAAACCTGACGGTCGAAGGCATTTTAAAGAAGCTGAAAATCACCACCGGCGAGCGTAATCCCGCGATCCGTCTAGACAAACCGGTATTCAGCGGCGGCCCGCTGGCTGGGGATCGCGGCTTTATCCTTCACTCAGCGCAGCGCACTTTCTCTTCCAGCATCTATATCTCTGACACCACGGTGATCACCACCTCGCGCGACGTGCTAGAGTTGCTCGGCACCGCTTCACAGCCGGAGCATGCGCTGGTAGCGCTGGGCTACTGCGCCTGGGAGAAAGATCAGCTGGAGAACGAGCTGATGGAGAACGCTTGGCTCACCACGCTCGCCAACATCAATATTCTGTTCCAGACGCCAATTTCTGACCGCTGGCGAGAAGCGGCGCGCAGCATCGGCATCGATATTCACAGCATCGCCAGCAATGCTGGACACGCCTGATGACGACGCAAACGCTGCTGGGCTTTGACTTCGGCACCAAAAGCATCGGCGTGGCGGTCGGCCAGCAGCTCACCGGCAGCGCCCGCCCGCTCGCGGCGCTGAAAGCGCAGGACGGCACGCCGGACTGGCTGCAAATAGAACGCCTGCTTAAAGAGTGGCAGCCTGATTTCGTCGTGGTCGGCCTGCCGCTGAATATGGACGACACCGAGCAGCCGCTTACCGCGCGCGCGCGTAAGTTCGCCAGCCGCCTGCACGGCCGCTTCGGCGTTCGCGTCGAGCTGCAGGACGAGCGCCTCAGCACCGTCGAAGCGCGCGCCGGCCTGTTCGAGCGCTGCGGCTATCGCGCGCTGGGTAAAGGCTCGGTGGATTCGCAGTCCGCCACCATCATCCTGCAGGACTGGTTCGAGATACACTGACCTGTCGGCGCCGCGTAGCTCGCCTCGCTCGCGATCAGCTCTTCCTGCTGTCGCGCCAGCATGCTCTGTTCAAAGGTCTGCATACCGGCCTGCGCGCCGATCTAATGCATTTTGCCGTTGGCTATAGCGGGCGCACACTTCAAACAGCCCGATGCTGCTGCCGTCGCGCGCTGGCACCAACTTCTGAGCCATCACCGCTTTCAGGCTGCCCGCCAGCTGGGCGCGCACCAGATTTTTCTCCTCCGTTGGAAAGACATCCACTAAGCGGTCTGCCGCCTGCGCCGAGCGTGCGCAACGTAGCCAGCACCAGATGACCGGTTTCCGCAGCGGTCAACACCTGACGGATGGCGTCGACCATCGCCGCCAGCGTGATGGATTTGCCGCTGCCGGTAGCGCCGACGACTAAAATCAGCCCATCCTCCCACTATAGCTAGCTTGGCACTGCAGGCGGCAGACGCCGGATCTCCAGTTTCGGGCGGCCGCTCAACAGCGTGCACAGTGCCAGCGAAAGCCCCTGTCGTTGTGCGAACAGGTTGGCGCGCCGCCGCGCTGACCATCGCCAAGGAAGAGCGCGAAGTCGGTTTGCCCCTGCGCCGCCAGCTCGACGCGCAGCCGCGCGTCGAGATAGCACCCGGCGAAGCGCGTCAGCCAATCCGCTGTCAGCGGCGCGAGATTGGGGATGCGCTCCAGCCTGCTGTAGCCTGCCAGCATGGTGAATGTCCGCTGCACAGGTGCAGATCGGCGGCATTATGCTTTACACTAAGCATTACAATTTCTTCTAACTCCATAGACAGCCTCCTGACGATGACCTCAATCCAGCACAACTTACAGCAACTGCGTCAGCGGATCCGCGCTGCCGCAACGCAATGCGGGCGCGATCCAGAAGAAGTTACGCTGCTTGCCGTGAGCAAAACCAAACCTGCGAGCGCGGTCGAAGAAGCGATCGCCGCCGGACAGCTCGCCTTCGGCGAAAATTACGTGCAGGAAGGGGTTGAAAAGATTGCGGCGCTGGCCACACATCCAGAGGTTCAGTGGCACTTCATCGGGCCACTACAGTCGAACAAAAGCCGTCTGGTGGCGGAGCATTTCGCTTGGTGCCATACAGTGGATCGCCTGAAAATCGCCCAGCGTTTGAGCGATCAGCGTCCGGCCGCGTTGCCGCCGCTGAATGTGTTGATTCAGGTAAATATCAGTGACGAAAACAGCAAATCTGGCATCATGCCGGAGGCTTTGCCCGAACTGGCGCAGCAGGTCGCCGCGCTGCCGCGGCTGCATCTGCGCGGCCTGATGGCGATCCCGGCGCCGGAGAGCGACTACGCGCGTCAGCTGGTGGTGTGTCAACAGATGGCCCACGCCTTCCGTCAGATGCAGCAGCATTATCCTGACGTCGATACGTTTTCTCTGGGAATGAGCGATGACATGGACGCGGCCATTGCCGCAGGCAGCACCATAGTGCGTATCGGCACCGCGATTTTCGGCGCGCGAGACTATGCGCGCAACCCACAACAATAATTGAGGAACCTCATGTTAACACTGACGTTTTTAGTCAAAACGCTGATCGACCTGTACGTGACGGTGCTGCTACTACGCATCTGGATGCAGTGGTCGCGTTGTGATTTTTATAACCCGCTGTCGCAGTTCGTGGTCAAGAGCACCCAACCGATTATCAAGCCGCTGCGCCGCATTATTCTAGCTATCGGCCCGATCGACACCGCCTCACTGCTGCTGGCGTTTGTGCTGAAGACGCTGAAATACCCAATTTTGCTGCTGATCCAGGTCGGCGCCTTCTCGGTCGATCCGGCCAACCTGCTGGTCGGCCTGCTGTCGCTGGTGAAGTCCGCCGGTTATCTGGTGTTCTGGCTGATCATTATTCGCTCGCTGATGAGCTGGATCAGCCAAGGTCGTAGCCCGCTGGACTATGCGCTGGTGCAGCTGACTGAACCGCTGATGGCGTCGATTCGTCGTTTTCTGCCTGCGATGGGCGGCATTGACTTCTCGGCGATGAGCGTGATTCTGGTGCTCTATGTCCTGAACTTCCTCGGCATGGACCTATTTCCCAACCTCTGGTTTCTGCTGTAAATATGACTGGAACTGCTGTGCAAAAAGTTGTGCTAGCCACCGGCAATCCCGGCAAGGTATGTGAACTGGCGGATCTGCTCTCCGCCTTTGGCTTGGATATCGTGGCGCAAACCGATCTGGGCGTCGAGCCGGCCGAAGAGACCGGCATGACCTTTATCGAAAACGCCATCCTCAAAGCGCGTCACGCCGCGCAGATCACCGGCCTGCCTGCGATCGCCGATGACTCCGGTCTGGCGGTTAACGCGCTGTGCGGCGCGCCTGGCATTTATTCGGCGCGCTACGCTGGCGAAACGGCCAGCGATAAACAGAACCTCGAGAAGCTGCTACAGGCGCTGGAACAGATACCAGACGGCAAACGTCAGGCGCAGTTCCACTGCGTACTGGTCTACCTGTGCCATGCGGAAGACCCGACACCGCTGATGTTCCACGGCAGCTGGGCGGGTGAAATCACCCGCTCCGCCACCGGCGCAGGCGGCTTCGGCTATGATCCGATTTTCTACGTACCTGCACTGGGCAAAACCGCCGCCGAGATGAACAAGACGGAAAAAGGCGTGGTTTCTCATCGGGGTAAAGCATTGACGCTGCTGCTGGAAGCGATGCGCGATGCCTGATTTACCGCCGTTAAGCCTCTATATCCACATTCCGTGGTGCGTGCAGAAGTGCCCCTACTGCGACTTTAATTCCCATGCGTTAAAGGGCGAGGTGCCGCACGTCGAGTATGTGCAGCACCTGCTGCGCGATCTGGAAAACGATCTGCCGCTGACTCACGGGCGCGAGGTGCGCACTATCTTTATCGGCGGCGGCACGCCCAGCCTGCTTAGCAGCGAGGCGATGCAGATGCTGATGGACGGCGTGCGTTCGCGTCTGCCGCTGGCGGCGGATGCGGAGATCACCATGGAGGCAAATCCCGGCACGGTAGAAGCGGACCGCTTTAGCGCCTACCAGCGCGCCGGGATTAACCGCATCTCTATCGGCATGCAGAGCTTTAGTCCGCAGAAGCTGAAGCTTCTGGGACGCATTCACGGCCCGGAAGAGGCGAAGCGCGCCGCGCAGCTGGCTGAGGGGCTGCACCTGCGCAGTTTTAACCTCGATCTGATGCACGGTCTGCCCGATCAATCGCTGGAGGAAGCGCTGGGCGACCTGAAGCAGGCGATCGCGCTCGATCCGCAGCATCTCTCTTGGTATCAGCTAACCATTGAGCCTAACACGCTGTTTGGCTCGCGTCCGCCGGTGCTGCCGGACGACGACGCGCTGTGGAATATCTTCGATCAAGGAGATCGCCTGTTGACCGCTGCGGGCTATCAGCAGTATGAAATCTCGGCCTACGCCAAACCGGGCTACTGCTGCAAGCACAACCTGAACTACTGGCGCTTCGGCGACTACCTCGGCATCGGCTGCAGTGCGCACGGCAAGCTGACCCAGCCGAACGGGCGCATCGTGCGCACCGTGAAGAGTCGTCATCCGCGCGGCTTTATGCAGGGCCGCTATCAGGAGAAGCTGTATGAGGTCGCCGACGCCGAGAAGCCGTTCGAGTACTTTGTGAACCGCTTCCGCCTGCTAGAAGCCGCGCCGCGCGAAGAGTTTAGCCGCTATACTGGTTTAGATGAGCAAGTGATTCGGCCGCAGATGGATCCGGCTATCGCCGCCAGCTATGTGACGGAAAGCGCCACGCACTGGCAGATCACAGATAAGGGCAAGCTGTTTTTGAACTCGCTGCTGGAGCTGTTTTTGGCGGAAGAGTGAGAGAAGGTCAGGTAAAAAGCCGACGTGAACGTCGGCTTTTTTGGCTGGAGCGCTATATTACCTCACCGACTTATTTCAAGAGATGAGCAGATACCTGATTACCGTTTCTATAAAAAAGGTAAGCAAATAGTTGCGCTGGAAAGTTCGGAAAAGCATGACGCTTTTCAATTAATGAAACAGGGTTATAAAAAGCAATTTGAAGAAATTAGCGCGCCTGACAGAGAACACGCGCTTAACCGCTTTGCTGATATCTGTCGTGATAACCGGATAGATCATCGTAATTTCTTAGCAGGCGCCGGCGCTATGCCACTTATCGGCGTGTTAACAGCAGTTATATTTTTCTTATTTCGGAGAAAGCAGCCGTAGCCTGCTTTTCGCTCATCATTCACCTCACGTCTACCGCTCTACCCTATCCCGCTTTCCTCCCCTCTACAGCGCCCCTCGTATCCCCGAAAATTATCATCCACACTTACCCCAAAGCCGTAGTCTGCACAGCCATTGTGCATTACACTGCGCGCTGGAAAAACTGAGTAGATTAATGATTAAACAGGTGGTAATGGCGATGAACGGAACGATCACAAGCTAGTTTTAGGACAAGGGCTTTGAATTTATCAAAGATGAGAACGGCGACAACCGCTACTTTTATATGGTTAAGGTCGCTAACTTTGAGCTGATCAAGAAAAATGCGGCGGTGACGTTCGAACCGACCACCAACAACAAATGAGTAGCGCCTGATTGATCAGGCGCGCTGAAGAGTCTGTCGGGGAAAGCGCTTACTCCCCAACAGCACAATCGATCCACGGCAGAGCGCGACGCAGCGAGTTCTGGTAGTCGATCGCCTGCTGACGTTACGCGTTGTTCACCGCAATTTTCTTGCCGTTAAGCTGCACATCGGCCTGCGGGAAGATCTCCAGATTGCCGTTAGCGCCGACCACCTGCACGCTTTGTGGCTTGAGCACCATGTCATGCTGCGGTTTTACGCTGCACTCCCAGCCAGATTGCCGTTAGCGCCGACCACCTGCACGCTTTGTGGCTTGAGCACCATGTCATGCTGCGGTTTTACGCTGCACTCCCAGGTGGCCTGCGCCTGCGTCGCTGCTAGCAGCAGCGCGGCGATAAGCGTTTTACGAACCATAATCTCTCCCAACCAAACTCATTCCGTGTAGTCGCCTTTCCGCTGTTAGAAGGTCAAGCTGGCAATTCTCCAGCCATTCGCGCACCAGCTCGCGGTGCTCGTCGGTGCACTTGCCGGTCTGCTGCAGGCAGATCAGACCTTCCCACATCAGATAGCCGCTGCCGTTATAGGCAAGGCTCATTAGGCGCGATCACTTCATTAATAAAGTTGTCGACGGTTTTATCAATCTGCTGTTCAGAAGTGGCCTCGGCGAAGTTCCAGGCGACCGAGAAATCCAACTCCTGAAACCCGTCAATATGCAGTTTTTTACGTAAACGGCGGCTGCGTTGTGTGGCCATTATTTAATCCTCTCAAACATTAAGTCCCAAACGCTATGGCCCAGACGCTGCCCGCGCAGCTCAAATTTGGTCAGTGGACGCGTCTCGGGACGCGGCACGTAATTCTGTGTCTCAGACTGGTTTTGATAGCCGTCAATGCTGCTCATTACTTCCAGCATGTGTTCGGCGTAGGCCTCCCAGTCGGTCGCCATATGGAAGACACCGCCCAGCTTCAGCTTGCGCATCACCAGCGCGGCGAACGGCACTTGCACGATGCGGCGCTTGTTGTGGCGTGTTTTATGCCAAGGATCGGGGAAGAAAAGCTGCACCATGCGCAGCGAGTTGTCCGGGATCATCTTCTCCAGCACTTCCACCGCGTCGTGGCACATTACGCGCAGGTTCTCAACCTCCGCCTCTTTCGCCGAGGCGAGACAGGCGCCGACGCCTGGCGCGTACACTTCGATGCCGAGGAAGTTCTGCTGCGGATTATTCTGCTCCATCGTCACCAGCGAGGCGCCCATACCAAAGCCGATCTCCAGCACCACCGGCGCCTCGCGGCCAAATAGGCGCGTCAGATCCAGCGGCTCCTGTTGAAACTCTACACCTATATCCGGCCAGTATTGGTCGAGCGCCAGCTGCTGTCCTTTGGTCAAACGCCCCTGGCGTCGCACAAAACTACGAATACGGCGCAATGGCCGCCCGTTCTCATCAAATTCTGGAGTGATGACGTCATTAATCATGTTGTAGCCTGCTGAGTGGCCTGTTTGGGGAAAGGCGCATTATGCAAAGTTAACTAGCAGAAGCAAACCCTTGCAATTTTCAGGTTTACACAGGGGCGGCGCCTGTGCTGGAATGCCTGCCTAAGTGTAGAGTAATCACAGAAAATTTCCCTCTTATGATGCAAGCGCCGCAGTTCGCGCAACAGGTGCTGGAGTGGTATCAGCGCTTTGGCCGCAAGACCCTGCCGTGGCAACAGGAGAAAACACCTTATAAGGTGTGGCTCTCTGAAGTGATGTTGCAGCAGACCCAGGTCGCCACCGTTATTTCCTATTTCGAACGCTTTATAGCATGCTTCCCCACCGTCGCCGATCTGGCCGCCGCGCCGCTCGACGAGGTACTACATCTGTGGACCGGGCTGGGCTACTACGCCCGCGCGCGCAATCTGCATGAGGCGGCGAAGCAGGTCGTCGAGCAGCATCAGGGCGATTTTCCGAGCAATTTCGACGACGTCGCAGCGCTGCCCGGCGTCGGGCGCTCCACCGCCAGCGCGGTGCTGTCACTGTCGCTCGGCCAGCACTTCCCTATCCTTGACGGCAACGTGAAGCGTGTGCTGGCGCGCTGTTACGCGGTCGGCGGCTGGCCAGGTAAAAAGGATGTCGAGAAGCGGCTGTGGGAGATCAGCGAGATAGTGACGCCGGCGGAAGGGGTCAGCCAGTTCAATCAGGCGATGATGGACCTCGGCGCGCTGGTCTGCACCCGTTCAAAACCCAAATGCGACATCTGTCCGCTCAACAGCGGCTGTGTCGCCTATGCTAACGGCAGCCAAGCGAGCTATCCCGGCAAAAAGCCGAAGCTGGTGCTGCCGGAGCACAACGGCTGGTTCTTGCTGCTGCAGGATAGCGACGACGTCTGGCTGGAACAGCGTCCGCCGGTGGGATTATGGGGCGGTTTGTACTGCTTCCCGCAGTTCACCACCGAGGAGGCGCTGCAAGACTGGCTGCAGGCGCGTGGCATCCATGCGGAGCCAGAGCAGTTGACCGCGTTTCGTCATACCTTCAGCCATTTCTATCTGGATATCGTGCCAATGTGGCTATCGTGGTCATCTGTCGGTGCGGCGATGGATGAACCTAGCGGTCTCTGGTATAACTTAACCCAGCCGCCTTCAGTGGGTCTGGCAGCGCCGGTTGAGCGACTTTTGCACGAGCTGCGCCATCCACGATAGCTGGCCCTGTCCCGGTATAAGATTGAAAAGGAAAAGTAATGAGCCGCACAATTTTTTGTACGTTTTTACAGCGCGACGCTGAAGGTCAGGATTTTCAGCTTTACCCAGGCGAAATCGGTAAGCGCATCTACAATGAAATCTCAAAAGAAGCTTGGCAGAAGTGGATAGCCAAACAGACCATGTTGATCAACGAGAAGAAGCTCAACATGATGAACCCGGAAGACCGCAAGCTGCTGGAGAAGGAGATGGTGAATTTCCTGTTTGAAGGCAAAGAGGTCCATATCGAAGGCTATACGCCGCTAGAAGCATAATTTTTTATCGAAGGCTATACGCCGCTAGAAGCATAATTTTTTAGGGCCTCAGCGTCGAGGCCCCTCTCTTTTCCAAGTCAAGCACGTATTTACAATGAATAAGAAATTATTAGCCCTGCTGGTGATCGTTCCCCTGTTGGCCTCCTGTTCAGGAAAGAAGTCTTCGCATTATCACGAAGAGTGGGTAAAGGACACCAACGGCTTCGACATTTTAATGGGCCAGTTTGCGCATAACATTGAGAACATTTGGGGTATTAACGAAGTTCTGATCGCCGGACCGAAAGATTACGTTAAATACAGCGACAGCTATTACACCCGCAGCCATATCAACTTTGAAAGCGGCAACATTACTATCGAAACCATTTCCGGTACCGATCCAATGGCCAGCCTGCGCCAAGCGATCATTACCACGCTGCTGATCGGCGACGATCCGGGCAATGTCGATCTTTACTCCGACGCTAACGACATCGTGATTAGTAAAGAGCCGCTGCTCTACAGTCAGGTGCTGGATAACACCGGGCAGCCGATCCGCTGGCTGGGCCGTGCGAGCACCTTCGCCGATTACCTGCTGCGGAACAAACTGCAACGTCGCGTTTCCAGCCTGCATGTCATCTACTCCGTGCCCATTCCGATGGTGCCCAACCATCTCGACAAGCGCGCACACAAATATCTGATGATGGTGCGTAAAGCCGCCGAACAGTATGGTGTCGACGCGGCGCTGATTTTGGCGATTATGCAGACTGAATCGAGCTTCAATCCCTATGCAGTGAGCCATTCCGACGCGCTAGGCCTGATGCAGGTGGTACAACACACCGCGGGCGTCGACGTGTTCCGCATGAAGAGAAAATGGGGCAAGCCGAGCCGCAGCTATCTGCTCGATCCAGAGAACAATATCGACGCCGGCACCGCCTACCTCTCGCTGCTGCAAAACGGCTATCTGGGTGGCATTCAGAATCCGCTGTCGCGTCGCTATGCAGTGATCACTGCCTATAACAGCGGCGCGGGCAGCGTGCTGCGTGTCTTCTCCAGCGAGAAAGATCGCGCCTTTAACGCCATTAACAATATGTCGCCAGGACAGGTTTACAACACGCTGACGACACAGCACCCGTCGGCGGAGTCGCGGCGCTATCTGTATAAAGTGAGCACAGCGCAGCGCAGCTATCGGCGTTATTAAATTGATCGGGTGCCTACCGCCGCTACCGCCCGGCCTAGCGCCCCTCCATCCTCGGTATAAATCCTTAGAGCTCCGGCGAGAAGCCCGGCAGTTGGTTGACGCCCTCTTCCAGCGCCAAGAAGTAGCGCTGCACCGCGCCGCTCCCTCCTTCCCCCAGCACCATGCAGAGCACGCCTAGCGGATAAGGCATCGCCCCTTCGGGGGCGATACGTCCTTCGGCTTCGGCGATCGACACCAAGCTAGACGTCACCGAGAATATAGGCCTGATGCGCATCCTGCGGGTTCACCTTCGCCACCGGGAAACTCTGCTGGCGGAACATCGCCTTCTACAAATCCTTCACGTCGAAGCTGACGCAAATATCGTGCATCTCCTAACAGAGCTGGCGCAGGATATAGCGCTTATAGCACGCCTAGTTCTTAAAATGGTCGGCAGAACCCTAACATGCTGCTCAAACTGCGCCAGCATCGCCACCAGATACGCCATCTTCTCCGGGCTTTCCGCTAGCATCAGCAGAAAAAGAATCGAGTTGAGATCGCACTTCTCCAGCACGATGCCGTTTTCGCACAGGTAATTCGCTAGAATGGTGGCGGGAATACCGAACCCAGAATACTCCCCCCGCTCGCCGCGTCAATGCCCGGCGTGGTTAACAGCAGTTTGCAGGGATCGACCAGATACTGATCCTACGCGTAACCGGCAAAACCGTGCCATTTCGCCTCCTGCGCAAAGCTGAAGTAGCGGCTGTCGCTGACGATCGTCTCGGTCGGCGCATCCTGCCAGCGTTTGCCGTTTACCTGCTCCGGCACAAACGGCAGGATCATCTCGCAGCGATTGAGGATCGCCTTGCGCACCTCGATGCCGAGCGTCACGCGCGACTGCTACAGCTGACGGCCTGCTTTCGCCCTGATGCATTTTAGCGTTCACGTCCAGCACGGCCTGACAGTACGTACGGGCTGGTAGAAGCGTGCAGCATAAAGGCGTTATTCAGCCGCTTGTGCGGGCAAAAACGCTGCTAGCTTTTTTATGGATCTGCGAAGTTTGGGAAAAATCGCCAGCTGCTTGTGTACCGACTGGGTAACGAAAATGCCCGGATCCTGCGCGTTCAGCTCCAGTGTCAGCGGCGAGGTGCACGCCATCACCGGGATAAACTGCTCATAGCCGAGCCATACGGAGTCGAACAGAATGTAGTCACAGAGATGTTCGATGCGATCAACCACCTGACGCGCGTTATAGACCGTGCCGTCATAGGTACCGAGCTCGATAATCGTCAGCCGGAACGGGCGCGCATCACCGGCGCGCTGCGCCGCGACCGCCTTGATCTGCTCGCGTAGCCAAGCCTCGTCGAAGAAGTGCGCGTCGATGCCGCCGATAAAGCCGAACGGATTTCGCGCCGCCTTAAGATAGACCGGTATCACACCCGCCTGAATCAGCGCGCCGTGATGGTTCGATTTATGATTGTGCATCAGTTTCCTATAGCACCAAGCATCAACTTCGTCGGCCGTGCCACCCCAGACGTCATGCTGAATTGCAGCTGGACGACGTCGCGCTGCTGACCAGCTGGGGCGTCAGCAAAAAATAGTGGGGCGGCCTAGCACATAAGGCGAGTGTCTCTGGCGACTGGCTGGTAGAAGTGCCCGCGACGCTATGCGTGATGACGCTGGGAAAACAGGGCGTCACGTCAGATCGCGGCGCCAGTGCTGGTGACCGGCGCCAGCGGCGGCGTCGGCAGATATACGCTGAGCAACGTGCTAGCCGCGACTCAGCGCAACGGCGTGGTGCTCGCCTGCGGCATGGCGCAGGGGCCGGATCTGCCGGCCAGCTTTATGTGTCCAAAACCGCGGCGCCAGCAGGCGTAGCAGCGTCTCGGCGAGCTGCTAAACGGCGACACCCTGACGCAGCTTACAACCCTGATCCCGCTCAGCGAGGCGAAACATGGCGCGTAGTAGCACCTCAAGACGCGCCAGCGCGTCGTTATCCACGTGCCACGCCAGACGCTGTCCGCTGCGCGCCCCCCGCCGCGTTAAGCGTATAGGCTTTGCGCGACGCTTGCACGTCTACCACACTTATGGAGTTGATCTCTTCCAGCAGCGTCAGATTGGGATAAATAATACCGGGGCTGGGAGAATATTCTTCTCTGGACAGCTCTTCGAGAATTTGATCATCTCGTATCCGTACGCGTCGTTTTGCACAATAAAGTGCAGCAATAACAATCGGATATCGCTGGCGCCCAGCATCTTTTTACGTCGCTTACGGCGACCGCCGCATCCGCCGCGCGGAGCGGAATCTTGGTGACACGAGAAAGCCGGGTCCTGTTTCATTGCCTGCCTCAAGGGGAGTCTTTACGGGAGGATAATAGTAGTCCGCCGCTTAGCAAAATTCAACGCGGGCAGCGATATCGTCTTATTTAGCGTGCTAGTAAGCGACGGCGCGCACAAAGGCGGGATCGAGGCCGCGATACTTGACAAAGTAGTCGCCGAGCGCTTTGGCAAAGTCGCCCTCGTCGGTCAGCCAGATAAAGTAATCCTGCGGCGCCTAGCTACTGGCAACGACACTGTCGTGGATATAGAAGTCGAGCGTCAGCGACGAATCGTCGTCAAAGGAGAGCAGCGTATAGCGCTGCTCTCCTGCGGGAAAAAACTTTGATATGGTCGTCAAAGCCCGGCGAGTGAAAAAGCCCGTGCCGTGAAAGGTGATGCGCCAGAATTCGCGGGCGACCTGCATTTTGCTGGAGACGGCGGTCTGGCGAAAATGCAGCTCGTTGCGCACGCGCTGCGCCGCGCGGGACGTTCAGTTGTCGGAATGCATAAATTCTCCTTTTACGCTGCCGGCTGCGGACGTGAATGCATGAGAAAACAGAGGAATGATTCTCATTTTATGCGCTAAGATTACTCATAATATATCTTACTCGTAGGGATAGATTGTGCTATTTCCGCGCAGCCGGAAAGGTGCGCAGGCGAATACCCGCACACGGAAGAGAGTGATAAACAGAGGGATGCGCGGGATCAGAGACTGTCATTTAAAGCGTCGGTGCTAAGGTGCTTCTGTGACTGCTACGGCAGCACGTTGTCACTGAGGATTTCATGCTGGGACGGTTGGACATACGTATGCAGACCAGCAGGCGACGAAAATGGTTCAGCCATCTGGGTGCTGGCTAAAGGCGGCAAAGCAGAAAGCGCCGTAACAATGAACAGCGTAGAAAGTTTCATAGTTGTCGTCGTGTTATATGTCTGATTCAAAAATAGCCTGAAAGGCAGATGAATATCCAGTCCGGCAGGACTTATGCACGATATCTGCATGGCTTCCAAAATAAAGCAGGAATTTTACGCCACAAAGCGAATCTGGTTTATAAAATCGTGCGGTTTATCACGTTTCACAGCACGAAAAGCCGCTGTTAACTCAGGGTGACAGGGATAGAGAAGAGTCCAACCAGCGCATGCGGCGTTGAGGCTCTCATATCGAGCGCAGCAGATCTTTTCCCTGACAGCGCGCGACGCCTAGCGCGGGCAGATACACATAGTAGAGATCGGCGATAAAGCGTGTTAGCTGTTCCAGCGCACCCTTCCAAGGAAGGGTGGCGTACAGGCCGCGCACCGAGGTCCAGTTGACGATGTGCGATTCCACGATACCGGCGTGCTAGCTCTCCAGCACCTGAAACAGGCTGATGGGGCTGCTGCTCCGCCGCCGAGATACTGGAAACCGAGCCAGCTGCGCTCGACGTGCTGACCGGCGAAGCGCACGAAACTGCGCGCCTATGTGCGCGATCACGCGCACATAGGCGCCGAATTTACACTCCTACTCCACCAGATCGATGATGTACTGTTTTTTTACGTTCAGGCTGAACATTTCGGTGAGAATCGTAAAAAGTATTGCGATATTAGTCACATAATCATAACAAAAACGTCTTACGCATGTAAAGAAGGGTAAAGAAAGCGTAAGCTAGACGCGGGCAAAAAGGCATTTAATGCTTAGTCTGAAAAGGAAACGACAAAATGTGTTGTCTGTTGTTGAAGATGCAAGCACGGCTGGCATGGACCGATAGCAAAGTCGCTTTACGCATCCCGGCTCGCTCGACTCGCGCAGTTACGCACCTCATCCCTGAGGTGTGCCCGTAAACGGGCCAACGTTCCTCGTTGTTCAAAAACGTTCCCGACATTTTTGTCCTTGTCGCGGGACGCTTTGCTCTTCGGTCCATGCCAGCCGCTTAGTGGGCACTTTGCGGCCTTTAACAGGAACGGAAAGATCAGTGAGAGCGCGTACCCGCTGCGGTCAGCATCATACGCAACAGCGTTGCCACGATACTGAGCGCGAGCAAGCTTGCTCCATAGATCACCACTAGCCACAGAATGCGTTTCCACAACGGCGCTTTGGGTTCATTGTGGTGTTTCACATTGCCGACCTCAGTTTGCATATTAATGGTATCCTTCGTCTGCTTTGATTTTCCCGCGGAACACGTAGTAACTCCAGAAGGTGTAGCCGAGGATCATCGGAATAATCGACAGGCTGCCCACCAGCATAAATGCTTGGCTAATCGCCGGTGATGCGGCCTGCCAGATAGTGACGGAAGGCGGAATAATATTCGGCCATACGCTGATTCCCAAGCCGGAAAAGCCGAGGAAAATCAGCGCCAGCGTCAGCAGGAACGGCGAATAGTGCGCTTCGCGCTTGATGGCGCGAAGAATGCCCCATGAGCAGAACAGCACCAGCGCCAGCGCCAGAACCGGCAGGAACCAGTACAAATTCGGACGGGTGAACCAGCGCTGCACGATGGCGCCATGGCTGAACGGCGTCCACAGGCTGGTAATGCCCACCACCAGTAGCGCGATCACCAGCGGTGTCGCCAGCGCGGACATCTTACGATGCAGCTCATGCTCGGTTTTCATAATCAGCCAAGTACAGCCCAGCAGCGCATAGGCGATAACCAGACCCACGCCGCAGAACAGCGGGAACGGCGCCAGCCAGTCCATCGCGGAGCCGCTGAAATGACGACCCGTCACCTGAATGCCCTCAAGCATTGCGCCGACCGCTACACCCTGGCTGAAGGTCGCCAGAATCGAACCCGCCACGAAGGATTTGTCCCAAAACGCGCGGTGCGTCTTGGTCGCCTTAAAGCGGAACTCAAAGGCGACGCCGCGGAAAATCAGGCCAATCAGCATCGCCGTCAGCGGAATCGAGAGCGCATCGGCGATCACCGAATAAGCCAGCGGGAACGCGCCATACAGGCCCGCGCCGCCCAGCACTAGCCAGGTCTCGTTGCCGTCCCAGACTGGCGCGACGGTGTTGACCATCATGTCGCGCTCAACCGCATCTTTATTGAAGGGGAACAGCAGCCCGATACCAAGATCGAAGCCATCCATCACGATGTACATCAGGGTTGCGAAAACGATAATTACGAACCAGATAATGGAAAAATCGATCATCTTATTTTTCCTCCTGCGGATCATTGATCATTTAGACTTTCATGCGCCGCAGAGAGCGGACGAGCCGGCGTTTTGCTATGGCCTGGACCGCCGTGACGCACATCTTTACCTTCGCCGGTAAGCGGACCTTTCTTAATCAGACGAACCATATAGACGTAACCCACGCCAAACACCGCCGAGTAAACCACGATAAAAGTGAGCAGGCTAATGCTCATATGCAGATCGCCATGGCCGGAAACCGCGTCAATAGTGCGCTGCACGCCATAGACCACCCACGGCTGACGGCCGATCTCTGTGGTAAACCAGCCTGCGAGCAGCGCGATCAGGCCGGACGGCCCCATTAGCAAGGCGAACCACATGAACGGACGCGACTGATAGAGGCGCCCTTTGTAGCGCAGCCACAGGCTGACCAAGCCGAGGGTGATCATCAGCAGTCCCATTGCCACCATCACGCGGAACGACCAGAAGATAATCAGCGAGTTAGGACGATCCTCTTTCGGGAAGGTCTTCAGTACCGGCACCTGCTCATCGAGGCTGTGCGTCAGGATCAGGCTGCCAAGATAGGGAATTTCCACCGCGTATTTGGTGCGTTCTTCATCCATATCCGGGATGCCGAACAGGATCAGCGGCATCGCTTCGCCCAGCGAGTTCTCCCAGTGGCCTTCAATCGCGGCGATTTTCGCCGGCTGATGCTCCAGGGTGTTCAGACCATGCGCATCGCCGATCATCGCCTGAATCGGCGCGACGATCAGAGCCATCCAAAGCGCCATGGAGAACATCTTGCGGATAGCGGGATTATCGTTGCCGCGCAGCAGATGCCACGCGCCGGACGCGCCGACAAAGAAGGCGCTGGCGAGGAACGCCGCTACCGACATATGGAACAGGCGGTAAGGGAATGACGGGTTGAAGATGATTTTCAGCCAGTCTTCCGGCACCACGATACCGTTCTGGATCAGGTAGCCCTGCGGCGTATGCATCCAGCTGTTGGAAGCGAGTATCCAGAAGGTGGAGATCAGAGTGCCCAGAGCCACCATACAGGTCGCGAAGAAGTGCAAGCCCGGACCGACGCGGTTCCAGCCGAATAGCATCACGCCGAGGAAGCCTGCTTCTAGGAAGAAGGCGGTCAGCACTTCATAGGTGAGCAACGGACCGGTAATGCTGCCCGCGAACTGCGAGAAGCTGCTCCAGTTAGTGCCGAACTGATAGGCCATCACCAGACCTGATACCACGCCCATACCAAAGTTAACGGCGAATACTTTGGACCAGAAGTGATAGAGATCGCGGTAGGTCTCATTACAGCTTTTCAGCCACATCCCTTCGAGAACGGCTAGAAAACTGGCGAGGCCGATGGTGATGGCGGGAAAAAGAATATGAAAGGAGACAGTAAACGCGAACTGTATCCTAGCCAAGTGAAAGGCCTCTAATCCGAACATTGCTTACCTCGTTGCCACATATAACACCATATATTTACTTATAATTAACAACTAAAGCACAGCGTTAATATTTACCCTGCGCTTAAGCTAATTGCTAACACGAATTTATAAGAACTCGTGCCTGACAAACAGAAACAGTCTGGGATGCAAAAACTATAACAGCCTTTTTTGATTTTGGTCATTATTTTTTCCGCAATTACCTAATTTAACGATTAACTTTAGGTTAATTAACAGGCTTTAATGTGACATCTTTGTTATTTATTGTTGCACGATTATTGAGGCAGGAGGCGCTGACAGCTCATGGCTTTTTTACTGCTACAAAGCCCTGTTTTAGCGTGTTATTTTCCCTATACTTGCAGGTGAAACGCGGTCAATTTCGTAGTTTAGTACAGGCCATAGCTAATGCAAATTAAGCATTTAGCTCGCCAAGAATTATTTTTAAGCCGTTTTGTTTAAAAAACACGTTTTATGGCGAGTGTTCATTATCAACAATTGCGACACGCTTAATTTAGCCACGTAGAAGAGATGAAATAAAGTTGTTAATAAGCACCGACGGTTGCGCTGCGGTAATAAAAGCGACTGGCACCTTGCCAGCCGCAGACATATTGTCTCAGCCGCGTTTTGCTTAATTCCTCTTTGTGACGCTGGTTCTGCGTCATCTGGCGTCGTTAACAATTTGCGCTGCCCGATTTACCAGCAGCCGCTGACTGTGCTCTGTTAGTGGCTCTGGTCAATCTGCGTTAAGGAGTCCCAATGGCACGTCTGACGGCACAGGATTTTCCCTAGGAACTGCTCGAACTTTACGACTATTACGCCCACGGTAGGATCAGCAAGCACGAGCTTATTGCCATGGCCGGCAAGCTGGCAGTAGGCTGCATGACCGGCGCGACGCTGCTCAGCCTGATGAGTCTCAACTATATGCGCTGGCGCAGCAGGTGGAGTTCACCGATCCCGCTATTAGGCCCGAAATCCGCTACACTTCCCCGTAGGGCCACGGCGAAGTGCGCGGCTATCTGACGCGCCCGGCGCAGACGCAGGGAAAAACCGCCGCCGTAGTGATGGCGCATGAGAACCATGGGCTAAATCCCTATATTGAAGATGTAGCGCGCCACGTGGCAAAAGCAGCGCGCTGGCGCCTGACGGCGACGGCTTCAGCTCACTCGGCGGCTATCCTGGCAACGGCGACGAAGGCCACGCCATGCAGGCGAAGGTCGATCGCGTTAAGCTGATGAACGACTTTTTCGCGGTGAGATTTCCTGAAGCAATTTCCTGAAGCAGCATGCGGAAAGCAGCGGCAAGGTGGGCATCACCGGCTTCTGCTACGGCAGTGGCGTTTCCCGATCTCGCCTGCGCCATAATACCCTTTATAGGTCGTTAGCCGAAAGCGGAGGATGTAGCGCGCATTCACGCGCTGCTGCTTACACTATGCCGAGCTGGACAGCAATATTATACGGGCTGACCTGCGTATAAGACGGCGCTCAAAGAGAACCATAAAGTGTATGAGGCCTAAATCTACCCCGGCGTGAACCACGGCTTTCACAACGACTCGACGCCGCGCTACGGCCGCGCGGCGGCCGAACTCGCCTTAGAGCATGATTTCAGCGCTATCTGACGTGAGGCACGTCGTCAGGCACTCTCCACGCTGCGCCAAGATACGGCTTACATTTAGCTCCAGCCAGTCAACGAAGCCAACCAACTGCCTTTCCAGCTCGCGGCCGAGCGGCGTCAGTGCGTACTCGACGTGCGACAGCACCACGTTATAGGCGATGCGTTCAACGAAGCCGTCTTCTTCCATATGGCGCAGCGTCTGCGCCAGCATGCGTTCGCTGACGCTGCCGACGGCGCGACGCAGCTCGCTGAAGCGCAGTTTATCGTTACGCAGCACCAGAAAGATCAACACACTTCAGCGATCGCGGTTAAATTTTTCACCTATCTTTTCAGACATCTACTATCGAGCTCCCAAACTAATAAATCTGTAAGTACTTACTAAAAATCAGCTTATCCCCTAACCTTGTTTGCGAAAACAGCCAATGCAAAAAGGAGAGAACATGATTGCTATAACAGGCGCAATCGGCCAGCCAAGCCGTTTGGTGATTGAAACCCTACTGAAAAGCGTGCTGGCAGAGCAGATCGTAGCCGCCGCACGGTCGCCGGAAAAAAAGCTGCAGACTTAGCGGCGAAAGGCGTAAAGATGCGCAAAGCGGACTACAGCCAGCCGGATACACTGATGTCCGCCTTCTCCGGCGTGGAGAAGCTACTGCTGATCTCCGGCAGCAAGGTTGGCCAGCGCGAAGCTTAGCATCAGGCGGTGATTAACGCAGCCAAATCTGCCAGCGTCTAAATTTATCGCCTACAACAGCCCGCTGCATGCCAACAGCTCGCCGCTGAGGCTCGGCGTTGAAGATTGCGCCACCGAGGCGCTGCTGCAGGCTTCTGGCATCCCCTTCACGCTGCTGCGCAGGCTGGTACACCGAGAACTATGCCGCCAGCATTGCGCCAGCCCTGACGTATCACTTTTTTATCAGTTCAGCTGGCGAAGGGCGTATCGCATCGGCGGCGCGTTGGGATTACGCCGAGGCGGCGGCGGTAATCGCCTGCGACGATCAGGCCCGCAAAGTCTACGAGCTGGCGGGCGACGACAGCTACATGCTGGCGGAATTTGCCGCTGAGATTGCGCGTCAGTCCGGCGAACAGGTGGAGTACGTTAATCTTTCTCCCGCCGAGTTCGCCAGCCCGCTGAAAGGCGCCGGTCTGCCGGAGGGCCTAGCGGAGATGCTGGCGGATTTAGACAAGGGCGCGGCGCAGGGCGGGCTGTTTGACGACTCCCACAGCCTGAGCCAGCTGATCGGCCGCGCCACCACGGCCCTAGCAGAACGTAATCAAGGCGACGCTGGCGAAATAAGCCGAAAGCGGGAAATCTCCTGCAGCCAAGCGAGCGCCGGTGGGCGCGACTAGTTCCAGCGGCTCTTCGGCGAAGCGCGGCGCGCTGAGTCAGCGATTGTCCGGCTTCTACGTCACCATCCCCCTCTCAAAGCGGTTGTGCAGCACGGCGTCCATCACTTCGCTATCCGGCACAAAGCGATAGTGAATCGCTAGATCGGGATGCTGCTGCAGCGCCAGCAGCGGGTAGAGCTGCAGACCGATGCTGCCGAGCATAATCAAACTGATCTCGCTACAGGTCACTTCCGCCTCGCTGAGCCGCAGCGTCAGACGCTGGTCGGCGCGATCGACCTCCTAGCAGTAGATCAGCAGCATCTGTCCCACAGGCGCCTTCTCCAGATGACGGATATGCTGGCTGACTGCCGCCTAGGCGATCCCTAGACGGTCGGCCGTTTCAGTAAAGCTGCCCACTTCGCCCAGCATGGAAAAAAATCGAAGCCACTGCGGCGAGTGCATAATGATTTTTTACAATTCCTATAATTGAATCGCTGTTTTCATTATACTTGGTGCCCGTTAGCCTGTTTATCTTTTCCACAATCGGAGATGCAGCATGACGACGACCTATCCACGCGCCTTTTCCTACATCAGCCTATCAGTTACCGATCTGGATGCGGCGGTAAAATTCTATACAGAGGTAATAGGCTGATATCTGATTATGCCTCCTACTACCATTTAAGGAAGATGATTCCGCCATCGGCGTGATATGCAGCGACGTGTTCGGCTAAGGCTGGGGCGCGCTGCGTATCGCTCATCTCTCAACCGGCGATCGGGTCGGCGTGGAGCTTTTCGAGTTTTGCGACGTCGAAAAGCCGGAAAACAATTTTAAATACTGGAAACTGGAAAACCGGCGTGTTTCATTTCTGCGTGCAGGATCCCGACGTCGAAGGCATGGCGGCGAAAATCGTCGCCGCGGGTGGAAAAAAACGTATGCCAGTGCGCGAATACTATCCCGGCGAGAAACCCTATCGCATGGCTTATATAGAAGATCCCTTCGGCAATATTATCGATATCTACAGCCACAGCTATGAACTGACCTATTCGGCAGGCGCCTATGTGTGACGCGCGGCCTGCAAGCTGATTCGGATGGCACTGGCACGGCGGCGGTTCGCCCGTCGATTTGCGGCTGAGCGAAAGCGTGGCGCAGCCGCTGCAGTCTGGCCAAGTGGCTGGTGCGCAACCACGCCATCGGGCTAAACCCGGTGGACTGGAAGCTGCTGGATAGCCAGCGGGATTAAAGTGCCGGGCGGCGACGGCACGGGTGAGGTGGTGGCGCGGCGTGCGCGTCGTTTATCATCAGAGCCTGAAACAGCCGGGCAGCTTCGCCGAATATACACCGATCGCCGTGCAGGTGCTTATCGCCGGCGCAGGCGGCTCGGTCGGCCACTATCTGACGCAGCTGGCTCACGCGCGCGGCTTCGAGGTAATTATCGCCAGCCATGAGCGCCACTGGCCGCGTCTGAAAAGCTGGGCGCGGCACAGTGCCTCTCCGACCTGCTGACGCAGTAGCGTCAGCCTTGATTACGCGTTTATCGACGCGATGGGCGCCAATCAGGCCGCGCAACTCTCCAATGCGCTGCAAGCCAACGGCCATCTAGTCTGCATTCAGGGCCGCGTCGAACAGTGGCCCGGCCCCCTTTAGCCGCGCCATCTCTCTGCATGAAGTGGTGCTCGGCGCGCTGCATCAGCACGGCGACGCCGCTCAGTAGCAGGCGCTGACGCAGCACGGAGAGCGTACGCTGGGGGAAATATCTCAGGTTACATTGCTGAGCGAATCAATCCTGAGCTTCCCTTTTACCGTTTACCGCGCTGCCGTAGTAGCTGCTCGCACTGTGGCGGCTTGATTTTACGGGAAAACAAGTGATTGAAATTAAATATGATTAAGAGGGTATTATTTCTCTGTTTTCTAAATTCCGTTTGAAAGACGTGGCGCTACGCAACCGCATCGCCCGTGCCGCCAAAATGTCAATACAGCGCCGAAAACGGCCTGATTAACGACTGGCACCGCGTGCACTACGCGGCGCTGGCGCGCGGCGGCGCGAGCCTAGTGATCGTCGAAGCGACCGCCGTATCGCCGGAAGGCCGCATTACTCCGGGCTGCCTAGGTTTATGGAATGACGCGCAGGCCGAAGATCTGGCGCAGGTCGCGCAGGCGATCAAAGCGGCAGGCGCCGTGCGGGGTATCCAGATTGGCCACCCTGGTCTCAAAGCGAGCGCTAACAAACCCTAGGAAGGCGACGACCATATCTCGGCTGACGACGGACGCGGTTGGGAGACGATTTCGCCTTCCGCCGTCGCCTTCGGCAATAACCTGCCACAGGTGCCGCGCGCCATGACGCTGGACGATATCGCGCGTGTGCGCAACGACTTCGTGCAGGCGGTCATCCATGCGCGCGATGCGGGCTATGAGTAGCTGGAGCTGCACTTCGCGCACGGCTATCTGGCGCAGAGCTTCTTTTCCGTACACGCCAACCAGCACACCGATGAGTACGGCTGCGACGCTGCGGGCCGCAGCCGCTTCCTGCGCGAAACCTTCGACGCCGTGCGTGTAGTCTGGCCGGAAAACCTGCCGCTCACCGCGCATTTCGGCGTGCTGGAGTATAACAGCCGCGACGAAAAGACACTGGCGGAAGCGATCGATCTGATGCGCTACTGGCGCGCGAACGGTCTGGATCTGCTGAGCGTCAGCGTGGGCTTCTCGACGCCGGACACCAACATTCCGTGGGGCACACCCGCCTTACTGGCACCTATTGCTGAGCGCGTCCGTCGCAAAGCTGACATCGCCGTCGCCTCCGCATGGGGCATTGATGCGCCGCACATCGCCAACGCCACCGTAGAAAAAGGTCAGCTTGACTTGGTGATGGTCGGTAGCGCGCACCTGAAAAACCCGCACTGGCCTTACCAAGCGGCGCTGGCGCTCGATAAGCCGCAGTCGTCATGGGTGCCTCCAGCGCCCTACGCGCACTAGCTGGAGCGCTATCGCGTCAGCGAGTAAGCGCTAAAACCCGCAATAGTCCTTTCAGACGTCCTTATTACGAGGACGTCTACTTTTCACTCCGTGCAAAAACGCCACAAATAGCTCATCTCGCAGCGCAGCGGCAGTAAGGATTTTTGTTAGTTTTTGCTGCTTTTTTACCACTCTTGGTCATTTATTTGCATTCTGCAAAGATTACTTCTAAATAATTTTTTTAAGCGCAGCGCGTTATTTGCTTGATAAGCAGAGTAATTCCGTTAAATAATCTATTGATAGACAATTTTTATTACGTTCATAGATATTCTGCATTGTTGTCTGGGCCATCGATAAGTCTATAGTTTTTCTTTTACGAACCCTCAGACTCAAGGAGGCCGCTATTAATACTTATCGCCAGCAACTCAACGCATTCGATGAGATTCGCAAAGGGGCGGAAGTTGAGTATCAATACGATCCTCACGAGCTTAAGCTTGACCGTATGCAGGATTCCGAACCAGAACCGGAGCTGGTTGAAGGCTTACCGGCGCCGGACGCGTTGGTGCCTGCCGATCGCTACATGGAGTTGTTCGAGCATGTACAGCTGTCGCGCATCTTCGAGGACAGCAAAACCTTCCCAGACTGC
This sequence comes from Type-B symbiont of Plautia stali, assembly GCA_001485295.1. Lineage (GTDB taxonomy): Bacteria > Pseudomonadota > Gammaproteobacteria > Enterobacterales > Enterobacteriaceae > Pantoea. Next base: position 125,919 of record BBOA01000004.1, read on the forward strand.
TCACCGAAATACGATCCGCTAGACGTATTAATGCGTTATCGTCGCCAGAAACGCAGCCGTGATTTTGATTTAGCGCGCTTTGTGGCTGACCATTTTTATTTACCAGCGATAAACGAAGGTTTTTATGTATCGAACTCGGATAAAAATCTAAACGAACATATCGACGCGCTGTGGCCGGTATTAACCAAGATACCGCAGCAGCATCTGCCGCATTCGTCGCTGCTGCCGTTGCCCAAGCCTTACGTGGTGCCCGGCGGCCGTTTCGGTGAGACCTATTACTGGGACTCCTACTTCACCATGCTCGGCCTAGCGGAGAGCGGACGCGACGACCTGCTGCGCAATATGGCGGATAACTTCGCCTGGCTGATCGACAACTACGGCCATATTCCCAACGGCAACCGCACCTATTATCTGAGCCGTTCGCAGCCGCCGGTCTTCGCGCTGATGGTCGAGCTGTTCGAAGAGGATGGCGTGCGCGGCGCGAAACGCTATCTCGATCAGCTAATGAAAGAATACCAGTTCTGGATGGACGGCGCCGGTTCGCTGATGCCGTGTCAGGCGTATCGCCATGTGGTGCGCATGGCCGACGGCTCGCTACTCAACCGCTATTGGGACGATCGCGACACGCCGCGCGACGAATCCTGGATTGAGGATGTCGAGACGGCGCATGACTCCAGCCGTCCGGCGAGCGAGGTCTATCGCGACCTGCGCGCGGGCGCGGCGTCGGGCTGGGACTATTCTTCCCGCTGGCTGCGTGATCCCAAACGTCTGGCGAGCATTCGCACCACGCAGTTTGTCCCCATCGATCTGAACGCGTTTCTCTACAAGCTGGAGCTGATGATCGCCACGCTCTCCTATGCTAAAGGGAAAGAGCTGACCGTGCTGGCGTGGCAGAAAAAGGCCGAAGTACGCAAGCGTGCCATCAACCGCTACCTGTGGGACAGCACCGCTGGCGTCTATCGCGACTACGACTGGCGTCGCGAACGCTTCGGCGCCTTTACCGCTGCCGCCGTGGTGCCGCTGTTCGTCGGCCTAGCGACGCCGAAACAGGCGCACCTGCAGGCGATTGCACTGCGTCAGCTACTGCTCACCAGCGGCGGGTTGGTCGCTTCGATGGTGGAAAGCGGCGAGCAGTGGGACAAGCCCAATGGCTGGGCGCCGCTGCAGTGGATGGCGATTATCGGCCTTAATCAGTACGACGAAGAGACGCTGGCGTCGGAGATCGCGGTGAACTGGCTGACCACGGTGAGCAACTTCTATCAGCGGCACCACAAGCTGGTGGAAAAATATGATATTAGCGGCGAACGCGCTCGTCCCGGCGGCGGCGGCGAATACCCGCTGCAGGACGGCTTCGGCTGGACTAACGGCGTGACGCGTCGTCTGATGGTAATGTACGATCACCTGCTGCTTAACTGATCCCTTTAGTGATAACTGAAGGAACGCCCATAAAACCTTTTCGTCCCTTACTGAGCGGTGCACTGTTGCTCACCACGCTTCTCTTTCTCTACCTAGGCAGAAGAAACCCTTCGTATCGGCTACTAGAAGTCCTCTACGCTGCTGACGCTGATCAAGCAGCGCGGCGATCTCGATAAGGCGCTGGCGGCGCAAGGTGTAAAAGTCAGCTGGCATGAGTTCTCTAGCGGCTTGCTACTGCTGGGAGAGCTTAACCTCAATAACGTCGATCTCTCCGTAGACGTCGCGGATACCGTGCCTCTGTTTGCGCAGGCGGCAGTCGCTAGACTGACCTACTACGCGCGCAAAACCCCGTCGCCAGAGGCGCAGGCGATTCTGGGTGACCACCGACTCGCCGATCAAAGCGCTGCAGGATCTCAAAGGGAAGAAAATCGCCGTCACCAAAGCGGCGGGCAGCCACTATCTGCTGATCGCCGCGCTCCGTAAGGCTGGCCTGACGTTCAGCGATATCTTGCCTGCGTGGCTAACGCCCACTGACGGACGCGCGGCGCTGGAGAACAGCAGCGTAGTGGCCTAGCTCACCTGGGACCCTATGTCACCCAGCGCGCAGATCGAGCAGCATGCGCTTGTGCTGACCAGCGGCAAAGGGCTGGTAAACTACCATACTATCTGGCTTCAACGCCCTACGCCAGTGCACATCCACAGGTGCTGAACAGCGTTTATTGGGCACTGAAGCAGGAAGCGGTCTAGCTGAAAGCGCATCCGACCGATGCGGCGGCGTCCCTGTCACCGCTGTGAGGCAAGCTGCCGGTCGGCATCATTGAAAAGGCCAATGCGTAGCGCAGCTATCAGGTCGAGCCTGTGAACAAAAGTGACCTCGTGGAGCAGCAGACCATTGCGGATGCGTTCTATCAGGTGAAACTGTTGCTGAAGCTTATTGACGTGCAGGCGCCAGCCTCGCCTTAATCATGTCGCGGGTGCGCCAGGTTCCGCCTGCTTTACGGCGTTAATTCAGAAAGCGAGTAAGCACATACTTTAACCCTATCTCTTATCCTAACAGGCTTTACAGAAAAATTGAGTTAAAATCCGCACCATTTTTTATTTAACCTGTATTTTTTCTGTTATCAAACCTATTTAGACTGGTGGCAGTGACCGCCACGCTATTGTTTTGCGCCGCTATCCAACCGTATTACTCCTTTATCGCCTTATCTCTGCTTCCGGGCTAGGGTGACGCTGAAAGCCTTTCTTTTTTTCGCTGTGCTATCAGGCTGGTCTCCATCTGCTGCCTCTGCCTGTATGAAAGCAGATAAACCACTTCCTTCTGCGTGCGCAATATTTACAAAAACGTCGATGTCTGTTACTCAACAGTGGCATGTAAAATGCATTTTTTCTAATTACAACAATGAGTTATCTTAGATTAGTTTTGTTCAGAGTGAGGCTTTTAAACGAGAAAAGACTGATTATAATTTTACAATCTTACAGGTAAATGTATAAATTCCGCTGAGTTTAATAGCGACTGACAGTAGCGTGATAAGCACTACAGCTGAAAGTCACGTCCGTTAGAGTAACTTCGCTTCACAAGAGAAAATAAAAAAACCGGACAGGCAGGAAACCAGTCCGGTTTAATTATGGCGATCCTGATGCACCATCAGCGTCAGGATCTTGTTTCAGTCAGAGGTATTTCGCAAGGAGAACTAAAAGAGAAAAAAGAATGACTCTCTCGCGGTCAGATGTTGACTGCTGTTCCATCTAACTTTCTGATATTTCAGCTACGACGGCTGATTTTTCCTCCCTTGCGGCCAGCTTCTATAGCGCGTCTAGGATTGTTTTTGAAATTGCCGCCGCTCTTCTGGCCGCCTTTTCTTCCCGCTTACGCTGCACGCTCCCGATCAACCGCAAAGTTTCCAGCTCCACCACGATATTGAGACATAGTGTGTTCCTCTTAAGTATTAATAATAAAAACAGCCTAAGCTGCATCAGCGTTGGTGGCGCAGGGTTAAATGTAGCTTTTAAAATTAATGGATCAAGTCTTGCTTGCGTGGCCGTTTCAAAAAGTTGTCCACATTAACAAATAAATCATCCAGCCGACTATTTCCTCTCTAAATCATATTTGGCAGTGATTAAAATGTCAAAAACGGGTTTCGCTTTTCGCTATTTGCGGTCATAAGCCACCAAAACAAGGCTATTTAACCTTTTATTCTGGATGAATACTATCTTTTAAGCGAAGCGTAAAGTGAATGCGCCGCCGCCGTTAAAAGCGAAGCAGCTGATCATAAAACGATCATTTTAGCGGTAAAATTAAGAGAATTCTATAAAAGAAGCACGCCGCGAGCGCGTTAATAAAGCGAAGCGGTAAAAAAGATTATTCCGTCAGCTAATCCATTCCATTAAAAATGATCGATAAATGATCAACTTAGCCAGTGTTAGCGGCAGAGAACGCTTTGCGGCCGCTACTTATTGCGCCTGCATTAAGAGCAGCGGAAATAAGAAAACGCCTAAATCGCATTGGTGACGTCGAGCATGCCGTAGCCGCTTTTTTCCAGTCGCGGTAGCGGCGATCGGTGCCCGGCAGCGTCCAAGTCGGCGCGCCGTAGAAGCTGGTCTGCGGCGTGATCACGCCGGGTCAGCAGCGCCGACATCGCCATATAGAGCTTCACCGTCGAGGCGGGCGGGTACAGCCCCTAGATAACACGGTTGATCAGCGGCAGATTCTTGTCTTGCAGCAGCTTATAAGCCTGATGGCTGATGCCTTTTACAAAGGAAAGGGATTGGGATCGTAGCTGGGGGCGGCGTTAAGGCGCTTATAGTCGTTATCGTTGATTTTGTAGACGTAGCCGATCACGTGCGCCAAGTCCGCGCCGTAGGAGTATTCGCGATCCTGATAGGTGTCGATGGTCACCCTAGTAACGCGGTACTGGTTCACCGAGAAGCGCGCCACTTGCTCGTCGGTTAGCTCCTCTTTCAGCATCACCGGCTTGTAGCGGCTGCTCTGCTTCAATACGCGGGTAAAGGCGTCAATCTCCTCCGGCGTCAGCGACTTCAGCATCGCCTGCATATCCTCCACTTTGTAGTGCGTGAGCATAATGTCGTACCAGAGGGCACCAGCAGAATGCCGTTGCGCTCGTAAATCAGCCCGCGCGGCGGCGCGATGGGGATCATCCTGATATCATTCTTGTTAGAGCGCGTCTGGTAGTAGCCGTGATCGCGCCCCTGGAGACGATAGAGATTGACGCCGAGAATAATGAAACAGGTAACGACCAGCGTGCGGCGCGCGAAAAGCTTTTCTTCAGCTTCAAAATTGCGGAAATTCATCAGGCGGCATTGGCAAATAGGTTATTTTTTGTAGTCGCGCTAATGATAGGTAGCTAAGGGAGCAGCACCAGCGGGAAGATACATAAGAGTCGAGAAAAGTGTGTCATTTGGTGAGAATGTTATGAAAACAGGCAGGATTGTTCCCCATTCCAGCAGAAACGGGGAACAGCAAGCGCGGGCTTAGTCACCCAGCAGCACCGATTCCAGCGCGATCTTGATCATATCGTTGAAGGTGGTCTGACGCTCGGCAGAGGTCGTCTGCTCATGGGTGCGGATATGGTCGGACACGGTGCAGATAGTCAGCGCCTTCGCGCCGAACTCCGCCGCCACGCCGTAGATGCCCGCCGCTTCCATCTCCACGCCGAGGATACCGTACTTCTCCATCACGTCGAACATCTGCGGATCCGGGGTGTAGAAGAGATCGGCAGAGAAGATGTTGCCGACGCGTGCGTCCACACCCAGCGCTTTCGCCGTGTCCACCGCGTTGCGCACCATGTCGAAATCGGCGATCGCCGCGAAGTCGTGACCCTTAAAGCGCATGCGGTTAACTTTAGAGTCGGTGCAGGCGCCCATGCCGATCACGATATCGCGCAGCTTTACGTCCGGGCGCACCGCGCCGCAAGAGCCGACGCGGATGATCTTTTTCACGCCGAAGTCGGTGATCAGCTCTTTGGTGTAGATCGAGCAGGACGGAATGCCCATGCCATGACCCATCACGGAGATTTTGCGACCTTTGTAGGTGCCGGTGTAACTCAGCATGCCGCGCACGTTGTTCACTTCAACAGGATTTTCCAGAAAGGTTTCCGCGATGTGCTTCGCGCGCAGCGGGTCGCCCGGCATTAGCACTACGTCGGCAAACTCTCCCATTTCTGCATTAATGTGAGGAGTTGCCATTGTTGTTTGTCCTTTTTTAAATTCAGTGGCTCTGTTTACAGCATGCTTTTGCCGTAGTCCATATCGGACAGGCTAAAATAGTGCGCAATCGTCTGACCGATGTCCGCGAAGGTCTCGCGATAGCCCAGCGAGCCAGATTTAACTTTAGGGCCGTAGATCAGAATCGGAATATGCTCGCGTGTGTGCTCGGTGCCCTGCCAAGTAGGGTCGCAGCCATGGTCGGCAGTGAGGATCAGAATATCATCCTCTTTCACCAGCGCCATCAACTCCGGCAGACGGCGGTCAAACAGCTCCAGCCCACCCGCGTAGCCGGCGACGTCGCGACGGTGGCCCCAAGTAGAGTCGAAATCGACGAAGTTGGTAAAGACGATCGACTGGTCGGGCGCCTTCTTCATCTGCTCGATGGTGGCGTCGAACAGCCCGTCCAAGCTGGTGGCTTTCACCTTCTGCGTGATGCCTTGATGGGCGTAGATATCGGCGATTTTACCCACCGAGATCACTTCGCCGCCCTTTTCATCCACCAGCTTTTTCAGCATGGTCGGCGAAGGAGGTTTAACCGTGAGGTCGTGACGGTTGCCGGTACGCTCGAAGTGGCCCGCTTTGTCGCCGACAAACGGACGCGCGATGACGCGGCCAATATTATAGCCGCCTTCGGTCAGCTCTTCACGGGCGATTTCGCACAGTTCATTGAGGCGATCGAGGCCAAAGGTCTCTTCGTGAGAGGCGATCTGGAACACCGAGTCCACCGAGGTGTAGAAAATCGGCTTGCCGGTTTTCATGTGCTCTTCGCCCAGCTGGTTGAGGATCACTGTGCCGGAAGAGTGGCAGTTGCCGAGATAACCTGGCAGATCGGCGCGTTCCACTAGTTTATCGAGCAGTTCCTGAGGAAAGCTATTCTTTTTGTCGCTGAAGTAGCCCCAGTCGAATAGCACCGGCACGCCGGCGATTTCCCAGTGGCCGGACGGCGTGTCTTTACCGGAGGAAAGTTCGCTGGCATAGGCGTACGCACCGGTAATATCCGCATTGGGATCGAGGCCCAGCGGGAAGCATCCGGTGGAAAGCTCGGCGGCTTTGCCCAAGCCGAGCGCGGTCAGGTTCGGCAGATGCAGCGGGCCTTTACGGCCTTTATCCGCTTTGCCGTTGAAGCACGCTTGGGCGATGTGGCCCAGCGTGTCCGATCCTGAGTCGCCGAATTTATCGGCGTCTTTGCTTGAGCCGATCCCAAAGGAATCGAGCACCATAATAAAAGCACGTTTCATGCAAGTCTCCTGCGCCTGAGCGCGTGACAAGTCAAAAAAGGGGATTGGATTAGTATACTCGAATGGCTGCCCGACGGCAGCATAAAGCCGCAGATTTGCGGCTTCGATTGTTGTGCGGAGCAAACCCGGCGATAAACGACCAGCGTAACCTCTGGCGCGCTGTCGCTTAGCGCTACCACCACCGCCTGCTGCTAGCTCGCCTTGCTGCTGGCGTGGATAATCGCTAGCGAGCGCTGCGCGTCGGCGCGTTCGCCCAAGGCGATCATCTCGCTCAGCCCAACGCTATAGTCGATGCTGTCGCTGGCGCGCTGGCATCCACCATCCATCGCCATCACCACCATCCCCAGCGCGCGCGTTCATGCTGCTGACCGATACCGGGACGATCGGCGTAGACCGCCTTGCTGAGCATCGGTTGCGGCAGATAAGCGTCGTGGCGCTCGACAAAATCGGCCGACCGCCCTGCGCGCCGACCATACGCGCGAACACATCCGCTACTTGGCCGTTATCCAGTACCCGCAGCCGCTGGCCGCGCGCCTCTTCTTCGCTGGCCACCAGCTTGCCGGAGATCAGCATTTCGCTGCATAGCACCAGCGTCACCTCCAGCAGGCGCGGGTTGCGCTGCGCGCAGGTAAGGAAGCGCACTGCTTCGCGCACTTCCAGCGTGTCGCCGGCGCTGGAGGCGAGCACCCAATTCATATCGGTAAGCAGCGCGGTGGTGACGCAGCCCGCGCGCGCCGTTCGCTACGCCGATAATCGCCTGCGCCAGATCGAGCGACGCTCCGAAGGTCGGCATAAAGGCGCCGGAGCCGACTTTGACGTTCATCAGCGCATCCAGCCCTTCCGCCAGCTTTTTCGCCAGTATCGAGGCGGTGATCAGCGGGATGGAGTCCAAGGTGGCGGTAATATCGCGCGTGGCGTAGAAGCGCTTGTCCGCCGGGGCGAGCGAGCTGATCTGGCCGATAATCGCCACACCGACCTCTTTGATGATCTGGCGAAAACGCTCGTCGTCCAAGAAAATGACGAAGCCGGAGATCGCTTCTAGCTTGTCCAGCGTGCTGCTGGTATAGCCAAGGCCGCGCCCCGAGATCATCGGCAAATAGCCGCCGCAGGCGGTTACCATCGGACCCAGCATCAGCGATGTCACGTCGCTGATGCCGCCCGTCGAATGTTTATCGACTACCGGCCCGTTGAGGTTGAGCGACTGCCAGTTTAGATGGTCATCGCCAGCACGGCAATCTGTCCTTAGGACAAGTTGTTTTCTGGCATACCGTTGATAAATATCTGATTTATTCTTCACTCGCGTCTGGCCATCGCGTTTTTTACGGATAATTTCTTGCGTCAGAAATAAAATTGCCCCAATGATCAGGGTTAAGATGAGAATGGCGGCTAGTGGCCGGCTTTGCTGGCGGCGGTCTGATGACCCAGCGCATTCAGCAGGCTGGCTAACAGGCTGGCGGCGCCAAAGCGGAAGTGGCGCGCGTCGGCCCAGCCTTCGCCTAGGATATCGTCCGCCCGCTTGAGGTAGATAGCTGCGTCTTCCACGCTGCGCACGCCGCCAGTCGGTTTGAAACCGACCTTCTCTTTCAGGCCTTTATCGCGGATCACGTTCATCATGATCTGCGCTACTTCCGACGTGGCGTTGACCGGCACTTTGCCGGTAGAGGTTTTGATAAAGTCCGCGCCTGCGTCGATGGCGGCGCGGGTTTCCGCCAGCGCGATGTCGATATCGTCGTTACCGTGCAGGAAGTTCGTCACAGTGGCGATGCGGATCTTCGGCGTGTCCTGCTCGCACAATGCTTTGCGCGCGACCGGAATAAAGCGCGGATAGATGAAGATCGCGGCAGTGTTGCCAGCTGGCGATTTCGCCTAGCAGCAAAGCGCGATCACTTTTTCATCGGTATCGTCATCGTTCAGGGTGGTCAGATCCATCAGGCGCAGCAGCGTTAATGCCGGTCATGGTGTTCTCCAGATAACAAACAGGCGCTAAAATGCCAGCATAATGTTGATAATTATAACAATTTCAGGAGACGACCAATGTATTATTCGTCAGAACGCTATCAGCAATAATAGGCGATCACGTTATTATAACGCAGAGCGCCGCAATGTTACTGTTATTACATAACGAGAACACTAATTAGGCAGGTTAAATAGGGTTAGGGTTTTGCGTATTGCGCCACAGCGCTTCGGCGATTGCCTCTGGAAGCTCCGGGCTCAGCTCGCACAAGGTTTTCCAGACCAGATGCGCACGTTCCGGTCGGTTCGGCTCGCCCTGAAAGCCGTGCAGCGGCATATCAAGCGTGTCAGTCTCCAGTAACAGCGCGTCCAGCGGCAGCTGCGCCAAGGTGTTGCGGGTTTTGCTGGCGCGTGTGTAGGTGATGGTGCCGCCGACGCCGATGGCGTAGCCGAAGTTTGATAAACGCCTACGCCTGCTGCAGGCTGCCGGCGAAGCCGTGCACCACGCCGCGCCGCGGCAGATCGTGACGGCGCAGATGTAGCGCCAGCTTGTCATGGGTGCGACGCGAATGGAGGATTACCGGCGGGGCAGGTCATACTGCTTCGCCAGTTGCAGCTGCGCGTCGAGTAAAAACTCCTGCCGCGCAAACCGCGGGTTGTCCATATAGACATCGAGGCCGATTTCCCCTATCGCCATCAGCTTCGCCGACTTCTGCCACAGCCAGCTCTCCAGCTGGTCGAGATGTGCATCTAACGCGACGATGTGCGCAAAGCGGCTCACGTCCACCGCCGGAACGATAATACGCTCGATGCCCACCTCGGCGGCGCGCGCGACGCTCTTTTCCTCGTCGCCGATAAAAGGCGGAAAATCGAAGTGGCAGTGGGTATCGGTAAGTCGCATGCTAGCGAACCCTCATTTTAGTCTGCTTCGTTACCCGCGACCGGCAGCGTCATAATCGGCCAGTTGTGGGGCGCGTTGGCCACAGGCGCAGGCGGCGTGACGGTGCTATAGCGCACGAACGGTTCGGCGACGCTGAGCCACTGTCCCAGCGTCGCCAAGAAGTAACGGCCGCAGCGCTGCCCAAGATGATAGTCCTGATTCAACGAGGCGACGCGGCTGCCGAGTGCCACACTCGCCAGCACATGCGGCGGACAGATTTCAATAATATGCAGCTCGTCCGGCGGCGGCTCGATAAACTGCTGAATCTCCCGATAGCTCGCTTTATGATGATGCAAGATGTTGATCATTGGCTGCAGCGCGCGGGCGCTTAGCCAGCGCTCCATGCGCTTCATCCATTTTTGCGTATAGAACATCTGCGACGGCACGGTGCGGATCATCACGATTGGCATCCGCGCCGCGCTGCCTCGCACACTGGAATAGCGCTGGAGGCTTCAATCAGATCGTGCCAATTGGCGCTGTTCGGCGCGAAATAGCCGGGCGTGTAGTCGTCGCCGCGGCAGGCGCACATATAGAACTTGCGTCCGCTGTCGAACAGACTCTTGCCGCTTGCTAGCGACAGCGTCAGTTCGCACCGCGTCACGTGAATAAGCCAGTCGAGGTCGATCAGGTTGCCGCCGCGCACAAAGCGCAACAGATCGAAAAAGAGTTTGCTGGTGGTATAGCGAGTGATGACGCGACGCGTATAGCCCTGCTGGCCGCAGACAAAAGCGGAGAGATTTTACATCCTAGCCGAGATGTTAATAAAGAGATCGAAAGGATTGAATAAAGATGCCGCACTGTCCGCCGCCTTCGCACACTAGGGCGATTTTACGTGCTTTGAAAGGGGAAAGGGCCAGAGGCTCAATAGCGCCCATACCCATTCCTGTTCCCCAGAGAAAGTTCAGAGGTCTGCTGTTGCGTTTATCCGTTTTAATTCAGCAGCATCCCAGAGAACCAGCCATGTTTTCTCCTCTGACCCGCCGCGCATGATGCGTTTTCCTTTACGCTGTGCGGCGGCTGGCTGGTCTCTGCTTTATGCATGCTCGTTGCTTTATGCATGCTCGTTGCAAAAATCAGGATGACACAACCGGTCAGGGTCGTTTGCGGCCAGTAAACAAGCCCACCATGAGCCTCTCCTTACCTTAGTGAAACCGAACTGCTCGTTTCTTTCCCATTTTGTGTTTTGTTTTGTCAGCGGAGCGTCACGCGGACGCTCCGCTGACAACGTTAAGACTTCACGATCAGGTCATTCTTAACGCTTCTAACGCCTTCAATGGCTTTCGCGATACTTTCCGCGCGATCCGACTGCGCTTGAGTCGCAACGGTTCCTGAGAGCTGAACAACGCCGTCGGTGGTTTCTACCTTGACATTACGCGACGGGACGACATCATCGGCTAACAGTTTAGCTTTAATTTCGCTTGTCTTTGCCGCATCCCCGGCATATCCTTTCAAACTTTGTGATTTGCTGTCTTTAACGTGCAGTTTGTCGCTGACGGATTTCACACCTTCCACGTTTTTCACCACGGCGACGGCTTTTTCAGCCTGATCCTGTGAGGTAACAAAACCGCTCAGGGTCACCACGCCATCGTGCGTTTTAACGGAGATATCCGTAATTTTTATCGCTTCATCCACCAGAGCCGCTTTAGCTTTTGCGGTAACCGTGCTGTCATCCATAAATCCATCAACTTTTTTCATAGAACTATTGATTTTCACGCCAGTGTTGTCCGCACTCTGCTGCGCTTTCTGCGTCATAGAGTCTTCGGCCAGCGCGCTACCGCTTAACAGGGCAAAACCCACCATTACCGCCATTAGCGTTTGGGCAATCTTAGTTTTATTCATCGATATCTTCCTTCTGTCAGTTAGCTCACCCACAACCGTGGGCGCAACAGCAGCAAACGGCGCTGCTGCATCGGTGGACGTAAGGGAAAAGCATCTTCTCTTTTGCCGTCCGACAGAATAATCATAGTCGGTGTTTCGCATTTTGCTTGAATAACTGGTTGATCACACATCAGTTAAGAAAAAAACAGAATTTTTAGGAGGAGTGTGGAGAAGAAGAACAGGCCCAGCCAAAGCTGGGCGGCCCTAATTGTAGTGCGGATTAATGCTCGCGGGTTTTACGGAAGATCACATCAGGATAGCGCTCCTGCATGATATTGAGATTGACCATAGTCGGTGCGATATAGGTCAGGTTATCGCCGCCATCAAGCGCAAGGTTAATCTCGTTTTTACGCTGAAACTCATCGAATTTTTTCGCATCGCTGCATTCGACCCAGCGCGCCGTCGACACGTTGATCGCTTCGTAGATCGCTTCGACGTTGTATTCGCTCTTAAGACGCGCCACAACGACGTCGAACTGCAGCACGCCCACCGCGCCGACAATCAGATCGTTGTTGTGCACCAGACGGAACACCTGCGCAGCGCCCTCTTCCGACAGCTGCACCAGCCCTTTCAGCAGCTGTTTCTGCTTGAGCGGATCGCGCAGGCGAATACGACGGAACAGCTCAGGGGAGAAGTTCGGAATGCCGGTGAACTTCATGTTCTCACCCTGAGTAAAGGTGTCGCCAATCTGAATGGTGCCGTGGTTGTGAAGACCTATGATGTCGCCCGGCCACGCCTCTTCCACATGCGAACGGTCGCCCGCCATAAAGGTCAGTGCGTCGGAGATCACCACATCTTTGCCGGTACGAACTTGGTGCAGCTTCATGCCCTTTTCATACTTACCGGAGACCACACGCATAAAGGCAATGCGGTCGCGGTGTCTCGGGTCCATGTTCGCCTGAATCTTAAACACAAAGCCGGTGAACTTCTCTTCCTGCACTGTCACAACACGCGCGTCAGTCGCGCGCGGCATCGGCGCGGGTGCCCAGGATACCAAGCCGTCGAGCATATGGTCGACGCCGAAGTTGCCCAGCGCGGTGCCGAAAAACACTGGCGTGATCTCGCCGCTCAGGAATAGCTCCTGATCGAATTCATACGACGCGCCTTTCACCAGCTCCAGCTCTTCGCGCAGCTGCGCCGCCAGCTCTTCGCCGACCGCACTGTCCAGCACTGGGTTCTCCAGTCCTTTAACGATGCGCACATCCTGAATGGTGCGCCCTTTCCCCGACTGATAGAGGTAGGTTTCATCGTTATAAAGGTGATATACCCCTTTGAACAGCTTGCCGCAGCCGATCGGCCAAGTGATGGGCGCGCAGGCGATTTTCAGTTCGCTTTCCACCTCGTCCAGCAGCTCCATCGGATCGCGGATGTCGCGGTCAAGTTTGTTCATAAAGGTCAGGATCGGCGTGTCGCGCAGACGGGTAACTTCCATCAGCTTGCGGGTACGATCCTCGACCCCTTTCGCCGCGTCGATCACCATCAGACAGCAGTCCACCGCCGTCAGGGTGCGGTAGGTATCTTCCGAGAAGTCTTCGTGTCCTGGCGTATCGAGCAGGTTAACTAGGCTTTCACGGTAGGGGAACTGCATCACGGAGGTGGTGATGGAGATGCCGCGCTGCTTCTCCATTTCCATCCAGTCCGATTTAGCGTGCTGGCTGGAGCCGCGGCCTTTTACCGTACCGGCGGTCTGGATGGCCTGTCCGAACAGCAGCACTTTTTCCGTGATGGTAGTTTTACCGGCATCGGGGTGAGAAATAATGGCAAAGGTGCGGCGGCGAGCCACCTCTTGCATAAAATTAGACATGAGTGAGTTCTTCTTATCGAGGCAACGTCGCCTGAGGAGACGCTGCAGAGTAATCATGATGGCCGGAGGCAGGTAAACGGAGCCAAGGTGACGCAGCAGCGTCAGAAGGCGGTGGCCGAGGCGCGTTCTACATTAGCGGCGATTCCGGTTACCTTGTCTTCGTTAAGACGGCATAGTATACAATATTTTGCGCGCGGCGGCGAAGAGGGGCAGGGAAAATTGTTGGCGCTGCCTACCGTCCGGCGGACAGCGTACGCCAGCGCGTTGAGATCGAAGTGCATGTCAGGATGATGCAGTCCCAGCACCAGGTTGGTGCCCAGTCCCCAGAAACCCGCCTTAACGTTCGGGCGTTTTACCGGATAGTAGAAAAAGTCTTCGCTGCCCGGCGTGGTTTTCGCCTCCAGCAATCCCTCAGCGCCCAGCGCCGCGACGCTGTGCTGGATCATCATCATCTGAGTGACCTCTCTTTCGGCGCGTTCTCCCGCGAACGCAAATCCCACACGACGCGCGCCTAGTCAGGCACCGAATTGGTGACGCCAGCATTGCTGAGAAAGCGCGCCGCCTTCGACCATTACCAGTGCACCGGCGCCTAGTTCTTCAACCGGCTGGAACAAAATCTTCAGGCGGCCCCTTTTCACCGCGACTTCCGCCAGCAGCTCCTGCGCGGCGGTCAGCACCACAGAAGAGTAGCCGTTATGACCGCAGGTGTGACGCGCGCAGGCGACGCCGTCGATGATATGGCCGAGCGCGTCCATATCGGCGCGCAGCGCCAGCACTGGGCTAGGCACCCCCGATCTCTGCCACGATGCCAGTGGTCTCATTGACGCCGCGCGTCACCTTTAGCCCCGCTTTATCCAGCTGGTCGGCAATATAAGCGGAGGTTTTGAATTCTTCAAAACCCAGCTCCGGAATCTCGCGCAGGTAGTGGTAATGCTCTAACACCTTTGACACCACTTCTCTCCTAAACAAAAAGACGCATAACGCACATCGCGCTCGCCGCGTTGATAGAGCTAAGCGGTCAGCAGCACGGTAGTGGCTTCGACCGGCAGGCCGAACAGCCCTATCACCGGCACGAAAACCTGTCCAAGAAACGGCATAATGCCAAGCAGATTCAGCACTTCCATTGGCATATAGGCCATTACTACGTTGGGCATTAGGTTATGGATAACGATATGAAAACCTTTGCGCGAGCCAGTCACGAAAATGTCGGAAGGATTCTGGCTGCTTTTTACCGCTTCGTTATTTTCAATGGGCGAAATCCTTCTTATAAACACTATTTAACAAATAACGCGTTAGCATCGAACCGACAAATTTAAGAATAAACATCAGGGCGAGCGGAATAATAATCGGCAGGGTCATCGAGGCGAACAGCGCCGAGCTGATGGCGAAATAGTTATTGATTAAGACCGCGCCGGAATATTGCCAGGCGCTCATCACCACAATATCTTTTTTCGTCACCTAGTTACGGTCATACATCTCTTTAGTCAGCGCTGCGCCTGCATCGGTGCTTTACAGATCAGTGATCAGCGCCAGCCCGCAGCGTCCCAGCAGGCCCATCAGCGGCTGCAGCAGCTTATGCTCCGTAGTAGATAAAAATCTCCAGCACGCCCAGCGCCAGCATCACAGTTGGCATCAGTGAGTGCGCGAAGAGAAAACCCGCTTTGGCGCTCAGGCTGCCCGCGCCAAGAAAGGTATTGCTGGCGGGATCTTTCATGGTGCCGAAGTTGTCGCCTGGCGTGGTGAAGTCAAAAGCGCCGAACCAGTAAAAACTCTTAACCTAGTAGAGTGTTGCTAGAAAAAAGAGGATAGCCACGCCCAGTGTCATAGTTTTGTAGTTGAAATATATGGAACTTTGCAAGTTGCAGGATTTATGGCAGCAGACGAATAAAAACTGTTTTGAAAATAATTTTTTCCTAAGGCCGTTTTTAATAATTAATTGTTTAAAACTGAATCGTTTTATATTGCGTAGTGAAACTATTTAGCGGCGAATATCCTTTCGGCGCGTCAGAAGAAAGTGTTAGTCCATGACAGGCTGCATCGGCCGATTGCAGCGGCTGCGCCCAATTCTAGTGCAATGTAGAATCTTTTCAGGAAAGATAATCAATCGCATTAAAATAGCTGAACAATTATATTTAAATAAATAAGATAAAATCTACTTTTCCGTAAAACGCTATCTTTTACTCTGAGTTATGGTGCATAATTCACCGCTTATCACCTGTTTAATAATTCTGTATTTATAAAGGAATCGCCCATGCTGACTGCTGAAATGACTGTGCTTCTAAACGATCAACTCAATCTCGAATTTTTCTCCGCCAACCTCTATTTGCAGATGAGCGCATGGTGCAGCGATAAAGGTCTGGAAGGCGCAGCGGCGTTTCTGAAAGAGCACTCTCGCGAAGAGATGGAGCATATGCAGCGCATGTTCGACTACCTGAGCGATACTGGTGCCATGCCGGTGCTCGGCACCATCGCCGCGCCGCCGGTCGCCTATAACTCCCTGTCTGAACTGCTGGAGCAGGCGCTGGAGCATGAGAAGCTGATCAGCAGCAAAATCAACGAGCTGGCACATACTGCGATCACGTCGCTCAACTACTCTACCTTTAATTTCCTGCAATGGTACGTGGCGGAACAGCATGAAGAAGAGAAGCTGTTCAAAACCGTGCTGGATAAGCTGGCGATGGTGGGCAACAAAGGCGAAATCCTGTTCCTGATCGACAAAGATCTGGCGCGTAATATGGAGAGCCACGACGCTAATTAAGGTTTTACAGACGATGTCCTAAGTCAAAACGCGGGTGAGATGGCCCGAAGAGCAAAGCGGCCCGCGACAAGGATGTCGCGGGCCGAGCGAGCAGGGATGCGTTAAGCGACTTTACGATCGGGCTATCTCTCCCACGTTAGCACCTGATTCCGCAGACATTGCTTTCTAAATATTCCTGTCTTGCATTACAAACTAACCAACACTCCTTTCTCGCCATTGATGCACAGCTCGCGCGTCTTGCCAGCAGGCAACAGAACTTCAATCTCACGCCCCGCCCGCTAATAGTCGCCGCGCTTCTCCAGCGTCAGTTCCATACGCTCGCCTCTGCTGCGCAGCGTCTAGTGTATCCACAACGCGTTGCCCTGACGCCAGCCGTGGCTCTCGCCGTCATCGTCGAAAAACTCGCCCTCTGTGCGTGCCTCGCCCGGCGTAGGTCACAGCTGCAGCTCACGCACGCTGTCGAGACGCGTATCGGTGGTGGTTTCGCAGCGCCCTAGCGGAATGGCAGAGCCGGCGCGATGCTCTAGGTACGGTTCATCGCGCTTTCAGCAGCACGCGCATCAGACCCGGCTCCAGCACGTACAGGCGCAGCAGATGGCGATTATCCACCTTCAGCCACCAGCGCGCTGAGCATGCAGGAGATCACCTGATGGTCGAAGCCGCCGATGGAGGTCAGCGCGATCGCCAGATAAGGATCTTTAACCAAGGTCATCAGCGCCAGCGAGATCATTAGCGCCGGTGATAGAGCTGGCGACGCTGCCGAGATCGTCGGTGAGAAACGGCAGCCACGCGAACATCACGATCTGCTTGAGATCCATGCCGCGCTCGTTAGCCAGATAGAGCGGCACTCAGAAGCTCAGCACCGCCTAGGCGGGTTCGGCGAGAAAGGCCGGGATGGCGATGCCTTAGAACTTTTTCTCTTTGCCGATGGTTTTCAGCGCCTAGAAGAACGACAGCTTGTCGCCCACCGCTTCGTTGTCCTAGATGATTTAGTCGCGCCCCTCGTCCGACAGGCGCGCATGTTTTTCCGGCGACTGATAAGCCACCACTCGGTGACCGCCTCTCTCGCCAGTAGATGGTTGAGCAGCAGGCCGAGCAGCACAACGAAGATCACAACGATACCCCGGCGGAGAAGCACTGCAGCAGACGGCCGAGCAGGATCAGAATCGGCGCGGCGGTACCCAGCGTGGCATGTCCCGGCACCAGCGCGATGGTCAGCGTGCCGATCGCCATCAGTCCCAGCGTTAGGCGGCTATGATGGTCGATATAGTCGCCAAGCACGATAGCGCTCAGTGGCCGTATTAGGAATCCGGTGTCGAAGGTCATCAGGGTTAACATTAGCGAGACGAATGGATCGTCGCCGGGAAAAAGGTTTTCGAGATGGCGGTAGCATAGTAGCTAAACACCATCCCGCCCCACGCAGCTCTCCGGCCGCGGCGCGCTAGTCGAGGTAGGAAGATTAATGCGAACATCTACGGTCGCCAGCGGCTCGGCCAACATAAAGATGATCATCAGCAGAACCAGCATAACGTCGATAAATAGCGTTACGTTGATCTCATACATCTCGCCATCGCTTTCTAGGTCGTCGTTTAATCGCATTGCCATGGCGTTAACCTACGCGTAATTTCTGAGCGACCGGACGAGCATCAGCGCTTTTCGCGTTGAGATTGCCCAGATCGATATCGCGGCTCTGCAGCAGCAGGATCTGCGCTGCCACGTCGCCCAGCGACGCTTTATAGCTCGTAATCATGCTTGCAAACTATAGATCACCACTGCCGGAATTACCTCCACCAAGCAGATAGCGGTCGCTAGCAGCGCTTCCGCGATATCGCGACCGCGCGCGACAACCGCCAGATTGGTGGTCTCTGTGTCTGCACGATGCCGATAAAGCTGTTTATAATGCCCTATACTGTGCCGAACAGGCCGATAAAAAGGCACGACAGAACCGATAGTAGCGAGGAAGCCGTTGCCGCTGCCGGCGTGACAGCTAAAGGCGGTGACGCGGCGCTCAAAACGGAAGCTGGTACGCTCTTTAATACCATCGGTATCCTCAACGCCCGCAGAAAGCTCAATCTCGTTTTGCGCATCATTCAGCAATACCGCGCGGTGGCTGTGCTTGTTAAACTGTGCGGCGGCACGACGTGACGTTGCCGCTGTTAGCGCCCTTTTACGACATTTTTTAAGGGCATTTCAGAAATATAGTTTCCAGTATAAATTTATTATTATATAAATTTAAAATTTTATCTTGTTCATTCAATCAACATTGTCACATTTTCAGCCAGCGAAATTTGCCTATTCTGGCAGCACAGAGATCGCGACTTCTGCCGATCGCTACCTGTACCTTCCTCTACCTGCCTAGAGAAAAATAATGAGTGAGAATGAATAAATGGATGCTTGCCTTTCCGTCTCCGCTGCGCTCGGCCTGAGCGCCACATCGACATCGGCGAAAGTACTGAAAGTGGCGGAAGCACAGCCCGCCGGCTATCCCACCGTCATGGCGCTGCAGCATATGGGCGACAAGCTTAAGTAGGCCACCGACGGGCGGCTGGAGATGCGGGTCCTAGGCAGGCGGCGTGCTGGGCGATGAAGATCAAACACTGCAGCAGGTGCAGCTGGGCGCGATCGACATGATCCGTGTCTCGCGGGCGCCGGTCACTACCATCGCGCCAGAAACCAGCGTGCTGACGCTGCCCTATATCTTCCGCGACGTCGAGCATATGCATAAGCTGCTAGACGGCGACGTCGGCAAGCAGATCGTCGAGAAGTTCGACGTCAACGCCAACGTGCGCATGGTCTTTCTCGGCTGGACCGACGCGGGCGAACGCAACATGATCACCAAAAAACCGCTCAGCAAACCCGCATGAACATCCGCGAGCAGAACAACGCCATCTTACTGGCGACGCTGAATAGGCACGGTGCTGTTCGTCGCCAGCGCAGTGAGCAAGCACAAGATCGAGCAGGTGGTGAGCGAGAGATGCTGGCTTTTTACGGCATCCTGTTTCTGGGTCTGATTACCTACATTCCTGCCATATCCCTATGGCTGCCAAATCTGATGGGCGTGATGTAGCGTGTGGCAAGGCGGGCGGCACGCCAGCCGCCCGTCATCGGGCAGGTTATGAATATCAGGATTTGAGGTCAACTCTGACCGGCAATTCATGGTAACGTGAAGCCTTTGTGGTAAGCGGCAGGGTAGACACGAATGACAACCAAAAAAATCGATACCACCTTAATCAGCGCGGGACGCAGCAAACGTTACACTCAGGGTGCGGTCAACAGCGTCATTCAGCGCGCTTCCTCGCTGGTTTTTGACAGCGTTGCCGATAAAAAACGCGCCATGGCGGGACGCGCCAGCGGCGAACTCTTTTATGGCCGTCGCGGCACCCTGACTCACTTCTCGCTGCAGGATGCCATGACCGAGCTGGAAGGCGGCGCGGGCTGCGTGCTCTACCCCTGTGGCGCGGCGACGGTGGCCAACGCTATTCTCTCTTTCGTCGACGCCGGCGACCATGTGCTGATGTGCGGCGCGGTCTACGAGCCGACTCAGGACTTCTGCACTAAAATCCTCAGCAAACTCGGAATCGCCACTACTTTTTACGATCACACCCTCGGTAGCGAAATCAGCGCGCTGGTGCGCCCGGAAACCCGCGTGGTATTTCTGGAATCTCCCGCCTCTATCACCATGGAGGTGCAGGACATTCCGGCGATCGTCGCCGCCGTGCGAGCAAAGGCGCCTGATGCGGTGATCATGATGGATAACACTTGGGCGGCAGGCTTTTTCTTTAAAGCGCTGGCGCACGGCGTAGATATCTCGATTCAGGCAGGCACGAAATATCTTATTGGCCACAGTGACGCCATGATCGGCACCGCGGTGGCGAACGCGCGCTGCTTGAAGCAGCTGCGCGAGAACTCCTATCTGATGGGGCAGACGGTAGACGCCGACAGCGCCTATATGGCAAGCCGCGGCTTGCGCACCCTCGCGACGCGGCTGCGCCAGCACGAAGCGAGCGCGCTGCAGGTGGCGGAGTGGCTCTTCTCCCGACAGGAGGTGGCGCGCGTCAACCATCCTGCGCTAGTGCAGAGCAAAGGCCACGCCTTCTGGAAACGCGACTTCAGCGGCAGCAGCGGCCTGTTTTCCTTCGTGCTGCATGAAAAACTCAGCGGCGAAAAACTGGTGCAATACCTCGATCGCTTCCACCATTTCAGCATGGCCTACTCGTGGGGCGGCTACGAGTCGCTGATTCTGGCGAACCAGCCGGAAGAGCTGATGGCGATTCGCCCGGCGGGCGGCGTCGACTTTGACGGCACCCTAGTGCGTCTACACATTGGCCTAGAACACGTAGACGACCTGATTGATGATTTAACAGCGGGCTTTACCCGTCTGGCGCAGTAGTAACATAAACAGAACCTCAACCACAGAATGGCGACCGGCCGCAGATCAAATATCTCTGCCAAATTGCCGCTAAAATAGATTCCATCTGACTCGATGGGATAGCAAATGAGTCTTTTATACGAGATTGTTCATGTGCTCTGGCATCAGGATTTTGCCGCGCTGGCCGATCCAAGATACAAATGTGGTTTGGGTAGTTTACGGCGTGATGTTTCTGACGCTGTTTCTGGAAAATGGGTTGCTGTCTGCCTCGTTTTTGCGAGGCAACAGCTTGCTGCTGCTGACGGGCGCGATAGTGGCCAAAGGGGTGATGGATTTTTTCCCCACTATGCTGATTCTGACTACCGCTGCCAGCCTTGGCTGCTAGCTGAGCTACTTGCAGGTTCGCTGACTCGGCAATACGTGCCAGTAAAGAGCTGGCTGATGCACCTGCCGCCGCAGTATCATCAGCTGTTTAACCGCCACGGCCTGATGGCGCAGCTGGTAAGCCGCTTTCTGGCATCCGTCAGCACTATTCTGCTAACCATGGCGGGTATCTCCGGCCGACAGAACGGCCGCTTTCAGCTGTTTAACTGGCTGAGTGTGCTGCTGTGAGTGGCGATTGTGTTGGCGTTTAGCTACGGCATCAGTCAGGTGCTCTTTATCAAACGCCATGAAGATCAGGTGATGGCGATCCTGACGGTTCTGCTATTTGTCGGCCTAGCGGGCAGCATTATCGTCATCTGGAAAAAACGCCCGCAAAAACAGGCGTGATCGCGAGGCGTCAGGCCTACGGCTCCGCCATCCTCTGATGCACGCAATTGATCTCCTCTCCCGGCATCACGCCGAAATAGCGCTTAAACTCCCGTGAGAACTACAATGGGCTTTCATAGCCCACACGAACTGCCGCCGTGCTCGTCTTCAGCCCGTCCATGCAACATCAGCAGCCGCGCCTGATGCAGCCGGTAGCGCTTCAGTACTGTCACCACCTCGAAGTTGTGATGAAACGCCGAGACCTCATGTTGACCTCTGCCGCCAGCGCATCGACGCTGAG
The DNA here is from genome assembly GCA_001485295.1 of Type-B symbiont of Plautia stali. Lineage (GTDB taxonomy): Bacteria > Pseudomonadota > Gammaproteobacteria > Enterobacterales > Enterobacteriaceae > Pantoea. Next base: position 147,550 of record BBOA01000004.1, read on the forward strand.
GTTATCCACATAGTGGTTTTCAATGCGGCGCAGCGCGCGGGCGATCTGGCTGAACTGCGTATGACGACTCACCAGCGACAGCAGCGCGCTGCCCGTCGGACCGGTCAGCACTTAACAGATAATATCCCGCATGATCTGCGGTCCAAGCCCGCGCGCGTCGTGCGGATTCGGCATCACGTCGAGCAGGCGCTCCGCCGCGCAAAGCATCGGTTCAGTCAGCTAGGCAGAGTGAATGTCGGAGGTCTGCGGCGGCGGCTGAAAATCTTCATCGTCGCCGATCTCAATCAGCAGAGCCTGCAGCCTGGCGGTATCGATCGTCAGAAACATGCCGGCGACCGGCTTTTCCGGGGACGCTCAGGTTTCGCACTCCACCGGCAGCGGTGAGCATCAGATATTTGGTGACGTCGTAGGTAAAAACGGTGCTGCCAAGATAGCCGGTTTTGCTTCCCTGAAACAAAATAACGATACCGGGTTATACATAATCGGCATGCGCGGCTGGTACTGGTTAAGGTAAATCAGGCGGACGTTTTCCACTGGGCAAAGGCGGCAGCGTCTATTGGTCATTAGGGTCACAACCTAGTTTGTAAGGTGCTGACACTTCGTGCGCTATGCATATCTGTCGCAGGGTAAAGAAACCAGTCTACCAAGCTGCTGCAAAATTCACCGCTGAAATGGAGAAACAGGCAAGACTTCCGCAGGATCAGGCAGGACGGGAAGCGGAATTGCCACCCACAATAAGGTTTGTTGACTAGACTTAACTATTTTCAGGTCACTGCAATAGAAAAGAGCACCTATGGCAGATCAACCGATTATCAAACTGCATGAAGGCAATATGATGCAGCAGCTGGGGCTGGGCGTGTGGCAGGCGAGCAATGAAGACGCTCACCGCGCGGTGCTTAAGGCGCTAAAGGTCAGCTACCGCTCGATCGATACCGCCGCGGCCTACATGAACGAAGAGGCGATCGGCCAAGCATTACAGGATACCGCGACGTGCCGCGTGACGAGATTTTAGTCACGACCAAACTGTGGAACGATGATCAGCAGAATGTGCGGCAGGCGATGGAAACTAGCCTGAAAAAACTGCAGCTGGAGCGGGTTGATCTCTATCTGACGCACTGGCAAGGGGTGTTCGATCAGAATATTATTCGCCAACTGGCGAAGAAATATGGCAAAACCGCGGCACAGATTGTGATCTGCTGGAATCTAGACAGTGGGCTGGTGGTGATCTCGAAATCGGTAACGCCTGCGCGCATCGAAGAGAACTTCGCGGTGTTAGATTTCCGCCTAGAGAAGATCGAACTGAGCGAAATCGCGAAGCTGGATCGTGGCAACCGTCTAGGGCAGGATCCCGAAACCTTCAACTAACCTCTACGCGCGCTGCACTGACGGGCAGCGCGCACTTTACGCCGTCGGCTGCACCAGCAGCTGTCCGGCCGTGCCGAGAGCGGCCACTCCAGCGTCTGGCTGTAATAGACGAAGGGGAAATGATCGGACGAGCTTTGCGGGAAGCTCACTAACAGCTTGATCTCGCCATCAACCACACTGTATCTTTTTAGCCGCAATCTTCGCCCATCGGCTGAGCGCCGTTGACGCTCTCGATCAGGAACATCGCGCCCTGAATATGCATCGCCTGCGGCCGAGCCGCACGTAGGATCCAGCGCTCAAAGGTGCCCTGCTGCACGGTGTGGTGTCGATGCGGTTCATGTCCCACTGCGCACCGTTAGTGCCCGGCAGGCCGCTGACGGTCATCGCCACCGGCTCGTTAAGACGGTTACTGTAAATCAGCTTTACGTTGTCGCCGTTATAAACGCGCACCGTCGGCCAGAGGTAGAGGCCGTTGACGCCCCCATACGGGCACTTTGTTGTTGTCGCCGAGAAAAGACCAGTGACTGCGCATCAGCGTCAGAAACAGCGCCTCGCTACGACGCGCTTCAATAAGCGGCGGCACCGACAGCGGCGTATCGCCGTTGGGACCAGAGGCGGCGCGCGGCGCGGAAGGCAAGAGATTCGCGCCGCGCCAGCAGAAAGCTGGATAAACTGTCGTCTGCTGAAAGACATAGAACGTCAAACCCTTTACGCCTAGCGCCTGCGCGCCAGCTAATTGTTATTCTTGATTATTGCTGTGCTGCGGCGCGGCGGGCGAAGCGCTAGCCGGCTAGATTTTACCGTTTTTTTCGCGCGCCTCGACTTCAGCGTTAAGCGCTTCCAGTTTCTCCATCATCAGCTCGCGGCAGTGGGTCGCCAGCTTGCGCACCAACTGCGCGGTATAGCCGCTGGTATCGACCGGCAGCAGCATTTCCACAATCACCAGACCGTTTTTCAGGCGGTTCAGGTTGATCTTGCTGTGCGTGTTGGAGACGACGATAGGAATAATAGGCACGCCCGCCGCCACGGCGGCGTGAAACGCGCCGGTTTTAAAAGGTAGCAGACCGCGCCCGCGGCTGCGCGTGCCTTCCGGGAACATCCAGAACGAGATGCGCTTCTTTTCAAACTGATCGACCAGCTGGCCGATGGTGCCGTGCGCCTTAGCACGATTATCTCGATCGATAAGCAGGTTGCCGGTGAGCCAGTAGAGCAGCCCGAAGAACGGCACCCATAGCAGGCTTTTTTTGCCGACCGTCACTGTGGTCGGCTGCAAAATCTTCGCCGCGGTGATCATGTCGTAGTTATTCTGGTGGTTGGCAATATAGATGGCGTTGCCATAGCTCGCCGTATCCGCCGGCTTACGGAGTTCGACCTTGACGCCGAACACCCAAGAGAGACGTCCGAACAGGTGACCGAAGGTGGCGACGTGGCATGGGTTGCGCGGCGAAAACAGGCACCAGATGCTACCGAAAACGCAGACTAGGATCGAGTAAATCACCGCAATTATCGTGCGCAGTACTAGTAACATAAATCCCTCATTATGGCGCGGCGGAGAAGATCATCCGCCGCGTTGCTCAGGCTTCGCCGTCTTCGACGAAGGCACGCGCTGGGGCATCCAGCTCAATCTTGTCTATACGCTGCAGGCCGCGCGGCAGCAACTTGCCGCGACGTCCTCGGTTGGCGCGGAACTTTTGCAGCTTTTCGCTGCGCAGTACCAGCTTGCGCTTGCCGACATAGAGCGTGACCGCGCTGCCTAGTAGCGGCAAGATCAGCAGCCATGCCAGCTTATCGTTGCCCGCCGCAGCGTCCGCCGCCGGAATCGAGATAATTTTGTTGCCCTTGCCTTTTGACATCTGCGGCAGCTCGCCTACCGGGAACATCAGCATACGTCCCGCCTGGGTAATCGCCAGCAGCATGTCATCTTCGTAATGAACCGCCATCGGCGTCATCACGCGCGCGTTCTCCGGCAGCGTCAGTAGCGCCTTACCGGCGCGGTTGCGCGACACCAGATCGGCGAAGGTGCAGATAAAGCCGTAGCCGGCGTCGGAGGCCATCAGCAGCTTCTGCTCGTCCGCCTCCATTAGCACCTGCTCTACCACCGCGCCCGGCGGAGGCGTCAGCTTGCCGGTCAGCGGCTCGGCCTGCCCACGCGCTGACGGCAGCGAGGTGGGATCGAGCGTATAGCTGCGTCCGGTCGAATCGATAAAGGCGACCTGCTGATTGCTCTTGCCGCGCGCCGACGCCAGATAGCTGTCGCCCGCTTTGTAGCTCAGCCCGGATGGGTCGATATCGTGGCCTTTAGCACTGCGCACCCAGCCCATCTGCGACAGCACGATGGTAACCGGCTCGGACGGCACCAGCTCTTTCTCGCTGAACGCCTTCGCCGCTTCGCGCTCGTGAAGCGGCGAACGACGATCGTCGCCATAGGCGGCGGCGTCAGCTTGTAGCTCTTTTTTCAGCAGGGTGCTCATCTTACGCTTGGAGGCGAGGGTTGCCTGAATCTGGTCGCGATCTTTCTCCAGCTCGCTCTGCTCGCCGCGGATCTTCATCTCTTCCAGCTTCATCAGGTGGCGCAGCTTCAGCTCAAGGATCGCTTCCGCCTGGGTTTCACTGATGCCGAAGCGCGACATCAGCACCGGCTTAGGCTCATCCTCGCTACGGATGATATGGATCACCTTATCGATATTGAGGAAGGCGACCAGCAAACCCTCAAGGATATGCAGGCGACGCAGCACGCGCTCAAGGCGATGGTTAAGACGGCGCTTAACGGTGTCACGGCGGAACACCAGCCACTCCGACAGGATCTCCAGCAGGTTTTTCACCGCCGGACGGTTGTCGATGCCGATCATGTTGAGGTTTACGCGGTAGCTCTTCTCAAGATCGGTGGTGGCGAACAGATGGTGCATCACCTGATCGAGATCGACACGGTTAGAGCGCGGTACGATCACCAGACGCGTCGGGTTTTCATGGTCCGATTCGTCGCGCAGTTCCTCTACCATCGGCAGCTTTTTATTGCGCATCTGGGCGGCGATCTGCTCCAGCACGCGCGCGCCGGAGACCTGATGCGGCAGCGCGGTGATCACCACCTCGCTATTCTCTTTTTTCCACACCGCGCGCTGACGGATAGACCCGTGACCGGTCTGACCGGTCTGATAGATCTTACGGATCTCGTCGCGTGGCGTGATGATCTCCGCCTCGGTGGGATAATCGGGGCCGTGCACGATATCGAGCAGCGCGTCGAGGCTGGTGTTCGGCTTATCGATCAGGGCGACCGCCGCCTGCGCTACTTCGCGCAGGTTGTGCGGCGGAATATCGGTCGCCATGCCGACCGCGATGCCGGTGGTGCCGTTCAGCAGGATGTTCGGCAGCCGCGCAGGCAGCATTTTCGGTTCCTGCAGCGTGCTGTCGAAGTTCGGCACGAAGTCGACCGTGCCTTGGCCCAGCTCGCCGAGCAGCACTTCGGCATATTTCGACAGGCGCGACTCGGTGTAGCGCATTGCGGCGAAGGACTTCGGATCGTCCGACGCGCCCCAGTTGCCCTGGCCGTCGACCAGCGGATAGCGATAGGAGAAAGGCTGCGCCATCAGCACCATCGCTTCATAGCAGGCGCTGTCGCCGTGCGGATGGTATTTACCCAGCACGTCGCCCACGGTGCGCGCCGACTTTTTGAATTTAGCGCTGGCGCTCAGGCCAAGTTCCGACATGGCGTAGACGATACGGCGCTGCACCGGCTTTAGACCGTCGCCGATATAGGGCAAGGAGCGGTCCATAATGACGTACATGGAGTAGTTCAGGTACGCGTTTTCGGTAAATTTGTGCAGGGCAAGACGCTCTGCACCATCCTGCGTCAATTCACTCATTAAAATTTTATCCTCACTTCGTGGCCCGCAATGTCGGATCACCCGGCGGTTATTTGGCGAGGATAGTACCTTAATCGCCAGAATTAGTCACAGGGAAACGCGGCGGCGGCGCGGGATCATGTAAGCCTTTTCAGCATACTGCAACGGCGCCTGCGGATTGATCGCACAGAGCTGCGGACAACGCTGCTACTGATAGAACGCTTCGGAGGCGTCGGTGATCATCACATCGGCTTTCTTGTCCACCAGCTGCTGGAAGATGGTGACGTTATCGTGGAACAGCGTCGTCAGCGACGCCTGTGGCATATGACTGTGACAAAGGCTTTGTTGGTGCCGCCTGCGAGTTCGATCAGGCGTACGGCGGGCGCGTTAAGCTGCGCGATAGTCTGGTATTTCGCCTTATCGGCGCAGCGCACCAGCGGAATTTTGCCGTCGACGCCGAGCGGCTGGGCGAACTAGGCGATCTGCTGGCGTTTCAGCGTCACTGACACGCCGCCCAGCACGATGTCACACTGCTTCTCTTTAAAATCCTGCGATAGGGTTTTCCATGTGGTCAGCACCCAGCGGATCTGCGCGTCGAGGCTGGGGGCCAGCGACTGCGCCATGCTAATATCCAGCACTTCATACTGGCCGTCCGGGCGCAAATAGGTACAAGACTTTTAGTCGCTGGTGATGAAAACCTTGAGCGTTTTGCTGGTGAGGATCTGATCGAGGCGAGAGTCCGCCTGTGCCACGCCGCTGGCCAGCAGCAGCGCATTACTTCCAGCGCAAAAGTTTTGTGATCCGAATTCCATTTTTCTCCGGCAGCGACGCGCGTACAGTAGCGCTCTATCGCAGCATACAAGAGATTAGCGCATGAGCAATATTCTGATTATCGACGGCGGCAAAACCTTCACCCACTTCAAAGGCGAGCTGAACTACACCCTGACCGACGTGGCAGCGAGCCATCTGCGTGATCTGGGCTATCAGGTCAGCGTCACCGTGGCTGACAGCAACTACAGCATCGAGGAAAAGGTGCAGAAGTATCTCGACAGGGACGTGGTGATCTATCAGATGCCGGGCTGGGTGGATGGGCGAACCCTAGACGGTAAAACGTTATATCGACGAAATTTTTACCGAAGGTCACGGCAAGCTCTACGCCAGCGATGACCGCACGCGCGCCGACGCCAGCAAAAATACGGCTCAGGCGGTTTGCTGCAGGGGAAAAATATATGCTGTCGTTCACGTGGAATGCGCTGCTGAAAGCCTTTACCGATTCCGGGCAGTTCTTTGAAGGCGTCGGCGTCGACGGTCTCTATCTGCACTTTCATAAAGCGAACCAGTTACTCGGCATGGAAGCGCTGCCGACCTTTATCTGCAACGACGTGATCAAGCAGCCGGACGTGCCGCGCGATATCGCGCGTTATCGGACTCATCTTAGCGAGATCTTTGCTTAATTTAATGCGGGTCCGTTAATAATGAGGAGGCGTAAATGCTGTAGTGGCTGAGATTTGTATTAAACTTGGACGTCGCAATGCAGTGCTGGACGTGATCGCCTTGCTAATCCTGACGGTGCTGGCCGAAGAGAGCTGCAATCGCAGGTGCCGTGAAAGCATACTTTAGCTGGAGCAGTAGGAATCGCTGCGTCTGAAGCAGCACTAGAGCAGATGCCGTATATGGAAGCGCATCGCGAAAAAATCAAAGCGGACGTGGTGGACGTGAAGATTCTGGTGCTGGAGCCGACGGCCTGATCGCCGCCTCGCTTATCAGCAGCGCGCTTCAGGCTCGCGGCTTTTTTATTTCAGAACAGCGCCGGCGCAGCGATCTCCTACTGAAAAAAATCGAGAAAATAGGTAATGCGCTCCGCCAGCTTGAGATGGCAATGGCCGGCTAGATGCGCCGCAGCTCGCCTTGGCGCTGCCAGACGTTGTTCGTCTCCAGCTGGCTGAAGCCGATCAGCTGATGTTGCGCCAGCGCCTCGACGCTTTGCGGCTCGCCATATTTTTGCAGATAGGCCGGGCTGGCCAGCACCCGAAGCCTGCTGCTGCCGATGCGGATAGCGATGTCGGTCTGCTGCTTCAGCAGATCGACACGATATCGTTAGTATTGAGTTCCAGTTAGATTAACGGCTAGCGTTGGCGGAAAGCGTCGATCAGCGGCACCACAAAGTGCTGCATAAAAGGGGCGGCGACGTTGATGCGCAGGCGGCCCGTCGGGTTTTCCCGGCGTCGGGCGATCTGCTCCTCCGCCTGCTCGACGGAGAGCAGGATCTGGCGCACGTAGGTCAGAAAAAGCTGGCCCTTTTCGGTTGCAGCTCACGCCTGAACTGGTTTGATCCAGCAGCTCCGCCGCCGCGGTGATGGAGCCGCAGTCCGCCACCAGCACACGCAGCTATTCCAGCGTGATTTTCATCCTCGACTCCGCAGCGCGCTGATTACACTTCGATATCGGCCATATCGCCTTTTTCCTGCAGCCAGTTGCGGCGATCTCCAGAACGCTTCTTAGCCAGCAGCATATCCATCACGCGCAGCGTCTGCTCGACTTCGCTCTCTTCCACCGTCAGCTGCACTAGGCGGCGCGTATTAGGGTCGAGAGTGGTTTCGCGCAGCTGCAGCGGGTTCATCTCGCCCAGCCCTTTAAAGCGCTGCACGTTCGGCTTGCCTTTCTTGCGCTTAAGCTGCTCTAGCACGCCCTCTTTTTCATCTTCATCAAGAGCGTAATAGACCTCTTTGCCGAGATCGATACGGTAGAGCGGCGGCATCGCCACATAAACGTGGCCGCCCTTCACCAGCGAGCAGAAGTGCTTCACAAACAACGCGCACAGCAGCGTGGCGATATGCAGGCCGTCGGAGTCCGCATCGGCGAGGATGCAGATCTTGCCGTAGCGCAGCTGGCTAAGATCTTCGCTGTCGGGATTGATGCCGATCGCCACGGAGATGTCGTGCACCTCCTGCGACGCCAGCACCTCGTCCGAGGAGACCTCCCAAGTGTTCAGGATCTTGCCCTTCAGCGGCATAATCGCCTGATATTCGCGATCGCGCGCCTGTTTAGCGGATCCGCCTGCGGAATCCCCTTCCACCAGAAAGAGTTCGGTTTTATTGAGATCCTGCGCGGTGCAGTCCGCTAGCTTGCCCGGCAGCGCCGGTCCGCTGGTGAGCTTTTTACGCACCACTTTCTTCGCCGCGCGCATACGGCGCTGGGCGCTGGCGATCGCCAGCTCCGCCAGCTGTTCCGCCGCCTGCACGTTCTGGTTGAGCCACAGGATGAAGGCGTCTTTCACCACCGCCGAGACGAAAGCCGCGCACTGGCGCGACGAGAGACGCTCTTTAGTCTGACCGGCGAACTGCGGATCCTGCATCTTCACTGAAAGCACGTAGGCGCAGCGGTCCCAGATATCCTCTGCCGACAGCTTGACGCCGCGCGGCAGAACGTTACGATATTCGCAGAACTCGCGCATCGCATCGAGCAACCCCTGACGCAGGCCATTGACATGCGTGCCACCCTGCATGGTCGGGATCAGGTTGACGTAGCTTTCGGTCAGCAGCTCGCCGCCTTCTGGCAGCCAGATCAGCGCCCAGTCCACCGCCTCCGTATCGCCGGAGATGCTGCCGCCGAACGGTTTTTCCGGTAGCGTTGGCAGGCCATTGATCGCTTCGCACAGGTAGTCAGTCATGCCATCTTCATAGCACCAGCGCTGTTCGGTATTGTTGACCTTGTCTTTAAAGACGATCTCGACGCCGGGGCAGAGCACCGCTTTCGCCTTCAGCAGATGAGTCAGGCGTGAGACGGAGAAGCGTGGGCTGTCGAAGAAGCTTTTGTCAGGCCAGAAGTGCACGCCGGTGCCAGTGTTGCGTTTCGCCACCGTGCTGGTTTTAGTCAGCTCCTGTACCTTCTCGCCGTTTTCGAACGCGATGTCATACACTTCGCCGTTGCGGCGTACCGTGACTTCCACCCGTTTCGACAGGGCGTTGACCACTGAGATGCCGACGCCGTGCAGGCCGCCCGAGAACTGATAGTTTTTGCTGGAGAATTTGCCGCCCGCATGCAGACGACAGAGGATCAGCTCAACGGCGGGCACGCCCTCTTCCGGGTGGATATCCACCGGCATCCCGCGACCGTCGTCGATCACTTCCAGCGACTGACCGGCGTGCAGAATCACTTCGACCCGTTTCGCATGGCCCGCCAACACCTCGTCGACGCTGTTATCAATGACTTCCTGACCCAGATGGTTAGGACACGTCGTATCCGTATACATGCCGGGACTACGGCGAACCGGCTCAAGGCCAGTCAGAACCTCAATAGCATCCGCGTTATAGCTTGATTGACTCATGATAAATTTCTAATCAGAAGTGTTAAATTAGTTTCAATTTCCGCAGGTTAGTCGTTATTCAGACCCAGAAAGTCGAGAATCTGCGGGAAATAGTGTTCGAATCCGATAAACGCATGATTGCCGCCCTCTTCCACCGTTTGACGGCACGCGCTGTAGTAGTCGAGCGCCTGGCGGTAATCGAGTACTTCGTCGCCCGTTTGCTGCAGCAGCCAGAGTAAATCGGGCGCTTCCAGCGGCTCAACATGCATGACTTTCAGATCGTAAATGTGGTGAGACTCTAACATATATTGCTGGCCGGTGTAGGGATTCTGGTTCACCCCAAGGTAATCCGCCAGCAGCTTAAAAGGACGCACCGCCGGATTGACCACCACGGCGGGCAGCATAAAACATTGGGAGAGCCAGGTAACGAAGTATCCGCCCAGCGAGGAGCCGATTAAACCGAGCGGCTGGCTGCTCAAAGCCATCACTTTTTCTTCCAGCAGCGCGGCGGCGGCGGCGGGAAAAGCCGGCAGCTGCGGCACGATCACCTCGATATGCGGATGCGTTTCCGCCAGCCACTGCTGCAGCTGTGTTGCCTTAGCGGAGCACGGCGAGCTGTTGAAACCGTGCAGATAGATCAGCGCCGCCATGCGTCAGTATCCGTCCGAGTCCAGATCGGGGCGAAAAACGTCGGTTTGCAGACGCTCAACTTCGGTGTCGAAAGAGCCGTCTGGATGGAGCGTAAACCAGCGCCAGCCGGGCGCGACGGTATCGATGGTGAAGCTAGTGCAGTGCGGTTTGAACTGCACGCAGGTCGAGGGCGTCGCCAGCACGCGACGCTCGTGCCAGCTGAGATCCAGCTCTTGGTGAATATGGCCGCACACCAGCGTGCGCGCTAAAGGGTAGTGCTGTAGCACCGCGTCGAGCTGATGGGAATTGTGTAGGCTGTGCTGGTCGAGCCAAGTGCAGCCGCTGGCCAGCGGATGATGGTGCAGTACCACCAGCGTATGGCGCTGCGGGTAGCGCGCTAGCGTCTTTTCCAGCCACTCCAGCTGGTAGTCGCTCAGCATGCCGTGCGGCACGCCGAACACTTGGCTGTCAAGCATCACCAGCTGCCAATGGTCGCCGAGCAGAACGTGCTTTTGCGAGGCGATCGCCGTCTCGGCCAGCGTATCTACCATCGCCGGCTGGAAATCGTGGTTGCCCGGCAGCCAGACGCAGGGTTTCGGCAGGCGCGCGATACCCTCAGCGAAGTGCTGATAGGCTTCGACAGAGTGATCCTGAGCGAGATCGCCGGTAGCGATAATCAGATCGAAATTGCCCTGCTGCGCCGCAATGGCGCCCAACACCGCGTCATAACTCGCCCAAGTATTCACGCTTAGCAGCAATTCGTTTTTTCCAGCGAAAAGGTGAGTGTCCGTGATTTGCAAAATCCTGATCCCGGCCCCATCCGCCGCAGGAAGTGTTAGCAGGCTATCCAAAGCGTTTCCTTCATCTCCACGCCGAATAATGCATTATCTGTGCGATCAGTAGACCGACTCCGCTATCGCCCCCTGCGTCAAGCAGTAGCGCAACCAGTCAGAAAGGAACTGGTTGATCTGATGTTTCTCGTCGCGCTAATGTAGTTTTTTTTATTAGGATAATCATAGCGCGCTTTAAAGCGATAGATCTGCTGTGTTGAACACACTTCGGCGACCATCGCATCGTGATATAATCGCACCGGCATGAAAGGCAGGCTCCAGTAACTCACGACAGGCGCCATCTGGCGGATCTCCACCAGCGTGGTGTAGCGCGTGGACTCTTTGATGGTCAACTGATAGCGTGCGCCCTTAACCTGATAGACCACCGATGCGCCTGCCTCGTCGCGACGCAGTAGCAGATGGCGAAGCTGGGCGAACCGGATCATTTCAGGGAAATAAGGGATATAGCCCTGTTTCATTTTAGCTTCCACTCGTCTCGTAGTTTTTCATGGTGTAGCATCAGCCATTGCAGAGCAATGACAGACGCCGCGTTATCGATAATCCCCTCTTCCACCCAGCGGTAAGTCTGTTCGCGACTCACCACATGCACAAGAATATCCTCATTCTCTTCCTCCAGGCCGTGGCATCCTTTTGCCAAGCTGGCGTCCACTTCTCCCACCAGAATTGACAAGCGTTCGCTAGTGCCGCCAGGGCTGGCGAGGTAGTTTAACATAGGTTTAACGCGCCCGACGGTCAGGCCCGCTTCTTCGACGGCTTCGCGTCGTACCACCTCTTCGGCGCTTTCGTTTGGCTCGATAATGCCCGCCACCATTTCCAGCAACCAAGGCGTTTTGCTGACGTCAAAGGCGGGAATGCGGATCTGCTCGATTAGCACCACTTCGTCACGCAAGGGATCATAGGGTAGCAGCACGGCGGCGTGTCCGCGCTCGAAAACTTCGCGCACCACCTCGTTGCTCATTTCGCCATTAAAACGGCGGTGACGAAACCGGTAGCAAACAATGGAAAAAAAACCTTTCCAAGCGGTTTCGCGTGCAATAATTTCTACATCGTTTTTTGTAAAAGTCACTGGGAATTTTTTTTCGCCGCTCATCGTCGGATTCCTTATTTACGTAAATTAGGAGGAGAAGGCACGTTCAGCCAACTTATCTCACAGTCGCACTCTGCTAGAATCTGCGATTATTTTTTGGCTTATCCGGCAGTGCTACTCCTGTAATTTGCTGCGATAAAAGGAATGCAAATGAAAAAACTGCTCCCACTTCTCATTGAGCTGAGCCTAGCCGGTTTCAGCCTTGCAAGTCAGGCAGAGGACTTGCTGCAGGTCTATCAACAAGCGCGCCTGAGCAACCCGAATTTACGTAACTCCGCAGCCACCCGCGACGCCGCCTTTGAAAAGATCAATGAAACGCGCAGTCCTTTGTTGCCTCAGTTAGGTTTAGGCGTGGATTACACCTATAGCAATAGTTATCACGACAGCAGCGGCCTTCATTCCAACACGACTAGGGGATCGCTGCAATTAACGCAGACCATTTTCGACATATCGAAATGGCGCGCGCTGACGCTGCAGGAGAAAGCCGCCGACATTCAGGACGTCACCTATCAGGTGGCGCAGCAGGATTTAATCCTCAACACCGCTAACGCCTATTTCAACGTATTAAAGGCGATTGATACCCTTTCTTACACCGAAGCACAAAAACAGTCGATCTACCGTGAGCTGGATCAGACCACGCAGCGTTTCAACGTCGGCCTGGTGGCGATTACAGATATGCAGAACGCCCGCGCGCAGTACGACAGCGTGCTGGCGAACGAAGTGACCGCGCGCAACAACCTCGACAATATGGTCGAGTCGCTACGTCAGATCACCGGCAACGACTACCTTGCGCTGGCGTCGCTGAATATCGATCGCTTTAAAACCGCTAAGCCGGGCATGGTGAGCGCACTGTTAAAGCAGGCTGAGAGCCGTAACCTCAATCTGCTGTCGGCGCGTCTGAACCAAGATCTGGCGCGCGAGCAGATTCGCTCTACAGAAGCCGGCCATATGCCGACGCTGGATCTAACCGCCTCAACCGGCCTGTTGAACAGCAAGTACGGCGGCAGCCGCGCCAACCAGAGCACCGGCAGCACCGATTCCATTAGCGGCACTAACCAGGTGGGCTTAAGCTTCTCGCTGCCGCTCTACAGCGGCAGCGCGGTCACCTCACAGGTGAAGCAGGCGCAGTACAACTACATCAGCGCCAGCGAACAGCTGGAGAGCACGCATCGCTCCACCGTGCAGACTGTACGCTCCTCTTACAACAACGTGAACGCCTTAGTGAGCAGCATCGAGGCCTACAAACAGGCGGTGGTCTCTGCGCAAAGCTCGCTGGATGCGTCAGAAGCGGGTTATCAGGTCGGCACGCGCACTATCGTCGACGTGCTGGACGCGACCACCACGCTCTACAACGCCAAACAGCAGCTCTCCGACGCGCGCTACCGCTATCTTATCAATCAGCTTAATATCAAATATGCGCTGGGTACGCTGAACGAGCAGGATCTGCAGCAGCTTAACAGCCAGCTCGGCAAAGAGATTTCGACCTCGCCGGAAAGCGTCGCGCCGGAAAACCCGCAGCAGACCGCACGCGTCGAAAACGGTCCATCGGCGGAGCCAGCGACCTCTGCGACGCGTCCTGCCGCTCAGCGCAGCGGCGCAAATTCGTTCCGCAATTAATCCTCAACGGACCGCTTTGCGGCCCGTCTCTCCGTTAAACGTATAACAACGTAAAGATCCTTTCCACATCAGGCCCTCAGCTTCATTTTCCACCAGCGATCCCCTATTCTGAGCATCACCTTTGGGCACAGGATGACAAATATGAAACGGACAAAAAATATCCGCCATGCCGCTTTTAGCAAAAGCTGGCAGGCACACCATTTAACGCCGGTCGCGCTGGCCATTACCGCAGTATTTACTTTAGCGGGCTGCGAACAGAGCGATGAAACAGTCTCGATGTATCAAAATGCGGACGACTGCAGCAAGGCCAATCCAAGCCAGAGCGCGCAGTGTACTACCGTCTACAACAACGCGCTAAAAGAAGCGGAACGCACCGCGCCAAAATACGCTACGCGTGAAGACTGCGTGGCGGAATTCGGCGAAAATCAGTGCCAGCAGGCACCGGCGCAGGCGGGCGTCGGCACCACGCAGAACGCCGAAGCGCAGCAGAGTGGCAGTTTCTGGATGCCGTTGATGGCGGGCTATATGATGGGTCGCCTAATAGGCGGCGGCGCGGGCTTCACGCAGCAGCCGCTCTTCTCGCCGCGCACCCCGAATAGTCCGGCCAACGGCCAGTTTGTGGACGCCTCGGGCAAAAACTACGGCGTCGCCACTTCCGGCCGCACTATGAACGTGCCGAAAACCGCGCTGGCGCCGAAACCAGCTACCACCTCCACCATTATGCGCGGTGGCTTTGGCGAAACGGTCGCGAAGCAGAACAGCATGGCACGCAGCAGCGCCACCGGCACTTCCAGCCGTTCGCTGGGGGGCTAAAGCCTTTATGCAACGCATTGCCATTAACGAGCGCCCCGACTGGCGCGAAAAGGCCACGAGATATGGCTTTCGTTTTCATACCATGTACGGCGAGCCATACTGGTGCGAAGACACCTACTACCAGTTCACGCTGGCGCAGATAGAAAAACTGGAAGTCACCACGGCGGAACTGCACCAGATGTGTCTGCAGGTGGTGGAGAAAGTGGTCGGCAGCGAACAGCTGCTAGAAAAATTCCGCATTCCTAAGCACACTTGGGATTTTGTCCGCGACTCTTGGACGCAGCGTCAGCCGTCGCTCTACTCGCGCCTCGACCTCGCCTGGGACGGCCAGAGCGACGCGAAGCTGCTGGAAAACAACGCGGATACGCCGACCTCGCTTTATGAAGCAGCTTTCTTTCAGTGGATCTGGCTGGAGGATCAGCTTAACGCCGGCCAGCTGCCGCCGGGCAGCGATCAGTTCAACTGCCTGCAGGAGAAGCTGATTGAGCGCTTCGCCGTGCTGCACCAGCAGCACGGTTTCCAGTGGCTGCACTTCGCCTGCTGCTACGATACCGAAGAAGATCGCGGCACGGTGCAGTACCTGCAGGACTGCGCTACCCAAGCGGGCCTGCCGAGCGAATTCCTCTATATCGACGAGATCGGCCTCGGCGATAAAGGCCAGTTCACCGATGTGAAGGATCAGGTGATCAGCAGCCTGTTCAAGCTCTACCCGTGGGAGTTTATGCTGCGCGAGATCTTCTCGACCAAGCTGGGAGATGCGGGCGTGCGCTGGCTAGAGCCAGCATGGAAAAGCATCGTCTCCAATAAGGCGCTGCTGCCGATGCTCTGGCAGATGTTTCCCAACCACCCCAACCTGCTGCCCGCCTATTTCGCCGAAGACAATGTGCCGCACATGGATAAGTATGTGGTGAAGCCGCTGTTCTCGCGCGAAGGCGCCAATATTCGCATCGTAGAAAACGGCCAAGAAATTGCGCGCGTTGACGGGCCGTACGGCGAAGAGGGCATGATCGTGCAGCAGTTACACCTGCTGCCGAAATTTGGCGACAGCTATACGCTGATCGGCAGCTGGCTGATTGATGATCAACCGGCCGGCATCGGCCTGCGCGAAGATCGCGACCTGATCACCCAAGATCTTTCGCGTTTCTACCCTCACGTTTTTATCGAGTAAACAAAGCGGGCTGCCGGGCCCGCTTCTGCTTAACCTACCTGTACCGACAGCATGCTTATGCGCCCATCTCCGGCTCGTCAGCCTGACACGCGCCCAGCACTTAGAGCAGGCTCTGGCGTCGGATTCGACAGCGCGGCGTCGGGATGCTGCATAAAGTTCACTAGCGGATGCACCTCGTCTCCGCCCTGCTAGCTCAGGTTATCTCGCACGAACTGATTAAAGCACTGCGCCCAAGGACAAGCCTCCGCAGTTTAATCCCAGCGCACCTTGCGCAGGTTATACACCACGTTGCCGCTGGCGACGATCATCACGCCGCTGTCGCGCAGCGCCGCCAGCTTTTTGCACTACTCAAAATGCCAAGCGGGTGGCTGCGTCACATCGACGCTAAGCTGCGCCATCGGAATGTCAGCGTTGGGATACATCTTGATCAAGACGCCCTAGTCGCCTGATCGAATCCCTAATTCATCCTCAAAAATTCTCTATAGCGTAACGATACGCTCTTTAGCGACGCCGGGAACGGGCATAAGCATGATGAAGAGCATTAGTGGATTTAAACAACTTTTAGCCGACACTTCTTTACCAAATATAACCAGACGTTTCATATGGTTATCGCTAAATTTATGCGAATGATTCTCATTAATGAGAATGAGATGTCTTTTCCTTTGCTGCTTACCGTGCTGGCTGGCAGTGCCACCTTTATCTATCGGCGCGCTGTTTGGCGTACTGGATCAAAAGCCGTCTAACCGTATGCTGGCCTTTGCGCCAGGCTTTGCGGGAGGCATTATGCTGCTTATTTCTCTGATGGAGATGTTGCCGAACAAGCCGAGAACCGAAGGGATCTCGTCAGTGCTCGGTTATGGCATGTTTATGCTGGGCTGCCCGGCTACTTCACGCTGGATCGCCTGCTACCATACCAGATTCGCAGGATCTAATGACGGCGCAGCATCATCCGGCGAAGCTCCGCCGCACAATGATCCTGCTGACGCTCGGCATCAGTCTGCATAATTTCCCGAAAGTCTGGCAGTGGACGACCCCATGTACGCCGCGACCGGATCGAAAAGCAAAACGCTCTTCTGGGCCTGCGTTCCCGGCCTAACGGAGATCTTCGGCGGGCTACTGGCGTTTGCGCTGCTTGGCCCGATGATGTCGTGAGTGGTTATCGCGGCGGTGATGGTGTGCATCGCGGGCATTATGGTGGCACTGTCGTTGGATGAACTGATGCCACTGGCGCGGGAGATCGATCCTCACAACAGCCCGAGTTACGGCATGCTGTGTGGCATGACGATAATGGGCGCGAGCCTCGCGCTGTTGCAGGTTAGCGACCTAGGCTAAAGCCTGCTGAAAACAAAAAGGGCCGCTTAGCGGCCCGTTGCTTTTAGTGCTCAGTTTAGCTGGCCTAGCGCGTTTCATGCCCGCGGCGCCAAGCTACCAGATCTCCAATGGAAACCACCGGCATGTTGTGCGCTTTCGCGAAGGTGATCGCTTCCGGCACGTGCGCCATGCTGCCGTCGTCGTTGGTGAGTTCGCACAGCACGCCCGCCGATTTAAAGCCCGCCAGCGTCACCAGATCGATGGTCGCTTCGGTGTGGCCGCCGCGCGTCAGGACGCCGCCGTCACACGCGCGCAACGGAAAGACGTGGCCAGGGCGATTCAGATCGCTGGGTTTGGCGTTATCGGCAATAGCCGCGCGAATAGTCGTAATGCGATCTTTGGCGGAAACGCCAGTAGTGACGCCTTCGGCGGCTTCAATCGTCACCGTAAAGCTGGTGCCGTAAGAGCTGGTGTTATTTTCCACCATCATCGGCAGTTCAAGCTGCTGACGACGCTCTTCGGTCAGGCAAAGGCAAACAATTCCGCTGCCGTGACGAATGGTCAGCGCCATTTGTTCAACGGTCATGGTTTCTGCCGCGAAGATCATATCGCCTTCGTTTTCACGGTTTTCGTCGTCAAGCACCATCACGCCGCGTCCCTCACGGAGTGCTGCGACTGCACGTTTTACACGCTGTTCCGGCGTGCCAAATTCAGAAAAAAGCGTCTGATTCATGGTAATAAAGCCTTATAAGATATATGAGTTACCAGAATCAGGGCGAGCTTTAGGAGTGATGTTATAAGACATAGCAATAACGCGAAGCGGGCGCAGCCCGGCAGATGTCGTTACCCTCTCCCATCCGGACTTTAACCGTCGGCCCCGGAATTACACCGGATCTGCTGACCTTTCCGTTGCCGGAAAGCGCTCGCGGGCTTTCAGCCGTAGCTGATTTACCGCCGGTGGGGAATTTCGCCCCGCCCTGAGAATAAAAATTACTATAGCGCCATTCCACAGGTCGGGCAATCAACAAAACCGCAAATGCTTTTGCATTTCCTGCCGTGTCTATTTCGGATTTAACCTTTTCGTTTCAGGCATTACACTTAACCCTTATCAGACTACAACCCCTGCTGTCACCAGCAACACGAAACTAGGAAATCATTATGATCGACACGAAAAAAATTGAACAACTTGCGCGTCAGGTGCACGAGGCGATGCCGAAAGGGATTCGTGAATTTGGCGACGATGTCGAAAAGAAAATTCGCCAAGTTCTGCAGGCGCAGCTGACACATATGGATTTGGTCAATCGTGAAGAGTTTGATGTGCAGACGCAGGTTCTGCTACGCACGCGTGAAAAGCTGGCCGCGCTGGAACAGCGTCTGACACAGCTGGAAAGCCAGAAGCCCTACGCCGCGCCCGCGGTGGTCACGCCCGATCCAGCAGGAAAAATCTACACGCCGCAGTAAGCTATTAGATAGACGGCGTGCGCGCGCCCGCATGCTACTCGCCGCGAATGGTTTTGATGATATTGGTAGTAGAGATGCCGTCTTCGAAGTTCAGCACGCGCACATCGCCGCCGTTCGCCCACACCTCTTTACTGCCCACGATATCCTCCGGCTTGTAGTCGCCGCCCTTTACCAGCAAATCCGGCAACACGCTGGCAATCAGACGCTGCGGCGTATCTTCTTCAAACGCCGCTACCCAGTCCACTGCTTCCAGCGCGCCGAGCACGATCATGCGGTTGACCAGCGGATTCACCGGACGACTGCTGCCCTTCAGACGCTTCGTCGACGCGTCGCTGTTGACCGCCACGATCAAGCGGTCGCCCAGCTTGCGCGCGTTAGCTAGATAGGAGACGTGACCCGCGTGTAAAATGTCGAACACGCCGTTGGTCATCACCACTTTCTCGCCGCGCTTGCGCGCCCGCTCGACCGCGATTTTAAGCTGAGCTTCGTTCATGATGCCGAAACCTTCGTCCGGGCGCGCATGCACGGCGTTTTCCAGCTCAACTGGGCTGACGGTAGATGTGCCCAGCTTGCCGACGACGACGCCCGCCGCCACGTTCGCCATAAAGCAGGCTTCTTCCAGCGAGTCGCCTGCCGCCAGCGTCGCCGCCAACACGCCGATCACCGTGTCGCCTGCGCCGGTAACGTCGAAGACCTCCTGCGCCTGCGTCGGCAGATGCAGCAGCGCCTTGCCAAGCTGCAGCAGCATCATGCCGTTTTCAGAACGCGTCACCAGCAGCGCGGAGAGTTCATAATCCGTCACTAACTGCATGCCGCGGCTGACCATCTCCTCTTCATTTTTACATTTGCCGACTACTGCCTCGAACTCCGATAGGTTCGGCGTCAATAGCGTCGCGCCGCGGTAGCGCTCGAAGTCGGTGCCTTTAGGATCGATCAGCACCGGCACCTTCGCTTCGCGCGCCAAGCGGATCATGGTCTGTATGCTGGAGAGCGTGCCTTTGGCATAGTCGGAAAGCACCAGCGCTCCAACGGTCGCCAGCGACTGACGCAGTCGCTGATGGATCGGTTCCGGATCGACCTGCTCGAACCCCTCTTCAAAATCGAGACGAAGCAGCTGCTGATTGCGCGACAGCACGCGCAGCTTGATAATGGTGGGATGGGTTTTGACCGCAACGAAGTCACAACGAACGTTGACCTTCTCCAGCGTGTCGCTCAGCACGCGCGCCGCATCGTCTTCGCCGGTCAGACCGACCAGCTGCGACGCCGCGCCCAGCGCCGCAATGTTCATTGCCACGTTTGCCGCGCCGCCGGGACGCTCTTTAATCGTGTCCACTTTCACTACCGGCACCGGCGCTTCAGGAGAGATACGGCTGGTGGGGCCATACCAGTAGCGATCTAACATCACGTCGCCTACCACTAGCACCGAAGCACGATCGAACGCGGGCAAAGTAACTTTCATTCCAGACACTCCAGACTGGAGTAAAAATAGTGCGCGGATGATAGCACAGATGCGATCCGTGCTATCAACCGGTGCTAAGGGGTTAGCGGCGACGTCAGCCAGCGCTGCCAGCTCGCCGCGACGGTTTGCCGTTTGGCGGCAAAGGCGCCCGGCTCGACATGACCCGGCAGCTCCTGCAGCGCCAGACGATGCAGCGCGTCGCGCAGCGTGACGTAGGCATGGGTCAGCGCCTGTGCCTCCGCCTCCGGCATTTTGTTATAGCGCGCAGCCAGTTCGAAAATCCGCACGTTATCGGACCAGCACGTCAGCTCAGGCTGTTCGGCGGCCCAAGCCAAGACAAGATATTGCGCGATGAATTCAATATCGGTAATGCCGCCCTCATCGGTTTTAATCTCCCAGCGCCCTTTATGCTTGTTGCTGAGATGCGCGCGCATTTTCTCGCGCATATCGCACACCTCTTTTTGCAGTGCCTCCAGCGTGCGCGGCAAGCAGAGGATGGCGTGGCGGATGGCGTTAAAGCGTCCGGCCAGCGCTTCATCGCCAAACACCGCGCGCGCGCGCACCAGCGCCTGATGTTCCCATGTCCAAGCCTCGTGACGCTGATAGTCGTCAAAGGCGTCGAAGGTGCTGACTAGCATGCCGGCCGCGCCGGAAGGCCGCAGGCGCGCGTCCACCTCATAGAGAATGCCCGACGCGGTGCGCGTGCTGAAGAGATGCATAATGCGCTGCGCCAGCCGCAGATAGAACTGGCGGCCGTCGATGTTACGCTCGCCGTCCGTCACCGCGTCCGCTGGGCAATCGTGCAGAAACACTAGGTCGAGATCGGAGCTGTAGCCCAGCTCCCAGCCGCCCAGCTTGCCGTAGCCCAGTACCGCGAAGCCGCGCTCGCTATCATTTTTCAAGTGTCCCGGCCGACCGTAGCGCTGCACCATTATCTGCCATGCCTGTTGCACCACCGACTCGATAATGGCTTCCGCCAGCCAAGTTAGGTGATCGCTCACTTTCATCACCGACAGCGTACCGGCGATATCGGCCGCCGCGATGCGTAGCAGCTGCGCCTGTTTGAACTGGCACACCGCCTCTAGCTGCTGCTCTTCATCATCTACCGGGATACGCATCAGGTACTGGCGCAGCTCGTCGCGGTAGGCATCGGTAGCGGTCGGCTGATAGAGCGTGGCGGGATCGAGCAACTCATCCAGCAGCAGCGGATAGCACGCCAGCTGGCTGGCGATCATCGGCGACGCCGCGCACAGGCGGATCAGATGCCGCAGCGCGCCGTAATATTCGACCAGAAGCTCAAGATAGGTGCTGCGCGTCAGCACGCCCAGCAGCAACGGCACCAAGCGGCTGAAGGTGACGGCGGCGTCGTCGCGCGGGCAGACCTCGCTTAACAGGCGAGGCATCAGCTGGTCAATTGCCAGCCGCGCGCGCGGACCGATCGTGCGGCGGCTAATGTCCTGGCGAAAATCCTCCAGCGCACGATGTAGCGACCGGCGCTGTTCATCGTCGAGCTGCGGCACCAGCGGCGCCAGCTCCGCATCCTCGAGCGAATCCTGCCACATGCCGCTGAACTCTAGCAGCTCGGATTGATCGCCTATTTCCGGGATATCTTCGCCGATCATTCCGTCCAAAATGGCGCGCACCGCCGCCATGTGCGTTTCAAGCTGCGCCGTTAAAGCGGCCCAGCTCTCTACATTCATCGCCCAGGCGAGCCGCGCGCGGTCGAGCGGATCAGTCGGCAGCGTCTGGGTCTGTTCGTCATTGAGGCTTTGCAGCAAATTTTCCAGATGACGCAGGAAAAGGTAGGCCGCGCGCAGCGTCGCCACCTGCTCCGCCGTCAGCAGTGCCAGTTCGCCAATCGCCGACAACGTGGGCAGCAATGAATGCAACTGTAGCGAGCGCTCACGTCCGCCGCGTATCAGCTGGAAGACCTGCACGATAAATTCGGTTTCGCGAATGCCGCCTGCTCCCAGTTTGATATTGTTGGTCAGCCCGCGCCGCCGCACTTCGCGCGTGATCATGCTCTTCATGTTGCGCAAAGACTGGATGACGCTGAAGTCGATATAGCGACGATAGATAAACGGGCGCAGCATCTGCTGCAGCTCCTGGCTCCAGCGACCCTGATCGTCGCCCATCAGGCGCGCCTTGACCATCGCATAGCGCTCCCAGTCACGGCCCTGCTCCTGATAATAGTCTTCCAGTGCGGCGAAGTTCAGCGCCAGCGGCCCGCTGTCGCCAAAGGGGCGCAGCCGCATATCGACGCGGTAGACAAAGCCGTCCATAGTGGGCTGATCCAGCACTTTGATCAGCCGCTGCCCCATGCGGGTGAAAAACTGCGCGTTATCCAGCCTGCGTCGGCCGCCGCGCGTGGTGCCGTTTTCCGGCCAGGCAAAAATCAGATCGATGTCGGAAGAGAAGTTGAGTTCGCCGCCGCCCAGCTTGCCCATGCCGAGGATCAGTATCGGCTGCGGTTCGCCCGCGCTGTTGCAGGGCGTGCCGAAATCCTTGCAGCAGTCTGCGTAGACCCAGTCGCGCGCGCGGCTAATCAGTACTTCCGCCAGCACGCTGAGCTGCTGCAGGCTTTGCTCGGTGCTCGCTTCTTGCAGGCACTGCATCCAGGCGACCCGCACTAGCACACGTCGACGAAACAACCGCAGCGCGCTCATTAGCACCGCCTCGCCGTCAACCGTGGCGATGTCGGCATCCAGCCAGCGTGAATAGAGCCGCCACTCGTCCGGTTGCGGTGGCGACTGCTGGATCGCCAGCCACCATTCCGAGTGACGCTGCAGGTTCTCGACGATGAAATCACTGAACGCCAGCGCAGCGCGCTGTGTGTCAGTTAAGGCGTCTGCGGCGACGCCGAGGCGCTCGGCCGCGCTGGCCGCCTGCGCCTGTAATTCAGCGGGTGACTCTAACAAAGTCTTCTCTCCCTAATGGGTCAGATCATCGCGCCGCGCTGCTATTGAGCCAGAAAGCGGGCTGGCGAATCGCCTGGGACGCCAGCGATTTCAGCCAGCGATCCTGATTTTGTGCAATGGAATGTTGCAGATCCTGCCACGGCGCTAGCCAGACAACCACCGCTTCCGGCGCGTAGGTGCCTGCCAGTAGATGCACCGCCAGCAGCTGACGCGACAGGCGAGTCGCCTTGTCATGATATTCGTTCGCCTGCTGTACGTCGCTGAAGGTCTCTTTCAGATCGGCTGCGATACGGCTCAGCATAATGTCGCTGAAGTGTTTAAAGGAGCCGTCGAGCTTCGCTAGGCTCCTCGCATCGATCCAGCGCCGCCACTGAAACTCCATCAGCCAGTGAGTAAGCGCTAACTGGGTTTCGACAGAGAGCGCGGAGAAGCTCAGCGCCTGAACATCTTTAACCGGCTCGGCGAGGGTCTCTTCCAGCGCAGTAAGCTTCTGACGCAGCTCGCTGCTCGCCTTGCGCGGTACCAACGCGCCGAACAGCGAAAAGGCCTGACGCAGCGCCTCCAGCGCCTCGACGACGCTGCGCTGCGCGTCGGGGTTGCCGCGCAGCCACACCTCTTCATGATATTGCCAGTGGCTGAGTGCGCTGGACATGGCGGTTACCATCCCCTCTTCCACCGTGGCTTTCGGCGCGGCTTTCAGCAGCGGAAACGGCCGCAGCAGACGCGGCGGATTGCCCTGCGCCAGCTGATGACCGCGCGCCGCCTTGCTCAGGCTGCCAAGACGCAGTCCGCCCGTGCCGATCAGCTGCTGAGCGAAGCTCATTATGTCGCTATGCTGGCCGCTTTTCAGTTCCAGCTTGACTTCAAACAGATCTTCGCTCACCGTCTCAGTGGTGACGGCGCCGCGATCGAGCACCACTTCTACTTCGCTTCCACCGGTCTGAACCAGCCAAGTTTCACGCTGGAAATGGGTGCTGAACAGCGGCTGCAGACGTGCCTGCAGCGCGGCGACGTCGGTGCGGTGCGGCCAGACCTCGGCGGGCAGCCGGGCGATATCCAGCTCTGGTTCGGGCAGGTCGATATTATACTCCGCGTGCTGATGCAGGCCGCCAAGGGTTTTTCCG
This sequence comes from Type-B symbiont of Plautia stali, assembly GCA_001485295.1. GTDB lineage: Bacteria > Pseudomonadota > Gammaproteobacteria > Enterobacterales > Enterobacteriaceae > Pantoea. Next base: position 171,499 of record BBOA01000004.1, read on the forward strand.
GCGGTTTTCAGCGTCATTTCATAATGACTGTCTACGCCACGAATGCTCAACCCCATATCCCAGCGACGCAGCTGATTGTCGTCGGTCTCAAAATAGGTGTTGCTTAGCGCCTGCGCGGCTTGGTGCTGATGGGGAAAATCCGCTAGGGTTTGCGCCAGTTGGCTGACGGCATCGGGCGTGGCAATGAACTTCAATTCGATTTCGATGGTCATAGTTTTTTATTCAATACGCTGCTGGCACTATACGAGGATTATCTGGCGAAGAGTAATGCACAGAAGGCGGGCTGTCTCTGTTTTCTTTGCGCTTTCGCTACCCTTTTCGCAGGGAAATGAGACCAGCATAGTTCTCATTCAGATTTATGCGAGGCGGTTCTAGGCTATACCGGTAAATTTACAGACCCCAAGCTAAAACGACATCGAATGAAAAAAATTGTAATCGCAGGCCTTATCTTGCTGACTCTGAGCACGCTTGCTCCAGCTCATGCCGACGAAAAATACTGCATCTCCGACAAATTATCTACCTGGGTTCACAGCGGACCGGGCGATCAGTATCGCCTGCTCGACAAGCTGAACGCGGGCGAAGAAGTGCAGCTGGTGCAGACCAACAACGACACCCACTATGGCCAGATCTGCGATTCGGAAGGCCGCACTGCCTAGATCCAGCCGTCGCAGCTCAGCGCCGAGCCAAGCCTGCGCACGCGCGTGCCGCAGCTGGAGCAGCAGGTCAAAGATCTCACCGCCAAGCTGGTCAACATCGATAATAGCTGGAATCAGCGCACCTCGGAAATGCAGAACAAAGTCGCCAACAGCGACAGCGTGATCAACGGACTGAAGGACGAAAACCAGAAGCTGAAAAACGAGCTGATCGTGGCACAGAAAAAAGTGAGCGCCGCCAACGTTCAGCTGGACGACAAGCAGTGTACCATCATTATGCAGTGGTTTATGTATGGTGCCGCGCCGCAAGAAAAAAGACCGCTGGATGAATTAAGCCTTTTACCGCGTGACAGCGTCAGCAGCCGGATGGCATCTTTTGATGACCTTTTCGTCATGCCTGCAATCTGGCCATTGTGTGCAACAATAGAGCAACAGGCGTGCTGAATCATGTTATGCGGCGCGCCTTCATTTTTATCTGTGGAGTGGTGGAGTGAAGACGTATTTAGTAGGCGGCGCTGTTCGCGATGCGCTGCTAAACCTCCCGGTCAAAGATCGGGACTGGGTCGTGGTCGGCGCGACGCCCGACGCGCTGCAGGCGAAGGGTTTTCAGCAAGTGGGCCGCGACTTCCCGGTGTTTTTACATCCTGACAGCCGTGAAGAGCACGCGCTAGCGCGCACTGAACGGAAAAACGGCAACGGCTACACCGGCTTTGTCACTTGGTCCGCGCCTAACGTAACGCTGGAGCAGGATCTGCAACGCCGCGATCTGACGATCAACGCTATCGCGCAGGCGGAAAACGGTGATCTGATCGATCCCTTTCAGGGGCAGCACGATATGCGGGCGCGTCTGCTGCGCCACGTTTCCGACGCCTTTAAAGAAGATCCGCTGCGCGTGTTGCGCGTGGCGCGCTTCGCCGCGCGTTTCGCTCATCTTAATTTCCGCATTGCCGATGAGACTCTGGCGCTGATGCGCCAGATGGCGGCGAGCGGCGAGCTGAGCCACCTTACCGCCGAGCGCGTCTGGAAAGATACGAAAAAAGCGCTTACCTCGCGCAATCCGCAGGTCTATTTTCAGGTGCTACGCGACTGCGGCGCGCTGGCAGTGCTGTTCCCGGAGCTTGATCGACTGTTCGGCATTCCCGCACCGGCGAAGTGGCACCCAGAAATCGACACAGGCGTGCATACCCTGATGGCGCTGACGCTGGCGGCGTCGATGTCGGACGAGGTGGACGTGCGTTTCGCTACGCTGTTCCACGACGTCGGCAAAGCGCTGACGCCGCCGGAAAAGTGGCCGAGTCATCACGGCCACGGCGCAGCCGGCGTACCGCTGGTGGAAGCGCTCTGCCTGCGCCTGCGCGTGCCGAACGCCGTGCGCGATCTAGCGCTGATCGTCACCGAATTTCACGATGTGGTGCATGCCATCGAGCACCAGAGCGCCGATGCCTTAGTGGCGCTGTTCGACCGCATCGACGCCTGGCGTAAACCGCAGAGGGTCGAACAGATCGCGCTTACCAGCGAAGCGGACGCGCGCGGGCGCGCCGGGCTGGAGAGCATGGCCTATCCGCAGGGCGATTACCTGCGTCAGGTCTTTGCGCTGGCGCAGTCGGTACCGACCAAAGCGGTAATCGAAGCAGGTTTTAAGGGCGCTGAGGTGCGAGAAGAGCTGACACGGCGTCGAGTCGCCGCCGTGGTGCAGGGGATCGCGGAGATGCGGCCAGCCTGATTGCTGGCCGCGCGGGCGTTACATAAAGATAGCGTAGACGGCCGCCGCTACGATAAAGCGGTAGATGGCGAAAGAGAAGAACGAAATACGTTTGATCAGCTCAAGGAAGACTTTGATGGCAATCAGCTCCACGATAAAGACGGTGATGAAGCTGACAGCGAACATCGGAAAATCGCTCATCGTCAGGAACCCGACGCTTTTACAGAGATCTAACACGGTGGTGCCCATTATCATCGGCACGGCGAAGATAAAGTAGAACTCCGAGGCCGCGTAACAGCTGACACCCATCAGCATGCCGCCGGAAATGGTGGCGCCGGAGCGAGAGAAGCCCGGCTAGAGCATAAGGCACTGAAAGCAGCCGAATAAGGCCTGACGATAGGTACTATCGTCGATCCCGACCGCTTTCGGCTGTTTCGGCTTTAGGTATTCCGCCGCTAGCAGCAGCACGCTTCCGACCACCAGCGCATACATGACGTTAATCGGGTCGAATAGTGTTTTGATCTGGTCGTGCAGCACCAGCCCGATGACCACCGCTGGGATCATCCCTAGCCGGATATGGATCAGCGTCAGATGCCCGCGGCCTACGCCTTCGTGCTTCACTTCGCCAAAGTGAATGCTGATTAAGCCAAAGAGACGACGCCAGAACATCACCACTACGGTGAGTATCGATCCGAGCTGAATCACCACTTCGAAGGTTTCCGCTTCATCGCCTTCGAAGCCTAGCAGGTGGCCGATAATAATCATGTGCCTCGTCGAGGAGACTGGCAGAAAATCCGTCAGTCCCTCCACAATGCCTAAGATTGCAGCCACCCAAAGCTAATGAATATCTGCCATCACATTTTCCTTGTATCTGTTTCAAACCCATTAAAAAGGCGGACGCGAAGATGCTTACGCCTGAAATTTCGCCATTGTCTGCTTGAGGGAAACCTTAAAGCTTTAGGCGACAGCGGGTTTCTTAACGCAGCGGCGCCAGTTATGACAAGCAATAATCTATTTTAGATTCATTGTGATAGCAATCACATCCATCTTATTTAGGAATAGTGCCGCGCGTGATGCGCACGCCGACCTGCGCGGCCTGCGCCACGGCGCCCGGTTTGGCGACCTTGATTCGCACGCCCGGCGTGTTGAAACGTGTCATCAGCAGATCGGCGATCTCTTCGGCTACGCGCTCAACCAGCGCGAAGCGCGTACCGCTAAGGTGGGTTAGGATCGCCTCAGAGACATCAGCATAGCTCAAACAGTCGTTTACATAGTCGCTGCGTGTCGCCTGAAGGTTGTCCCACGCCATTTCGACATCGAGTACCAGCCTCTGCTGGATGCCCTGTTCCCAGTCGTAAACACCAATGATGGTGTACACAGTGAGTTGTTCGATAAAAACGATATCCATGATAGTAGTCTCTGTTTTTGGCTAAGCCGGATACCACTTCCGGCATATAATTCATATTATCCACGGTTAACAAAGACAAAACGACCCTAAAGGAAACGGTACGGTAATATGAGTGCTATCGCGCTTATTATGATTTTTTTCGCGTATCTTTGCAGTTCGATTTCGAGCGCAATTCTGGTCTGCAAAGTCGCCGGTCTGCCCGATCCGCGCACTCAGGGTTCAGGCAATCCTGGCGCGACTAACGTATTGCGCATCGGCGGCAAAGCCGTAGCAGCCTGCGTATTGGTTTTCGATATTCTTAAAGGCATGGTGCCGGTATGGCTGGCCTATCTGCTGCATCTCGCTCCGTTCTATCTCGGCCTCACCGCTATCGCCGCCTGTCTCGGCCATATCTATCCGCTCTTTTTTCGCTTTCGCGGCGGCAAAGGCGTGGCGACCGCGCTGGGCGCTATAGCGCCTATCGGCTGGGATTTAACCGGGTTGATGACCGGCACTTGGCTGCTGACGGTTCTGCTAAGCGGCTACTCGTCACTAGGCGCCATCGTCAGCGCTCTAATTGCGCCCTTTTACGTCTGGTGGTTTAAGCCGCAGTTCACCTTTCCGGTATCGATACTGTCATGCCTGATTCTGCTGCGTCATCACGACAATATTCAGCAACTGTGGCGCGGTCAGGAGAATAAAATCTGGAAGCGTAAAAAAGCGTGCGAAGAGAAGAAATAAAGCCGGCGATCGATGCCGGCTTTTTTCATCAGATTGCCGGCATTTCCGCCAGTGGCCAGCGCGGCCGTACGCTGACGCCGAGCCCGCTGCACGTGCCCGCTTTCAGACGTATCATGCCCGCATAGGCGATCATCGCGCCGTTGTCGGTGCAGAACTCCGGGCGCGCGTAGAAGACCTTGCCGCCGCGTGTCTGCATCATTTGCGCCATTCGCTCGCGCAGCGAGCGGTTAGCGCTGACGCCGCCCGCAATCACCAGCCGCTTAAAGCTGGTTTGATCCAGCGCGCGCTTGCACTTGATCATCAGCGTATCGACCACCGCATTCTCGAAGGCGCGGGCGATATCGGCGCGGGTCTGCGCGTCGTCCGCATTTTCGCTGATAGTGTTGGCGGCAAAGGTTTTCAGGCCGGAAAAGCTGAAGTCCAGCCCAGGACGATCCGTCATCGGACGCGGGAAGGTAAAACGTCCCGCGACGCCCTGCTGTGCCATCTTCGACAGCATCGGTCCGCCGGGATAGTCTAGTCCGAGCAGCTTGGCGGTTTTATCGAAGGCTTCACCCGCCGCGTCGTCGATGGATTCGCCCAGCAGCGTATATTCGCCGATGCCGGCGACGCCGATCAGCTGGGTATGTCCGCCCGACACCAGTAGCGCCACAAACGGGAACGCCGGCGGGTTCTCTTCCAGCATTGGCGCTAGCAGATGGCCTTCCATATGGTGGACGGGAACCGCTGGCACCTTCCACGCAAAGGCCAGCGCGCGGCCAATGGTGGCGCCGACCAGTAGCGCGCTGACCAGACCCGGCCCCGCCGTGTAGGCGACGGCGTCTATCTGCTGCGGCTGTAGGTTCGCCTGTTTCAGCGCCGCCTGAATCAGCGGCACGGTTTTGCGCACATGATCGCGCGACGCCAGTTCCGGCACCACGCCGCCGTAATCCGCGTGCAGTTCCACTTGGCTGTAAAGCTGATTGGCGAGCAAGCCCGCTTCGTCACCATAGATTGCGATGCCGGTTTCATCGCAGGATGTTTCAATACCCAGAATTCGCATAGCGCTTACCTCTTACTTGCGGCGCGCAGTGTAGCATAGCAACACCTTCGTCCGTCGACGCTTTCGCTGCAAAAAGTGATTTCGTGGCTCGCAAAGAGTGCGCTATACTCCGCAGCCTTGAAAAAACCCGCAGCCACATCGGCAAACGCTCCTGTTGGTTCTTTATTGTCCATGGTGCTTTACAAACCAGCTGGCGTTGGAGTAAGATTTAGAGTAAAATGCTGTAGCACTTTGAAATGTGCTGGCGCCGCAGTCAGCAACAAAAACCGAATTCTATATTCTATAGAGGTGAGAGTTACATGCCGGTAATTAAAGTACGTGAAAACGAGCCGTTCGACGTAGCACTGCGTCGCTTCAAACGTTCCTGTGAGAAAGCAGGCGTTCTGGCTGAAGTTCGTCGTCGTGAGTTTTATGAAAAACCGACCACAGAGCGTAAGCGCGCTAAAGCGTCAGCAGTTAAGCGTCACGCCAAAAAACTGGCTCGCGAAAACGCACGCCGCACTCGTCTGTACTAAGTTCTTCCGGAGGTTTGTCTCCACCGCGTGTTAAACGCAGACAGAGTCACGTAAGAGGCCGTGCTTTCCGAAAGGAAGCGCGGCTTGTTGCCGTTTATGAGCTGAAAATTTAGGGCTTATGGCTGGAAGAATCCCACACGTTTTTATCAATGATCTGCTTGCCCGCACGGACATCGTGGATCTTATCGATGCCCGCGTTAAGCTGAAAAAGCAGGGTAAGAACTTTCATGCGTGCTGTCCTTTCCATAATGAAAAAAACCCCTCTTTCACCGTAAACGGCGAAAAGCAGTTCTATCACTGCTTCGGCTGCGGCGCACACGGCAACGCCATCGACTTTTTGATGAATTACGATCGACTGGAGTTTGTCGAGAGTATCGAAGAGCTGGCGACGCAGCATGGTCTGGAAGTGCCCTACGAAGCGGGCAGCGGGCCGAATCCGATAGAGCGCCATCAGCGTCAGAACCTCTATCAGCTGATGGACAACCTTAACGGTTTTTATCAGCAAAGCCTGACGCAGTCCCATGCGCGCGCGGCGCGCGACTATCTCAGCAACCGCGGCTTAAGCGCCGAAGTGATTGAGCATTTCGCCATTGGTTTCGCACCCGCTGGTTGGGATAACGTTTTAAAGCGTTTCGGCGATAATAAGGATAATAATGACTCTCTGATGGAAGCCGGCATGCTGGTTTCCAACGACAAGGGCTGCACCTACGACCGCTTCCGCGGGCGCGTGATGTTTCCCATCCGCGATAAGCGCGGGCGGGTCATTGGTTTCGGCGGTCGCGTGCTGGGCAACGATACTCCCAAGTACCTCAACTCGCCGGAAACGCCCATTTTTCACAAAGGCCGCCAGCTTTACGGCCTGTACGAAGCGCAAAAGAATCATCCGCAGCCTGCTCGTCTGCTAGTGGTCGAAGGCTATATGGACGTGGTGGCGCTGGTGCAGTTCGGCATCGATTACGTGGTGGCGTCGTTAGGCACCTCGACCACGGCGGAGCATATCCAGCTGCTGTTCCACAGCACCGATACCGTGATTTGCTGCTACGACGGCGATCGCGCCGGGCGCGAAGCCGCGTGGCGCGCACTGGAAACTGCATTGCCTTACATGAATGACGGACGTCAGCTACGCTTTATGTTTTTGCCTGACGGCGAAGACCCGGACACGCTGGTGCGTAAAGAAGGGAAAGACGCGTTTGAGGCGCGTATGGAGCAGGCGATGCCGCTCTCTTCTTTCCTGTTCGACTCGCTGTTGCCGCAGGTGGATCTGAGCACGCGCGACGGTAAAGCGCGCCTCAGCACGCTGGCGCTGCCGTTGATTACGCAGATCCAAGGCGAAACCCTGCGCATCTATATGCGTCAGGAGCTGGGTAATAAACTCGGCATTCTTGACGATAACCAGTTAGAGAAGCTGATGCCGAAGCAACCAGCCAGCGGCGCGGCTCCGACGGCATCGCCGCTGAAGCGCACTACCATGCGCGTGCTGGTGGCGCTGCTGGTGCAAAATCCGCAGCTGGCAACGCGGGTGCCGACGCTTGAGGGACTGGCGCAGATGAAAATGGCCGGCTTGCCGCTGTTTATTGAATTGGTTAGCCATTGTAACAAGAATCCTGGGTTGACCACCGGACAACTACTAGAATTATATCGTGGGACAAATTTTAGCCGGACGCTTGAAACCTTAGCCATATGGAACCACATGATAGTCGATGAGGAAGTTGAAGCAGTGTTTCATGACTCGCTGGCGAGCATTTACGACGCCGCGCTGGAACAACGTCTGGAAGAGCTGATCGCACGCGATCGCACCCATGGTTTGGGCGCCGAAGAGCGCCGCGAATTCTGGACATTAAGCCAAGCGCTGGCGAAAAAGTAGAATTTTAAGTGTATCAGAGTGTTGTGGATAGCCAAAAAGCGCCTCTCTGACCCATTAGTTTCTAGGGCAACGCGCCGCAAGCCGAGGCTAAGCGACGCGATAAGCCAAGCCGAAGACCTTATAATTTAGAAATGCATAGCGCCGATGCTCACAGTTAGCAGGACTACAGCGGAGAAGCTAGCCGGGCTGGCGCGTATAGATCGCGCACAGTTAAAGAGGCTTAAGTGCCGATGTACGAGGAGCAAAAGCCCTAGCCGCGACGAAGGCAGCGGCAATAACACAACGCCTTCACTATTATAGTTGGCTCGCTGCCGACTGACACTAATCTAATTAACAGAAGTGTGGATACCGTCTTATGGAGCAAAACCCGCAGTCACAGCTCAAGCTGCTTGTCACCCGTGGTAAGGAGCAAGGCTATCTGACCTATGCTGAGGTCAATGACCATCTGCCGGAAGATATCGTCGACTCCGATCAGATCGAAGACATCATCCAGATGATCAACGATATGGGCATTCAGGTGGTGGAAGAAGCCCCTGACGCCGACGATCTGATGCTGAATGAGAACAGCGCCGATGCTGACGAAGATGCCGCGGAGGCCGCCGCTCAGGTGTTATCCAGCGTTGAATCTGAAATTGGCCGCACCACCGACCCAGTGCGCATGTATATGCGCGAAATGGGTACCGTTGAACTGCTGACGCGTGAAGGCGAAATCGACATCGCCAAGCGCATCGAAGACGGCATCAACCAAGTACAGTGTTCGGTTGCGGAATACCCGGAAGCTATTACCTATCTGCTAGAGCAGTATGACAAAGTCGAAGCGGGCGAATCTCGCCTTTTCGACTTGATCACCGGCTTCGTGGATCCAAATGCTGAAGAAGATCTGGCGCCTACCGCTACTCACGTCGGCTCTGAGCTGTCTGAAGAAGACCGCGGCGCCGACGAAAATGAAAACGAGGAGAGCGAAGACGACAACTCCGACGACGATAACTCTATAGACCCAGAGCTGGCGCGCGAAAGATTCATCGAGCTGCGCACGCAGTATGAAACGACCCGCACCGTCATCAAGAGCAAAGGTCGCAGCCATACTGACGCAGTAAAAGAGATCCAGAACCTTTCTGACGTCTTTAAGCAGTTCCGCCTAGTGCCGAAGCAATTCGACTACCTAGTCAACAACATGCGTGAGATGATAGATCGCGTGCGTACGCAAGAGCGTATCATCATGAAGCTGTGCGTTGAACTGTGCAAAATGCCGAAGAAAAACTTCATCACGCTGTTTACCGGCAACGAGACTAGCGAAAGCTGGTTCAAAGCAGCGCTGGCCATGAATAAAACTTGGTCAGAGAAGCTGAAGGAAGTTGAAGAAGATGTGATGCGTTATCTGCAAAAACTACATCAGATCGAAGAAGAGACCGGCCTGACGATCGAGCAGATTAAAGATATCAACCGTCGCATGTCTATCGGCGAAGCGAAAGCGCGTCGTGCGAAGAAAGAGATGGTCGAGGCTAACCTGCGTCTGGTGATTTCAATCGCGAAAAAATACACCAATCGCGGTCTGCAGTTCCTCGACCTGATTCAGGAAGGCAACATTGGCCTGATGAAAGCGGTTGATAAGTTTGAATACCGCCGCGGTTACAAGTTCTCGACCTATGCGACATGGTGGATCCGTCAGGCTATCACCCGCTCTATCGCCGACCAAGCGCGTACCATCCGTATTCCGGTGCATATGATTGAGACCATTAACAAGCTCAACCGTATCTCGCGCCAGATGCTCCAGGAGATGGGCCACGAGCCGACCCCGGAAGAGCTGGCTGAGCGTATGCTGATGCCGGAAGACAAGATCCGCAAAGTGTTAAAAATTGCTAAAGAGCCGATTTCTATGGAGACGCCGATTGGCGACGACGAAGATTCGCATCTGGGCGACTTTATCGAAGACACCACGCTGCCGCTGCCGCTCGACTCTGCCACCTCCGAGAGCCTGCGTTCAGCCACCTACGACGTGCTGGCGGGCCTAACCGCGCGCGAAGCCAAAGTGCTGCGCATGCGTTTCGGTATCGATATGAACACTGACCATACGCTGGAAGAAGTGGGCAAACAGTTCGACGTCACGCGTGAGCGTATTCGTCAGATTGAAGCGAAAGCGCTGCGTAAACTGCGCCACCCGAGCCGCTCGGAAGTGCTGCGCAGCTTCTTGGACGACTAATCCGCTCTGTCGTTCGTTAAATAAAACCCGGGCTTGCCGGGGTTTTTATTGCCTTTATAACGGTGTCAGCCCTTTGTCTCGCATCATGGTTTTCGCCTGATCGCTTTGCAGATAGTAGATAAAGTCTTATGCCGCCTGCGGCTGTTTGCTGGAGGCGATCACCACCGTGCCGTCCGATGATGCTGTCGGAGACGGCGATGAACGAAGCTTTCGTCAGAATCTATTTAAACTTCGCAACATTGCTGATATCGGGCATCAGCCTACCCTGCTTATATTGCTCTTGCAATATAAGGGTGCGCATGCGTGTCCACTTTCACCTGCTGCCCCAGCGGCTCGATGGCGTAGTTGACCCTCACCAGCACATCTGCGTCTCGGGATCGTCTGCGGCGTATCTCCCATAGCTGACGCTGCCTCCAGCGTCAGCTGATTGCTGCTACGTTTTTCATAATCGGCTTTAAGGCTTTCCAACACGGGATACATCCAGCCGGAACAGAATACGCGCAGCGTTTCACTTCAGCCCGGCGCGGTAAACAGCAGCGCCGCTACGATAATCAGGTACTTTTTCATGCTACTCCCCTTTTATTGTCTACCAACTAGTTTAGTAGTTTAGCAAGAAACCTGACGGGGAACAATCATCAGCCAGCAGTAAGCCGAGCCTGCTCACGTTTTATTAGCCGCTTTTATGTAACGCATCACGAAGTTGCCGATAGGCCTCGACGATTTCCTACAGCGAAGCGCGGTTAAGCCCGCTCGGATATTAAGCAGCACCCAGACCTAGTTTTACCTATAAAGTTAAGCTATACTCCCCATTTTGGGCTGATTAAAGGCGCGCTTAAAAGCGTTTTTGCCGAGGATCGCCAGCACACGCGCGGCTGGTAGTTCAGCACCTTATCGGTCAGGCGCGCACCGCCGTCGCACAGCTCTTCAGCTGCCAGCTGGTTCGCCAGCACGGTGGGGCGCTCCACCAGCATGGTGATGCTGCAGCCAGTTTCCAGCAGCCGCTGTTACTTTTCCGGCTTAAATTGCTGGCGGGTAAATACAGCCAGCCAGAGCACCCTCTAGAAACGATTGCCGGTATGCGCCGTAGAGTGGCTGGGGTTAATGCCGCAGAACAACAGCACGTCGAGACCGCGCGCTATGATGTCGGTGATGTTGTGCTCGCTCATGCCGCCTGCTCCAGTCCAGTGCGCAGTTTCAGCGCCTGACGGCTGCGCGCCAGCATCGCTGCGGATAGTGCCCC